>NZ_CP040641.1:1435000-2191277 GCF_006970545.1 Agrobacterium sp. T29
TGAGGGAAAGGTGAAAAGCACCCCGACGAGGGGAGTGAAATAGAACCTGAAACCGGATGCCTACAAACAGTCGGAGCCCGCAAGGGTGACGGCGTACCTTTTGTATAATGGGTCAACGACTTAGTGTAACTAGCAAGCTTAAGCCGGTAGGTGTAGGCGCAGCGAAAGCGAGTCTGAATAGGGCGATTGAGTTAGTTGCATTAGACCCGAAACCGAGTGATCTAGCCATGAGCAGGCTGAAGGTTGGGTAACACCAACTGGAGGGCCGAACCCATAACTGTTGCAATAGTTCGGGATGACTTGTGGCTAGGGGTGAAAGGCCAATCAAACTCGGAAATAGCTGGTTCTCCGCGAAATCTATTTAGGTAGAGCGTCGACCGAATACCCTCGGGGGTAGAGCACTGGATGGGCTATGGGGACTCACCGTCTTACTGATCCTAACCAAACTCCGAATACCGAGGAGTACTAGTCGGCAGACACACGGCGGGTGCTAACGTCCGTCGTGAAAAGGGCAACAACCCTGACCTCCAGCTAAGGTCCCCAAGTCATGGCTAAGTGGGAAAGGATGTGAGGATCCCAAAACAACCAGGATGTTGGCTTAGAAGCAGCCATCATTTAAAGAAAGCGTAACAGCTCACTGGTCTAAATAAGGGTCTTTGCGCCGAAAATGTAACGGGGCTAAAGCCATGCACCGAAGCTGAGGATTTGCACTTTGTGCAAGTGGTAGCGGAGCGTTCCGTAAGTCTGTGAAGGCGGACCCGTGAGGGCTGCTGGAGATATCGGAAGTGCGAATGTTGACATGAGTAACGATAAAGGGAGTGAGAGACTCCCTCGCCGAAAGACCAAGGGTTCCTGCTTAAAGTTAATCTGAGCAGGGTTAGCCGGCCCCTAAGACGAGGCGGACACGCGTAGTCGATGGGAACCACGTTAATATTCGTGGGCCTGGTGGTAGTGACGGATCTCGTGTGTTGTTCAACCTTATTGGATTGGTTGGGCGGCGAAGAGGTTCCAGGAAATAGCTCCACCGTATAGACCGTACCCGAAACCGACACAGGTGGTCAGGTAGAGTATACCAAGGCGCTTGAGAGAACTATGTTGAAGGAACTCGGCAAATTGCACGCGTAACTTCGGAAGAAGCGTGACCCTTTTGTACGCAAGTATGATGGGGTGGCACAGACCAGGGGTAGCGACTGTTTATCAAAAACACAGGGCTCTGCGAAGTAGCAATACGACGTATAGGGTCTGACGCCTGCCCGGTGCTGGAAGGTTAAAGGGAGGGGTGCAAGCTCTGAACTGAAGCCCCAGTAAACGGCGGCCGTAACTATAACGGTCCTAAGGTAGCGAAATTCCTTGTCGGGTAAGTTCCGACCTGCACGAATGGCGTAACGACTTCCCCGCTGTCTCCAACATAGACTCAGTGAAATTGAATTCCCCGTGAAGATGCGGGGTTCCTGCGGTCAGACGGAAAGACCCCGTGCACCTTTACTATAGCTTTACACTGGCATTCGCCAAGGCATGTGTAGGATAGGTGGTAGGCTTTGAAGCAGGGACGCCAGTTTCTGTGGAGCCATCCTTGAAATACCACCCTTATCTTCGTGGATGTCTAACCGCGGTCCGTTATCCGGATCCGGGACAGTGTATGGTGGGTAGTTTGACTGGGGCGGTCGCCTCCGAAAGAGTAACGGAGGCGCGCGATGGTTAGCTCAGACCGGTCGGAAATCGGTCGTCGAGTGCAATGGCATAAGCTAGCCTGACTGCGAGACTGACAAGTCGAGCAGAGACGAAAGTCGGTCATAGTGATCCGGTGGTCCCGTGTGGAAGGGCCATCGCTCAACGGATAAAAGGTACGCCGGGGATAACAGGCTGATGACCCCCAAGAGTCCATATCGACGGGGTTGTTTGGCACCTCGATGTCGACTCATCGCATCCTGGGGCTGGAGCAGGTCCCAAGGGTATGGCTGTTCGCCATTTAAAGCGGTACGTGAGTTGGGTTCAGAACGTCGTGAGACAGTTCGGTCCCTATCTGCCGTGGGTGTAGGAATATTGACAGGATCTGTCCCTAGTACGAGAGGACCGGGATGGACGTATCTCTGGTGGATCTGTTGTCCTGCCAAGGGCATAGCAGAGTAGCTATATACGGAATGGATAACCGCTGAAGGCATCTAAGCGGGAAACCAACCTGAAAACGAGTGTTCCCTATCAGAGCCGTGGAAGACGACCACGTCGATAGGACGGGTGTGGAAGCACAGCAATGTGTGAAGCTTACCGTTACTAATAGCTCGATCGACTTCTTCGTTCCCATTGAATATGTTCATCAAGCCAAGCTTGATGACATCATCTTCTGTCCTCACGGGCCAAAGGCCCTGCGGACGGCGCGCCAAACGATTGGCGACGGACTAGCGTCCTGTATGGCTGCCTAGCTCGATCTCGAGCAAGGCAGGCAAACGGACAAGTCAGAGAAAGACGTGTAAATTAAATAGAGCCTTGGCTCTCCAGCTTCTCGAACAACAGTCATGTGAAAACATGAACTAGGTTGCTTTGGCCACCTGGTCCCTCATATCAGAGGTGACCGTATGGCCGATTGGCGTCCCCCGTGAGCGACAAGCGAACGGGATAAGGCATGCCAATCCAATAAAGAGCAACATATGTTCATGCGTCCCGCATGAACATATGTTGCGTTTTGCCGACCTGGTGGTTATCGCGGGGCGGCTGCACCCGTTCCCATTCCGAACACGGCCGTGAAACGCCCCAGCGCCAATGGTACTTCGTCTCAAGACGCGGGAGAGTAGGTCGCTGCCAGGTCTGCAAAACGCAACACAAAATCTTCTCACTCACAAAAGGGCCACAAAGCCCAAATCAAAAGGCCGCAAATGCGGCCTTTATGCTATAATAAAACCAAACCTATTTTGCAGACGCAAAACCGGATAACGCGGGGTGGAGCAGCCCGGTAGCTCGTCAGGCTCATAACCTGAAGGCCGCAGGTTCAAATCCTGCCCCCGCAACCAAAATTTACAAGACTATCAAGACTTTATCGGCCTCCCAAGTGGAGGCCGAAGTCGTTTTTACCCCTAGCACAACGCTAGCACAAATCCCGAGGCCGATTTGACTGTTCCCTTGAGGTCGTGATTCCCTATTCCCATATCGAAGACGGAAACAAACAGGGGGCCGGTATGGCGAGCCATGAAATCCTCGGAGGGAAGGTCAATGTCTACCGGCGCGGGGGCCTCACCTGGCATTGCTCGGCATCGGTAAAAGGTCAGCAATACCGTACCAGCACCAAAGAAACCGGACTGGAGCAGGCCAAGGCGTTTGCGGAAGACTGGTATCTCGGGCTTCGCGGCAAGCTGGCCGCCGGGTTGTTGAAAACCGAAAAGACCCTTGCTGAGGCCGCCAAGAAGTTTGAGCAGGAATATGCCGTTATCACTGAAGGTGAGCGCAGCCCCAAATGGGTTGAGGGCCACAGTATTCGCCTACGGCTCCACTTAATCCCGTTCTTCGGCAAGATGGGGCTCTCCGAGATTACGGCCGGGACCGTGCAGGATTACCGCGTTCACCGCATCAGCACGTCCACGACGGGTAGAGCTCCCGCGCGCAGCACGCTTCATGATGAGGTTGGCACGCTCCGGCAGGTTCTCAAAACCGCCATCCGCCACAAGTGGTTGGGCCACCTTCCTGATTTGTCGCCGCCCTACAAGACGCAAGGCAAGATTACCCATCGGCCGTGGTTCAGCCCGGCCGAGTACAAGCAGCTCTATGAGGCCACCCGCCAGAATGCCAAGGAGCCGAAGAACCCTTACTTCCGGTGGGAGGCCGAGCAGCTGCACGACTTCGTGCTGTTCATGGGGAACACCGGCCTTCGGCCGGATGAGGCCAAGCAGCTCCAGCACCGGGACGTAACGATTGTGGAGGACCCGGAGTCGCGTCAGTGCATCCTTGAAATCGAAGTGCGCGGCAAGCGCGGTATCGGCTGGTGCAAATCCATGCCCGGCGCGGTCAAACCGTATGAGCGTCTGTGTGAGCGGGCGAAGCCCGTGCGCGGGAAAGGGGATGGTGAGGTGGCCGCGACGCTTCCCGCTCCGACCGATCTGCTGTTCCCCGGCAATTATCTCAAGATGTTCAACAACCTTCTTGAAGCACAACATCTCAAGCTGGACCGCGATGGCAAGCCCCGAACAGCATACAGCCTACGTCACACCTATATCTGCCTGCGGCTTATGGAAGGGGCAGATGTTTACGCCATTGCCAAAAACTGCCGCACCAGCGTCGAGATGATCGAGAAATTCTATGCGGCGCACATCAAGACGACATTGGATGCTTCCGTCATCAACGCCCGCAAGCCCAAGCAGCGGGCGGGCCGTGCACGGAAGATGCCGAGGGCGGCGGCACCGCCGCCCCTCCACGGACACGAGGCACCACAGCCTCGTAAAGACACCCGAACGGGTGTCCAAACGAACCGCTTGCCGGTTCGAAGCGCCCGCTTGGCGGGGCGCTCCTCGAAGGTTTAGCCTTCTCAAGACCGGCCACGCCTCCGGCGTGGTCGGCCGGTTTTAAGAATAAGAAAGTATCAATAATTGATAACAGTTGTTAATTTTGATGGCGAGACCTATAATCCTAGTAACAGGAGGTCCCATGCCATGCCAAGTTATGCGCTCAACGAACACTATGAGAAGTTCATTCAAAAGCAGCTCGAATCCGGCCGCTATAACAATGCCAGCGAGGTTGTCCGTGCTGGATTGAGAATGCTGGAAGACTACGAAGATGCCCGCGAGAAGTGGCTGAACGAGGAGATTCCGAGCCGGTACGAGGAATTGAAGCGTGACCCTTCCAAGGGCGTCCCCTTTGAGACGTCTCGTGCCCGGTTCGAGGCGAAGCACAAATCAGACTTGGCGAAAGCCAAGTAGGACATGGTTCATCGCATTGCATTCCACGCGCGGGCCGAAGCCGAGATCGATGAACTTTATGAGCTGCTCCGTGACAAGGCTGGTCCCGCCATTGCCGGAACCTATGTCGGCGGCATTTACGATCTGATTGACGGGCTTCGCATGTTTCCCGAGCGTGGCAGTCTCCGCCAAGGCAAAGTACCGGACCTTCGTATCATCGGATACCGTCGGCGCGTAAGCATCGCCTTTGTGGTGCAAAAGGATGTAGTTCACATCCTCGGTGTCTTTTATGGCGGGCGTGATGCCCAAAGCCTGCTCGAAGACCGCGTTTAGGGTTCTGTCGATGGCGTTGAACATTGATGTTGCCGTGCGTGCTCTTTCAGCCGTCACGGCAGAAGACGCCATTCATCGTAATCAGCATCTTTGACAGAAAGACCGTACATCATTCCGTGCTTTTGACAAATCCGGCGGTATTCCGGCCAGATGGGTAACTGTCGTTGATGCTCCTCCCAGCCTGAAGACATGCGCGTTTGCCTTGGGCGTGTTCCTGTCGTTCCCCGTTACCGGCTGCGCTACACGGCCGGAACGGTCGGGGTATGCGCCCGGTTTTCGCCGCCGGCAATCGGCTGCCCGCTCCTTCGCTGCGCTCCCGTGTTGCCGTTGCCTGCGGTCGCCTTCGGCTCGCAAACACGTTCGCAAAAATCCCCCGACCGGCCGCGACAGGCGCAGCCGGATAACCAACGGGAGAACCGATCATGAAACCGACCCAAAAGAGCAAACCCGACTACGCCGTTTACGTGGTGGAAGGCGAGGGCGACAAAGCCCACTGGACCAAAATAGGCGCAGGCTGGTCCCACAGCGACGGCGACGGGTTCAACATCACCCTTGCCGCCGTGCCCCTCAACGGCCGCCTGACCATTCGCAAGCCCAAAACCGAACGGGATGACGCGTAATGCGCCCCGTTCGCAACACTGTACTCTACGGCGACTGCATCTCCCTGATGCAGCGCCTGCCGGGCGAGGCGGTAGACTTCATCCTGACCGACCCGCCGTATCTGGTCCGCTATCGCGACCGCCAGGGGCGCACGATTGCTAACGACATAAATGGCGACTGGCTGAAACCGGCTTTCGCCGAGATGTACCGGGTTCTCAAACCCGGCGGCCTTGCCGTCAGCTTTTACGGCTGGAACAAGGTCGATCTCTTTATGGATGCGTGGCGTTCGGCGGGATTCCGGATTGTCGGGCATCTTGTCTTCCACAAGGGCTATTCCTCGTCCCAGCGCTATCTGTGCCACACCCATGAGCAAGCGTATCTTCTGGCAAAAGGTCCGGCCGTTGCACCTCATAGCCCATTAGCCGACGTGTTGCCGTGGGACAGCACCGGCAATCGGCTGCATCCGACGCAAAAGCCGCTGCGGCCGCTGGAGGAGATTGTTCGTTCTCTGACCCGGCCGGGTGACCTCGTGCTTGATCCTTTTTGCGGGTCCGGCAGCTCTTTGGTGGCCGCGCGCCGCTGTGGGCGCGATTTCCTTGGCATTGAGCTTGAGGGGCATCATCATATGATTGCCAGTTTGCGTGTTCACACCGCGCTCTCATAGGAGCGCGGTGGCGGCTGGGCACGAAGGGGGTGCAGGGGGTTCCCTCTGCAAACCGCGCGAAGCGCGGTCGACGCTTGTCTTACAATAGGCATGACATGCCTAGGTAGCGAGGCAAAACGAGCGGCAATGCGAAGAGCAGGAAACCGCCCACGGCTAGAGTTAACCCGCTTTCGCTTTTCCCGAACGACACAACACACATGATGACGCCGATGCAGGCAATGACAACGCCGATCTCGTAGGTGATCAGGATCACGGGGTGGAGCAGCGTGCAAAAGGCGTGGGGCGAATAGCCGAGCCATCCAGCGGCATGGTCGATGCTCCATCCCGTGATGAGGACAAAACCAGCGAGCGCGGCAAGATTGGCGACGAGGCGAACGGCGAAAGTAGAATGTGACATAGAAGCATCCTGGCGACGGGAGCGAGAAACACAGCGAGGCGGAGGCGTCACAAAGCTACGGAGGTAAGGAGAGGTAGGCAGGTAATAGCGCACTTATACATCGCTTCGCGACATAGGTGCTCCGGCAGCCACAGGCTTGTGGCAATCCGCCGGAACGGAACGCCCTTGCGGGCGTCGGTTGGAGTTCGAAAAGCGCGCTGGCGCGCGACGGAACTTGCTTGTTCAGGGATGCGATCGGGTGCGGCCTCGTGACGTTGTGCGGTCACCGTGGCGTACTTGCCGTACCCACCGTTCGACCTCCTTGGCCCGGATCAAGCCTTGTTCGTAACGACGGTTGGCACCTGTGGCGGCACGTTCCAGGTCCTTCAGCAACTGCGCAATCTGGGTCAGTCGCTTGCGTGCGTGGACGACCTTGCGTGCGGCAGCCTCCCGGCGCTGTTTGTCCTCCTGCGCGGCCTTCCAACGATTAAAGCGGAACGTGCGCCCCATGATTGCGCCTTCTGCGGCAAAGGCGATATGGCGGTGCCAATAGTCGAGCTTGCGGTTCATGCGGTCGAAGCGTCGATTGACGGCCACGAGGTCGCGCTTGAGCTGCGTATTGTTTCCCGCCACGATTTGCTCCAGCCGGGACAGCCGGCTGCCACGATCGAACGCAGGGTAGTTGAGCCGTCGGCGTCGTGCCGGAATTGTGGACACGCTTCGCGATGGCTTTCGGTAGGTGTTGACCTCGCGAATCTGACTGACGGGCGTCCGCCCGTTCCGGACGATCTGACGCGCCTTTGGGCCGACGTGGATTTCCGGTGTTCGGTTGAGTTCTGCGGCTCTTGCCATATCACGACAGGTGAGGGCTTCGTTGCGTTGGGCTTCCAGCGTGCGGTGATCGATCCGCGTGCGTTGTCCGGCACGTTCGAGGGCGAGATTGCATGCGATGGCCCATTCGGCCCGCCAGACGCTCAGCAGTTCCTTGCTATTCCATTCGCGCGTCTTGACGGGGTCAAGTCCTTTCGCGGTCGCGCGGCGCAGGGTCAGCATGACGTGGGCATGGAAGTTCTTCTCGTTCTGGCCGTGTTCCGGCAAGGGATCATGCAGGGCAAAATCCGCGACCATGCCGCGTCGGACGAAATGCGTCTCAAGGAAGGTCTTTACTAGTTCGAGACGATCGTTCCGGCTAAGCTCGTACGGCAGGGCCATATTGAACTCGCGCGCCAGTTGGGCGTCCTTGCGGACTTCCATGGCCTCAACCGTGTTCCAGAGCGTTTCCCTGTCGGTGAGCCACGGTGCGCTGCCGGCAGGTGCGAGGATTTCCGTATGGGCAACCCCGCCGCGCCGGCTGTAGTCGTGCACCTCGTTGGTGCGTCGGTCGGTAAGTCGCTCCCCGGCGCGATAGGCAGCAGCGGCCACGGCCTTGGAACCGGGGCGGTACGAGCCGTCCGGATTGCGTTTCGGCTGGCGCCCGAGTATTTGCCCGGAAAAATGGTAAATTGCCACGCTCACCTCCTGCGTCGTGGCTGTCCGGACGATGCGCCTCGCCATCTGTCCCACCGTCCGCGCCAGCACCATATTTTGCGGTAGTCGAGGCGACGGCCGAGGATCGAGTACGGAACGTTGCGGAACTTGATGATGGCGCGGGTGAGGGGAAGGCGCTGCACCTCGGCGGCGTCGAGGAGCCAGTATCCGCTTTCGGATTGGCCCTTCTGACGGTTACCGCTGGCCCATAATTCCCCGGAGTGGCTGACCCCGGACGAACTGGAAAGCGTTGTCATGTTGCCGAGCATGTTAGCGACGTAGGTGGCGGTCTGATTGTCATTGACCCCGAAAAAGACCCGTGCCGAAGCATTTGCCAGGAACGCCTCTGCGCCACGGCCATAGACTTCATGAATTTGTGGCAGGTTCTGCCAGATCAGGACCGGCGTGCAGTAGGCGCGAAGGAGGCCAGACTGACGTTCGAGGGGATCGAGGCGACCGAGAACCGCGACCTCATCGAGAAGGAGCACAACCTTTCGCTTGGGCGGAGCCGTCTTGGCCCGCGTGAGCGTTTTCAGCGCGCAGCCGACCATGACCCTCAGCCACCGTTCGTAAACGGTCAAAACGTCCTCATCGACACAGAGGAAGAGTGTGGACGTTTCAGTCGTCAGTTCTGTCAGGTCGAACGTGGACGAAGAGGAGAGTACACCTGCCGGAGACCCTGCCGACCAAGGTTCGGTTGCTTTCTGGAGGTTCGACAGGATCGATTTGAATTCCCCGGAAAAGCTGCCGTTGGGTTCGAGTGCGCTGGTCAGAAAACCGGCGGCAATTTCGCGTGCGGCGAGGGAAGGGGATTCCTGAGTGATGGTTTCGAGCGTTGCGAGGAAGACTTGCGGCGTGCCGACTGATAAGCGACGGACGGCAGCTAGCGTGCGGCTTTCGGGAGGTTCCTGCAGCGTATGCAGGATCAGCGCCTTCAGCATCGAGGCGGCTTTGTCGTCCCAATGGGCTTCGCGGGCATCCGGCTTGATCATCAGGGACGCCAACGCTGCAGCGTCGTCCGCTTCGTTGGGTGTGCCGACACGAATGATGTCGATAGGGTTGTACCGGTCGGCATGGTCAAGGTTGGTAGGATTCAGCATGCGCACCTTGCCGAACTTCGTGCGGCGACGGCGTGCGATATCGTAGTTCTCACCTTTCGGATCGGTGACGACCATCGATCCGGGGTAGGAAAGCAGGGAGGGGATGACGACGCCGAGACCCTTGCCGGAGCCCATGGAGGCGAACACCATGACCATGCCATCCGAGGAAAAGCGCAGAAAGCGGCGGAATGCGCCACGACCGAGAATGACCCCTTCGCCGGTAAGGGCTCCACGGCGCAGTTGCTCCCAGCGAGTGGCCCACCGGGAAGACCCGTGGGAGCCGCCCTTGCGGCGGCGCCTGTAGGCCACCCGGAACAGGAGCCGCAATATCCACCAGCAGGCTTTCAGCAGAAATGACAACGTCCAGCAGGTGGATTTGAAAAGGAATATGACCAGATTCATGAAGATTACCTGTCATGTGGCCAACAACGGGTGCAAACCGGCGTGCCTGCCGAAGCGGCACAGACCGGAATTTCGCAATGATGTCGGCGGGGTAAAAGAGGAGGGGTGCTATATCGGATATCGGTCAGCGACGCCGGGGATTGCCCCGGCGGCGCGGATACGAGGTGCGCCTGGTCGGCGCACGTCGTATCGGTTTGTGGGTGAGCCGCGCATAGATGTCCGCGACGATGCGAACCAGTGCGCGGCCGAAGAAGCTGAGGATCGCCACCAGTATATTGAGGTGGAGGTCCAGCAGCTTCTCCATCGTACGGACGAGGAAGCCGAAGATGTGGTTCATCGGCTAGTCATTTACCGGCCCGAGGCACTTCGGCTTGTAGGTGTGTGGGCAAACCGTCCAGAGATACCGCACGGCCGTAGAACCACGCTCGATAGCCACCACGAACTGGTCGCCGGACTTTCCATACCAGACCACTTTCGACGGATATCCGTAACCGGGGAGATCAAGGTTGTAGAGTGCTTTCTGCACGATCCTGATGACGGCCTGTTGGCAGACCGGTTCGATGGTACTGATCTTCGGATCGGGAGGCAGTATCTCCACGACCGCCGAGTTCGTAACGTCCGTGGCCAGGGATGTACGGCTGGAGCTGACAACGAGCTTGTTCATCAGCGCACCCATGGCAGGAAGATCGTCGTCGTGCGAACCGGCTGGTCCACGCGGGCGATATAGATAAACTCGAACAGGTTGCGCGGGTTGACCTCGTAGAGGTGCTTGCCGTCGATGTGCGGGAACACATAGATGCCGCCGAGCAGGCTGCCCGGCCGGTGACGCTTGAAGCCGATGCAGCGGCCCGCGATGCGCTGGCCACGACGGTTCGGTTTTGTCGGTGCGAGGGTGGTGTAGAGGTGTTTGAGTTGGCTATCGTGCATTTTGGTTCTCACAGGTTGAGCGGGATTTCCCGCGGTTCGGCAAGACCAATGATCCACGAATAAGAGTGGGATAAAATCAAATAACATCAATAGCTTGATAATAATATGCAGTAGCTGATTATTGGCGGCTATTGAGCGGCCTATTAGACTGCAATAGATAAAGGTACCAGACGAGGGGCACGATAGCCCGCGTCGGTACCTTTATCGAGAAGCCGCACGGCTCCTCATTCGACGGGTTGCCGAGACCCCTCGAATAGAAAATGATGAAGATGTAAGTGTTGTATACGCGTTATAGGATAAAATTCCTAATTGTCAAGGGGGCTACATGGCAGGAAGGACAGGGCCGTCTGGTAGGGGGAGAGGCCCAAGCACGCCGAAGAACGATGGCGGTGATGGATCATCCGCCAATAGTTCAGCAAAACGACCTACCCGCTCGTTTTCGCTGTCACGCGATCTCATCACGCTTTTGGATGGCCTTGCCGAGGGCGAGAAATCGGGATTTGTTGAAGAAGCGCTGTTGAACCATTTTCACAACTTGAAACAGCGCGACGATGCTATTGCCAAGCTTACAGAGATCGCAACGTTCGTTTTTGAGAGCCGAAACTCCGTAGCGGCTCATCATGAGTGGATTGCTGAACGGTTGAGTGGGCTGGAGTCAGATGTTGGTTACGTTGTCGGTGTTCTTGAACGTCTTTTCCATGTACGACGCCACCCAATCGAGCTTCAGACACCTTCAACTGATGATTTTCATGAGATGATTGCTGAAGCATCCGGTGAGTATCTTCGAAACCGGTCATTGCTGCGACCCGATATGATGCATCAAAAAACTGAATTGGAAGTAGCTACCTCGAGGGAGAATTTTGCAAATCGACTTAAGGAAGCTCAAGAGTTAATGCAGTCCATGCCGTTTATGGCTGATGGACGCTTCTATATAAAGTTTCGACATACCGGCCCGTCGCTTTATGATGGCGATTTCGGAACAGTGGGCGATTCCTTCGACAAGCATTTTTGCGTTGCTAATATTAATATTAGCATGGACGACATGAGGATGATTTATCCTTCAGAGCGTCCATATTTCGAGTTGCATGTGTCGGATCAACGTCCGACGCTGGTCGCTATCGGTTCGGACGAAGTCGCGAAAGTGCTTCCGGTCATTGTCGCTGACTATCTTGCGTTTCGCCAATTGAATGGGGCTGTTCCCAAGGGGCCCTCTTTTCAAGCGGAAGATTCAAAATAATGAAGCGGCTGACTATACATGGCGCTTGGCTGTCTCATGATATCCCCGCGTCACAACCCTTGTTGGCCTGGTTCGCGGGGTTCCTCAACGGTGACAGCTTGGTGTGAATATCTATGCCGCACTCGCCATGATCAGGACGGCACCACCGAGCACCAAAAGAAGCCACAGAGGGTACTCTCTCAGCAGGGTAATAAGGAGTCCGATAAGGCTCCCTGCCGCCACAAGGCAGAACGCAGCTGTGGCCAAACCAAATAGAGGGATAATCATCATGCTTCTCCTTCTTGAATCAAAAGCGCCCCGTCGGGGGCGCGGTGGACAGAACTAGAGGCAATGCTGTTAGAGGCCGGGATCTGGTCCCGGCGGATTGCGTCATTTGGCCGGATGCACGCGGGGTTCCTGCAGGACGTCCTGCGTGTTCGGGTCGTGGTCCACCATGTCCTGTACGACTTTATCCCGGTGGGTGGCTTCTTCCGGGCTTCCCGGCGCGAAGGTGCGGCCGCAGATAACCACGTTGCCCGGCGTACCGATGAGCATGGCGGGGACGAAGACGATGGTGTACGCCCGGCTTTCTGGGAGCGGGCCGAACCAAGCGGCTTTGTTATTCGATTTGAACTCCGGCGCGTCCATGATGGGGATGCGCTCGGGGTCGTCCATGGTTACGCTGACATAGGACCCGCGCTTTAAGCTGCCGACGAACTCGGCCGCCCTCCCTTCATAGAGATAGCAGCCGGTTTCCGCGTCGAGCCTGAACGTTTGTCGCATCGGTAGCGGGTGCGCGAGTTCGGTTTCGGCAGAGGCTGGAGCTGCCATCAGTAAAACGCCAGCGAGCGCCATGACGCTGATCTTCATCACTGCACCACATTGAGCGTCATTGCGTATTGGCAACCAAAGACTTCGAAGACCTTGGGGGTGCGCCTGTAGTTGCACATGGCTGGTTCAACACCGACAACCGGGGCTGCTGTTTCGAGCTTCAGGCTTCCGTTGTCCGTGAAGGAATACTTCCACATCCTCTGGCTTCCGTCCTTCCTGAAAATGGCCGTGCCATCACTCAGAAATTCAACTGTTGAGCCGTCCTTATGGGTATAATTCCCGACCAGTTCAGACTTGTAGTCCTGACCGCTGACGGACTTGTAGACAAAGAACGCGGCTAGTGCGCCGACTACGACGACTGACCCGATTGCGATTTTGGATTTGATCTGCATGGAAACCCCACCCCGAACGCCGGGCAGATTCCGAGCCTTGACGAGGACGGCGTGACCGCTGCCCGGTCAGTGAATTCACGGAGTATGGGTAGCAAAAATCACGAATTTAGACGGAGGCTCGGCCGCCACATGCCCCAGCACTGTCCGCGTGAGTTGACAATGAAAATACGTATAGATTCAGTATTGCTAAAGTTTATATCGCGTCACAAATTGTGAATCAGGCCTACTTGCAAAAGTCGTGACTTTTGACGTCTAGAATAATTTGGTAACATATTAGCAATACACGGATTTAATGTTTGTTCTGCCGTCTCCCAGCCATTACCCTTGGGTGCAGCCATGATTTACGGCTACGCTCGTGTCAGCACCGAAGCCCAAGATCTTGCCTACCAGATAGACCGGCTTGAAAAGGCTGGGTGCGCGGAAATCTTCCACGAAAAGCGTAGCGGCAAGAACCGGACCGACAGGCCGGAGCTTGCGCGATTGCTGGAAGCCCTGCAGCCTGGCGATCTCGTGCTGGCGACCGCCACCGACCGCGTGGCGCGTGATCCGCTTGATCTGGTCACGATTCTTAAGGCCGTGAAGGACGCCGGAGCGGGGTTGCGGCTGCTGGATGAGCCGTTCATCGACACGACATCCGAGATGGCGGACCTGATTGCGTTTCTGGTGGGATGGGCCGCCCGCTGGCAGCGGCGGCGCATCCTTGAGAATACGGCGCAGGGCCGGGAGGCGGCGCGGCAGCGTGGGGTGAAGTTCGGACGGCCGCGCAAACTCGGGCCTCACGAGAGGGAGGCGATTGTTGAGCGGCGGGCACAGGGAGAAACCTGTGCTCGCATTGCTGAAGCGTTTGCGGTGAGTGAGAGCACTATTCTACGACTTGAAAAATAGTGCGTTACTATGGCTGAGTAGCAATCTTGCCCGCTCCCATAAGAGCAGTAGGATCAACATATGTGTAATCCCAAGATATGCCGCGACGTTTTCCGTTTTGGTAGCTCTCCGCCAATGCCATCAATGCGTCTTTGTCTGGTACGGTGAGGATTGTTTTGACGTTCTCAAAGTACTGTGTGGAGCGCGCCCTCGCAAAAACTTCAAATGCGCCTCTATAGTCCTCGGCGTATAAGAGAGTTTCCGGAAACCATCCATGATACTTATCTTGGTGGAGTTCCGCTCTAAGAAATAGCACGAAATCCGCTTGCATCAGGTCTGTAAATTGCAAAGGAACACCTTTGCATCTCTCTTTCAGCATATCCGCGCGTATTGATATGCGGCGCAACTGAAGCCTTTCTTTCCGATGGAAAAGCGAGCGTGTCGGCTCGCGAATTCTGTCAATGCGGAGCATTTCCTCATTCCTTCGGTCGCTTGGGGCAAATAAGGCAGAGGTGAGGACTGAAATGGCGTCGAAACGTTCGTGCTTCAGGAATATGGCAATAGCATAAAGATACAGTTCGTGAATGATGAACCTGTAGTTGTCGAAATCCCATTCGGTCCATTGCTGAACGCTCTCTGGCCTGTCGAAGTATCGGATAAGGCTTTCGAATAACCGGTGTATCATTCGATAGGTATCGTTGCCGGGCTTGTACATTGCAAGGCTGTTGAAAAGATCGATCATTTCGTCGCGATACGGGATAAAATCCTCAATGGATTTGACGACGTCATCATCAAAATCTTTCCGCCCGCCTGAGACAAGTCGCAATTTTTCTAGTTCCGAAACGAACGTATCAAAGTATTCGCGCGTCGCCGGAAGGGCATTGTCGCGGCCATTACGAATGGAATCTTGAGCGCGACGTGCCAAAACCGCCGTCGCAAGCCGCACCGACACGGTGGCTTCCATGAGAAAGGCTGGAGTCTTGCCGATCTCGGGCTTCACATCGAGAGGCTTGTCGTAAACCCAGCGCAGCAGGCGTTCAAACTGCGTGGCGTAGGTCGCGGGATCGCTGAGATCAATGTAGATGCGGGATGAGTAATAGACCGGAAGGCAGGCCTTCCCGTCGTCATCCCGTTCCATGACCACCGCGACAAATTTGTTCTGATCCTGCGCCTTGTAGACCTCGGATGAGATGATTTGGGTTTCAGTGCCGACGCCGCCTTTGCGGCCATCCGCCTTATCTTTATAGGTCTTGTCGCAGAAGATGGCGACTTTCTTGATGTGGGCATCTGCCACCATCTTTTCCATGAAAACCGTGGCCTCATGGCCCTCGCGCAAATCCCACTTGTCGAGGATCACGTCGATACCGGCGTCCCGCAATTCGGTGGCGATACGCAAGATATCCTGCTCGTAGTCGGGATTGCTCCAGCTATAAGAGATAAAAAGTTTGGGCGGCATAATCGATCTCGTGTTGATTCTGTTGCAATCATAAGATGACACCTTAAGGCGGACAATCCTTGATTGTCTCAGAAAGGAGATAGGTGGTTGCGTGCTCCCTTGGCGTAATCGTGGGCGGATACGAGAGTTACGACAAGTTACCCACAAACGCCTTAATCAGGTGCGATGCGCCGTCGAGGGACATCGGACCTATACCAAGAAAAACTCCTGCGTCAGGCCCGCCTCTCACACGAAGTCCAAACGCGGTCGACTGAGCAATGGACATCGCTTCTGCAGGTGTTATCTGCGAGGCTATATTTGTATAGATGCCCTGTACGGTTCTCGAGCAGCGGTCAAACAGGTTGATGACTGTTTCCTCGGGGGTGTGGATAACGAGTTCAACAAGCGGAAAGTTCGTGAGTTCCTCTTCGCGTCCCTGTGACTCAATGACGGCGTGAACAAAAAAGCCATTAGGTTTTGCAAAACCCAGGAGCATCTTATGATGCCCATACAGGTTATCCCGCTCTCCTCGCACATATAGTGCGCCTTCCACTGCATGAATTGACCATGAAACTGGGGTTTCCCCACCGGTGACAACTCCCAGCGGATCCAGATCCGCAGGGGATAGGAGCTTAATCTCGTTGCTGGGTGTTGTGGAGGCAATTTCGAGAAATTCTGCGTGGATGCCCATATCGGCAACGTATCGGGCAATCTTGGCGGAAAGTATCTGGGAGCGTGCGATATGGTCAGGTGAAGGATTGCGGAACGAAAACTGATGCACGCCGAATCTTGACCGGTCATCAAAGTAGCGCAGGCGCCCCCCTAAAAAGACAAGTGTCGCGGCGCTCATGCAGCTGCCGCCGCTTACCTTTCTCTTCTTGAGGAAACCGCCATCGTGGTCACCGTCCAGCACGGATTGCCCGATGTGGGTTGAAAACCAGTGGTCACGAATAGTCCGCCCGATATTGATTGCAGCATCGACGTCACCGCCTGTTGAATCGATATAGACTGAGGTACGGGGCGGAATTTCGGAGCCTTGTAGGAATTCAATGAACTTTTCGTCGTCGCCTATGGCGATGGGGCCAAACGCATTGATGCAATAGTATCCACCGAGGGCTTTCTCCAGTTCTGTTTGCGGTGGCGTGTATTCGAACTGCACTTGTGTCTCCCATGTCCCGAATTTGAGGAATTGTAGCGCTCATCTGTATGAATGCCCTACGATTAAGTTTTCTTGCTTGGGCTATGGAGTAGCAACAGCAGTCATTTCGGGACTTCTTAATTCCTGGCGTGTTCCGCCATTGCGCACCGGTCGCGTTCGCCAGGCCATGGCGCAATATTTTCTATCTGGGGTTGAAATCGGGTTTGTGGGTTCCATACTCCCAGTGTTAGCTGGCCAAAAGGCTTCTTTCATCTCCACCCTTTTTAAACCTATTGCACTGCTTTTCCGCGGTACCGGAAGGATTATCTTATGCTTATCCAGAAGCTTATTGCATCGTTCGTCGCCTTGGTTGTCTTTACCTCTTCGGCGTTTGCCGCTTGCGACTGCGTTCCTTCGGGAACAGGTATCCCGGCCTCGGCTCTCCTGCCGTCCGTTGACTACGGTCAACAGATCAAGGTTGCCGTCGTGCAACCCAAGGCCATGGTCAAGACCGCCGCTAAGACCACGAAGACAGTCTCACCGCCGGCCAAGGACGAAATGGTCGATTGCCTCACCGGCACCTCGGCCAACTCGATTGAAATCGTCTGGGCCATGGAGGATACCGGAGCGTGCCCCGGCAAAATCCTCTACAAGGACGCCGTAAGGCTCGCGGCCAAGGCTGCGGCAGGAGCTGTCGAGTTCCGCACGCCGTTCTACATTCCGTCGAAGTGCGATTCCGGCTGGGCCAAGGTTCCGACCAAGGTCGAGGACGGCAAGATCAAGCTGTATCCATGGCGTAAGACCTGCGTGAGTGGTTATTTTGTCACTTATGTTGTGAAGTAAACGACAACATGAAAGCCGCCTGTATAACCGGCGGCTTTCTTAATTTAATAATATCATATGCTTGGTTTATAATTTATATACTTGAAAATAATAAGTATCTATTCAGAACAAGTTTGCAAGCCCTGAGCGAAATTGATACGTTGGGCCATGAACAAATTAATCCTGATTTTTGCGGCAACGTTGCCCGTCTTATCCTCCTGTGCAGAGGTTTCCGGTTCTTCTCCATCCGTGGCTCCGATACCGGAAAGCGAGACAACGACTTATCAGTGTAATGATGGCCGTGTCGTCTCAGCGGACTTTGAAAATGATGCCGAACGCGTAGTTCTGCGTTCGAAGGGAGCCATTTTCGCCCGATTGAACGCAAAACCAGCAGCGTCCGGAATTTGGTATGAAGGGCAAGGTTACACGCTTCGAGGCAAGGGGGCCCAGGCCAACTTGACCGGACCTGACGGCCGCACCTTCGACTGCGTGAGTAATTAGGTTATCCACGGAAGTTTGGCTCGGCTGCGGTAACCGAACTTGATACGTAAAGGCCGCCGGTATAACCGGCGGCCTTTTTGAATTTATACCGTCGTGCGGTCAGAGGAACCTGAACAGAGCCAGATAGCCGGAGCCCGCGAGAGCTGCGATTATCATGAGATCGACAGTCTTGAACTTCCGCAACGTCATGAGCAGCACGGCGTCAATGGCCTTAAACCTCGTAACGAGGGAGTGATGCCCGCCGACTGCCAGGAGACCGGGTGACGCGGCGATGAGACCCGTGCACCCTGTGAGGTAGAGAGAGCCGCCGATCCTCATGTCTGTCGGCAGCGCCGCAAGGCTCGTGCAGTCATTGAGTCTCAGCCAGCCACCGACCTTCAGCCTCTTTGGCAGAGCCCTGAGCGCCTTGCAGCCGGTGAGATCGAGCCAGCCCCCGACCGTCAGATCATCCGGCAGGGTTTTAAGAGCCGTGCAGCCACCCAGGTGGAGAGAGCGTGTGACCTTGAGATCGTCGGGCAGCGTGGTGAGACCCGTGCAGTCGATGAGGTAGAGGTCTCCGCCGACTTTCAGGCCCCTGGGCAGCATGGTGAGGCTGCTGCAGCCAACAAGGTAGAGGGAATCGCCGATGTCGAGGTTATCGGGTAGGACGGTGAGGTCGATGCAGCCGAGGAGGTAGAGGGAACCACTGATTTTGAAGCCTTCAGGAAGGACTATATCCGTGCAGTGGCTGAGATCGAGGTTTCCTACGACGCTTGGAGGAAAAGGTGAATGAGGCATTGGGATTCTCCAAAAGGTGACCTTCCGTCATGCCGGAAGGCAAAATGACGGGGCGCTCGTGGAGCGGAACAGGGCATAAATATATGTCGCGTGGTGAGTATTGGGCGGCTGGTGGGCGGCCGCAAGGGCCACCGCCCATAAAAAAGTCTCCGGCGTAAACGCTGGAGAATAAGTATATCCGAGTATTCGTTTATCATGTAGGTTCGGTTCTGCTGGTAATTCGCCGTTACGTGTACGAAAATAGACAAAAATGGGGTGGCGCTATGAAGTTTACGCGGGATGCGCTGCGTCGTTTTCTGACATACGCGTTGGTCGGGGGCGGGACCTTTGGTCTTGACCGTCTGCTGATGGCCGGGTGTCTCAGGCTGGGCATGGCATATCCCGTGGCGGTCTACATAGGGTTTTTTCTGGGCGTGAGTCTCAATTACCTGATCAGCCGCCGCTATGTATTCCGGGGAACATCCCGCTCCATGGAGATGGGGTATTTCAATATGCTGACAGTGGCGGCGATGGGAGCTTTTGCGACCTCCTCGCTCTCCGTGCTGATCGTTCGTGGATTCGATGTGGACATGCTCCTTGCCCGCCTGCCGGTGGCCGCCATGGTGGGAGTGGGCAACTATCTGTTTAATCTTTATGCGAACTTCGACGTTGCGGGCCGGCATCACGCGAGGTAACGCGGGGCCGGTATTCCATGACACAAAAACCCCCGGGTGTTGACCGGGGGCTTCGTTGTCATTTGTGGATGATGGACCCACCCACTTCCAGGTCATCCGGCAGTACCTCAATTTTGGTGCAACCGGATATGTGGATATTCCCGGCAACCTTCAGGGTTCTGGGAAGCTGGGTAAGGCTGGAGCAACCTGTAAGATGAAGGCTGCCACCGACCGATAACCCTTCCGGCAGGCGAATAAGGCCTTTGCAACCGGTAAGGTCGAGCCTGCCGCCGACGGTGAGGTTGTCCGGCAGAGCTGTGAGGCCGGTGCAGCCGGCGAGGTCAAGTCTGCCTTTGACGATAATGTCGTCCGGCATGGCCAGCAGATTTCTGCATCCCCTAAGGTAGAGGTTGCCCCCGACCATAAGACCGTCAGGGAGGAGGTTCAGACCCTCGCAGCCGGACAGATCAAGTCTGCCGCGGACCGTGAGGCCCCTTGGCAGGGACCGGAGACCGGTGCAGCCGTTGAGATAGGCGCTGTTGCCGACCCGGGTGTCGTCCGGCAGGGCGGTCAAGCCCGTGCAGCCTGCAAGATAGAGAGAGCCGAGCACGTTAAGGCCTTCCGGCAAAGCCGCAAGGTCTGTGCAACCTGTGAGATTTAGGCTGCCCCTGACCGTGAGACCCCTGGGCAAGAGGTCCAGGTCGCGGCAGCTTGTGAGGTCCAGATTGCCGTTCACGGTGGGGGGAACGGTGAAGTTGAGCATGTAGTCTCCTGGGTTAGCCTTCCGTCAGCGCCGGAAGGCGTTGTGACGGGGGCTCCGAAGAGCGAAAACGGGACATAGGGATATGTCGCACCGCGAGTGTTGGGAGATGGACGGTCCCGCGCAAGTGTAGGGCTATAAAAAAGCTTGGTGATCTTGGCGAATTGTTGACGTTTGTTGCTTGGAAAAGCACCATATTCCAACACCTTTCGTCGTTCTGGTATGTTTCTTGCTTATTTCCATGTAAACAAGGATGTATATTCGAAATGCAACTTAAATCATCTATTTTTACCAATCCAGCCCAACGCGCGGGACTGGAAAAGTATTACGACGCCCAGAAATCCGAACTGCTCGCTTCCTTGAAGGCCCGTGAGGCTGATCCGTCGTTTCAGGCCACATTTACGTCCGAACTCACCATGCCCGACGGCAAGACCCTGTCCGGGAAAGGGTGGCGTATAACTTCGGAAATGGCGGAAAAAGCCATGGTCAGTTTCGACAAATGGCTTGAGATCATGGCTGACACCTACGAGAGCCAGGAGACTCTGTTTGACATGGCGCAGCAGCGCATGACCATGCTCGAGGCAGAGAATCCCGACACCAGCTCCCATGTCCGTACCGCCTTCTCCGCCGGCGGTGAGTTGCTCGCGTACATCAACGAGGACGGCTCGCTGGTTACCTCCAACATCGGCCCACGCCATGGTGAGACGATGACGCATACGGCTCTTGAACTCAAACTGCAGGCCATTTTGCAGCAGGCCGATGCCATGAGGCTCAGCGGTGAGAACCGGATTGACTATCTGAACCGCGAGGTAAGGAACGCGCTGTCCTACGAAAGGGGCGACGTTGCCATGACCTCGTATGACAGCGGCGCGTCACCGACCAAACGGGAGTTTGGCAAGGCGTGGCACACGACCTTTGATGTTGATCAGGTCTACGCCGACGCCCTGGCGGATGCCCGGGCGAGTTACGACAGTACCAAGGTGTTGCATGACCAGTGGCAGGAGAATCTTCGCAAGATGCAAAGCTTCCTGCTTGGCTTGCAGGAGACCGCTTAGAAAAAGCCCCCGGTAAACCGGGGGCGTCGTTGTCAGTCTCGGAAGATGTAGCCGCCAACACGGAGGTTGTCGGGCAGGGTGGTGATACCGGTGCCGGTGAGATCGAGATCGCCTCCGACCGTGAGCTTGTGCGGGAGGTTGGTGAGACCCGCGCAGCGGCGGAGAAGGAGCGAACCCTTCACCGCGAGACCCGTGGGCAGGGAGGCAAGGCCCGTGCATCCCTCAAGATCCAGATTGCCACCAATCCGGAGCTTGCGCGGAAGGGCGGTGAGACCCATGCAACCTGTGAGTTTGAGGCTGCCGCCGGCGCTGAGTCCATCCGGCAGGCTGGTAATACCCGTACACCCGGTGAGGATGATGGACTCGCCAACCCTGAGGTCATCGGGCAGGAACATCAGGCCCGTGCAGTCCGTGAGGTCGAGATAGCTTTTGATCCTGAGGTTGCCCGGCAATCCCTTGAGGT
Source organism: Agrobacterium sp. T29 (assembly GCF_006970545.1). NCBI lineage: Bacteria > Pseudomonadati > Pseudomonadota > Alphaproteobacteria > Hyphomicrobiales > Rhizobiaceae > Agrobacterium > Agrobacterium sp. T29. Next base: position 1,456,717 of record NZ_CP040641.1, read on the forward strand.
TTCTGCATCGGGAGAGGTCGAGATAACCGCCGACCTTGAGGTTGTCGGGCAGGTCGGGAAGCTCCTCGTATCCGCGAAGAACCAGGTCTCCCCTGATGGAAGGAGGAATAAGGCGGTGTAGCATGAACGAATCTCCAGGGTTTTGCCTTCCGTCACGCCGGAAGGCGGGGTGACGGGGGCTCCGAGGAGCGAAAACGGGACATAAGGATATGTCGCCCTGCGAGTGTTGGTTGACCTCCAGGTTTTCACAAGGGATGTCGCACAAAAAAGCGACTCTGGTTTGATGTGGCGCGGCTTTGGTTTTTTGGCGAGCCTGCAAATGTCCGGGAAGATTGTGTCAGGCGGCACTTCCCCCGCCCGTCATAGACTTTCGCAACAACCAAAAAAGCGCATATCCTTGTTTGAGTACTACGGTTTAGATTGGCTCTTGCTGGCGTCAGGGCTTACAACCAAGTATCTGATGATTCATCAGAACCGCTGGGCGTTTGCTACCAGTATCCTTGGATGCCTTGCCGGGTTGGCTGTGGCGTTGATGGCCAGTCAGCATGGTATTGCCCTCTACAATCTGATTCTTATTGGCATGTCCTGCACCGGGTTTGTGCATTGGGGCAGGCTCACCCGAAGCAGGGTTTCTGCCTAGCTTCCTTCTGTGCTGGAACTGGGCAGCATACCCTGACGGGTGGTAATATTTTCCAAACAGAGAGGAACACGATGGAACCAGACCAGTGGCCGGCGTTGGTGCCGGAATTGACGTGCACGGACCTTGCGGCCAGCAGGCGGTTCTACTGCGACGTGATCGGGTTCTCGGTACGCTTTGAGCGCCCGGAGGACGCCTTTGTCTATCTGGAGCTGGGGAATGCGCACCTTATGCTGGAGCAGGTCCACGCGGACAGTTGGGTGGCAGAGGGGCTTGACCCGCCGTTCGGACGCGGCATGAACCTGCAAATCGAGGTTGCCGCGTTGGCGCCGATCATCGACCGCATCCGGGCTACCGGTCTCGGTTTTTATCGTGAACCGGCCGAGGCCTGGTATCGGGACGGCGATGTTGAGTACGGCCAGACTGAACTTCTGGTGCAGGATCCCGACGGGTATTTGCTGCGTTTGGTGGAAGTCCTGGGCGAGCGCTCATCTGCAGCCTGACAAGGCTTGCCCGTTTCTCAGCGGCGATTGTCCCGTGCCGGCTCACCCTGTTTCGTGACTTTTTTTCGCCATCCGGGATAGTGCCAGACGGTTGCGGCTCGCAACAGCCATTCCAGCGGACCGTAGTGAAAACGGTTCATCCACCAGCAGCTCAGTAACATCTGCATGATGAAAACCAGCACGCCAAGTCCGAGGACCTGAGAGATGGCGAGCCGGTCGACGAGGCCCAGGCCATAGCCGTGGAAGATGAATGCACACGTCAGGGACTGCAGCAGGTAGTTCGACAGCGCCATGCGGCCGAGGCTGGCGAAGCAATCGCGTAGGCGCTCAACCCGGCCACTATCCAGCAACTTCAGCAGACCGGCCAGAATGGCGAGACTCAGGAAGGGCGAGGTCAGAATGGACAGAGCTATTCCGGCCGTTTCGACGGCCGTGCCAGGCGCATATTGTGCTGCAGTAGCGTAAATGAGCCCCCCAGGCAGGCCGATCAACAATCCCCAGGCGAGAGACTGGTTAAGCAGCGGCCCGTAGACGTCACGGTGCAGGAAAAGCCGTTTCCGTCCCGCGACAAAGCCGACGAGGAACATGGCGAAGGCGCAGGGCGCCTGCAGCAGTAAAAGGAGCGGGAGGAAATCTTCCAGCGCGGCCAGATGTTCACCGACGACCGTCAGCGGCCCGCCGCGCCAGGCCGCGATAGATGCCGCAGCATCGGCGTTGAGCGCGGCGGGATCAAAGGGGGGTGGCACCGCGGCGCCCTGCAGCCAGGCGAGGACGAGCCAGAACAGCGCTGTCGCCAGAACCAGAAGGAGTGCGAGCCGCAATTTGGTTTGACCGCGGAGGTGCCTCAAGGCCAGCAGGGTAAACCCAAGGATGGCGTAGGTCGACAGAATGTCACCATGGAAGAGGAAGACGGCATGGAGAATTCCAATCAGGAATAACCCGGCCTGCCGGCGCATCATGCGCGGGAGGAAGGTCGCCCCCGCCTTTTCGGCCGACTGCATCTGGAGGGTAACGCTGTAGCCGAAGAGGAATGAAAACAGCAGGTAAAACTTCAGCTCGAAGAGGGCGGAGACCAGGAAGGCCAGTACCTCGTCAAGAACGGAACGGTTGCCGGGGGCAGGAAAGCCCGAGCCGTACCAGACGGAGGAGAACGCCAATATATTGACGACGAGGATGCCGAACAGGGCAAAACCCCGGATGGCGTCCATATTGGCGATGCGGTCATTCATAAGCCTCTATCATTCTATTGTTTCTGTGGTGTCCGTTGCGGGACGCATATTTGCAAGGGATTTGGCGGATGAGTCCTCTATTGCCACGGCAACGTCATGATCCGGTTGGCACTGCCGAAGGATGACACGGCCACGAACCGGCCATTCCCATACGTGATATCTGTCCAGTAATTGGCTTCGGGCGCGGCGCGGGCGGTCCAGGTGATGCCGTCCGGCGAGGTCATGACCCGATTGGTGCCGTTCACTGCCACAGCGACGTACAGGCCGTTGCTGTAGGTGATATCGCCCCAAGCGTTCGCCTCGGGCGCGGTACGAGCCGTCCAGGTGATACCGTCCGGCGAAGTCATGATGCGGTAGGTGCCGCTGCCCGCCACGCCAACGAAGAGGCCGCCCCCGTAGGCGACATCACCCCAGAAAGCTGCCTGCGGCGCGGCGCGTGCGGTCCAGGTGATGCCGTCCGGCGAAGTCATGATGCGATGAGTGCCTGTGGTCGACAGAGCCACGAACAGGCCATTCCCGTACGTGACCGTGGCCCATTCATTGGCTTGGGGCGCGGCGCGTGCGGTCCAGGTAATGCCATCCGGCGAGGTCATGATGCGGTTGGTGCCGACGGTCGACACGGCCACGAACAGACCGTTACCATAAACGACGCTGTACCAGTTGTTGGCCTCGGGGGTGGCGCGGGCGGTCCAGGTGATGCCATCCGGTGAGGTCATGATGCGGTTGGTGCCACTGTTGGCCGTGGCGACGAACAGGCCGTTGCCATAGGTGATGCCGTACCAGTTGTTGGCCTCGGGTGCGGCACGGGCGGTCCAGGTGACGCCATCCGGTGAGGTCATGATCTGGTTGGTGCCACTGTTGGCCACGGCGACGAACAGGCCGTTGCCATAGGCGATGCCAGACCAGGCATTGGCTTCGGGCGAGGCACGGGCAGTCCAGGCATCAGGGTTGTTCGCCGGGGGGGAGGCTCCGGCGCAAGCCCAGCCCATGGCCACCCAATCGGTGCTGTCGCAGAATTGCAGTTCCTTGTGATTGCTCACATACCGGATGCTGCCGGCTGCACCTGCCGGATCGGTGCAGCCGCTGCCATTTGGATTCCGGGTGGCTGCGCAGGCGGTGTCGACCCATCGGTTACCGTTGCAGAATTGAACCATGCCGAGGTTGCGTGCATAGATCACATCACCGGCACTGCCCGCTGGTGTCGTGCAGCCGGTCTGGGGGGCATTGGCTACCGATGCGCCGGTATTAACCCAGTCCGTCCCATTGCAAAATTGCATGGTCTTGTGGGTGCTATTGAAAATCAGGTGACCTGCGCTGCCCGCAGGCGAAGCGCAAGCTGCTTCGGCCGCATACGGCAGGCATAACATGGCTAGTGTAAGTATGGTTTTGGCTGGAGAAAACGTGCCGTTGACAATGTTTTCGATACCGGATTTCAGCGCGCTTGCGAACTCACTATTGGGGCCATAGGCCTTGAGTGCGACATTGGCCAGACTTGTCGCAAGGTCGGCAGCAACATCGCGGTCGTCTTGCTCAATGTCCAGATTTCGGGAGAGCTGGGTCAGTTTCAGCACGACGCTCTTCAATGCTTCCCGGTGCATGGGCCGGCCGCTGTTGCAGTAGGTCGTGACGACATACAGGAATTTCAGAGGGTCGACGTCCTCAAGGTCGTGCATCCACACCGGTTGGCTGAAGTTCATGGGACAAGGCTTCTCCTTTGCTGGGCTGGATTCTTAATCGACACAGATTTGCAGGCGGCCCGTTGCGGGATTGATGCGCATCTTGCCCTTGTCACTGGTGCTGCCGCATCCTTCCGTGCCGTCGCCGCTGATCTTGATGGCACCGGACACCTCCAGCGTCGCCGCGAAATACCCCTGCGTTGCGGAGACACCTCCGGTCGCGCTAATGCCTTTGTTCACAAGAACGCTGTTGGGTGAGAAGTAGGCTGTGCCGGTAATGCCGCCGGTCGTCAGCGAGATGTAGCCGGTGGCGTTGGCGGTGACACCTGCCATAGAACTGCTGGTAATCCGGTCGACGGCACTGTCTTTGCCGGTCGTGGCAAGGGGTTCCCAGCCGTTGGCGATGCTCCGGCAGACATCGAAGCTGCCGGAGGTGTAGCGGATGGCGCCGAGGCGGTTCGTGTCACATGTCTCGCTGCCGCCGGTAAGGCGCAATGTACCGGAAACATGAAGGCTGCTGGACGGGGAACTGACGTTGACACCCAGTTTATTAGCATGTCCGGAACCGCTGCCTATGTCACCCCAGACGGCATTCCCAATATTGAGCTGGTTAGATCCCGCAGCAACCGGCGCATCCGTGGAAGCGCCGATTATGATGTTGTTGCTGCCGGTGGTGAGAGAGGCGCCCGCGCGGTACCCCACCAGCGTGTTGCTGGTGTTTGTGGCAAGCGATTTTCCTGCCTCGAACCCCAAGGCTACGGTGCCCGTAATTGTCCCGCCGTTAACTCCACCAGCGTTCTTGCCCACCGTGGTGTTGAAGCTGCCGTTCTTGTACTGCATGGAAGCGTGACCTACGACGGTATTGTCATTCCCCGAGCCGGAGTTGGACATCGTATAGGCACCGACGGTGGTGTTGCGGAAGGAGGAACGCATAGCTAAAAGGGAGGAACCCCCAATCACGACATTATCGACGCCTGCATTGGCGTTATAAAGGGAATAGGCGCCTACCGCCACGTTGGAGCCGGCCGTGACATTTTTTGCCATGGCTGCGATGCCGACAGCGGTGTTGTAAGAAGCAACAGAGGTAGAGGCGAGTGCGGTCCAACCGATGGCCGTATTATATTTGCCGGTCGTAATGCCCTGAAGCGTGTCCATGCCCACGCCCGTATTGTAACTGGCATCATTGGCCGAACTGATATAGGCCATGGTGAAGTTGCCCGAGCCTCTCCCAAGGAACAGGTTGCCGCCATTGGTGCCTGTCGGAGTAAAGGTGTGCAGCAGAGGTATCTGGTTTTGGCTGATAACCGGCATACTGCCGCCAGCTCCTGTGCCAAGCGTGCCACCGACATAAATCGAGCCAGAAACGTCGAGAGCCTGGGTGGGATTGGTCGTACCAATGCCAAGCCTTCCCGTTGCAACGTCAAGATAGGGTGCATCGGCCGGGCAGCCGATGTCCACCCGGCCATTGGTCGTGTAGCAGAGGCGGTTCTGCACATTGGTTGTGGCGGGATCGCGCGTCATCACATCGACAAAGGTTCCGGTCTGGGCAAGGGTCGGCGCGATCGGCGCCCACCAGGCGGCCGCGAAGGCGACAATCCATATGCCAAGTGTCCTGTTCCGGCGCCCGGTCGTTGTCTGCACCTGCTTTTGAATCAAGTCTTCAACCCGTTTTATTTCTTGGGAGACAATGGCCCGAAGACGGGCGCATTCCCTGTCGAGGTCTTCGGCTTTGGTTTTGAGCTGCGTCAGATACAAGCGCAGGGAGTCCAAAGAACCGTGAATGTGTTCGGCCACGTCAAAGGCTTCCGTTGATTAGGTATTGAACCGGCCGGCTGTGCCGGAGAGGCCCACAGCCGTCTCCGAAAGACCGGTCGACGCGGTCTTGGATTCCTGGATGCTCCGCACCATGTCGTCCATCTGGTCCTGGAACTCCTGCATGGAGCGGCTTATCTGCTCGATGGCGGCGGTCTGTTCGGTCACGGACCCGAGCATCGCACGGCCGTTGTCCTTGACCCCGTCCACCAGAGATACCGACCGCGAGAGGCTGCCTGCGATTTTGTCGACGGAGTGCTTGAGTTTGGCGATGCGCTCCGTGATCTGCTGTGTCGATACGCCCGTTGAGCTTGCCAGCTTGCGGACCTCGTCGGCGACCACCGCGAAACCCCGGCCGGCGTCGCCCGCCCGTGCCGCCTCGATGGCCGCATTGAGCGCGAGCAGATTAATCTGTTCGGAAATCGCCTGGATAACCCCGCGTGCCTCCTCGATGCCGGCGGCGGCGCTTTGGAGTTCCCGCAGGCTTTCGGTCGCGGTGTCGAATTCGCTGGCGACGTCATTTGTGGCGGTGACGGAGTGTTCGGTCCGCTCCTTGACCGACATGGCCGACGATGAGGTCTCCTCGACGGCCGAGGCAATCTCGGCCAGTGCGGCCGACTGTTCCCCTGTTGCGTTCGTGAGGACATCCATGGTCGAGCTCAACTCACTCGATGCCGCCGACACGGTGCTGGAAGCTTCCTTGGTCTCGGCGATGACGGTTTTGAGCTTACCCAGAGTGCTGTTGTACATCTCGAGGATTCGCCCGATCTCATCCTTCGTGCCTGCGGAAGCGACAACCCTCAGGTCCAGCTGGGACAGCGCTTTGAGGCAGCGCTCCAGCTCGGCTAGGCCACGCAGCACGCTGCGGAGAATGGCGATCAGGAGGATGGCGACAATCACCATCGCCACGACGACATTGATCCCCATCAGCGCGGAAAGGAAATTCTCGGTCCGGTTTGCGTTCTCGGCCCGGACCTTGGCCGCCTCGGCGTTCATCCGGACGATTTTCTGCATGCTCATGACAGCCTCGTTGTAGGCCGTCTTCATCGTGCCATCGAACAGGGTGGTCGCCTCCTCGACCTTTCCTTCCTCCACCAGCGCGCTCAGAGCGCGCTTCTGCTCGCGATAAGTAGCGAAGGCGCCTTTGAACTCCGCGTAGACCTTGGGCTCATCCGGCAGGGAGCTGAGCTGCTCGTATTCCTTCTGCGTTTTTTCGATTTGCGTGACGATACCTACCCGCTGGTCCAGCAGGCGCTCCCGGTCCTCCTTGTGGGGTTCTCCCATGTACTGTGCGTCCAGCGTGTGCAAACGCGCCAAGTCGAACGACATGCGGCCGGATGTGACAAGGGTGGGAATAGTGTCGCCGTTGGCCTTGAGGATGGCATCCTCCAGCTGCTTGAATCCATAGAAGCCGACCCCGCCAATGGCCAGGATGGACAGAATGGAGATGAGGGCCAGCAGGGTCAGTTTGGCGCGAATGCTGTTCAACATGTATCGTTCTTTTATTGTTATCGTTGGTCGAATTCCGCTGAGAGTCAGGGTCTGTAACACACCGCGGACACGATGGTGCGTGACCAGCCATCGTCGTAACATCTGGGATTTCCCACATAGCCGATGCAGCGGTTTGCCGCGAAATCAGGCATAAGGACCCAGTATTCATGGCTTTCGTCCTGGTCTCCGGGACCGCCTCCGCATCCCAGAAGACGCTGTCCACCGGGGCAGCTGGAAACCACGGTATGGGTGCCGCCACGAGTGCACAGTGTTTGATTATAGGTACCAATGTTGAGTGTGGCCGGATCCGGCATCTTCACCGGTAAGCACGAATGGGCGCTGCGGTTATAAACGCTGCCGTTGGCTGCGCAGGAATTGATGTTGGTTAGGTTTGAATTGATATCATTCAGCATGTTCACGTAGCTCGAATCCAGCTTCGATACGACACAACCCTGGCCATCGGCGCCGGCCTGTCCCGGTGCGTACAGCATGCCTTTGCGGCCGCAGACCACCACTTGCTCGACCCGGCTGTTCACGGCGTCAGCCTTGCTGTTCGCCGTCGCAATCTTGGTATTCAGGGCGCTCCAGCTCATCTGGTTTTCGACCGTGCCGGCAGCCGTGCGTTCCTGTGCAAATGCTGCCGTAATGAGGGAGAGTGCAGCGAGGGCAAGAAGAATGATTTTCACGTTCGGGACTTTCATTGGTTGGCTTTGGTTCAGTTCACAATCTTGCAGCAGATGGCGTAGGCGATGGTGCAGGCGTCGCCGCCCCCCGGACGGTAGCCATCCACAGCCCATCCGTTCCCGCTTGGGACTGTAGCGTGGATAAAGGATGATCCGAGACCGCTGCACAAATTGGTTCCCTCGGTCTCTGACTGACCACCGCCGCCCGTCATGATCTCATCGCTGTTGCATTGCGCCCGGGAGGCATAGTGCGGTCCCGGCCCGACATGCGATGCTACTCGGCACTGCAGGCGTGGCGCCGCAGGCAGTGCTACGGCTGCCGTCACGCAACTGCTGCCGTTGAACATCCGCCCCTGGCTGGCGCAGGCCAGCGCGCTGTTCATCTTGGCGTTAAGCTGGTTCAGGGCGGTGTCGTCCACAAACGGCTTCATACAACCCTGTCCGTCAGCTCCCGGGCCAGGTGCGTACAGCATGCCTTTTCTTCCGCAGGCGATGTCTTGGTTGATAAGGCTATTGATGCCAAACACCTTGGCATCCACCGTGCCGATTTTGCTGGAGAGGGCACTCCAGCTCATCTGGGTTTCCATGGTGCCTGCGGCGGTGCGTTCCTGCGCGTGGACGCTTGATAGCAGAGCCAGCAATAAAAGGATGAGGAGGAGAGGGGTTTTCACATTGGGGGACTTTCCTTATTCGATGACAACCACGCTGGTGATTTTGGCTTTGAATGCTTCGTACTCGCTGCGGAAGGTCCTCAGTTCCCTGGCGAGATTGTCGTTTGACGCCTGAAGCCGGTTGTTCTCTGCCTGAAGTTGGACATTGGCTTTTCGGTGCTGCTCGTTCTCGGCTTTCAGTTCCTTGATGGCATTGATGACCGCGAAGCTGATGGGAGTGGTGTCGAGACGGTAGTAACCGTCCTTCTCCTTGCTTACAGCTTCGGGGAAGTGCGGTTGCACATCCTGGGCAATCAAGCCGACGAATTCACGGTCGGAGGGTTGCCCCATCTGATTGTTTTTCTTGTAGTGGAAGCGAACTGGTTCGAGGGCTGCGATCTCCTTGAGACCGCGTGGGTAAGTGCCATCAAGGTCTTTAAGACGCTTATCAGAAAACGCATTCCATGATCCTCCGCCCGGTTTCAGAGCGTGACCGTTGTTCCCGAAGAAGAACGGCTGATATTCTCCAAAGGAAATGCGTAGATTGTTTCCGGGGTCGAGCTGTATGGTTTCGTAGGGATACTCTTGGTTTTCTGGCCCGGGACAAGGACCATAAGCGCAAACACCAATACTGATATGGTTGAATATTCCGCCGTTAGGACTATCAAGCGCTGCTCGGGCAGATGTTGTTCCGATACCCACACGCCCGTCTGTGCCAATGCGCATGCGTTCCGAATTGTTGATCCCGAGTGCGAGCGGAGAATTGGAATAGCTCCCCATGTAGAATGCGCTGCCTGAGGGAATATCCGACGACATTCCACCGCGAACACCTGAATTGGTAGCCATGACCTGCAAGGTCGTATTTGCAGGATTTGAAACATCCAACCTTCCTGAAATGCCCAAATTGCCGCTGAAGTAGCCTCCCGTTCCGGAAATGATTCCAGTCGTGCTTATTCCCGGCACCACCAGTCGTCCCACGGTATCGAAGTAGGCCGTATTGACCCCGCTGGTGTTGATGCGGATGAGGCCGCCGGTTTCGGCCACGATGGAGGTCGTTCCGGACGCGATGCGATCACTGTTTCCGTTTGCGCCGCTGTTGCCGATGAAGTTGTAGGCTTTACCTTCGGTGTAGAGCTGCGAGATGGACTTGTTGGCACAGGTACCAGCAATGACGGCACTGCCAGACACGTACCCACCTGACGGATTATACGTGATGATGAAATTACCATTTTGTGTCTCCCATGTGGGCGCATAGACATGGTTTGTTCCACGGATTCCGGTGTGGAATAAGTAGTCTGAACCATAGCTATTATCGCTACAAAAGATGGCATCGGGCCAGCCTTCCATCATTGTGGTGGTGCCGGAAATGGTCGGGTTAGTGGTAGGTGTGCTGTTGACCCATTTTGTGCCGTTATAGGTAAGGATCTCTCCTGTGGCCGGCGAGGCAAGGGTGACGTCTGACATCGCGGAAAGGGCTGAGGCACCGGTGCCGCTGACGAGGCCGTTGCCGGATGCGATGAGTGCGGCTTCGAAATAGGTATTGGCACCATTGCCTGTTAAGGACGCTGAGCTTGCTTCACTCAGGGCTTGTGCCGTTACGTAATCGCCAGCCCCGTTCAGGTACACAATGACGGAGGAATGGGCCGTCACATCGAACTGTGGTGAACGCACATTGCTATGGGTTACGGCCGCACCATTTTTAAGTATCCGTGCCACACACGCATTTGTAGATGCCAGATTAAGGCAACCAATGGAAAGGTGAATGTTGTAGTAGCCCGCAACCGTAGGTGTGAACCTGCCTGTGGACGTGCTGAAATTACTGTAGGTATCAAACTCTTCCGTGGTCCATGTGATGTTTGTATATGTAGATGTCGGAAGAGATTGGTCGGTACCATTCCGGTGTGCCCTGAACGCCGGAACGTTGGTGGGGGAGGCGCCGCTGCCGAGGCTGCTGACGGGAACACCGTTGATGGTGGTGGCCGAAATGTTATCGGTGTTGAGCTTGGGCAGGTAGCTGCCGTTGCTGCCGAGGTAGCCCCATGTGGTGCCGGCGGTCGTGAGACTGACGATGCCGGATGTGTTGGCGGTAACGCTGAGGGTGCCGGACGTCATCGCGTAGCCGAGACCACCTGCGTCACCCATACCGGTGTTACCGATGAAGTTGAAGGCTTTACCTTCGGTATAGAGCTGGGAGATGGTCTTGTTGGCGCAGGTGCCTGCGGATGTGTAGCTGGTGTAGGTGGTATCGAACGATGCGTAGCTGCCGGACGCCGTGAAGCCTATCTGGGTCGAGACACCGCCGGAGGTCGGCCCATTCACAACAACTGTTTGTTCGTTGAGCCGGTAAAAATATTGCCCCGTATAGAAAGGAGCAAAACTTAAATGGAATACGCGCGTGTCGGTTCCGTTGGAACCGTTTTGCAAAGTGCAGACAATGGCATCCGGCCAGCCCTGGACCATGGTAGTCGTGCCGGAAATAATGTTCTGGCCAGGGAGGTTCGTTAGCCCGGAGCCATCGCCGATAAAGCGGGTGGCGCGTGCGGTTCCGGAAATATCAAGAGTGTAGCTGGGGTTGGTGTGCCCTATGCCCATCAATCCCGCCTGGGTTACGCGTATCCGCTCCACCGAGGTTGCACTGGTCGTGCCGGTCCGGACGGTGAAGTCTCTGCCAAGTGTGTTGTATTGTGCCCACGCGGCGGGCGAAAATGCTGCCAGCAAGGCTGCAGCCATTAGGATGCGGGCGTAATGCCCCTTACGCGTGTTTGAGACGCGAGTGGATACTTTCATGTACCATCTCCCAGCATGCGGATGAACATCAGGACACCATTCACGCGGGTCACCTTGAACCGGCGCTCATGGCTTAGCTTGACCGCACAACGCGTGACGGAAATCGGCAGCCTGTACCCGAGATGCCCGGGTAAGTAATAATCAGAGGCTTTGCGGGAAATTTGATTTCCCCATAGTATATTCAGGTGAATAATCGGCCGGGAACGGTGGAGCGTCGGCATAATTGCTGCCGTATCCGTTTCTTGGTCGAGCCTTATACGCATATGGGTTAAACCTTTTTGCGCATTATTATGCATTTTTGCTAAGTGTAAAGATGTGATGCACGATATATTGGCAGATGTCGCCAATATGCAACCTTTAACCATTTCTATATTGTGATATTGTCGGGGGATGGCCGGTGTTAAGCGAGATAAGCTCGCACTAGTATTTGATGTAAATAAGAATTCTTCGGAAGTAGAACATTCTCGCGCGTCGTCATGGAGAGGTTTTTCTGTCGAGTTTATCGACCTAAGTGGCCTTAAAGGTTACGAGTTCCGTGGAGGTAACCCCAAGCACCACTATCTCGCCTATCATGATTTGATACGTGCAGACGGTGAATGGCAGGTAGGTGGAGAGCCTGCGTCCAATCGGAAAGACATCCGTGAGATGATTACTTACATTCCCAAACAACTTGATTTCAAAGGGTGGGTAACGCTTGAGCAACGGCAAAACAGTATTGTTGCACTGACGTTTGATCCCCATCTCATCGGCAGGGAATTGGAGATTCTTTTTCCGGTCCAGATGCAGTCGCCGCATGTGTACTTCAAAAACCAGAACATTCAATCGACCATGCTGAAGATAGGGAGCTTGCTCAAGCGGGCTTCATCTTATCCGTCGATGTACATGGAAACGCTCGGGCTTTCGGCCGTCCTGGAGCTGGCGATGGTGCTTACCAATGAGACGTTTACGCAGAAACGTGGTGGCCTTAGCCGTTCCCAGGAGCTTCTCGTAGCTGAATACATCAAAGTTAATCTCACGAAAGACATGTCCCTTGATGAACTGGCGTCGCTTGTTCAGATGAGCCGGTTCCATTTTTCGCGCTCCTTCAAGGAAACCTTCGGCGAGTCTCCGATCCGCTATATCAACAAGGAGCGCGTGACATTCGCAAAGTCGGTTTTGCTGACGTCGAGAACACCGATTGGCGAGATATCCGAGACCCTGGGCTTCGGGAGTATTCAGAACTTTATCAAGACGTTTCGTGAGATTACGGGAGTTACACCGCTGGAGTTCCGTAGAACGTCGTAACGCCGGGCGGCTCATATTCGAGCCTGTCGCCAGCGGCGTTGGACGAAGGTTTGGTGGGATGACGGTAGTGATTGCTGCCACTGAGGAAACGAACTAGATTGGTCGCGTGTACAGCATTGTGTTCCCCGAAGTTGTTTTGCCTCACGGTGTTTCCCTGTGGAAAGCCTGCACATCGCCTCGTGATTACATTGCCAACCCCAAGGCAGTTGCGGCCCAGACGTTTAAATCCCCCCAGATGGATGTTCCCTATCATGATAGTGAGGTGTGGTCCGAGGTGGCGTCCCTATTTGCCGTGCAGTACCCCCGGACAGCTGCTGTGGATATCTCCTTCGAGACTCATCTGGATTGTCCATGGATTGCGTTCCCTTGGGCGATTTGTAAGGGGCTTGCTTCGCGAGCGTGCCTTGTCTGGGTCGACGATAGGGGCAAACGCCGCTTGGTACGCCATATACGACTGTATCCGAACGGCGATCATCTGGAAGAAGATCATCGCTGGCTGGAACACGCCGTCCGGAAAGCCATTCCGTCGTCGCTGATCGTGTATGTAACGAGTGAGTGACCGTGATGCCGGCTCCGTTTCTCCGCCGCCTTAGTTACGCCCCGCCCGGCGAGGAGAAGGGGTTTCCGTTCAATGTGCCGCTTTTTACGCGGGAGTTCGAGATTGCGTTTGAACGGCCGATTACGATTTTCTGCGGCGAGAACGGGTCCGGGAAATCGACCCTGCTGGAAACCATAGCGAAAGGGTGCGGCTTCAATCCCGGCGGCGGTAACGCCCACGTTTATGCGAGCCGTGACGATCTGAACGATCTTGTTGAAAGCTGCCGATTTGCCTGGCTGCCGAAAACGAGCAAGGGGTTCTTCTTTCGCGCCGAAAGCTTCTTCAACTACGCCACGTATATAGACGATCTTGCGCGGCAATTTGGAAGCAGGCAAAGCTATCGCCCGTATGGGGGGAAGTCGCTGCACGCCCAGTCACACGGGGAATCGTTCCTGTCGTTGTTTGCCCACCGGATCGGCGGCAAGGGAGTTTACATTTTTGACGAGCCGGAAGCCGCGCTTTCGCCTATGCGACAGTTGGCGTTCCTGGCGCTCCTTCGGGAGATTTTGCGATCCGGCGACTCCCAGATTATCATGGCGACCCACTCTCCCATTCTTCTCGGCTACCCGGACAGCCAGCTTCTGCAAATAGCCGATGGTGCCATAGAGCCGACAACGTTGCGCGAGACCGAGCACTACATCGTCATGCGCCGTTTTCTGGAAGAGCCGGACCGTTACATCGGAGACATCTTCAGCGACGATCTCTAGTCGTCATCGTCATCAACCTCGCCGGTGCCGCCGCAATGCGGGCAGTCGCCGCTGCCATCGCATTCAAAACAAGTGACGCTGCCGTCGTCGTCAACGTATTCGTCTGATGGATGGGATTGACGGTTTTGGCCTCTCCCGTGCCATCGCACGTCTGGCATTCTCGGTCACCGTGGCATGCAGGACAGGTTCCCATGACCTTCCCTCGACGTCGGAGTTACGTCGGGGATCATGCATTACGTTCATGACATTTTTTAAAGTAGCATCCAGAATTTTATCAAGACGTTTCGTGAGATTACAGGGGTTACACCGTTGACCGTAAATCGTCGTAACGCCGGACGGTGCACATTCGAACCTGTCGCCAGCGGCGTTAGATCCGAGACATATTTCATAATGCTCGCAGCTTAAAAGATAAGGGAGGTGCCTAAGCACCTCCCTTGCGTCAGAAAATATTATAAGAAAATGGGAATACGTTTCGTTGTATCCCCTTCTTTTTGCTCAATGTAAGGTTCGTTTCCAGCTAGTTTCTGCTTTACCAGGGTATGATAAATAACGAGAGCTCTTTTCACAACGTCGCTAGGAGAGGCGGCGTGAGTCGCTTCTTGAAGTTCGTCTACTACGTCTCCCAGAGGGCCGTTCAGGCGTACAGTTACCTTCGGATACAAACCTTTCCATTCCTTGCGCTTCGGCAATGGCTGATTTTCTACAGCCTGCTTGTCGCCGGCTGTAGTGGAAACGTTTGGCATTTCACCTCCTTTTCCTCGGTTTTCTAGAACGAGGGCTTGTGAAGATTGGCCCACCATACGCGCGGTGTGACCAAAAGTCAATTTTGTCGACAATATTGACAATAAGATGATTCTGTCGCAAATTTGCCGTGCCCTGATTGAGGGCTTTTCTGAAAGGAGCCATCCCATGAGAGCGAATACCGAATTTCACCCCAATGGGTGAATGAGCAGGAACTAGCCCCCCTGCGCCTGATCGCGGGCCCTCGGAGTTGTATAATGGACCCCGAATTTGAGAAACTCGTCGACCCTAAAGTTCAAGCCATGGTCGAGAGGTACGTGAAGCCAGAGCCTTGGTATTCCAAGCTACTCTGGGGCGTTCTTGGCAGCCTTGTTGCCTCTGCGTTAATTGCCATCGCAACGTTCGTCTATTCAGAAGGAAGTGCTTGCCATGTTGCAACACCCCAAGCGAATGCGAGAATTGCGGAGACCGATAAGAAGATTTGATTTCATAAGTTTATCTCCAGTTTGAACCAGCTACTTTTTCCCTGAGGTAGCTGGTTCCTTTATTCTGCAAGGACGCGGTCCCCGCGGCATGTTTGCCTGATGGGGAGCCGAGGGGCGTCGCCCCTTTTCTTCCCCAAACAGGGCTTCCGCCCAGCTTCCTCCTCTTCGCGTGCGCTCCGTTCCGTGCAGCCGGTTCCCCGCGAAGCCTGTTGTCCCCTTCCAACCCCACCGCTCGCGCGGCCCCGGGAAGCAGAACGCGGTTCTGCTCCGTGTTCGATTTGAACAATCAAGGAAGGACTAAACCATGGACACTATCGCCATGACGAATGAAGCCGCCGCTGCCGAAGCTCTCATCAACATCCGTGCGAGCATTGAACACATCCCGCTGTCTCGGCTGGTGCCGGGCAAAGCCAACGTGCGGCGCGTCAATGCCGCCGTCGGCGTGTCGGAGCTGGCCGACAGCATCGAGGCTCACGGGCTTCTCCAGAACCTGACCGTCTGCAAGGGCAAGAAAGGGAAATACGAGGTGGTGGCAGGCTCGCGCCGTCTTGCGGCCCTGCGTCTGCTGGCGAAGGAGGGGCGCTTTGCGGAGGACGTCGCCATCCCCTGCAATGTGCGGGAAGCGGGAAGCGACACCGAACTCTCGCTGGCCGAGAACGTGCAGCGGGAGGCCATGCATGTCGTCGACGAAATCCTCGCCTACCGCCAGTTGGCCGAAAACGGCATGGCACCCGACACCATCGCGGCCCGGTTCGGCCAATCGGTCATCACCGTGCGCCAGCGGCTCAAGCTCGCCCATCTGTCGCCCAAGCTTCTGGACGTGATGCGTGAGGACGGCCTGACCGTTGAGCAGGCCCGTGCGCTGGCCTTGAGCGACAGCCATGAGGAGCAGGAAGGGGTCTGGTTCGGGTTACAGGACTGGAACCGCGAACCGCGCAACATCCGCGCCATGCTGACCCGTGAGCATATGCGCAGCACCGACCGGCTGGTGCGGTTCGTGGGGCTGGACGCGTATGAAGCTGCCGGTGGAGCTGTCCTCCGTGACCTGTTCGCCGAGGACAGCGGAACATTCCTCACTGACCGGGCCTTGCTGACCCGGCTTGTAACAGATGCCTTGGAACAGGCCGCAGAGCCGTTGCGGGCCGAAGGCTGGAAATGGGTGGAGGCGATGGTGGATACATCCGCGCTGTTCAGCAGCGGCCATGGCCGGATTTACTCGCAGGAGCGCCCGCTGACCGAGGCCGAGCAGGCCGAACTGTCTGCCCTTGGGGAGAGCTTCGATGAAGTGCAGGCACAGGTGGAGGCCTGCGCGGAGGAAGACCCGGTTATTGAGGAGGGTGAGGCGCTGTTGGCGGGGCTTGAGGAGCGCATGGCAACCATCCGGAACGCGGCCAAAACCTACGACCCGCGTGAAATGGCGCTGGCCGGATGCGTTGTGAGCGTCGACCATGGCGGCGGTTTGCACATCGCCCGAGGCTACGTGAAAGCCGAAGACAGGGAGGCGCTGGAGCAAGTGCGGCGTGGCGATAGCCAAGAGGAACCGGATGACGGGGCAGGGGAGGAAGCCGCTGCCGCGCCGGATGCCGGTTATTCCGCTGCGCTGGTGGAAGAGCTGACTGCCATCCGCACGGCAGCGATGCGGGTCGAACTTGCCAACCGCCCGGCTGTCGCCCTTGCCGCCCTGTTGCACCCGCTGGTGTCCCGCATCTTCCACGATGCCTACCTGTCCTGCGGCACGGGGTTCGCGGTAGAGGTGAGCGGTCAACGCCGTAACCTTGCCGTCTCCATCAAGGAGCCGGGCGAAGCCCGCGCGCTGATGGCATGGGACGCGATGAAGGAAGCGTGGGGCGAGCAGCTTCCCGGCCAGTCCGCTGACCTGTGGGCGTGGCTGCTGGAGCAGCCAATGGAGCGGCTGGTGGACTTGCTGGCCTTCGTCACGGCTGCCAACCTGAATGCGGCGGAGACGAAACACGACCATGGCGGCGGCCGTCTTGCGGATGCCTCCCGGATTGCGGAGGCGGTGGACCTCGACATGCACCAGCATTGGGAGCCGCGAGCCGTATTCCTGTCGCGCTTGTCGAAGGCGCAGATAGCCGAGGTACTGGCCGAGGCCGGTTGCAAGCCGCAGGCTATTCGGGCCATCGAAAAAGCCCCGAAAGCCGAGACCGTTGCCGAAGCGGAAAAGCTCCTGCAGGGAACCGGCTGGCTTCCTGTCCAGTTGCAGGTTTCTGCCGCGTGACCGCACAGCGATAAGACCGTTATCAAAGCCCGGACTTCACCGTCCGGGCTTTTTGCGTTCAGTGCTGCCTGCTACGGCCGGGATCGACCCGGACAGAGCAGGGCGAGGGGAGCCCCAAAGCCCCTCCTCTCGCGCTCTCCTCCCGCCCGATGGCAATCGCGGTCCCGACGTGCCGTAGTTGGGTGTCAGGGAGGCGAAAAAACGTACAAAAGCTCCTATAAGTGGTAAAAACAAGGGGTTCTCGAATTAGCACGGTGAATAATGATTTCGCAGAAGGACGTAATTAGAGCTATCGATGCCGCTGATGTGGACTTTTCGTGGTGTTGGGAATGCTTTTGGAAATTGCGGCGCGGCGAGATAGAGCCACGTTTTTTGGTAGATTTTCAAACCCGGCTTACCAAGGCCTTTGTGAATTTGGATGGTGCTTACAGAGCCATCAAAGCCGAGAAAAATCGCCTTATAGAGCGGAAAGGCCGTTATCGGCCTATCTGGTTCAGTGCCCGGATGAACAAGCTTGACCTCTATCTCACAGCTGTCAAGGAGGCGCTTGGGATAGGACGCAGCCTCGGCGATGGATTTGCTTGGATATTTTATAGGAATGAAGGTGCGTTGCTTGAAGCCCACGCCCGGGAGCAACGTCAGCTTTTGTTGCCGCCAAATGTTGGCGGCGTCGGCGAACGAGCTTTCCTCGAGAACATGCAGGGTTTTGGTGGTATGTTTGTTTTATACCATGCGATTACCTCGTTCCTGCGGCTTGGCGACGTCAGCTTTTATGATCCTCGCGTTGGCCGGATTACGACAATAGGCGAACTTAAAACGCGTCACGTCGAGGGCAATACGTACAATATAACTTTGGGCTTTGTAGCTGAGATCGGGAACAATCCCCTCTTTGAGCAAGCGGAACAGGCTTCAACGCCAGACAAATCCCATTCTGTTCACCCCGACATACTCGAAGCAGTCGTCGAGCGAAAACTAAAGCAGCAGATGGATCAGATCATTGAAGCTATCGAGAAACAGAAAAAAAGCGAGCAGGATGTAAAGCTCGACACACCAGGAAATATCCATTTCAGAGTTCTGGAGGATGTTGTTCAGCGAAGCCACCGGAAGGTCTTTGAATTTAAAAAGGCCGGAGCGGGACTGCTGCTCGGGGCATGGCGGCCCCCGCGCGTTGAGAGCCTCGGTCAAAGGATTCTGAGGAAGAGTGGGAACGTCGAGAGGTCTGTACAGCCAGCGCAGCAGGCGGTTCAGGAGATACTCGATCCGAACCTTTCGGATAATTGCCTGTTCATAAGCGAGGTTGGTAACCATGAAAGTGGCTTTCCCGTTACAGCGCTTGGCGCTGTCCCTCTGGTGTGGTGGCACCTTGAGGAAAACGCTTTATACGATGTACTGTTTGGTCACGTGCTCGTGCTCAGCCTTTTTAATCCCGCTCAGTTATGGGCTTTGCTTCGCGGGCGCGGATTTATCATTGAGACAAACAACCGTTCGCAAGTCACGAGCATGTACCGGAAAGCTGGCGATAGAAGGTTTGAAATAGGCAACTTCCATCATTTTGAACATTTGGTTCAGCACGCGCTTATGGACGAAAACGCTGTTGTAAATATGATAGAGGCGACGACCGAGCGAGCAAGTCTTGCCGCAGGAGATGGGTCACTCAGGGCAAATATCCGACCACGAATCAAAGTTTGAAGAGGTGATGACGCACTTAACGCCGCTAAACTCGTGCTCAGGAGCGACTTTATCGGGAAAAGGCTGTAAAATGCCGGTTCGCATTTAACCGTCCGTGAGCGGGGGTATTTTTCGTGTCAACCATTTCCGATGAAGGATACGGTATGACCGAACTTCTTGGCCTTCTCAATATCGTATCTTGGCCCGGCGTTGTTGCCGCCGGGATATATACTCTGTCCAATTGCTATAGGGCGTGGCTTGCATCCCGACGGGTCTCCATGCGGGTAGGTGATATTCATATAGATGCGGTGACCCCGGAAGACGCCCTGCGGATCTTGCAGGCGTGCGAGCGGTTCGCGGAAGAAAGGGCTCACGCGCGTGATAGGCCTATTCCTCGTTATCGCGATAAAGAGGCTGATACCGTTCGGTTGGGGTCTTCCAGGACATAAAAAATTCCAGCGGGTTCTGGCTTCCGAGGAAATGGCGGGCGAGGGTCAGGCGATCAAGGACCTGCTGCCGTTCGGCGTCGGAGAGGTTGGTGGCGTGGTCCTCAACCCCGCGCAGGAACTGCTCGATGCTCTTTATCTCTGCCCATTGCTGGATGACCTGTCCCAGATGGGCGCGGCTGTCCTTGACGGATTGCTGGATACGGCGCTGGTCTTCCTCCCGGCGGCGCCGTTCCTCGGCGGCCTCCCATTCGCGGCGGGCGATTTCTGCCTTCCGGTCAGCTTCCTCCAGTTGGGCGACGAGGTCAACGGCCGCAGACTCCAAGGCTTTGACGATGGTGCGGAGGGATTTATCGAGTGGCGCCGATTTTGTTTCTTGCCAGTCGGTCGTCCAGGTGACGCGCGGGTAGGGGGAATAAGCCACCAGCCGCAGGCGTCCGGACGGGTTTTCCCGGGTGGTCGTCCACGTATGGTCCGCAAACCGCCGCGAGGCTTTTGGAGGGACGTAGTCGGCATCAGGGATGTAGCGTCCGTTGCCGATGTAGCGCATCAGCGTCTGTTCGGACATTTCCACGATCGCGAGGCCGATGGCGACGGTCCCTACATAGACAAGGGTCGGGCGGTCCGGTGACCAGAGGCTAGTGTAGTAGTTGTTGCGCTGGCCGCGGCGCTCTTCCCGCTCGTCAACGCTGCCGCGATAGAACCCTTGTCCTGACGGGGCCGTGACTACGCGGTGACCTGCCGATTGAAGGGCAATGTAGAGGTCGTTCGCGAATGCAAGGGCTTTGTCGAGACACGTTTTCGATGCGGTGACGTCGAGCAGGAGCCGCTTGTAGGGTTTGAGATAGGCGCCTTCGTCGACGGGGCGGCCGGTCTCGAAATGTTGCCGCGCGCCACGGACCAATGGATGAATATTATCTGCCGGAGCCGGGGTTCCGGTAGGACGTCGGCGCCGGATTTGGACCCGAGGCTGTGGTGGCGCATGAAGCTTGCCGTCCTTTGACCAATGAAGCTGATCGCCCGGTTGAGCCTCGGGTAAGGGTTCGCGGGCAGGGGCCCTGCCGACGGCCAATTTTGCCCAGTAGCCCCGTTCGGGACGCGGCACATTGAGGACGGTGCAGACGCGGGCCATGTAGCTGCTGGAAACGTCGAAACCCTTGGCGACCTCCGTCATGGGTTTGGTCCAGACCAGTTCGTACAACTCTTCTCGGGTCATTGGTCCTCCTTTCATTCCAGCAATATTTAGCGATGGATGCGCTTTAGCCGAGTGTTGTTGCAGAAATCTCCGCGTCAACGGGGGTAGGCCGTACAAACTCGGATAATTTCGTGGGAAGTGCTTCATCCAAAGGCGAAGAGAAGTGCAATTGCCATTACAAGTGGTATTCTGCCTCGTAGTTTGAAGGAGCGAATCGTGAAGATCACCGGATTTGATAAGCTGAATCGTCAGCTTGAGGATGCTCAAAAAGCCATTTCCGAACTGGATGGCGAATTGGGATCTGTGACGTTCACGCCGGATGATCCGGCAAGTATCGAGAACGCTATCCAGCAGGTAGAATCCATCATTGACGAACGGGTGGGGCGGTATGCGTCCAATCCGTTTGTGGCTCCGCTGATCGAGGGGCTGAAGGAGCAGTACCGTGAGGGAATTATCGAAAGGGCTGCGGCCGCCCGTCTTGAGGAAGGTGAAGAATAACTATGGATGGCGTTAGTCTCTTTACCCAAATCAACAACGCGGTGTTGGATCTCCAGAGTGCCCAGTACCAGACCTTTCAAAAGCCGGTGAAGACGCTGGCTCGATTGTTGCGCCACGACGACCTCGCTGCTGCAAACGCAAAGCTCACGAGCGGTCTGGATTTAGAAGCCTTTCTGGCGAGGCAGGATTCCGACCGTGGGATGGGGGGAGGGACGATTGACTGGCCGGAAGACCCCGACGAGGCATTAGGGCTGACACTTCTGCTGATTTTTAAGTTTGCGGACGACACCGGATTTATGGAGCAGTTCGGTTATACCTACTACGGCTCCGGCTCCAAGATTATGTCGGCCATTAACGGAATCACCGGACAACTGATCATTCCGTTCGCGCGGGATTACAAAACCTACGTCACCACTTCCGGCCAAACCAAGCCAAGGCTTGTTCTTCCGGCCTCCAACAAAATCTTCATTGTTCATGGGCACGACGAGGGTGCCCTGAACGGGTTGGCCCGGTTCTTGGAGAAGCTGAAGCTGGAGGTGATCATTCTCAAAGAGCAGCCCAATCAAGGGCGGACCATTATCGAGAAGTACGAAGCCAGTGCCGCCGAAGTTGGATTTGCCGTGGTGCTCCTTACGCCTGACGATGTCGGATCGGCGGTATCGGCAGAGGGGCAGAACCAACGTGCACGGCAGAACGTCATTTTTGAGCTTGGCTATTTCGCCGGGAAGCTCGGGCGTGGGCGTGTCTGCCTATTGCGGAAGGGAAACGTCGAAATCCCCTCCGACTTGTTCGGCATCGTCTACACGGACATGGACCCCGGTGAAGGCTGGAAACAAGCGCTGGTGAAGGAGCTGAAGGCCGCCAAGATCGAATTCGATGCAAACCGAATGTGGGAATAATGGTGAAGCCCATGAGCGAAAAACCGACAACGGTAAATGTAACGGCACCGATGAGTATCACCGACATTCTCACGGCTGTCGAAAAGCTGATGGGTATGCTCGAAAGAACAATTGGATATGTCCGCGCAACGGACAACGCCGTCCAGCGTTACAAGGGTCGCAAGGTTGCTGATGCTCTGGATGTCCTTGCCTTTAAGAGCGATGGTTCCCGCAAGCATCTCGAAGCGATTGCTGCCGGGAACGGCAAGCTGAAGGATTTTGAAGGCATAGCAACACGAATGAACCAGACCGGTGAGGACGTGGAGGAAGCGCTTGAGCTTCTTGATAAAAGCCGAAAATTCATTCGACGGCGCTATGGCATGGAACTGGCAAATCGCCTGGATGGCATGATGTATGCTGGGGGCGGAAAAGCCTCAATCAGACTGGATTTATACAGGCTGGCGCGTATGGAAGATGAGTTCTACTCACCTGAGGATGTGGCGAACGAGGCCCGTCTGATTCTAAAGAACATAAGCGCGCTAAATAAAGGGTTGGAGCAGGCTCACGATATTCTTATCGAACTGCAAAAACACGAGGAATGAGAAAGTTCGTGAATGCGAGATCTTGTCGCCGCCATTCCCCCGATGAAACGTCGGGTGGCGTCATTAATCCTAGTTGGTAGTCTCGACGGAAATAGTCAGTCTGGTGAATTGAAAACCGTCAGGCTTTGGCAGGATTGACCGAATCTCTGCCGAATACTATATTTGGTACATGGGAACACTTTTTGACACTATAGCTGCGAATTCTTTGATGGGAGGGCTGCCGCGTTCCCCTGGTGTGAATGCCTTGTGGGGGTTGTCGCCTGCGGTGAATACACCCACGCAGTGGAGGTTCGTCACACGGCGTTTCGTGCAGTTCATCGACAATCTCGCCATCACGGACGCGCAACTTCAGGACGGTACGACGAAGCAGGCCGGAGTGCGGGATTGTTTGAACCGGTACTTCTGGGACTATTCGTCGGAGACCGCCAACAGCCTCTTGATCGGCTCATGGGGAAAGCAGACCCGTGTGCGGCCATCACGGGATGTCGATATGATTTTCCTCCTCCCGCCGGCCGTATTCCATCGCTTCCAGATGCGTGCCGGCAACCGCCAGTCCCAGCTTCTGCAAGAGGTGAAGAACGCACTGGCGTTAACCTATTCCCAAACCACCATGCGCGCTGATGGCCAAGTGGTGGTCGTGCCCTTTGTTACGACGCCCATCGAGGTTTCTCCCGGGTTCCTCTGCGATGACGGCTCGATCATTGTCTGTGACGCAAACGATGGTGGTCGTTACATGACTTCCACGGCACGCGCGGAAGCAACTGCGTTGGCGGAGGCGGATGCCCGCACGAATGGAAACGCCCGTCGCCTTGCACGCATGTTCAAGCAGTGGCAGCGTCATTGCAATGTTCCGCTTAAATCCTTCCAGATTGAACGGCTGGCGGCGGAGTTTTTGGCGAACTACCAGTATGCTGCGGAGACGTACTTCTTCTATGATGTTATGGTGCGAGACTTTTTGTTTTACCTCGTCAGCCGGTCTAACACCTACCTCACCATGCCCGGTACGGGCGAATTGATTTGGCTTGGCAGCGAGTGGCTGACCCGTGCCGAGACGGCGTGCCGAAATGCCTTGGCTGCCTGTAAAGCCGAGCTGGAAAACAGCAATATTCTGGCGGGCCTTTATTGGCAGGATATTTTTGGCGCGCAAATTCCGAGTGATGCGTCATGAGTGATCCGCGTACCCAGAGGCTCATTGATGAATGCCATCGACAGGAAGAAAACTGCCGATACACAGCGGTGTCGTTCACGCTCTGGCTGAGGTGGCTCAAGCGTTTCCGCCTTTTCTGTGAGGTGGCTCCGATTGTGTTCGGTGCCTTGGCAACATGGAAAATCGTATCCCAGACATCTCCGACCTGGGCTGCCGTCTTCACGTTGCTCGCAACGGTCATCCCACCCGTCTACAAGGCATCCAAGACGGATCGTGCGATTGACGACTATACTGCGGCTACTGGAGAGTTCACCAATCTACGGGACCGTTTCCGTCAGGCCGCGACCATTTCTTCTCATGAGGATTTTGCCCAGTTCGAAGCCAAGGTGAAACCGCTCCTTGATCGGCTTGAAAAAGTACGAACCCGCGCGCTGACGCCGCCGGAGTGGTTGTTTAAGTTGTCGCAACGCAAGGTCCAGAGCGGCGACTACACCCACGACTACGATCTCGCCAAGCAGGCTGCGGATCAGGGCTAGGTTTTCGAAAATGACAGGTCAAGGCGAATACGATCTTCAAGCCATCGTAGACGATGGCAACCTTGGCACGGAGCCTTCGGAATCCTACCGGGAGAGTTTAGATGCTCTCGATAATGTCGTGCGGGAGTGCATGCATGTCTCGAAGGGCTACGCAGGAATTCCGGCACCAACGGGGCGTCATTTTTATGCCTCCGTTCTTTTTACCGTTCTCATAACGCGTGGTGTCAGTCTTCTGACCTTGGCACCCCACACGCCTTGGGCAGAGAAGAGGATTGAGCATTGGGATTATGCGTCCCTTGCGGGACTTGCCCGTACGATGATTGAGCTAAGAGTCGCCTTTTACTATCTCTGTGCGGAAAAATGCTCTGAAGACGAATGGAATTGCCGATGGAATCTGTTCAACCTGCATGACTGTGTGAGCCGGATCAGGATGTTTGAGGCGCTGGGCGACACAGAGCAGGTGGAAGGGTTCAAGGTCCAGGCCGACGAGTTGCGCGGTCGTCTCACGTCAAATCCGTTTTTTAATACGCTGGATGCCAAGAGGCATAAAAAGCTGTTGCATGGTCAAACCGCCTATCTCTTCTCACTGGAGGAAATTGCGGAGAGGGCCGGCATTGCTGTCAACCATTTCCGATGGCTTTATGTCCTTTTCTCCAGTCATGTCCATGGTCTGCCAATGTCGTTCTATCGACTTGGCGGCGATAATTCCGAACGTGGACGCGGGCTTCCCAGTCCGGTTGAGGATGGCTATTCGTCGTTATGTTTGTCATTGGCCGTGACTCTCCTCGTTCGCACGCGTGACGAGCTTCACCAACTCTTTGAGGGGCTCCGGCAGCCAGTCGAAGAGAGTAACGTGAGCGAAGTGACCGAACAGCAGGTCCAGGACGGCCTTCAGGTTGGCCAAAGCGCATCATTCGATGCCACCGAAGATATTCAAATGGTCTTCACACGAACGGCAGCGGATGCCTTTGACGTTATCTATATCTACCGTCCAACTGGCGAAACCATTCTTGAGCGTTCAGATTCTGAGGAAAATGGGGCGGAACTTAAATGGTTTGAGCCAGTATTCTGGAGAGTTTCGCTGAATGGCGAACCTGTGACGGAGTGGGCGCTGGCTAAGGCCATGGAAGGGCCGCATGCCTTCAGAGTGGATCATGTTGAGCACGCAATCACGTTTAAAACGGACACAGCCACTATGGATGCTCTTGGGACGTGATCAGCACGGAAAAGTCCGTGATTTCCCTTAAATCGGGAAACTCTTTATTTCGATGGCTCCCCCAGTGATCGAGGCAGTTCCAATAAAGCATATAAAGATACTGGTGATAGGTGCTGTAAAATCTCGAAAGGCTCATAGTTGAACGCTCATGTTTGACATGGCCGCTTAGTTTGTTCCTGAACTTTCGGAATTCTTGGGCAAATTCAGCGGGAACAGATTCAGCGTATGCGCTGATGTGGTTTTCCCATGAGGGCGCGGTTCCATTAAGAAGCGCAGACCGCTTACCCTGCAAGATGCGGTTCGCATGTCCCATAATGTAGCGCTCCGCGATGTGTGCATCAATTTGTCCGGTGTTTCCTGTTTCCCGAGCCAGGGCGCCGACTAGAAATTCGTAGAGGTGATGGATAAAGCGCGTATAGGCGTTATAGGTTTTGTAAGCGAGAAAACGGCTCTCGCCTGCGATAGACGTCGTGTTTCCTGTTTCTTCTGCTTGCTTCTTCAGAATCATTGTAGTTGCGAAAGACTCAAACTCCTTGAAGGCCTCCTCGCAGCGCAGAAATTCATGCTTGAGAGCCGTGCAATGTGCGCTATCGATGCTATCCCCAATCT
Source organism: Agrobacterium sp. T29 (assembly GCF_006970545.1). Lineage (NCBI taxonomy): Bacteria > Pseudomonadati > Pseudomonadota > Alphaproteobacteria > Hyphomicrobiales > Rhizobiaceae > Agrobacterium > Agrobacterium sp. T29. The sequence continues at coordinate 1,483,034 of NZ_CP040641.1, forward strand.
GAAACTTCATCACGTACCTTGTTATTTGCTAGAAAGCTGCAGGCTAGAATACTTGCTCCAGCGGGAAGATGTGTGTTTAACACGGATTTTAACACAAAATAATTTCAATTAGAATTAGTTAAGTAATTACAATGGGATGCGAGTGTAGCCGTCAGGCTCATAACCTGAAGGCCGCAGGTTCAAATCCTGCCCCCGCAACCAACGAAACTTGAATATTTGACCATTCAAGTCGTTTAACAGAAAGCTCCTCCGCGTAAGCGTCGAGGAGCTTTTTTTGTTTCTGCGCAGTGTCGATCTCGCCGGCGCGAATCTTCTCCAGATAGTCGTGCTGCTTCAGTGCCTCGAACTGCTTCTCCAGGATTGTTGCTGCTTCCATCGCAGCGAGGATACTGGCGATCCGGCCATGGACTTCGAGGGATGCCGGCTGGTGGCCCGGGGTCTTACCGATCACGACCTTCTGCACCAGTGAGCGCGCAATCGGCACCACCTGACGTTTGGCATCGTCGTTTTTGCCACGGCATGTCTGCAGGAAGAAATGATGCATGTGCAGTTCCGTCTGCGCAGGATTGTGACGCTGTTTCAATTCTTCGATCTTTGCCCGCATGTCCGGCTCGGACTGGGTAAAGGTGTCAATCTCCCTTGCCAGGGCGATACGCTGGAACTCGATTTGATCGAGCGTATCGTCGAGCGCAGCCAGGGGAGGGAGGCCCGGCGCGGTCCGAGATCTGCTGGATGATGCTCTTCTGCTTGCGCTCGGCTTTCGGGCGGCGAAGCTTTGATGTCTCCTGCTCGATCACCTTTGCCGACATGGTGTCGAACATCCTCAGGGGCGTGCGTCTCGTGCACGGGCGGCGACGCGCCTTCATTTTAGTCGCTAAACTCTTGCTAAAGAAATTCCTCGTAGAAGTCAGCAGCGATTTTATCGCGAACTTTGGAGTTTGCGATAGGAAAGGCTCGATCTTAGGGGCATTTTACGCGCGTTTGATGTTGGCGGCCACCAATTGCCTGAAGTCTTCGATCTGTGCTGGCGTCAGGACGCGCTTGGGCAGCATGTTGAACACGCGCGCGCCCTGATAGAGGAGGATCACTTTGCTGTCTTCGGTCCATTTGAGATAGTCGTTCCAAGGAACATTCCAGTCGCCCTGCTGTCCCTTGCTCCTAAAGCCTTCCTCAGACCATGTAACCGTGATTGGGTGCTGAAGGGTTTTCTGGTCTGCGTAGGCCTTGCGGGCAAACACGGCAGCGCCGAAAAAATACTGGTAGAGCGGTATTGAGATCACAACCACCACGCAGATGTAGAAGAGCGACATGAAAGGCGCATCGGGGAAACGCAGCGCCAATGTGAAGAGCGAGGCAAGCAGCAAAACAACGAAAATCAGCCAGCAAACGAGCGGCCAGCGTGAGGTTGAATATTTCAGTATGAACAGCTTGTTGGCGGCAACATAGTCGTCGGCGGTCAAAGTGAAGGTGACACTGCGGTTCATATCTCTCATTGTCTCTCTGGTAAGATACCACACCTGTCGCCTAATTCCCAAAACCTGCGACACGTTTTGCTGTTGTATTATGTCCGGTTTGCAGCATCGCGATCAAGCCAGTGAACGTCTTCAATGGGGCGGAAGCAGTCGTAGATGTCGCTCGCGCCCATGGCTTCTACTACATCGCTGGTCTCCCGAAGCGAACAGTCCGCCCCCGGCCCAAATCTGTTGTTCTGTTGAAGGGCGGAAATGGATTCAGTTCTCACCATTTCCGCTCCGACGGTCGCATTCAGGCTGGAATTTACAAGAGCCGTGGCCGCTTATTCATAGGCTTCCCAGCGCGTTGATTGTGAAAGCCAGAACGCCCATGTTGAAAATGAATGCCGCCATGCATTGGAACAGGACGACTTTACGCATGTGCCAACCCGTTACCGTGATATCCGAAGTCTGGAACGTCATGCCCAGTGTGAAGCTGAAATAAAATAGGTCCCAGTATCCAGGGCTCGGAGTATTGGGCACCTTCAGTCCACCGAGATCTTTTCCCTGTTCCTGGGAGTAGAAGAGGTGGATGTAGTGCATTGCAAAGACCGTATTTGCAAAGAGCCATGACAATATCAGCGTCAGAACAATCAGAGCGACATCCGTCCATTCCGGTGTCGTGGGTCTGGCGACCAGCGTTCCGATTGCGATGAGAACGACAAGGCAAAGCAGCACCGTGATCGCGAGCAGTCCTGCGCGGTTTGCATCGTTACGCTTTGCCGCAGCCCGAATTTCTTCAGGGCTGTCGTCAAGCAGTGGAAACGTGCTCACGATGAAAACGCATGTCGCCACATCGAACCCGACAAGGAGAGCGATATTCCACTCGGCATGCAACGCTGTAGCAACGATGACCGAAAGCACAAGGACCGCAGCAAAGACCAGGAAGCGTATCGGAGCTATTCTGTTACCGATTGTCATTTGGTATCCCCGATTCAACCGAACAAAGTTTCGTGGTCTGTTTGTTTCTTTCAAGAGAGGCGGCAATCAACTTTGAGGCTTACGTGGCGGACCACCGCGAGAGACGGCGACCTTTGCGGGACGTAAGGGACGAGCGCCGATGGCGTAGCCCGGTTCGGCCACCATCGTGACCGTGCCGTGCGGGACACTTGGATCTTCCGCCTCGAACATTGCTTCGTGAAAATTCGGATCGAATGCTTTACCCTCAGGGTCGAGCTTGGTGACGCCATGCTTTTCCAGCGAGTGCAACAATTCCTTCCCGGTCAGTTCGACACCTTCAATCAGCGTCTTTACCGGCCCTTCATCGCGGCGCAATTTCTCCGGAATGCTGGTAATCGCACGATCGAGATTGTCTGCTACCCTCGTCATGTCGCGGGCGAACTGGGTGACGGCATATTGCTTTGCATCGCTTACATCGCGCTCTGCCCGGCGGCGCACATTTTCCGTCTCTGCCAACGCACGAAGCAGGCGATCCTGAAGACGCTTGATCTCCTCTTCAAGGATCGTGACTTTTTCTGACAGGGCGACTTCATGTGCGGGCTGACGATCATCGGACACTTCGTTTTGCGCAGTGGTGTCGCCTTCAACGGGGTGAATGGACGTGTCCTTGTCCATTATCTGCTTTTCATGAGGGTGGTTTTTTTCGTTGCTCATCTGAGTATCCTGTCGTCGTTTTTCATTTGGGCCGCCCCGGCGACACCGCGAATGCGGAGCGTGGGGAAAGGGTCAGGTGATCGTGCCGAGCTGGTAGGCGAGGCCGATCAATGCCACGCCCTGGAACATGAGATCGATCGCCAGCAACAGACCGAGCAGCCACGTGCTATTGAATGGCCATCCGATCAGGAACATCAGTCCCGCCAGAATTGTCAGTGTGCCCGATGCGACGACCCATCCCCATCCCTTTTCCGGTTTGGCCCTCAACCCCAGGATCAGGCGAACGATGCCCGATGTCGTGATCAAAAGAGCGACGACCAGAGTGAGGGCAACCGAGCTGAATGCAGGATTGGTGAAGGCGGCTATCCCGGCTGCGGTATAAAGCAGGCCACTGGCGAGCCACAGGAGAAAACCACCCCAGTTCCTGACGCTGAACGCGTGAAAGAATTGCAATACGCCTGCTGCGGACATCAAAGCGCCAACATAAAAAACGGCCGCGATCGTTGCATAGAAAAGGTGGCCAGCCGCGATCGCGCCCAGCGCAATGAACAAAACACCGAGGAGCAAAAACCACCCCCATTTCTTTCGCAAGACGATAGAGTTTTCCGCACGAGTGGGAAACTTGGTTATGGTTGTCATCTCCGCCTCCTTCGTCAGGTCGGGTATCGGCGAGCAAGCGGTTGAACCTGCCAGCGCGAACCGCAACTGGCTGGAAATATCCACGCAATGACTGTGCCAGTTGAATAATTTAATGAAAGCAAAGCCTTGATGGTGGGGCCTCTGCCCTTGCGAAGACATATTGTCGGTTGCAGCCGGACAATATGTCGGCCGCATCGAGACATGGCGAACGCATCGCATACCCGGCGCGCCAGTCTTTTCACCGCAGCTTAAGGTTACTTCACGGGTAGCCTGTAGTTGCCAAATCTCTTCAAACGGGCGTTTTCGAACTCGGCGAGCGTCTGCGGTTTGACGAACAGAGCCACGACCTCTGGATGAGCAGCGCGAACCTTCTTTTCGATCGAGGCCACGCAGGCTTCTATCTGTTCCGTGAACAGTGTCGGATCGAAGTCGATACTGAGAGCAACCATCGCCTGATCGGGGGCGAGTTGCGCCGTCAGGGCGCTGTTTGCATGAACTACTCCGGGCTCTTTCTGGGCTATCCGACAGATTGCCTCGACGAGGGCCGGCGTCGCCCGCTCCCCGATCAGAAGGCTTTTGCTCTCGATCGCAAGCAGGACAGCGGTAATCGCAAGGACAAAACCGATAAGGATGGAAGCGGCTCCATCGAGTACCGGCATGTCGAGTGTTTCGGCTGCGGCGATACCGATTGCGGCAATGATGATGCCGATCAGCGCGGCGGTATCCTCGAACAGCACCATGAATGCTGGCGGATCCTTGCTTTGGCGGAATGCCGCCCAGAATCCGAGATTGCCACGCGCCTTAGCGAAAGCCCGCCAGCCAACCATCCAGGACGCGCTTTCAAAAACAAATGAGAGTGCCAGAACAATGTAGCTGATCCGGGCGTGTTCGACCGGGTGAGGGTCGATCGCATGGTGAATGCCCTGGTAGATTGAAACGCCGGCTCCAAGAGCAAACAGCATCAGAGCGACGATGAAGCTCCAGAAGTAGAGCTCGCGGCCAAATCCAAATGGATGGACGAGATCCGGTCGCCGAACCGCGCGGCGGTAACCGTAAAGAATGAGAGCCTCGTTGCCGCAATCGACAACCGAATGCACGGCTTCACTGAACATCGCCGCACTGCCGGTAATGGCCGCGGCAAACAGCTTTGTTATTGCGACCGCGATGTTGCCGGCCAGTGCAGCGTAAACTGCAACTTTTGAGGAGTGCCGGCCCTGGATTCGCGGATCGGAAATGGATGCGGACACGAAACGAACTCCTATGTTCGATCGAAGAGAGGACAGGCTCTCCGGGGGGTGTCCGGGGCGTCACGTCGGTCTAGGTGCGGTCCGATTGCTTGGGCTTGTTTTCGTTCACCACTCTCATCAGATTGAAGAACCCCGCGATAAAGCCGATGCATAGGCATGTGATCAGGCCCCATGGCGAGGTGGAGAAGACGTAGTCAATCAGCCATCCCAGCACTGCCCCCGCCACGATTGCTCCAACGAAGGCTGATGACAGGCGTAGACCGTACGCCATGGCCGATGCGCTCGTGGCCGATGCCACGAGGGCGTTGGCTTCCAAGGCATGTTCGGCATGATGGTGCCTCGCTGCGTCTATATCGTGATCGAGTCGGCGCCTTTGCTCTTCCAATGAGGGGCTACCCCCGGTCGCTTTTGCGGTAGTCTCACGCAGAGATGGTTCATCGTGCATGTTTTGAACTCTTCTTATCATCCGTGACCATGCGGAAAAATCCGCATTAATCCCATGTTAATCCATGTCGCGAAATGCATGGCCCGCGGCAGCCACACCCTCGACTACGCTGGGTGGCAACAGATCCTGTGCTGAAGTTCCGTCGAAAATCCATTCCTTGGGATCAGCAAAGTCGGGAAGGCTGGCTCCGGAACGGACGTAGAGACCAATGGCCGGCTTTTTCTCGTTGATGTAGAGATCATATTCTTGCATGGGAACCTCCTCGTTGATCTTGGCGATGTGTCGCGGGCAGTCACCTTCACTGTCGCGCAGCCCCAAAGTGCAACAGGCGTGCCAACTGGATAATATTCAATCGAAACAGAGGCATGGCGTTTTCCGTTTCTTGACCCATCGACAATATGTCGGGCCGCCGGAGGACATATTGTCCGTATCGCAAATCGGTGCCAGGACCGGGTTCCCTCAGCGAGCGCCCGGTATTCCTGGCGAACCTTGCTTCCTTTCCGGTGCATAATCGCGCCGATTGAAAGGCGGCTCGCGAGCATCGTCCTAGCATGCGCACTCGCCGCCCTTCACTGCCGACTGTTATCATCCGCCCTTCGACCTTGGACATTTTGTCTGAAATGATCGAGACATCCTGTCCGATTTTGATGCGAAATTGACTGTATATCATTGATATTTATAGGCGTTGGAAACTGGCACGCGTGTTGCTGAGATATTCGGGCAGTACCAACTGGCTGGCGGCATGGCCGTATGTGCACAGGCATAGATAACGCAGATCGGCATCCTGATCTGCGACGTCGACCTGGGGGTGAGTTGGCGGCAAGGCGAGGTGACCTTCGGACGCATGGCCGTGCGGGGGCGAACATCAAAACCGGAAGCAAACAGAGGAGTCATACGGTGAGTAAAGTTATCGGAATAGATCTGGGTACGACCAACTCCTGCGTTGCCGTGATGGACGGCAAGAACACGAAAATCATCGAAAATTCCGAGGGTGCGCGAACGACGCCCTCGATCGTCGCGTTCACAGCCGATGGCGAACGACTGGTGGGTCAGCCGGCTCGCCGGCAGGCCGTGACGAACCCCACGAATACAATTTTCGCCGTCAAGCGTCTGATCGGCCGCCGTTACGACGATCCGACGGTAGAAAAGGACAAGGGCCTCGTTCCTTACGCGATCGTCAAGGCGGGTAACGGCGATGCCTGGGTCGAGGCGGAAGGCAAGACCTACTCGCCATCGCAGATTTCAGCCTTCATTCTTCAGAAGATGAAGGAAACGGCAGAGGCCAATCTCGGCGAGAAGATCACGCAGGCGGTCATTACCGTGCCCGCCTATTTCAACGACGCGCAGCGTCAGGCGACCAAGGATGCAGGCAAGATCGCCGGTCTGGAAGTGCTGCGCATTATCAACGAGCCGACGGCCGCAGCGCTGGCCTACGGACTCGACAAGAAGAAGCAGTCGAAGATCGCGGTCTACGATCTTGGTGGCGGCACGTTCGACGTTTCTATTCTCGACATTGGCGATGGCGTCTTCGAGGTTAAGTCGACAAATGGCGATACCTTCCTCGGTGGCGAGGATTTCGACATGCGCCTCGTCGAATACATCTCGTCCGAATTCAAGAAGGATCAGGGTATCGACCTGAAGACCGACAAGCTTGCCCTGCAGCGCCTCAAGGAGGCGGCGGAAAAAGCGAAGATCGAGCTCTCTACGACGACGCAGACCGAGGTCAATCTTCCCTTCATCACCGCAGACGCCACCGGGCCGAAGCATCTGCAGGTGAAGATTACACGCGCCAAGTTCGAGTCCCTCGTCGAGGATCTCGTCCAGCGAACCATCGAGCCCTGCCTGAGCGCCTTGAAGGACGCAGGGCTGACCGCAAAGGATGTCAGTGAGGTAGTCCTTGTCGGTGGCATGACCAGAATGCCAAAAATCCAGGAAGTGGTCGAAAAGATTTTCGGCAAGGAACCTCATAAGGGCGTCAACCCCGACGAAGTGGTCGCAATCGGCGCTGCGATCCAGGCGGGCGTATTGCAGGGAGACGTCAAGGACGTCCTGCTTCTCGACGTGACGCCTCTGTCTCTCGGACTGGAAACGCTCGGAGGTGTCTTCACCCGCCTTATCGAACGCAATACCACCGTGCCGGCGAAGAAGAGCCAGACCTTCTCCACCGCCGAAGACAATCAGAATGCGGTTACGATTCGTGTCTTCCAGGGTGAGCGTGAACTGGCGGCCGACAACAAACTGCTCGGTCAGTTCGATCTGATGGGCATCCCGCCGGCGCCGCGCGGCACCCCGCAGATCGAAGTTACATTCGACATCGACGCAAACGGCATCGTCAACGTCTCGGCCAAGGACAAGGGAACAGGTAAGGAACAGCGTATCCAGATTCAGGCGTCGGGCGGTCTTTCGGAAGCGGACATTGACCGGATGGTGAAGGATGCTGAAGCCCATGCCGAGGAAGACAAGAAACGAAGAGCCACCATCGAGGCCAAGAATGCTGGCGACGCGCTCGTTCACGAGACCGAAAAGGCGTTGGCCGAACACGGTGCAAAGCTTGGAGATGCCGACCGCAAGTCGATTGAGGACGCCTTGTCCGATCTGCGCGAAGCGTTGACTGGCAATGACGGCGAGGCGATCACGACGAAGGCCAATGCGCTTCAGCAGATGAGCATGAAGCTGGCGGAAGCCGTCTATGCGCAATCGCAGCAGACGGGTTCGAGTTCACAATCTGCAGGGAGCGAGGATGTCGTTGATGCGGATTACACCGAGATCGACGACGAACAGAAGAAGGCCAATTGACAGGAGGCGTGCGGGGCGGCGCAAGCTTCTCCGCACTTTCTCTGGTGTTGCCAGGTTCGCAACGCTTGATCATGACTTGTTCAGTTTCGTGGACAGGAGTTTAAATGCTCCGAAAGGTTTTTGATCGGGAATGGCCCAACTCAAATTTTTAGCCGGAGCAAGATGTGAAAAACCCATATGAGGTGCTCGGTGTCAGCCAATCCGCGTCTGCGGCGGACATCCAGTCCGCGTATCGCAAGCTCGCGAAAAAGCTGCATCCCGACCTGAACCCCGGCGACAAAGCCGCGGAAGAGAAGTTCAAGGAGGTTGCGGGAGCGTACGACCTGCTCAGCGATGCAGAAAAGCGGAAACGCTTTGATGCCGGGGAGATCGACGAGAGTGGAGCAGAGCGCCCGCAACATTCATATTACCGGAACTACGCCCATTCGGATGGCGGTCATCCCTATATGGATACGTCTGGTTTTGCCGACTTCATGGATAACGACGACGCCTTCGCCGAATTGCTCAGACGCGGACAGCGCAGCCGTGCCAACCGGCGAGGCGAGGATCTGCACTATACTCTGGCGATCTCCTTCGTTGAATCGATTATCGGTGCCAGCAAGCGCTTGACACTACCGGGCGGCGGCACATTGGACGTCACCATTCCGGCCGGCCTTGTCGACGGCAAGACCCTTCGCCTCAAGGGCAAGGGAGCGCCGGGGGCAGGCAAAGGCGGTCCCGGCGATGCCCTCATCCAGATAGAGGTTCTGGCGGATCCTCGGTTCCAGCGTGATGGCGACGACATTTCCATCGATTTGCCGATTTCTCTTACAGAAGCCGTTCTTGGCGGCAAGATCCGGGTGCCGACACCGACCGGCGACGTGTCGATGTCAATACCGAAAGGTTCGAACACGGGTACGACGCTGCGCCTGCGCGGCAAAGGTGCACCGAGGCGAGGGGGCGGGCAGGGGGACGAGTTCGTCAGGCTCAGGATTATCCTGCCCAGGCACGTAGACCCGGAGCTCGAGACTTTTGTGTCGAACTGGAGCGCTGGAAAAGACTTCAACCCACGCGAGGACAAGTCATGATTATCACGAAGAAGGAGTTCCTTATTCGCTCGGGTGTGCAGGGGCAGACGCTGGAATTCTGGATCGAGCAGGAATGGGTCAAGCCGGAACAAACGTCCTCGGGACCGGGCTTTTCGGATGCGGATATCGCGCGGGTCCATCTCATCCGCGACCTTACAGAAAATGTGGGGGCGAATGACGCAGGTGTTGATGTTATTCTGCACCTGCTCGATCAGTTACACGGTATGCGCCGCGCTTTCGAACACCTGCAATCGCATTTGAAAAAAAAGGATGCTGAAGACGGCCAGCGCCCCTCTTAGGGAAAGAAAGCTTTAAAAAAGTCCGGCATTGCCGAGATGTTCGATACAAGTGTCTTTAAGGGGTGGGAATGCCGGAATCTGAGCTCAACGATACATCGGAACGTATGAAAGATCCCGAGTTTGGGCCGTGGCTTGCGCAGGCTTCGATCCTGGTCGTCGATGACGAGCCGGGCATGAGGAACTTCCTGCTGAAGACCCTTGGTCCTCGCTGCAAACTGATCGAGGAGGCGGAAAATACGGCCGAAGCATCCCGCAAGATCGATGCGACGCATTTTGATGTCGTTATCCTCGACAATATCATGCCCGATAAAAATGGTCTCGACTGGTTGGCGGAGCAGCGAGCAACCGGCTTCTTTGCCGATGTGATCCTCATGACCGCGTATGCGGATCTGGACACCGCGATAAGTGCCGTCCGTGTCGGTGTTGTTGATTTCGTTCTGAAACCTTTCCGATCGAACCAGTTGTTGAACTCGATTGCGCGCTGTCTGGACCGCAGCCGGCTACAGCGCGAAAACGACGTGCTGCGGCATCAACTGAATTTTCCTGCCCACCAGGTCTATCTTCGCAACAATTTCGTCGGAAAGTCTCCTGCAACCGAAAAGGTGCGCTCGATGATTTCCCGCGTTGCCCCGATCTCGACATCGGTGCTGCTGACGGGACCATCAGGGACCGGCAAGGAGGTCGCGGCCCGCTCGCTGCATTCACTTTCCGGGCGGGCCGACAAGCTGTTCGTGCCGATCAACTGCGGCGCTATCCCGGCCGATATGATCGAGAGCGAGCTGTTCGGCCATTTGAAGGGTGCCTTCACGGGAGCTAACAGAACCCGCGAGGGATTGTTTCTACATGCCCAGGGTGGCACCGTCTTTCTCGACGAGATCGCCGATCTGCCCTATCAGTTGCAAAGCAAGCTGTTGCGCGTGCTCGAGGATCGGCGCGTAAGGCCCGTCGGTTCCGAGAGAGAAATTCCCTTCGATGCCAGATTCATCTTTGCAACCAATGCCGACCTGGAGAAGCGCGTTGCAGAAGGTGCGTTTCGCGCTGACCTCTATTTCCGTATCAACGTCGTTCAGATCCAGTTGCCGCCGCTCAAGGACCGCGGTAACGACGTCCTGGAACTGGCCGCGCTGTTCATGCGCGAGGCGGTCCAGCAAGTTGGCATGCCGGCGGTCGAGATCGATGACCGCATCCGTTCCTATCTCCTGCGATATGACTGGCCAGGCAACATACGAGAGCTTAGAAACTTCATCGAAAGGGCCGTGATCCTGGGGGCTTTTCCCGATGAGGCCGAAAGATCTCCCCTGACACATGAAGATGCGGGAGGGCTGAGCCTGGCGGAAATCGAAAAACGTCACATTCTTTCCGTGCTGCGTGAGGTGGGCGGCGACCGTGAGGAGGCTGCTCGACGGCTCGGGATTTCCCGCAAGACGATCGACCGGAAATGTGTAAGCTGGAATGGATGAGGTTCAACACAACATCCCGAAGAAAAAGGCGTCGGTCCGCTATCGACTTCTGGCCATCGCGCTCGTACCGATGCTCGTTATCCTGCCCATTCTACTGGGGATCGCGATTTATCGTTGGAATGAGCGGTTTGACGCACTCGCGATTTCGAAAGTCAACGACGACCTGACCATCGCCCATTTTTACGTGGACAGGATGCTGGCTGCGACGGAGGAAAGACTTTCCGCCGTCAGTCAGTCTGCTCGGTTTCGCGATCTTACGGCGAGTGGCTCCACGTCGAATGCAGACCTCAATCTCTTCCTGAAGGAAGTCGCCGGTGATCGCGGCCTGGATTTTCTTTATCTAATCGACAGCTCGGGCAATGTTCTTGCAAGCAGTCGGCCGCTTGCGACTGTTTCACCCCGTTGGGACTGGCCTGTTGTTAAGGCAGCACTCGATGGCAAACGCTCTGCCGGTTTCGACGTGTTCGACCAGACAGAGCTTTCCGCGCTTGCACCGGACATTGCCGAGCGGGCTCGGATCGCTCTCATGTCCTCAAGCTCGGACGCGATGCCCAGCGGGCAGGAAGAGACCCGTGGTCTCGTTCTCCACGCCGCTACGATGGCAACCCGTGGAAGCGGCGAGCGCGGAGCATTGGTTGGCGGGGTGCTACTGAACAACAACACCTCATTTATCGATGCCATTAACCGACTGATCTACGTCGAAGCCAGCCTGCCATCCGAAAGCCGTGGAACCGCGACAGTGTTTCTGTCCGACGTCAGGATTGCTACCAATGTGGATCTATTCGACGGGCGGCGCGCGATAGGCACGCGTGTATCGAAAGATGTGGGGGAAGCGGTCCTCAAATACGGGCATACATGGAAGGAGCAGGCTTTCGTCGTCAATGACTGGTACATTTCGGCCTATCAGCCATTGCTGGACACCAACAACCGCCGCGTCGGCATGCTCTATGTCGGTTTCCTTCAAAAGCCCTTTACGGATGCCAAGCGCGAGGCCGTGATGGCAATCGTGATTGCCTTTGCGATTTCAGTTGCAGCCACAGTGCCCCTTTTCCTTGTTTGGGCAAATAATATCTTCCGGCCCCTTGAAAGGATGACCCGGACGATCGGTCGGGTAGAGACGGGGGATCTCTCGGCACGAGCGGGGCTCCCTGAAATGACCGACGAAATTGGCCAGGTTGCGTCGGAACTGGACCATCTGCTCGACCAGGTTCAGGAGCGGGATGCAGAGCTGAGGTTATGGAATACTGAGCTTAATCAGCGTGTCGAGGAGCGCGCCAGAGAATTGCAAACGGCGAATGAACAGCTTGAGACGACGACCAAGCAGTTGATTATGTCAGAAAAGCTCGCGGCGATCGGTGAGATTACGGCTGGCGTCGCCCATGAGATCAACAATCCCATAGCCGTGATACAGGGCAACCTCGAAGTCATCCAAGGCATGATTGGATCCGATGCCGATAAAGCCAGAGACGAGTTCAAGCTGATAGACCAGCAACTTATGCGTATCAGCGAGATGGTCACCAATCTGCTCAGGTTTTCGAAGCCGCAGGAATATGCCGGTGTCCTTGAACGCTATCTGCCTTCTGATGTTGTCAATGACACCCTGCCGCTTGTTCATCATCTCCTGAAGAAAACCACGATCATGGTTGAACGTGACGACCGCGCATCAAGGCTTATCGCGATGCGCCGTACAGAATTGCAGCAGGTACTGATTAATCTGATTGTCAACGCGATCCACGCCATGCCACGAGGAGGCGAATTACATATTGAGACGCTCGATTCCGAAATCGAAGCAACGGCGGGCGTCGAAATTAAGGTCTCTGATACCGGAAGTGGCATTGAGCCTGAGGTGGCGAAGAAAATATTCGATGCCTTCTTCACGACAAAACGCCGCGAGGGTACTGGCCTTGGTCTTTCAATCTGCCAGATGCTGGTGACGAGGCAGGGCGGTACGATATCGGTGCGAACGGCGCCAGGCCAGGGGACAACGTTTACGGTCTGGCTCCCTGAAGCCATATGACGGTCAGAATCCGGCCGACGATCACTGTGCAGATGTGGGTTAGATCTGTGATGACCGGAAAGACGCTATTCGCACCTACTCAGGCGAATACCGTCTCGATGTCTCCAGCAAGAAGACGTTGGGGAACCTGGGTGAGATGCCAGACATCACCCACTCGGTCGAAGACCCAGATCATATCGTAACGGTCATCCGGCCAGTCGGGAACCTGCTCACTTGGAGGAACCAGGATCCGCGCCATTGGCGGGATGTTTTTGTGTTCCCATGCAATCAGCACAGTGCCATCGCAAGAGATGACCGCATTGACAAGTTTGTCGAGCTCGTCTTTGCGAAAGGAGTTGTCGATACCTCCGGCAGCCTTGATATAGGCTGCTAGAGGCTCGATCGTCTGATATGGCCGTTTGCTGTGTTCGTCTTCTTCATGACCGGCACGGGCGGCAAACAGGTGGTCCGGTCGCATCAGCGGTGCGCGCGGGTGGCCACTGTCTGGCGCGAAGAGCTGAACCAGGGCACCGGCGCGTTGCCAGCCGCGGGGCGTCAATGATTTTGCGTCCGGCTGCCCGCTCGGGTCGACGCCGCCTGTCCCGTGGCCATCCGGTTTCTCTGCGTGACGGACGACTAAAATTTTGGTCGTTGTCATGGTGCTTGTCCCGTTCTCCGCCTTTGCAACGCCTTGCAGTCAGATGTTGCTTCTGGCCCCGTGAGTTCCATGTTTACCGACCCGAGCGGGCCGGTAAACACGCCATTGGTGTCAGTCGCATTCTTCGTTTTCGCCTGTCCGAACGCTTTCGCTGCGGCCTAAGGCAGATAGGCGAACAAGCCCGTGGGAGCGCCGCCAAAAACGGAAAACCCGCCCGGACCAGTTGCGGCCAGGGCAAAAAATCCTCCTGCCATGGTCACGTTCTTCAAAAGCTCGGTCATGTTTCCCCTGTGTGCGTCATAGCCCGTCGCGAGGCACCATAGACCCAACAGCACGCCGGCAGTATGCACCGGATAGCCCATGACGACGGCAACGCCGCCGACAAGTTCACACACTCCAATCAAATAGGCGAAAAACGACGGGTCGGGCAATCTCAGCGCCCGGAGTCCTGGCACCAGTTTGGCTTCATCGCCGCGGAGCTTCAGTACGCCCCACACGATGAAAGGAACGCCCAGAAACAACCGAGCAATGAGAAGACCTGCATCATACATCAAGCTTCACCACGCCGGTTGCTCATAGTGGGACCGGCCGGCCAGAGGGCTCTTCTTCCAGGGTCACGGCGATGTCTGCATTCGCGGAAAGACGAATTTTGTCACCCTCGACGCCGGCCACGAACCCGAGCTCGATATAGTGATGATGTCCCTTGTGATGTCCAAAACTGTCGCTCTTGCTCAGCTTGATACGGTTGCCTTCCACCCGGTCGACTGTGCCGACATGCACGCCGTCGGCGCCGATGACTTCCATGCCTTCCTTGATCTTGTCGCTCATTTCAGTTCTCCTTTGCTATAAACAGGTTAGATGCTTCAGCGTCCCTCTGAATCTCCGGTATGCCGGATCAAATTCAGGACAATTCCACCAGATGCCGTGCGCCGCCACAGAAAGCCGAAGACCGTTTCCAGGCCATTCATTTATGCCAGACCGGCATCGGTATTCGTCACGTTGCCTTATCGAATAGATCGTCGACATATTCCCAGTTCACGAGGTGCTCCAGGAAGGCCTTCAGGTAATCAGGCCGACGATTGCGGTAATCGATGTAATAGGAGTGCTCCCAGACATCGCAGCCGAGGATCGGCACAGCACCATGCACGAGTGGGCTCTCACCATTCGGCGTTTTGGTAACGGCGAGCTTCCCGTTTTCAACGGCAAGCCAGCACCAGCCGGATCCAAACTGGCCGACGCCCGCCGCCACAAAGTCTGCCGTCAATTTCTCGACCGAGCCGAAATCACTTATAATCTGCTTCTCCAGCCGCCCCGGAACCGGCCCGCCGCCCTTTGGTGTCATCCACTTCCAGAAATAGGTGTGGTTGAGGTCCTGACTGGCATTGTTGAAAAGAGGCACGTTCTTGCCGAACGATCCGGTCACCACCTCTTCGAGGCCGAGACCCTCCCACTCCGTCCCTTTGATCAGTGAATTAAGCGCATTCACATAGGCGGCGTGATGTTTGTCATGATGATATTCGAGTGTCTCCCTAGACATGTGCGGCGCCAGGGCATCATGGGGGTAGGGCAGGTCTGGAAGGGAAAATGCCATCGAAATCTCCTGTCGACTGAAGAAAGGCGGCAGCGACGACGGTCAGGTCACCGGTGCGGGGACAAATCTGGAACGACCCATCACAATGGAAGCCCGCGCCAACATCAACGCATCTCACTGTGATCGAAAAAGGGGAAGCAATACGCATGCCAAGTATGTTCGTATTAAATATCAGGTAGTTGCATCGTTGTTCATCGGGAGTCGCGACAAATTGGCGAACACCCTTCGGACAGATTGTCATCTTGCTGGGAACCTTTTGGGTGAGGACCATATCCGCTGGCTACGCTTAATACAGGAAAGCAGTTTGAGCATTCCGTCTTTATGCGCCCTATGCTGGCTGGCGCACCAGCATCTTCCAGCCGGGTCTGATTTCGGAAGCCAAGATACTCTCCACGCCGGCGACTGGACCTTGCAGGCACCGGCACATCGGCTGGGCCAGTTCTTCCATTTATTCGGAAGCTCTATCCGTTATGACAGATCCTTTCCGGACATTATCGGGCACCAGCCCCAGCGTGTCGTTGTGACGACGACGTCAACATATTGAACTCAAGAGTTTGAATTGCAGCTAAGCGATCGGGATCGGTTTTCGGTCGCGCTCGACAACTTGTCCAATCAAACGCGGACAAGTTGACTTGGTGGCGTTGAAGTTAAAGTCAACACATTGATATTATTTTATATTCTAATTGGCATGATCATTGCTTCGGAGATTTCATCGTAGACCGGCGCACTTCGAACAAAGCCAAGCGTACTGTCGAAAAGCAGGGGTAGGCGTGCACTCGCTAAGGCTGTCAACAGAAGTGCGAGCGATGCGGAACATCAATACCGGCGAATATCGCGCCGCGCGGTGTTCCGGCCGGGAGGCGATCGACCCGACAATCGAAGGGCTCTGCAAAAATACAAACGGCCCGAATGAGCGACCAGATGGACGAGGAGATAGCGATGAACCTGCAACGGCTACAAACCAAGGATGCTTATTCCGATTTCGAAATTCATGAGAATAATATTGATCCTTCCTTCAATGCCTTGGGGAATGTCCACGATCCGGCGAACATCTGGACCCTAGGCATCGTAAACATCACCGATATCAAATATGTATATGCGTCAGTCGCGGAAAATAGAGACGTCTACGGCAAATGGTTCAAGATCCCAGTGACCGGCAAGACTTGCGACACGAACTACGATGAGTGCATCGCAAATGGCGGTTGGAATGCAATACTTGCTCGCGCGAATAACTCATCGGTTTTCAATATCCGGCTGGCGACCGAACCCAATGAGTTTGGCGTAGCCACCGGAACGGAATTTCTCGATATCAAACCTGACCAGCGATTTGAAGGTGGCCTTCTCGGGATATGCTAGCGAACGAACGCCGCATATTGGCGCGTGCGGGATGCTGGACCCCGCTCCGACCGCAGTGCCGTCTTACTCCTCAATAACGTTGCACGACCGGCCTCAGGAGATAGCTATATGACCGCAGTAACGATCGAGCAGCTTTCTAAAGACATGCAAGCCGCTATACAAAATCTTGAAGAATCGGGCCTGGTTCCGCGGTCACGGGATCAGCCCCTGAATGCCAATGATCTGCTCTTCTATCTGACAGGAACCTCCATGCCGATGGCGGATTTTCTGCATCAGCATGGTTTGTTTCTCGACAATCGAGGTCTCAATTTCGACCTGACGCAATTCGATGCGATAAAACAGACCGCTAACAAGGTCATCGCGGAACGGCAGGCAGGTTATCTCGACGGCACTTGGAAAAAGTTCGATCTCTCCACCGATGAGGACATCGACACCAATGGCGGATATATCCTGACCGCGATTGCGGCCCTTGAGATCCTGTACGGGCAGCCGACGGGCTAAATCGGCTTAACCGACAGGACTATTTGTCTTCCCTGTACCGACATATTGTCCGAAACTTCGTCGAGTGCCTCGCGCAATATATTGATTTTGATAATTTATTTCGTTTGGCACAGAGGTTGCACAGCGTTCTCCGAACCCGGAGTATTTTCCATCGAAGGAGCGCGTTTATGTCCGATCTGATCGTGATTGTTTACCCGACCGAAGACAAGGCGGAAGCTATACGGGAGAAACTTCTGAACCTTCAGAAGGAGTACCTGATCGAGCTTTCCGACGCGGTGATCGCGGTCAAGCAGGGTAATGGTAGGGTCAAGCTCGTACAACTGATGAATACGACAGCGATCTCGGCCGTGTCCGGAGGCTTCTGGGGATTGCTGATCGGATCGATTTTCCTGATGCCTCTACTGGGAGCTTCCATCGGTGCGGCCTCCGGCGCTCTGAGCGGCGCATTGAGCGACTACGGCATCAATGATGGTTTCATGAAGGAACTTGCGACCAGTCTGAAGCCTGAAAACGCCGCACTGTTTCTACTGATCCGCAAGATGACCGCAGACAAGGTTCTCGATGAGCTCAAGGGAACCGGCGGGACGGTCCTTAGAACATCACTAAATCACTCGAAAGAACAGGCGCTGCGCGACGCGTTGGCAGCATCCCCGGTTCTGGCAGGTTCGGCTCACACCGATACGCCAGCCGCAACCTGACGTCACCTGTTCCGATCATTGAAATCGCCGTTGTAAGGGGTGATAGACCATGAATATCGAAAAATTCACGGACCGCGCGAAGGGCTTTATCCAGTCGGCCCAATCGCTTGCCATGCGGGACGGAAATCCACAATTCAACAGCCTGCACCTTCTGAAGGTGTTGCTGGACGACAATGAGGGACTTGTCGCAGGCCTGATCGACCGTTCGGGCGGCAACGCGCGGACCGTTCATGCCGCGACCGAGGGCGCTCTTGAGAAATTGCCGAAGGTCTCCGGTTCGGGTGCTGGGCAGGTCTATATGGCGTCCGAACTTGCCCGTATATTCGACGCTGCGGAAAAGATCGCGGAAAAGGCCGGCGACAGCTTCGTGACGGTGGAACGCCTGTTCCAGGCATTGGTCGAGGACCGTGGCAGTGATGCGGGGAAGGTTCTTTCCGATACTGGTGTGAACCTTCAGGCGATCACGGCGGCGATCAGCGCGCTTCGCAAGGGGCGGACTGCGGATAATGCCTCGGCCGAAAACGCTTATGACGCTTTGAAAAAATACGCCCGCGATCTGACAAAGGCAGCGCGGGACGGAAAACTTGACCCAGTCATTGGCCGTGATGAGGAGATCCGTCGAACGGTTCAGGTGCTCTCGCGCCGGACCAAGAACAATCCCGTCCTTATAGGCGAACCCGGCGTCGGCAAGACTGCGATCGTTGAGGGGCTGGCGCTTCGGATTATCAACGGCGACGTGCCGGAAAGCCTGCATAACAAGAGACTGCTGGCGCTCGATCTCGGCGCTCTGATCGCCGGAGCGAAGTACAGAGGTGAATTCGAGGAGCGGTTGAAAGCCGTTCTGCAGGAGGTTACCTCCGCAGAAGGCGGCATCATCCTGTTCATCGACGAAATGCATACGCTGATCGGCGCCGGCAAGACCGATGGCGCCATGGATGCCTCCAACCTGCTGAAACCGGCGCTGGCCCGCGGCGAATTGCATTGCGTCGGTGCCACCACGCTCGACGAATATCGCAAGCATGTTGAAAAAGACCCGGCGCTGGCCCGCCGCTTTCAGCCGGTCTTCGTACCGGAACCCAGTGTCGAGGATACAATCTCGATCCTGCGCGGCCTCAAAGAAAAATACGAGCTTCACCACGGGGTCAGGATTTCGGACGCGGCGCTGGTGGCTGCGGCCACCTTGTCCAATCGGTACATCACGGACCGCTTCCTTCCCGACAAGGCGATCGACCTGATCGACGAAGCCGCAGCCCGGCTGAAGATGCAGGTCGATTCCAAGCCGGAAGAACTGGATTCCATCGACCGTGACGTCATTCGACTGAAGATCGAGCAGGAGGCGTTGAAGAAGGAGAGCGACAAGGGGTCGAAGGCCCGTCTCCAGGCGCTCGAGAAGGAACTGGCCGAGCTGGAAAAAAGATCGGCCGACATGACCTCGACCTGGCAGGCCGAGAAGAGCAAGCTGTCGGACGCTCAAAAAATAAAGAGCGAGTTGGAGCAGTATCGAACTGATCTTGCGAATGCGCAGCGCAAGGGTGAGTTCCAGCGCGCAGGCGAGCTTTCCTACAGCACCATTCCTGAGCTGGAGAAGAAGCTCGCTGCCATCGAGGCAACCGAAACGTCCTCGATCAGCGAGACAGTGACTGCCGATAACATTGCCCAGGTTGTCTCCCGATGGACTGGCGTGCCCGTCACCAAGATGCTCGAGGGTGAAAAGGACAAGCTGCTCCATATGGAAGACAAGCTCGGGGAGCGCGTCATCGGCCAGGCTCAGGCCGTGCGCGCGGTATCCACTGCCGTACGCCGCGCCCGGGCGGGCCTTCAGGACCCCAACCGGCCGATCGGTTCCTTCATGTTCCTCGGTCCGACGGGCGTCGGCAAGACAGAGCTTGCCAAGGCACTTGCCGAGTTTCTATTCGACGACGAGACCGCCATGGTTCGCATCGATATGTCCGAATTCATGGAGAAACATTCGGTCTCGCGGCTGATCGGGGCTCCTCCTGGCTATGTGGGTTATGACGAGGGTGGCGCACTGACCGAAGCTGTGCGCAGGCGCCCCTATCAGGTCGTTCTGTTCGACGAGATCGAAAAGGCACATCCGGATGTTTTTAACGTGCTACTTCAGGTGCTCGACGACGGGCGTCTCACTGACGGTCAGGGCCGGACCGTGGACTTCCGCAATACGCTGATCATCATGACCTCGAATATCGGCGCCGAATACCTGGTCAACCAGCCGGAGGGCGAGAAGACCAGTGTGGTGCGCGAAGAGGTCATGGCGATGGTTCGCGTCCACTTCCGACCGGAATTCCTCAACCGCATCGATGCGATCATTCTGTTTCACCGCCTCCAGAAGAACGAGATGGGCCGGATAGTCGAGATCCAGTTCGCTCGCCTCAAGAGACTTCTCAGCGACCGGAAAATCAGCCTCTCACTTGATACAAAAGCGCAGAACTGGCTCGCAGAAAAGGGCTGGGACCCGGCCTTCGGAGCTCGTCCGCTGAAACGGGCCATTCAACGCTACGTACAGGATCCTCTGGCCGAACTGCTCTTGGGGGGAGAGGTCCATGACGACTCGACGGTAAAAGTCTCGGTCGGAAAGGACGGGCTCACCTTCAATGGCAAGAGCGTCAGGATCATCGATGACGATGACGAGTGAGGGATGGAGCACCGGACTGCTTCAGTCGCGCCGCATTTGAAACATCGTTGATCCCGGCGCTCGGCGACACGGGCGTTGGCCTCGCAATCATCGTGATGCCTTGCCGAACGAAAGCTCTGGGATGATGTCGTCTGAGGCTTGATAAAATTCATGGACATAGTGTCCAACAGCCATGAACAGATGTCCCGGCGGCATGGTCGGAATTCCTATAGGCCGTTGTGATTAAAGAGTATTTGTCATGGCATGATGTTTGCTTGATCTTCGGCGTATGGGAAATCATGCCCCACAGCCCGCTTCCGACTAAGAACTGGTTTGGAACTCATGAAAGGCGACAACGAGATGGCGACTGTTCTCTGTGTGCTTTATCCTGACCCGGTAACGGGATACCCACCGGAATACGCGCGAACGGGCCTGCCGCTATTGACGAGTTATCCGACGGACCGATCCATGCCGGCCCCGACCGGCCCGCTTGGCTTCACGCCTGGTGAACTGTTGGGGTCGGTCTCAGGAGAGCTTGGGCTCCGCAACTATCTCGAGGGGCTTGGCCATCAGCTCATCGTCACGTCTGACAAGGACGGACCGGAATCAGAATTCGAAAGAATGCTTCCGAAGGCCGATATCGTTATTTCCCAGCCGTTCTGGCCAGCTTATCTCACCCGTGAGCGAATTGCGAAAGCGTCAAAGCTGAAACTTGCCATTACTGCCGGCATCGGTTCCGACCATATCGATCTGAAGGCTGCGTCCGAAGCCGGTATAACAGTCGCCGAAGTCACCGGTTCAAACTGCATCAGCGTCGCAGAGCATGTGGTCATGACGGTGCTGGCATTGGTACGCAATTATCTGCCCTCGCATGCGATTTCAGTCGACGGTGGGTGGAACATCGCCGATTGTGTATCGCGTAGCTACGATGTCGAAGGCATGGACTTTGGTACGATCGGCGCGGGTCGTATCGGACTTGCGGTGCTTCGCAGACTTAAGCCCTTCGATATGCGCCTCCACTATACGCAAAGACACCGTCTTTCGACGGAGATCGAGGCCGAGTTGAACCTGACGTTTCATCCTGATGTCAAATCGCTCGTGCAAAGTGTCGACATCGTCAACCTGCAGGTCCCGCTCTACCCCTCCACCGAGCACCTCATCGATGAAGCGATGCTGGCTGAGATGAAACGCGGCGTCTACATCATTAATACCGCGCGTGCGAAGCTCGTAGACAGGGACGCAATCGTTCGCGCAGTGGAGGCGGGTCATATCGCGGGTTATGCGGGCGACGTCTGGTATCCACAGCCCGCACCGCCCGATCATCCGTGGAGATCCATGTTCTACAACGGGATGACACCGCATATCGCAGGCACTTCACTCTCGGCCCAGGCACGTTACGCGGCCGGAACGCTTGAAATATTGCAGGACTATTTCGAGAAAAAACCTATCCGTGAGGACTATCTGATCGTCGAAGCCGGCGGCCTCGCCGGAACAGGCGCACGCTCCTACCAACTGACCTGATCCTGGCGGGTCGATGATTTAAAAGGATTTACGATTGGACATGGCATCGCCTGAACAGAAACCTCTAGCACAGCCTGTTGTGGCGCGGCTCACACGCGCTGCGATTTTTCTCGTCCTCACCATCAGTCCCGGTCGGGAAAGCGAAATGGCTGTCCGCTCGCTCTGTGGTGATCTCGGCGGGTTGCTTCGCGCAGTTGGCTTTCGCGCTCTGGACGGGGGATTGTCCTGCGTCATGGGCTTTGGATCGGATGCCTGGGACCGTCTGTTTGGCGGACCGAGGCCAAAGGACCTGCATCCCTTCAAGGAAATCCGCGGGGTGCATCACGCGGTTTCGACGCCAGGAGACCTCCTCTTTCATATTCGCGCCGCCCGCATAGATCTCTGTTTCGAGTTGGCAATGGAGATCATGTCGCGGCTCGGTGACGCCGTCGCGACCGCAGACCAGGTTCAGGGGTTTAACTATTTCGATGATCGCGATCTGATCGGTTTCGTCGACGGGACAGAGAACCCGGTCGACCAGGCCGCCATCGATGTCACGATCATCGGGGACGAGGATGCGGCTTTTGCAGGCGGTAGCTATGTGATCGTCCAGAAATATCTGCACGACTTGAAAAAATGGAATGCGATACCCGTCGAGGTACAGGAGGGCATTGTCGGCCGCAAGAAGCTCACCAATGTTGAGCTCGATGACAGCGTCAAGCCGAGCTTTGCCCATAATGCACTGACGACAATCGTCGAAAACGGCGAAGAACTCGATATCGTCCGTGACAACATGCCGTTCGGCGATGTCGGCAAGGGCGAGTTCGGTACCTATTTCATCGGCTATGCCAAGTCGCCGGGGCGCATGGAGCAGATGCTGGTCAACATGTTCGTCGGCCGTCCGCCGGGCAACTATGACCGACTGCTCGACGTCAGCCGGGCGATCACCGGCAGCCTTTTCTTCGTTCCGTCGGCGACTTTTCTCGAGAGTGTCGAGCCGGATCCCATCCCCGCACCAGTCGATGGACCTCCTGCAGAAAATCCGTTGGACGACGAAAACGCTGCTCCCGACAAAATGGCCACGAACGGTTCCCTCGGGATCGGTTCCTTGAAAAAAAATGAGGTTTGACCATGAACAACCTTCACAGAGAACTCGCCCCGATTTCAGAAAAAGCCTGGGAGCAAATCGAGGAAGAGGCGAAGAGGACACTGAAGCGTCACCTGACAGCACGCCGCGTGGTGGATGTCGATGGGCCGAAGGGAGCCGAATTCGCTGCCGCTGGCACAGGTCATCTCAAAAAGCTGGAAAGTCCAGGCGAGGGCGTTCAAGCTTCGCTGCGAGAGGTCAAACCGGTTGTCGAGCTCCGCGTTCCGTTCGAGCTTGCACGATCCGCGATTGATGACGTCGAACGGGGATCGGAAGATTCCGACTGGTCACCAGTTAAAGACGCTGCCCGCACGCTGGCGTTCAGCGAAGACCGGGCCGTGTTCGAAGGTTTTGCCGCTGCTGGCATTCAGGGGATCCGCGATGGCAGCAGTAATCAGGCGCTGCCCCTTCCACCAAGCCTCAAGAACTATCCTGACGTCGTGGCCAAGGCCGTCAGCCAGTTGCGTCTCGCCGGCGTTCAGGGACCCTATGCTCTGGTGTTGGGTGAGGAGACATATACCGCCGCGAGTGGTGGCAGCGATGAAGGCTATCCGGTGTTTCACCATATCGAGAAGGTGGTCGATGGCGGGATCATCTGGGCACCAGCGATCAAGGGCGGCTATGTCTTGACGACACGAGGCGGCGATTTCGAGTTT
This sequence comes from Agrobacterium sp. T29, assembly GCF_006970545.1. Taxonomy (NCBI): domain Bacteria; kingdom Pseudomonadati; phylum Pseudomonadota; class Alphaproteobacteria; order Hyphomicrobiales; family Rhizobiaceae; genus Agrobacterium; species Agrobacterium sp. T29. The sequence goes on from NZ_CP040641.1 coordinate 1,506,847, forward strand.
GATCTCGGCCAGGACATCTCCATTGGCTATCTCAGCCATACGGCAACCACAGTGGAACTTTACTTCCAGGAAAGCTTCACGTTCCGCATGCTGACCGCAGAAGCGGCAATCGCCTTGCTGTCTCCTGAAGGCTCAGTAGACAAAGCTCCCTGATCTAAGCGGGAAAGGCGGGTATGATCATGGACCGTGGCTTGTCTCATGTCGTCATCGTCGGTGCCGGTTTTGGCGGGCTGGAAACAGCCCGCAATCTCGCGGATACGGCGGTCCGCATCACCGTGATCGACCGGCGCAACTACCACCTGTTCCAGCCGTTGCTCTATCAGGCCGCTGCAGCCTCCGTTGCCCCCTCCGAGATCGCCTGGCCTATTCGCTCGCTGCTCAGCCGGTTTAAAAACGTCACGACGCTTCTCGGAAACGTTGTCGGCGTCGACCTCGAAAAGCGCCAGGTACTGGTCGAGGATGAAGAACCGCTTCCGTTCGACTACCTGGTACTGGCCACCGGCGCCCGCCATTCCTATTTCGGCCATGACGAATGGGAGCCACATGCGCCGGCTTTAAAGACGCTCGATGATGCGACCACTATACGCCGCCGGATTCTGGCTGCCTTCGAGGAGGCCGAATGGACAAGCGACGAGGCGCTGCGCCAAAAGCTCCTGACATTCGTCGTCATCGGAGGTGGGCCGACAGGCGTAGAATTGGCCGGAACGATCGCAGAACTGGCGCATGACACGCTGCGCCTGGATTTTCGAAATTTCGATACACGCACGGCAAAGGTGGTGCTCATCGAGGCCGGCCCCCGGATACTCCCGGGTTTCATGAAAACCCTGTCGGAGTATGCGCTGCGCGCCCTGAACCGCCTCGGCGTGGAAGTCCTGCTCGGGCAGCCGGTGTCCAGATGTGACGAGCGAGGTGTCGAGATCGGCGGCGAACTGCTGCCTGCGCAAACAATCCTGTGGGCTGCAGGCGTTGCGGCGTCTCCGGCCGGGGAATGGCTCAAAGCCCCGGTCGATCGTGCTGGTCGGGTACTTGTGAAACGCGATCTGACGGTCCCAGGCGATGAGAACATATTCGTGATCGGTGACACGGCCTATGTGGAAACGAACGGTCGACCGGTGCCAGGAGTTGCGCCGGCAGCAAAGCAGGAAGGAAGCTATGTTGCGACGATTATCCGCGCACGAATTCGCGGCCAACAATCAGATGACCTCTTTGCCTACAAGGATGCCGGCAGTCTGGCGACCATCGGAAAGCGTGCCGCGATCGTCGATTTCGGGCGCGTGAAGCTCAAGGGGTACGTGGCCTGGTGGCTATGGGGGATTGCACACATCTATTTTCTGATCGGGCTTCGAAACCGACTCGCTGTCGCGATGAGCTGGCTCTGGATTTATCTCACCGGACAACGAAGTTCGCGCCTCATGACCAATGTGGATGAGCAGCGCGCGCGAGTTCAAATAGTGCCGCCCACGGTAGGTATTTTGCGAGACAAGCAACTGGAAGGGAAAAATTCATGAGTCTCCAGGAGGCTAAAACGGTCGCAGTTCTTGTCGGAAGCGAACGAAGAGCGTCGCTCAGTCGGAAAATTGCAAACGCGGCGCTCACCCTCGCACCCATAGGACTTGAGTTCGAAGTTGTCGGTCTCGGGGATTTGCCGATTTATAATCAGGACCTTGACGACGATGGCAAGACGCCAATTCCCTGGGCCATATTTCGTGACAGGATGAAGAGTTTTGACGCCGTCCTGTTCGTTACTCCTGAGCATAATCGCTCGGTGCCTGCGCTTCTCAAGAATGCACTCGATGTAGGATCGAGACCCCGGGGGCAGAGTGTGTGGCTTGGCAAGCCCGCTGCTATCATCAGCATTTCTCCCGGCGCGATCGGTGGCTTCGGAGCCAGCCATCATCTACGTCAGATCCTTGCGGGTCTTGGGGTTCCCACACTGTCTCATCCCGAGGTTTACCTCAGTAACGTGACTTCCCTTCTCGATGATCAGGGAAATCTCGTCAATGATGACACTCGAAAGTTTCTGACAACCTTCATGGAGGCATTTGATGACTGGATCGCCCGGAATGCGTAGCGTGAGTCATTCGACATTTGGTGATCCGGCCAAGGTCCTGGCATTGACGGATAGTCCGATTCCTCAACCCGGTCTCGGTCAGGTCCGTCTCAGAACGATCCTCTCGCCAATTCACAATCACGACCTCTGGACGGTTCGCGGCAGTTATGGCTACAAGCCGACCCTGCCTGCCATCGGGGGATCGGAAGCTGTCGGCATAGTCGACGCTCTAGGTGAAGACGTCCATGGTGTGTCGATTGGTGAACGTGTCGCTGTTGCATCGGTCCATGGCACATGGGCGCAGTATTTTCTTGCGTCGGCAAAAGCAGTCATCCCCGTGCCTGACGCGATCCCCGACGTCGCCGCGGCGCAACTGATCGCTATGCCGTTCAGCGCCATTGCTCTGCTTGAGTTTCTGAATGTGAAGGGAGGCGACCGGATAATCCAGAACGCCGCCAACGGTGCGGTTGGCAAGACAGTGGCAATGCTGGCCGCAACGCGCGATATCGAAGTGGTCAATCTGGTGCGTCGCGACGACGCCATAGAACAACTCAACGAACTTGGTATTTCCAACGTCGTATCAACCGAACACGACGACTGGGAAGAGCGTGCCCGGGCAATCACCGGTGGCGTGCCGTTCAACGCTGCCGTGGACTCGATTGGTGGAGAGATAAGCGGCAAGCTTTTATCGCTGCTTGGTGAAGATGGGTTGCTGGTTTCTTTCGGCTCGGCCACGGGCGAACCGATGCAGATATCGTCCGGCGACCTGATCTTCAAACAGGCGGTCGTCAAAGGCTTCTGGGGCGCTAAAGTCAGTGCCAGCATGTCGCCGAAAGATAAATCTCGACTAATCGGTGAGCTGTTGCAACTCGTTGCAGCCGGCAAACTGAAATTGCCGGTCGAGGGCGTGTTCTCTCTGGATCAGATTGCAGACGCGGTCACAACCTCCCTGACACCAGGCAAAACCGGCAAGGTGTTGCTGAAGCCATAGAGGGTGGGTGGGGTATCTGTTTTTCGGGGGCCTCGAACTCAAGGTCGCACTGGCATGGTGCGCAGTCGGCATTCCGATCCTTTGGGGAGTGTGAAATACCTTGCTGAGCACCGCGTCCCTGTTCAGGTAATCTCCCAACGGTAATGCGCAAAGGTCATCATATGCATCCTGAAATACAGTTCGCAATCAAGGTATTCGCCGCATTGTTCGCGATCATGAATCCGATTGCAAACATTCCTATCTTTCTGTCCCTTACCGAAGGACGATCCGACGCCGAAAGGCGGCGGATCGCTTCGGTCGCAATTCTGGGCGTCGTTGTGGCTTCGCTTGTCTCTGTCTTTGCAGGGCAAGCCATCTTGACGATCTTTGGCTTGACGATTGATGATTTCCGCCTGGCCGGTGGACTGATTGTCCTGCTGATCGCTCTTGCCATGCTGCATGGGTCGTCAAGCGCCCAGCATCAGCCTGATGCAGGCGAGACATCAAAAATCGCCGGTGACAGCGTTGCAGTCTACCCGTTGACCATTCCTCTGCTGGTCGGCCCGGGTACGATATCGACGCTGATTGTGTTCGGCCATGCGGCAAGTCTTCAAGACACGCAAATCGGGCTGGGTGTCGGACTATTCGCGATGATCGCCGTTCTTGCGGTTGCGCTCTGGAGTGCCCCCTTTATCGGCCATTATCTTTCGGCCAGCGTTTCTGCGGTGACCAAGAGATTGATGGGCATGATCCTTGCGGCTATCGCCGTGGAAATGATCGTGACGAGTCTGAGAGCCTCGTTTAAAGGGCTGGCCGGATAGGGAGGTGGAACCTCTGAACGCAGATCACCTAGTAAAGAGAGAAATGCGTCATTCCTGGTTGATACGTCACGTCGTGTTCCGCCGCAGCTCAGAGCGATTTTTCACCCGTCGTGATCTCGGAGTGCGTAGTCGCATCGCACTTCCGCGGTCCGCTATCCTGAAAACCTTCAAAGAAGGATCGATTTTACGGGTACCGGCATCTCCGGGAGATTTTCCTCTCCGAGGGCTTCGCGTAACGTGATCTCGATCGATTTGGATATTGCCGCGATCGGCAGCGCGTTGGGCCTCGTCCCAAAGGGCATCTCCAACTCGTCACCGAGCGCATCGAGGCCGAAAAACGTGTAGGCGATGACGCCTGCGGCAAACGGTGTGATAGGGCCGAGCATGTTGGCTAGTCCGAACGGCAGGAGAAAACAGAAAAGATAAGCGGTCCTGTGAAGCAGAAGCGTGTAGCCATAAGGTACAGGGGTATTCCTCAGGCGTTCGCAGCCAGCGATCACCTCGTTCATTTGACAAATTGTGCGGTCAAGAATGCCGAACTCGATATCGGTGATGTAACCCTTTGCCGACATGCCGGCAAGACAGTCCCCCATCAGTTGAATGACATAGTTGGGTGCGTTGAAGGATTTGAGAAGCGTCAGACGTTCGTCCCTGGACAGCAGAGTCTCGACGTTTTCTCCCAGCCTGTCGCCATAGCGAAGGTGGCGTACCAGATCCTCGACCAGAACGATATTCAACCTGATCAGACGGTCACGTTCCTTGGCAGCCTGATCGCCGTATTGCAGCAGCAATTTGGTCTGACGCGCGAGGTCGCGACTATAGGCGAAAAGGTGACCCCATAGCTTTCGTCCCTCCCACCAGCGGTCATAACAGGCATTGTTGCGAAACCCGAGAAAGATGGAGAGGGTGAGGCCGATCAGATAAAAGGGCGCGCCATCCACCAGCGGAATAAGATTGGGGTGATGGGTGTGAGCCCAGACCACGACGGCTGACATGAACATCACGATGAGCACACGCGGATAAATCCGCCGTATGACCGATCCTCGAATCTCGAGGAAGAGACGCAACAGGTTCGGTGTTTCACGGACGATCATGTTTTGTCCTAGCAAACTTCAATCTGGAACAACGCTCGGCACGGAATGAAATCCACGCGAAACAGGTGGGCTGTCGGACATGACTGCGTGTCACCCACATGACCCAGAACTCCTCTGCAAGTGCCGTACCACTTCGGATATTGATGATTGTCAATGAGTTAGCAGGGTTTGCGATGTGGGGAACGGACAGACTGTCCGCCTCTGATGGACATATTGTCCATGGAAAACAATGACATAACGTGCTTTACTGTCGTGGGAATAGCACTTGTGGAGTGTGGGCCATGGCTGACAAAAGAGCGGAATACAAAACATACAATCATCCGGCCGGAGGATGGGGCGCTGCTGCTGCAACCGCCAAGGTCCTGCTGGAGCAAAGTGTCGTGACGAAGGGGTCGCGAGCGTTGCTGGCGATGAACCAGCCTGGTGGCTTCAAGTGTCCAAGCTGTGCGTTCCCGGACGCTGACTGCAAGAAGACGCTCGAATTTTGCGAAAACGGCGCAAAGGCGCTGGCGCATGAAGCAACCAAATTCAGGGTCACGCGGGAATTCTTCGCCAAGCACACCGTCTCCGAACTCATGGAGCAGTCCGACTATTGGCTGGAGATGCAGGGGCGTTTGACCGAGCCGATGCGTTACGATGCCGCCACGGACAAATACGTGCCCTGCGACTGGGACAGCGCCTTTGCGCTGATCGGCAAACATTTGAGGGCGTTGGAAAGCCCCCATCAGGCGGAATTCTACACGTCTGGCCGGACGCCGAACGAGGCGGCCTTCCTCTACGCCATCTTTATCCGGGAATTCGGCACCAACAATTTCCCGGACTGTTCCAACATGTGCCATGAACCGACGAGCCGCGGTCTGCCGCCTGCAATCGGTGTCGGGAAAGGGACGGTGGTCCTCGAAGACTTCGAGCATGCCGAGGCGATCTTCGTGATTGGGCAGAACACCGGCACGAATTCACCGCGGATGATGACGAACCTGGTTGAAGCCCGCAAACGCGGCGTTCCGATCGTGGCCGTCAATCCCATGCCTGAACGCGCGCTTATACGCTTCACTGAACCCCAGGACATGATCCAGATGGCGACATTCGGCTCCACGCCGATCGCCAGCGAATTCGTCCATATGAAGATCGGCGGTGATCTCGCCTTCCTGAAAGGCATCATGCGGGTGATGTTCGAGCGCGAGGCGAAGGGGGAAACGATCCTCGACCATGATTTCATTGCGAAACATACTGTTGGTCTCGATGATATTCGCGATGAGGTCATGACCCATGATTGGCCCGAACTCGTGAAGGCGTCGGGCCTGGAGGAGGACCAGATCCGCCGCTGTGCCGAGATCTACATTCGCTCGAACGCGACGATGATCTGCTACGGCATGGGTATCACTCAACATCAGGATGGGTCACGCCTGGTGCAGCAGGTCTCAAACCTGCTTTTACTGAAGGGAAACTATGGCAAGCCTGGAGCAGGCATCTCGCCGATAAGAGGACACTCCAACGTTCAGGGCGACCGTACGGTGGGGATCGATGAAAAGCCAACACAGCGCTATCTCGATAAGGTCCGGGATGTGTTCGGGTTCGAGCCACCCCGCGAGCACGGGCATCATGCGGTCGAATCTGTCGAGGCGATGGAGAACGGCACCGCCAAAGTCTTTATCGGCATGGGCGGTAACTTCGTTCGTGCGATCCCGGACACGGAGCGATCCTATGCGGCAATGAGCAAGCTTGCACTCACTGTCGGCATTACCACCAAGCTCAACCGTGGCCACCTCGTGCATGGCAAGGATGCGCTAATCCTCCCCGTGGTTGCCAGATCGGAATGGATACACACGTCGGCCGGCGAGCAGTTCGTAACCATCGAGGACTCCATGTCGAACGTGAGCGCCTCACGTGGCGTACTAAGGCCAGCTAGCGAGCATCTGAAGCCGGAAGTGGAAATCGTCTGTCGCATGGCGATGGCGACGCTTCCCGATAGTAAGGTGCCTTGGGAGACCTATATCCACGACTATAACCTGATCCGTGACAAGATCGCAGCCGTCTATCCAGAACTCTACTCCGATTTTTCGGAGCGCATCAAAAATCCCAAGGGTTTTCATCTCGATGTTGCGCCAAGGCGACTTGTTTGGCTGACGCCGAATGGCAAGGCGAACTTCCTGTTATTGCCCGGCCTTGAGGTCAATGCGCCTGTCGCCGATCCTGCGATGCTGAGGCTTGCTACGGTGCGCTCGCACGATCAGTTCAACACGACGATCTACAGCTACAACGACCGCTACCGCGGCGTTTACAATGACCGCATGGTGCTCTTCATGAATGAGGACGACCGCAAGGAACGCAAGTTGGAAGCCGGCGCGCGCATCTCCATCGAAACGATCACGGATGATGGTTTACAGCGTCGGGTCGACGGGCTGACGGTCCTTGACTATCCAATGCCGCGCGGTTCGGTTGCCGGATATTATCCCGAACTGAACCCGCTTCTTCCGCTCGAATATTACGACAAGATCAGCGGCACGCCGGCGGCAAAATCGATTCCTGTCAGGGTTCTGGCGGCATAGAGCAACATCGCAGACATCAGATTAGGTCAGTTCAACCGATCTCAGCAAAGGAGACGGAACGGTGCTTGAGAACCTGGATCCGGTAATTCTGGCGAGAGCACAGTTCGCTTTCACCGTTTCATTTCATTTCATCTTTCCCGCCTTTTCGATCGGTCTGGCCAGCTTTCTGATGGTGCTCGAGGCATTGTGGTTGCGGACGGGCGACGGTGTCTATGCCAATCTGTATCGCTACTGGCTGAAAATCTTCGCCGTCGTGTTCGGCATGGGTGTCGTTTCGGGCGTCGTCATGTCCTACCAGTTCGGCACCAACTGGTCGGTGTTCTCTCACAAGGCAGGGCCTGTCATCGGCCCGCTGATGGCCTATGAGGTGCTTACCGCCTTCTTCCTCGAAGCCGGATTTCTTGGGGTGATGCTGTTCGGCATCAGCAAGGTCGGGAAAGGGTTGCATTTTTTCGCCACCTGCATGGTGGCGCTTGGAACGCTCATTTCGGCGACCTGGATTCTCTCGGTTAACAGTTGGATGCATACGCCGACCGGATTTGCGATCAATGCCGATGGGCAATTCGTGCCGGGTGGTTCGTGGATGGCGATCATCTTCAATCCGAGTTTCCCCTACCGCCTCGTTCACACCGTCCTCGCAGCTTATCTGACAACGGCATTTGTTGTTGGTGGTGTCGGAGCATGGCATCTGCTCAAGGACCGTTCCAATCTCGGAGCGCGGAAGATGTTCTCAATGGCGATGTGGATGGCGGCGATCGTTACGCCGATCCAGATCTTTGCCGGTGACGCTCACGGGCTCAATACGTTGGAGCACCAGCCTGCCAAGGTCCTCGCCATGGAAGGGCATTATGAGGCACATGCCGAGGGCGCGCCGCTGATCCTCTTCGGTCTGCCGAGCAATGAAGAGGCAAGGGTACGATACGAGGTCGCCATACCGCATCTCGGATCGCTGATCCTCAAACATGATCCCTTTGCGCCGATGCAGGGGTTGAAAGATTTTCCTCGGGACCAGTGGCCGCCCGCGCCGATCATCTTCTGGTCGTTCCGGATCATGGTCGCACTCGGCTTTGCGATGCTCGGCATCGGTTTGTGGAGCCTGCTCGCCCGCTACAGGCGAAAGCTCTACGAGTGGGTGTGGTTGCATCGGGCTACCGTGTGCATGGGCCCTGCGGGATTTGTCGCGGTTATTGCGGGATGGATCACGACTGAAGTGGGGCGTCAGCCTTTCACCGTCTATGGATTGCTGCGGACGGCGGAATCGCATTCACCGCTTGCAGCCCCGGCCATCGCGGTCTCGCTTCTGGCTTTTGTGATCGTGTACTTTTTCGCATTTGGATCCGGCATATTTTATCTGCTCAGGCTTATGGCTAAACCGCCGGAGCCACACGAAAGCGAGCCGGCCAATGTGCCACAACGCGCCGCCGGTCTGACGCCCGCTCCAGGCCTGGGTGCATCGCTTCCTCTGGAGGACTGAACATGATTGCATCTCTGGATCTCACCATTGTCTGGGCCGTGATCATCGGCTTCGCGGTCTTCGCCTATGTGGTGATGGACGGTTTCGACCTTGGGATCGGCATTTTGTTTCCCTCGTTCGGCGTCGGCGATGAGCGCGATCAGGCCATGAATTCGATTGCACCCGTTTGGGATGGCAACGAGACGTGGCTCGTGCTCGGCGGTGGCGCATTGTTTGCAGCCTTTCCACTTGCATACGCAATTATCCTTCCGGCGACCTATCCATTGATCATCGCAATGCTTCTCGGATTGGTGTTTCGGGGAGTGGCATTCGAATTCCGTTGGCGTCACCCGCGTCACCGGGCGTTCTGGGATGCGGCCTTTTCCCTTGGCTCGCTGGTCGCTGCCCTGTCGCAGGGTATCATGCTGGGTGCCATCCTGCAGGGTATTCACGTCGAGAACCATGCCTATGCAGGAGGCTGGCTCGATTGGCTCAGTCCCTTCAGCCTTCTCACCGGTATTGCCTTGGTGATAGGATATGCTCTGCTGGGAGCATCGTGGCTGGTCTGGAAGACGGAAAACACAAGCCTGCATCATGCGCGTCGATTGGCGTTCTGGCTTGCTATCGCAACACTTGCCGCTCTTGCCGCGGTGAGCGTTGCCACGCCCTTTCTGACTTACGATTATTGGCGGCGCTGGTTTGCATTCCCGGGCGTGCTCGTCACGGCACAGGTGCCGCTGCTGGTGATCATTTCGGCTGCCGTTTTTTTCTGGAGCCTGGCACGCGGAATGGAGCGGGTGCCTTTCGTCATGGCGCTCGCCCTGTTCCTGCTCGGCGCGGCCGGCCTTGGGATCAGCATCTATCCTTATATCGTGCCGCGATCGGTCACCATCTGGGAGGCGGCGGCGCCACCTGAGAGCCAATGGTTCATGCTTGTCGGAGCCATGATCATCATTCCGATAATCCTGATCTACACCGCCTGGGCCTATTGGGTTTTCCGCGGCAAGGCTGGCGTGCATGGTTATCACTGATGCAAGCTGAAATCTCATCGATCTGGAAACGCCTTGGATGGATGTTTTTGATCTGGGCCGTGAGCGTTGCGGCGCTCGGCCTGGTGACGGTCGCCATCCGATACTGGCTGGTTGGATAAAGCCTTCATGATCGACGTTTCCATAAGAATGATCACTCCTTCACGTTATAGGCCGTGAAATCGACATGCGTGACGTGCTGGTTCCATATCTCGAAACCGCAATTCAGATCTGGCGTTATGATGTCGCCGGCGTCACAGCTGGCCAGCTCCTGCTTGCGGTTCTGGCACTGGTGATTGCCGTCACGATGCGACGTCTGTTCGGCTCCGTCGTATTACGCCAACTACGCTAGGCGAAGCGTGAGGGAATTTTCAACCACCTGTAAGGCTCATATGGCGCGCTAAAGCGGGGCGATTGTGGTCGCGATCGATGATGAAATCGTGTCCTTTGGGTTTACGCGCAATCGCCTCGTCGATGGCCCGGCCCAGATCCAGTTCGCCATTGCTTTGGCGCAGTGCCTTTCGCAAATCTGCCTCATCGTTCTGCCCAAGGCACATATAAAGCATGCCTGTGCAGGTCAGGCGGACGCGGTTACAGCTTTCACAGAAATTGTGGCTCATTGGTGTAATGAAACCAAGCCTTCCTCCGGTTTCGGCGACAGCCACATAGCGAGCTGGACCTCCCGTTCGATACGACGCGTCTGTCAGTGTGAACCTTGACGACAGGTCTTCACGCACCTGCGAGAGCGACAGATATTGATCGGTACGGTCGAATTCGATTTCCCCTAGCGGCATGGTCTCGATGAGGGTGAGATCCATGCCCTGACCATGCGCCCAGCGGACCAGATCGGGAATTTCCGCCTCGTTGAAGTCTTTCAACGCAACTGTATTGATTTTGACGCGGATACCCGCCCGCCTTGCGGCATCAAGTCCCTCGAGAACTCGGGCGAGCTCGCCCCAACGGGTAATTGCCCGAAACTTTTCCGGGTTGAGGGTGTCGAGCGATACATTGATCCGCCGGATGCCACAATCGGCAAGCTCATCTGCAAAGCGCGCGAGTTGCGAACCGTTGGTTGTCAGTGTCAATTCATCCAGCGCACCAGACTGCAGGTGGCGCGATAGTCGCTGGATCAGTTGCATGATGTTCTTCCGTACCAGAGGTTCTCCGCCCGTCAGTCGAAGTTTGCGCACCCCCTTGTCTACGAAAGCGGAACATAGGCGCTCCAGTTCCTCCAGCGTCAAGAGGTCCTTCTTGGGGAGGAAAGTCATATGCTCCGCCATGCAATACGTGCAGCGAAAGTCACAGCGATTCGTAACTGATACCCTGAGATAGGTGATCGTGCGCCCGAAAGGATCGATCATCGATTCCATTCTGCGCTTGCTGGCGTGTGGTGGTACAAGGTCTGACATGCGCTTAACTAATAAAGATCAGGCCTTGAGAATCTGATGGTAATTGTCCAGTTTCCCCGGGCGCTCCTTTGAGACCAGCATGACGAGCTTCTCCTCGTCGAAGACACGGAACCAGTCGTCCCATTCAACAACTTCCAGGCCTCCGGCATCCAGGGGACGTTCGACATCGGCAAAATACTCCGGTTCGAATACGATCCGCAGAACAGGAGCGCTATCGTCTGACGTTGAAATGAAGGCCGGGTTACCCGCTCGGGCGGCGGCCCATTCACGAATTGCCTGATGGTCATCGAGAGTAAGAGTTTCGCTCATTTTGATCCCTGCCTTCTCCTGGTGACTCGACAGAATGTGGGCGAGCGCTTTCTGCGCAATCGCCTTCTGCAGCCCGCTCAATTCTTCACTGAGACAACGAAGCAAAAAACATACCAGTAAAATAAAAATATTGAAATCAATAAGATAGCCTGAAAATTTGCAATGATGCCGTGTGGCTCGGACTTTTTGTCCAACCCTTTCGGACGCACCTAAATACAACAGGGATGATGCACGGCTGTTTCTGTGACGAGCGACTTTCGGCTATCTCAAGTTCACGGCATTCAACCTCTCAACGGGTCATTAGGACAACTTGGCCGCGCTGACTTCGATAATTTGTCCTTCATCGAACGGAACATGGAATTAACGATCTGATTTCATGAGATTTTCCGAAATGGCACGTCGGTTGCTTCCGTGTCGCTACAAAGCTTTTGATCTTTGGATCGACCGTATCGGAGGCTTTGATACCGAAGCGAAACTCAAGGAGTCGAAAATGAATTGGGATCGTATTGAGGGAAATTGGAAGGCTGCAAAAGGTGCAATCAAGGCAACCTGGGGCAAGCTTACCGACAATGACATCGATATCATCGATGGTGACCGTGAGCGGTTGGAAGGCAAGCTCCAGGATCTCTACGGGCTCGACAAGGAGGAGGTTCGAAAAGAGGTCGACAAGTGGGCGAAGGAGGCCAACTGGGATTAACGCACCCTGACCTGTCTACGAGAAGCCCGGCCGCGTGTCAATTCCATATCAGGCGGTTGGCGTCTATCGGCAGGCCGGTGAGCGATCCGGAAGTCAGGACTTATTTCTTTGGGATCGATCACCGGTTTTCACAACCGAGCCGCGATTCTCGACAGAACACGGCATCGCGGAAGCGGTGGGTAAAATCGTTCAACGAATTTGGAGGACTAAAGAATGTCCAAGGATCATGACAGAGCATCACATGGATCACAGGACGCCCGGCGTCATAAACTTGATCATCAGGTCCGCAATCAATGGCTAGACAGGGATTCCAACCTTCAGGAAGCCTGGAAGGCTTCCGGGATGACCCGCGACGACTTCATTCGACACCATGAAGGCCTGATCGACAAGACCATAGCCGAGGCGCGTGATCAGGATCGATAGTTGGCTCGCATTACAAAGTTTCAGCCTGCGCAGCGGGGCCGCACACCGTGTCTTGGTAAGGGCCGGTGGCGCAGGCCGTTACTAAAAAAGCGAGTTGACCATCCGGGCTGCATTTTCGCCAACTTTGCGCAATCGTGGCCGTTTTCTCCATGTGTCGAGATCGAGAGTATCTGCGCTTTCCATATACTTCCGCTGGATCGCGTCGACACGCTGGATTGAATCGGCGTCGTATAGCAACAGACTGACTTCTTCGTTCAACTGGAATGAGCGCAGATCGACATTGCTCGATCCCACGATTGCAAGATTGTCGTCGATACCGACGTTCTTCGCGTGCAATAAATAGTCGCGATAAAGATGGATCTTCACGCCGGCACCCAGCAGATCCTCATAGTAAGAGCACTGTGATAGCCTGACTAAACGCTGATCGATCACCTTCGATAGGACAATGTCGACAGGCACGCCACGGACGACGGCTGTCCGCAAGGCGCCAAGGATATCCTCATCCGGAATGAAGTACGGTGTCACCAGAACGATGCGCTCGCGCGCCTGATGGATTTGCCAGACCAGCAGGGATTCAAAGCCCTCCAGCCGATAATCCTCTCCACTCAGCAGGAGTTGCGCCTGCGCAGACCCGGCTTGTTGGGGGCGAACGCTCCCGGCTGTTGCAGGCTCTCCTGTCTCAATGCTCCAGTCGCCTTTGACAACCGCATCCATCACCGCGACAACCGGCCCCTGCACCCGTACGACCAACTCATGATTGGTAATCCCTTTGCGGAAATCTTTCGCAACCAGATTCTGTGAACCCGCATAACCGATTTGACCATCGATGACGAATAGCTTGCGATGATTGCGCATGTCGCCACGAGAACGGAACCTGATGAAGTGCAACGGAAGGGCCTCACGCACCGAAACGCCTTGTGCATGAAGCATCCGCAGCGTGCCGCGTCGCCAATGGTGCGATCCGACCGGATCGAACATAACCTTTACATCGACCCCACGTGCCCTCGCGCGACCAAGCGCGTCGGCAATTTTCTGGCCAACGACGTCATCGGCAAAGATATAGACCAGTAGATGCACCGTTGACGTCGATGCATCGATATCTTCAACAAGCCTGTCGATCACGCCGTCATAGTCGTCGATCAACTCAATCCTGTTTCCATCTGTGGCGGGAAATCGCCCAAGAGCGGTTGCGAGTTCAGCAACAGGCTGCCTTGCGTCAAGAAATGCCTGAAAGGGCTTCAAGCTATCTGCCGTCGCCTCGAAGAATGGTCGCAGGGACTGAAACCGTGCCCGTCTCCATTTCGGGAAGCGGTCGTTTCCGATTGCCAGAAACAGAATGAGCCCTGGGATCGGCAGAAAGAAAATCAGAAGCAGCCATGCCCGGGCAGAGGAGGGGGAGCGCCGTTGCGGGATAACAATAAGCGCGCCCAGGCGCACGATCCATTCGGCACTGGCAAGCAGCAGTTCATAGCTGAGCTTCATTCAATCCCCGCTTCAATCGCATCGAGGCGCTCGATTTTAAGTATGGAGTATATAGAACGACGACTTCATGAATGAAGCTCAGCACAATAAAACAGTAAAATCAAATATTTCGTCAAAATCGGGGGACGGTCCGGCAGGACATTTTGCCACGAAATTTTGGACACTTTGTCCGTTGCCGTCATGGCTAGATTGATAACTAGCTGATTTTTCGGACCCGGAACATTGGCATAGGCATTGCTTCATACAATTTGCTGCCTAACGGCGCGAAAACCTGTAGGGAGAACTACGATGCGGATAGATCATGCTTTTCTTTTTGACTTGGATGGCACGTTGGTCGACAGCGTCTATCAGCACGTTCTCGCCTGGAAGGAGGCTCTCGATGAGGAGGGGATCGATCTTTCCGTCTGGCGGATTCATCGAAAGATCGGAATGAGCGGAGGACTGTTCACCAATCAGTTGCTTCGTGAGACCGGAATTGAGATTACGGACGCGCTAAACGAGCGACTGAGACATCGCCATACGGAGGCATATCGCCGGTTGGGCTCCAAAATTCATCCCCTTCCAGGCGCCAGCGAACTTTTGCGCTGGCTGGCTGACGCCGGAATTCCATTTGCAATTGCGACCAGTGGCCGGATGGAGACGGCATCAGTAAACATTGCTGCGCTTGGAGTGGACACGTCGTCGTTTCCCGTCATCACTCGGGATATGGTCAAGTATGCCAAGCCCGATCCCGATTTATTCCTTGCCGCAGCAGACGCGCATGGCGTCGATATCGGTAAAGCGGTGGTTGTAGGCGATAGCATCTGGGACATGCTTGCAGCGGTTCGTGCGCGGGCGCTCGGGGTCGGCCTGCTAAGCGGCGGCTATGGCAAGGAAGAGCTGAGAGACGCGGGTGCAATACGTGTCTATGACGATCCGGCAGATCTCCTGCTTCATATCGACGAAGTCGGAGGTCGGCGATGAGCGGGACCGAGCAACCGGGGCTGCATCTGTCGGCGAACGGCCTGATGCTCCAGATCGAACCGTCTGACCTAGGGCTTCGCGAAGATTGTGAGGCACTTATTCGGGAGGACTATGCCCGTTGTAATCCTGGTGACTCGCTGGAGTGGTTAAAACATCGAGCGCGCTTTTCGAAACTGGACCAGGGCATCCTTTATGAATGGATAGGTATCGCATCGAAACGAGTTCGACAGCAGGAATAGAGGCCAACCGCCCTTGTTATTCGCGCAAAATAGAAGTCATTTTAGCGGCATCCTATCCGTCTGAAAATTACAAGTCTCCGTGGACTCAGGGCCCCGCAACCAAATATAAAAACCATCAAAGGGCTCCGAAACAACGCGGAGCCCTTTTTTGCATTCGATGTTGTTGCTCGCAACATCAATGACCCTAGCTACTGCTGTGGCCAACTCCATCTTCGGCATTGCCATCGATCCCAAAACCGTGATGATGCACAATCATTCCACTTCAGATAAAAACCGCCGTGACCGTTGATCCCTTGCATATCCTCAAGACCGTCTATGGCGACGATACGCTTCGCGGAAGGCAGGCCGACATTATTCGGCACGTATGGCGGGAAGCAATGCTTTCGTTCTGATGCCATGGATGTCCGTGGCCGAGGACCTGTCAGAGGAAACCTCAGATCCCAGACCCATCAAGCTCCCGGGCGTCCTCGCCTTCCCAGGGAGCGGGCATCGTAAGGCCGTCGATATTGGCTGAGGGCATGGGCATCCAGCACTTCAACTCCGGCTCTGCGTATTCAATGATCCGCCCCGGCGAAGAGTCCGAGGCACGCCAGCCTTCTGAACCGTACTGGTCGCCCTTCGACCAATACGCAAGGTCTACCTGGGACGGCCCTTGTTCGGACGACCGTATCGTGATGAGAATCCGATCTCCGTTTTTCGGCGCGCTTGCCATATGGCGCCATCGTTGTGGCTTGTCCATCGTTTCCCCCCCTGTTTCGGCTTTCAAGTGTCGCCTCACCGTCCAGGAGGGTCAACTCAAACTTTGTATGACGCTGTATCTATCCGGCGAGCGTTCGATCTCCCTGCAATGAACTCGGCCCTCAACGGCTCGCGGGGCTGCGTCGCACAAAAGATTTGCTGCCGTTTCTAGGGATGCTCTTCGCCTTCGATACTTTTGGCCAGTAAGTTTTCCGTCAGTCTCTCGAGCCGGGCAAGAGCTTCGCGGCCTCGAGTTGGCCGAGTCGTTCTTTGACCCAGTCCTCTTTGGTTTGGCTATCCAGAAACACGCCTCGCCCCATTACTCCGCAGCTTCGCTGCTTGCCGGCTCGTCCAGCAATGCACGATATCGATTGAGGCTTTCCTCAAGATGGGCTGCGATTGCATTCTTGGCGCCTTTGGCGTCGCCCTGAGTGATGGCGGACAATATGGACGCGTGCTCTTTGTTGATTTTTTTGAGATAGGTCTGGTAGGCGCGCGATGACTGGCGATGTTTGAACACCAGTTCGAAGTTGATATTCTCCATCACCGCTTCCAGAAAGCTTGGAAAGTGCGGATTGCGTGTGGCCCGCGCAATCGCAAGGTGGAATTCGAAATCGGCGCGAGCCTCGATTTCAGTGTTTTCAGTTTCAAGCGCTTCGAGGTGATCGTAGGCCCGTGCGATCTCTGCCAGCGCCTCCGGAGTTCGGCGCGTTGCAGCGAGAGCTGCCGCCTGCATTTCGACGCCAAGCCGCAATTCGAGAATCTGCATTGCTGAACGAATGTCTTCTATTCGGCTGATCTCAAAATTCAGTGTCTTTGCGTCTTTGTCTGTGACAAACACGCCTGCGCCCTGGCGTGCTATGACCCTGCCGGAAACTTTGAGTGACATAAGCGCTTCGCGAATGACCGTGCGCGATACGCCGAACTCCTCGCAAAGCTGGGCGCTGGATGGTATCTTTTCTCCTGCGGAATAAAGGCCTGAGTCGATGCGCTCGTTGAGCTTTGCAACAACGATTTCCGCCAGATTGCCGCGCTGCGTAATGATCGACAATGAATGCCCCTGCTCACCTATCGGTTAAATTTAACACATATCACATATCATTCCACTTTGCGACGCATCGTTTTTAAGGCATCCGACAGCGTCTCCAGGGGATGCGGGAGCCGCCTCCGATCGACTTCCTTCACCTGAGAGCGGCACGAATAGCCCGTTGCCATCGTAACCATATCCTCGGAGCGCGCGACTTCGGCAGACCAGCTCATCCCATATAGTTTTTCGGATATGTCGCGGTTGCGCACTTCATGTCCGAAGGTTCCCGCCATCCCGCAGCAGCCTGTGTTTGCGATTTGCAGATCCATGCCGAAGGCGTTGAAAATCGTTTTCCACTGCATCGACGAGGAGGGCGCATTGGTGCGCTCCGTGCAGTGCGGCAACAGTCTGAATTGCCGGCCACTCCGGGTCACTCCCGCCATATCCTTCAGCTTGCTGACATCCGCCAACCATTCCTGTGGAAGGAGCACATGCGTTGACGTGTTCACACCGTTCAGCTCCCTGTATTCGCTGCGGAAAGCGAGCGTCATGGACGGATCGAGACCAACCAATGGAACGCCGGTTGCCGCAAGCCGTTGAAGTTCGCCCGAGGTTTTCAAAGCGGCCTTTCTGAAGCGGTCGAGGTAACCGTGGACATGCAGTGCCTTGCCGTTCGTCAGGGGCGGTGTGATGAATGGGATCAAGTCGAGCAATCGCGCAACCTCTATCGCGGCAACGCCCACGGACGGATCAAAATGGGCTGTGAAGGCGTCAGGCACGAAAATGACGACGCGTTCTCGTTGATCCGGAGGCAACGACTCGATCCTGTCCGGCCTTGCGATTTCGACTCCCATACGCGCTGCCAGTCGCGGGAGCGGCGAGGACGCCAGGCCGGGAAGCGCTGTGAGACCTGCCAGCCTCATCACGGCCCGGCCGGGTGAACTGCAAACCAGCAGATTATAAAGCGAGCCAAACCTGGCCATGAGCGGCAGGGTGCTCTCGATGCTGGCGACCAGCGGATCCTTCAAAGGCCGCAGGTACCGGCCGTAATAAAGGTTCAGAAACTTCGAGCGGAAAGCAGGCACGCTGACCTTTACCGGGCACTGGCCCGCGCATGCCTTGCAGGCAAGACAGGTATCCATGGCTTCCCGCACTTCATGCGAGAAGTCGGAACGATTGGCCGGATTGAGCGTGTTGAACGTGCGCCTGACAAATCCCAACGCCTTTCCTGATTTGCCCAGTCTTTCAGCTTCCCTCCTCGGGTCGACGCCCCGTTCGGCGAGAAGCCGCAGCCATTCACGCATCAATGCGGCGCGGCCCTTCGGCGAGTAGATACGGTTCCGGGTCGCTTTGTAGGACGGACACATCGGGCTCGTCGCATCGAAATCGAAACAGGCCCCGTTTCCATTGCAGTATGCGGCATTGTCGAAGGCGGCGCGGATGCTATTGCCAATCTCCCTGTCAACGGAGCCCCGCAGGGGCACGTCGTCGATCTTCATAAGCGGTTCATTGTCAGGCGTTGCAATCTTGCCGGGGTTGAGGCGGTTGGCCGGATCGAACGCCCGTTTGATTTCCTGTAGACGCGGGTAAAGGTCACCGAAGAACTCGGGAACATATTCGGATCTGACGCCCTTTCCGTGTTCGCCCCAAAGAACTCCGCCATGCTTGCGTGTGAGGGCAACGACGGCGTCGGTAATCTCGCGAATAAGCGGCACATGGTCTTTGCGCGTCAGGTCAAGGGCTGGCCGAACGTGAAGGACCCCGGCGTCGACGTGGCCGAACATGCCGTAGGAAAGGCCGGCTCCATCGAGCAGCGCACGAAACTCTCTGATGTAGGCGGCGAGGTTGGCTGGAGGAACCGCTGTGTCTTCGACGAACGCAACGGGACGAACGGGTCCATCCACATTGCCCAGAAGGCCAACGGCCCGCTTGCGCATGTTCCAGATCGACTCGATATCGGCAGCAGCCGAAGCGATGGTGTGGCCCTTGCTGCGAATTTCGGCCTCACCCTGCAATGCAGACGTCACGGCCTCGACTTTCAGGCGCAACTCCGCGGGATTGTCGGCCAGCACCTCAACGATATTGATGCCGTTTGTTGAATGCTCTCCATCATCGGGGAAAAATCTGGCAATGCCGCTCCAGACAATGTCGCCTTTCGCCAAGCCCAGCACCTTTTCGTCTATGGTCTCGACAGAGGCCACGTTAAGCTCGGTGAGGCGCCGGGCGTCTTCCAGGGCGGCGTTGAAATCGGCGTAACGAATATTCACGAGCGCCGAATGCTCTGGAATTGGCAGCAGGTTGAGTTCGATCTCGGCGATGACGGCCAGCGTGCCCTCGGATCCGCAAAGGATAGCATTGAGATCGAAGCGTCCATCGTCGCGACGGATATGCGCCAGGTCGTATCCCGTCATGTACCGGTTGAGCCGGGGAAAAACCTCTGCGATCCTGGCGCCGTCATCCCGCGCGATGCGGTCGATTGTACGGTGGATTTGGCCAATGCGATCCGTGCGGGCCATGACTTCGGCGAGCGAAGCGTCGTCGAGCGGGTGGGACCACCAGTCGGTTGCGTCACTCAGGATCACTCTGAGCCCGAGGACATGATTGCTCGTTTTTCCGTAGAGGCATGAACCCTGACCGCACGCATCGGTCGATACCATGCCGCCGATTGTCGCGCGATTGGACGTGGACAGTTCCGGAGCGAAGAAAAGGCCGTGTTCCCTGAGCGCGACATTGAGCTGGTCCTTGACGACGCCGGCCTCCACGCGGGCGATCCTGCGCGCCGGATCGATTTCGAGTATCCTGTTCATGTGCCGCGAACAGTCAACGACGAGCCCGGTTGTCAGAGACTGGCCATTCGTTCCCGTGCCGCCTCCGCGCGCGACGACCTGCATTGTTTCGAAGCGCGTTTCGGAAAGGACGCGCATGAGGATTTTTATGTCCTCGACATCCTTGGGAAACACCACGGCGGACGGTTCCATCTGGTAGATGGAATTGTCCGTCGAAAAAACGGTGCGCGTTGCAGCACCGGCATCGGCGTCGCCGGAAAACCCCGCCTCTACGAGACGTTCAAAAAAACCGGCGGTATCGGCACGAGGGGCGTCACTCGTCTGCAGCCTTGGGATCATGGGTTTTCGCAGAAAAATTTACTTGAGGTTGGGTTAACTTGGCATATAAGTGATAACATACAAATAAGGTGGCGCAACTGAAATAGAGAGGTGGAACGTGAAAGATCAAACAGCAGTCATCGTTGGCGGAGCTTCGGGTCTCGGCCTGACGACGGCAAAGCTCATGGCATCTCACGGCGTTGCCAGGATTGGCCTCATCGATAGAAATGCGGAATTGCTCGCGTCTTCGGCGGAGACTTTGCGGGCCCTCGGTGTGGAAGTCGCAACGTCGGTTGCTGATATCGCCAGATCCGAGACCGCTCACCGGGGCTTCAACGAGATTGCGGAGAGGCTGGGCAGGGTGCATTGCCTGATCAACAGCGCGGCGATCTATCCACGCAAACCGATCCTTGAAATCACCGACGAGGAATGGGATCTGGAAAACGCCATCAACGTCAAGGGCACGTATCATATGATGGTGGCGGCCATTCTTCATATGCGCCAGCATGTCAATGCGCCGGAAGTGACCGGCCGTATTGTCAACGTGACGTCTGTCGATGCTTTTAAAGCGCACCCTCAAAACGCTCACTATGCAGCAACAAAAGCGGCAGTCGTCAGCCTCACCAAATCCTTCGCCGCGGAAGTCGCAAAAGATCAGATTCTCGTCAATTCCGTTGCACCTGCGGGTTTTGCCACGGATCGTGCCAAGGAACTCGGCTTTCTTCCCGAGCTTGCGAAAGCGAGTGCGTTGGGTCGCGCCGCCGAGCCTGTCGAAATGGCCGAATGGATCGTCATGATGGCGTCAAGCCGCAATACCTACGCGACTGGCGAGAACGTCGTCATCAGCGGGGGCTACATCTATGTTTGACGTCTATCGCAACGCCGTCGTCACTGGGTCGACCAGCGGCATCGGCAAGGCCACAGTGCTTGAACTCGCCCGGCGCGGCCTGACGGTCTATGCAATCGGCCGTAACCGGGAACAACTCGATGAACTTTCCTCTGAGAAAGGTGTCATCGCGGTTCAGGCGGATGTGCGGGAGACGGAAAGGATCGCAGATGCCGTCAAGGGCGTAGAGATCGACGTTCTTGTCAACAATGCGGGCATCCTCTCCACCCGTGCGATGTTCCACGAGATCGATCCCGCCGAGATCGACGCGATGATCGATGTTAATCTCAAGGCGCCGATGCATCTCACACGGGCGCTCCTGCCGGGCATGGTTGAACGCAAGCGCGGTCATCTGGTTTACATCGGTTCAAGCGGTGGTCAGGCGCCATATCCGAACATGGGCGCCTACGGCCCATCGAAGGCGGGTCTCAGCCTCTTCTGCGACAACCTGCGATGCGATCTTCTGGGGACGTCTGTCAGGGTAACCGAAGTGGTGCCGGGACGGGTCCAAACGGACCTCTATCGGACGGCAATGGCAGGAAACTCTGCCCGCACGCTGCTTTATGACGGCTATCGTCCTATTCAGCCGGAGCATGTTTCGTCGATCATCGTCAACGCGATCGAGCTTCCGGTATTTGTCGATGTCGCACGCATCGAGGTTTTCCCGACAGACCAGGCGACCGGCGGCGGTACGATGGTCAAGTTTCAGGAGTAGGGCTGCTCGCAGCAACAAGCATTACTTGTCGAAGTTTTTCATTTTCTTGATTTCGCCGGTGCGGCGATGTGGTCATCATCTTTGCAAATATGAGGGTGATCGATGTCGAGGGCACTTGTAACAGGAGCAACAAGGGGGGCGGGCCGTGCGGTGGCGGCGGCACTTGCCTGTGCCGGCTATGAAACTTGCGCCCTTGGGCGCGACAGGCTGGTTCTGGAAGAGCTTCGCAGCGATTTCGGCGTGCTTCCCATGGCGATCGATCTGACCGATCGTGAAGCGGTGCGGGTGATCGTCGAGGGTATGAAACCGGATATCGTCGTGCACGCCGCATTGCGGTGGCCCACCGAAAAGGCGTTTGAGAAGCTTCAGGAAGCCGACATAGACATGGCTCTCGAAGTGAACCTCTCGGCAATGTTTCACCTGACGCGGTTGGTTCTGCCGGCCATGAAGGAGCAGGGGCTGGGCGCTCTGTTTGTGGTTTCACCTCACCCCGGCGAAAGCCCGTCGATCCTGGAGCGAAGCGTAGCCGGCGCGAATGATGCATTTGTGGACGCGCTTCAAGGCGAACTGGCCGACGTCGGCATTACTGCCCAGTCGATCATTTGCGAAAAACCTCCATTTCATTCGCTGGTCGCCTCTATTCTCGAACATCTGGAAACCGTCGGTCTGGCGCCTTTACGCTACAAAGCCGACGCTCATAATCATCAGGGAACGCGCAATGTTACGTAATGGTGGGCAGCTTTTGGTCGAATGCCTGTTGGCGCTCGGTGTGCGCAAAGGCTTCGGAGTGCCGGGAGAAAGTTATCTTGCCGTGCTGGACGCACTGCATGATACGGTCGGCAGGCTCGACTATGTCGTATGTCGCAATGAAGGGGGCGCGTCCTTCATGGCTGCCGCCTATGGCAAGCTCACCGGTCAGCCCGGTATCTGCTTCGTCACCCGTGGCCCTGGAGCCACCAATGCCTCGATCGGCGTTCATACCGCCATGCAGGATTCCTCGCCGATGATCCTGTTCGTCGGCCAGGTCGGCACCGACATGAAGGGCAGGGAAGCCTTTCAGGAAGTGGACTACAAGGCCGCGTTTGGAACGGTGGCGAAATGGGCCGTCGAGATCGATCAGGTCGAGCGCATTCCCGAAATCGTCGCCCGCGCCTGGACGATGGCGGTTACCGGCCGTCCCGGCCCGGTTGTCATCGCCCTGCCGGAAGACATGCTGACGTCAATGACGGAAAAGGCGCCGCTTTCCGGCCCGGCCGAAATCATCGAGGCCGCGCCTTCGGAATTTGCCATGCAACGCCTTGCGACGCTGCTGTCGCAGGCCAGGCGTCCCGTCATTCTTTATGGTGGCTGTAACTGGAAGGAAGGTTCGGCCAAGCGCCTTCAGGCGTTTGCAGAAGCATCCGATATCCCGGTCGTTTCTGTGTTTCGCTATCAGGACCAGTATGACAACGCTTCCATCACTTTCTGCGGCGAAGCCGGAGTGGGTATGGTTGCGTCGGTGAAGGAACTGCTGCGCGATGCGGATGTGATCCTCGCGATCAATAACCGCTTCGGTGAAAACTCCACCGATGGTTATACGCTGTTCGACGTCCCGCAGCCGCGTCAGCGCATCATCCACGTGCACGGTTCCGATCTGGAGATCGGCAAGATCTACCAGCCTGAACTCGGTATCCATGCCGGCCCGAATGCCTTTGCCGAAGCGCTCTCCGCACTCGAACCGGTCAAGGGACCATGGGCCGAGTGGCGAAAGAAGGGCCGCGCTGCTTACGAGGCAGGGTTTAACCTCAAGGATTTGCCGTCGCCGGTCGATATGGGCAAAGTCACCGCTTATCTCAACGAGATATTGCCGAAAGACGTCATCCTGACGAATGGCGCGGGCAACTTCACCGTCTGGCCGAACAAGTTCTTCAGGTTCGGCCCGAGGGCTCGGCTTCTCGCCCCCCAATCCGGTGCGATGGGCTATGGCGTACCGGCGGCCATTGCCGCCAAGGTTGCCTTCCCGGAGCGCACAGTCGTCTGCTTTGCCGGTGACGGTGATTTCCAGATGAACTGCCAGGAGCTCGCAACGGCCCTGCAACACGGAGCACAGCCGATCATCCTTCTGCTGAACAACGGCATATACGGCACGATCCGCGCCCATCAGGAGCGCCACTATCCGGCCCGCGTCTCGGGAACAGAAATGATCAATCCGGATTTTGTCGCTCTTGCCAAAGCATATGGTTTCCATGCCGAGCGGGTGACGGAGACGGCTGACTTCGCAGAGGCTTTCGAGCGTGCGCTTTCCTCCAGAACCGGTGCGCTTCTCGATCTCGATATCTCGCCGGAAGCTTTGACACCGAGACAGACCCTTTCCGAAATGCGCCAGGCCGCGCTTGCCAAGAAGGAAAACGCATGACCATCGGAAACGACATCCGCCTCGGCGCAGATATCGGCGGTACGTTCACCGATATCGCCCTCGACGTGCGTGGAACGCTGTATTCGACCAAGGTTCTGACCAATTATGCAGCGCCCGAACAGGCCATTCTGGACGGTATCGACATCGTCATCCGCGATGCCGGTATCGCCATTTCGCAGATCGAACTGATCATTCACGGCACAACGCTTGCCACTAACGCGTTGATCGAGCGTCGTGGCGCGCGCACAGCACTGGTGACGACCGAGGGTTTTCGCGACGTGATCGAGATGCGTACGGAGAACCGCTTCGAGCAATATGATCTCGATCTCGTTCTGCCCAAACCGCTCATTCCACGGGAAGACCGGTTCCCGATCAAGGGCCGCATCTCGGCGCAGGGTACGGAACTTCAGCCGCTGGACGAGCAGGCGCTGGAGGAAATCGCCAGACGGATCGCCGCGGAAGATTTCGGCGCCGTCGCCATCGGCTTCATTCATTCCTACATGAACCCGGACCATGAACGCCGCGCCCGCGAAATTCTCGCCCGAACGCTCGCTCTGCCGATCTCGATCTCCAGCGAGGTTTCGCCGCAGATGCGTGAGTTCGAACGGTTCAATACTGTTTGTGCAAACGCCTATGTGCGCCCGCAAATGGCCGACTATCTCAATCGTCTCCAGGTCCGCCTTAAGGAAATGGGCGCCTCCTGCCCGGTCTTCATGATCCATTCCGGCGGCGGCCTTGTCTCGGTAGAGACGGCGGCCGAGTTTCCCGTGCGCCTGGTCGAATCCGGCCCGGCCGGCGGTGCGATTTTCGCAGCGGATGTGGCGCGCCGCTTCGATCTTCAGCGGGTGGTCTCCTACGACATGGGTGGGACGACGGCAAAGATCTGCCTCATCGAGGATTTCCAGCCGCAGACCGCCCGGACGTTTGAGGTCGCGCGCACCTACCGATTCTGCAAGGGATCAGGCATGCCGATCTCCATCCCGGTCATTGAAATGATTGAGATTGGCGCTGGCGGCGGCTCTATCGCCTGGGTCGATGCCATGGGACGCATTCAGGCGGGGCCTGAATCGGCTGCGTCCGAGCCCGGTCCCGCCTGTTACCAGCGCGGGGGCGAGCGGCCGGCGATCACGGATGCCGACCTCGTTCTCGGCAAGCTTGATCCCGACAATTTCGCCGGCGGCAAGATCAAGCTGTCAACCGTGAAGGCGTCCGCCGCGATAGCCCGCGACGTCGGCGACAAGCTCAGGCTCGATCCGCTTTCGGCTGCTTTCGGTATCGTTGAGGTGGTGGATGAGAATATGGCCAATGCCGCCCGCGTCCATGCGGTCGAAAACGGCAAGAACATCTCGGAAAACACCATGATCGCCTTTGGCGGTGCCGCACCCCTGCACGCCGCGCGGCTCTGCGAAAAGCTCGGCGTCGACCGCTGCCTCATCCCGCAGGGCGCCGGTGTCGGGTCGGCGATCGGCTTCCTGAAGGCTCCCTTCGGTTATGAGGCGGTCGGCTCGCAGATCATGGGCCTGTCGGCTTTCGATACCGTCCGGCTCAACACGCTGCTGGACGACCTCAAGGAGACCGCCGAGGGTTTCGTGCGCGCCGGCACGGCTGGCAAGATCAGCCGTGAGGTGGTGGCGTTCATGCGCTATCGTGGCCAGGGTTGGGAAATTCCGGTCAGCCTGCCGGATCGTCATTTCCAGGCTTCCGACAGCGCCATGATCGAGGAGAATTTCAGGGCGCGCTATGCCCAGTTCTTCGGCCGGGCAGTGGAGGGGCCTGAAATCGAATTCGTCACATTCTCCGTCAAGGCGCAGGATGTGCGCCCCGGTGGTGAGCGCCATGCGCTGATCTCCGCCGGTAGCTCGATTGACACCCCCGTCACGCGCGATGTGTTCGATCCAGCTGCGGGAGCACCCCTTAAAACGGCCATCGTGGAACGCTCGACGATCAAGGTCGGCGAGCGTGTTACCGGTCCTGCGGTTATCGTCGAGCGTGAAACCTCGACCATCGTCACCTCGCCGTTTGACGCCATCGTCCAGAGCGACGGCACCATCCTTCTGATCCGAAAGGAACTGTAATCCATGAGCCAGCTTGACGAAATCCGCATGCAGGTGATGTGGAACCGGCTGATCTCCGTCGTCGAAGAACAGGCGATGACGCTGCTGCGCACCGCTTTTTCGACCTCGGTGCGCGAGGCAGGCGACCTTTCCGCCGGTGTCTACAACGCGAAGGGTGAAATGCTGGCGCAGGCCGTGACCGGCACACCGGGCCATGTCAACACGATGGCTGAGGCTGTGCTGCATTTCATCGCGGAAATTCCGCGCGACGAGATGTATCCGGGTGACACCTACGTCACCAACGATCCCTGGAAGGGCACCGGCCATCTTCACGACATCACCATGGTTTCCCCTTCCTTCAAGGGAGAGGAGCTGATCGGCTTCTTCGCCTGCACGGCGCATGTCGTCGATGTCGGCGGTCGTGGTTTCGGCGCCGATGGCAAATCGGTTTATGAGGAAGGCATCCAAATCCCGATCATGAAGTTCGCCGAGCGCGGCGAGGTGAACAGGGATCTGTTGAAGATACTGCGCCTCAATGTTCGCGAGCCGAACCAGGTCATTGGCGACTTCTTCTCGCTTGCGGCCTGCAATGACGTCGGCCATCGTCGCCTGATCGAAATGCTGGACGAGATCGGCCTTCCCAATCTCGAGACGCTTGGCGCTTTCATCCTCTCGCGCACGCACACAGCGATCATGGAGCGGATTGCCGCCCTGCCGAAAGGCGCGTGGAAAAACGAGCTTCTGACTGACGGTTACGACGAGCCGATCAATCTGGCTGCCGAGGTAACGATCAGCAACACGTCGGTCGATGTCGATTTTTCCGGCACGGACGCGATGAGCCGGTGGGGTATCAACGTGCCGCTGATCTATACGAAGGCCTATGCCTGCTACGCGCTGAAATGCGTTGTCGCCCCCGACATTCCCAACAATGCGGCTTCGCTTGCCGTCTTCAACGTTTCCTCTCCGATCAATATTCTCAACGCCGAGCGCCCGGCTCCGGTTTCTGTTCGTCACGTGATCGGACACATGGTGCCGGACCTTGTGCTTGGCGCGCTTGCAAAGGCGCTGCCGGGAAAAATCCTCGCCGAAGGTGCCGCAGCGCTATGGAACATCCATATTTCCGCCCGGCCGGTTGCCGGTGCACAGGGACGGCGCGCCGAGGTGCTGATGTTCAATTCGGGCGGCATGGGCGCGCGGCCGGGCCTTGATGGACTGTCTGCTACGGCCTTCCCCTCCGGTGTCCATACGATGCCGATCGAGGCAACGGAACATACCGGGCCGATTGTCGTCTGGCGCAAGGAATTGCGTCCGGATTCCGCCGGCGATGGCGAATATCGCGGCGGTCTCGGTCAGATCATCGAGATCGCGCCGGCCGATGGCCATGAGTTCGACTTCTCCGCCATGTTCGACCGCATCGGGACACCGGCGGCGGGTCGCGATGGCGGCGAACCGGGAAAGCCCGGCAAGGCCATGCTGGATGACGGAACATTGCTGCGGCCGAAGGGATGGCAGCATGTGCCCTCTGGACGCAGGCTGGTCCTGCATTTGCCGGGCGGGGGCGGTTTTGGCGATCCGGAAAAGCGCAGCGACGCGGCGAAGGCCGAAGATGTCCGCAAGGGTTATGTGACGGAGACGAAATGATGACGAGGATTGCAGACCGTCTTGCGGCGGTAAAACCTTCGGCCTCCATGGCCGTGTCGCAGGCAGCCAAGGATCTGGCCGCCACCGGGGTCGATGTCATCGATCTTGGTCTCGGTGAACCCGATTTTTCCGCCCCGGCGCATGTGACCGAGGCGGCATTCAAGGCGGCCCGCGAAAACCGGATGCTTTATACCGCCGCACCCGGCACACCGGAGCTGCGCCGCGCCATCGTCGGCAAGTTCAAACGCGAGAACGGACTTGATTTTGCCTTCGACGAGATCGCCGTTGCCAACGGCGCCAAGCAGATCATCTTCAACGCTCTGATGGCGACCGTCAACGAGGGCGACGAGGTCATCCTTCCCGCCCCCTATTTCGTCTCCTATCCGGAAATGGCGAAGCTTTTGGGTGGTGTGCCGGTGACACCGGCTTGCGGTGCCGAAGACGGTTTTCGCCTGACGCCCGAAGTGCTGGAAGCAGCAGTCACACCGAAGACGAAATGGCTGTTTCTCAACCTGCCGGGCAATCCGTCCGGTGCAGTGTACAGCGAGGAACAGCTTCAGGCGCTCGGCGTCGTTCTCACCCGCCATCCGCAAGTTCTCGTCCTGTCCGATGAGATTTACGAACACATCATTTTCGATGGCCGCAGTTTCGTCAGCTTCGGTAAGGCCTGCCCGGACCTGCTCGACCGCAGCCTGATCGTCAACGGCGTCTCCAAGGCCTATGCGATGACCGGCTGGCGTGTCGGTTATGCCGCTGGTCCGAAGGATCTCATCAAGGCAATGTCGACCGTGCAGAGCCAGTCCTGCACATCGGTTGCGGCGGTGGCGCAGATCGCGGCGCAAGCTGCGCTCGAAGGACCCCAGGAAGAGGTCAGCCGCTTCCGTGAGGCGTTCGAGCGCCGCCGGGACCTCGTCGTGCGCGGAATTTCCGCAATCGAAGGCCTGACGCTCGATCCGCCGGAAGGCGCGTTCTACGCCTATATCGGTTGCGCGGCGCTTATCGGTGCGAAGACGCCGGAAGGCGTTACGATTACCAATGATAGCGACTTTGCGACCTATCTTCTTCGCGAGGCTCATGTCGCGGCCGTGCCGGGTGCGGCCTACGGCCTGTCGCCTTTCTTCCGTATTTCCACCGCGACATCCGAGGCCATCCTTCAGGATGCCATCGCCCGCATTGCCGCTGCCGTTTCCAGACTGCAAAGCTAAGACAGGACCTCAAGGATCCCATGACAAAACCCTTCAAGACCATCCTGATCACCGGTGCGGCCGGACGGCTCGGCACCGAGTTACGCAAGGGGCTTGCGCATCTTGCAGACACGCTGCGCCTTGCTGATCGCATTGCGGTAGAAAACGTCCGCGCCAACGAGGAAGCGCTGACATTCGAACTTTCGGACGTAGCTGCCGTGATGAAGGCTGCCGAGGGTGTCGACGCCATCGTTCATTTTGGCGGCGCGCCGCTTGAGACGGGCTGGGCGACCATTCTCGATTCCAACATTCAGGGCAGTTACAATATCTACGAAGCCGCCCGGCAGAATGGCGTGAAGCGCGTCGTCTATGCCTCTTCGGTTCACGCCATCGGCTATCACGAGCTGGAAGCACATATCGATGTCGATGCGCCGGTGCGCCCCGACAGCCTTTACGGCGTATCGAAATGTTTCGTGGAGGCACTAAGCCGGTTCTACTGGGACAAGTTCGGCATCGAATCCGCCTGCCTGCGCATATTCTCGTCGTTCCCGGAGCCTGCGGACCGTCGCATGCTTTGGTCGTGGCTTTCATTCGGTGATTGCGTGCGCCTCGTCGAAGCCAGCCTGACGGCTCCGCGCATTGGACATACAATCAGCTTCGGCATCTCCGATAATAAGGTTAAGCCCGTGGACAATTCCCTGAGCGGCCACATCGGTTTTCAGCCGGAGGATAATTCCGAACGATTTCGCGCCGATGTCGAGGGACGGACGGCACCGAATGACCCAAAAGCGCCCGCCACACGTTATCTCGGCGGCTGGTTCGTCGATCTCGGACATCCCGACGATGAGGTCTCCAAATGAAAGACGCCTATGACGTGGTAATCGTCGGTGGAGCGGTCATCGGCTCCGCTGTAGCCTATTATCTCGCCGCCAATCCGGACTTCAAAGGCTCCATTCTGGTCGTGGAGCGGGATCCGACCTATCTGACCGCATCGACATCGCTGTCGTCGTCATCGATCCGCACGCAGTTCTCCAATCCGATCAACGTCAGGATCAGTCAGTACGGCTCCGAGGTGATCCGCAATTTCGGCGAGATGATGCAGGTCGGAGATGACAAGCCCGATCTCGGCTTCCATTCCGGCGGCTATCTCTTCCTTGCCAGTACGCCGGAGCAGGTGGAGATTCTGCGGGAAAATCACGTAGCGCAAAAGGCATGTGGCGCCGATGTCGTTCTCTGGAACAGGAATGAACTCGGTGAAGCCTTCCCGCACCTCAATGTCGCCGACATCGAACTTGCGTCCTACGGCCGGTCCGGCGAAGGCTGGTTCAACAATACCGGCCTGATGTACGGCTTCAAGCACAAGGCGCGCTCGTTGGGTGCCGAATATGTCACCGGCGAGGTGGTTGGGATCGGCCGCGAAGGCGACACCGTAACACAGATAACGCTGAAATCCGGCGCTGTGGTCAAGGCTGGTACAATCGTCAACGCATCGGGCCCGCGTGCCGCTTTGACCGCCAGAATGGCCGGTCTTCATATTCCGGTTGAACCCCGCAAGCGCACGCTTTTCGTCTTCGATTGCGCGAACACGCCGGAAGGCACTGCTGCAGTCAACCAGGGTCGGTTGCCGCTTATGATCGACCCGAGCGGTGTCTTCTGCCGTCCCGAGGGTCGTTTTTTCCTGTCCGGCTGCCCACCCATTGAAGACCCGGCAGCGGACTGGGACGATTTCGAACCGCGCTACGAAGAGTTTGAAGAAATCATCTGGCCGGCCCTTGCCGAACGATCGGCGGCCTTCGAGGCGATCAAGGTCGTGAACCAGTGGGCCGGTCATTACGACTTCAACACGCTGGACCACAATCTGGTCGTTGGCCGTCATCCACAGGTTCGCAACTTCATCTTCGCCAACGGATTTTCCGGGCATGGCCTGCAGCAGGGACCGGCGACAGGACGCGGCGTTTCCGAACTGATCGTTTATGGCGAATATCGGACACTGGACCTGACGGAAGTCGGCTTCGAACGCATTGTCGAAAATCGACCTTTCCTTGAAAAGGCGGTGATCTAATATAAAGCGCTTATCCGATGCACACAGCCCGGATAAGCGTTGGAAATCTCGTTTGGCAGCGGAGGTGAAATTGGCCGGGCAGCATATGCGACTTCCCCCTTTGAATGCGCTACGCGCCTTCTGGGCCGTCATGCGGCAGGGAAGCTTTCGTAGCGCTGCCGATGAATTGCTGGTCACCCCGCAGGCCGTGAGCCAGCAGATCAAGTTGCTGGAGGACATTCTTCATGTGCCGCTCTTCGAGCGCAAGGCGCGGGTGATAGAACCCACGGAACAGGCCATCGTGCTGTCCCATTTCATCGAGGCGGGTTTCGATGAATTCACCGAAGGCATTCGCCGCGTCACCAATTCCACTTATCGAAACCGTATCAATATCAATGTCAGCCCCTATTTCGCGACCCGCTATCTCATGGAGAGACTGGAACGATTCCGCGAATTGATGCCCGGCGCGGATATTCGCATGACGACCATGGTCAGCATCCGCGATTTCGCCGCTGACGAGGTGGACGTTTGTATCCAGTGGGGCTTCGGGGCCTGGAAGGATTATGATTGCCAGCTGCTGGTGCGTGATCCGAAGATCATTTGTTGCGCTCCCGAACTCGCTGAGCGGATTCGGGAGCCGAAAGACCTTACGGCGTTCACGCTTTTACATCCCGTTATGGCCAGAAACCTGTGGGGCAAGGTGCTGAGACACCTGGGGCTGGAGCCGGCGGAAATCGCCGGCGAAATCGAGTTTCAGGATGCTGCCACCATGCGCCGGGGAACGGTGTCGGGTCTCGGCGTCGGGCTTGTGTCGAGACTTGATGCCCTGTCCGATATCAAGGCGGGCAGGTTGGCCGCTCCCCTGGGGATCGACCGGCTGGACGGTATGGAGGAACGAGATGTGCCCGGGTTCTATCTCGTTGTGCCGCGAGCCCACAAGCGGGTCAAAATCATCTCGACGTTCTGCGAGTGGATTTGTGCGGAGGATTGGTCCTCCAGACGTGAATTCGACTGATTTTTCCACCCTCCGAAAACCGGAACGCACAAATGCGCCGACGCTTCTCTTGACGCGGCGCTGCAAGATTTCGTCGCCTTGCCGCGACAGCAGGGAGAGAAAGTAAATCTTGTCTATCGCTGTTGTTTCTTGGTTTGGTCAGGACCGCAAGTAATGCAGTCTTTCTTCTGGCCGGATGGACGGAGAACGACAGAAATCCCTCTCAAACGCGCCCTCGATTAAGCTCCTTTTCCCTGGTTGTCGCGACAGGCCCCGGGGATGGCTATCGCAACAAAAAGAGAGAGCAATTCTCCGGGCAGCTAACGGTCATTGGGCCAAACCAGAGGGATTTAAAAAATGAATTCTATTTCGAAGCTTCTTGCGGGCGCTGCCTTTGCGTCGGTTCTTGTCGTCTCCAGCGCATATGCTGCAGACACGATCAAGATCGGCGTTGCGGGCCCGATGACAGGCGCCAACGCCACTTTTGGTGAGCAGGTGTGGACCGGTGTTTCTGCCTATATCAAAAACGTCAACGAGGCCGGCGGCATCGATGGGAAGAAGGTGGAGCTGGTCAAGGGCGATGACGCCTGCGAGCCCAAGCAGGCTGTCGCGGTCGCCAATCGTTTTGTCGACCAGGACAAGGTGCAGGCGCTCGTCGGCCACTTCTGCTCGTCCAGCACCATTCCCGCGTCGGAAATTTACAACGACGCCGGTATCCTCATGGTTACCCCGTCCTCGACCAACCCGATCGTCACCGACCGCGACCTCGAAACGGTGTTTCGTACCTGCGGTCGTGACGACCAGCAGGCCGTGGTTGCCGGCTCGTTCATCCTCGACTCGCTGAAAATCGACAAGATCGCTCTTATCCACGACAAGGATACCTACGGTCAGGGCCTCGTGGATGCGTTGAAGAAGACGCTCGCCGATCGCAAGGTTGAGCCGGTTCTTTATGAAGGGCTGACGCGCGGTGAACGCGACTTCAACGCGCTCGTCACCAAGATCAAGAGTTCGGGCGCAAAAGCCGTCTATTTTGGCGGCCTCATTCCTGAAGCCGGCCCGCTCATCCGCCAGATTCACGAACAGGGGCTGGACGTCGCCTTCGTCAGCGGTGACGCGCTTGCCCAGGCCGAAATCGTGACCGCAGCTGGCGGCGCGCAGAACCTCAAGGGTGTCTATTATTCGTCGGCGGCAGACCCCAAGGAAGATCCGGCATCCGCGGATGCGCTTGCGGACCTCAAAAAGCAGAACATCGCGCCTGACAACTACACCTTGTTCGGTTATGCCAGCGCCCAGACCATCGTGGCGGCCATTCAGGGCACCAAGGATGGCAAGATCGAGGATCAGGTGAAATGGCTGCACGCCAACACGGTCAAGTCCGCGGTCGGTAATCTCGGCTGGAACGACAAGGGCGACGTGAAGGACTTCAAGTTCGTCTTCTACTCTTTCGACGACAAGGGCGCTCCGGTTCGCAACTAAACGATCCTGTTACCGGGGCCGGTCGGCATGGCCGAGCCGGCCCCGCCTGCGCAGGCAAAAACAATCAAAAAAGGGGTTCGCCATGGATTTTTACATCTTGGCGCAGCAGCTGATCAACGGGATCACGCTGGGCACCATCTATGGTCTCATCGCCGTGGGCTATACCATGGTCTATGGCGTCATTCGCATGATCAACTTTGCCCATGGCGACGTTTACATGGTCTCTGCCTACGTCGCGGCGATCGTGCTTGCCGTCATCAGCTTTTTCGGCATCCAGTCAGTGCCCTTCGCGCTGATATCCATTCTCGTCATCACCTGTTTCGTCACGGCGGTCTACGGCTGGGCGATCGAGCGCGTTGCATACCGGCCTTTGCGCGGTTCGACCAAACTTGCGCCGCTGATCTCGGCCATCGGCATTTCGCTGATGCTGCAAAGCTATGTTCAGATCGCCCAGGGCGCACGTGACCAGGGCGTTCCGATCCTGATACAGGGCGCCTTCCGCTTCGGCGGCGAAGAGCACTTTGCGCAGATTACCTATATGCAGACCATCATCCTGGTCGCATCGCTGGTCGCCATGGGCATCCTGACCTATGTGATCAATCATACGCGCATCGGACGGCAGTGCCGCGCGACCCAGCAGAACCGCCAGATTTCCGCAGTGCTTGGCGTCGATACCGACCGCATCATCTCCACCGTTTTTGTCATCGGCGCATCGACTGCGGCAGTCGGGGGCACGCTGGTGACGTTCAACTATGGCTCCTTCAATTTCTTCATCGGCTTTGTGATGGGTATCAAGGCCTTTACCGCCGCCGTGCTCGGCGGGATCGGTTCGCTCCCCGGCGCGGTGCTGGGCGGTGTTCTCCTTGGGCTGACCGAAGCGCTTTTCGCCGGTTACGTCAGCACCGACTATAAGGATGTTTTCGCCTTCGGCCTGCTGATCGTCCTTCTCTTCTTCCGCCCCTATGGCCTGCTCGGGCGGCCTGAAATCCAGAAGGTGTGAGGAGGCCATGATGAACACGCATGAAAACCCTCTGCTGAAACTTGGCAAGGAGGCTCTGCTGACCTTCTGCGTTTCGCTCGTGCTGGTCGGGCCGACTTCCGGCCTGGTGCTCGACGGCTTCACCTTCCGCAACGAACTTGTTCACGCGGTTCTAATCGCAGCCATCATTACCATCGGCAGGGTCGTGCTGTCAGTCGCCTCAATGACGCCGGCCGGCCGGCGTATCTCGGCGATACTGAGCCGCAGCGGCGGTGGCGTGACGGTGCGGTCGGGGCAGGAGCGTTCGCCTGCTCTGCTCCTTGCGATCCTGTTTCTCGCCGGTCTCGCATTGCCTTTCGTCGCCGACAAATATTTTTTAGGTATTGCCATCCTCGCCCTGATCTACTGCCTGCTGGGTCTCGGCCTCAATATCGTCGTTGGCCTTGCCGGTCTGCTGGATCTCGGTTTCGTTGCCTTTTATGCGGTCGGCGCCTATCTCCTGGCGCTCGGCTCGCAATATCTGGGTCTCGGCTTCTGGAGCGCGCTGATTATCGCTCCGTTCCTGGCCGGCCTCTGCGGCATGATCCTCGCCTTTCCGGTTCTGAAGATGCATGGCGACTACCTTGCCATCGTCACGCTTGGTTTCGGTGAAATCATTCGTCTTGTGCTCAATAACTGGCTGGCCTTTACTGGCGGTCCGAACGGAGCACCGGTGCCGCCACCGACCCTGTTCGGCCTCGAATTCACCCGCACGGCGCGCCAGGGTGGAACCCCCTTCCACGAGGCGTTCGGCATTCCCTACAATGCCGACTACAAGTTCTGGTTCATCTATCTGGTACTGTTCCTCGTCGTCTGCGCGGTGATCTATGCGGTGCAGCGTTTGCGTGTCATGCCGCTCGGCCGCATGTGGGAAGCCCTGCGCGAAGACGAGATCGCCTGCCGCTCGCTCGGCGTCAATCACGTCTTCATCAAGCTTTCCGCCTTCATGCTGGGCGCTTCGACCGGCGGCCTCGCGGGTGTGTTCTTCGCCGTCCATCAGGGCTTCGTGAACCCGACATCCTTCACCTTTTTCGAATCCGCGCTGATCCTCGCCATTGTCGTGCTCGGCGGTCTGGGGTCGACGGTCGGAGTGGTGCTGGCGGCTCTCGTCCTGACCATTCTTCCCGAGCTCCTGCGCGATTTCGCCGAGTACCGTGTCTTCGTTTTTGGCGTGCTGATGGTGGTGATGATGATCTGGAAACCGCGCGGCCTCGTCCGTGTCACCCGGCCGGCCTTCTTCCCCTCCAAGTCTGCCGAACGGGCGTCGTCCCCTGTTCTTGGCGCCAATGCGGAGGCAAGCCGATGACCGCACCGCTCCTTGAAGTTTGCAATGTGACGATGCGTTTCGGCGGCATCGTCGCCAACCGCAACGTCAACTTTTCCGTCGAGAAAGGCGCAATCACCGCGTTGATCGGCCCCAACGGGGCCGGCAAGACAACGATGTTCAACTGTATCACCGGTTTTTATCGTGCGAGCGAAGGCAATATCCTTCTGCATGGCGAGAACGGTGCGCAGGATATCGGTGAACTGATCGCTCGGCCGATTACCGGTGGCTCGCATCTGGCGACCCGTGCCGGCATCGCCCGTACCTTCCAGAACATCCGACTGTTCCGCGAGATGTCGGTGGTGGAAAACCTTCTTGTGGCTCAGCACCGGCAGACCGCCAACAATCTGCTGAGCGGTGTCTTTTCGACACCTGCCTATCGTCGCGCCGAACGCGAGGCGGTCGACCGCGCCTATTATTGGCTGGAGCGCATGCATCTTGCCGAGGATGCCAACCGGCTTGCCGGTGAACTGCCCTATGGCCGCCAGCGACGGCTGGAAATTGCCCGTGCCATGTGCACCTCGCCAAAGCTGATCTGCCTCGACGAGCCGGCTGCCGGCCTCAATCCGGCAGAAACCAGGGAATTGTCCGAGGTCCTGCAGATATTGCGGGCCGACCATGACCTGACGGTGCTGGTCATCGAGCACGACATGGGGCTGGTGATGCGGATTTCGAACCATATCGTCGTGCTCGACCACGGCGAAGTCATATCCAACGGCACGCCTGACCATGTGGCGAATGATCCGGCCGTGATTGCCGCCTATCTCGGCGTCAGCGAAGAAGAGGTCCACTGATGCAGCAAATCCCGCTTCTCGAATTCGTTGGGGTGCATACCCATTACGGGCCGGTCGAGGCCCTGAAATCCGTCGATGTGCATATCCGTTCCGGCGAGATCGTCAGCCTGATCGGTGCAAATGGGGCCGGCAAGACGACGCTTCTGTCGACCATCTTCGGATCGCCGCGGGCAACTGGCGGCCGTATTCTTCATCGCGGAGAGGATATCTCGCGGTTGTCGACCCATCGGATCGCCAGACGCGGCATCGCATTGGTGCCGGAAGGCCGGCAGATCTATCAGGACATGTCGGTCGAGGAGAACATGATGATGGGGACGACGCCAATCGGGATGGAGCATTTCGACGAAGACAGGGCGACGATGTTCGACCTGTTCCCGCGGTTGAAGGAGCGTCGCAACCAGATGGCTGGCACCATGTCGGGCGGCGAACAGCAGATGCTGGCGATTGCGCGCGCCATGATGGCGCGGCCCGAACTGATCCTGTTCGACGAGCCCTCGCTTGGCCTTGCGCCGCTCGTCGTCAAGCGCGTGTTCGAAGTTCTGTCCGAGATCGCCAGCATGGGCAAAACCATCTTTCTGGTCGAACAGAACGCCAATCATGCGCTGAAACTGTCGCAGCGGGCTTATGTGATGGTCAACGGACGGATCCATCTGTCTGGAGAAAGTGCAGCGCTTCTCGACAATGAAGACGTCCGCAAGGCCTATCTCGGCCTGCACTGAGCAGGCTCCGCGAGCAGGCTCTGCCATGCTGCACGCTTCAGTTGATGCCGACCGAAATTTTCCCACCCACGCCTGAGGAAAGCCGCCGATGAAGATCCTTGTCCCCGTCAAACGAGTCGTCGATTACAACGTTAAGATCCGCGTAAAATCGGATGGTTCGGGCGTCGAGCTTGCGAATGTGAAGATGTCGATGAACCCGTTCGACGAAATCTCGGTGGAAGAGGCACTGCGCCTGAAGGAAGCCGGCAAGGCCGAAGAGGTTGTGGTCGTCTCCATCGGCCCGGCCAAGGCGGAAGAAACGCTGCGCACCGCGCTCGCCATGGGCGCCGACCGCGCCATCCTGATCGAAACCGACGAAACCGTCGAGCCGCTCGCCGTCGCCAAGCTTCTGAAGGGCGTTGCCGAGGCTGAGCAGCCCGGCCTCGTCATCGTCGGCAAACAGGCGATCGATGACGATTCGAACCAGACGGGCCAGATGTTGGCCGCCCTTCTCGGCTGGGGCCAGGGCACCTTCGCCTCCAAGGTCTTGCCCGCAGATGGCAAGGTCGCAGTCACCCGTGAAGTCGATGGCGGTCTGCAGACCGTTGAGCTGAAGCTTCCCGCCGTCGTCACCACCGATCTTCGTCTCAATGAGCCGCGTTATGCATCGCTGCCGAACATCATGAAGGCGAAGAAGAAGCCGCTCGACAAGAAGGCGCCGGCCGATTTCGGCGTCGATGTTTCGCCGCGCCTGAAGGTGCTGAAGACCGAAGAGCCGGCGGGTCGCAAGGCCGGCATCAAGGTCGGCTCGGTTGCCGAGCTGGTCGAAAAGCTCAAAGCCGACGGCGTCCTCTAAGGTTTCGGAAAAGGGAGATATTCTCATGGCCATTCTTCTTCTGGCAGAACACGACAACGCAACCCTTTCCGACCTGACGGCAAAGACGCTGACGGCGGCAACGCAGATTGCCAAGGGGACGGGAAGCGACGTCCATGTTCTCGTCGCCGGTTCCGGTGCAAAGGGCGCAGCCGACGCTGCCGCGAAACTCTCCGGCGTTTCCAAGGTGCTGCTCGCCGATGACGCGTCCTATGCCAATGCGCTGGCAGAACCGCTGGC
Organism: Agrobacterium sp. T29; assembly: GCF_006970545.1. Lineage (NCBI taxonomy): Bacteria > Pseudomonadati > Pseudomonadota > Alphaproteobacteria > Hyphomicrobiales > Rhizobiaceae > Agrobacterium > Agrobacterium sp. T29. Next base: position 1,545,537 of record NZ_CP040641.1, read on the forward strand.
GGCGCTGATCGTTTCGCTCGCGCCTTCCTATGACGTCATCATCGCCCCGGCGACCGCCTCGGCCAAGAACGTGACGCCGCGCGTTGCGGCGCTTCTCGATGTGGCGCAGGTCTCGGAAATCATCGAGGTCGTCAGCCCTGACACCTTCAAGCGGCCGATCTATGCCGGCAACGCCATCCAGACGGTGCAGGCGACCGATGCGAAGAAGGTCATCACCGTGCGTCCGACCGCCTTTGCAGCCGCCGCTGAAGGCGGTTCGGCAGCGGTCGAAACCATCGGCGCGGCCGCAAACCCCGGCCTTTCCAGCTTCGTCTCCGATGCGCTGGCGTCGTCCGACCGTCCGGAACTGACATCGGCCAAGATCATCATCTCGGGTGGCCGCGCGCTCGGTTCGTCGGAAAAGTTCAGGCAAGTCATCCTTCCCGTCGCCGACAAGCTCGGTGCCGCCGTCGGCGCCAGCCGTGCGGCTGTCGATGCCGGTTATGCACCGAACGACTGGCAGGTGGGTCAGACCGGCAAGGTGGTTGCGCCGCAGCTTTACATCGCCGCCGGCATCTCGGGCGCCATCCAGCATCTGGCCGGCATGAAGGATTCGAAGGTCATCGTCGCCATCAACAAGGATGAAGAAGCGCCGATCTTCCAGGTGGCAGACTACGGCCTCGTCGCAGACCTGTTCGAGGCGCTGCCGGAACTCGAAAAATCGCTGTAATTTCATCACGCCAACCTGGAGGATTGCCGGAATGAAAATGCCATTTCAGATCAGCATCGATCATGCCGAGCAAATTCGAAGAAATGAAATCGCACCCGCCGTTGATCAAGCGAAGAAGCCGTCCCAAAACCGTAACTTGCCTGACAGGAAATGTGAGGGAATGCCGCAGGGTTTGCTCGCCCGCATCCGTCGATTTCTCAAGCATGTATTTTTGGACTGACCGCGCGAAATGACAACTCAGTGCATTGCGTCCGAACGCGAAGCGATGGAATTCGACGTTGCGATCATTGGCGCGGGTTCTGCGGAGGCACCTGCCACTCTGACAACGGGAGCGGGTAATGCAGGGTTTCCGATCCGCCGGCGGCTTGCAACGACTTAATGTCGCTGTTTTCAGCTATCCGAAATCTCTTCGTTCCGTTGCAACACAAACGCTCCGTACTGTCACCGGCAGGAACCGCCTCTCCTGATTTCAGGCTTCGACAGCTTCGCTGACATCGTCCAGAAGAAAGTGCACGATCACATAGCGTGTCGTGTACTTCTGACCGCTATCGGAGACGCTTTCGATGCTGCCGCCGTCGGAGGGGTGCCATTTCTGGTAGTGGGGGTTGTTGGCGATCAGCGTAATCGCTTTGTCAGAGAACCTGCCGTTCAGCCGGTAGCGGGCCTCTGCGAGATGCCAGATATTTTCAAAATCCTGCTGGCTGATCCGGGCTTTCAAGGCCTTTCTGGATATTGTTTTTCCGGGCGAACCATCGTCATGCGCCGCCGATGGAATATGTAGATCAACCTCTTCTGCACCGTCCAGCAGAAACGCAAATTCGTCTGGCCACATCCGTCTCACGTATCGCTCCTCCCAAAGCTTACCGTCCTACAGCGCAATCATGATAGCGCCTCCGCCGCGAGAGGCAATGGCGGATATGCACCTGTGTTTCCCTCGCACGCCCTCAATCGATGTCGCGAGTTCGAATAGCTGGAACTTGAAATTGGCCGGGAGATCGTGCTTGTTCACGGTCAGCAGGGCACGTGCGCGTCCCCGCCGGCCAACGAACTGCATCGAGGAGTAAGGCATGAAGAAGCTCATCAACGATCCAGCCACCGTTGTGCGGGATATGCTCGAAGGCGTGGTGGCCCTCAGCCCCGCGACGGTCCTGCTTGCGGATGAGAATGTCGTTATCCGGTCTGGCCTTCTGGCCCCGGAAAAGCGCAGGGTGGCGGTCCTGTCGGGCGGGGGCAGTGGCCATGAACCAGCGCATGCGGGTTATGTGGGCGCGGGCATGCTCACCGTTGCGGTGGCAGGCGATGTCTTCACCTCGCCAAGCACCGATGCGGTTCTTGCCGGCATCAGGGCTGCGGCCGGACCCGCCGGCGCTCTGGTTATCGTCAAGAACTACACGGGCGACCGGCTGAATTTCGGATTGGCGGCCGAGCTGGCGCGAGCTGAAGGAATTCCGGTCGAAATCGTGGTCGTTGCCGATGATGTCGCCTTAAAGGACACAGTTCCCGACGATCGCCGCCGGGGTATTGCAGGCACAGTGCTCGTTCACAAGCTCGCCGGCGCGGCTGCGGAGCAGGGACTTCCGCTTCAAGAGGTGGCTCGCATCGCCCGGGACGCAGCCGGGAAATTGTCCTCCATGGGAATATCGCTGGGGTCCTGCACGCTCCCTGCCGTCGGCAGGCCGGGCTTCGTCCTTGGCGACGCTGAAATCGAAGTAGGGCTCGGCATCCATGGCGAGCAGGGCGTCCGGCGGATGTCCATCGCATCGGCGGACGAGCTTGTGAAGCTGGTCCTCGAGACGATTGAAGCCGATGGCAGGCTGAAGAGCGGCGACCGGGTTGCGCTTCTGGTCAACGGACTGGGATCGACGCCGCCAATGGAACTTTCGGTCGTGGCGCGGTCCGCCGTCGCGCGTCTGGAAGCAAAGGGCGTCGTGGTCGAACGGGCATGGGCCGGTACCTTCCTCTCCGCCCTCGATATGCCCGGCTTTTCCCTGTCGGTCATGCATGTGGACGACGCAATGCTCAACCTCATCGATGCGCCAACCGATGCCGGCGCATGGCCGCGCGGCGGTGCGGTGAACCGCAACCGCGTCTTGCCTTCGGCAGGTGTCGAGAAGAGCGTGACTGCGGAAATCAGGATAACAGCCGCCGGTGAACGACTGCGTTCCGCGGCGGAGCGGATCGCCCGAGCCCTGATCGCCGCGGAGCCCACACTGACGCAGCTGGACAGTGTTAAGGGCGACGGTGACCTTGGGACAAGCATGGTGCGAGGTGCCGAAGCAATATTGGCGCTGCCTCGGGAGAGCTTCGCAGATGTGTCCGGTGGCTTGATGGCGATGGCAAACGCGATGCGGAAGGCAATCGGCGGAAGCTCCGGCCCCTTTTACGCCACGGGCCTGATGCGCGCTTCGCGCCATCTTGCCGGGATCGAAAAGCCGACGGACCAACAGATGGCGGAGGCGTTCGTGGCTGCCGTTCTTGCCGTCTCGGAACTCGGTGGTGCGAAACCGGGGGACCGTACGATGATAGATGCGCTTCATCCGGCGGCAGAGACATTCCGGGACAAGCTCGCAGCCGGAGCTTCGGCCGACGTGGCCTGGCGATCCGCCTCGACGGCAGGCATCGCAGGCGCCGAGGCGACGGCGTCGATGAAGCCGCGGCTCGGGCGCGCGAGCTATCTTGGCGAGCGGGCTATAGGACATCCCGATGCGGGAGCGGTCGCCGTCAGCATCTGGCTTGAAGCAATCTGGAACGATTAGCGCCGATGGGCGGCGGGCCGGATGAGAAAGCGGATTGCCGCCGTGGCCGCGACGCTCAGATGCGCCGCGCCTTGATCGTGTTCATGACGAAGCTGGTCTCGATGGTCTCGACGCATTTCAGCTTTGCAATCTTGTCCTTGATGAAACGCTCGTAATCCTCCAGCCCACCGCACATGACCTTGAGCATATAGTCCCTCGGACCCGTGACCAGATGGCATTCGAGAACCTCGTCCCAGTCAAGAACGGCCGTCTCGAACATCCGGATTTCGTCATCGTGCTGGCGGCTGAGGCGGACGGACGCAAGAGCGGTCATGGTCCATCCCTCGATTGCCGGATTGATGATCGCCGAGTACCCTTTGATGGCGCCTATCTCCTCCAGGCGTCGAAGCCGCCGCAGGCACGCCGATGCGGACAGTCCGACCCGCTCGGCAAGTTCGTTATTCGTGATCCGCGCATCGGCAGACAATTCCTTGAGTATCCGCCTGTCGATCGGGTCTGCAATTTTTTGCGACATAAATGACCGTTCTCCGCAATATATTGCTTCATGAGACAACTCGACGCTTCAGAATGCAAGGTATTTTGGTTTCACTGCGTGTAACCTGCAGGTAGTTCAACGCCAGCTGAGGGATCATCGGAAATGACCGCGCCGCATCCGTCCAAAACCCATATCGGCAACCACGCTCTCCATCCTGAAACCCAGATGCTCAATTACGGTTATGATCCGGAATTGTCGGAGGGCGCCGTAAAGCCTCCCGTGTTCCTGACATCGACCTTCGTTTTCAAGTCGGCGGAAGACGGGCGCGACTTCTTCGACTACGTCTCCGGCCGCAAGGAGCCGCCGGAGGGCAGGGGCGCGGGCCTCGTCTATTCGCGCTTCAACCATCCAAACAGCGAGATCGTCGAGGATCGTCTTGCGGTTTATGAGCACACGGAGAGCTGTGCGCTGTTCTCCTCGGGCATGTCCGCCATTTCGACGACGCTTTTCGCCTTTGTCCGGCCCGGTGACACCGTGCTGCATTCCCAGCCGCTGTATGGCGGCACGGAGACGCTGCTGGCCAAGACCTTCCATAATTTCGGCGTCTCGGCGGTGGGTTTCGCCGATGGTGTCAGCGAGACCTCGGTGATGGCTGCCGCAGAAGAGGCGATGGCGAAAGGCAGGGTCTCCGTCATCCTCATCGAGACCCCCGCCAATCCGACAAACAGCATTGTCGATATTTCGATGATGAGCCGGGTCGCCGATGTGATCAGCGAAAGGCAGGGGCACAGGCCAATCATCGCCTGCGATAATACGCTTCTCGGTCCGGTGTTCCAGCGGCCCATCGAATACGGTGCGGACATCTCGCTCTATTCGCTGACGAAGTATGTTGGCGGGCATTCCGACCTCATTGCCGGGGCAGCGCTCGGCCGGAAGGATGTCATGAAACAGGTGAAGGCGTTGCGTGGAGCAATCGGCACGCAGCTCGATCCGCATTCGTGCTGGATGCTCGGACGTTCCCTTGAGACGCTGCAGATCCGGATGGAGCGGGCCGACAGCAACGCCAGGGTCGTGGCGGAATTCCTGAATGCGCATCCCAAGGTCGAGAAAATCCATTACCTGCCGTTCAGCGATCCGGCATCCGCGGTTGGCAGGGTATTCGCCGCTCAATGCTCCGGCGCGGGATCGACCTTTTCTTTCGACATCGTCGGCGGGCAGGCCGCATCTTTCAAATTCCTCAATGCACTCAACATATTCAAACTCGCGGTAAGCCTCGGCGGCACGGAGTCTCTTGCGTCTCACCCCGCAACGATGACGCATTCGGGAGTTCCTGCCGATGTCCGCCAGCGCATCGGTGTGCTGGATTCCACGATCCGGCTGTCAATCGGCATCGAACATCCCGACGATCTTGTCGCCGATCTGACCCTTGCATTGGATCAGGCCTGACAAAAACGGGAACGCCGCTTACCCCCACGCGCCACAGAAATGATTGAAAGCTCCCGTCGGGTTACAAGCCTGGACGGGCGCTCACCGCCATGTCGCGCTGCTCGCTTTCCAACGTCGCCAAATTGCGGCATTAAGTGTTGTGAAGAGTGCAAGATGAATGTGTCGGGGGGCGCATGAAACTCAGGAGCCAGATTCTCGCATTGGCCATCGGGCCTCTCGTTCTTGCGATTATCGTCATCACAGCGCTGATTACGTGGCAGTCCATGACGCTGGCGCGCACGAGCATCGATGCGTTCGAACGCAACATGCTCGCTGCAAAGGAGGCTGAACTCCTTAACCTCACCAATCTTGCCCTTTCGGCGATCCGCTCGGTCTATGACAAGGCGGGGCCTGATGACGAGGCCGCGAAGGAAGAGGTCAAGCGCATCCTGACCGGCCTTGACTATGGTACTGACGGCTATTTCTTTGTCTATGACTATGACGGGCTGAACGTGGTCCATCCGCGACAGAATTTCCGTCCGGGGAACAACTGGCTGGATCTCCACGATCCCGATGGCAACCGGGTGATCTACGATCTGATCGTCGAGGCGAAAAAGGGGGGAGGGCTGGTCCAGTACAAGTGGGAAAAGCCTTCCACCAAAAAAATGGCCGACAAGCTTTCCTTTGCGGCCGGCCTCGACAAATGGCGCTGGATGATCGGTACCGGCGTTTACCTCGACGACGTTTTTGCGACGACGGCGGCGGCGAAGGAGGAGTTGCGGCATTCGATCACCTGGAACTTCCTGATCGTCGCCCTGTTTGCGGTTCCCGCCGTATTGCTGGTCTTTGCCACCTGCATGTTGCTCAATCTGCGCCAGCAGCGGCTGGCGGATGGTCGGCTCAAGGAATTGATGCAAAGGATCATCGATACCCAGGAGGAAGAGCGTCTGCGCATTGCCCGGGAGCTGCATGACGGCATTTCCCAAAATCTCGTCGGCGTGCGTTTTGCGATCGATCTCGCGCGGCGCAAGGTCACGCCGGATAATGTCGGCGCTGTCGAGGCAATCGGCAAAGGCGCCATTGCGCTGAACGAAGCGATCAAGGAAGTCCGCCGCATCTCCCACGATCTTCGCCCGCGTGTCCTCGACGATCTGGGGCTGACGGCAGCTCTGGAATCCCTGATCTCGAGTTTTTCCGAACGCACGGGAATTGCGGCGACGCTTGAATCCGTGGCCTTCAAGCATATGCTTGTCCCGGAGGCACGGGTTGCGCTTTACCGCGTCGCACAGGAGGCGCTGACCAATATCGAGCGCCATGCCGGTGCGACGCAGGTCGCCATCCGGTTCTCCAGTCGCGACGAACGGGTCCAGATGGATGTCAGCGACAATGGCCGCGGCTTTCCGGCCGTTCGGACAGAGAACGGGATGCCAGCAAGCAAGGGGCTCGGTTTGAGAAACATGCAGGAACGCATGACGCATTTCGGGGGCAGGCTGGATGTCGAAAGTTCGGCAAGGGGAACCGTTCTGCGGGCGGTGCTGCCCATCACCGCCATGAAGGAACGCAATAGCGGCTTGCAGGAGGCCGCCGAGTGACCGTTCATCCGATCCGTGTGTTGTTGATCGACAACCATCCTCTGGTTCTGGATGGGTTGAGGGCCGTCCTCGAGACTTACGAGCATCTCGCAGTCGTTGGAACCGCGTTGTCCGCCATGGCCGGTATCGACGCGGCTGTCGCCACGCGGCCCGATGTGGTGTTGATGGATATCAACATGCCGCAGATCAATGGCATCGATGCCCTGGAGCTGTTCAAGGAAAAGCAGCTTTCCGCCCGGGTGCTGATGCTGTCGATGCACGACAGCCGGGAATATATATCGACCTCGGTCATGTATGGCGCGGCGGGTTACATTCTGAAGGATGTGGCGACCGAAGAAATAGTCGCTGCAATCGAAACCGTGGCTGCCGGCGGCACCTATTTTTCCTCTGGCGTTCGCGATGTGCTGATGGAGGGGTCTTCCGGCAGGCTGAAGGCGCTGACGACACGCGAGCAGGAGGTTCTGCTGCTGATCGCGCGCGGAAAGAGCAATCGCGACGCTGCCCTGGCCCTCGACATCGCCGAGCGCACGATGGAAACCCATCGCAAGAATATCAAGAGGAAACTGGATATAGCGACGACTGCCGGTCTCATCCGCTATGCGATCGATAACGGGCTCATCAAAGAATAGCCGCTAGAGGCCCGAGGCCCCGGAATGTCGCCATCCAGGGGCCTCGGTAAAGTCTATGTCGGCTTATTTGCCGGCCGTCTGCATGGCATAGCCGTAGCTGTCATAGGTATATTCGGCAACGCGGAACCATTCGAAGCTCTCGTCGCGGAACTTCTTCCAGCCCGGATAGATCTTGGCCCATGCGGGATGCTTCTGCGTGTACTCGTCATAAAGCTCGAAGGTTGCTTTATAGGCGGCGTCGAGCACATCGCGGGGCAGCGGTCGAAGCTGCGTGCCCTTGGAAACCAGCGAGCGGATCGCATCCTTGTTCTTGACGTCGTACAGCGCCTGCATGTTGATGTTGGCGGCCTTGCAGGCGGTGTCGAGCGCTGCCTTATATTCATCAGGCAATGCTGCATATTGGTCCTTGTTGACGAAGAAGTGGATCGTCAGCCCACCTTCCCAGAACGCGGGATAATAGTAATAAGGCGCGATCTGGTAGAAGCCGAGCTTTTCGTCGTCATAGGGGCCGACCCATTCCGCGGCATCGATGGTGCCTCGCTCCAGCGCCGGATAGATGTCGCCGCCCGGAAGCTGCTGCGGCACCGCGCCAAGCTTGGCGAGCACCTGTCCGGCAACGCCGGCAATACGCATCTTGAGGCCCTTGATATCCTCGATGCTCTTGATCTCCTTGCGATACCAGCCGCCCATCTGGGCGCCCGTCGCTCCACCGGGAATGCCGATGACGCCGTAGTCGGAAAGGAATTCGTTGTAAGCCTCGTTGCCGCCGCCATGGTAGAGCCATGCGTTCTGCTGGCGGGCGTTCAGGCCGAAGGGGATGGTCGAACCGATGGCGAATGTCGGATCTTTCCCGGTGAAATAGTAGCCGCAGGTATGGGAAATCTCGACGGTATTGGCTTTTACGGCGTCGATGGCCTGGGCGCCGGGAACGATTTCACCGGCCTGGAAGACCTGGATTTCGAACTTGCCGCCCGTAATCGCCTTCAATGCATTGGCCATGACGACGGCGCCGCCATAGATCGTGTCCAGATTGTTCGGGAAGCCGGACGTGAGACGCCAGCGAACGGTTGGCAAAGACTGGGCTATGGCGGGTGTCGCAAGTGCCGAAGCAGCCGCAGCCGCCCCTGCAAGTACGCCGCCCGACAAGAGTTGTCTGCGACCTGGGTTGACCTTCATAGATTACCTCCTCCTATTGAACGTCAGCGATTTTTGTTGCGACGGGCGCTTTTGCGCCCCGCCGATTGTCATGGGGTGGCCGGCTTTCCGAAGCTCGGTGCGCTGTTGCCGGGTGCCGAGAAAGGATTGGCGAAGGGATCGGCGTCCGTTCCCGCACTCGGCATGGGAACGTTGATATGGACGGACGAAGGATCAGCCACCTTGGCGCCTGACTTGTAGTGCATCACGATGCCGGGGAAGGCGATGATGATGACGACCATGGTCAGCTGGATGAACAGATAGGGAATGGCGCCCAGATAGATCTGGGACGAGGTGACCGGCTGGATCGTCTGTCCCGTGATCCGGTCCTTATAGGCCCGCGTCGGTGCGACGGACCGCAGGAAGAACAGCGAGAAACCGAAGGGCGGGTGCATGAACGACGTCTGCATGTTGACCGCCAGCATCACGCCAAACCAGATCAGGTCGATGCCAAGCGCATCGGCGACCGGCGCCAGCAGCGGGATGATGATGAAGGCCAGCTCGAAATAATCGAGGAAGAAGGCCAGGAAAAAGACCAGCAGGTTGGCGACGATCAGGAAGCCGATCTCGCCGCCCGGGATCGATGTCATCAGATGCTCGACCCAGACGTGGCCGTTCACGCCATAGAAGGTCAGGGAAAAGACGCGCGCGCCGAGCAGGATGAGCAGCACGAAGGACGACAGCTTTGCCGTGGCGTGCAGCGACTGCTGGATCAGGCCGAAATTGAGCTTGCGGTTGGCAAGCGCAAGGGCGAGCGCGCCGACGGCACCCATGGCGCCGCCTTCCGTGGGGGTGGCGATCCCGAGGAAGATCGTGCCGAGCACGAGGAATATCAAGACGAGCGGCGGCACCAGCGAGGTGATGACCTTGAGCAGCAGCTTGGTGCCGCGCAGGGTCCGCGCCTCCAGCGGCAGGGCCGGGACTTTCGCGGGGCTGATGATCGAGGTCACGATGATATAAAGCGTATAGGCCGCCACGAGCATGAGACCCGGAACGAGCGCGCCCTTGTACATGTCGCCCACCGAACGGCCGAGCTGGTCGGCCAGCACGATCAACACGAGGCTGGGCGGGATGATCTGCGCCAGCGTGCCGGACGCCGCGATCGTGCCGGCGGCGACCTTGCGGTCATAACCATAGCGCAACATGATGGGAAGCGAGATGAGGCCCATCGAGATAACCGAGGCGGCGACGACGCCGGTGGTGGCGGCCAGAATTGCGCCGACGAAGATGACTGCGAAGGCGATGCCGCCGCGGACCGGTCCAAACAGCTGGCCGATCGTGTCCAGCAAATCCTCCGCCATGCCGCTCTTTTCAAGAATGAGCCCCATGAAGGTGAAGAACGGTATCGCCAGCAGCGTTTCGTTCGACATCTGGCCGAATATGCGATCGGGAATGGCCTGGAACAGGGTCGCCGGCAGCAGGCCGAGTTCTATTCCGATAAAGCCGAAGAAGAAGCCGACAAAGGCTAGCGCGAAGGCCACGGGATAGCCGAGCAACAGCACGATGATGAGCGCCGCAAACATGATGGGCGCGAGATTTTCCGCAATGAATGCCATTATTGTTTTTTCCTTCGATCAGAGCATTGCCGCCGCGGCGTCAGCCTCTGCAACGGGATCGGGGATATCGCCGCGCAGGATCGCGACACGCTTGATGAGTTCCGAAACGCCCTGAATGGCGAGGAGGCTGAAGCCAATCGGTATCAGCGCCCAGACGGGCCATTGAATGAGGCCGCCCGTGTTGTTTGAAACCTCACCGGAAGCGAGCTTCTGCAGAAACACCGGCCAGGAGAGATAGACCGTGATGAGGCAGAAGGGCATGAGAAAGAAGATGGTCCCGAGAATATCGACCCACAGCTGCCCCTTGCGCGGAAGATTTCCGTAGACCAGATCGACCTTCACATGCTCGTTGTTAAGAAGCGTGTAGGCGGCGGCGATCAGAAACACGGCGGAAAACAAATACCACTGCGATTCAAGCCAGGCGTTGGAACTCATCGAAAACGCCTTGCGCATGACGGCATTGATGGCGCTGATGAAAATAGCCGCGAGAAGCAGCCAGGAAATGCCTTTGCCAATGGCTGCATTGGCGGCATCGATGGCGCGCGAAACGGCCAACAGAAACTTCATGATATCCTCCCCGAAAGCGGCCGCGTACTCCTCAATACGTGTGTGACCGCCATAATTCGGGCAAGATAACCACGGTGGCCTGACGCTCAAGGGCGCGCGCCGGCGAATTTCCTCAGACGTACCGAGAACTGGGTATGGGCGAGATCAAAACCCGCATCGGGGCTTAATTTCGCTTCCCGCTGCCGGCCCAAATGCGTGGTTGCATGGTCGGCTACCATGTCACTATTTGGCTGCGGTCGCCTCTTTTACCGCCAGCTCCGCCATGGCGAGTGCCGCCTCGCGGGTTCTGGCCGCTGCGACAAATCGGCCGTTGTGGCAGAAGCTCGCGCCTTCGACGCCGCAAACCGCTTCCAGATCTTTGTCCGTCAGGCCGGCCCAGGCCGCCGGCAGATCCGCCCGCAGTTCAAAGCCTTCGTCCGCGCGGCGGATGCCCGTCAGGCACCAGTCGTTGTTGCGTGGATGAACGACGAAGAGCAAATGGTCGGCGCCCGCCTTCTTGATGGCGGGCCGAAACGGCATTCCCATCGGCAGTTCCAGAATATGTCCGTCGCCGGCATCCACGATAGCCCGGCTCACGAGCGCTTCAGCCCGCAATTTCGCGGCGCTGTTGGCAATCTTTGCCTCCACGAAGCTGCGGGCGATGGCCAGCGCCGCGTGGAAACTGCGATTGTCCGCTTCGGGATCTGTCTCGTCGAAAACAGGCTTCAGAGTTTCCAGCAACACGGGCAGGGTCAGCCCGGCGAGTGCCCCTGCGGTGGAGGGGCTGAGCGCGCCATTGTCGACCAGATCGACCGGCAGCACGAAGCTGGCATCGAAAGAGGCATGAACGGTTTCGATATGGTCTTCAGGAACGCCGAAGGCGGCAAGATAATCGCGGCCGAAATGCTTCCAGATCAGTCCGAACGAACTATAGGGCTGACCGTCTTCCCGCAACGGTGCACCGCGCTGGTGGTGATCGAAGGCGCCCTTCGCCGCGTCATAAACACCGCCGACGTCATAGACGATGCGGTCTGCGCCGGGTGCGATCCATTCGGGCGCCCTGCTGCGGATCAGGCGTGCCTGCGGGAAAAGCCGGGTCAGCACGACGCTCGACAGCAGTTCGTCGGCATGGAAGCCACCGGAATGGGTGACGAGGAAGTCCGGGATCATGTCAGGATGCGCCTTGTTGCTTGCGGAAGCTCCGCCTGGGAGTGGCACCTGATACCCTTTGCCGGACGGCATCTCAACCCGCCATTCGCTATGGAGGCTAAAAGCAACGGTATGCTGTACGTCGTGATCCGAAGGAAAGGCGGTTTGTCACTGCGTTTCAAGCCGTCTTCAGGATCGACAGGTTGGGTGCCGACCGGTCATTCCCGCTCGTTTTCCAGCGGTCAAAGGCGGCGCGTCCGAGAATGGCGACGGAGGTGTCCTCCTGGGGGGCATGGACGAGAACCGACTGGATATCGCGGAAATGCCGCTCGAGGCCGAGATCGGCGTTGAGGCCGGGATTGCCGATGCCGCGAACGGCTATCTGGACGGCGTCGCGGATTTGCCTGCCGGCGAGAAGCCGGGCCCTTATCAGGTGTTCGGCATCGCCGATATGGTTTGCGAGCGCGCCAAAGATGATCTGCCGGGCGCCGGAGACCAAAAGGTCGATCTCGCCCGAAAGCGTAACGAAACGTTCTGTCCGCGCAATGGCATGACCAAGATTGGCGGGCACGCGTTCATGCGCGAAGCGGATGAACGCTTCCTGAGCGGCCTCAGCCGCACCCAGATAGATTGAGGTCAGCGCAAGAGTCATCGCCGCGTGGCCGCGATTATCCTGCTGGGCAACGGAGGGATCAACGAGCTCAAGCACATTTTCTGCCGGGATTTCAACCTCGGTATATTCGACATCGTGCGAACCGGTCGCCCGCATTCCGAGGCTCTTCCAGTTCTCTATGATCCTGATGCCGGGCAGTCCATTGGGCACGACGAAGGTGCCGACGCGAGCCTGAGCCTCGTCGGTGTGCGCCCAGACGAGGAAGTGCGTGAGGCCGTGCGCGCCCGTCACGAAGCGCTTGCGGCCCGTGATCGACCAGCCATTCGCCGTCCGGTGCGCACGCGTGGCCGGCAATCCGCCACGGGCCGGCGAGCCCAGTTCGGGCTCCACACGGGCGGCGTTCAGCAGCAGCGGCTGGTGTTTGGCCCTGGAAAGAAGGTGCCTGTAAAGCCCGTCGGGCCAATGGTCCTTTGCCGCCTGTCCCAGATGAGTGAAGATCGTCATCGCACTGATGAGCGCCACAGAGGGATCGCCGCGTCCCAACGCCGCCAGAATATGGGCCGCGGTGCTCAAGGTTCCTCCCGGGCCGCCGTAACGCGTGGCCACGGTGCTCTCGAGAAGTCCAGCCTGATGAACGGCACGAATACCGGTCCAGGGAAACTGACCGGTCTGATCCGCATCCGGTGCGGCTTCGGAAACGGCGCGCACGGCGGCGTCAAGTGCGGTGGGATCGTAGGACATGCGGTAACGGCTTTCTGAAGGTCGGCGGGCGGGATCATCCGTTGCGGGCGTGGATGATCCCCGTCCTGGAAGAAGAGGTGGATGGGTCCGACGAGGTGGCCGGACCGCCGTGATCAGGCGGCTGCCTTCTTCTTTGCCTCTTCGCGTTCACGAATGCCCTCGCGGACGAGGGGCAGGATGTATCGTCCGTAGTCGACGGCATCATTGTAATTGTCATATCCACGGATCGAAATCAGATCGGCGCCGAGATCGATATAGTCGAGAATGGAGTCGGCGATGGTGCGCGGCGATCCGACCAGAGCGGTTGTTGCGCCGCTTGCATTGGTCGCGGTGACCGTCGGATACCACAGTGCGCGGTCATGGACATCGCCACGTTTGGCGATATCGAGCAGGCGCTGGGAGCCGATATTGGCGGGTGGTGTTGCGTTGACCGGCGCGCGAGAAAGACCCTTCTGGCGGTTCTCGTTCAGACGGTCGAGAACCCTGTGCGCCTTATCCCAGGCCAGTTCATCCGTTTCAGCCACGATTGGCCGGAAGGTAACCCAGATGCGTGGGCGATCGGTTCGGCCGGCTTTTGCGGCCTCGGCATAGATACGGTCGATCTGCTGCTTGGTTTCAGCCAGCGGTTCACCCCAGAGGCCGAAAATGTCGCACAGCGAGCCGCCGATACGATAGGCGGCATCCGACGAACCGCCGAGCGAAATAGGGATCAGGCCGTTGGTGGGACGCACGGCGCTGCGAAACTGCTTGAACTGGTAATATTTGCCGTCGAAATCGAAGGGTTCGGTCGAACTCCAGGCAAGGCGGAGAATGCGGATATATTCTTCCTGACGTTCGTAACGCTCTTCCTTGTTGAGGAAATCTCCCTCACGCGCCTGCTCCTCGTCGCTGCCGCCTGCGATGAAGTGGACGACGACGCGCCCGCCGCTCAACTGGTCGAGTGTGGCGAGGGATTTGGCGGCAACCGTCGGATAAACGGTGTTGGGCCGGAGCGCGACGATGATCTTGATGTTCTTCGTATGCGCAAGCACCGTCGCGCCCAGTGTGAAGGGATCGAACGAGGAAGAGGAATAGGGGATGAGCGTGTAGTTGAACCCGTAATCGTCGAGCGCACGCGCATAACGTTCCAGGAAGAGCGGATCGATCGGAGCATCCGGGATGGGGTTCAGATCATTGGACGCGTTGGGAAAGCTGACGCTGATGAATTCCGCAGCCATGGGAGCTCCTTGGTGTTTCTGTGTGTCGGGTAAAAGCTAAAGCCGGCATGGCATATGAGGAAGACAGGTCTTTCTATTTCTATGGAAAATGTAGAAAATATTGCCTGACTATGCTGGCGGTCTAGAACTCGGCATTGCCGCCTGTTCCGGCCCTTGGTGATCGGAAGCGGGTTTCCACCCAAGAGAGGGGGCGACCGTTGTCGCAAGATCGGTAAGCAATCTAATGTTTTCGGACAGTCCGAAAGCGGGAGGCAGAAACAGGACGAGTTCATCTGCGGCTGCCAGTCCGGGGTCGCTCAACACCGCCTCTATGACCGCATCCGGTGCACCCTGAAAGACCGGAGAAATCAGCGCGCCAACCGGCTGGCCGGCCGGAGCCAGCGCACCCTTCGGGCGTGAGGCGGCAATTCCCGCCGTGCGGCGCTCAAGATCGTAGGCCGCGTATTTCTCTTGCAGCTCCGGGGTGGTGCCGACCAGAACGGAAGCCGCAACGGCAACCGGTGGCGGCGTCGTTTTCCAGATGCGCAGCCAATGGGTGCGATAGGCTTCAATGATCCGCGCCTGATACTGACCGAAAGTCTCGCCTTCGGCCTGATCGTGAAGGACGGTTCCTGAAATCAGGCCGATCCCGAGTTCGGCAGCCTGTATCGCTGAATCGAGGCTGGCGGAGCCTTGGCGGATACGGCTGCGCAGGGTGGGGCTATGTGGCGTTACCCGCAACTCGGCTCCCGCAGGCGCGCCCGTGTCCCGCTCCGTAACGATGTGCAGAACATCGCCGGCAATGGCGGCGAGGAAACGCGACTGGCGCCGCTTTGCCTCTGTCCGGGCATCGGTGTCGACGGTTCCGAAAACGGCGTCGAAGGCGCCGTTGGCCCCGGTTGAAATGGCGAGCTCAAGCCGGCCGTCGATCAAAAGATCGGTCGTTCCCGCCGCCTCGGCCAAAAGGATCGGGTCCTGATAACGCATCGGGATGACGGCGGAGCCAAGTGTGATGTGCCGCGTATGCTGACCGACTGCCGCAAAGAAAGGTAACGGGGAAGAAAGATAATGGTCGAAGTGACGCTGATAGGCCCAGCCTGACTGATAACCCAGCCTTTCCGCCTGCCTGAACAATTCTATGCCCTGCCGCAGCCCCTGTGCCGGACCGTCATCGTCGTTGAACGACACCCGCGTATTGAAGCCAAGCCGCTGTTTCGGTCGAAACAACCCGGGAAGGTCGCGGGAAGCTGCTGCAATATTCATGCGAGTTGCTCCTTGCGCAGAGCGTGCCGGACCGCGGGAGCGCGAACCGTGCCGGCAATGCCCGACGGGATGGAGTTCAGCAGCGACGCTGTATATTCGTGTCTCGGATTGCTGAAAATCTCGGTGACGGCTCCATGCTCGACGATGCGTCCCCGCTGCATCACCGAAACGCTGTGCGCAAGTTGCCGGACCAGGGCGAGGTCATGCGAAACGAAAACATAGGTCAGGCCGAGCTTGGCCTGCAGCGACAGCAGAACCTCGACGATATCCGCCTGAACGCTGACATCGAGAGCGGATGTGGGTTCGTCCAGCACGATCACATCCGGTTTGAGGACCAGCGAACGGGCGATTGCCACACGCTGGCGCTGCCCGCCAGAGAGGGCCGACGGTTTGCGCTCCAGGAGGTGCTCGCTCAAGCCGACATTCGCAAGAGCTTCCCGTACCCGCTCGGAGCGCTCTTTCGGCGTCCCGATCTCGAATCGGTCGAGTGGTTCACGCACAAGCTGCCCCACCTTCCATGTCGGGTCGAGTGACGTGAACGGGTTCTGGTAAACCAGCTGAAGATGCCGCCAGACGGAACGGAGCGAAGCCCGGCTTTTGCTCGTGACGGTCTCGTCGGCAACCGTGATCGTGCCGCTTTCCGGCTCTTCGAGCCCCAGCAGCAGGCGGATCGTCGTCGTCTTGCCGGAGCCGGATTCGCCGACGAGGGCATGGGTTGTGCCCGCCGGCACCGTAAACGAAATATCGTCCACCGCCGTCAGGGTTTTGCCATCGACGGTGAAGCGCTTGGTGACGCCGCTGACGGCGATCTTTGGCGATTTGTCGCTCTCGAGAAGGCTGAACCCCGGATCGCGGAATTTGGCATAACGCTTCGGGTTGAGCGCGGGCACGTCGCCATGGAGCTTTTTGGCATAGGGTGAGGAGGGGGAGGAAAAAACGGCCGACGTCCTGCCTGCTTCCTGCACGACGCCGTTCTGCAGCACGACGAGATTGTCTGCTCTTTCCGCCGCTATTGCGAGATCGTGGGTAATCAGAAGCAGGCTGATGTTCAGCTCATCCCGCAGGCGGGAGAGAAGATCGAGAATGCGCTTCTGGATCGTTACGTCGAGTGCCGAGGTCGGCTCGTCCGCCACCAGCAGTGCAGGGCGCGGCAATATTGCGAGCGCGATCAGCACGCGCTGCAACATCCCGCCGGACAGTTGATGTGGATAGGAATCGTAGACCCGTTGCGGATTGTCGAGACCCACCTTGGCGAATGTTTCGAGAATAAGTGTCTTGCGGATCGAAGGGTTGGTCTCTTCCGTCAGCGCTGCGGCCTCCAGCGCCTGCGAGCCGATTGTTCTCACGGGATTGAGAGAGTTGCCCGGATCCTGCGGCACGAAGCCGATTTCACGGCCGCGAAACGGCCTGAAACGCCGTTCCGGCAATGCCAGAATGTTCTGCCTGTCGAAAACGACCTGACCCGTGGCGTTCGCACCGTTGGGAAGAAGCCGCAGCACGGCTTTTGCGATTGTCGATTTTCCAGAACCGGATTCCCCGATGAGGGCAAGGCTTTCGCCGCGCCCGATTTCGAAACCGACATTATGGACGACCTCCTGCCGCCCGTAGGCAACGGCAAGATTTTCGACCGCGAGGAGGGGCGTCGCGTGTTGTGGAGACGCTGCCACGAACTCGGAAAGGATTGGCGCTGTTTTCAGTGCGATTTGCGAAGCCATCGGCTGATCCTGTTGACAGAGAGGACGGTCACGATCGTAACGAACGCGGGCGCATATACGAGCCAGGGCCATTTGAGATAGTCCTTGCCGATTGAAATCAGCAGGCCCCAGTCGTAGGAAGGCGGAGGGTCGCCGTAGCCGAGGAAGGCGAGGCTGGCGATCACCAGAATGGACTCGCCGAATTGCAGCACGGCAAGCGGCAGCATCGAGCGGGATGCGTTTGGAAGGACGTGTCTCAAAACGATGTAGCGGCGCGAGCCCCCCAGCAGAAAGGACGCCTCCACGAAGGTCGCCTGACGGGTCTTGATGACCTCGGAGCGAGCCACGCGGGCGAAAAAGGCGATGGCCGATATGCCTGTCGCAATCGCAGCATTGATCGTTTCGAAGCCGATGGCCGTGACGATGATGACCGCGAGCAGGAACTTCGGGATGGACAGCAGCACGTCGACAAAACGCGCAAAGACGATATCCACCCAGCCGCCGAAAAATCCGGCGAGCAAACCGATCACCCCGCCGATGAAGACACCGATGACGACAGCGACCAGGGCGCTCGATACGGATGACGCTGTGCCATAAACGACCCGTGTATAGAGATCGCGCCCCAGATGATCGGTGCCGAACCAGTGCGCAAAACTTGGCGCAAGAAGCTTGTCGGCCGGAACGCCGTTGATCGGGCTCTGGCTGGTGAACAGTTGCGGCGCAATCGACCAGGCGACGACGATGGCGATGACGAGGAGGGAAAGGGCGACGGTTGCAGTGATGTTGAGAGCTCTCAGCTTCTCGAACGGATTGCTGCCGGAGACCGGGCTGGAGATAAGGCTCATGGCTTGGCCCCCGTTTCAAGGCCAAGCGGCGTGTCGTCGACGGTTGCCAGGCGACGTTTTCGGCCAACGATAATTTTCACCCGCGGATCGAGCAGCGGATAGAGAAGATCGGCGATGAGGTTGACGACGACGAAGACCACGGCTCCCAGCGAGACGATGGCCTGCAGGACGGGCAGATCCTGCGTGCTGACGGAGCGCTGTACGAGACTGCCGATGCCGGTGCGGCCGAACACGGTTTCCGTGATCAGCGAGTTGCCCAGAAGTTCGCCCACGGTAAGGGCGATAACGGTCACCACCGGCAGCGACGCGGGCTTGAGCAGATGTGTCGTGAAAAGCCTTCTCGGCCCGATGCCGCGGCTGCGGGCAACCGCCGCGTAATCCTGCTCCGCTTCATGATCGAGATTGGCGATCAGGACTTCCGCGATCTGCGCGGAAAACGGTATGCCGATGGTGATCGCCGCAAACAGTGTCGCCCAGAAGCTGTCGGGCTCGATGACCCGGAACAGCCTGAGCTGAAAACCGAAGAGATGGATCAGAAACAGGCCGATGACGAAATTGGGTGTCGACAGGAACAGCGAGGGGAAGGCCCGCAGCAATCCTTGCCCATATCGTTTCGGTAGGACCTGCGTGCCATAGGCAACGGCGAAGGCGAGGATCAAGGCGACCGTCAGCCCGGCGGAGGCCAGAACCAGCGTCGATGGCAGCACCTCGGCAATCAGGGTCGCGACGGGTCGATTGGAGCGCATGGAAATGCCGAGGTCGCCCGTCAGGAATGCCGACAGGGAGTGCCAGAGCTGCACGATGATCGGCCTGTCCAGCCCCTGTGCAGCAATGATTTCGCCGATCTCCTGTTCCGTAAAGCCGTTCTGCGGGTTACGCAGAACGCTGGTGATCGGGTCGCCGGGCAGGACGCTGACGACCACGAAGGTGAAGACATAGGCCAGAAGGATGACGACGATCGCCTGGCCGAGCCGCTTTCCGGCGTAGGTTAGGTAGGCATTGCTCATGCCGTCACCTCCTTGACGTTACTTGGTGGGTGCTGGCGTCATTCGGCAATGAACGCTGTGTAATAGCTGGCGTAAGCGACACCGTTATAGACTTCGCCCTTCAGCTTCGGCGATTGCACGTAAATGCGCTGAACGATTTGCGTGCGTGGTATGAAGTAGCCCTGTTCCAGCAGGTATTTCTGCAGGCTGTCCAGAAGCGGCTTTCGGTCTTCGACGGAGCCTGCGCCGGCGATTTTGTCGCGCAGATCGTTGAGCGTCGCATCGCGCTCATCGAGCGCAAACCAGTTCTCGCCATTGTTGGCGTTGGTCAGGATGCTGGCCACCGTGCCGGCGTCGATGAAGCTGCGCGTGACTTCATATGCGGGAACTGCGGCGCCGCCGAATTTGACCTTCTCGCCGTAGGTCACGACATCATAAGCCCTGATGTTGACCTTCCATCCGAGCCTGCCGAGCTGCTGGGCAATCAGCTCATCGACGGATTTGGAAGTTGCCAGATAAGGATTGGAATGGATCGTCAATTCCAGCGGCTTGCCGTCTTTCACCCGAATGCCGTCCGCGCCCTTGACCCATCCGGCTTCGTCCAGAAGTTTCTCCGCCTTGTCCGGGTTATAGGCGAGGAGATCGCTGTGATCCGTAGCGCCGGGGACGTTGCTCTGGATGAACGACGTCGCAAGCTTCCAGTCCTGCGTATAGACGGTGTCGATGATTTCCTGACGGTTGATGCCTGCCTGCAGTGCCTGACGTACCTTCACGTCATCATAGGGTTGAAGCTTGGTGTTGACCGCCCAGCCGTTGACGAAGCCGAGATAACGCGGGGTCGCAACAGTGAAGCCTTCTTCCTTGAGCGATTTCAGCTCCTGGGGCGAGGCATTGTAGGCGACGTCCGCCTGACCGGACTGAACGGAGGCGACGCGAAGGGATGGCTCCGAAACCAGCTTGTAGGTGATGGTATCGAGATAGGCGGGTCCGGTATGGCCGACTGCGGCGGGGCCCCAATTATAGTCCTTGCGCTTGACGAGAGTGACATGGTCGCCCTCTTTCCAGGACTCCACCACATAAGGTCCGCTGCCGGCGGTCTTGCTGAGGTCGGCCTGCTGGCTGGCAGGCTGCGCGATGCTCTTGGGAGAGATCAGGATGGAGCCGTGATAGCCAAGGGTTGGAATGAAACCGAGCGTGGGCTTCTTGAAGAATACCTTGACCGTCGTGGCATCGACCGCTTCGGCGTGATCGTAGGTCTTGGGGAAGAGGCCGATCGGGTTGATCCCCTCGCTCTTGCGGCCGGCATACCAGATGTCGAGATTGGCGACGACGGCCTTCGCATCAAGGGGTTCGCCATCCGAGAAAGTCACCCCGCTCTTCAAGTGAAGGGTGAATTCCGTTGCGGTGTCGTTCTGCTCCCAGCGTTCGGCGATCCATGGGCTGACTTTACCTTCCGCATCGACGTAAAGCAGCTTATCCGTCACATGCCCCCAGATGTGGCCCTGGAAACTGGAGATGGCGCTGTTGTTTGGGATCCAGGTGTCGCCCAGTGAATCGATCAGAAAGGTGATGTCACCGCCATCGCGCGGCGTATCCGCCGCCACTGCGCTCAGAGGTGCCGCTGTCGATAAAAACAGCGAGGCGGAGACTGCCAGAGAGGCCGTGAAAAGCAGCCGGCGACGCGACAGGGAGAATGAGAAAGAACGTCTTGTCATGATATGATCCTGAAAAATTCAAAGTTTTTTCGTTGCAATTTCGGCATCTCCTGCGGACGCACATGCGGCCGCCGTTATTTGCAGCAGGCATGTCAAACCGTTGCCGCGTCGGCCTTTCAGCCGAGCGGGAGAATGCTTGAATTCATTGGGCGGTCGGCTTGGGCGTCGCGAGGGTTAGCGAGCGGCTCGTGCGAGTTCGCTTGGCTGAGGAGCGCGCCCGCTTCTACATATTCCAGTCATGACGCGGTCCCTCGTTGCGTGTTTATCTTGCCCATAAACTAGCAGCCGGGCGTGAGGGAGAAAGACTGGTTATTCTTTTTCTATCGATTTAGTGAATTATTTTATCGCTATTTTGCCGACTGTTTGGATTGGCGTTTCAGACGCCCTTGAATTGCCGTCTCGCTCCGGTAATCGATGATGGCCTGGCGACGAAGACGCTTTGTCACGCGGCGTAAATGTCATGGCTTCGAAAACCCTGACGGGCGGCAAGTCGCCGGTGAAAAGCTCAATCTCCACCTTCGCGATCTGGCCGGTCGAACCCTGCGACAGTTTCGAAGTGCCGATGTCTCGGGTCAGGATATTGGGATTGCCATGGATGCAGATGGAATTGTCCACCGCAGCATCCTGTGGCTCGAACCATGCGCCGGTGGCAAGCTGCATCACGCCCGGCATGACGTCTTCACTGACGACAGCGCCAGCGAGACAGCTGCCGCGCGCATTAAAAAGCCTGACGACGTCGCCGTCAGATATTCCACGGGCAGAAGCGTCGGTCGGATGGATGCGGACAGGTTCCCGATCCCTGATCTTGGTCGAACGGCTGAAATCGCCATAGTCCAGCTGGCTGTGCAGACGTTGATACGGCTGATTGCAGACGAGATGCAAGGGATGGAGGCGGGCGTCATCGGGCGTCTCCATTCTTGGTGGATACCAGCGCGGATGACCTTTGCAGTCATCATATCCGAAGCCCTCGACAGTCTCTGAAAAGATTTCGATCTTTCCTGACGGCGTCGCCAGCGGCTTCGTTCCGGGGTCCTGAAGAAAAGCGCGCGCCGGGCCACCGTCGTCTGGCTTGACTGGAAGGAGCAGTTCTCCCCGCTTCCAGAAGGTCTCAAAGTCCGGTGCGTCGTGGCCACCGGCCGCAAGCGCCTGACGGGTCGTTTCGTACAGGAAGGCGAGCCATTCTCCGCTGCTGCGATTTTCGGTAAAGGCATCGAACCTGCCAAGTTCCCGCGCAATCCCGGCGAATATCTCATAATCGTCGCGTGCCTCGCCGACGGGTTCGATCAGCCGCTTCATGGCGATCATCAGGGGATCGCGATCGGCAGCGCCGATGTCGTCACGCTCAAGCGTGGTCGTGGCGGGCAGCACGATGTCGGCATGTCGCGCGGTGGAGGTCCAGGCGGACTCGTGGACGATGATCGTTTCGGGACGCCTGAAAGCGGCCCGCAGCCGGTTGATATCCTGATGATGATGAAATGGATTGCCGCCCGCCCAATAGACAACCCGGATATCGGGATAGCGAAGCGCGTGCCCGTTGTAATGGAACTCGGCACCGGGATTGAGCAGCATATCGGCGATGCGTGCACAGGGAATATAGTCCGGCACGGGGTTCTTGAATTGCTGGAGCGTTGGCAAAGGAACGGCGAGCAGGTTCTTGCCGATGTTACCCAACGCGCCGAGGGAATAGGAAAATCCGCTGCCGTCCAATCCGATCTGGCCGAGCATGGCGGCAAGGACAATGCCCATCCACACCGGCTGTTCGCCATAATCGGCCCGCTGAAGCGAGTGGCTGACCGTGATCAGCGTTCTCGAACCGGCCATCCTGCGCGCCAGCTTGCGGATCGTCTCCGGGGCGACGTTGCAGATCGCGGCCGCCCATTCCGGGCTTTTGTGCTGGCCGTCCTCCCTGCCAAGAAGATAGTTTTCGAACCGGTCATATCCGACCGTATAACGCTCCAGAAACGTCCGGTCGTGCAGCTCTTCGGTGACGAGGACGTGCGCAAGCCCGAGCATCATCGCCACGTCCGTACCGGGAATAATGGGAAGCCACTCGGCACCCGCATCAGCGGGAAAATCGTCTGCCAACGGGCTGACGAATGTGAAATGCGCACCGCGAGCGCTCGCGCCGGCCAGTTTCTGCCGAACGGTGTGCGTGCTGATCCCTCCGCCGTGGACATCGGCATTCTTGATCGCCATTCCACCGAAGGCAAGCACCAGCTCGCTGCTGCGTTCGATCGCATCCCAGGTCACGCTTTTGCGGTCGAAGCTGTCATACGGTCCAAGCACATGGGGGATTATGACCATGGCTGCGCCGGAACTATAGGTGTTGACGGACCGGACATATCCGCCAAGGACATTCAAGAAGCGGTGAATCTGGCTTTGTGCGTGATGAAACCGGCCGGCGCTCGACCAGCCATAAGAGCCGCCGAATACCGCGCTCGGGCCATGACGGTCATAGACCCGTCTCAGCTCATCCGCGACCAGCTTCGTAGCTTCGGCCCAGCTGACCTCGACGAAATCGTCAGCGCCGCGTCGCTGCGCGTGGCCGGTCTCGCGTTCAAGCCAGCCCCGCCGAACGGCAGGCCGTTTGATACGAACGGGGCTGTCGGCAATCGCCGGAAGATTGCCCAGCAGCGGTGATGGATGCGGGTCACCGGGATGGGGCTCTATCTCCAGTCGCCCATTTGCAAGCCGCCCGGAGAATGCCCCCCAGTGGGAACTGTGAGTTTTGAAGGAATTCATCGCATGGCCTCACGATCATCGACTGCAAAGTGGCAATTCTAGTTCGGCAGGATTTTCCCCGGATTCATGATACCGGCAGGATCGACCGCATGTTTGATGAGCGCCATCAGATCGACCGCGTCGCCATGTTCCTCGCGCAGATAAGCGATCTTCCCGGTGCCGACGCCATGTTCTCCGGTCGAGGTGCCGCCGACAGACAGCGCATATCGCACCATCTTCTTGTTGATGGCCGCCACTTCGCCGAGTTCCTCCGCATTGCCGGGGTCGACCGCGAAGACGACATGATAATTGCCGTCGCCGACATGGCCGAGGATAGCCGCCGGCACGTTGCAATCCTTTAGAAGTTCGCGTGTCTTCAATATGCAGTTGCTGAGCTGCGAGACCGGAACACAGACATCCGATGACCAGCCTTTGGCGTTTGGCCTCTGTGACACGACGGCATAAAACGCATTATGCCTCGCTTTCCAGAGACGGTTGCGCTCTTCAGGCGCATTGGCCCACTCGAAATCCTTGCCGCCATGTTCCTCCACGATGGCGGATACCATGTCGACCTGCTCCTGAACGCCGGCGGGCGAGCCATGAAACTCGAAAGCCAACGTATCCTCGATCTTCAGGTCCAGCCCGGAATAGGTGTTGACGGCCCTGATCAGGCCACGGTCCATAAGCTCAATGCGGGCGACCGGGATGCCAAGCTGCACGACCTGAATGGCAGCCGCCACCGCCTGTTCGACGCTCTCGAAAGAGCAGAGTGCGGCCGAGATGGTTTCCGGAATTCCGTAGAGACGCAGCGTTACTTCGGTGATGATCCCCAGCGTTCCTTCCGAGCCCACGAACAGCCGCGTCAGGTCATATCCGGCGGAAGATTTTCTGGCGCGGCCGCCGGTTCTGATAATCTGACCGGTCGGCAGCACCACGGTCAGCCCGAGCACGTTTTCCCGCATCGTTCCGTAGCGGACGGCATTGGTGCCCGAAGCGCGGGTTGCGGCCATGCCGCCAATCGAGGCGTTCGCGCCGGGATCGATGGGAAAGAACAATCCCATGTCGCGCAGATATGTGTTCAACTGCTCCCGGGTTACGCCAGCCTCAACCGTGCAATCCAGATCGTCAATGCTGATACGGGCTATCTTCGACATGCGTGAAAGGTCGATGGAGACCCCGCCATTGACAGCCGTCAAATGTCCCTCAAGCGAAGTGCCGGCGCCGAAAGCGATGACGGGCACCCCCTCCGCCGCACATAGCCGCACGATCTCGGATACCTCCGACGTGGTTTCGGCGAAAGCGACCGCATCGGGAAACGCGGCTGCATGATGCGCTTCGCCGCGCCCATGCTGCTCGCGCAGTGTCAGTGACGTTGAAAGACGCTCCCCGAGGAGGTTCCGCAACGATTGGATGAGAGGAGGTGAGAGGTCAGGCATAAGAAAATTCCATGGGAATCTGCATTGAAGGCGAAGCGCTTTGCCCGGCAGATCGCCAGTACTGTCTCCGCCGTCTGGCGGCGGTATCAGGCGGCGAGCTTTGCGCCCCTCAGATGACGCTCAAGGAACGGAAGGCTGTCCTGCCCCCAGTAGAGCTCATCCTGATAGCGATAGGTCGGCACCCCGAACACACCGGCTGTCTTCGCCGCTTCGAAGCTGGCCTTTTGCAATGCTGCAACCGCATCGCTTTGGCCGTGCTCATCGAGGGCTGCAGCATCAAAGCCTGCGGCTGTCGCAATCGCCCGGCGGACGTCCGCCTTGCCGATGTCTTCACCGCGAACCCAGAAGGCTTCCTGAAGCGCAACTGCCAGCTTCAGCCAGTCCTCGCCGGTTTCGACGGCCGCGGCCACCATCAGGCCTGCCGGTGCGGGATCCGAGAGCGCGGCGCGATTGTCGAAATTCAGCACTTTTCCGCGCAATGCCGCCCAGCGCTTCAGATCCCTGATCCAGTAGGCGCGTCTGGCCTCCGGCCGGTTTCGCGAATAAATGCCGCCATTTTCCTCGATCAGCGGAATGACATGGGGGCGGATCGTGGCGCCCTGTTCTTTCGCCAGCGCAGCAAACGGTTCAAGACCGATGAAGGCCCAGGGAGAGCCGATGCTGAAAAAATAATCGATCGTCTTTGTCATTGTCTGCTGCTTTCAGTTGGGTTGATCGGTGGAGGCGGCCGTGTCGAAGACGGAGAGCGCACAGTCACGCGCAGTCAGCACTGCTTTGGGGTCGCGCCCGACGGCGACGGTCGCTAAGGCCCCTTCGTAGAGAAGCGAAAGATGGGCGGCGGCAATCTCCACGGTGCTGCCGGCTCTTACCAGAACAGCGGCAAACACGTCCCTGACCTTCGCCTTATGGGCACGCGCAACGACCACGACGCGCTCGGATTCGCCATGTTCCGCAACCGCAAGAGCGAAGGCGCAGCCGCGAAAATCCGGGCTGTCGGCCTTTTCGTGGAGCTGCTCGAAGATCAACCGGATCTGCTCCTTCGGAGCCATGTCCGCATCCAGCACTTTCTGAAGCGAATGGATCACGCGCTCATGACGCGCTTCCAGATAGGCCGCAACGAGGTGATCCTTCGACGGGAAATGCCGATAGAGCGTCGCTTTCGCAACATTCGCTTCCTCGATGATCCGATCTATGCCGACAGCCCGGATGCCCTCGCGATAGAAGAGCGTGCCAGCGGCGGCGAGGATATGGTCTGATATGGCTTCTCGCATTATCGTTTCACACTGTCGTTTGATAAATCGCACTGCTACAGGCCGCCGGTCATGAAGAAGCGGCGGGATTGGCATGTGCCGTCCGGTCCGGGGCGGCGATGAGAGACGTGATCGCATCGAGTGGCAGCGGCTTTGAAAACCCGCCCTGATGCGCCAGTTTTCCGGCAAGCGTTTGAACGGCTTCGTTATAGGGCGTCGGAACATTGTGAATCCGGCCCAGCAGAACGATTTCGCCGTTGAGGAAATCCACTTCGCTCGAGGCTCCGCGCCTGAAACTCTGCCAGGTCGATTGCTGGCCCGGATGAATTCCGCTGTTCGGCGCAACCCGCCAGTTCGAAATGTCGACGGTTCGCTCGGAGGGCGAGGCAAGGGTGTAGCCTGCCG
Organism: Agrobacterium sp. T29; assembly: GCF_006970545.1. Lineage (NCBI taxonomy): Bacteria > Pseudomonadati > Pseudomonadota > Alphaproteobacteria > Hyphomicrobiales > Rhizobiaceae > Agrobacterium > Agrobacterium sp. T29. The sequence continues at coordinate 1,572,433 of NZ_CP040641.1, forward strand.
CGTCCAGCACATGGCGGGCCTCATCCACCAGAGCCGCACTGATCCTGTCGTTCAGATCGGCCGGACCGTCGAAAAGTTCGAGGACGTTGCGAACGTTGTGAAGGAGCTTTGCGGCCTTCCAGCGGCGGATATCGTCGCTTGCCTCGGCAAGATATCCTGCCCTGTTGAGGTCCGCCGTGACCTGCGCGGTCACGTCATCCTGTCCGAGCGGGAAGCGCCCGACTGTCACGATGCCCAATTGCGGCTCGCCGCCCACCACCACCTTGCCGGTTTCGGTGAACCGCGCCGGTGTCAGAATGCTTGCACCATAGACCCGGGCAAATGTTCTCAGGGCATTCGCTTCTGTCGCCAGTCCGTTTTGAAAAGTGACGATAGGCAGATTTGCCGCTGCCGGTGTCGTCGCGTTCGAGACGCTTTGCCAGGACCAGAAGGCGAGCGCGCTTACGGCATCCTGAGCTTTCACCGTGAGCAGGAGGATATCGTCCGGCGTCAATTCCGGAAGATCCGTCAGGTCGAAAACCTTCAGATCGATCTGCCGCGTCTCCGCCGGGCGCTGGAAGGTGAGGCCGTGCTGCCTGATATGGCTTATTTGGGCGCCCCGCCCGAAAAGCGCATAATCAATGCCGGAAAGTGCGAACTGCGCTGCAAGGCTCGCGCCCACCGCGCCGGCGCCAATGATAACGTAACGTGGCATCTGTCGTTTCTCGTCCTGTCTTTTACGCTCCGGATTTTCCGGAGGATTTCGGTTATTGACTGGTTCGGCGGTCTGTGCGGGCGGCGATTGAGGACGGTGGCGGGATGCGGTTCAGAAGCAGTCTGGAACGGATCGTAAGGCCTTCGAGAGGCATAAAGGAAGACCGGTCATTCTATATCTACTAATTTTATAGAAAATCAGTTCCCGAAATCGGCGATTTCGGGAGAGATTGCGCTGCCCCGGCCGGCGGTTCGCATTGCCGAGCCGGAGGCGCCTCTGCGTTTAATACCGTCAGCCGCAACGGAGTTTATTTGATGCCGAAACCGAGGCGACGCAATGTCTGGCTCAGTTCCGCGCGGCCCTTCAGCGCGGCGGCGTTCTCCACACGCTGTGCGATGGGCGCCGTCCAGCCGTTTTGCGGCAGGCCCTGTTTTTCCTGAAACACCTTCAAGATTTCATCGTAAGAATTGAGATCGTCGCGTGCCGGTTCCGAATAGGTTTCATGAAACAGAATGGATGATTGCGACAGGCGCGGTTTGACATCGGTTTTCACCGCCGGGTCGGGATAGCCGACCGTCAGGCCAAAGACGGCAACCGTCTCGGGGGGAAGGTTCAGTTCGCGCGACACGTCTTCCGGTCTGTTGCGGATACCGCCCACATAGCAGGAGCCAAGGCCGAGTGAATCTATTGCGGCAACAGCATTCTGCGCTGCCAGCGCCGCATCGATGGCACCGATCAGGAAGCTTTCCAGATAATCCAGCCCTTCGCCCTTGTTGCCCTGGTTTGAAGCGACCGTGCGCAGCCGCTTCAGGTCGATAAGCCAGATGAGGAAAACAGGTGCATCCTTTATATGGGCGTTGCCGCCCGTGAAGCCCGCCAGACGTGCCTTGCGCTCCTTGTCCTGAACCGCCACCACGCTCCACGCCTGAAGATTGGACGATGTGGGTGCAGATTGTGCGGCAGCGACCAGAAGTTCCAGGCTGCCCTGCGGCAGAGCTTTCGGCAGATAGGCGCGGGCGGTGCGGTGGTTCAGCAAGGCGTCAATGGTGTCATTCCAGAAAGGCGGAGAAAAATCGGCCTGCGTTCCATAGCGGGCTTCAACACGCTGCTGCGGGATTTCCAGTTTGGTAATCGGACTGGTCAGGGTCATCGCTAAGAAACTCCGTAATGCTGGTGATGGACCGCAGGGCCCATGGCGGGGATTGGAAAGCCTATGAGGTGTATCATTTGATATGCTTCACCGACCCATCTGCCGAGCAATGTCCTGCTCAATCTCGATTTTTCAGTGAAACAACATTTCCACGGGAATTCAAAACGAAACGCCAGTGCGATTTCCTCTCATTCGCCATCGGCCGCAGGGAAGCAACGAGGGTTTGGGCAAAATGGATAATTAGGCACAAATTTTGGCGCGTGTTTGCATGCGTTCTGAAATAGAATTCTGCAAGAAATGTTTTCTTTGGCGGCAAAGAAGAATTTTCTTCTTATGGAAACCCTGATTTGCCCTGATGCTTTCGTCATCGAAACGACGTTTTCAAGCGGGGATTTTCATGACGATAGGACGCCGCCAGTTCAACAGGATACTTCTTCTGGCAACGGCAGGAACGGCCCTGCCGGGTTCGCTATTCGCGACGAATGGCGACGCGGGCCGGCCCGTCTCCGGCGGCACGCTCAAGCTGCTCTATCGTGTCGATCCCGGCAACGCGCTTTTCGCCATCAACACCTCATCGGGGACCGGACAGGCAATCGGCCCGAAGATCGTTGAAGGACTTCTGACATTCGATTTCGACCTCAAGCCGCAGCCGCTGCTGGCAACGGAATGGTCCGTTTCGGACGACCATCTTCGTTACACGTTCAAACTTCGCCCAAATGTGAAATGGCACGATGGTCGGGATTTCACCTCGGAAGACGTCGCGTTTTCGATTTTCCGTCTGAAGGAAGCCCATCCGCGCGGTCGTATCACCTATCAGAACGTCGAGGCGGTGGAGACGCCGGATCCCCTGACCGCCATTATCGTGCTGTCCAAACCGGCGCCATTTCTGATTGCCGCGCAATCGAGTTCGGAATCGCCGATCGTGCCCAAGCATATTTTCGAAAAGCTGAAACCAGCTGATGGCCAGACTTTGCAGACCGCGATTGGCACCGGCCCTTTCAGGCTGACGGAGTGGACGCCGGGCAGCCATCTGATCTTCGAACGAAATCCCGACTATTGGGATGCCGGCAAACCTTATCTCGATCGCATCATCCTGCGCATCATCACCGACCCGGCCGCGCGGGCGGTGGCGCTGGAAACGGGAGAAGTGGATATTGGCGACAACCCGGTGCCGCTGGCGGATCTCGAGCGATTGAAGCAGAACCCCGATCTCGTTCTGGATACGAACACCTATGCTTATGCGGGCCCGCAGCAGCAGCTGTTTTTCAATTACGATAATGAAATCTTCCGCAAGAAAGACGTCCGCCTGGCCATTGCGAAGGCGATCAATCTCGATGAAATCGTCAATGTGGCGCTCTTCGGTTATGCGCAGGTATCGCCGAGCCCCGTCAGCACCGCCCTGCCGAACTGGTATGATGCGTCCGTCAAGGCCCATGCCTATGATCCCCGGGAAGCGGAAAAATTGCTCGATGCGGCGGGATATCCCCGCAAAGACGACGGCAAGCGTTTTCCGGTGCGTTTGACCTACAATTCCTATCTGACGCCCGGCTTTGCCGATGTCCTTCGCAGCCAGCTTGAAAAGATCGGCATCGCCGTCGAAATCCGCAAATACGACCTGCCGACCTATCTGAAGACGGTCTACACGGACCGCGCCTTTGATCTGGTGGTGGAATCCCTTTCCAACACCTTCGATCCGTCGCTCGGCATCCAGCGCGCTTACTGGAGCAGGAATTTCAAGATCGGGCTGCCCTTTTCCAACGCGGCCAACTACGCCAATCCGGAGGCCGATGCGCTTCTGGAGGCGGCGGCCATCGAGCCCGATCCGAAAAAGCGCTGGGTGACCTGGAGCAGGTTCCAGCATCTCATCCATGACGACGTCGCCTCGGTCGATCTTGTCGCGGCGGGAAGCCAGATCGTGGCGCACAGGCGCGTCCGGAACTACGTCACCGGCGCGCAGGGGCTGAACTGGAGTTTCGGCGATCTATGGCTCGATCCGACCGCTTGAAACCCGATGTGAAAAACCAGAATTTGTCAGGAGGATATGCAATGTCCGTAAATGCCGTAACCAAAGACCGTCTCATCGAGTGGCTGACAGATGGCAGGGAACTTGCCGTTCTCGACATTCGCCCCGCAGACGAGGTGGGGTATGCTTCTCCATTGTTTGCGACCAACCTTCCGGCCGAAAGGCTGGATGCGGAAATCGACCGCTTCATTCCGCGTCCCGTCGTGCGGACCGTTCTGGTGGACGATGGCAAGGGAAGCGCAGAGCAGGCGGCGGAACGGCTGGCCGCCAGAGGCTGGAGCGATATCCATTTTCTGCGCGGAGGAATTCCGGCATGGATCGACGGCGGCGTCGACGCCCTGCCGACATTCGATATTCCCGGCGTTCCTTTCGTTCAGAAGGTCCGGGGTGAAAAGAACACGCCCGTGGTTTTCGCCCGTGAACTGAAGGCGTGGCAGGAAGCCGGCGAAGATGTTGTCGTCATCGACACCCGCACCATAGCGGAATATGAAAAGGCGCATGTGCCGGGCGCCATCGGCGTACCCGGAGCCGAGCTTCTGCTGCGGTTTTCCGACCTCGTGCCATCACCCAAAACACGGGTTGTCGTCTCCTGCGCGGGCCTTCCCCGCGCGATCCTCGGCGCGCAGACCTTGATCGATGCCGGTGTTGAAAACGATGTCAGCTATTTGCACGATGGCACGCGCGGCTGGACCGATGACGGGTTTGAGCTGGAAACGGGGCGCTCGCAGATATATCCGTCCGCCAGCGACGACGCGAAAAATATCGCGAAGGCGCGTCTGGAGGCATTTTCCCGCGATGACGGGCTGCAGTTCATCGATCGCGCCACCGCCGAGACATGGCTGCGGGACACGGCGCGAACGACCTATTTTCTCGACGTGAGAACACCGGAAGAATTCGCGGCCTCCCACCTTAAAGGTTCGATTTCTTCGGAAGGCGGCCAGCTTCTCGGTGTCGCCTATCGCACCATTGCCGTGCGCGGCGCCCGGGTCATTCTGGTGGATGACCTGCTGGGCGCCCGCGCGAGGGTCGTTGCCCATTGGCTGAAACGCCGGGGCTTTGAAATCGCTCTTCACGTTCACGACTTCGAGCAGGGTGCCGAGGCGGCAGCCGCATAGGTTTTCCTGAAGGCTACCGGCACTTTTACGTCTGCGATTGCCGCCGCGCCTATCCCGTTTCATGAAGAGCCGATCTGAGCTTTCGGCAGGCGCGGCGATGAGATTGTGAGGGGCAGTGCTGTTACGACCACCGGCACGATCAGTGCGAACCATGCTGCTCCGTAGCCGAGATGATCGACCAGAAGGCCGAATATATAGGGGCCGATTGCCATGACACCCAGGCAGATCGTGGAAGCGAAGGCAATCGTAGACGCTATCGACCCTTTCGGTGCGCTTTCGGCGATCTGCAGAAGATAAAGTGGAAACCACCCGATCCCGAATATTCCCAGCACGACAAGCACGACGAGGATAATCGGCGTCGGAACGCCGATGGGCAGTGCCGCGAGGATTGCGGCAGCGCCTGCGGCAATGACGGATACCAGGCCGAAGGATTGCGTGCGAAGGCCGGGCCGGAAGCGGTCGCTGAGCCATGGCAGCAAAATCCGGCCAGGAATGCCCGCAAGCTGCGTTGCGGCAAACATGGACGATGCGGCAAAAAGGCCAAGCCCCAATCCATCCGCCATGAAGCCTATGACGTGTGCGGTGAGGGTGAATTGAAATGCCGACATGGCGATACCAAGCCGTAATACGGGCCAGAAGCTCGGATTCTGTCCGACCTCGCGGGCGAGTCTTGCCAGGGGAAGCGGGCGCTCGGTTTTGGCGGTCACATCGCCTCCCTCGCGATAGAGACCCCAGAAGAGCGCGGCGCCCATGATGGAAACACCGGCGCAGAGCCATGCTGCCGCATGCCATCCGTAACGAACCGCCATGAACGGGAGGAGGGCGGCCGCGATCATCGTTCCGAAAGGAACCGCAGCCTGCCGAAACCCTGTCGCTATGCCGCGTTTGGCAGGCGGGAACCAGCGCATGATCGCCCGTGTGCCGCCCGGTTGCACAGCGGCATAGGTGCCGCCCAGAAACGCGATGCACAAAAGCAGCGCCGGCAGGCTGTTTGCGAATGACGCCGCGCAGGCCATCGCAAGCGCCATGCCGAGCATGGCAATGCCGACGATGCGGCGCTCGCCGTGAATATCGATGGCGCGGCCGAGCGTGAACATCGTCACGATCTGCACACCGTTCATGACCGTCACGGCCAGTGATGCGGATGCGAGGGAGATGCCGAATGCTTCCCGCCAGAAGGGCACGAGGATGTAAATCCCCTGCGATACGAACGAGCCGGCGGTTTGCGTTGCGACGGCGACGGCAAGGACTGCCCAAATCCGGCGGTCGGCGGCGGGCGTGGGCGAGGTCGAGGAAATCTGTGAAGACACGAAAAGCTCCTATCGAGAGTTTTCGTGCAATAGCGCTCGCGAGGACCCGATAGAATTGGGGGCTTGCGCATTTCAGCGATAACAGCTTGTTATGCAAAACATGCGCTCATTGGATCCCGAGGCCGTCGAGGCTTTTCTTCTCGTTGCCGAATTGCAGTCGTTCACACGGGTTGCAGGCGTGATGAACACGTCACAGGCCGCGATATCGCTGCGCCTGCGCAGGCTTGAGGACATGCTGGGGCATCGCCTTGTCGAACGGACGCCGCGCCGCGTGCGTTTGACGGCCGCCGGCGAACGTTTTCTGGAGCCCGCGCGGGCTTATGTCGCGGCGGGCCGCCGTGCGCTCGATGTCTTTGGGCAGGAGCCGACCCGTCTCGCGATCGGTTTCACGCATCATTTGATCGGGGCCGATTTGCCTCGGATACTCCGGGTGATCAGCGAGCGTGAGACGAGCGTTACGCTTCATCTGCGCACGGCCGGCACCAGGACCCTGCTTGAACTCTACGATGCCGGCGCGCTCGATGCGATCGTCGTGTTGCGGCATGACGACATTCGCCGCGATGGCGAGTTGCTGTTTCAGGAAAGTTTCGGATGGTACTGCAGCGCGGATTTCGATCTGTCTTCGAACCTGCCGGTGCCGCTGGTGCTTCAACCGGAGCCCTGCAATTTGCGAGCCATGGCCCTTCGGGCGCTGGAGGCGGCAGACATTGCCTGGCGTGAGGTGTTCGTCGGAACCGGGGCAACGGCGGTGGGAGCGGCTGCCGAAGCCGGGATCGGCGTCGCACTGCTGGCGCGAAGTGTAGCGCCTGCCGGTCTGCGGGAGGTGAGGGAAGGCCTGCTCCCACAGCTTTCAAAACTGGACGTGGTGATGATTTCCGCGGTCACCGGCGATCATGCGAACGCCGTGCTGCGACGGATCACGCGGGCATTTCAGTCCCCTCGAATTTGAATTGCCTATTTTCGAATTTCATCTTCGACCGTGATTGAATCTCATTGGTAACCTTACTAACATGTTAGATACATGCATTGGAGGTTCGCTCATTGGTAGAGAAAAAGAAAAAGGATGGCCGTAGCCTGAGAAATGCGGAGGGGCACGTCAATCAGAGAGACCGCGCCTATTCCAGTTTCACGGAGCACCTTCTTTCCCGCCAGCTTCGCCCCGGACAATTTGTTTCGCAGCGGCAATTGGTCGAGCTTACCCAGTTGCCGCTTGCGGCGATCCGTGAGCTGATCCCGCGCCTTGAGGCCGAAGGGCTGCTGGTGACGGTTCCGCAGCGTGGTATGCAGATTGCCCAGGTCGATCTCAATCTGGTGCAGGATGCATTTCAGGTCAGGCTGTTTCTGGAAAAGGAGGCGGTCCAGATATTCGCGAGGCTGGTTAGCGATGAGACGCTGGAGGCCATCCGGCAGGAACATCTGGATATCATCGATGCCTGCAATGCCGAGCCGGACGCCAATCACGTCTCCAGAGCCCTTGTGGACAGGGCGCAGGAGCTGGATTCCCGATTTCACCACGGGATGATCGATTCCCTGCAGAATTCGATCCTCACCAATATCTACCGTGTGAACGCCATAAAAATCCGGCTGATCCGCCAGGCGCATACGCAGCTCAATCCTCCGCTCGTCCTGCCCACGATGTACGATCACCTGAACCTTCTCGATGCGATTGCCTCACGCGATCCGGCCGCTGCCGCCGCCGCGATGGAGCAGCATATTCACAATGCCAAAAACCGTGCGATCGCGCGGTAGCCGCCCTTCTGGCGGGCCTTTCGGGCTGTTTCCCTATGCTTGGGGCAGCCACGCCAGAGTATGACGTCCAATGAAACCGCTGGCGAATGCATAAAGGCGCCGCAGGTGGAATGTCACTATCAATCAAGGTAACATGTTAGCTATTGCGGCAGTGAAATTTTCCTGCTAGCTTCCGTCTGTCTTGAGGGAGGAGATGCGGTCGCGCAGCAAATCCGCGCCGACCGGGAGGGAGAGGTATGCGCCCGCATTCTCATCCGGGGGCGATACGTCATTGAGGAAAATAACCGAGATTTGGGAGGATATGATTGACATGAAATTTTTCAGAAACAGTCTGGCGGCGGCGTCAAAAGTGGCAGCCCTTGCATCATGTGTCGTTTTTACCGGTTCGATTGCGGGAGCCGCCGATTTCAACTGGCGCTCACAGGAAGGCCAGACAATAAATGTTCTGTTCACGAACCATCCCTGGCCGAATGCCATCAAGGATATGACCAGTGAATTCACGGAAAAGACCGGCATCAAGGTCCGCGTCGAGATTCTCAACGAGGACCCGATCCGCGCGCGTCTGTCGACGCTCATGCAGGCCAGGTCATCCGATGTCGATGCCTTCATTTCGCTGAAAATCCGTGAGGGCGCGGTCTACAACAAGGCTGGCTGGTATGCCGATCTCAACCCATTGCTGAAGGATGCAAGCCTGACCTCGCCGGATTTCAATTTCGAGGATTTCGGCGAGGGGCTGCGCAAGAACGAGATTTTTGATGGCAAGCTGACCGGGGTGCCGATCAATGTCGAAGGCCCGCTGTTCTACTGGCGCAAGGATATCTTCGCCAAGTGCAATGTTCCTGAACCGCAATATCTCGAAGACATTCCCGCCGCCGCAAAAACAATTTCGGAATGCGACAAGTCGGTCAACGCCTGGACGGCGCGCGGCGTGCGCAATGCGATACCCTATCCGATGGCGTCTTTCGTCTTCAATCTTGGCGGCGACTTCAAGTCCGCGGACAAGACCAAGCCGGGCCTGTGCCAGGAAAAGACCATAGCCGGCCTGCAGATGTATGGCGATCTTCTGAAAACCTATGGCGCTGTCGGTGCTTCCAACCATTCCTTCCCGCAGGTCGTCGAGCTTCTCGGTCAGGGCAAGGTCGCCATGACGCATGAGTCCTCCAACGAATTCTCCAATATCGCCAAATTCCCCGGCCGCGCTGAAGATCTTGCCATCAAGGTGCTGCCGCCCGGCAAGGAAACCGGCATTTCCAAGCCCGTCGCCTTCGGTTGGGGTCTGTCGATGTCGAATTTCTCCAAACGCAAGGAGGCCACCTGGCTGTTCATGCAATGGGCCACGTCGCCGGAGATCGAGGCCCGTCTCATTCAGGCCGGTGTCGCGCCGCCACGCAGCTCGGTCTTTGACGGTGCGGATATGAAAAAATTCACCGACGAATTGCCGATCCGCAAGAGCTGGGCCGACGCCATCAGGCAGATCAGCAAAACCGGCACCGGCGACTACGCATCGCCGACCGACAAGGTGCCGCAGACCCGCGAGATCATCGGCAAGGTGGTTCAGGATTACCTGCTCGGCAACAATACGATCAAGGATGGCGCCTGCGAGGCGGACAAGGCCCTGCTCGCCCTGCAATAATTCGCCGGCTTCAGGAATTCCTCCCGGGAAATCCGGTTCCGTGCTGCAAAGTCCGGAGCCGGATCCCCGGCGGGAAATATTGCTCTCCCCAATCGTTGCGCAGGCCGCCGGTCAGTTTCACGGCGTGCGACCTGGCGCGGCTTGGGGCAAGCAATTGCAGACACAAATATCATTTTCATGAGGGATCCCCGTGTGATGACCGCTCCGATGCCTTCCCGCATCTCCGGCCCCGGCCAGACCGTTCTTTCCTTTCGCTGGATGATGGCGCCCGCCGTGGCATTCGTCGGCTTGATGATCGTTTTCCCCATTCTTTATGCGATCTGGATTTCGCTGCGCGAAAACTCGCTCGGCATGGACGACCGTTTCGTCGGTCTTGCGAATTATCTCGAGCTGCTTTCCGACGGGGAATTTCACAACGCCTTCATTCTGACATGGGTGCTTTATGGACTTGCGCTCGCCATGCAGATGGTGATCGGCACCTGGCTTGGTTTTACCCTCAATCGGGTGCGTAGCGCGCGCAATCTCGTTCGCACGGTGGCTGTCATGCCCTTCATGATGCCGCCGGTGGTCGTGGGCATGATGGCGATCGTCATTCTCGATCCGGCCGTCGGCGTTGCGAACTGGCTGCTCGGGCAGGTGGGGATTGGCCCAAGCCTCTGGCTCGCCGATCCCAAGTGGGTCCTTCTGACGGTTGCCGCCGTCGACACCTGGCAATGGTCGCCACTGATCGGACTTCTGGTTCTGGGCGGCCTTCAGTCGCTGCCGACGAAGGTGTTCGAGGCGGCGGAGATCGATGGCGTGATCGGCTGGAAGAGGCTCGTTCACATCACCCTGCCGTTGCTTGCGCCGACGCTTCTGTCCGCCGCGATCCTGCGGTCGGTCGATCTGCTGCGTTTCTTCGACGTGATCTACATCACCACGCGCGGCGGGCCGGGCAATGCGTCGACCACGCTCAATATCTATGCCTACCAGCAGGGTTTCGAGTTTTCCCGTTTCGGCTACGCCTCGGCCGGCATGATCACGCTCGCGGCCGTCGTCATGGTCACCGTCGTCGCCTTTTCCCGGCTGCGACAGGCCGTCACCTGGTAAATCGAGGAGGAATTTTCATGCACGAACACGAGGCATATCAGCCTTCCCTTGCCGAAAGACTGCGCGGCGGCCTGAGCACCGCCATTCTGGTCGTCGCCGCGATCACCCCGATCCTCTGGATGATCCTGTCGTCCTTCAAGGATCGTTACGAGGTGACGAAGCTGCCGCCGAGCCTCTTTTTCACGCCCACGCTGGACAATTACCGGCAGCTTTTCGAGCGCACGGAGTTTCTGTCCAATACGCTGAATTCGCTCATCGTTTCCACTGGCGCAACATTGCTCGGCATACTGCTCGCATTTCCGGCGGCCTTTGCCGTCTCCTGGCACCGCACCACATGGCCCGCGACACTGGCGCTGTTTTCACGCATGGCGCCGGGCACGCTGTTCCTGCTGCCCTGGTTCATCATCTTTTCCGAACTCGGGCTTGTCGGTTCATACACGGTGTTGATCCTGACCCATGCCGTCATCGCCATGCCGGTCGCCCTGTGGACGATGCTGCCCTATTTCGACGCCATGCCGCGCGAACTGGTGGAAGCCGCCCAGATGGACGGTTGCCGTCCGCTGTCGGTGCTCTGGCGCATCGTTCTTCCGGTGGTCATGCCTGGTGTGGTGGTGTCATCCATTCTCTGCTTCATCTTCACCTGGAACTATTTCCTGTTCGCTCTGGCGCTCTCCGGCTTCGACACCAAGACCGCCATCGTCGCGTCGTTCAATTTCATCGGCGAGGGCGTCACCAACTGGGGCGCGCTGATGGCCGCCGCAACCATGATCGCTCTTCCGCCGCTCATTCTTACCCTGCTCGTCCAGCGCCGCCTTGTCGCGGGCCTGTCCGCAGGGGCAGTCAAAGGATAATTCCATGGCCACTCTTTCCATTCAGAACGTCGTCAAGGCTTACGGCGCGCACCGTGTCATCCATGGCCTCTCCTTTGATATTGTCGATGGCGAATTCATTGTCTTCGTCGGTCCTTCCGGCTGCGGAAAATCGACGCTGCTGCGCATGATTGCCGGCCTGGAGAATTTTCAGGAGGGTTCGATCTCCATTGACGGAACGGTCGTCAACAGGCTTCGTCCGTGGGAGCGGGATGTGGCGATGGTGTTTCAGGAATATGCGCTTTATCCGCATATGACCGTGGAAAAGAACATCGGCTTTGCCCTGCGGATGAACGGTGTGCCGGAGGCGCAGGTGAAGCAGCGCGTCGAAGACGTGTCGCGCACCCTGCAGCTTACCCATCTGCTGAAGCGACGCCCGCGCGAACTTTCCGGTGGCCAGCGCCAGCGTGTGGCGATGGGGCGCGCCATGGTGCGCGGACCGAAGGTTTTTCTCTTCGATGAGCCGCTATCCAATCTCGACGCCCAGCTGCGTGTCGATCTGCGTGCGGAAATCAAGCAGCTCCACCAGCGGCTCGGCAGCACCATGATCTATGTCACCCACGATCAGGTGGAAGCCATGACCATGGCCGACCGTATCGTCGTGCTGAAGGACGGTCACATCCAGCAGATCGGTGCGCCGCAGGAGCTTTACCGCAACCCGAGAACCCGCTTCGTCGCCGGTTTTATCGGGGCGCCGGCCATGAATTTCCTGCCCGTGCAGCTTTCGAAGGGGGTCGCAACCCTGCCGGATGGCACGCGCATCCCCGTTTCGGTCGAACGCCGGGATTATGAAGGTGCTGCGGAACTCGGCGTGCGGCCAGAACATCTTTCGCTGGATTCGGCCCATCGGGCTTCGTTGTCCGCCACGATTTCCGGTCCCGTTCAACTGATCGAACCATTGGGGGCCGACACGCTCGCCTTGCTGGATATTGCCGGCAACCGGCTGAATTGCCGCCTGCCGGGCGATATGGCGCCTGCGCCGGGCGAAATCCTGACCGTGAGTTTCGATCCCGATCGCTGCGTTCTGTTCGATCAGGCCGGTGCACGTATTTAATTCCGATTTTCCGAGAGACACTGCAATGAGCAAGACCGTACTGGTAACGGCAACGAATTATTCCCGCTATTGCGCGGACGCCAAGGCGATGCTGGAGGCGGAAGGTATCGACGTCGTTGAAAACGGCTTCGGGCGGCCGATGACATTTGACGAATTATCGGCAAGACTTGGCGATGTCGATGCCGTTATCGCCGGTGTCGACACCTGGAACGACCGTGTTTTTGATCTTGCCCCGCGACTGAAGGCGATCGCGCGTTTTGGTGTCGGTGTCGATAATATCGATATCGATGCGGCCCACCGGCATGGCATCGCGGTGACGAATGCGCCGGGCGGCAATGCCAATGCGGTGGCCGAACTGACGCTCGGGCTGATCCTTTCGGCAATGCGCCGGATACCCTATCTGCACAATGCCTTGCGCGGTGGCGCATGGGACCGTTTCGTCGGGCAGGAACTGATCGGCCGCCGCGTCGGTCTCCTCGGTTTCGGTAACATCGCCCGCAAGATCGCGCGCAAGCTCTCCGGTTTCGATGTGGAGGTGATCGCTTACGACAAGTTTCCCGACCAGGCTGCCGCAACGAAGCTTGGTGTGCGGATGTGCGAGATGGATGAGGTGCTTTCGTCTTCCGACATTCTCGTGATGATGATGCCGAGCCTGCCGGAGACACGCCGTCTCATGGATGCCGGCCGTTTTGCCCGGATGAAGCCCGGCTCGATCTTCATAAACACGGCGCGTGGCGCCCTTGTGGATGAGAAGGCGCTTTACGACGCCATCGTCAGCGGCCATCTTCAGGCGGCGGCGATCGATGTCTATGAGATGGAGCCTGCCTTGCCCGATAATCCGCTCTTTACCCTGCCGCAGATCGTCACCACGCCGCATACGGCAGCGGAAACCTACGAAACCTACACGTCCATCGGCCGGATTACCGCCGAGGCGGTGATCGATGTGCTCGCGAACCGCCAGCCACGCAACCAGCTCTGATCCACGCCGGCAAGGCTTCCGCATCGGAATGCCGGAACCACATATGTTTGACAGGACGAAAACAATGACCAAGCGTATCGAAGGCATCATTCCCGTGATGATCACCCCCTTCAGGGGCGGCAAGATAGATTTCGAGGGCGTCGCCAATCTCGTGGAATGGTACATCGCCAATGGATCGGACGCGCTGTTTGCCGTTTGCCAGTCTTCTGAGATGATGTTCCTCACCCTTGAGGAGCGCGTGGAACTGGCTGCTTTTGTTAAGAAGGCCGCAGCCGGCCGTATTCCCGTCATTGCCTCGGGCCATATCAACGAGACGCTTGAGGATCAGCAGAAAGAGCTCAATGCCATCGCACAGACGGGTGTTGACGGCATGGTGCTTGTCACCAACCGGCTGGATGCCCGGCAGGAGGGCGGTTCGAAGTTTCTCGACGATCTCGGCTGGCTTCTCGAGCGTCTGCCTTCCGACCTGCCGCTTGGTCTCTACGAATGCCCGGCGCCCTATCGCCGTCTCATGACCGATGCCGAAATTTCCTTCTGCGCCAATAGCGGTCGCTTCGTTATCCTCAAGGATGTCTCCTGTGATCTTGAAACGGTCAAGCGGCGTGTAGCGCTCACCGCGAATACGCCGCTCGCCATCGTCAACGCCAATGCGGCGATTGCATTCGACGCCATGAAAGCGGGATCGCGCGGTTTCACCGGGGTCTTCACCAATTTCCATCCCGATCTCTACAAATGGCTGCTGACGGAAGCCGGCCGGCAACCGGAACTGGCTGACGAGCTGTCGGTCTATCTGGCGCTCGCCGCCATGGCGGAGCCCATGGGCTATCCCAAACTGGCGAAGCTCTATCACCAGCGCCTCGGCACCATAAGCGACATCGAAAGCCGTGCGGTGACGTTCGATATTCAGGAGCGTTTCTGGGCGATAGAGGCTCTTCTGGACAAGATCATGCAGGGCACGGAGGAATTCCGGCGGCGCATATCCAGGTAGCGGCTTCCCCTGTCATCAACAGGCAGACAAATGGGGAAAACGGTGCTGCCGGCCATGGCATGTCATGCCCAGCCTTTCAGCGCCCGCCCGGAATAATAGCTGGGCGTGGTGGCGCGGTAGATCGGTATGCTAGCGGCGCCCAGATGAGGCAAGTCGCTCATGATCGATTTGCGTATTTCCGGCGGCTCGACGAAAAAATCCTCGCCGAGTATTTCCAGAGAACCGATACGCCGCACGATATGTTCGAGAATCCAGTCCGGCAGCGATCCACCGAAAATGATGGCTGCCGGATCCATCGTGCGGGCGACCGTCAGTGAAAGCAGGCGAAGCTGATCCGTTGCCCGCTCCAGCCACGACACCATGGCGGGATGGTCGGCATAACTCTCGTCAATGTCCTTCAGGCGTCGAATGCCGACGCCTTGAGCAGCCAGAGTGTCGCACAGGTCCTGTCCCGAGGGGCGGGGATGGGACTTCGGAAACAGCCCGCCGAACTCGCCGGCATTGCCATTGGTGCCGCGGTAGAGATGGCGCTGCACCACCAGGGCGCCACCGATGCCATATGTCAGCCAGATCATCGCGAAATTGCGAATATTGCGGCCTGCACCATAATAGAGCTCGGAAAGAATGACGGTATTGCCGTCATTTTCGTGAAAGACCGGGAAATCGAAATAGGGCTGGAAGTCCTTGTCGACGTCGATGTCGCGCCAGCTTTCGAACTGCTTGATGCGGAAGACATGGCCGCGATCCCGCTTGAAATGGCCGGGAAAGCTGATGCCGCAGCCCAGCACATCTTTCTTTCTTATCTTCGCTTTTTCAAGCACTTGCCGGGCCGCCGCCTCGGCCATCTCCATAATATGCTCGAAACTGTGCCCTTCCAGTTCCAATCTGATTTCCTGTCTTATCGTGCCGTTGAGATCGGCCACGCAGACACGCAGATCGTCTGGATTGAAGTAGACCCCCAGCGTGAAAAGCCCGTTCGGGTTGATTTCGATGGCGGTGGACGGTTTCCCCCGTTTGCCGTCATTGCGGGCCTCCTCCGCTTCGACGATGAGGCCGGATTCCAGGAGATTGGCCGTCAGGCGGGTAAGGGTCGGTGCGGAAACATCCATCTCCCGCGCCAGCTCGATACGCGACATGCCTCCCTTGCCGCGCAAAATCTCGAGCAGCCGCCGCTCATTGTAGCCGAGATCGATCAAACAAGTCTCCCCGCGAGAAGTTACGCCGGATGATTAGCGCAAATCGTGCGATTGTACACCTCGTTTCGCGGGAAAACCTGCCGTCGAGAGCGGGAAGCTGGGAGCAAAAATCATAAAAAATTGTGTTTTTTCAATCGGATATTTTATTTTCTCATTCAAAATAAATTCCGGCTTGACTAATTAATTTACGTAAAGAAAATAAATAATAGGCAGCGGGTGGCGACAGGCAAAATCAAAAAGAAATCATGTCGCAGGGCCGGTCTGTCAGGGAACAAAAAAACGGAGCCCCCTTATGCGTAAATCATGCACTATTTTCGCGCGCCTTTTTGCCGGCGCCACTTTCCTTGCCAGCGCGGCTTTCGCTCATGCCGAAGGTACCGTCGTGGTCTATTCCGCCGCCCCGCAGCAGCTCATGGACGAATTGCTGCCCATGTTCGAAAAGAAAACCGGCACCAAGGTCGAGCTTGTCAAAGCCGGGTCCGGCGAGCTGATGAACCGCATCAAGGCGGAAAGCGGCAAGGCGGCGGGCGATGTGATCTGGAGCGTCGACGGGACGGTCATCGATTTCTCCGCCGACCTTTTCGAGCCATACAAGCCGGTTGAGGCTGCGTCGATCAACCCTGCCTTCTCACCGAGCGCGAACTGGGTGCCTTTCACGGCTGTCGTTACGGCCTTTATCGTCAATAAGGAGGCCCTGAAAGGCGCTCCCGTTCCGACGTCCTGGGCCGATCTCGCAAAGCCGGAATATAAGGGCCTGATTTCGTCGGCCCGCGCCGACCAGTCCGGCTCGGCCTATATTCAGATGGCGACGGTATTGCAGGATTTCGACAGCGAGGAAAAAGGCTGGGAAATTTATACCGGCATTCTCGGCAACTCGGTTCTTTCCACCTCTTCAGGCGCGGTGCCGCGTTTCGTCAACGATGGCGAACAGGCCGTTGGCATTACGCTTGAAGATGCCGCGCTGCGTTACAAGCTCGGCAGCGCGCCGGTCGAAATCGTTTATCCGAAAGAGGGTACGGCAATCGCGCCTGACGGCATGGCGCTCGTGAAGGGAGCGCCGAATGCCGGCAATGGCAAGGCCTTCATCGATTTCATCGTCTCCAAGGAAGCGCAGGAAATCGTGGTGAAGGCGGGTCGTCGCTCGGTTCGAACCGATGTCCCCGCCAATCCGGCACTCGTTCCGCTTTCCGATGTTCCAGACGCGAAATACGATTTCAAATGGGCTGCGGACAACCGCGCGCGCCTGATGGAAAAGTGGAACGAGACATTGCTCGACGTTCAGTAAGATAATTGCCGGGGACGGCGCAGAAGCGGCCGTCCCCCTTTATCCCATTCACAATTCGCTTTTCGTTTGTCCAGCGTGGTCACCGGCCGTGCAGGATTTGTCATGGAGCAGCACATGGCCGCCGTGGAAATCACCAGCATCAAGAAGAGTTACCGGGATGTCGTTGCCCTCTCCGACATCAATATCTCCATCCCCTCGGGATCGTTTTTTACGCTTCTCGGTCCGAGCGGATGCGGCAAGACGACCCTCCTGCGCACGATTGCCGGGTTTCACCAGCAGGATAGCGGCAGTATCAGCATCGAAAGACAGGCGATCGAACATGTGCCTGCGCATAAGCGCGATGTCGGCATGGTTTTTCAGGATTATGCGGTTTTCCCGCATATTTCCGTATTCGACAACATCGCCTTCGGTTTGAAGCAGCGCAAGGCATCTTCCACCGAGATTCGCGAACGGGTCGGCAAGATTCTCGACATCGTGCAGCTCGCTCCCTACGCCAAGCGCATGCCGCATGAATTATCCGGCGGTCAGCAGCAGCGTGTCGGCCTGGCGCGTGCGCTCGTCATCAATCCGAAAGTGCTGTTGATGGACGAGCCCCTATCCAACCTCGATGCGAAACTGCGCGTGGATCTGCGGCGCGAACTGCGCGAAATCCAGCAGGCCATGAACATTACCACGGTTTATGTGACTCACGATCAGGAGGAGGCGCTTGCCATGTCCGATCTGGTCTGCGTGATGTATGGCGGCGTCATCCAGCAGGCCGCAGCGCCCTGGGAAGTCTATAACAACCCCGCCAACCGTTTCGTCGCCTCCTTCGTCGGGGCAAACAACTTCCTGACGCTGGATCGTTCGGGTGGGCAGATATCCATTTCCGGGCACAGTGTGGGGCTGCCGCAGGTCGACGCCATTGCGCCACAACGAACGGTCGTTGCCGCCATCCGTCCCGAAGCGATTACCGTCGGCTCGCCCGCGACCGAAGATGAACGCCGCATCGAACTGCCTGTCACCATAAGGCAGGTCAGCTTCACCGGCCGCGAGATGAATGTTGCCGCGGTGCTGTCGTCGGGAGAGGAAATCGAGGCGATCACCAAGCCGTCGCCCGATATCATCGCCCTTCAGCCCGGCCAGAAAACGGTTTTCTCCTGGTCTGCGGGCGATACCAAGCTCTTCGGTGAGGGCGTTACCGGGGAGCGCCTGTCATGACGGATATGACCGCGACCGCAACCACGGGCGGCTTCCGCCTTAGACTGCCGGGCTTCTGGACCAGCGTGACGGCATTTGCCGTTGTCATATTGGCGATCTTTTTGATCCTGCCGATTTTCAGCGTGTTCTTCATCAGCTTCTTCGACGCCAAGACGGGTGATTTCGGTTTCGGCAACTATGTTCAGGTGCTGACGCGGCGTTTTTATACCGTGGCATTGTGGAACACCCTTGTCATCGGCGTGCTCGGCATGTTGGGGGCCTGCCTGCTCGGTATTCCGCTTGCCTTCTGCACCTCGCGTTACCGCATCAAGGGCCGCACCTTCATTGCCACCTTCGCGGTGCTGGTTCTGTGTGCGCCGCCCTTCATCGGCGCCTATGCCTGGATCATGCTGTTCGGCGCTAACGGTGCGGTCACCAATCTCCTGTCTTTCGCCGGCATTTCACTGCCGACCATCTACGGGATACCGGGCATCGTGATGGTCTTCAGCCTGAAGTTCTTTCCCTATATCTTCCTGATGACGGAAAATGCGCTGAACACCATCAACAAATCCTATGAGGATGCGGCGGAAAACCTCGGCTGCACGGCGTTCCAACGCTTCCGCAAGATCACCTTGCCGCTGGTCTTTCCTGCAGTCAGCACCGGCGCCATCATCTGCTTCGTATTGTCCATTGCAGACTTCGGAACTCCGGCAATCCTCGGCAAGGGCATCAGGACGCTCTCGACCATTGCCTATGCGCAATACACCTCCGAAATGGCCGGCACGCCGACCATGGCAGTCACGATTTCCATGGTGATGATTGCGATTTCCATGGCAGCACTTCTGTTGCAGCGGCACATTCTCGCCAAGCGCCGTTATGCCAGCTCATTGACCAACCGGCCGGTAAAGCGCTCCATGCGCCCGCTGAAATCGTTTATCGTGCACGGTTTCTGCTATCTGGTCGTCTTTGTCGCCATGCTGCCGTCCCTTACGGTCATCTACACATCGTTCCTCGCAACGAACGGCCCCGTCTTCACAGGCGGTTTCGGGTTGGACAGCTATGCCCGCATTCTTCGCGATTCACCGCAGGCGATTGCCAACAGCTTCACCTTTGCGATTGCCGCCGTGGTGTTGATCGCCATCGTTTCCGGCCTGCTCTCTTTCATCGTGGTCAGGCGGGACAATGCAGTATCGGGCTCGCTCGATCTTCTGCTGATGGTCCCCTATCTGATACCCGGCGTCGTCATGGCGATCGGCTACGTAACGACGTTCCGTTATCCGCCTTTTGACATTACCGGCACGGCACTCATCATCATCCTGCTGGTGTTTATCCGCCGCCTGCCTTACGGCGTCCGCTCCACGACCTCGATCCTGCGGCAGATCAAGCCTTCCATCGAGGAGGCCGCGGTCAATCTCGGCGCTTCGCCGGCAAAGACGTTCATATCGGTGACGGTGCCGCTGATGTTGCCGGGGCTCATCATCGGTTCCTTGATGAGCTTCATCACCGCCATCAATGAATTGTCCTCGACGCTGATCCTTTACACGGCGCGGACGATTACGATGCCTGTGCTGATCTATATTCAGGTGATTGACGGCGAGTTCGGCACGGCCGCGGCTCTTTCCACCTTACTTCTCGTCAGCACCGGACTTTGCGTCTTCGTCGTCTTCCGGCTTTCGGAAGACAAGGAAGCCTCTTTCGTCTGAAACCATCCAAATATCATTCAAAACTGCAGCAGCGGCGACCCATGTGTCGCCGCCAGCCTCCCTCTGCAAGGACACCAGAAAGATGAATATCGCGAGCTTTTCGCAATCGAAATACAAGAACGCCGCAAAGCCGGGGGACGATGTGGCGCTTCTCATTCCCGGACGGGTCCTGGCCGTTTTCGACGGCGCGACCGACCCGACCGGAGCAAGTTACGGTGGGCTGAGTTCCGGCCGCATCGCGGCCCTTGCCGCCGCCAATGCCGTGGCTGAGATGAGCCTTGACGGCAGGCTGGAAACGCTCGCCGCGCCCGCGCTTTTTCAAAATATCAGCGATATCCTGAAAAAGGAGGCGCAGCGCATCAATGCCGGCTATCCGCCATCGACCACATTGGCGATCGTGGCGGATATGGGCGACAGCTTCCGCCTGCTGCTTGCCGGCGATTCCGGTGTCAGGATCAACGGCACCCGTCTGTTTCAGCACACAAAGCTGATCGATACGGTAAGCACTTCGGCGCGTATATTCGTGTTCAAACAGCTTCTCGCCGCCATCGGCGATGGCGACGCGGCCGAGGCGCGCACGCGCGCGACGATCTTCTCAGGCCTGCGTTCGGCTGTCGCAAACGGTATCATGACGGCGCGGGATGCGGAAAATGTCGTTATTGCCGCGGCCGGGATGAGCGGCCTTGAGAACGACATTGAAACGGTCGAGGAATTCCTGATGGGCGGAATCCGTGTCCAGCCGCAATTCGCAAACCGACATGGGCATGTACTGGGTTACGCCTCGGTGAATGGCGGAACGGTCATGCAGGAAGGGACGGTTGACGTCCGCATCGCCAAAGACGGGCTCTCGAGCATTGAAATATTCTCCGACGGCTATTTGTCACTGCCAACGGGGACGGATGTTGCGGCCTGGGAAGCGGAATTCGCGCGTGTCGAAGCGGCGGATTTTCACAAGCTGCGTGAGTATCCGTCCGTCAAAGGTTCGACAACGGCGGAATTCAGCGATGACAGGACCGTCATTTGCCTCAACCTGGTTCAAGGGTAGTCCAGTCTACGAACCTCATGTGAGCCGGCCGACATCGCATATCGATGTCGGCGTCATTCGCGGTCGGTCAGCTTGAGGTGTTTGCTGACGGAGACGGCCATGCCGCGCCGGCTGACGCCAAGCTTCGCGTAGATGTTCTTCAGGTGGAATTTCACGGTCGCTTCCGAAAGGCCGAGATCGCGGGCCATTTCCTTGTTGCTGCGGCCTTCGGAGAGAAGTTTCAAAACGGTGGTTTCCCGCCCGCTCAGCAGTCCGGCGGCATGTGTTGCGCCGTCGTCATTGCCGCCCATCGGCATCACCATGCGTGGCTGGCGGCCAAGGCCGTGCCCGACGATGCGGCTCATGAATTCCACCGCGTTCGGGCTGAATACCTTCAGGCCGAAACGGCGCACGATGGCGCGCAATGTGGTGGCAAGATCGTGCCCCTCATCGGTAAAGAGCTGCGTCGCCTCGTGAGCGCGGGCAAGGGCGATGGCCGATTGCAGATAGGCGAAGGCCTGTTGTTGTCGGCCTGCTTTCCACGATGCCTGTACCGCCATGATTTCGGCCAGCATGCGGTGATAGGCGCGGCCGGACGCCTTGGCGGAAAGGATCAGCGCTTCGAGCCTTAGCAATGCCTGCGGCGCCTGCCCCTGCGCAAGCGCGAACCGGGCGCTGGCGATGTCGAAATCATAGGCCTCGCGCCAGGTCCAGTTGCCGGGACCGCCCGCCTGTTTCAGGCTTTCCACCCGTTCCATCGCCTGCGTTGCCGACTCGATCATGCCGGCCCTGACAAGCAGATCGACACGCATGATCGCAGCCGCGGTCTTCAGGCGGGGCAGGTTGCGCTCCACGGCCACTTCCTCCGCCTTGTCGATTGCGGCAGCGGCGGCGTCGAAGCCGCTGACCTGAAGACGGCTGCGGGCCAGCAGCCAGAAGAGACGCATGAAAAGGTCGACCCAGCTTTCGCCGCGTATCAGCGGCTCCACGCATTCCGTCAGGGTCTGCTCGACATGAAGCACCTCACCCTGCTGATAAAGCACATCGGCTGTTGCAAGGCGGACGATGGCGAGCAGGTTCCGGTCCGTCCAGTGCACCCGTTCCACCAGTTCTTCGGCCTCCCGGCAAAACTGTAGGGCGGCGGAAAATTCACCGGTCAGCGCGCTGACGAGGCCGAGGTGGATGAGCATGAAGACCTGGGCATAGGGCGTTTTTTCCTCGCGGTAATATCCGAGCGCCTTCAGCGCCGCCCGCCGCGCTTCCTCAAGCTCGCCGGTCCGGGTGTAAATGATGCAGAGGTGGTTGAAGAGCCAGGCGAGTTCCCACGTGGCATGCGGCGGCAGGGCGGCGGCGGCCCGTTCCAGCCGTTGCGCCTCGGCGGGGCTCATGCGGCGGTCTTCATAAACATCGATCAGGCTGTCGATATGGTCGAGGACGCTACGGTCGACGGCGGCAAGTGCGGCAGCGGACCATTCGCCGTTTTCTTTCAGAATATCGAGCCGCTCGCGCCCGGCCGCCGCATTGCCGCGCTTGGAGAGCACCACGGCATAACAGACCATCAGGCCGGGCGATGCATGCAGGATTTCCGGCGGAAAATTATCGATGAGGTGCTCCAGCACCTGATGCCCGGCCCGCAGGAAAATATCGACGCCACCGGCCTTGCCGATGATTTCTTCCGCCATATGGAAATCGCCGCTCTGGGCGGCGTGGGAAACGGCGCGTTCCAGGTGGGCGCGGGTTGCAAACCAGAGGGCGGCCTGGCGATGCAGCGCCTTCTTTTCCGTTTCCGAAACGAAGGCGGTGTCCCGTTCGAGGCAGGTGCGAAGCACGGGGTGCAGGGAGAGCCAGCCATTCTGCCCGTTTTCGATAATGGGATGCATGGCCTCCAGCATGGCCAGATCCTCTTCCGTCAAGCCGGGCAAACCGAGGTCGGAGGCGAGATCAAGACGAAATTCCGAGAAAGGCGACAATCGGCGCAGGGTGGACAGGAGCGCGGGAGAAAGCCGGTTGATGACGGTTTCGCGCGTGTAGTCCATCAGATCGGCATGGGTCCCCGCGAGCAACAGGCGCCGCTCTTCTTCCGTCGGGCCTCCGGTCACGATACCGGTGGCGAGTTGCGCCAGCGCGGGCCAGCCACGGGTGATTTCCATCAGGGGGTCGACGAGCGCCGCCATCGCGCCGCGGGCCAGAAGCCGCCGCAGGTCGGATCGCCCGAATTCGAGTTCTCGCGCCGTCACCTCCGTCAATACCCCGCGTGCCTTCAGCCGGGCAAGCGGCAATTGCGCGGGAGAACAGGACGAGCAGGCGATACGGAGCGCATCGGGCGCGGAAAGAATGAGCTGCTCCAGAAGCCGGTATCGGCTGCCGGTGTCGATTTCGTCGACATTGTCGATGAAAAGAATGGTCAGACCCTCACGCCGCGCCACCGCTTCCATGGCGTCCGTCATCGCATCCTGCGTGTCCGCCATTGCGGCAAGGCCAAGCGATTGACGCAATTCACCGACGAAACGCTCAGGCGATGCAATGCCCGACGCGTTGAGCCAGGAGCAATGGGAAACCGCCGTATCGCGCATGCCCGGCAAAGTGAGGGTGCCGTCCACCAGACGCTCATAGGCCGCTTTCATCAGGGCGGTCTTGCCGAAACCGGGCGGGGCGCGAAGAACGACGATCTGTCTGGAAAGCCCTGCGGCAAGATTGGAGAGCAGATAGGGTCTTTCGATGCCTGAAAAAAGCATGCGCGGCGGGCTGAAGCGCAACCCGGCGCCGGTAAATGTTCTTACGGCATGCAATGGCTTTTCACGCAAGACACGGCTCGGCATCGGTCCTCTTTCGTCACTGAACGACCGGCCCCAGCCGGAATGATGTCCGGAAAGGGCAGGGCATTATCAGCGCCTGATGCCGGGCGTTCGTCAAGAGCCGAGTGGCCGGTAGGCTTGCGGCAGGCCGAAGGCGGCGGGACCGAAGACGGCCAGCGCTTCCGGCGTGCGCATGATGGGCGGCACACGCACGGCAAGCACGTTCACGCGTTGTCCATAACGCAGCCTCTCGGTGGTGATGGCTTCGGCCGTGTCTATGTCGAGCACGGTGATGAGATCGGGGACGATCGCCAGCACGCGGCCACCTTCCTCCTCGGCCACGAGATTTTCGTTCTGGATGCGGATTTTGACCTTCGGTTTCGAGGCGTCGAAGGGTTCGATGGTGGCAATCCCCACCGACCAGCCGTTTTCTTCCTTGCGGGCGACATCGCAGACCTTGCCGGAGGTGATGATTTCGGCATGGCCGTAATGCGTGCCCGCGAAAAAATCGACAAGCGCCCTGACCGGGTCGAGATGCCCTGCGGCCGCTTCGCGCAGGGTCCGGCCAATGCCGATGGCGAGCGACATGGTGGCGGGCACCGAAACACGTTTTGCCGTTTCGCCATCCATGCCGTAATTGACGATATAGGCCTGCCCGCCCATGCGGATGGTTACGCCACGGGCCAGCCACTCGGCCTTTGCGGCGTCTTCGGTCTCGATCAGCACGCGGTTGCCGCGTTCGTCGGCCACCGCCACCGGGCTTGCCGGCACGCCGTAGACGTTGAAGGTTTCCATCTCAAGCTGCGGGAAGGCGCGGCCCATGCCGTCCGCATCGATGACCGGCACGCGCTTTTTGGCCGCCAGCACGATGGGTATCATGGAATTGATGCCACCCGCCTCGAAGGGAATGATGGCGCCGACATCGATGCCGGTGTGGTCCTCATAGGTCTCAAGGGCAAGATCGCCCTCTTCGCCGGAGGGGATTTTTTCGATGAGGATGGTGGGCGCTCCCATTGCGCCGCAGGCGACAACGGCTGCGCCATCGGGCACCGCGTCGAGTGCGACCAGGTCCACCGGCCCGTATTTTTCGATGGCGGCCTTGGCCAGAAGTTTGCCGATATAGGGATCGCCGCCGCCGCCGGTGCCGAGAACGGCCGCGCCGACGGCAAGATCGTCTATGTCCTGCTCCGTGATGATTGCCATGTCAGTCGATCTCCTCGATGGAGGTAAAGGGTTCCTTCAGGCCAAAGCAGGCCGGGCCGAAGACGTTCAGCGCTTCCGGGGTGCGCATGATCTCGGGCACGGAGACGGCGACCACGGTGACGCGCTGGCCGTAACGCAGGTTTTCGCTGGTGATTGGCTCGGCTGTTTCCGTGTTCATGATCGAGATCAGGTCCGGCACGATGGCTCTTACCCTGCCATCCTGCCTGGCGATCAGGTTCTCGTTCTGGATTTCGATTTCCATCTGCGAGGTGAATGGCGCGACGGCTTCGATACGGGCGCGGCCAATGGTGAAACCGGCTTTGGTTTCGCGCATCACATCGACGATCTTTCCCTTGAAGATGACGCGGCCGTAACGGTAAAGCGTGGACGGCAGGAAACCGAGAAGCGCCTCGATGGGATTGATGTGGTCCTCCTGCGCCTTGCGCAACACCTTGCCGATATGGATCGCGAGTGTCAGCGTATTGGGAATGGCGGTGCGCTTCACCTCCGCGCCGCTCATTGCATATTCCGCAATATAGGCGCAGCCGCCCATGCGAATGGCGACGGCACGGGAGAGCCATTCCATCTGCCTGTTATCGACGGCCTCGATCAGCGCGCAATCGCCCCATTCGTTGCTCACCGCCATGGGGGAGCCGGATATGCCGTAAACGCCGAATGTCTCCATTTCCAGAAACGGAAAGGCGCGCCCCATGCCATCGGCATCGACGATGGGCAGACCGAGCCGGGCGCCGACGACCAGCGGAATGGTGGAATTGATGCCGCCTATCTCGATGGGCATGGTGTAGCCGGCTTTTTTGCCGAGCCTTTTCTCAAGGCGACGGAGCGAGAAGATGGCCTCTTCGCCGGAGGGGATTTTCTCCACCAGCACGGTCGGCGCACCCATCATGGCTGTCGGGATGACGAGGCTGTCATCAGGCAACTCGCTGGGGTCGATCAACTCGACCTCGCAGCCTTCGTCCAGGCATTGCTGCACCATCATGCGCCCGACATAGGGATCGCCGCCGCCGCCGGTTCCGAGAAAAGCCGCGCCGACGGCAAGATCGGCAAGATGTTCGCGTGTGAGTTTCATCGCCATGCCCTCAACCGATCACTAGGTCGCCGACCGCCTTGACGCGGATGCGAGTGGCGCTGCCGGGCAGATAGGCAAGCGGCACTTCCTCGATATCCATGATCTTGACGGAGGCTGCAGTCGCCCCCGCCTTTACCGCCCGTTCCGAAGCCTCGGCCTTTGCGCTCGCCAGAACGGCGTCACGCGAGGTGCCTTCCAGCGAGAAGATGCGATCCACCTCGCCGCCCACCTGTGCGATCGCCGCGCCGATGGCATTGGCGACGGAGGCGTTTTGTGGCCTCAGAACCTTGGATGCCGAAGGCAGATCGCGTGAGACCAGAATGGAGCCGCCGCCCACCAGAATGACGGGGAGCGGATCGGCGCTGGTCTTCATGCGATCCACGGCCTCATCGACCATGCGATGCATGGTGTCGAGCGCGGTTTCGATGGTTTTTGCGGGAATATGCGCAACGCGGGAGCGGTCGCCAATATCCTCCAGACCGGCCGCCACCACGATATCCGTGGTCGTCAGGGTATCGCCGCCGAAAACCAGCGCCTTGCTGGTGATCTCGTAACCGACGGAATCGGGGCCGATGCGCGCACCCTCGTCACGCACCAGCGAGCCGCCGCCAAGTCCGATGGCCAGCACGTCCGGCATACGGAAATTGGTCCGCACACCGCCAATATCGACGGCAACCGCCGATTCTCTCGGAAAACCGTGCACGAGCATGCCGACATCCGATGTCGTGCCGCCAATATCCACCACCATGGCTTCCTTGACACCGGCCAGCATGGCAGCGCCGCGCATGGAATTGGTGGGGCCGGAGGCGAAGGTAAGGACGGGATAACGCTCGACATAGTCGGGAGACATCAATGTTCCGTCGTTCTGGCTGATGAAAAAGGGCGCCTTGATGTCGAGTTCCTTCAGCGCGCTGCGGAAGGAAGAGACGACCTTGCGGGAAAGCTCGGCCAGCGAGGCATTCATGATCGAGGCGTTTTCACGCTCGAGGAAACCCACCCTGCCGATTTCGTGGCTGAGCGAGATGGCGATGTCAGGAACCGCATCGCGCAGTATTTCGGCGGCGCGAAGCTCCATTTCCGGCGTGACCGGCGAAAAAACCGAGGTGATGGCCGCCGTCTTCAGGCCGCGTTCGCGCACGGTGCCGGCAACCTCCATCAATCCCTTTTCGTCGAGAGGCGCGATGGTGCGCCCGTCGAATTCATGTCCGCCGCGCAGCATGAAGGTGTGTCGGCCAAGCGTGTCGGCCAAGTCCTTCGGCCAGTCGGTCAGCGGCGGCAGGCCCTTGGTGGCCGGCAGGCCGAGGCGGATGGCGGCGACTTCCAGCAGGCGCTTGCGCTCAACCACGGCATTGGTGAAATGGGTCGTGCCGATCATCACCGCCTGAATTTGCGAGACGGATACGCCCGTCATGCCCAGAAGCTTGTTCAGCACCGCCACGATGCCCGAGCCGACATCGGCGGTTGTCGGGCTTTTGCAGGCGCCGATGACCGCTGCCCCATCCATAAGGGCGGCGTCGGTATTCGTGCCACCCACATCAATGCCAATACGCATGTCTTTCTCCTGTCGATTGACAAGGGAAGGGCGCCTGCGCGGCTGGTCACCGCACATTGCATCCTTTCCCGATTTTCTGGTTCCGATGGCCGGGTCTCAGGCCACCAAGACTTCGGATCGTTCCGGGTCCCATGTCACGCCGATCGCCTGTCCGGGCGACAACCTGGCGAGATGGGACTGGTTCTGCCGTTCGGCGACGATATCCTGCCCGGCGACCGAAAGATGGTAGCGGACAAGCGCACCCTGATAGGTTTCCGAAACGACGGTTGCCGCAAGGCCGGTGCCGGCCTCGCCGATGATGATGTTTTCCGGCCTGACCACCAGCTTGACGGCCTTGCCTTCGGCAAAATTGTCGGATGGAAGCCGGGTCAGCGCCGTGCTGTCGCCGAAGCGGACCGCGAGCCTTTCGCCTTCGCGGCCTCTCACCGTGGCATCAATGACATTGGACTGGCCGATGAAGGTGGTGACGAAAAGCGTCTTCGGCCTCTCGTAGATTTCCTGGGGCGTGCCCACCTGCTCGACTCTGGCCTTCTGCATCACGCCGATGCGGTCGGACATGGTGAGCGCCTCATCCTGATCGTGGGTCACGTAAACGGTGGTGATGCCGAGCTTCTTTTGCAGATCCTTGATCCAGTATTTCATTTCCTCCCGCAGCGATTTGTCGAGCGCCGAAAGCGGTTCGTCGAGAAGCAGGATGCGCGGTTCGGTAACCAGCACGCGGGCAAGGGCCACACGCTGCTGCTCGCCACCGGAAAGCTGGCGCTGATAGCGGTTTTCATATCCCATCAGCCCGACCTGGCGTAACGCGAAGGCGACGGAGCTGTCGATTTCCTCCCTGGATTTCTTTCGCAGCTTCAGGCCGAAGGCGATGTTTTCCGCCACGCTCATATGCGGAAAAATCGCATAGTTCTGGAAGACGATGCCGATGTCGCGCTTTTCCGGCGGCAGATGGGTGACATCATCCGATCCGATCAGGATCTGCCCCGATGATGGGCGGATGAAGCCGGCGATCATGCGCAATGTCGTGGACTTGCCACAGCCGGAAGGTCCCAGCAGCGAGAAGAACTCGCCCTGTTCTATATGCAGATCGATGCCCGCGACCGCGACATTGTCGCCATAGGATTTGACGAGGCTTTTCAGTTGAATATCCGACATCGGCTTCCGTTGTCCTTTCCCTCTGGGGCGTGGCCGGCGGAACCGGCCACGACGTTCTGCGGGTGCGAGGGTCAGCCCGCGAAGATTTCGTTCACGGTCTCGACGATATCGTCTTCGTTCTCGAGATAGGCCTTCCAGTCCGGCAACCAGAAATCCTTGGTGGCGTCGGCGCTGTTGACGATACCGGCTTTGACGAGATTATCCGGCAGGACGGCGTTGGAGACGGTAGGGCGTAGGTAGAATTCCTTGCCCATATTGGTCATGAAGGACGGCTCCAGGGCCCGGTTGAGAAGCGCATAGGCAAGCTTCTTCTGTGTCGGCTCGGAATAGCGGCTGACCGTGTAGGTCTGGGTGAGGATCGGCTGAAGTTCCTTCCAGTACATCACGGCGAAAGGCGCGCCCTTGTCGCGGGCCTGCATCGGTTCGGCGTCGCTCTGCACCGCGATAACCACCTCGCCGCGATCCATCAGCGTCTGCATGTTGCCGGTGAAATCCGAAATCTTGGCGGGCATCAATTCCTTCATCGCCTTGTAACCGGCGTCGAGATCGTACTGATCCTTGCCGAATAGCGAGCAGGCGACGAGGAAGAAGTCCATCTGCAGGGTGTTGGAGGTGATGTAGGTGCCGCGCTTGCCGGCGAATTCCGGCTTCCACATGTCCTTGAAGCTGGTCGGCGGCGGTGTGACGAGGTCGGTGCGATAGGCATGCACATATTGGTTGAAGGCCCAGGTGACGCCGACGCCGTTCGAGGTGGCGAAGGGCCAGAGATTTTTGCCGTTTGGCACATTGGGAAGGATTTCGTCGATCGTGTGGAAGAAATCGCCCGCCGCCGCCGTCTTGAACATTTCCGGCAGGTTCCAGTTGGTGATGTCGAGCGGCGGTTTCTTCGGCCCGTTGGCGACGAATTTCGGAAACCACGGCCAGGTGGAATCATATTCGATCTTGCAGTTGAAATCTTTCGCGAAGTCGGTCAGCAGATATTTATTGACCAGCTCGCCCCACGGGCCGCCCCATTCGCCTACCCGCAACACCGCCCCGCCGGCATCGAAGACGGAACCGTCATAGGTCACATCCTGCGAGAAGGCGTGGTTGATGTTGAAGAGCGGCAGGGTTGCCGCTGCAGCACCCATCTTGAGGAGCCTGCGGCGGCCGGGATCGAATGTCATTCCTGTCATGTCCATGTTCCCCTTGTTTTTGAATCTATGGATACGGGTATTTCATTGAATGTCCGGCGGGGCCCTAGCCGCCGAAAATGCGCTTCAGATTGATGAGCCTGGAGGTCGCCACCATCGAGACGACGACGAGAAGGATGGCGAAGATGCCTGCTGCAGCCGCGGTGGGTTCGAAGGCGTAGCGCAGCGCCACATACATCGCCATCGGCAGCGTCTGCAGGTTTGGCGTCGAGAGAAACAGCGTCACCTCGAACTGGCCAAAGGAAATGATGAAAGCGAAGATGGTGCCAGCCGAAATGGCCGGTGAAATGATCTTCAGCGTCACGAGCCGAAAGGCGGTGAAGGGAGAAGCCCCGAGCGACCGCGCCGCATCTTCCAGGCTGCGGTCGAAGCCGACGAGGGCGGCGGTGACCGTGGCGATGACAAAGGGGCAGGTGACGATGACGTGGCCGATGATAAGCCCGGTCATGCTCCGCGCGAGCCCGATGCCGGTGGTGACATAGAACACGTAGAGCGCAAGGCCCAGCACCACCCCCGGCAGGACGATGGGCATCATGAAGAAGGCGCGCAGCGGTGCGACAAGACGGCTCGACGACCGTGTCAGGAAAAGCGCCGCCATGGTGCCGAGCACCGTCGCAATCGCTGTCGAGATGCCGGCGACGAGGAAGGAAACGCCATAGGCCGAGAGAAAGGTCGGCGAGGTCAGGAAGGCATAGACCCAGCGCAGGGAAAAACCCTGCGGCGGAAAGGTCAGATAGTCGCCGGCATTCAGGCCGGACAGGATGACGATGATGACGGGGACCAGCAAAACCGTCAGCGTCAGCACCGACAGAAGCCTGAAAACAAGCGGAATGGATGATTCCTCACGCATCAGCTGCGCCCTCCCGTGGTGCGCATGGCAGCGCGGTGATAGACGGCGATCGCCATCAGGCTGGTGACGAAGAGGACGATGGCGATGGCCGCACCGAACTGCCAGCGTCCGGTTTCCGCCACCTGCTGGTAGATGTGGATCGGCATGACCATGACCTTCCAGCCGCCCATCAGCGCCGGCACGACATAGGATGAAATGGCAAGTGCGAAGACCAGCAGCGTGCCCGCCAGAATTCCCGGCATGGAAAGCGGCAGCACGATGGAGAAGAAGGCCTTCGCACGGGAAGCGCCAAGCGATCTGGCCGCTTCTTCCAGCGCAGGATGGATGGATTTGATGATGCCGATCAATGACAGGATCATGAAAGGCAGCGTGATCTGCACCAGCCCGACCACGACACCGAAGATGTTGTACATCAGCGGTAACGGCTCTGAAATGATGCCGATGCGGATGAGTGTGCTGTTGATGAGGCCGTTATCGCCCAGAAGCACCATCAGCCCATAAAGCCGGATGACCATGTCGAGCTGCATCGATGACAGGACCAGGATCATCAGTAGGGTGTTGCGGCCGGGGCTGACCGTCTTGGCGATGACATAGGCAAGCGGATATCCGAGCACCAGACAGACCAGCGCCAC
The DNA here is from genome assembly GCF_006970545.1 of Agrobacterium sp. T29. NCBI lineage: Bacteria > Pseudomonadati > Pseudomonadota > Alphaproteobacteria > Hyphomicrobiales > Rhizobiaceae > Agrobacterium > Agrobacterium sp. T29. The sequence goes on from NZ_CP040641.1 coordinate 1,603,943, forward strand.
CATGGCGGCAATGCCCACGGAACGCAAAATGGCCTCGTAATAAATGGCGCGGGTGAAGATGCGCACGAAATTGTCGAAAGTGATCGCGCTTGAGAGGGTTATGACGCCCGCCACCGATTTGTTGAAGGCAAGGGCAAAAAGCGAAGCGGTGGGCACGACGAAAAAGGCGATGAAGAAAATCAGGGCCGGCAGCAGAAGCAGCCAGAAGCCAAGCCCCTCGCCGAAGCGTCTTCGCAGCGACGAAGCCTGAGAGAGAGGCAGGCCGTTCACCTGTTTGTCCGATGTCGTCATTGCGGATACCGCCATGTTGCCCGATCTCCTCATTCTGCCGCTTGCGGCAGCATGGCCCTGTGCAAGGCGTCGTAACCGATCAGTTCCTTTTCCGGCGGCGCCGGATAGGTCATCTTGCTTTGCGAAAGACCGGCGCGCACGAGACCGGCGGCAATGGAAACGGCTGTCGGGATGGGGTCGACGACGGGAACGTCGATGCCCTCGGCAAGCAGCCCTTCACGCAGGCCGGCGGCGCATCCCATCAGGCCGGTGCAGCCGAAGATCAGGGCTTCCGCGCCGTCTTCCTCCACCGCTTTCCTGCCTTCCTCGACCAGGCGGCGGGCGGTGGCGGCAAGGTCCGCCTCGAGATCCAGCACGGGAATATCGACACTGCGCACCGAGGCCAGCTTGCTGGAAAGGCCACTAAGGGCGGCGGTGTTTTCAAAAGACGGGATCAGGCGGCGCATGACGGTAATGACGGAGAATTTGTGTCCCAGCATGGAAGCAACATGCATGCCGGTTTGGCATGGCCCGAGAACGACCATGCCGGAAATCTCCCGGGCCGGGCGCAGGCCGGGATCGCCCATGCAATCGATAATGACGGCATCGACGCCTTCACGTTCGGCGCGGGCTGTTTCAAGCAGGGTGCCGGGAACGGACATCGCCGCCTCGAACTCGCTTTCGATCGAGCCCGGCCCGGTGGCTATTTCGGCGTGGGAAAGGCTGATGCCGGGATATTCCAGCGCCTTGAGATCCGCCAGTTTGCGAAAGCCGCGCGTTACGATGGGGGATACGACACGAACATGGACGTCACGCATTCTCGATATCTCCTTCAGCACCGCAACGACTTGCATATGCGGGCAAAACCAGGCCTGAAGTTGCGTATCCGACGCTTGCCGAGCTTCCGGTGACTGCGCCGCTTGTTCCGATGCCTTACGGTGCATCGGCTTGCCGCCGGACGAAAGAGCTTAGGCGAATAGGGGCTTCACTCTTTTGGGTGGGTAGTATGGCTGGTTTGAAAGCGCAGTACCTATTCGTTTAGATAGGTACTGCTGCATAAAACAGATGCGCCTGCGATGTTTGACTAAACATTGGGCGATCAAAGTCGTAAAATGAGGCGTTTCTGGCGTTTTGCGAACGGTTTAACCGCAAGTGGGCCTTACGGGAGGCGCAGCGCCCGCACCCAGTCGTGACCCGGGTGCAGGCGGTCGAGGCAGTCTCGCAGCCAAAGGCGTTCCGAAAGGGGTAATTTGGGCTGGGCTCTTGCGAAATCGTCCTCGTCCTTGGGGCGCCTGTGCTTTGCCTTGAACAGAAGCACGGCGGAGGCATTGAGATAAGGGATGCCGTCTGCGGTCAGCGACACCATTTCGATCCGCGGCCGCGTCATTTCCGGATTTCTCTTGTAAACCCAGGTGTCATTCGTCCCCGGCTCGATCATCATATCGGCGCGCCAGCACCCGGCAGGGCGATCGAAGCACCATATTTGAAAAATCTCGGGAGCCGGGTGCTGGTCCGCCGGCAGCGGTTCGATAGTGCCATCGTTGACGGTATAGAACTCCATGTCGCCCAGTTTCCGGCGAAAAATACCCAGATCTTCGCGCAGGACCGTGAATTCGAGATCGTCATGTTCGCGTGTCTTGCTCCCGTGCCACAGATCGAGAGCCCAGCCGCCGACAACACACCATGGCCGCGATACGCCGTCCAGTCGCTGGGACAGTTCGGCAGGGCTCCAGGGGGTCCACGCATTCTGGTCCGGCACAAGCGGGTAATCACTCATAATATATGGTCGCTTCCATGCAATTTTCGTATCGTTGTTTATTTGCCGATGGCCTCAAGGCCAACGCTTCAGCAGCCCCGCCAGAAGCGTCAGCGCCTCCGTGAGATCGTCGAATGACGGGCCGCCGAGACAGAGTCGGATACCGCTCGCCGGATCGTCGGGATTCACCAGCATGGATTCCGGAGGGGTCAACTTGATACGCATCGCCGCAGCGGCGAATGCGAAACGATTGGCGGCGTCGCGTGCCATCGGCAGCCAGACGTTGTATGCATCGAGATGCGAGCCAAGCTGGTTCGTGCCAAGCAGTGAAACCGCCAGGCTGGAGCGCCGTCGGGCCTCGTGGCGTAGATCCCGCTGGATTGACGAGATGATGCCGGAGGTCAGCCAATCCTCAACCACCGCGCAGGAGAGTGCGGATGGGGCCATCGGCATGTCCTGCAGAAGGTCTTCGGCGGTGTCGTGCAGCCCGGCCGGCAATGCAAGCACGCCGATCTGCAGGCCGGGACCAAGGGACTTGGAGAGCCCGTTCACATGAAACGAGATTTCAGGAGCCAATGAGGCGAGCGGCGGCAAGGTCTCGGCCGATGCCGCATAAACGCCGTCCTCGATGATCCATACGCCCGCCCGGCGGCAAATATCCGCAATGATCTGCCGCCGCGCTGCGCCCATGGTGACGGTTGTCGGATTATGCAGCGTCGGCGTCAGATAGACTGCGGTGCCGTAACGCGACGTCGTGCCGGCGAGCGCTGCGGCAAGCGCTTCCGGCACCATGCCTTCGGCATCGATTTCAACGCCCTGCATCCGGTATCCTTTACGCCGGGCCAGTGCGATCGCGCCGGGATAGGTGATCCGTTCGGTCAGGAGCAGGCCCTTCGGGCCGCAGGCGAGATCGAAAGCCAGGGCCAGCGCCTGGCGGGCGCCGCTCGTCAGCACCAGATGTGACGGATCGACAGTCAGACCCAGCGTTTCCAGCCAGTGAGCGAGAAGGCGGCGGTGTTCCAGATGTCCGGCGGGCGGGGCGTAAAGATTGATGTGATCCGCATCGATCCTGCGGGCGATCCCCGTTAGCGTCTTCGCCAGAATGCGGGCGTTGAGCGTGGCCGGCGGCGCATTGGAGGAGAGGTCGAACTGCCGATCCTTGTGCGCCTCCTGGAGCGCCACGAATGTTCCCCGCCCCTTGACGCTGCGTGTCAGCCCGCGCCGTTCGAGAACTGAATAGGCTTTTGTCACCGTGCCAAGCCCCACCCCCAGTTTCCATGCGAGATCGCGATGGGCGGGCAGACGGTCGCCGCCCGTCAGCCGCCCCTCGATGATGTCATCGGCAAGAGCAAGCACCAGCCGTTCTGCGGCATTCGCCTCAATATCTGCAAGACGGGGAGTCCAGGGGGATTGCAGCAGCACGGTCTTACCTTCGATAAAAGTGTCACGTTACACTATTTCAATAAACATTAAGTGTAACATAGGCTATGACGACGCTGATTGAAATCCACACTTTACGGCGCGCAATCGGCCGTGATGCCGGCGCCTGGAGGATTGAATGTTCAGCCATGTAACCGTCGGAACGCGTGATCTTGAGCGGGCGGAACGCTTCTACGATGCGGTGCTTGTCCCGCTCGGCCTGACGCGGCGGGTCGTTACCCCGGATGGCGGGCCTGCGGCGCTTTGCTGGGTGGCAGCACACTCCCCGTTGCCCCGCTTTTATGTCTATCGTCCTTTCAACGGCGAGCCGGCCACGGCTGGCAACGGCGGCATGGTCGCCTTTCTGGCGCCGTCGAAAGAGGCGGTGGAGATGGCCTATGCCGGCGGCCTTGCGCATGGCGGCATGGATGAAGGAGTTCCGGTGCCACGCCCGCATTACGGAGACGGTTATTTCGGCGCCTATCTGCGTGACCCTGACGGCAACAAGGTCCACATCGTTCATCGCGGAGATCTCCAGCAATAATGCTGGGGAAGTGTCCTGCTTCTGGAGAAAATCGGAATGATCGCCAGCCAGATCGCCCTCGTCTACGGCACCTATATCGTCGCCACCGCCAGCCCCGGGCCAAGCAACATGGCGATCATGGGCACGGCGATGCGTGATGGCCGTCTGCCCGCCCTCGCTTTGGCGGCCGGTGTCATCACCGGCTCGCTCTTCTGGGCGATCCTTGCGGCGACGGGCATGTCCGCCGTGCTGGCCGCCTATGCCCAGGCGCTTTTCATCATCAAGATATTTGGCGGCATCTACCTGCTGTATCTGGCCTTTCGAGCGGGCAGGTCGGCCCTGAAGCCGGTCTCCGATCTTGTGGGGACGAAAACCGGGCGTGCGACGCCGCCCTATCGGGCGCTCTACCGGCAGGGTCTCCTCATGCATATCGGAAATCCGAAGGCGATCATGGCGTGGATAGCGATCATGTCGCTGGGTTTTCGCGAGGATGCGCCTGCGGGCATGTTGCCGGCGATCGTTGGCGGCTGCGCCCTTCTCGGTGTCATCGTATTCGGCAGCTATGCGCTTCTCTTTTCCACCGCCTCGATGATTGCGCTTTACACCAGATTGCGGCGCTGGATCGAATCCGTGCTTTCTGCGGTATTTGCCGTTGCAGGACTGAAATTGCTTCTATCGCAGAGCTGACAGCCCCGCCATCCGCGTTGCCGATCAATCCCAACTGAAAGAGCCATGCCATGAGTTTTGTTATCCATATGATCGACGTGTTCGGCTCCGGGCCGCTTTCCGGCAATCCGCTGGCGGTCGTCATCGGCGCCGATGCTTTGTCGACGGATGAAATGCAGCGATTGACGCGGTGGTTCAACCTTTCCGAAACCACCTTCCTGCTGCAACCCACCCATCCGCAGGCTGATTACCGGGTCAGGATATTCTCGCTGGACAGGGAGTTGCCCTTTGCCGGGCATCCCACACTGGGCAGCTGCCATGCCTGGCTCTGCGCCAACGGCATGCCAGAAAATCAAACCGCCATTGTTCAGGAATGCGGTGCGGGACTGGTCACGATCCGGCGCTCGCATGGGCGACTTTGTTTTGCCGCTCCGCCGCTTATCCGTTCCGGCGCACCGACGCCGGCCGAACTGGAAGAGGCGCGGCAGCTGTTGAGGATCGAGGCTTGCGATATCATCGATGCCGCCTGGATCGATAATGGTCCCGGCTGGCTGGGGATCAGGCTGGCGTCGGCCGAAAAAGTGCTTGGCCTCGACCCGGCCCGCAATTGGCCAGGCCGCATCGATATCGGTGTGGTTGGCCCTCATGCGCAAGGCGGCGAGACCGCCTTTGAGGTTCGCGCCTTTTTCAGCGATCATCTGGGCGTCATCGTCGAAGACCCCGTCACCGGAAGCCTCAACGCCTCGGTGGCGCAATGGCTGTTCGCGACGGGCGTGGTTGGCGAAGACTATATCGCGGCGCAGGGAACGCGCCTTGGCCGCCTCGGCCGCATCTACCTGACGCGCGACGATGCCGGCCAGATATGGGTTGGCGGCGAAACACACACGCATGTCGAAGGCCGGCTGCAAGGCCTTTGAAAGACAGACGAAAACGAGGTGAATTTGATGAGTAGCAGTGTTTACCGCCCCATTTCCGAACGCGTATTGGCGGATGATTGGGGACGGCTGACCAAGTATGAGTATGAACTTCAGTTGAGGGACGGAAGCTGGCAACGGCAGACCCGGGAGGCATATGATCGCGGCAACGGTGCGACATGCCTGTTGTACAATCCGGCAAGCGACAATGTCCTGCTGACCCGCCAGTTCCGGTTGCCCGTGCTTTTGAATGGCGGCCTGGAATCGCTGATCGAGACACCAGCGGGGCTGCTGGAGGGCGCTGACCCGGCAACGCGAATGCGTGCGGAACTGATCGAGGAAACCGGTTATGAGGTTTCCGAACTTACGCATCTGTTCGATATCTATATGAGCCCCGGATCGGTCACGGAATATCTCGCCTTTTTCTACGGCGAATATGTCGAGAAACATAAGGTCGGGGCAGGTGGCGGTTCAGCGGACGAGGGCGAAGACATCGACGTGCTGGAAATCGCCTTGCCCGAGGCGATGCGGATGATCGGCCGCGGCGATATTCGCGATGCCAAGACGATCATTCTGATCCAGCATCTCGCCATCCGGCTCTTGCAGGAAAAGATCACGGCACGCTGATCGTGATCCAATGCCTCCGGTCCGGGGAGCTCGTGTGGTTCGCTATGCCCCGGTGCGATCACCGGGCGAAAAGATTGGCGGCCATATAGTCTACAAATGCTCTGACTTTTGGAGAAAGATATCGATTGGTCGGCCAGAGGACGCGGAAAGTCCCTGTGTCGGCCATGTAGTCGTTCAGCAGCGATACCAGTTTCCCCTGAGCGATTTCGGATGTCACCGCGAATGAGGGCAGACATGTTATCCCGAACGATCGTTCCGCAAGGTAGATCAATGGTTCCAGCGTGCTCGCAACGGTGGCGACCGGCAGATCGATCCTGATTTCGCGTCCTTCGCGAACCAGCGGCCACGGCTCAAGCTTTCCGGAATTGGCGAAGCGATGGTGGAGACAGCGGTGCCGGACAAGATCTTCCGGAACCTCCGGGCGTCCATGCGCCTTGAGGTAGTCAGGCGCCGCCACGACGCTGTGTCTGAAAGTGCCGAGCTTGCGGCTCATCAGCCGTGTGTCCCTGATCTCGCCCGTTCGGATGACGGCGTCGAATCCCTCTTCTATGACGTCAACCAGACGATCGGTAAAATCGAGGTCGAGGCTGATTTCGGGATACGCCTGCATGAAGGCGGATATCGTCGGCATCAGAAGCATGCCCGCAAGCGGAAGGCTCACACGAAGTTGCCCGCGCGGAACGGCCTGCGATCTCGACAGTTGCGCCTGCACGGTCTCATATTCGGACTGGATGCGCCGGCATGTATCGAGGAAGAAACTTCCGTCCTCCGTCAGGGCCATGCTGCGTGTCGAGCGATTGAACAGTCTTACGCATAGCTCCTCCTCCAGACGTGCAATGGCTTTTCCGACGGCTGATCCGGAGATGCCGAGGCGATGCCCGGCGGCCACGAAGCTTCCCGCTTCCGCCACCTGAATGAATATGCCGAGTGTTCCGAGCTTGTCCATGATGCCGCAATTAAGGAATTTTTGTCCGGTATGTTAAGAATAGCAGCTCGTTTATCCGCTATTTTGCTTCCGATATCCAGATGTCGCCGCGGCCGAAAGGGCCCGAGCTTCAAATGGAGATAACTCATGGAAACGAAACCCATCGCAGCTTTTGCGGGCTCACCCGCTCCCACAACCTTCGTTGTCAACGTCATTCATGCCCATCCGGGAAAGCAGGACGAAGCCTTCGCCATTATTCAGGATGTCGTTCACTATGTTGCCGAACGAAAAGAAGGGTTTCTCTGGAGCAGCCTTGCGAAAAGCACCGACGGAGAGACCGTTGTTAATGTCGAGGCCATTCAGGGAACCGGCAATGTTGACGAGTTCTTTTCCGATCCGCAATTCGTCGAAAAATTCCGGAAACTGGACACCGTCTCCAGGAGCGAGTTCCACACATACACCGTCGGTGACCTGGTTCTCCCGAAGCCCATTGCTGGGTGACGGATAGAGCGCGCTCGGTTTTGAAAACGTGCCGGTCAGTTGGCGGCCGGGGGGCTTCCCCCGGCATTGGAGCGGAATGCCGTCGCCGGGCCATGGTCAAAGCACTCGATCAGCATTTCGGTCAGCACCCGGATTTTTCTTGCCGGATGCTGGCCGGGCGGTCTGACGACAAATATTCCCGCCGGCGGCGGCGGATACTGTTTCATGACGCGGACCAGCTCGCCAGAGTCCAGATGATTCTTGATGAGATCGTCGGGCAACACGGCGATCCCCAAACCGGCAACCGCGGCGACGGCGAGGGCGGCGCCGTTGTCGGCCTTGAAACGTCCCTGTGGGCGAATGCTTGTCACCCTGTCTCCATCCATCGCCTGCCAGGTTTCCGTTCCCTGCATGAGAGCCTGATGGGTTAGGAGTTCTTCCGGTGTCTCCGGAGAGCCGTGGGCCCCGATATAGTCCGGGCTGGCGACGAAACTTCCGTAGAGGGGGCCGACGCGTCTGGCGACAAGGTTGGAATCCTGAAGGTGGCCGACCCGGATCGCACAGTCATACCCTTCTGCGATCAGATCCACGAAACGATCCGTGTAACAGGTCTGAATCTGGAGTTGAGGATAGCGGCGCGCCATTTGCGCAATCACCCGTGCGAAATGCGTCGGGCCGAAAGAAAGCGGCGCAGCAATCCGAAGACGCCCGCGGAGCTCACCAGCCGGAAGAATCGTTTCTTTCGCCACATCGATTTCGGCTGAAATCCTTGCCGCATAGTCCCGGAAGGTTGCGCCCGCTTCTGTCAGGGAAGCGCCGCGTGTGGATCGGGCCAGAAGCTGGACACCAAGCTCGGCTTCAAGCCGCATGAGCCGCCGGCTGACCATCGACTTGGAGATGCCGAGCCGCAGCGCGGCCGAAGTGACGCCTCCCGCATCTGCAACTTCGACGAATGTCCGAAGATCTTCGATATCCACTCAGCGTTCCTCATTCTGCGACACAGCTCAGCGCTGACAAGGACTACCGCATCATAAACAGGAATGACAAGTTTCGTCCCGCGGCAACGCCTGAAGGGGCGCATGTCTTTGCGCAAGCGCTTCAATAAACCGCCAACATAGGATGAACCCATGACCTTTCGTAACGGCCTCGATTCACTTCTCCGCCCTGAAGATTCCGTCCTCGTTCTGATCGATCATCAGCCCTATCAGCTCGCGAACCTGAACAGCCACGATCCGCAGGCTGTGGTCAACCTCACGACCGCACTGGCGAAGCTGGCAAAAGCCTTCAATGTTCCGACGGTTCTCACCAGCGTGATCGCGGCGCGCGGCGGACTTCTCTTCAAACAGATCACCGATGTGTTCCCCGGCCAGGAAGTCATCGATCGCACCTGGGTGAACACCTGGCAGGACGAGAATGTGGTGAACGTCGTCAAGGCGACCGGCCGCAAGCAACTGATCATCGCCGGCCTGTGGACCGAGGTTTGCGTGGCAATGCCCGTCATCCAGGCCGCCGGCGAAGGCTGGGACGTGACCGTGATCACCGATGCGTCGGGCGGGATTTCGAAGGAATCTCACGAAGTTGCCATCCAGCGCATGATCGCGGCCGGTGCGAACCCGATGACCGTGATGGCGCTCGCCGGCGAATGGCAGCGCGATTGGGCGCGCACCGAGCATGTCGAGGAGCTGACCGAAATCCTCATCCAGCACTTCGGCGGCAGCGGCATCGCCTATCTCTGGGAGCAGCAGCTTCTCAACACGCCGGTGCCGGCCACAAAGGGCGGTCACTAAGAACCGGGCAGGGATGGCGGGCGTCTGTTGGCTCCCGCCATCCCGTCGTCTCAAGGCTATTCTCTCGCCCTGCAAACGAGGCCGGCGCGATCCCCATGAGAAAGGGAGGCGCCGGCTTTGATCGCTTGCCTATGGGCGCGCGCATCGGACATACTACCCCTTGAACCACAAAGGCCAAGGGCAAGACGAAGCCAGAGACTTGGAGCTGGATCGCGGAGCCATGCGAGAAGATTGAGCCCATGAATACGCGATTCCTCGAAACTTTTCTCTGGGCTGCTCGATTGAGCAGCTTTTCGGCAGCCGCGGAACGTTTGCACACAACGCAAGCATCGGTATCCAACCGGATTGCCGCTTTGGAGCGGGAGCTGGGTGTCGTGCTGTTCACGCGCGATGTGCGCTGCGTCAACCTGACGCCCGCCGGTCGTCTGGCGCTGCAACATGCCGAAAAGATCGTCAACCTCACCGGCGAGTTCCGGCAGATCGTCAGTAACCGGGAGGCGCTGAGGGGTACGGTGCGGATAGGTGCCGCCGATACGATCGTCTATGCCTGGCTGCCGCTGCTCATCCGCCGCGTGAACGAGCAATATCCCGGTGTCAGCCTCGATCTGACCATTGATACCAGCCTGAAACTCTCGCAGCGCATTCAGAACGGCGAGGTGGATGTCGGTTTCATCATGGGGCCGATCATGGCTGCGGATATTTATAATTCACCGCTCTGTACATTCGAATCCTGCTGGGTCGGCGCCGTCGAGCTGCCGCTGCCGGAAACCGGTGTCACGCTTGAGGATATCGCGCATTTTCCGCTGCTTACCTTCTCGACCGGCTCGCAGCCGCATCAAGCGTTGCGGGCGCTTCTCGATTCCCATGGCCTGTCCGATAGCCGCATCTACAATTCCAATTCGCTGTCGATCATGACGCGCCTTGTGGCCACGGCCGTCGGGGTGGGCGCCTTGCCGCGCGTTTTGGTGGACGGCATCATCAAATCGGGCGAAGCGCGTATTCTCGACATCACGCCGCCGGTGCCGCCTCTTACCTTCCACACGGTTTATCAGGAGCGTGGCGACAACGCGCTTGCCCGTGCCATTGCCGACATGGCGACGGAAATCGTCAGTGAAACCACCACGCAATGGATGACGGCCGCAGCTTAAATTTTATGCTGCAACGCAAAATGATTAATCTATAAGCTTACCTTATGGGTTTCGATAGAGTTTTTCCGTTTGTCAGGAAAACAGTTCCCGTTCTTAATTCTCCTCGCAACATGAGAGGAGAGCAACGTGAAAGTCTCACTTGTTCAAATGAATACCCAGAACGACAAGGCAGAAAACCTCAAGGTTGCTGCCGATTTAATTGAGAAGGCAGTCAAGGCGGATAGTCCTGATCTTGTTGTTCTTCCGGAATACTTCGCATTTCTTGGAGATAATCCTCAGGAAATGCATGAGAGCGGGGAAGAATTCCCCGGCGGCGAGATTTACTCGCTGCTTTCGGATCTGGCCAGAAAGCACGCGATCACGCTGCATGCCGGTTCCATCGTCGAGAAGGAAGGCAACCGCTTCTACAATTCGACGCTCGTTTTCGGCCCGGACGGCAAACAGATCGCCCGTTACCGTAAAATTCACCTGTTCGACGTCGATACGCCGAACGGCATCAGCTACCGCGAATCCGATTCCGTTGCCCGTGGCGAAGAGGTCGTGACCTACAAGGTTGGCGACAGGACGGTCGGCTGCGGCATCTGCTACGATATCCGCTTCCCGGAACTGTTCCGCGCCCTGCGGGACAAGGGTGCAGATGTCATCGTTCTGCCGGCCGCTTTCACGCTGATGACCGGCAAGGACCATTGGGAAGTGCTGGCCCGCGCCCGCGCCGTCGAAACCCAGACCTATTTCCTCGCTGTCGGCCAGATCGGCACCCATGCGGGCGGCAAGAAGGCTTGCTGGGGTCATTCCATGGTCATCGATCCGTGGGGTCACATCGTCGCGCAATGCTCCGACACCGTCGGAACTGCCGGCGCCGCTCTCGACTTCGACTATTCGGCCAAGGTGCGCGCCAACGTGCCGGTGGCGAACCACCACGTTCTCTGATCGGAGAAAGACCCAATGTTTATCGTCAATCCCATGCCGGAACAGATCGGCGCCGACATCATCGAGCTTCTTGAAAAGGTTGAAGTCGCAACGATCGGCCATGTGCTTCATTCCGGTTTCGTCGATCCTGAAATCCGGGCCGTTCTTCCGGGCAAGCGCGTGGCGGGCACCGCCGTCACGCTGCGCATCCCGAATGCGGATTCGACCATGCTTCACTATCTGACGCAACTTGTGCGTCCGGGCGATATCGTTCTCATCGACCGTTGCGGTGATACCCGCCACGCCTGCTGGGGCGGTGTCATCACCAACACCATGAAGATGGCCGGCGTCAAAGCCGGTGTCGTCGATGGCCCGGCGACCGACTTCTCGGAGTTCACCAAGGTCGACATGCCGATGTGGTGCCGCGGCCCGTCGCCGATCACCACCAAGATCCTTGGTCTGGAAGGCGCGATCAACGTTCCGATCAGCGTCGGCGGCCAGATGATCAATCCGGGCGACGCGATCCTGTGCGATGAAAGCGGCGTTGTCGCCCTTCATCCGAGCCAGGCCCGCGCCATGGCGGAACGCGCCATCGGCATGCAGGAAGCCGAGATCGTGCTTCTGGAGCGCCTGCGCAACGGCGAGAAGCTGCCGGATATTTCCGGCGCCAATAAATTCGTCCAGGCCAAGCTGAGCGCCTGACACAATTTTTCGGGTGGCGGATCCGTTCGCCACTCCCAATAACAATAGAGGAGAACAGGACAATGAAGAAATCGATACTTCTGAGTGGGATTCTCATGCTTGGCGCGGCCGCCCTGCCGGCGCACGCCCAGCAGACCGTGACGTTCCTCGGCTATAGCGGCCTTTTCCAGGAGCGTTACACCAAGGCCGTCATCGAGCCTTTCATGGCCGCCAACCCGGATATCAAGGTAGACTATTTCCCGCAGCAGGGTTCCGCCGCCATGCTCGGCTCGCTGCGTGCGCAGAAAGCTGCTCCGCAATCCGATATCGCGCTGATGGACGTCTCCGTCGCCAAGACCGGCACGGACGAAGGCCTGTTCGACAAGGTCGATGAAAGCGTTACCAAGAACGTTGCCGACCTCTATCCGAACGCCCGCTTCGAAGGCGTCGCCGGTGTCGGCGTGACTTTCGATAACCTCGTTCTCATCTACAATACCGATGCAATCAAGACCGCACCGGATAGCTGGAATGCCCTCAAAGACAGCGCCTTAAAGGGCAAGATCGCCATGCTGAGCGCTCCTGACATCGTCGGTATCGGTACGACCATCATCATGGACCACATGAATGGCGGCACCGACTTCATCAAGAATATCGACGCCGGCATCAATGCCATGGCGGAAGTCGCGCCGAACGTCCAAACCTGGGAACCGAAGCCGGAAGTCTATCCGACTGTCGTCAACGGTCAGGTGTCGCTGGGCGTGGGCTGGAATGCCCGCAGCCAGGTCAATGCCGATGGTTCCAAGGGCAAGATGAAGGTCGTTCTTCCGAAGGAAGGCACGATCCTGCAGATCAATACGCTCAACCTCGTCAAGGGCGGCCCGTCGTCCGAGGCGGCCCGCAAGTTCATCGATTACGCGCTGAGCCCGGAAGCCCAGGCCGCCTTCACCGCCGCCATGTATTATGCGCCGACCAACGCCAAGGCCACGGTGGCTCCCGATGTCAGCGATCGCACGGTCGTCAAGGCGATGGACAAGGTTATCCCGGTCGACTGGATCGGCCTCTCGAAGGTTCGTGACCAGATCACGCAGGACTGGCGCCGCAAAGTCATCCCGCTCAGCCGCTAAGGCTTTCGCGTCTCTGTCGTGAAAAATGGCAAGACTTCCGCATCCCCTTCGGGCGGATGCGGAAACGGCATAGGCCCTGGCTCATTTCCTCCGTCGGTGTTGGGATCGATGGAGGAGTGGGTGGCCCGAAGGCCTGCATAGGGAAAGCGCCGCGCAGAGCGCAGGTGAATTTCCGCCGCGATTGCACAGATCAAGGGACAGGGCATGTCCGCGACCCGCCGGGATGGGACATGTTCTGGAGAAAGGCAAAAAGCCAGAATGGGAACTTCAGACATCATGCAGCCAGGATTTCTCTCGATTCGTTCATTGACCAAGCGCTACGAAACCATGGTCGCCGTGGATAATCTCAATCTCGAGATTCCCAAGGGCGAACTGGTTGCCTTCCTCGGTCCATCCGGCTGCGGCAAGTCAACATCGCTGCGCATGATTGCCGGCCTTGCGCCCGTGACGTCAGGTTCAATCCTGATCGACGGCAAGGATGTGACGCAGCTTGCGCCCTATAAGCGCGATATTGGCCTCGTTTTTCAGAGCTATGCGCTTTTCCCACATATGACGGTTCTCAAGAACGTCATGTTCGGTCTTGAAATGCGCAAGGTGCCGGCTGCCGAAGCGGAACGGCGCGCGCGCGAGGCGATTGCCATGGTGCGTCTGGAAGGGCGCGAGGATCGCCGGCCCGCCCAGCTTTCCGGCGGCCAGCAGCAGCGCGTCGCACTGGCGCGTGCACTCGTCATCCAGCCCTCCATCCTTTTGTTCGATGAACCTCTTTCCAATCTCGACGCCAAGCTGCGCGACGAGATGCGCTCTGAAATCCGCCGTATCCAGAAACAGCTCGGCATCACCTCCATCTTCGTCACCCATGATCAGGTCGAGGCGCTCAGCATGTGCGACAAGGTCGCCGTGCTCAACGGCGGGCGTCTGGAACAGCTCGGCACGCCACATGATCTTTACGAGCGCCCGGCGACGGCTTTCGTCGCCTCTTTCGTCGGCCGCACCAACAGGCTGGTCGGAAACGCGGTCGGCGATCACATCGCGGTCGGGGATGCGGTATTGCGAGCGCCCGGCTCGCACAGTGGCACGATCGACCTTATGGTGCGACCGCATCGCATGGCCATGACGGTTGCCGGTGATGCCGCACCCGATTTCGACGGAGCGCCGGTCAATCGCATCGCCGGTGAGGTTCGCGATGTCTATTATGCAGGCGATATCCTTCACTACGAGATCGCCGCGGGTGGACAGACATTGTCGGTGGAGCGCGCGACTTCGGGTGGCGAAACACCTGTGGCGACGGGCAGCGCGGTCAGCCTCATCTGGCGGGTGGAGGACACGCTGGTCTTCGGAGCAGGCCGATGACAGCGGCGGTCATGATCACGGCTCCCGGCAGCCGCACATCCTCCATGGTGTTTCTCGCAACGCTTCTTCTCGGGCCGATCATTGCGGTCAATGGCCTCGCCTTCGTCATGCCCGTCTTCAACCTGCTCCTGCTTTCCTTTCGTGAAAGCCTTGGCGGCGGCGGTCTCGGCGAGGCCCACACGCTCGACAACTGGTCGTCCACCCTGACCGACGGTTTTTATATCGAACTGATCGGCCAGAGCATCCTGACCAGCCTTCTAATCACTGTTCTCACACTCATCGCCTCCTATCCCATCGCGCTTTATCTTCACCGGGCGCAGGGCCGCTGGAAAACGCTGCTGCTGGTGCTGGTCATTTCGCCGTTGCTCACCTCGGCCGTGGTGCGCACTTATGGCTGGATCGCGATCCTTGCCGATGACGGCCTCATCAACAACATCCTTTTGGCTCTCGGTGCCGAAAGCGGCGTGCGGCTGCTGTTCAACAAGGTCGGCGTCGTCATCGGGCTAACCGAAATCCTGATGCCCTATATGATCCTGGCGCTGCTTGCCGGTTTCGGCAGGCTCGATCCGCGTGTCGAAGAAGCGGCGGAAACGCTCGGCGCATCGCCGTGGAAGGTATTCTGGCGGATCATCGTGCCGCTCACCATGCCCGGCGTCGCCCTCGGTTGCCTGCTTTCCTTCGTTCTCGCCGTCAGTTCGTTCATCACCCCCAAGCTGCTTGGCGGCGGGCGTGTCTTCCTTCTGGCGACGGAAATCTACGATCAGGCCATCGTGACGCTCAACTGGCCGCTCGCCGCGACGCTGTCGATGATCATCCTCGTGATTTTCGGCGCTGCCCTGGTGCTCTATTCCCGGCTTCTGCGGGCCATTCTTTAAAGGAGATCGAAGATGGAAGAACGTCCCGCTCCGCTGGCGCTGAAAATCGTCGCCTTCATCATGTTCCTTTTCCTGCTGGCGCCCGTGGTTCTCGTCGTGCCGATCTCGTTTTCGGCCGATAGCTACATGACCTTTCCGCCCTCCGGCTGGAGCCTGCGCTGGTATATCGATCTCATGCATAATTCCAAGATGATGGGAGCGCTCGGCACCAGCACCCTTCTCGCCATCATCGTCACCGCGCTCTCCATGCTGCTCGCGCTGCCCGCCTCCTATGCCATCGTTCGCATGCGGGTGATTGGGGCGGATGCGCTTCTCGCCTTCTTCACCGCGCCGCTGCTTCTGCCGACCATCGTTCTCGGCCTCGCGATCCTGATCGTCTTTGCCGGTGCCGGCCTGCTCGGCACCTTCACCGGTCTGGTGATCGCCCATCTCATCATCGTGCTGCCCTATGCGCTGCGTGTTCTCACCACCTCGCTTGCGGGTCTGCCGCTGATCTTCGAGGAGGCTGCTTCGACACTCGGGGCATCGCCGCTCACAGTCTTCCGACGCGTGACCATGCCGATGATCGCGCCGGGCGTGGTGGCGACGGCGGCGCTTTCCTTTCTGGTGTCGTTCGACGAAGCGGTAATTTCGCTGTTCCTCACCGGCCCGCGCATCACCACGCTTCCCGTCGCCATGTATCAGCATGTGGAAACGCAGGCGGATCCGCTCGTTGCGGCCATTTCCGTTCTCTTGATCGTGCTCACCCTTGCCGTCGTCCTCATCGTCGACCGCACGGCGGGCCTGACCAAGACTTTCGTGAAATAAAGTCGTGGGGGCTGCCCGCTGGCGCTGGCTGCCCCTACTGGCACAGGCGCGAATTTCACTCCCGTTTATGAATGCCGCTGCTGCATCGGCGCGATCCGTCGCGCCCGTTGATTTCGCTTTGAAAGACGAAGGCAAAGGGAAGCCCATGGCTGAAACCCCCTCCACGGAATTTGATGTCGCCGTCATTGGTGCCGGTGTGGTCGGTTGCGCGGTCGCCCGCCGTTTCGCGCTGGCCGGTGCGAAGGTGGTGGTCATCGAGAAAGGCCCCGATATCCTCTCCGGCGCCTCCAAGGCCAATAGCGCTATCCTCCATACCGGCTTCGATGCGCCGGAAGGCAGTCTGGAACTGGAACTGGTGAAGGCCGGCCGGGCGGAATATCTCTCCATTCATGGGCAGATGGGCCTCAGCCTCGTCGAAACAGGCGCGCTGGTTTGCGCCTGGAACCCGGACGAGGCGGAAAAACTGCAGGCGATTGCGGATCAGGGGCGGTGCAACGGCATCGCCGGGCTTGAGCTTCTCACAGCGGGGCACGCTCGCGAAACCATGCCGGGCCTGTCCGACCGCCTTGTCGCCGCGCTCGACGTTCCGGGCGAACATATCATCGATCCTTGGTCCGCGCCGCTCGGCTATCTCACGCAAGCGGTGGCGCTCGGCGCGCAGCTGGTGCGCAACGCGGAAGTCCTGTCCGGTGCGTTCGACGGCGCGTGGCGGATCGAGACGACGGCAGGCGTTATCCTTGCCGCGAGCGTCGTCAATGCCGCCGGGCTGTTCGGCGATATCGTCGATGCGCGTCTGGGGCTTTCGCCCGACTTCGCCATCAAGCCCCGCAAGGGGCAGTTCGTGGTGCTGGACAAGGCTGCCCGTCGGCATGTGCCGCGTATCGTCCTGCCCGTTCCGACCGAAATCACCAAGGGCATCGTGGTGTGCCCCACTGCCTTCGGTAATGTTCTCGTCGGCCCAACGGCGGAAGAGCAGGAAGACCGCGAGCGCGCGACGGTCGAGACGGCGACGCTGGAAGCACTGCTGGAGCGCGGTGCGGAGATCGTTCCGGCGCTTGCTTCCGTTTCCGTGACCGCCGTTTATGCCGGTCTGCGGCCGGCGTCTGAAAAGAAGCATTACCGCATTTCCGCCCGGCCGGACCGGCGGGCGATCACGCTTGGCGGCATTCGCTCCACGGGCCTCAGCGCCGCACTCGGTCTGGCGCAACATGCGCTGAGGCTTCACGAAGGTTTCGACGCACATTTTATCCCGCCGCCCTCAGTTCCCGACGTGACGATGCCCAACCTGACCGAAACCTGCGGGCGGGACTGGCAGCGTGCCGATCACGGCGAAATCGTCTGTCATTGCGAACTCGTCACCCGCCGCGAGATCGAGGCGACCTTTTTAAGCCCGGTGCCGCCCGGAGATTTCGGCGGGCTGCGGCGGCGCACCCGCGCCGGCATGGGTCGCTGTCAGGGCTTTTATTGCAACGCCCGGCTGGCCGCGATGACGGGCGACCGTCTGGCAACCCCGCTTGCCGTTCGCGCGGGAGATAACCAATGAGCGCAGGGGAAGCTTTTCAGCAAAAGAGTGCGGATGTGATCGTGGTCGGCGGCGGCCCGGCGGGTGTGGCGGCGGCGCTGGAGCTGAAAGCGCGCGGTATCGCCCGCGTGATGATCCTCGACCGCGAGCCGGCCCTTGGCGGCGCAACCCGGCATTGCCTGCATTCGCCCTTCGGCATGCGTGAATTCGGACGCGTCTATTTCGGTCCGGCCTATGCGCAACGCCTGCAGCGGCAGGCGCAGAATGCGGGTGTCGATATACGCACCGGTCATTCCGTGGTGGAACTCGGGCAGGATGGCGCGCTGCTAGTGACGTCGGCGCGCGGCGTCGAGACGCTGAAGGCCCGGCGTATCGTGCTTGCGACCGGCGCGCGGGAAAAACCACGCTCCGCGCGGCTTCTGCCCGGCGACCGGCCGGTGGGTGTGGTCACCACCGGCACGCTGCAATCCTATGTCGCCTTTCACGGCATCATGCCCTTTCGCCGGCCGCTTATCATCGGTTCGGAACTGGTTTCCTTTTCCGCGCTTCTAACCTGCCTGACGCATCGTGCCCGGCCGGTGGCGATGATCGAGCCGGAACCGCATCCGCTGGCGCTGTCGCCTTTTCAATGGTTTCCGCGACTGGCCGGGGTGCCCTTTTATTGTGGTGCGGTACTCACGGATATTCGCGGACGCGGCCGGGTCGAGGAGGCCGATATCCGTCTTGCGGATGGTCGCATCCTGACAGTTCAATGCGACGGTGTTCTGCTCACCGGGCGGTTCACGCCGGAGGCAACGCTTCTCAATGCATCCCCCGTGGATGTTGCGGCAGGCAGCGTCGGGCCGCTGATCGATCAGGACGGACGGATGCCCAACCCGATATTTTTCGCCGGCGGGAATGTCTTGCGAGCCGTGGAAACGGGCGGCTGGGCGTTTCGCGAAGGCCGCCGGGTTGGCGCGGCGGTGGCTGACGATCTCGTTCGGGAACCATGCGGCGCGCCGGGGGTGCCCGTCACCTTCGCCGATCCGCTCAAGCTGGCGGTTCCCGCCATGTTGCGGCCGGGTGGGCTCGACAGACCCGCATTTCGCGACTTTCAGCTTCGCTTCACCAGACACGTTCAAGGCCGGCTTTCGCTTCATCTCGACGGAACGGAAGTGTGGAGCAAGACCGGCCTTTGGCGCCCTGAACGCCGTGTGCTGGTGCCCATTCCCGCAGCGGCGTTTGAAGCGGGGCAGATTGCCTTTCATTTTCGGGAGGCCAATTGATGCGCATCGCGGCAATCGATCAGGGAACGACATCGACCCGGTGCCTTGTGGTCAGCGATGGCGGCACGGCGGAGGTCGTGGCCAGCCGGCGTCACGCGCAATTTTATCCGGCCGCCGGCCATGTGGAACATGATCCGGAAGAACTGCTGGGCAACATCCGCGCGGCGCTGGCTGCCGCCGGGCCGGTGGATGCCATCGCCATCGCCAATCAGGGCGAGAGTTGCCTGGCGTGGGATGCCGTGAGCGGCGAGGCGCTGTCGCCGGTCATCGTCTGGCAGGATGCCCGCACCGCCGAAGCGCTGGCCACCCTGCCGCCTTCGGCAACGGATCGTTCGAAAGAGATTTGCGGGCTGCCGCTCGATCCCTATTTTTCGGCCAGCAAACTGGCCTGGCTGGTCAGGCACAATCCGGCGGTGGCC
Organism: Agrobacterium sp. T29; assembly: GCF_006970545.1. Taxonomy (NCBI): domain Bacteria; kingdom Pseudomonadati; phylum Pseudomonadota; class Alphaproteobacteria; order Hyphomicrobiales; family Rhizobiaceae; genus Agrobacterium; species Agrobacterium sp. T29. Next base: position 1,623,410 of record NZ_CP040641.1, read on the forward strand.
CAGGCACGCGCCGCAGGCCGTTTGCGGCTGGGCACCACAGATGCGTTTTTTCTGGACCGGCTGACGGGCTGTTTCCGCACCGACCTTGCAACGGCGTCGCGCACGGGTCTGCTCGATCTCTCAACCGGAGACTGGAGCCCGGAACTCTGCGCGCTTCACGGCGTGCCGCCGGATTGCCTGCCCAAAATCGGCCCTGTCGATGGCGGCTTCGGCGCGGTCGAGGGAACGCCCATCCGCGTTTCCATCGTCGATCAGCAGGCAGCGCTTTATGGGCATGGCTGCCGCAAGGCCGGCGATTGCAAAATAACCTTCGGAACCGGGGCCTTTCTGCTGGCCGTTGCCGGTAACGGGCGGCCGTTGACGGGAGAGCTTCTGCCGACCATTGGCTGGCGAATGCAGGGCGCGCCTGCGGTTTTCGCCATCGAAGGCGGGATCTATGATGCCGGCGCGGCGCTCGAATGGGCGAAAAAGATCGGCCTCTATGCTGAAAATACCGAACTCGACGGTTTCGAGGGACCATCGGCCATTCGCCGAGGCCTTGTCTTCGTGCCCGCCCTTTCGGGCCTTGCCGCGCCCTATTGGGACAGGAAGGCCGTGCCGTTGTTCATCGGCATGGACCACGCCACCGAGCGGCGTGACATGGTGCGCGCCGTGCTGGAAGGCATTGCCCTGCTGACGGCGCGGCTGATCGAGGCGGCATCGGCCGTCGCCCCCATAGGCGACACGATCTCCATCGATGGCGGCTTGTCGAACAGCCGCTATTTCGCCCGCTTTCTGGCCGCGGCCAGCGGTCGAACCATTTGCGTGCCCGCCATGCGCGAGTTGACGGCGCTCGGTCTGGCGGAACTGTGCGGCGTCGATGTCGCGGCCCTGCGAGGCGATGCCGAGATATTCGCGCCCGACGGATCGGTCGATGCCGAAGACCATGCCCGCTTCGCACGCGCCATAGACACTGCGCGGAGCTGGCAACGATCCAGAACCTGCACGAGTGCGGTTCTGCCGACCGTGCCGGCGGCGGGCATATGATTTCTCCAATTTAAAGAACAGGCGACAAAGGCGACAGAATTTGATAAATTACAAAACAGCCGGTTGCGGTTTGACGCGTCGATAGAAGTCACCGAGCGTTCCTGTACCGCCAGCCGGATCATGGCGCAGGAGGAGAAGTGCTATGACGGCATTCCATGTCATGGCCGGTGCGAGTGGTGAATTTGCCCGCCCGGAAGTCCGCAAGATTGGCATCCCGGATATTGTGGATGCGTTGAAGCTGGGACTTGAGGACTTTAAAGAAAAGCCGTCCCACTATGTTTTTCTCTGTCTTATGTATCCGATTGCCGGTGTTTTTCTGGTGATGTGGAGTTCCGGAGCCAATCTGCTGCCGGTTATTTATCCGCTGATGTCGGGTTTTGCACTGATTGGCCCGATCGCGGCCATCGGGCTTTATGAAATCAGTCGACGACGCGAGCAGGGGTTGGATAGCTCCTGGCGGCATGCACTGGAAGTTCGTCACTCTCCGGCCCTGCCGTCGATCATCGCGGTCGCCGTCATGCTGTTCGTGCTTTTCGTCGTCTGGTTGATTGTTGCGCAGAGCATCTACACTGCGACTTTCGATGCGACCGGTCCGGTTTCGCTCTCCACCTTTCTGTCGGACGTATTGACGACCTCGCAAGGTCTCTCCCTCATCATCTGGGGCAATCTGGCCGGCTTCGTTTTTGCGGTCGTCGTGCTGGCGACAACGGTGGTGGCGTTCCCGTTGCTGCTCGACCGGGATGTCGGCGCAGTCGCGGCGGTGGATGCGAGCATCCGCGCCACGCTTGCCAACCCGGTTCCGGTGGCGCTTTGGGGATTGATCGTCGCGGCGTTGCTCGTCGTCGGCACGATCCCGGTATTTATCGGCCTCGCGGTCGTCATGCCCATCCTCGGCCACGCGACCTGGCACCTCTATCGGAAACTGATCGTGTCCGATTATCCAAGCCGTACGCCCTGAATTCATAGAGGAAATCTATCCGTAGATCATCCTCCCTGCCGTTGCGGCCCCGCTGAGGGGAGCCGCAGCGGGTGGGATGGCCATGGAGAGTGCGGGGATGCCATGTGGTATCGTTTTCTTCCGATCTGTCTGCTTTTCGCGATTGCCTTCCCGATTGAGGCCGTAGCACTGGAAGGAGACGCTGCCGCAGGCGCCACCATAATTGCTCGCCCGATCAATTTATGAGATAATTCTAATATACTTCGCGATGGGGTTGTAGAAGTATTCGTGGCCGGGTCACGGGAGGAGACGATGGCTGTCGTTGTGATTCTCGTTCTGCTGGTGGTGGGATCGATCGTATTCCACCTGCTGAGCCCGTGGTGGTGGACGCCGATAGCCTCGAACTGGAGCTATATCGACAATACGATCATCATCACTTTCTGGATCACCGGCTTCGTTTTCTCGGCCGTCGTGCTATTCGTCGCCTATTGCGTGTTCCGCTTCAGACACCGCGCCGGAAACCGGGCGGCATACCAGCCCGAAAACAAGCGCCTGGAATGGTGGCTGGCGGGCGGAACCGGGGTTGGGGTGGCTGCAATGCTTCTGCCGGGTCTCTTCGTATGGAACCAGTTCGTGACCGTCCCGGACGGTGCGAGCGAAGTGGAAGTCGTCGGTCAGCAATGGCAATGGAGTTTCCGCCTGCCGGGAGCGGACGGACGGCTCGGGCGGGCGGATACGCGCGCTATTGCACCCGACAATCCGCTCGGCCTGAACAGGAACGATCCCGCCGGAATGGACGATGTCATCGTTGAAGGCGGCGAGTTGCATCTGCCCGCCGGCAGGCCGGTTAAAATGCTGCTGCGCGCGGTCGATGTCGTGCATGATTTCTACGTGCCGGAGTTCCGGGCCAAGATGGACATGATCCCCGGCTCGGTCACCTACTACTGGTTTACGCCGACCCGGACGGGAACTTTCGAGGTTCTCTGCGCGGAACTGTGCGGTGTGGGCCATCCGCAGATGCGCGGCACCGTCGTCGTCGATACCGAGGCCGATTATCAAGCCTGGCTGCAGCAGCAGCCGACTTTCTCGAAATTGCTGGCTTCGGCGGAAACGTCGGCGGCCAGATAAGCGCCGCGCATATTGGAAGGGAAGACCGCATCGGGGGAACAGGGAGGTTGGAACATGGTCGAGATTGGATCCGGCGCCGGGCAGGTCATTCAGCCCGCTGAAGTCGAGGACGTCGAGCTTTATCACCCGAAAAGCTGGTGGACGAAATATGTCTTCAGCCAGGATGCCAAGATCATTGCCATTCAATATTTCCTGACAGCCATCGCAATCGGCATGGTGGCGCTGGTGCTTTCCTGGCTGATGCGCCTGCAGCTCGGTTTTCCGGGCTATTTCTCCTTCATCGATGCGGAGCATTATTATCAGTTCATCACCATGCATGGCATGATCATGGTGATTTACCTGCTCACCGCGCTGTTTCTCGGCGGTTTCGGCAACTACCTGATCCCGCTGATGCTCGGCGCGCGCGACATGGTGTTCCCCTATGCCAATATGCTGAGCTACTGGCTCTACCTCTCCGCCGTCCTTGTGCTGGTGGCCGGTTTCTTCGCACCCGGCGGGCCGACGGGCGCCGGCTGGACGCTCTATCCGCCGCAGGCGCTTCTTTCTGGAACGCCGGGCGGGCGCGACTGGGGCATCATCCTGATGCTGTCATCGCTGATCCTGTTCATCATCGGCTTTACTTTGGGCGGGCTGAATTACGTCGTCACCGTGCTGCAGGGACGCACGCGGGGCATGACGCTGATGCGCATGCCATTGACGATATGGGGCATATTCACGGCGACCGCCATGGCGCTGCTCGCTTTCCCGGCGCTCTTCGTCGCCGCCGTCATGATGTTGTTCGACCGTCTGCTCGGCACGAGCTTCTTCATGCCGGCCATCGTGGAGATGGGCGAACAATTGAAGCAGGAGGGCGGCAGTCCCATCCTGTTCCAGCACCTGTTCTGGTTCTTCGGCCATCCGGAAGTCTATATCGTCGCACTTCCCGCCTTCGGCATCGTCTCGGATCTGATCAGCACCCATGCGCGCAAGAATATTTTCGGCTACCGCATGATGGTCTGGGCGATCGTCATCATCGCGGCGCTGAGCTTCGTCGTCTGGGCGCATCATATGTATGTCAGCGGCATGAACCCGAATTTCGGGTTCTTTTTCGCAACCACGACGCTGATCATCGCCGTGCCGACGGCGATCAAGGTCTATAACTGGGTGCTGACGCTCTGGCGCGGCGATATCCATCTCACCCTGCCGATGCTGTTTGCGCTCGCCTTCATCGTCACATTCATCAATGGCGGATTGACCGGTCTCTTCCTCGGCAATGTCGTCGTCGATGTGCCGCTTTCGGATACGATGTTCGTGGTTGCCCATTTTCATATGGTGATGGGGGTCGCGCCGATCATGGTGATCTTCGGTGCGATCCACCACTGGTATCCTAAAGTCACAGGCCGGATGCTGAACGAGGCGATGGGGCACGTCCATTTCTGGATCACCTTTCTCGGTGCCTATGCCATCTTCTTCCCGATGCATTATCTCGGGCTGATGGGCGTGCCGCGCCGCTATTACGAGCTGGGCGAAACCGCCTTCATTCCAGATTCGGCGCACACGTTGAACATATTCATCACCGTGGCCGCGCTGATCGTCGGTGCGGCTCAACTGCTGTTCGTGTTCAATCTCGAATGGAGCCTGCGCTGGGGCAAAAAGGCGGTCGGCAATCCGTGGCGGGCCACGACACTGGAATGGCAGACGCCGCAGACCCCGCCGGTTCATGGCAACTGGGGCAAGGAGTTACCGGTCGTTTATCGCTGGCCGTATGATTACAGCGTGCCCGGCGCGGCTGAGGACTTCCTCCCGCAAAACCAGCCGGCTGCGGCCGGGCCGTCCGAAAGGGTCCTGTCATGAGCGCCATCCTCGTCTTCATGGCCGGGATCGCCGGCATCATCGGCTGGTGGATGGCGCGGCAGCGGCTGGCCTCGAAGCCCTGGCTGGAAGTCGGTCTGGCAGGCGATGCGCCGCAGATGCAGGGATCGTCGGCGACGATTGCGAAAGTCGGACTTGGGATATTTCTGGCGGTTGTCGGTGCCTTGTTCACCTTGCTCATCAGCGCCTATCTCGGCCGCATGGGCGGCGCCGACTGGTGGGGTATCCCGATCCCCGGACTGTTATGGGTGAACACCGCGGCGCTTGCCGCCAGCAGTCTTGCGCTGCAATGGGCGAAAACCGAAATCCGTCCAGATCGTCGCGACAGGCTGAATGCGGCTCTTGTGACAGCCTTTGCGACGGCTGTTTTCTTTGTCGCCGGTCAATTCCTGGCATGGCGGCAACTCGTCTCCGCAGGCTATATTCTGGCGGATAACCCATCGAACAGCTTCTTCTACATGATCACCGGCCTGCACGGCCTGCATATAGTGGGCGGGCTCTTCGTGCTTGGACGCACCGCAATCCGTGCCCGGAGCGAGCCTTTGTCGGCAAGAATGCGCCTGAGTGTGGAGCTGTGCGCCATCTACTGGCATTTCATGCTGGTCGTCTGGCTGGTCCTTTTTGCGCTTTTCGCCGGCTGGGCGAATAGTTTCGTCGATCTCTGCCGTCAATTGGTCACCTGAGGAGTGTCGATCATGGCCGCATCCATGGAGGAAAGACAGGTAAGTGATCCGCATCTGCGGCCGGCGGGATTGCGCGGCGTTGCGGCCGATCTGTCATCGGACCAGCGGGCGTTCAAGAACGTCTCCTGGGGCAAGGCGATGATGTGGATATTCATCCTGAGCGATATCTTCATTTTCGGCTGTTTCCTGCTGGCCTATATGGCGGCGCGCATGTCGGCCACCGCGGCCTGGCCCAATCCTAGCGAGGTTTTCGCGCTCACGATTGCCGGCAGGCACATTCCGCTGATCCTGATTGCCATCATGACCTTTGTTCTCATCAGCAGCAGCGGCACAATGGCCATGGCCGTCAACTTCGCCTATCGCCGCGACCGTCGCAAAACCGCCGCGCTGATGGTGGCGACGGCAGCGCTTGGCGCGACATTCGTGGGAATGCAGGCATTCGAATGGAGCAAGCTGATCGCAGAGGGCGTTCGCCCCTGGGAAAACCCGTGGGGTGCGGCGCAGTTCGGTTCGGCTTTCTTCATGATCACGGGCTTTCACGGCACCCATGTTTCCATCGGCGTCCTGTTTCTTCTCATCGTCGCGCGCAAGGTGTGGCGGGGAGATTTCGATGAGGAAAGGCGGGGGTTCTTCACCAGCCGCAAGGGCCAATACGAGATCGTCGAGATAACCGGGCTTTACTGGCACTTCGTGGATCTGGTGTGGGTCTTTATCTTCGCATTCTTCTATCTGTGGTGAGTGAGGATGGCATCATGGCACAGCAACAGTCACAACAGGGACAGCAGCATCCGATAAGACTTTACATGGTGGTCTGGGGACTGCTTTTCGTCCTCAGCGCCTTCTCCTATATGGTCGATTATCTCGGCATTCAGAGCTATCCGAGATGGTCCCTGATCATCCTGTTCATGATCCTGAAGGCGGGGCTGATCATGGCGATTTTCATGCACATGGCTTGGGAACGGCTGGTCCTGATCTACGCCATCCTGCTTCCGCCGGTTCTCGTGCTCGTCTTCGCAGCCCTGATGGCCTCGGAATCCAGCTATACGGCTCTTACCCGGATGACCTTCATGGGCGCCGGTTCCTAGAACCGAGGCAAGATTTTCAGGATTGTGGAAGCAGCACGCCGACAGCGAATTCCTCGTCGGTTGCGACGTGGCCGGCCTGAGTCTTGCGATATTCGCTGGGAGTGAAACCGCGCTCGGCTCGTAGCGTGCGGGAAAGGTGCGGCGCATCGCAAAAACCGGTGGCGAGCGCAATCTGGGTGATGGTGTCACGCGTCGTGCGCAGCAGCGACAAAGCGCGATCCAGCCGCAGTTCGAGATAGACCTTGGAAGGCGTTGCGCCCAGGTCGTTCAGGAAACGCCGTTCGAGGCTGCGGCGGCCAAGGCCGAGATCATTCGCCAGTTCCAGCACGGTTCTCGGAACCTCGATATTCTGCTGCATCCGCAGGATTGCTTTTTTGACGAGGGGATCGTTGGCCTTGCGCGCGCTCTGCTGGCCGGGTTGAGGCTTTTCGCCGCTCAGCGCGCTGTCGATCATCATGATGTTGAGGCTCTTGATGGCGGCGGACTGGCCGACATGACGCTCGACGAGGAAGGCTGCCAGATGCGCGGCGCCGTGGCCGCCGGAACAGGTCAGCCGGTCGCGGTCGATGACGAAGATCTGGTCTGAGATCATCTGTACCGTATCGAAACGGTCGAGAAAATCCTGATGGTGGAACCAGCTCACACAGCAGCGATAACCGTCGAGCAGGCCGGTCTCGTGCAGGATGAAAACGCCGGTGCATAGCCCGACAATGGGAACGCCGGCCGCCGCCCGCTCTTTCAGGAAGCGCAGCGCCTCCTGCGGCAGGGCGCTGTGATCGCTGATCAAGCCGCCGACAACGACGATATAGTCGTAGTGCCCGGCGTCCATCAGCCGCGTATCCGGCTGCACCTTCACGCCGCAGCTCGACTGCACGCTGCTCATGGTCGCCGAAAGCACCGACCATTCGCACAATATAGGCCGCGAACGGTCCGCCTCATCGGCTGCAAGGCGCAGCACATCGACGAAATTCGCAAAGGCCGACAGCGTGAAGCGGTCGGCAAGCAGGAACGCGACGCTGAGGCGTTTTCTGGCGCGGTGTGAGGTCATGACGCAAATATTCATGCAAACAGACGCGATTGTCCAGCCGGGGCGCGGCAAATGCTCTACCCTTTTTTTGTGCCGCATTGTCCGACGCCGAAGCGAGATCGCTTCGGCTGGAAATGCTCCAGCTTTTACGACACGAGATTTTCCAACCATCGGGTCCGCTCATGACGCGTTTTAATGCCTTCAATCTTTTGCGGAATGCCCTGACCGGCCACAAGAACTGGGACGAGCAATGGCCCGACAGTCAGCCGAAAGCCGAATATGACGTGGTCATCGTCGGCGCCGGCGGCCATGGTCTGGGCGCTGCCTATTATCTGGCCAGCCAGCACGGCATCACCAATGTCGCCGTCATCGACAAGGGCTGGCTCGGCGGCGGCAATACCGGCCGCAACACCACGATCATCCGCTCGAACTATCTCTATGACGAGAGCGCGCGTCTTTACGATCACGCCGTCGATCTGTGGGAGAACTTGAGCCAGGAATTGAACTACAACGTCATGTATTCAAGGCGCGGCGTGCTGATGCTGGCGCATAATGTGCACGATGTGCAGAGCTTCAAGCGTCACATCCATTCCAACCGTTTGAATGGTGTGGACAATCGCTGGCTCACCCCGGAAGAGTGCAAGGACTATTGCCCGCCGCTCAGCATTGCGCCGAATGCGCGTTACCCGGTCATGGGCGGCGCGCTTCAGGAGCGGGCTGGCACGGCCCGCCACGATGCTGTCGCCTGGGGTTATGCGCGCGGGGCTGCTGCCCGTGGTGTCGATATCATCCAGAACTGCCCGGTCACGGCCGTTCGCCGCAATGCCGACGGCTCCGTCGCGGGCGTCGAGACGGCGAGGGGCTTCATCAAGGCGAAGAAGGTCGCGGTTTCGGCTGCCGGCCACACCTCGGTCGTCATGGACACGGCCGGCGTGCGTCTGCCGCTCGAAAGCTATCCGTTGCAGGCGCTGGTGTCGGAGCCGATCAAGCCGATCTTCCCCTGCGTGGTGATGTCGAACGCGGTCCACGCCTATATCAGCCAGTCCGACAAGGGCGAGCTGGTGATCGGTTCGGGTACGGACCAATATACGTCCTATTCGCAGCGCGGCGGCCTGCCGCTGATCGAGCATACCATCGCGGCCATCGTCGAAATCTTCCCGATCTTCAACCGCATGCGGATGCTGCGTAAATGGGGCGGCATCGTCGATGTGACGCCGGATCGCTCGGCCATTCTCGGCAAGACGCCGGTTGACGGGCTTTACGTCAATTGCGGCTGGGGTACGGGCGGTTTCAAGGCCACGCCCGGCGCTGCGCATACCTTCGCCTGGACCATCGCCAAAGACGAACCGCACCCGATCAACGCGCCGTTCACGCTGGAGCGCTTCCGTTCCGGCCGCCTGATCGACGAGGCCGCCGCCGCTGCTGTGGCGCATTAATTTCCACGCATTTTCCGGACGTAAAACCGCTTCGCTTTTTTACTGGAAATGCTCTGAGGATACGACGATGCTTTTGATCCGCTGCCCCTATTGCAACGAAACACTGCCGGAAGCCGAATTCACCTATGCCGGGCAGGCCCATATTAGCCGCGCCGCCGATCCCTCGTCGCAGACCGATGAGCAATGGGAAGAATTCCTGTTCATCCGCGAAAACGTGAAAGGTCCACATTTCGAGCGCTGGCGGCACCTGCATGGATGCGGCCGCTTCTTCAACGCCGTGCGCGACACGGTGAGCGACCGTTTCCTCACGACCTATCGGGCGGGCGAGCCGCGTCCTGAACTTTCTTCCCTGACCCGTGCACCAGCCAGTTCCGAGGTGTCGAAATGAACTCCTATCGCGTTTCCGGCCGTGGCCGTGTGGATGCCGCCCGCTCCGTGAGCTTCACCTTCGACGGCAAGACCTATCGCGGTGTGAAGGGCGATACGGTCGCCTCCGCACTTCTCGCCAATGGCGTGCATCTGATGGGCCGCTCGTTCAAATACCACCGCCCGCGCGGCCCGGTGGCGGCGGGTTCCGAGGAGCCGAATGCGCTGATCGGCACCCGCCGCGGCGTCGGACGTTTCGAGCCGAACACCCGCGCCACGGTGCAGGAAATCTGGAACGGGCTGGAAACCACCTCGCAGAACAAATATCCGAGCCTGAAATTCGATATCGGCGCGGTCAACGACATGGCCTATATGCTGTTTTCGGCGGGTTTCTATTACAAGACATTCATGTGGCCGAAGAGCTTCTGGAACAAGGTCTACGAGCCTTTCATCCGCGCGGCTGCGGGTCTCGGCGTTTCGCCGACGGAGGAGGACCCCGACACTTATGCCTCGCGCAACCTGCATTGCGATGTGCTGATCGTCGGCGCCGGTCCTGCCGGTCTTGCGGCAGCGCGCGCAGCGGCGGTCGATGGTCTGAAGGTCGTGCTGGTTGATGAAAATGCCGAAGCCGGTGGCACGCTGCTGTCGGAGCCGCAGGCGAAGATCGACGGCAAGCCCGCATGGAACTGGCTGGCGGATGAGCTGAAGGCGCTGAAGGAGCACGGCGTCAGGGTCATGACCCGCACGACGGCGATTGCCTATTACCACCAGAACATGATCGGCCTTTGCGAAAAGCTGACCGACCATCTCGAGACCGTACCGAAGGATGTGCCGCGCGAACGCCTGTGGCGCGTTCGGGCGCGCCAGGTGGTGCTGGCGCAGGGCGCGCTGGAAAAGCCGCTGGTCTTCCACGGCAACGACCGGCCGGGCGTGATGCTGGCGGGCGCTGCCCAGACCTATCTCAACCGCTACGGCGTCAAGGTCGGCAACCGGCCGGTGGTGGTGACGAGCCATGACAGCGCCTGGTATGCGGCCTTCGATCTTCACGGTGCGGGCGCGCGTGTTCAGGCCATTGTCGATACCCGCGCCAAGGTGCGGGAAGAACTGGTGAACGAAGCGCGCGCGCTCGGCATTCCGGTCAAGCTGTCGCATACGGTCACGGCGACCTCGGGCCGGCTGCAGGTCAAGTCCGTCCGGGTCAATGCGGTTAGTGGCGCGTCGGTCGGTGCGGGACAGGAAATTGCATGTGATGCCGTGCTGATGTCGGGCGGCTGGACGCCGTCGCTGCATCTCTTCTCCCATACGCAGGGCAAGATCGCCTGGGACGACGAGCGGACTACGTTCCTTCCTGCCCTCACTAACGAGGATTGCGTGATTGCCGGCGCCGGGCGAGGGCTGTGGGGCATCGAGGCGGCGCTGAAGGACGGTGCGGAGCGGGGTCGCGAAGTTGCCGCCGCACTCGGCAAGACTGCCAATGCTTTCAGCCATGTGGTGGAACATGACCGTACCGGCAGCGGCGTCTCGCACACGGAACTGCCGAGCGACCGCGATGCCGGCAAGGCCAAGGCCTTCGTGGACTACCAGAACGACGTGACGGCCAAGGATCTGCGGCTCGCCGTGCGTGAGGGCATGCGCTCCATCGAGCATGTCAAGCGCTACACCACCAACGGCATGGCGACCGATCAGGGCAAGATGTCCAACATCAACGGTCTCAACATCGCGGCGGAAGCGCTGGGCAAGCGCCAGCCGCAGGTGGGACTGACCACCTTCCGTCCGCCCTATACGCCGACGACCTTCGGAGCGTTTGCGGGTTATCACCGCGGCGCGCATTTCGAAGTGACGCGCAAGACGCAGATCGACGGTTGGGCTGAGGAGCACGGCGCGGTTTATGAGCCGGTCGGGCAATGGCGTCGCGCCTGGTATTTCCCGAAGCCGGGCGAAGACATGGATGCGGCGGTCAGCCGTGAATGCCGGGCGGTGCGCCAGAGCGTTGGTATTTTCGATGCCTCGACGCTCGGCAAGATCGAGGTTGTCGGTCCCGATGCGGTCGAGTTCATGAACCGCATGTATACCAATCCCTGGACGAAGCTTGCCGCCGGCCGCTGCCGTTATGGCCTGCTGCTCGGCGATGACGGCTTCATTCGCGACGATGGCGTCATCGGCCGCATGACCGAGGACCGATTCCACGTCACCACCACGACAGGCGGCGCCGCCCGCGTGCTGAACATGATGGAGGACTACCTCCAGACCGAATGGCCGGATCTCAATGTCTGGCTGACCTCGACCACCGAACAGTGGTCGACCATTGCGCTGAACGGCCCGAACGCGGCAAAGCTGCTCGCGCCGCTGGTGGAAGGTGTCGAACTGACGGAAGAGGCTTTCCCGCATATGTCCTGCGTGGAATGCACGGTGGCCGGCATGCCGGCGCGGCTGTTCCGCGTCAGCTTCACCGGCGAGATCGGCTTTGAGGTCAATGTGCCAGCGCCGCTCGGTCGCAAGCTGTGGGAAATCCTGTGGGAGGCCGGCCAGCAATATGGCATCACGCCTTACGGCACGGAAACCATGCATGTGCTGCGCGCCGAAAAGGGGTACATCATCGTCGGCCAGGACACCGATGGCACGGTTACGCCCTATGATGCGGCGATGGGCTGGGCCGTGGGCAAGAACAAGCCCGATTTCGTAGGCAAGCGCGGTCTTGCCCGCCCCGATCTCGTCGCCAAGGGCCGCCGTCACCTCGTCGGTCTTCTGACTGAGGACCGCTCGAAGCTGGAAGAGGGGGCGCAGATCGTCTTCGATCCGAAACAGCCGATCCCGATGAAAATGGTGGGTCACGTCACGTCGTCCTATCACTCGGATGCCGCAGGCCAGCCGATTGCGCTGGCTCTGGTGGAAGACGGTCATGAGCGGATGGGCGAGACCGTCTATATTCCGATGCTGGACCGCACCATTGCCGCGAAAATCACCGGGATGGTCTTTGTCGATCCCGAAAACACCCGCCTGAAGATTTGACCTGGAGATGACAATGAACATGCGCGTTTCCTCCCCCGTTCCCGGCACGCTGGCCGAGAGCAAAGCAGCCCGGGTCAGCATTCTGGCCGCGCAGGCGCGGCTGTCGCTGCGGGCGCGCGGCGATCTCGCCCCGCTCAACGCCGCCCTTGGCCTGACCTTGCCCGACCGGATCGGCCTCCGCGCCGCTTCAGGCGACATCGAGGTCCTGCGCCTTGGCCCCGACGAATGGACCGTGCTTGCACCTATGAGCGCGGTCGACGGGCTGATCGCCGCCTGCGCAGGCGTTTACGCCAGCCATCCGCATAGTCTCGTTGATATTTCCGGACGAGAAGTGACGCTCCTGATCGAAGGTCCGCAGGCTGCCGAATTGCTGACGCTGGGCTGCGCCCGCGACATCGACACGATTGCCGTCGGCGAGGGACGCCGGACGATTTTCGACGGCGTCAGCGTGGTGCTCTGGCGCGATGCGGAAAACCGTTTCCGCATGGATATCTGGAACAGTTTCGTATCGCATCTTGGCCATCTGCTTGAAACCGGCTGCAAGGAACTTGCGGCGGACATCGCCTGATCTCGAAGGAGGAAACAATGCTCAACCGACTGTCGCACAATACCGTTTCGGACACGGTGATCGCCGACGCCATCGCCGAGGAACTCGATCGCCAGAAGACGCAGATCGAGCTGATCGCTTCGGAAAACATCGTCTCCGCCGATGTTCTGGCGGCGCAAGGCTCGGTGCTGACCAACAAATATGCCGAAGGTTATCCCGGCAAGCGCTATTACGGCGGCTGCGAATTCGTCGACAAGGTCGAGGCGGTCGCCATCGACCGGCTGAAGCAGCTCTTCGGCGCGGAATTCGCCAATGTGCAGCCGCATTCCGGCGCGCAGGCCAATCAGGCGGTGTTTCTGGCGCTGCTTCAGCCCGGCGACCGGATCATGGGGCTTTCGCTGGCCCATGGCGGCCACCTGACGCACGGTTCGCCGGTCACCATGTCCGGCAAGTGGTTCGATGTCGTCTCCTATGAGGTCGACGCCGAAACCCATCTGATCGATATGGAGAAGGTGCGGGCAAAGGCGCTGGAGACGAAACCGAAGCTGATCGTGGCGGGCGCATCGGCCTATCCGCGTCAGATTGATTTCGCCGGCTTCCGCAGAATAGCCGATGAAGTCGGCGCTTATCTGATGGTCGATATGGCCCACTATGCCGGGCTGATCGCCGGCGGCAAATATCCGAACCCCGTGCCGCACGCCCATGTCGTCACCTCCACCACCCACAAGACCCTGCGCGGCCCGCGCGGCGGCGTTATCCTCACCAATGACGCCGATCTCGCCAAAAAGCTCAATTCGGCGGTCTTCCCCGGCAATCAGGGCGGTCCGCTGATGCATGTCATCGCCGCCAAGGCCGTGGCTTTCGGCGAGGCGCTGCGCCCGGACTTCGCGGATTACGCCGGTCAGGTCATCGCCAATGCGCAGGCGCTGGCAAATGTGCTGACGAAGGGCGGTCTCGGGATCGTCTCTGGCGGAACCGACAGCCATATGGTGCTGGTCGATCTGCGCCCGAAAGGCGTGACCGGAAAGATCGCCGAAATCGCGCTGGAGCGGGCGGGGCTCACCTGCAACAAGAACGCCATTCCCAACGATCCGGAAAAGCCCTTCGTCACTTCGGGTATCCGGCTCGGCAGCTCCGCCGGCACCACGCGCGGCTTTGGCGTCGCCGAATTCGAACAGATCGGTGCGCTGATCCTGCGTGTCATCGATGCGCTGGCGGCGAATGCCGAGGGTGACGCCGCAATCGAGGCCGACGTGCGGGCGCAGGTTGCAGCGCTTTGCGACGCCTTCCCGATCTACGGTTCGTAAATGTTCCTGTCGGTCTTCGATATATTCAAGATCGGCATCGGCCCATCGTCCTCTCATACGATGGGACCCATGGTCGCTGCCGCCCGGTTTCTTGACGATCTGCGCGGCGGTGACAAGTTCCCGGGGGCCGGAGACCTGTTCGGCCTGCGGGCGAGCCTGCATGGCTCACTCGCCTTCACCGGCAAGGGCCATGCGACGGATCGCGCGGTAATTCTCGGCTTGTGCGGGCTGAAACCCGATACGCTCGATCCGGACCGGGTGGAGGAGATCGAGGCGGAGGTCCGCAGGACCGGCCTCGTCGAGCCCGAGGGGCTGCCGGCGCTGCGGTTCGATCCGGACAGGGATCTGGTCTTCGATTATGGCCCGCCGCTTCCCGGCCACGCCAACGGGCTGGTCCTCATTGCCTGCGACCGTCAGGGAAACACCTATCACCGGGAGGTCTATTATTCGATTGGCGGCGGCTTCGTCGTCACCGAAACGGAGCTGCAAAGGTCGGCCGGGGGATTGAGCGCCGGCAAGCAGCAGCCGGTGCCCTATCCTTTCAGCTCGGCGGCGGAAATGCTGCGCATGGGCCGTGCATCGGGAAAGACCATCGCTCAGATGAAGCGGGCGAATGAAGAGGTTGTTTACGGGCCGGAACTGGATGCGAGGCTGGACCGCGTCTGGGAGGTGATGGAAAGCTGCATCGAGCGGGGCCTGACGCAGGAGGGCATTCTGCCCGGCGGGTTGAAAGTGAAGCGCCGGGCGAAGGCTATCCATGCGCAATTGCAATCGGAACGCGGGCTGAACCTTACCCAGCCGCATCAGGCCAATGACTGGATGAGCGTCTACGCCATGGCGGTGAATGAGGAAAACGCCGCCGGCGGGCGCGTCGTCACTTCTCCCACCAATGGTGCTGCGGGCGTGGTGCCGGCGGTGGCGCGCTATTATCTCGACCATTGCGTCGGTGCGCACCGCGTAGGCATCCGCGACCTTCTGCTGGTGGCGGCGGCAATCGGCGGTCTCATCAAGCACAATGCCTCGATTTCGGGGGCGGAAGTCGGCTGCCAGGGCGAGGTCGGTTCGGCGGCGGCCATGGCGGCGGCCGGGCTTTGCGCGGTTCTGGGCGGCAGCAATGCGCAGGTGGAAAACGCCGCTGAAATCGCACTGGAGCATCATCTCGGCATGACCTGCGATCCGGCGGCCGGGCTCGTTCAGGTTCCCTGCATCGAACGCAATGCGCTGGGCGCCATCAAGGCCGTCTCGGCGGCCAGCCTTTCGCTACGCGGCGACGGCACCCATTTCATGCCGCTCGACAATTGCATCACCGTGATGCGTGAGACCGGCCGCGACATGCATGTGAAATACAAGGAAACCTCGCAGGGCGGCATCGCCGTCAACCTGCCGGAGTGCTGATCCATCAAGGGGGAGCAGGATTTGACCACCTATATCATGAAAGTCGCGTGCCCGGCGCGCAGCGGCATCGTCGCCGCCGTCTCCGGTTATCTCGCCCGGTCCGGCTGCAACATCAACGACAGTTCGCAATTTACCGATCAGGAGACGGGCCGCTTCTTCATGCGGTTGAGCTTCGTTTCCGAACAGGGATCGGGACGCGATGCACTGCTTGACGGCTTCGGTCCCGTCGCGGCCGAATTCGATATGGATTATGACATTCACGACCTTTCGCGAAAGACGAAGGTCGTCATCATGGTCTCGCGCTTCGGTCATTGCCTGAACGATCTGCTCTATCGCTCCCGCATCGGCGCGCTGCCGGTCGAGATCGTCGCCGTGATCTCCAATCATCTGGACTATCAGAAGCAGGTGGTGAACGAGGATATTCCCTTTCATCACATTCGTGTCACGCCGGAAACGAAGCCCGAGGCGGAAGCCGCGATCCTGCAGGTGGTGCAGGATACCGGAGCGGAGCTCGTGGTGCTGGCGCGCTACATGCAGGTCCTGTCGGACCGGCTGTGTCAGGAAATGTCGGGTCGTATCATCAATATCCACCATTCTTTCCTGCCGTCTTTCAAGGGCGCCAACCCTTACAAACAGGCCTATGAGCGCGGCGTGCGGCTGATCGGTGCGACCGCCCACTACGTCACCGCCGATCTCGATGAAGGGCCGATCATCGAGCAGGATACGATCCGCGTGACCCATGCCCAGAGCGCGATGGATTATGTCAGCCTCGGCCGGGATGTGGAAAGCCAGGTGCTTGCGCGGGCCATCCACGCCCATATTCATCACCGGGTCTTCCTGAACGGAAACAGGACGGTCGTCTTTCCCGCGTCTCCCGGAGAACATGTGTCCGAACGCATGGGCTGAATTCGGGCTCTTGCGGAATCGCGATTTGCGTCCTTCCTCAGTGGCTCGTCGTCATGTCGTCCCGCCAGTAACAGGCGTTGAGATAACGTTTCTTGGACAGGACCGACAACTTGTCCCGAAAGTCCTGCCATTGGGAGAACGCATTGGCGAGCCAGAGGAAATAATCGCTGGTGGAAGCGGCTGTCTCCATCGCCGCACCGCCAACATGTTCGATGAATTTCGCGGGAGATACCGTCGAGCGCGGCAACCAGCAAATTTGCATGCCGGGCGGTGCGACGATGTCATATCGGCAATTCTCGGCCCGAAGGAAAATCTGGCCGTTAACATCCCCGGGCAGGTTCTCGCAGATGCGGGCAATGGCGGGTAAGGCCGTTTCATCCCCGGCCAGCAGATAGTTTTTTGCTGGCTTCATTCCCAGCCCGCACGGGCCGGACATGCCGCAAAGCGCGCCGGGACGTGCATTCCGGGCAAAGGAACATCCCGGCCCCGCATCCTCATGCAGAACGAAATCGATATCGATAAAACCGCTATCGGGATCTATCGCCCGGATCGTGTAATAGCGGACGTCGAAGGTATCCGCGGGTTCGGCAGCATTTCTAGCGGCGGGCAGATTGCGGTCGAAGCTCTTGTTCTGCTTTGAGAAATAAAGCCTGACATGGAGGTTTTTCAGCGTATTGAAACGGTGAAGACCCGTGCCGGTAAAGCGCAGGCGCTGCATGAAGGGGGCGAGGCGCTGGCTGTCGACCACTGTCAGAATCCTGAAACTGTCATCCGCAAATATGGTCATGCGCGCCTTCCGATAAGTACAAGCAAAAACGGCCCGCCAACCACCGTCGCCAGGAGACCGGCGGGTATCTGAAACGGGAAGATAAGGTTGCGCCCCAGCCAGTCGGCGATGAGCAGGATAAGCCCGCCGATCAGCGCCGCCGCCGGCAATTGCGTGCCGGCGCGCTGGAAACCCGCAAGCCGCGCCAGATGCGGTCCCATCAGGCCGGCGAAACTCAAGGGCCCGACGAGGATCGTCGCGCTTGCGGTGAGAATGGCGGAAAGCGAATAGAGACCGTTACGGCTCGCCACGACAGAGACGCCGGTATTTCGGGCGATATCTTCGCCAAGCGGCAGCACTTCCAGCCAGCGGCGAATGAAGGGGGTTAAGGCAAGCCCAAAAGAAAGCAGGACCGCCGCCATGATGGCTTCGCCCGGCGCGACGGCATAGGTGGAGCCGGAAAGCCAGGCGAGAAGCTGACCGAGCCTCGGGTCCTGCGATGTCATCAATACCGCCATGACGAAACCGGAGACGGAACTGAGCGCAATGCCGATCAGCAGCAGCCGGTCGCCGGAAAAGCCCGGCTTGCGCGACAGGGTCAGCATCAGCAGCAAAACCGTCAGCGAACCCACCGCACCTGCGAGGATTTGCGCGCCACGGGTGGGTGCGGCAAGGGTGAGAAGAAGCAGAATGACGCCGAGCATCGCCCCGGAGGAGACACCGAGCACCTCTGGCGACGCTATGGGATTGCCGGTGACGCGCTGCAGAATGGCGCCGGCGAGCGCCAGCATCGCCCCGCCGCTGAAGGCCGCGAGCGCCCTCGGCCAGCGCCAGCCGAAACCATGCAGATCGTAAAGTCCCGATAAAAACCAGCCCTCCGTGTTTTTCCCGACGGAGAGTGCGACACCTGCGGCGACGCAGAGAATGGCGATGAGACCGAGCAAAGCCGGAATGGGCGAGGCGAGACGCGCTGCCGCTGGCTGCGCGCTTGGCTGCGGCGGGGCCGGCATCTTCAGCCGCCGGATCAGCGCGAACATCAGCGGCGCACCGAGAAGAGCGGTGACGGCGGCGGTCGGGAACAATCGATAGGTGACGGGAAAAAACAGGACGATCTGGTCGGTCAAGGTTAGCAGCAGCGCGCCAAGTGCCGCCGAATAACCGAGCTGCGCCGCCATTCGTCTTGCGCCGCAGGCGCGCGCCAGCGCCGGGGCGGCAAGGCCGATAAAGCTGATGATGCCGACGGAGGCGGTGACCACCGCCGTCAAGGCCGCCGCTACCACCAGCGTCAGCAGGCGGTAGGCGGCAAGCGACAGGCCGAGGCTTTTTGCATTGGCGTCGTCAAGCGTCATGATCGTCAGGGGGCGAAGAAGCAGCGCAACTGCAAGGACGAGCACGGCGAGACGAGGGGCCAGAAAGGAGACGGCGCTCCAGTCCTGCTGATCGAGATATCCCGCGCCCCATAAAAAGATGCTGACGAGAAAATCGTGGTTGAACAGCACCAGAACGGCGCTCGCAGCACCGCAATAAAGGCTGACGATCATGCCTGCCAGCGTGACGGTGACGGGCGACAGGCCCTTGCGCCAGGAGAGTGCGAGGATTGCTAGAAGCGACAGCGCCGCGCCCGCAAAGGCGATCCATTCCCGTGCACCCATCCATTGCGGGAACCAGAGCGTCGCAATGGCAAGCAGCAGATAGGAACCGGCTGAAATGCCGAGCGTCGCCGGCTCGGCAAGCGGATTGCGCAGAATGTTTTGCAGGATCGCCCCGACAAGGCCGAGCGTCGCGCCGGTCATCAGCGCCACCACGATCCTCGGCAGCAGGGTATTGTGCAGCAGCACCTGCGCCGTCATGTCGGGATCGGGGAAAAACAGGGCTGCAAGCGGCGTCCCGTCGGGCATGCGCAGGAACAGGTTGAAGCCGGTAAGGCTGGCGCAGACGATGGCGAGCGATGTGACGACGATCGCGGATATGTTCGCCGTCCTCTTCATGGCGATGCCTCACCGACAAGGGCTTCGGAGACGAGGCGGGCGAAACGCCTTGCCGGCGGCAATCCGCCGTAAAACAGCACGTCCCTGATACGCACCAATCGGTTTTCGCGAATGAAGGGCAGGCTTTTGATGACCGGCGCGTTGAGAAGCGTTTCCAGCTTCTCGCCGCTGGTATCGCCGATGCACAGAAGCCGCGCCTGCGGATGGCGGGAAAGCTGGTCGGCCGTCACTGTCGTATGACCATATGGCGAGGTGTAACCATCCCAGGCGTTCTCGATGCCGAATTGATCGAGAACATTCTGGAAAAGGCTGTTCCTGCCGAAAACCAACAGTCGCCTGCCATCTATGACCGTCGCCAGCAGCAGAGGCCGTCCGTCATAGGCGGAGAGCCGTGTGCGTGCCTGCTGCATTTCCGCGTCGAAACTTTCCTGAAACGCGTCAAACCGGCCGGGATCGCCGATCCGCGCGGCGAGCGCGATGAGAGCGTTTCTGCCACTGACTAAATGGTTTTCGCCCGCAGTGACGCCGGAATCGAAAAGGTGGGTGGGAGCGATGGCGGCAAGCCGGCCGGCAGCCATGGTGAAATCGTCGCTGTGCAGGATGAGGCGTGGCCGAAGATAGTCCACAAGTTCCAGATTGGGCTCGGACCGCAATCCAAGCTCGGCGACCGAGGGCGACAGCGCCGGTTCGACGACGAGGCTGCGATAACGTTCCAGTTCCGGCATGGCTGCGGGCTGCACGCCAAGCGCCAGCAGGTTCTGCCCGCTCACCCAGTCCATGGCGACGATGCCGCCGAAACGGGCGGCCGATGACGGCCGGTTTGTAAGGAAAAAAGCACCTGTCCCGCAGAGCAGCGCTCTGCGGGACAGGGAACTGCGCAGCATCATCAGAATTTCGCCTGAACCGAGAAGGAGACGGTTCTCGGCGCTCCGAGATAATAGCTGTTCTGCCAGTAGTTCTCATCGGTGATGTTGCTGACATTCAGCCGGAACGTCAGCGGATTACCGAAGTTTTCGGTGGTGTAACGCAGGCCGAGATCGGCGGTGACATAGGAGGAAAGGCGGTCGTTGTTTTCGGATGTCGCCCATTGTTTGCCGGTGTAATAGAGGCCGCCGGTCAGGAAGAGGCCCTCGACGGTGGGAACCTCATATTCGGCATAGACCTTGGCGAGAACATTGGCGACGTTCATGGGGCGCTTGCCGTCATAGGTTCCGCCTTCGACCCTGGCGTCGAGGAATGTCACGCCGCCGAGAATGGTAAGGTCATCCGTCACCTTGCCGGTCGCCGTGAACTCGATGCCGCGATGGCGCTGGCGGCCGTCCTGCGTGTAGACATTGGCATCCGTCGTCAGTTCGTAGGCCTTGGAGATGTCGAACAGCGCCGCCGTCAGCAGCATGTCGCCGACATCGCCCTTGATGCCGATTTCCTTCTGCTTGCTGACCATGGGGGCGAGAATTTGCCCGCTATTTGCGGCCGTGTCCGGCGCAACGCCGCCCTGCTCAAGGCCTTCGATATAGCTGCCGTAGAGCGTCACCGCCTCCACCGGCTTGAAGAGCAGCGACGCCGAGGGCGAGAGCCTTGCTTCATCGTAATCCGGTGCGGAGCGGGCGCCGCTGCTGTCCAGCGACTGGCTCTGGATCATGCTGTAATTGGCGCCGACGAGGGCCGACCATTGTTCGTCGAATTCGATCTGGTCGCCGACGACGAAGTTATGATTGCGCACATAGCCGGACTTGTAGAGCGTGCCGGTGTTTGGCGGGAAAGTCGGCTCGGCAATGTGCCGGGGAGAAGACAGGGGGAAAGACGGCTGCCAGCCGGTATTGGGGTTGTAAGTCGTACCCCAGTCCTTGCCCTGATACATGTAATATCCGGCGGTCAGCTTGTGGGAGACCGCGCCGGTGTCGAAGGAGACGTCCGCGAAAACATTCGCGGCGTCGAAGACGTTTTTTGTCCTGCCGGAGCGAATTGCGATCTGGGAATATTCCTCCGCGGACTGGACAAGATTCATCGTATGATCCTGAACCGGCCGGTCGATATATTCCCGCATATATCCGCCGCGCAGGGTAATGGCGTCGTTCACATCGTAGGTGAGCTTGGCCGAGTATCGTTTTTTCTCGATTTCGTCGTGAATCCAGGGCTGGCTCCAGTTCCTGCTGGCGTCGGGCGCATCGCCATGCAGCACGCCGTCTGCGAAAGCCCAGTAGGAGTTGGCGGCGTCCAGCTTGTACTTGCTGTAGGAAGCATTGAGTTCGAGCTTCAGCCGGTCGGTGATGTTCCAGTCGAAAGCGCCGCTTGCCAGAAAGCGGTCGACATTCTGGTCGTCGATGGCCGTGTCGCCCGCCGAACGGACGATATTGAGGCGATAACCCATGTCGCCTTCCGGATCGATGCGGCCGCCGAAATCGCCATGGACGAAGGCCTGCGCGCCGCCGTAATTGCCGACCGTCACGCTGTTCAAACGTTCCTGCGTCGGGCGCTTGTAGACATAGTTGATCATGCCCGCGGGCGAGGCCGCGCCATAGAGAAAGCCCGAAAGGCCGGAAAGAACCTCGGTGCGTTCCTTGTCTTCCAGCACCGTCGCGTGGCTGTAGGAGCGGCGGAAGCCGTCTTCGGCGGTGTCATAGGTGGTGAACCCGCGAATATTGGCCATCGGCGCCCAGCCGGACATCTGCGGCGTCTGGCTGCGGATGGTCGGCAGGACGCGGTAGATATCCTCCGGGGATTGTGCCTGGATATTCTGGATCAGCTCCCTCGGCGCGACGGTGACGGAAAACGGCGTATCGCGAATGGCCGTCTGTCCGAGCAGGCCGAGAGAGGACAGTGTCTCTGTCCGGTAGCCATCCTGCGCCAGCCCGTCCTGCTGCAATACGGAGGCGCCGCGCGTGCCCTGAACCGTAATGGGTGCGAGGAGGGTGGAGTTTCCGGCTGCCGCGGCACTTGCGGCACTGACCGGCGCGGCGATGACGACGGAGGTGGCGTCGGTGAAGGAATAAACCAGGCCCGTGCCGCGCAGAAGCTCCACGATCGCCTGCTCGCGGGTTGTCGCGCGGCTGACGCCCTGCGAAAGTTTTCCGCGCGCAATCGAGGCATCGTAGGAAATCTGCGTTCCCGACAGTTTTCCGAAGGTTGCCAGCGATTTGTTCAGCGGGCCGGCCGGAACCGAATAAACCGCCTGCGCAAGGGCTGGCTGTGCCGCGATGCCGGCGGCGAGCGCCGTGGTCGTCGCCAGAAAGGCGAAAAACAGCGCGCCACGACCCTTACGACCCCTATTTGTACCCTTATGAGCCGATGAGAACTCATTCCCCATGTGAAAGCCACTCCATTAAATCTGTCCCCGGAGACCGGCCGGCCTATGCGGGCAGCGGGTTCTCTGAGGACAATACGAATGGCGTTCGAAAATTTTCCTCTTTTTCTCAAGTTTTCTTAGATAGAGGAAATAACGGTCAAAAACGGCGTGACGGCCCGCACCTTGCCGCCGAATGGCCGCACCACCGCATCGAGCGCGCGGATGGGGTCGGCAAGATCGAAGACGCCGCTGACGACATTGTTTTTCAGGGCAGGGGTGGCGATGACCACCTTGCCTTTTTGCCAGCGGGCGATGCGATTGACCACCGCCGCGACCGTCTCCTTCTCGGCAATGAGCATGCCCGTGCGCCATGCCGCGATTTCAAAGGCCTCCCTGACGCCGCGATCCATACGGCGCGATGCCTGGTCGTAGGTCAGCCAGTCGCCTGCCGCCAGTCTCTCTCCCTCGGGAGAGGGCAGATCGGGCGATGTGGCCAGAACCAGCCCATGATCGACGGAGACGGAGATGGAGAGATCGTCGCCCGAAACGTCGAAAGCGGTCCCGAGCGCCGTGGCGGTCAATGGTCCGTAGGCGACGGAGAAGGGGCGCGAGGCATCGGGCCGGACATCGAAATAGGCCATGCCGGCAAGGAGGTTCACCCGTCTTGCCCGCTCGCCGAAATCGACGGCGATTGCGCTGTCCGGTCCGAGCGTGACCATGCTGCCGTCCTCGAGGGGAATTTCTCTGATCTCGGCCGTCGAGGTCAGGTAGTCGGCGCGGGCGCGTAACGTCACGTAAGGTGCCAGCACCGAACCGCCAGCCGCCGCACCGAGACAGAGCACGCCTCCTACAAGCAGAAGACGCCGCTTGGGGGCGAAGCCCTTTTGCGAGGAACGGGCCTCCTCGGCCAGAATCTGGCCGGTCATGCCGTGGATCGCGGCGACCTTCGCCCAGGCGGCGGCATGGGCCGGTCCGCGCTCGATCCAGGCGCGTGCCGTTTCGATGGCGACGGGATTGCCGGGATCGTTCTGCAGGCGAATGGCAATATCCGCAGCTTCACGAAACAGGCGCCGTTCTTCCGACACTTCGTTCATAGGGAGCCTTTCAGGATTGCCGGAGACCGGACAACGTCACAGCCTTTGATATATACGAATGAGAGGCCGCATATTTCCGAATGAAAGAAGTTTAATGCGCAGGCCGGCGATTAAACGGCGATATCTGGGTCAAGATGACGGTTCCCGCCCTCTACAGACCGTTCAGCCGATCCTCTATGTGTTCGTAGGCGTCGCGGATCAAAACCCAGGTGCGGGTGGTGGACATGCCGAGCTTCTGCGCCACTTCGCTGATCGTCAGGCCACCCATCCGGTGCAGCTGGAAGGCCTCGCGCACCCGCCGCGGCAGTTCCGCAAGCGCCTGTTCCACCAGCTGCAGCCGCTGGCGGTCATAGACGATGGTTTCGGCCGATGGCGACGGGTCGATGATGGCATCGAAGGCATTCTGCGGCAGGTCGACACGGCGGAGACTGCGTTCGCGGCGATAATGATCGATGCTGAGATTGCGCGCCACCGTATAGAGATAGGATTTGGGATTGTGGGAAGCGGCACTTGCCGGCGGTGGTGAGGCAAGCACCTTCAAAAACGCATCCTGCGCCAGATCGGATGCTGTTTCAGGATCGATGCCCCTGCTGCGCAGGGACCTGACAATGCCCTTCGCATATAGCCGGAACAATTCCTGCAGATCCCAACTCAAGAGCCTTGCCTTCCGGTAATCGACCCCGTGCCTGCCCGGTGAACGGGCGGTCGGTGTGTCGAACGATGCAGCCGTCGGTCGATTATGTGCAATCGGTGCCGAATTCGAGAATATGCGAAGCGACGGCTTCGATAAGCAGGATCGCCCCGCAGGCATGATATCATCGGCCGTTGATGTTGCCGGTATCACGCTTGCGGGGCGACGGTAAAGTAAAACAGTCGCTGTACTATGGATTAGTGTGTGACCTTTCCTCCGTATATATCAATTACCGCGACGAACGATGCAGACTGCGAGTAGAGGTTGTTATTCGGCGGGCTGCGCCACGGCCTCCATATCCGACCGTCCGCGATCTCCGGAGAGGCTGCGCTGGCCGAGCGCGATGATGGCGACTGTCGAAAGGCTTGCGACGACGGACACCCAGAAACCGTTATCCGGGCCGAAATTGTCGATCACCCAGCCGGAGACGAAGGCGCCGAGCGCCATGCCGATACCGATGCCGGTCATTACCCAGGTCACGCCTTCCGTCAGCATCGATTCCGGCACACGGCGCTCGATCAGGCCGAATGAGGTGATGAAGATCGGCGAGATTGCAACGCCGCTGAGGAAAACGGCGAAAGCGAGAAGCGCAACCGAGGTGTTGGCGACAAGCAGCGGCAGGGCGGTGAGCGCAAGCACGCTGACGGCGATCAGCAATTGCCGTTGCAGCGGCATTTTGGGATTGAGCGCGCCGAGGATGAGGCCGACCACGAAGGAGCCGATGGCATAGACGCCGATGACGAGGCTGGCGGCTTCCGGTTGACCAAGCGCCTTGGTGATTGCGACGGCACTTACCTCGGCCGTGGCGAAGGTTGAGCCGACGAAGATCAATGCAAGCGTGATGATCTGGACCGGGCGCAGGAAGATGGCCGAACGCTGCCGGCTTCCGCTTTCAACCGGACGTACCTTGGGCTCGGTCGAGCGTTGCAGAAGGAAGGCAAAGGTGCCGAGCGCCAGGAAGGTGGTGCTGATCATCATGCCCGCTTCCGGAAAGAGCGAAACCGCAAGGCCAACGGAAAGCGAGGCGCCGGAGATGTAGACAAGTTCGTCGGCGGCGGATTCGAAGGCGAAGGCGGTGTTCAGCTCCGGCCGGTCGCGGAAGATTTCCGTCCAGCGGGCGCGCATCATGGCGGGAATGCTCGGCATGGCGGCGGCGAGGAAGGCGGAAAGGAACAGCGTCCAGGCGGGCCATCTCTGATTTGTCGCGATAATCAGCGCCGCAAAGGCGATGACCGAGACGATGGTGGCGGGGATGAGGACCTTGCTCTGCCCCTTTCGGTCCACCAGCCGGGAGATTTGCGGGGAGAGGGCGGCATTGGTCAATGCGAAGGTTGCTGAGACGGCGCCGGCCAGCCAATATTCACCGTGAGTCTGGGAAAGCATGGCGACGATGCCGATCGGGGCCATGGCAATGGGAAGGCGGGCGAAAAAACCGGCGGCGGAAAAGCCTTTTGCGCCTGGAGCCCGGAAAATTTCTCTGTATGGATTAGACATCGGGATGCACCTTGTTCTAAGGGTGTCCACCACATACATACGTGGCGTATGTGAATGAGATAATTGCATACGACGCGTATGTCAACTAATATACGCTTCGTATGTAGAAAATGGAGAAGAAATGCGCAAACCTCGCAGTGAAATGATTGCCGAGACGCGGGCGAAGCTTCTGGCTGCCGGCCGCAAGGCCTTTGGCAGCATCGGTTATGCGGAAGCGTCGATGGACGACTTCACCGCCGAAGCCGGTCTCACCCGTGGCGCGCTCTATCACCATTTCGGCGACAAGAAAGGTCTGTTGCTGGCGGTTGTGGCCGAGATTGATGCGGAGATGACGAAGAGGCTCTGTGACATCTCCTCGAGGGCCGCGACCCGATGGGAGGGTTTCGTCGAGGAGAATGTCGGTTATGTGCGCATGGCTCTCGAACCGGAAATCCAGCGGATCATGTTTCGCGACGGGCCGGCGGTGCTCGGCGATCCGTCGCGCTGGCCCAATGCCAATGGCTGTATCTCGGCTGTCGCCCGAAGCCTGGATGCGCTCCGGGAAGAAGGCACTATCGGCGACATCGATCCGGAGGCATGCGCCCGCTTCATCAATGCGGCGAGCAGCAGCGCCGCCCAATGGATAGCCAATTCCGACGACCCGGAAACGACCTCGAAACGGGCTGTCGGCAGTTTCCGGACCTTTCTGGAGGGATTGCGGGTCAGGAAAGACTGACCCGCATAGCTGCTATCTGTTATTCCGGGTCGGCTAGGCGATCATCACGGAAAATGTGTAGAGATATCTGGAATAGATACAGATCATGTTATTGGTAGCACCTGTTTGACACCTGTGAGGTCAAGGTTATGGTCGACAAGCCGTCGGAAAAAGCGTCTGGAAGCGCGCCATCGGATCAATCGCCAAAGCTTCTTTCGGGCGGCAATCCCCAGATTGCAAAAGGATATGGCGACGCGCCGGTGCAGGCCTATATCGTCGCCATGCCGGGCTGGAAAAGCGCGGTCGGTGGCCGTATCGACAAGCTGATCGAAGGTGTCGTGCCCGGCGTGCGCAAGGCTGTGAAGTGGAATTCGCCCTTCTACGGCATGGAGGACGATATCTGGTTCCTCAGCCTTCACTGCTTTACGAAATATATCAAGGTGACCTTCCTTAACGGCGCATCCTTGCAGCCTTTGCCGCCCGGCACATCCAAACACCCGAAGGTCCGCTACCTTGATATCCACGAGGATGCGTTTGATGAAGCGCAGTTCGTGGAGTGGGTGAGGCAGGCAAGCGTGTTGCCCGGCGAAAAAATGTGAGCGACCGGGTTTATCGGTGCCAGAGGCTTTCAAGCGCGCGATGATCGCGAAATAGGCCGACGAATCATGCCGGTTTTCCTGCCTCTTAAGGATCGTGTCGCGCTGCGGATGATGAGAAATCGCGGGCTGTCCGATACAGTTTTTCCGGCGTGAAGAAAAACCGGCCGATCCGGCCGATTTCTGTTTACTTTTGCCGGGGTTGCACGCCATCACGCTCACTGAATTCGCTGCCAGGCGTATCGCAAACCACGGAGGATGAGATGAAGGCACTGGTGCTGGAAGAAAAAGGCAAGCTCTCGCTCAGGGATTTTGACATTCCGGGTGGAGCAGGATCCGGTGAACTCGGGCCCAAGGATGTGCGCATCCGCACCCATACGGTCGGCATCTGCGGCTCGGACGTCCATTATTACACCCATGGCAAGATCGGTCATTTCGTCGTCAACGCGCCGATGGTGCTCGGCCATGAAGCGTCTGGAACGGTGATCGAAACCGGCGCCGAGGTGACGCATCTGAAGGTGGGCGACCGCGTCTGCATGGAGCCCGGCATTCCCGATCCCACATCGCGTGCCTCCAAGCTCGGCATCTACAATGTCGATCCAGCTGTCCGCTTCTGGGCGACGCCGCCCATCCATGGCTGCCTGACGCCTGAGGTCATTCATCCCGCCGCCTTCACTTACAAGCTGCCCGACAATGTGTCCTTTGCCGAAGGCGCCATGGTCGAACCCTTCGCCATCGGCATGCAGGCGGCGCTCCGGGCGCGTATCCAACCGGGCGATATCGCTGTCGTCACCGGGGCAGGTCCGATCGGCATGATGGTGGCGCTGGCGGCGCTTGCCGGCGGTTGCGCCAAGGTCATCGTTGCCGATCTCGCCCAGCCGAAGCTCGATATCATCGGTGCCTATGATGGCATCGAAACCGTCAACATCCGCGAACGCAATCTCGCCGAGGCCGTCTCCGCGGCGACCGACGGCTGGGGCTGCGATATCGTCTTCGAATGCTCGGGCGCAGCACCCGCCGTGCTCGGCATGGCGAAGCTGGCGCGGCCGGGCGGTGCGATCGTGCTGGTCGGCATGCCTGTCGATCCGGTTCCGGTCGATATTGTCGGCCTGCAGGCCAAGGAACTGCGGGTCGAAACGGTTTTCCGTTACGCCAATGTTTACGACCGGGCAGTTGCACTCATCGCCTCCGGCAAGGTCGACCTGAAGCCGCTGATTTCCGCGACCATTCCCTTCGAAGACAGCATCGCCGGCTTCGACCGTGCGGTGGAGGCGCGGGAAACGGACGTGAAACTTCAGATCGTGATGCCGCAGTAAAAGATCGCGTGCCGACCGCCGATGCCTGCCACCGATGATTGAGTGGCAGAGATGCTGCGGAAAAGTATGAGTGCGGCCTGCCGTTGTCCGGCGGTCCGCACTCCGAAAATTTACCGGATATCGCCTTCGGGTGAGCATTGTTTGAGCGGATCACGCCGAATTGTGCAAAAAAATCGGCGCGGCCGCCGAGTTTCTGGCCAGTCCCGTCCGGCGACTATTCAATTCCCGACAAAAAAGAGTCAAAAAAGTATCGGTAATTTCTTCGGCGTGATGTGGAAGCACAGATAGCGCACGCCATATGCTCCTCATCAACGCCTGGGACGAGCCATAAAGAGGAATGGCTCTGCTCCGCAAATGCGGCGGACGTGTCGATGGGAGGAACTATGATGCAGCCCGATCTGGAACTGGTGCACATCCGCAAGGGCGAATCCTTCGCCGCCTGGCGGCATGGCTATCCGTTCCGCACCGTGCGCTGGCATTATCATCCCGAATACGAAATCCACCTCGTCGTCGCCACGTCAGGCACGTTTTATATCGGTGATTTCGTCGGCCGTTTCGGCCCCGGTCAACTCATCATGACCGGTCCCAATCTCCCCCAGAACTGGATCAGCGAGATCGAGCCGGACGAGATCGTGCCGACACGCTCTCTCGTGATCCAGTTTCCGGAGGCTTTTATCGAGGATGCCTGCACCTCCATGTCCGAGATGGAGGTGGTGCGTGCGCTGCTGGACCGCAGCCGCCGCGGTATTCTGTTCGACGATGAAACGAGCGATCGCGTTCGCCCACTGATCCTTCGGCTGATCGAGGCGCAGGGGCTGACGCGGCTCGCGCTTTTCTGGGAAATTCTCGATCTGCTGGTCAACGCGCCGTCTTCCGAGGTGCTGGCAAGCCTGAGCTACGAGCTGGACCTGACCGGCATTGGCGACAGCGGCATCAACCGCGCGCTGTCGCATCTGCGCCAGCACCTGACCGAGCAGGTCGAGGAAATCGATCTCGCCGAGATGGTGGGCCAGAGCCAGAGCGCCTTTTCCCGCGCCTTCAAGCGTCACACGGGAACGACGCTGGTGCGGTATCGCAATCAGTTACGCATCGATCTCGCCTGCCAGATGCTGCTGGCGGATCAGGAGGTCAAGGTGGCGGAGGTCTGCTACGATGTGGGCTTCTCCAATCTTTCGAATTTCAACCGGCATTTCCTGAAATTGAAGGGAATGTCGCCGTCGAGGTTCCGCACAATATTCGCAGCCCAGAAGGCAGCGGTCATGGCGGATTAAACCAGCGACACATCGCCGATTTTTTAGAATTCGGGCAGAGGGCTGTCCGGAAACGGGGTCTTGTTGCCCCAATTTTCCAACCGGGAGGAAGAGTGAGATGAAAATGAAGTCCAAGTTTCTGATGGCGACAGCCGCAATTGCAATGATGGCCGCTCCGGCGCTGGCGCAGGAAAAGCTGAAGATCGGCATGACCTTCCAGGAGCTGAACAACCCCTATTTCGTATCGATGCAGGAAGCGCTGAAGGAAGCCGCCGCAAGCATCGGCGCCGACGTTGTCGTGACTGATGCTGGCCACGATGTGGCAAAGCAGATTTCCGACGTCGAAGACATGCTGCAGCAGAAGATAGACATCCTGCTTCTGAACCCCACCGACAGCGCCGGCATCGAAGCCGCCGTTCACGCTGCCAAGGCTGCCGGCGTAATCGTCGTTGCGGTTGACGCCAACGCAAACGGCCCGGTCGACACCTTCGTCGGCTCGAAGAACCGTGACGCGGGTTACAAGTCGTGCAAGCATCTCGGTGACGCGCTCGGCGGCAAGGGTGAAGTCGCAATCCTCGACGGTATCCCGGTCGTTCCGATCCTGCAGCGTGTCGAAGGCTGCAAGGCAGCTCTCGCCGAATTCGCCGACATCAAGCTGGTCGATACGCAGAACGGCCGTCAGGACCGCTCCGTTGCTCTCGGCGTCGTTGAAAACATGATCCAGTCGCATCCGAACCTCGCCGGTATCTTCTCGGTGAATGACGGCGGTGCGATGGGCGCTCTGGCTGCGATCCAGGGTTCCGGCAAGGACATCAAGCTGACCTCGGTCGACGGTGCTCCGGAAGCGGTGAAGGCGATTGCCGAGGGTGGTCCTTTCATCGAAACCACCGCACAGTTCCCGCGTGATCAGGTTCGCGTCGGCCTTGCCATGGCGCTCGCCCAGAAGTGGGGCGCTCGCGTCGTGCCGAAGGAAGTCCCGATCGACGTTATGGTCGTCGACAGCAAGAACGCCGGCGAGTTCAGCTGGTAAGAACTCCTCCCAGGCCCCGTCCCCATCTAGTATGGGGGCGGGGTTAAATCCCGACCATTGAGGAGGGTGAAATGCTGGAACTGAATGGAATAAGAAAAAGCTTTGGCAAGATCGAAGTCCTGCGCGGCGTCGACCTTGAGGCGCGCGCCGGTGAGGTGCATGCGCTTCTGGGAGAAAACGGCGCTGGCAAGTCGACGCTGATGAAAATCCTGTGCGGCATTTTGCAGCCATCGGAGGGAACGATCCGCATTGACGGCAAGGATCGCCGCTTCGCCAATTACGATGAGGCGATTGCCGCCGGCGTCGGCATCGTGTTTCAGGAATTCAGCCTGATCCCCTATCTCAACGCAGTTGAAAACATGTTTCTTGCCCGCGAGATCCGCGGGCCGCTGCGCCTTTTGAACAAGGGCGCGATGCGCAAGCGCGCGGCCGAGATCATGAGCCGTCTGGCGGTGGATGTTCCGCTCGACGTGCCGGTGCATCGCCTGTCGGTCGCCCAGCAGCAATTTGTCGAAATCGCAAAGGCGCTGTCGCTGGATGCGCGCATTCTCGTTCTCGACGAGCCGACGGCGACGCTCACCCCCTCCGAGACGGAACACCTGTTCAAGGTGATGCGCGAGCTGCGGCGTCAGGGTGTGGCGATCATCTTCATTTCGCATCACCTCGAAGAAATATTCGAGATTTGCGACCGCATCACCGTTCTGCGCGATGGCGAGTTGATCGGCTCCTGCCTGACCTCGGAGGTCGATAATGACCGTCTGGTAGAGATGATGGTCGGCCGGCGCATCGAAGCCAGTTTCCCGCCGAAGCCGCAGCTCGATCCTGCCGCCGCAAAGGTGATCGAAGTCGAAGAGCTGCAATTGAAGAAGGGCGGTCCCGTCTCGCGCTTTGCGTTGCGCAAGGGCGAAATCCTCGGCTTTGCCGGGCTTGTCGGCTCGGGCCGCACGGAAACGGTTCTCGCCATGCTGGGCGCGTATTCCGCCTCGCGCCGCAAGATCAGGGTCGACGGTGTGGACACGCGTTTTTCCGGCCCGGATGAAGCCCTGATGCGCGGCATCGGCCTGCTGCCGGAAAGCCGCAAGGAGGAGGGGCTGATCACCAGCTTCTCCATCCTGCAGAATATTTCGCTGAACAATTATCGCAAATACCGCAAGGCCCACTGGTTCCTCGATCTCAAAAAGGAACTGGAGCATACGACGAAGGCCATGGCGCAGGTGCAGGTCAAGGCGCAGGGACCCTTTGCCCGCGTCGATACGCTATCGGGCGGCAACCAGCAGAAGATCGTCATCGCCCGCTGGCTGAACCATGACATGCGCGTGCTGATCTTCGACGAGCCGACACGCGGCATCGATGTCGGCGCAAAGGCGGAAATCTACTCGCTGATGCGCGAATTCGCCGCCAAGGGCCATTCGATCATCATGATCTCCTCGGAGCTGCCGGAAGTGATCGGCATGTCCGACAGGGTCTGCGTCTTCCGTTCCGGCGGCATCGTCGCCACGGTCGAGGGGGAAGACATCAATTCAGAAACAATAATGACAAACGCCACCACCGGGAGAGTTGAACATGTCGCTTGATGCAAACACCGGCACTGCCGCGAAAACGGGCGGCTTCAGTCTCAGTGCCATGCTGCGTTCGCCGCTTGCCCTGCCTCTGGCGGGCTTGATTGTCGTATCGATCCTGATGGGGCTTGCGAGCGACAATTTCTTCAGCCTCAACAACATCATGAACGTGCTGCGGCAGGTTTCCGTCGTCGGCATCCTCGCCGTCGGCATGACCTTCGTTATCCTCACCGGTGGCATCGACCTGTCGGTCGGCGCGGTCATGGCGCTTGTCGGCACATTATCCGCCGGCCTGATGGTGAATTCGGGCCTGCCTGCCTCTGTTGCCCTGCCGGCCGGTCTCTTCATCGGTCTCGGCATCGGTATCTTCAACGGGGCGCTTGTCGCCTGGGGCAAGATGCCCGCCATCATCGTCACGCTTGCCACCATGGGCATGGCGCGCGGTCTCGGCCTTATCTATTCCGGCGGTTATCCGGTCAGCGGCATTCCGAGCTGGATTTCCTGGTTCGGCGTCGGCCGTATCGGTGTCGTTCCGGTTCCGGTCGTCATCATGGTGGTGATTTATGCTATCGCCTGGGTGCTGTTGCAGCGCACGGCTTTCGGCCGCCATGTCTATGCGCTCGGTGGAAACGAGCTGGCTGCCCGTCTTTCGGGTGTGAAGACGCAGCGCGTCAAGCTCGCCGTCTACGGCATTTCGGGTGTCACCGCAGCGCTTGCGGCGCTCATCCTTACCGGCCGCCTGATGAGCGGTCAGCCGAATGCCGGCGTCGGCTTCGAACTGGACGCCATCGCGGCGGTCGTTCTCGGCGGCACGGCGATTGCCGGGGGCAGGGGTCTCATTCTCGGCACGCTGATTGGTGCGGTGCTGCTTGGCATCCTCAATAACGGCCTCAACCTGATGGGTATCAACCCCTATCTGCAGGATGTCATCAAGGGCGGCATCATTCTGCTGGCCATCTATATCGGGCGCGAATGGCGCTGAGCCGGCCCGGAAATATCTTCATAAACGCAGGAGAATTAAATGTCTGAATCGCTGCAAGGCAAGATCGCGGTCATCACCGGCGCCGCATCCGGCATCGGGCTTGCCACCACCGAAGCGCTGCTGGAACAGGGCGCAACCGTGGTCATGGTCGACTGGAACGAGAAAGCCTTGAATGAACTCGCTGCCAAGCTCGGCGAGCGCGCCATCCCGCAGGTGACGAACCTTCTGGATGCCGACAGCTGCAACGCCATGATCCCCGAAATCCTCGGGAAGGTCGATCATATCGACATTCTCTATTGCAATGCCGGCACCTATATCGGCGGCGATCTGACCGAAACGACGCCTGAAGCCATCGACAAGATGCTGAACCTCAACGTCAACGCCGTCATGAAGAACGTCCATGCCGTCGTGCCGCATATGTCGGAGCGCAAGACCGGCGATATCGTCGTCACCTGCTCGATTGCCGGCCATTTCCCGACCTATTGGGAGCCGGTCTATTCGGGCTCGAAATGGGCGATCACCAGCTTCGTGCAGGGCATGCGCCGCCAGATGATCCCGCACGGCGTGCGTGTCGCGCAGGTGTCTCCCGGCCCGGTCGTTTCCGCACTTCTCGCCGACTGGCCGGAGGAAAATCTCCGCAAGGCCAAGGAGTCCGGCAGCCTGATCGATGCGAGCGAAGTGGCCGATGCTGTTGTCTACATGCTGACGCGCAAGCGCACGGTCACCATCCGCGACATGCTGGTCTTGCCGACCAACTTCGACCGCGTTTAAAAATCTCTGGAGCGGCGGAAAGACCGGAAACGGTCCGCCGCTCAACCCTGTTCAAGCACCGGATGATCCGCTCCGAGGAGTATCGCAAATGGCTTCCTATCTGATTGGCGTCGATGTCGGGACCGGCTCGGCGCGCGCCGGTGTCTTCGATGTCGCGGGAAAGCTTCTCGCCACCGCCAAACGCCCGATCAGCATGCATCGCGAGGATGGCGGCATTGCCGAACAATCGAGCGGCGAAGTATGGCAGGCCGTTTGCGACAGCGTCCGGGAAAGCGTTTCCCGCGCCGGCATCGATCCCGCCGAGGTCGCCGGCATCGGTTTCGATGCCACCTGCTCGCTGGTGGTGCGCGGACCGGACGATGAGACCCTGCCGGTTGGCGCCCCCGATCATCCCGAGCGCGACATCATCGTCTGGATGGACCACCGCGCCGTTGAACAGGCGGAGCGCATCAATGCCGGCGAACACGCCGTGCTGAAATATGTCGGCGGCCGTATTTCCCCGGAAATGCAGACGCCGAAACTGTTGTGGCTCAGCGAAAACAGGCCCGACATCTATGCGCGGGCCGAGCACTTCTTCGATCTCACGGACTTTCTGACATGGAAGGCTTCGGGCGCGCTTGATCGCTCCGCCTGCACGGTGACGTGCAAATGGACCTATCTGGCCCATGAGAACCGTTGGGATGCGGAGTATTTCACCCGCATCGGGCTTGGCGATCTCGCCGAACAGGGTTTTCGCCGCATCGGTCAAAGCGTCGTCCATCCCGGCACGGCGCTGGGTAACGGTTTGACGGAAGATGCTGCAAAAGCCATGGGTCTGGTTGCTGGCACCGCGGTTGCGGCAGGTCTGATCGATGCCCATGCCGGCGGCGTCGGCACGGTGGCTGCGGGCGGCGATGCGTCGCGATGCCTCGGTTATGTTTTCGGCACCTCATCCTGCACCATGACGACCACCACCGAACCCGCCTTCGTGCCCGGCGTCTGGGGCCCCTATTATTCGGCCATGGTTCCGGGCGCGTGGCTCAATGAAGGCGGCCAGTCCGCTGCCGGCGCGGCCATCGATTATCTCGTGCAACTGCACCCGGCCTATGCAGAGGCGAAGGCGCTTGCCGACAAGGAAGGCAAAGCCTTGCCGGTATGGCTCGCTGACCGGGCGCTCAATCTTGCCGCATCCGCTTCCGCTGCCGTAAAGATCGCCGAGGATTTTCACGTGGTGCCGGAGTTTCTCGGTAACCGCGCGCCGTTTGCCGATCCCCATGCCCGCGCCGTCATTGCCGGTTACGGCATGGAGACGGGCGTGGATTCCCTTGTGGCGCTTTATGTGGCCGGCCTTCTCGGCCTCGGTTACGGGCTTCGCCAGATCATCGAAACACAGGCCCGCAACGGTGCGCCGGTGGAAACCATCAGCGTCAGCGGCGGGGCGGGTGCGCATCCGCTTGCAAGACAATTGCTGGCAGACGCCACCGGACTTCCCGTTGAGCTTAGCGAATGCGAAGAGCCGGTGCTTCTCGGCTCGGCCATGCTGGGTGCCGTCGCCGCCGGAACCTATCCGGACCTTATCGCCGCCATGCCGGCCATGTCCCGCGTCGCCAGCAGTTCCGCACCAGATCCCGCTTTTCAGCGGGTGCACCAGTCCCGCTACGACGCGTTTCTGGCGCTGCAAAATGCGGCGCGCGCCATTCGTGCCGCCAGCCATTGAACCACGTCACAAACTCATATCGTCCGGCCGTCATGGCCGCAAAATAAAGAGGATTCCATGCAGTTTTCCGGAAAATCCGTCATCATCACCGGCGCAGGAAAGGGCATCGGTCGCGCCTGCGCTCGCCTGATGGCCGCGCGCGGTGCGGAAGTGGTGGCGATCAGTCGCACCCAGTCCGATCTCGACAGCCTGAAAAGCGAAATCGGCGGCCGTTCGATCCGCGTCGATCTTGCCGATGTCGCCGCCACCCGCGCCGCGATGAAGGAAGCGGGCCCCTGCGATTTCCTGATCAACAGCGCCGGCATCAACGTGCTCGAAAGCGTGCTGGATATGAGCGATGCGGGTTATGAAGCCGTTCTCGGCATCAATCTGCGCGCGGCTTTGGTCGCATGTCAGGAATTTGCCTGCGCCCGCGTGGCGAAGGGCGGCGGCGGCGCCATCGTCAACATCACTTCCATCGCCGGTCACCGGGGTTTTCAGGATCATCTCTGCTACGCGGCCTCCAAGGCCGGGCTGGAAGGGGCAACGCGCGTTCTTGCCAAGGAGCTTGGCCCGCACGGTATCCGCGTCAACGCGGTTGCGCCGACCATCACCCTCACCGAACTGGCTGCGGAAGCGTGGAACGACCCGGCGAAAAGCCAGCCGATGATGGTTCGCCATCCGCTGAACCGGTTCGCCGAAGCGGAAGAGGTGGCTCAGAGCATCGCGCTGCTCCTGTCGGATGACAGCCGCATGATTTCCGGAGCCGTATTGCCGGTCGATGGCGGTTTCCTCGCCGTTTGACGTGCGTAGGGGAAGTCTGACGCGCAAACGTCTGCCCGAAAATAAAAGAACGCCCGGCAAACAGCCGGGCGCTCCTCTTGATGAATGACAATGCTGTTAGTGACGATGCTCGGGCATGTCCTTCAGCTGGTCCTTGGTCCATGAAGTGACCGCGTGGACATCGCCGTCCTCATCCCGCATGAAATCAAGATCGCTGAGCGGTACTGCGACCGGCTTTGCGCCGATACCAAGAAAGCCGCCGACATCGATGATGGCGGTGCTGCCGGCCCCGACGCCGTGGACATGATCGACCTTGCCGACCTTGTGATCGTCTGCACCATAAACGGTGGCGCCTTCAAGAACGGACGGCGTCAGTTCCGTTTCAACCAGGCGTACGTGATTGGTGTGATCCATTGTTCTTGCTCCTGTCTTGGTTTGCAGAAAACAAACTCCCCCATCGCAAAACCGTTCCATCGAATGTCGCTGGCCGGCGCCAGTCGATGAAGACCGGTGATTTCTCATCGGTACATTGTTGGGGTTTGCGGCAGGCGGTTCCGAAAAGGTTGCGGAATGGTCACACCTTTTCTCTGGAAGACAAGTTTTCGCTAAATTGCAACCGCTAAAGTTGTTGCGATGACGTGTCTGGATGTTATCTCTGCGTCAGGTTGAATCATCAAGGGGATGAGGGATGAAAAAGTTGGGGGCGGTTTTGCTGGTGGCTCTTTTGAGCGCATGTGCAAAGCCATCTGACGGACCGACCGCAGGCAATATCCGATCTGCGACTTTCCCTCGAACCAACGAAAAAATCCCCGTCATCGAGCTGGCGAATGCGCCGGCGGCCACTGTATCCGCCGGAAGCCTGCAGAATGCCTCCGGCCCCGGCCTTACAGCGCTTCGCAACACCGGTTACAACGCCCAGAGATTGCGTCGCGGCGACGTGATCGACATCACCGTGCTCGATACCGGCGAAGACGGGCTTTTCTCCCCGACGCAAAGCAAGACGCTCAATCTCGGACGCTTTACGGTGGACCAGAGCGGATCGGTGAATATCCCCTTCGTCGGCAAACAGAGGGTGGTGGATTCGACGCCCGAGGGGCTGCAATCGCAGGTCGTTGCCGGGCTCAAAGGGTCGGCTGTGAACCCGCAGGCCGTCGTCACCGTCGTCGACAAGCCGACGAGCGCCGTCATGCTGAGCGGTGCGGTGAAAAACCCCGGAAAAATAACGCTTACCGCCCGTCAGGAGCGGGTGCTCGATGCGCTCAATCAGGCCGGCGGCCCGACCGTCGCTCCGGGCGCTGCCACGGTTACCGTCGTTCGCGGCTCGCACAGGGCGAGCGCGCCGCTTGACCGCGTCATGCGGGAGGACCGCCAGAATATCCGCCTGTCGCCGGACGATCAGATCATGATCGATGGCGATGCGGCGAGCTACACCGCGCTCGGCGCCTTTAAGAGCGCCGGCGAATTCCAGTTCGAAGCCGGAAAACTGACCCTCGCTCAGGCTGTCGGCCGCGCCGGCGGATTGCTGGATGACCGTGCGGACGCGCGTAATGTCTATGTCTTCCGCAACGAGATCGTTCAGGTGCCGTCGGCAACCGCATCGGGCGCGAAAGGCCCGGTCGCGACGGCCACGACCATGCGGCCGGTGATTTATCACGTCAATATGCGCGATGCTTCCAGCATTGCCCTCATGCAGCTCTTCCAGATGCAGAAGGGCGATGTGCTCTATGCCAGCAACGCACCGCTGGTGGATTCGGCCAAGCTCCTGACCGTGTTCCAGAAGAGCGTGCCGACGGCGGCAGCACCGCTTCCCGGCAGCGGCAACTGACCAATGGGGCGCTACAGAAGCTGTAGCGCTTCCATCGCCGATTGCGGCCGCGACGCGGGTTCGTCGTGGCAACAGGCGTCCGCAAAGTCCGCCACCCTTTGCGTTTTTCGCATCTCACTCGTAGCGAAAAGCCGCCGGGCGAGCCGCCCCACGGAGAATATATCCTGATCCGGCTTTGCGGTTGCGTCCCGCATCCGTTCCGGTGCTGCAAATTCGTGCGAGGCGGCAAAGCTCATGCCCCGGTCCGCGTGTTTTTGGCCAATCTCCAGCGCAATGCCGAAATCGCCAAGCCTGCCCGTTTCGAAATCGCCGTCCTCCAGCAGAATATTGGCTGGCGTGACATCGCAGTGGACATATCCCCGTGCATGCACGGCGCTCAGCCCTTCCAGCAGGCGGCGAAGGATTGTGATCGCCTGCGGCGCTG
Source organism: Agrobacterium sp. T29 (assembly GCF_006970545.1). Taxonomy (NCBI): domain Bacteria; kingdom Pseudomonadati; phylum Pseudomonadota; class Alphaproteobacteria; order Hyphomicrobiales; family Rhizobiaceae; genus Agrobacterium; species Agrobacterium sp. T29. The sequence continues at coordinate 1,662,337 of NZ_CP040641.1, forward strand.
TAACCGGCGGCTGCGATGCAAGCGAGGCCAATGATTGCGGGAACCATGGCTGCAACAGACCCGGCCGGCCATCGGCCAGTCTCAGCAGCGCCGATGTTTCCACCAGGCAAGGATGGCGCAATGTCAGGCCGAGCTGCGCCTCCTCGCGTAATCTTTGCAGCAGCGCCGCGTCGTTTCTCAACGCCGGCGGCGTGGTTTTCAGGGCGTGAAGGGAGCCGAGATCGCGGTGCCGCACCTGCAGCAGCAGCGTGTTTTCGCTTTCGTAGGCAATCCGTTCAAGGGTAAAGCTGTCGGCGATCCAGTCGGGTTTCGCGTCGGAAAAATGCGAGACTTTCCGGTCCAGCGCATTTCTGACCTGATCGATCAGGTCTTTCTGTTCTTCGGTGGGCCTTTCCCGCGTGCCGTCATGGCGAATGCTTTGCCACAGATCGGAAAAGCGCTCGGCAACCTGCGGATAGGCAGGCCCATCGCCCGGTTGTTTACCCTTGCTCAAGCCGGTTTCCAATCACAATGGCGCTGACATTCTCGCGTGCGTCCTCGATCAGCGCTTCCTGGATCAGGGCGCTGGCGCAATCCTTGATCGGGGTGTTGCCGACAATCTCGGCAATGGCCCGCTCCTTCAGGATTTGTACCAGCGGATAGCTGCACAGGAGCAACCTGTCCTGCGACCCCCAGTCTTCCCCGACGATATCCGGCCGGAACTGCTGGGAAAGGCCGACACATTGCGCGAGCTGCCTTTTCATGCCGACAACGACGTGATCGCGCGAAAGCTGATGCATGGTTCCGTTTTTCAGGAGATAGGCGCGCGCGTCGCCGGACCACAGGACGCTCAACCTGCGGCCGATAATGGAGGCAATGATGACGCTCGCCATCGGCCTGCCGTCGGCGCCCATGGTTTGCCGGGAAAGAAGCAGGCTGTTGACGGTGCCGAGCTTTCCCCTGATCTGCTGCACCATCACCTCGGGGTTTTCGGCATCGGGCGTCTCGGCAAGAATATTTGTGGCCAGACGTGCAGCTTCCACGGCGCTGTGTGTATCGCCCTGTCCATCTGCTATGGCGAAGAGGGCAGGGGTCTGGGAAACGAAGAGCGAATCCGCATTCAGGGAAAGCCGTGTTCCGGGGTGCGTGGCATAGCTGTAGGCGACCGATGACGGCTGTTCGGTTGCCGGTGCGGGCGGAGTTTTGTGTTTCGCACTTTCCTGCGCCTGTACGGGTATCGAGCCGTCCTCCTCGCCCTTGCCTGCCATGTCACTGAAGAGGCGCAGGAAATCGGAAGCTTTCGGTTTGCCGTCGAATTTGAGACCGCGGGCGCGGCGGCTGACGGGATCGATGCGCCACCAGAGGCTGGTGGGCGCGCGGCTGCGCACCATTTCCGGCGCATCATCCTCTTCCCGAGGTTTCGGCAGGCGCAGTTTTTTAACGGAGGTGTTAAACCGGGACATGTCGAAATCGCCCGTCATGGATGTCTCGGCCAGCGCCTCGGCGGCCATGAACCAGGTGTCGTCGAGATAAAGCGTTCTCGGATGTTTCCGGAAGCTATTGAGCTGGGCAATGATGGCAAGCGGATATTTGCGCCCCACCCGGTCTGCACTGGGCACCAGCACGCCGGCATAGGCGCAGTTTCCCCATATGCCGCTTTCGATGATGAAGCGAATGGGGGGCGATGACGTAAATATTTCGGGCCATCGGCCCGAAAACAGGTCTGCGCAGGCATGCAGGCCGGATCGCATCCAGTCGTCAAATGTCCCGATCAGCTCCCGTTCAAGCCCGTCGGAGATGAAGTCGCCATGGCTGGGGACCTTGCCGAAGAAGCCGATGCGATCGCTTTCCGCTGCGGTTTCCGCGGGCCTCGATGCCTGATTGGCCATCAGTCGTTATTGACCGCGGTGCTTTTCGTCGTTGCTTTCATCATAGATCCCCTCCTTAAAAAACGGTGCGCCGCCCCGCCGCTAAAATTGCGCGGGGCAGGCAAAGCCGGCGATGGCGTCCAGCCTGAACGGGTTGAGAACCGAGCCGAACTGGATATCGAATTCGGCAGCCTGAGCGCCATTCGCAAATCGCACCCGCAGCAGGTCACCCGACTGGTTTTCGATATCGGCGCCGTCGAACAGCCGGAATGGCGACCAGTCGCCGTTTTCGGTTTTCGCCTGCTGCCAGCCGCCCGGCTGGAAGGCGATGCGCGACAGGCTCGCCGTGTTTTCACGCGACGGCCAGGTGATCGATTTCGCCTGAATGGGGCCGTGATAATAAACCACCCGCTCGCCTTCGATTTCCAGCATCACCGCGCTGGAGGCATTGGTGAGCGAAACGGGTTTGACATTGATCGACACCGCCGGCGTCTCGCTGCCATTCGGGAAAAAGGCGCGCGAAATCTTGTCGGCATTTTCGAACTGGGCGACGGCGCTGCTTGGAATGCCGGCGGCGCCGAAAGTGCCTTTCCAGCTCCAGGGGTTGGTCGTCTTGTCGACAAAGGCTTCCATTCGCTGTTTGAAGAAGGACTGGAAAATCCCGGTCGGCCCGAAGAGACGGGTGAAATCCGCGATGGCGACATCCCGGGAAGATGACCTGTCGAAAGGATAACGCCCGGTCACGATGGAAGAGCACAGCGATGCCGCATCGGCCGCCCAGAGTTCGGCAATGCGGCTGCGGGCGGATTTGACCGCAAGCGATCCGACATCCGCCGCCACGCCCGCCACCCACACATCGAGGGGCGCCGGCAATTCACGGGCCTGCTGCAACAGATCCTGATTGGCCTTGGTGAGCTGGCTGTCCACGTCGAACACCTTGGCGACCTCGTCGGAGGTGGTCGCCGAGCGGGCAAGCTGCTCGTTCAGCATCTTGAAATGCGCGAGCAACTGTTCCGATGGCGAGCCTCCGGCCTTGCCGCCATTGGCCTGCTCGCCCGTTGTGGCCGCGCCTTTCGCCGCCAGCATGTCGCGCAGTCTCGCATAGGGATCGGCCGCGTTCACCGTGGCGGCCAGAACGGCCGCGGTCGCGTCGCCTTCAGCGGCGGAGGCGAGGGCGGCGGGGTTTGCTCCGGGGCGCAGATCGGTCGCCTCCGCGATCGATCTGGCAGCCTCCACCACGATATTGCGTTCATTGGCAAGCGCACGGGTTGTTTCCACCGCGTCGCCAAGGGTCTGGGACGGCTTGACCCGAAGGTCGGCCAGCGTATCGGCCCATTTTTTCTCGAAACGGTCGAAATAGATTTGCAGCGCGGCCTGCGCCACCTGCTCGACGGTTGCGCCACGGAGTGCATCATCGGAACCGCGTACCCATCCTTCGGAAAGTGCGATGCGCGCCGCATGGGCGACCTGCGGGATGACGACGCTGCGATATCCCTCCGCCGTGAAAAGACCTTCGATGCCTTCCGCCATCGGCGCTTTGCTGCGCCGCTCGAAGGCGCGCTCTCCCAGCGGGCCGAAGGCCGTGGCGGGTGTCCATTCCATCAGTTCCCGCGCCTGCGGAAGACCGGCGAGAATATCATAGGCGCGCGTGCCGACAGCCTGGTTGCGGATGGTTTCACGGGCAGTGGCGATGAGCCGTGCGTCTAGCTCAATCGGGGCGAGCACGCCGTCCGCCAGCGCTTTCGCATGCCGGTCGAGCGCTTGTCTCGCCGCCGCCCTTCCATCGCCGGGATAGAGGGATGCGAACATCTGGTGCGTCTGCACGGTCAGGAAATCGGGGTCCAGCGCACCCATGCCGCCAAGCATTCCATAGAGCTTCAGCGAATTGAAGGTGCGCGTGACATCCTTTTCGTCCTTGAGCTGTTTCTGGAGCTGCACGATCATGCGCGGCAGGAGCAGGGCATTGAGCGCGCGCTGATAGGCGTCACGCTGCCGTCCCGCGATCTTGTCTTCCTGATCGAGCCCGAAGCTGACGTTCCACACTCTCTCGTGGGCAAAGCCGGAATTGACGTCGCGCAGATTGTCGAGCGCCGGAAGGATGCGGAGAAAATCGGCGTCGGAAACATCGCGCACGGGAATGCCCTGAACGAGCTGTTCATAAGCGCCAAGTCTGCGATCCGCTTCGGCAAGCGCCTGCGTATTGGCGAAATAGGTGAAAATCCAGCCGGTGAAGACGATGGCGACCGCAGCGGCCGAAACACCATAGGCGATGCGCCGCACCAGCAATTGCCGTCCGGAAAGGCGCTTGTCGCGCATCACCAGCGCGGCTTCGGGGAAGATGACATCCTTGAACAGCCGCGACAGGAAGTAGCTTCGGCGGGTTCTGGCCGCTGCGGGAGACCTTTCCGTTTCCGGCTGCGTTCCCGAAGCGAGATAAACGCCCCGCAAAAGCGGGGCTTCGATCAGCGGAGACCGTGCGCAAAGTTCGGTCAGGGCCTCATGGAGCCGGTCTTTCAACCGCGCAAGTTCGGCAGGGAAGCGGAAGATACGCCCGCGCGTCTCGGCATTCTGCTCCTGCTGCAGGCGCTCGATCAGCATTGCATCGACCCGCTGTTGCAGCAGTTCGAACTCTTCCGACAGGCGTTGCGGCAAGTTTTCGGCGGTATAGCTCTCATCCAGCTTGAAGGTGGTGCCCCACACCTGCTGGCGATCGGTCTTGTTGAAACCATCGAAGAATTCGACGAAACCATGCAGCAGATCGGCCTTGGTCAGCACGATATAGACGGGAACGCGGGCATGCAGATATTCGTCCAGTTCCGAAAGCCGCTGGCGGATGGAGCGCAGTTCCTGCCGTTGTTCCTCGGGATCGCGGGTGAGAAGATCAGGGATGGACAATGTCACCAATGCGCCATTGATCGGCTGCGACCGGCGATAGCGTCTCAGAAGGCCGAGGAAACCTTCCCAGCCGGCTTTGGATGAGCCATCGAGGTCGTCCTGTGTGGTGTAACGGCCGGCGGTGTCGATCAATATCGCCTCGTCGGCGAACCACCAGTTGCAGTTGCGCGTGCCGCCGATGCCCTTTACCGCGTTTTCGCCGAGCGCATCGCCAAGCGGAAATTGCAGGCCGGAATTGGTGAGCGCCGTCGTCTTGCCGGAGCCGGGTGCGCCGAAGATCACGTACCAGGGAAGGTCGTAAATATAACCAAAACGCTTTTTCGTGACCCGCCGCAGCAGCGCCAGCGCTTCCTTGAGACGCATCTGGATTTCGCCGACTTCGGCCTGGCGGTTGGCCAGAGCCTCGCGCTCGATACTGTCGACGAGTTCCTTGTCCTGCTTGCGGCCGCGATAAATGGTGACGGCGATATAAATCAGCCAGATGGCGAGAACGATGCCGATGGCGATGAGCCGGGCCTGCGTCGTTCCCAATGGCTTGAAATCGCCCAGCGCGACAAGATAGCCGTAAAACCAGATGACGATGCAGAGCGCGACTACCCATAACAGCGACAGGAAACGGCGGCCGATGAGAGCGGCATAGCTCTCGACATAGGATCGGATCGTATAAAAATAGCTCAATGGATTCATGGCTGTGCCTCTTGCGGCTGCTGTCCCGAACTGTTCTCTATGGTCGGCGAGAGAATGCCGGCGTCGCTCAGTTTTTCATCGGGATTGGTCAGGACCATGATTTCCGTTCTGCGGTTGATCTGGCGGCCTTCCTCCGTTTTGTTGTCGGCGATCGGGTCGCTGTCGGCACGGCCTTCCGTCAGGATCGCTTCCGGGCCGGTGAATTGTGAAAGAATGTCCCCGACCGCCTTGGCGCGGGCTTCGGAAAGGTGCCAGTTGGACGGAAATTCCACCGTCTTGATCGGCACGGTATCGGTATAGCCGATGACGACGGCGCGGAATTTCTCAGCCGCAAGCGCGCCGCCGATACGCTGGATGAGATCGCGGAACTGCGGGCTGACATCGGCGCTGCCGGTGGAGAACAGGCCCGAATTGTTGATGCGAATGCGCAGCCGCCCGTTTACATCCGCCAGCGTGACCAGCTTCTTTTCGACTTCCGGCTGAAGGAAGGCCATCAGCTTTTCAAGCCGGGAGGGTTGCCGTGGCTCCACCGTCTTCGGCGGTTCCACGACCTTGGGCGTTTCGACCTGTGCGGGTGGCTGAGGCGGGCTTGCGATCAGCACGCTCGGCGTCTCGTTCGGCGGCAGATGAGCGAGCTTCTCGAAAGTGACATCGGATGCGTCGTTGAGCGACAGCGTGAAGAAGAGATAACCAAGCGCGAAGGCAAGCGCCATCAGGGACAGCAGGGTCCACAGCGCGGCCATCGTGCGCAATGGCGTATGACGGGCTTCCACGCCTTTCCAGTGTGGCGAAAGCTCCCGTTCGAAGGTGCCGTATTGGCCTATCAGCGTCTTGTAGAGGCTGTCGCGGATGCGCGAAAGCTCTAGCGCACCCTTTGGTGAAACGCGGGTGCGCCCTTCGAAAGCCAGCGACAGGCACAGATAGATCAGCAGCAGCAGATCCTTGCTGGCGCCGGGCGACTGATGGAAATGGTCGAGAATGTCGAAAACCCGGTCGCCGCCGGTGACGTCGTTGTGGAAGGTGGAGACAAGGCCGGAGCGCGCCCAGCCTGCCCGCACGCCCCAGGGTTTGCTCAGAACCACATCATCCACCGTGGCGCAGACGACATAATGCGCCGCTCTTGCCCGCTCGGGGCTGATGCGGGCGGAAGCGAGATCGCGCTCATAGCGGGTGATCGCCTCAATGCAGGCGCGGCGAAGCTGATCGGGATCCGGCTCCGCATCGCTGAAGCGCAGGAGATGCGCGAGGTTGAGGAGGGGAGCGGCCGATTGCACGAGCGTCGGCACATCGCCGCCGCCGAAATGGAAACCGGAGAGCAGCTGATCGACCGGCATGGCGGCCGCGCTTGCCTTCGGTCGCCCGGCCGGCCCGTCGGTCTCGACAATGTCTTCGAGGACCGCCGCCATGTTGCGGGCATTCTGGTTGCGTCTGCGGCTTTCCTCGGTGATTTCGACCACCGTTGGCAAATCCTGCCAGGAAGAGGGGTTTTCCTTGCTCATTCGCGTAACGCCCACATTTCCATCTCAAGCCCGGGGAACTCGCCCGCCAGATGCAGGGCAATCGCGCCGGAGGTCTCAAGCTGCTTCCAGAGGGGTGATTGTGTGTCGATCTCGAAATAGACGGTGCCGGACCGATAGGGCAATTGCCGCGGCAGGACCGGCAGGGAGCGCACGGGAATGCCCGGCAGCGCCACGTTGACCAGTTCGGAAATCCGCTCCACCGGCCCAACCTTGATCTGTGCCGGCAGGCGGCGGCGAATGTCTTCGGCGGCCATATCCGCGCGCACCGCAAGCACGAAGCCGGCATCGCGCAGCAGCGTGCGGTCGTGGATGGTGCCGACGCGGACGCCGTGGCGGCGCTCCACCAGCTCGATCGCAACGGCCGCCTGTTCCAGGACCGCTGACAGCGATGTGCGCAGATCGTCGAAAACTGCCGCGAAGGTGGCTTTCAAGTCCTCGTGCCGATAGGGCGGGAAATCCGTCGCCCGCTTTTTGTCCGTGGTGAAGGTTGCAAGCTCGCCAGCAAGCTGGATGCAGTCTTCGTAAAACCGGATGGGGTGAAAACGCGTGGCGTTGGCGCAGCGATGCGCCAGCAGCGGATCGGCCCGGTTGAGGATTTGCAGCAGGAAATAATCGCCCACTTCCGCCGTTCCCCTGATCGTCGGATCGCCGATGCGTTCGGCAATCGCCTGGGCGCGGTGGCGCACGATCCCCAGAAGCTCCGTCAGCAATTCGTTGAGGCGGGGCGCCGCCGCGCAGCTGAGGCTCGGAGGGATGAAATCCGGGTCCAGAATGACCGCGCGGTCTGAGCGGACCTCGATGACCCTTGCAAGACCGATGAGATCGTAACCGGAAAGATCGTCGCCGGTTTTCAGGAATTTCAGGCTGAGACGGCCGACATCGATGGGGGCCACGAAATCCGTCTCGATATTCGTGTCGGAGACCTCATAGCTGGAGGCGGTGAAGCGCACATTGTTCGCATCGTTGCGGCCGCTGGCGGACATGTCCGCCTTGCCCGGCTGCCGGGCGGGCAGGGCGAGATAGATAACGGCGTTCTTGACGCTTTCGTCGAGATCGAGCGGCGGCGGCAGGTCGGAATCCTCCGGCGCCTCGAAAGGCGTTCCATCGGGAAGAACGCCGCGCAGGTTCGACAGGGCAAATTGCCCTATCGATAGCGCGCTGCGGTCCACGCCGATTTCGGCGATGCCCCACGGGTAAGGCGAGAGGTTGCGCGTGGTGTTGCGCACCAGCCGTTCGGTCCAGCGGTCGGATTGCTGAAAATGCTGAACGCGAAGAAACATGCCCTCGCTCCAGGCAACACGGTTCTCATGTCTCATCGTGGTTGTTTACCCCCTTTGCATCGGCCGTTATCGCGTCAGGTTCCTGCGTGGGCGCGGCTTCACCGCGCGCTGCCCGCTGCAGGAACTGCCTGACCGGCAATGGACGGCCGTTTTCCTCAAATTGCTTTTTGTAAGTGGACCAATAATCGGTCTTCATGATCAGCCCCTGCCAGTCGCGGCGCTCGATTTTGGCACGAAGATCGTTACCGGCATCGACGGAGGCTTCGAGCAGCCTCGGCTCGAGTTTTTGCGTGCAGCCGTGGATCAGGGTTTCAAGCGAGGCGGCGAGCCGCCGCTGCTGGCGGATGAGCGTTTCCATCCGCTCGCTCAGGGAGGCTGACGAACCGTGGCCGGCGCGCTCGCCTTCAATGTCGAGAATGGCCAGACAATCGGCGCTTTCCTGCTCCAGCGCGGTCAGAAGATCGCCGATCTCCTGCGCGGTCGAAGCGTCAGCAGTTAATGCGCCCTCCAGGGCCAGGTCTTCGCCTGCTTCCGGGAAAACGCTGTCAAAATCCTCGTTACCTGAGGGCGAAACCGGACGCGAGATCATGACCGGCGTGTTCAGTGCGTCGGTATGTTCGTGCTCGCTGCTTGCAACCGGCTCCTCGTCCCAATTATCAGGCAGAACGGCACCTATTCCGCGCGCCGCGGGCGGTTCGCTCCAGCCGATCTCGACATTTCGCGAAATGGATTTCGCCTTCCGCTTCGCGCCCTCGCGCCATGTTTCGGACCAGTCGTCGGCGGAGGCGGTGTTGCCCATCACGCCGCCGGCCGAACGGCCATTCGGGGCGATGTCGGCAAGGATCGCCGAAATGGTCAGCGGCTCGTCACTCATGCGCAGGGATGCGTCGGGATCGGAAAAATCCAGCTCGGCATCGCCGCTGATGGCGACCTGAAAAACCTGCCCGCCAATGTTGATTTGCGAACCGTCGCGGAGACGCGTGCTTTCGCCTTCCAGCAGCAGGCGGCCATCGACCAGCGTGCCGTTCGCGCTCTGGTCAAGGATCGTAAAACCTTCGCCATCGCGGCTCAGCGTGCAGTGCAGTTTGGAAACGCGCCGCTCATTGTCATCGATCTGCCAGTCGCAATCGCGAGACCGGCCGATGACGCGGCGGCCGCGCTCGAAGCTCCACTGACTGGCTCTTGCGGCTCCGATATTTCGTGTGTCCTTGAGTGCAAGCTTCATATCCATGCCCTCACGCGGAAATCGCCGAGCCTTCGCGCTCGGTCACCACAGCATCGGCGCTGTCTTTTTCTGCGGGCGCCACGCGAGCCCAGCTATTCCAGCCGAGGCGGGCGGGGGCATCGGACTGGCCGAGGCGGCAAAAGGGAATGTCCTCCTTTTTCAGGATCACCTGCACATCGAAATGCAATGCGCTTCCGACGAACAGGCGTGTCAGCGAAAATATCTCCGCAAGCCGCTTCGATCCGGGCGTCAGGGCCAGATAATCCGCATAGGCAACGGGACCGATCACGATCCGGAAGCCGCCGCTCATATCTTCGACAGCGCTTCCCGCCGTCGTGTTCTGTCCGAGCCTCAGCCCGGATGCCTGTCCGAGCTGGCTTTGTTCGTGAAGCGGCAAAGCCACCCATCGCCGGCGAAACTGTTCGACATTCACCGGAAGTCCCGTGAATTCGCAAAGCATGGAGGTCAGGGCCGAAACATTGCGGTTGCGGCCGGCCAGAAGGCCGCTGAAACGCAGGAGCGCATCTTCGCTCACGCCTGCCTTTTCCACCAGACCGGCTGTGCGGAACCCGGTGAGTGCAAGCAGGGTTTTGCGGAAACCGTTCTCCCGCTGCTCGGCCGACCAGCGCAATCCCCTCGCGAGGCGGTATTTTTCCGTTGCGGATACGAACAGTTCGCTGAACCTTGCCGCGAACAGATTGAAGAAGCTTGCCAGCGCACCGGAGCGATTGCGTTCTTCCCGCTGCAACAACTCGCCATAGGCCGGCGGCAGCGAACCGAGCGGCCCGACAATGGGCGCGAAGGCGGATTTCAGTTCGGCCTGGCCGCGTTTGCGGTTGAAACCGCTGATCGCCAGCGGGGTCGGCTGTGTTCCGCCATGGGCGCCGACGACAATCCCGTCATCCGCCGAAATGAGCTGGGCGACGCGAAACGCGGTGGCGGGCTCAAAACGGCCGGGATCGTCGCTGAGAAGCGCCGCCTGCCGGTCTTTCATGGTTGGCGTTTGCTGTTCCATCCCGGTCTCCTAGAGCAGCGGCCGGTCTGCCGCGCGGGCTGGCCAGCGGGCGATCGGTTTGGAGTGGCCGCGCATCGTCGCCGTCAGCCGTGTGAAACTGTTGATCGAGGTGTAAAGCCCGAAGAAATGATTGAGGACACTGGCGAAAACAAATGCGGCAGGCCGCGCGATCAGCGCGGGGTCGAACTCCACGGTGATATCCGTTCCCGGCACCATGGCCGATCCTATCCGGGCATGGGAATTCTGCGCCTCGACATTGCTGATCGCCTCCACGAGCTGCCGGGTCTCCGGGCTGTCCCTGAAGGAATAGAGCGACAGAATGTCCTTCAGCGGTGCGCCGCCGCTGTCGGTGAGGGAGAGATGGTTGAGGAGGAGATGCGAGATCAGCCGCCATTCACGCGCGGAGCGCTCGTTGACGCGGATCGCCGCCGTCGGCGGCATCAGCGCATGGATGGATTTTATAGCCTCGTTACCGGTCGAAAGCTGCAGGAAGGGGTGGCCGCCGCCAAAGGGAAGCTGGCTTGGCAGCTCGCGATTGACGCACAGCGTATCGATGCTCGCCACCATGTCGAGCGGTCCAAGCGGTCCGCGCTTCTGATCCACGAAGGCGATGTCCGTATCGGAAGAACCGTCGTCATCGAAACGGCGCTGTATCTGCCAGAACACGTTTGCACCGTTGTTACGCTGGGTGCGGCCGAAGAACGGAGAGGTCTTTTCGGTCTGCCCGGAACGGCTGGTCAGTTGAACGTTTTCGACGGCATAGATTTCGCGGGTCCTCTGCCGCCGTGCATCCGGCAGCAGCCGGTATTCCGTGCGCGTGCCATCGAGGCTGAGCGGTTCGCAGCTTTGTTTGAACAGGTTGATGACCGGCGAGGCGTTCAGCACGAAATCCCGGACCGATACCATGCGCTCAAGCTGCGTGTCCGCCGCATCCAGATAGATGTAGAGTTCGCAATCGTCGCCGCTCCATCTGCCCAGCCCGTCGATGTCGAGAAAGAGAAATTTCTGCGGCAGCGCGAAGAATTCGGTGAGAAGCCGGTATCCGTCAAAACTGTTGGCCGGATAGGGCAACATGGCCTGATCGCGCGTATAACCCGATGGCGTGAGATTGCCGGCGGGCAGGAAAACGGCTTCCTTGTCCTCGGCGTGCCGCGCAAGCGCCATGCCCACGCAATGATTGGTCAAAAGCTCGTAAAGCGCCGTGGCCTGCTGCCAGGCGGCGGACAGAAAAATCTGAAGCTTCGTCAGGCCCATTTCCGGGAAAGTGCCGCCGCGCGGCGCCGTGCTGCGCAGCGAGAGCCGCAGGCAGCTGGCGGCGCCGGTAAACGAGGCCGAAAAAGGTGCGTCGATCGGCTGGCCGGACAACGTTGCAGCTGCGATTTGCAGCGGCGCGATCTCCACCGCCTGCGTGGTGCGAAAACGGCAGCTTTCACCACCCACCGGCTCGGCAAGGATTTCACTGTGCCGGGGAAGCGTCTGCACGGTTGCGAGCGCCGTGCTTGGGGTGAACTGAACCACGCTCATGGACGGGATCGGCGCAAGATAATGCGGGTAGAGCGTTTCCAAGAGGCTGTCCGACAGTTCGGGAAACTCGTCGTCCAGCTTCTGGCGCACACGGGCGGCGGAATAGGCGAAGCTCTGGATCAACCGCTCGACATGCGGATCGTCGGCGACATCGCCCGTCATGCGCAGCCTGCCGGCGATCTTCGGAAACGCCGCCGCAAAACGCGATGCACGTTTTCGGAGCGCGAAAAGCTCGTCATTGTATTTTTCGAGAAAGCCGTCAGCCATTCGTCGCCTCCACCAGGAAACGCTGTGTGGACGGATCGATCCGGGATTCGAAGCTGATCGGCGGCATGCCTTCCTGAAGGCGGAAGCTTGCCTGTATGCGCATGCGAAGCGCCCGGTCGCCATCCGTGCGGTTTTTCAGGATCGTCACATGCACATCGCCAAGGCGGGTTTCGAACAGGGAAATCCGACGTTCGATGCTGCGTGCAAGCCGCGCCTTGGAGGCATCCGTCACCAGATTGGCCGAAAGAATACCGTCCACACCATAGCTCACGAGCGCATCGGTAAGCTCTTTCAGCGCCGCCGGCGGGCCGGCGGGGTTACGGCGGGTATTGAGCAATGCCTCGAGATCGCGGCGGATCACCTCGCGCATCTCACGCGCCTGATCCTTCAGGCTGACGAGCATATCCGTTTCCGCATCCGGCGCGTCATCGAGCAGCCGGTCCAGAACGGAGCGCGACAGCGTTCTCTGCCGCGCGCGATATTGCTCGAGCGGATCAACCACGGGCGATCTGCCTTTCATCGTCGGAGGCGGCGGAAAGGGAACCGATCTCGTGGAATGGCACCACATCGTCGCCAATCAGCAGGCAGCGCTGGCCCTGCCCGGTTGCCAGAGGCTGGTCTTCCTCGCTCCATCGGGTTTCCCGGCCGAGAAGGAGGCCGACATCGTCCTTGGCACCGTGATAGATCGCCGGAAGCAGCACGGATGCGACCGCGCCGTCGCGTAACGTCAGCTCAGCCCCGCGGAAAGCGAGGTCGCGCGGGCGGCTCATGGGGTCGATGGCGAGGCTTTCTATGCGACCGTAATCGATCCAGAGGTAGCGGCCGCCATTGGTCAGCACCTCCAGCGCATGCGGAATCCGGTCGTCCAGATCGCGAATATCGCCGGCGCTCTTGCCGTTGCGGCCGATTGGTACATTGCCGCGTTTTTCATCGAGTTCAACCAGTGCGGTTCTGGCGGCATCCGCATCGCCGCTGCGTGCAGCGATATTCGCCCGGATGGCCAGCTGATCGAGTTCGGACGGACCTCCGGGGAAATCCGGCACCGCGCCGGTTTCGAACCACGCATTGCGCGCGGCCATGGCGCGCAGCTGGTGGCGAAAGAGAGAAAAGCCGACGCTTTCCTGCGGCGAGAATGTTGCGGCCAGATTGCATTGCGCATCGGCCTTCTCATAGTCGCCGGCAAGGACCAGCAGGTCGATGTAGAAATGGCGGCCATCCTTGTCGGTAGGCTTCGTTTTGACGTGTTCGCGCGCAAGCCCGACCGCGTCCTGCAGCCGGTCATCGTCGAGAAGGCGGGAAATATCGTCGCGCAGCGTCATGCGGGTATCCTTTGCGGCTCGGCCTGAGACCGGGATGCGGCGGCGGGCGGCATCATGGTTTCGGCAATGAGGTGGAAGCTCGTGGAGACGTCATCGAGCTGGAAATGCGGCTGAAGGCGCACGGTGCAGGAGAATGTTCCGGGCTTGCCGGGAACCTCGAAGACGTTGATCCCGGCGGAGCGCAGCGGGTAGCGCGTGCGCAGCGCCGCTTCCGCATCGTCATTGCCGAGCGTGTAGGAGGAAAGCCAGCCTTCCAGCTTGCGCTCTATCGTCGAGGCGTCGCTCAGCTGGCCGATATCGTCGCGCATGATGACCTTGAGGTAATGCGAGAACCGGGAGGCGCACAGCACATATTGCAGCATGGCCGCGAGGCGGGCGTTCTGTCTTGCCGCTTCGCTGGAATAATGGCCGGGTGCATGCAGGGACTGGTTGGCGTTGAAGATCGCCATGCCGGAGAGATAGGTGGTGGAGACGGGCACGATGCCGAGATCGGAAAATTGCTGTTCCTGTCCGGTCGTCAGCTGCACCTCGACGGGCGGCTGCGCGGAAAGGCCGTTGCTCTCGATGCCGAGATCGAGCGGCGGCAATTGCCGGGAAGAGAGCATGCCGCCATCCACGGCATCCTGCGTCACGCCGCGCAAATCCGCAAACCAGCCGGAATCGACGAAATTGCGCACCACCACCGTTGCAAAGGCAAAGGCGGCATTGCCCCACAGCAGGGTCTCACCGCTTTCCGCCACATGCTCGCGGAATGGAAATCCGTCATCGCGTCCGCGCGCATAGGGCCTGTAGGGAGAGCGCAGCAAAACGCGCGGCGCAACAAGGCCGACAAAGCGGGAATCGTCGCGTGCGCGCAGCGCATTCCACCGCAGCCGCGATTTATCCTGCTTCAGCGAAGAAAAGTCGTGAACCCGGCTGAGTTCGGCGAAATCCTGCAGGCCGACGGCGGAAGGTGCAGCCGCCGCGACGAAGGGGCAGAAGGCGGCCGCAGCCACCATGCCGATCTGCGACAGCGTGGTGATGGAATCGGCGCCCTGAAGATCGTCAGGGGAAAAGGCGTAGTCGCCGATCAACAGGCCGACCGGCTCGCCGCCCGGCATGCCGAATTCGCGATTATAGACGACTTCGAAAAGATGGCTCTGGTCGAAGTCGGTGGCGCGTTCCGTGTTGCGGGCAAGATCGCGCCAGCTGGCATTCAGCAGCTTCACCTTGACGTCGGCGCCGCGGCCAGCCTCGCGAACGACCATGGCAAGCCCGCGCCATCTCGCTTCCATCGCCTGAAAATCAGGGTGATGGAGAATGGCGTTCACCTGGCCGGTCAGCGCATCGTCGATGAGGGCGATGAGCTGGTCGGCGAAAATGCGGGCGTCCGGAAAGGACTGATGCGCCATGAGCGGGCTCCGGGTGAAGAACGGGGCCGGGGTGGCGGACCACCCCGGTCCGGGTTCAGTTCTTGGACGGAATGCGGGCGACCATGCGCAGCGAGGTCGTCAGTTCTTCCATCTGCAACCAGGGCCGCATCCATGCGACCGCATTGTAGGCGCCGGGTTTGCCCGGCACTTCCTGCACGGTCACCTTGGCGTCGCGCAGCGGATATTTCGCCCGGCTTTCTTCGCCCGCTTCGTCATTGGCGTTGACGTAGTTGGCGATCCAGCGGTTGAGCCAGACTTCGCAATCCGACGCTTCCATGAAGGAGCCGATCTTGTCACGGCCCATCACTTTGAGATAATGCGCGAAGCGCGACGTGGCCATGATGTAGGGCAGGCGGGCCGAAACGGCGGCGTTGGCCGTGGCTTCCGGCTTGTCGTAAAGCTTCGGCTTGTGCGCCGTCTGGGCACCGAAGAACACCGCATAATCCGTGTTCTTGTAGTGGCAGAGCGGCAGGAAGCCGAGCTTGCCGAGTTCGGCGTCGCGGCGGTCGGTAATGCCCACTTCGGTCGGGCATTTGAGATCGAGATCGCCGTCATCGCTGGAGAAGACGTGCATGGGCAGATTTTCCACCCGGCCGCCATTTTCCGCACCGCGGATAGCGGTGCACCAGCCGCTCTTTGCAAAAGCGTCGGTCAGCTTCGTTCCCATGACATAGGCGGCGTTCATCCAGCAATATTCGTCATGCTGCAGGTCGCCATTCACCGCACCCCTGGTTTCGTCATAGGCGAAATCGTCGATCGGGTTGGTTTTCGGGCCATAGGGCATGCGCGCCAGAACACGCGGCAGAGCGAGGGTCACGAAACGGGAATCGTCGCTTTCGCGGAAGCTGCGCCACTTGGCATATTCCACCGTATCGAAAATCTTCTCCAGATCGCGCGGACGGGCGAGATCGCGATAATCCTCGAAGCCGAACATCTGCGGGCTTGCCGCCGAGATGAACGGTGCGAAAGCCGCCGCCGCAATCGACGAAACGCCCTGCAGCAGCTGCACGTCATCGAAGGAATTGTCGAATTCGTAGTCGCCGATGATCGCGCCAAGCGGCTCGCCGCCGGGTGTGCCGAATTCGTCTTCGTAGATCGCCTTGAAGAGGCGGGACTGGTCGAATTCCACGGCCTTTTCCAGATCGCGCGCCAGTTCCCGCTTACCGGCGTTCATGACGCGGATTTTGAGGTTGACGCTCGTCTCGGAATTCTTGACGAGATAGTTGAGCCCGCGCCAGGTGCCTTCGAGCTTCGCGAATTCCGGCGCCTGCATGATGGCGGCGAGCTGTTCGGAAATCGTCCGATCCAGTTCGGCAATCGCATGGTTGAGGGTGACGGTGAGGTTGCGGTCGTATTTGACCGTTCCCTTCAGCGCCTGGTCTGTCAGCGTGCGCAGAAGATTTTGCGCGCGGTCCGGTTCGGTCTGGCGGGTTGCGGCAACCACCTTGGACAGCAGTCCCTGATCTTCGGCGGTCGTTGCCTGTGCTTCGTTTTTCAGCAGGCTTTCAGCGCTCATGTTTCAGTCCTTCCACATGCGGCTTCGAAAAAAATGCCGCTTGAACAGTTGAAGCCCCGCAATCGGGGCCGTTCGGGGAGGTTCTCCTCCGCACAGGCGATTATTTGCTCGCGCCGTTCTTTTCCTTGAGTTCGGAAACCAGCGTTGCGAGATCGGTCTTGTTCTGCAGAATATCTTCCAGCATCCGCTCCAGATCTTCCGAACGGTCGGCCTTGGAAAGCAGGTCGCGCAGTTCGTTGCGGGCGTCCAGAAGCGCCTTCAGGGCGGGAACCTGCTGCACGACGGCGCCGGGTTCGAAATCGTCCATGCTTTCGAACTTCAGGTTGACCTGCATGTCCGTGCCGTCTTTCTGCAGCGTGTTGGCAACGGCAATGTTGAGGCCAGGCGTCATGCGGCGCATCACCTCATCGAAATTGTCGCGGTCGATCTGAACGAACTTGCGCTCGCCGAACGGCTTCAGCGGCTGGGTCGGATTGCCCGAGAAATCGCCGAGAACGCCGACGACGAAGGGCAGTTCCTTGACCACCATCGCGCCTTCGGTTTCGACTTCGTATTTGATGTGGACGCGGGGCTTGCGAACCCGTTCCAGCTTTTCGTGTACACTTGCCATTTCAACCTCCTTGATGCCCCTTGGCATGGCTGACTGTTACGGGACGGCGTCTCCGTCCCTTGCCTCGTTATTTTCCGTTGTTGTCTCCGCCGGGCTTGATCCCGGCGGCCGTCAGAACTGCATTGCGGGCCTGTGCTTCGGGCAGAAGCTCCGCCAGCAGTTCGGAAAAATCCATGCGTCCCCTGCGAACCAGCGTTTCGATGGAAAGAGAGATCGGCGAATGCGGTTCGGTTCGGCGAAAGTAACGCGCAACCGAAAGAAGAGTTTCAAACGCTTCGTCGCGCGATGATATGCCTTCCGGTGACGTCGCGGCTGTCCGTACCGCCGGTTGCCCGTTGTCGTTCGTTCCAGGAACCGCGGCTGCCGCCTGCTCGACCGGTGCCGGTTCCTGCTCGCGCCCGCCCAGCGTGCGGATGGCCGCAGCAGCTTCGATGAGCGTGTTGCGGATGTTGGAGCTGGGTGGCGCGGACTGGCCGCAGCGTTCGGAAAGAACCGCCATGATGGCGTCGAAGCTGGAGAGGCAGGCGTTCACCTCGGCCAGATGGGAAGACATGGCGGCAACGCCTGCTTCGGATGCCAGCCGATACAGTTCTTCGCGCCGTTTGCTCTCGTTCGGTCGCTGCGCGAGCTGGAAATCCCAGAGGCTGTGCTCTCCAAATTTCCCTCCGGGGATTAGCGGCGCAAGCCGGAGCGGCTGCACAAGCGTTCCCTCGGTGCCGATGCCGTTCAATCCCGCAAAAGGTGCAAATTTTTCCTCATCATTATCATCGCTGATGGAGCGCAATGAGTCCCAGTGGTTGTAAAAAAGATCGCCACAAAGCTCATAGATTTCTCGCAGTCCAGGAAAGCCGCGCAGCCGCAGGCTTGCTTCGGCAAGCCACGCCAATATTTCTATGTCCTTGCTTTCGGAATATATAATCTGCAATCCAAGATTGCTGACACTGTCCCAGCTACTGGAGATCTTTAAGTTATCCTGTGGGGACGCGGCGCGCTCTTCTGTGCGTGCCTGGTTTCTTTCATCCTTAATTCTATAGTATATTTCACGCGTTCTTGAATCGATGCGGATGTTTTCTCCGCAATCTCCAAAAAATTCTATATCTCTTTTAACATGCGGCGCGTTCAAGAGCAGTCTATCCCCCAGAAAATAGTAATGGATTTTTTGTAGTTACTTCCCTTACGTAAGGCTATTCCTCAGACAGACTTATTCAAAATGTGTCTAAATTGTGGCGTCTACTGCCTAATCTAACCCGATAAAAAATAAACTTCGGGGTGGACAACCCGGTTTCATCATCATAGTTATTCCACGTCACGTTGTGGAATGAACCCGGGCAGGAGGCTCATTGCATGTCGCATATCGATCTCAATCGCCTCGTTGAAGCGCTTGAGCCTGACCTGCGCGTCACCCTTGAAGCTGCGGCTTCCGTTGCGGTGCGTATGGGGCACAGGTACGTGGATATCCCGCATTGGCTGCTGGCGGTTGTAGATGCCGGCATCTATGCGAAAACATTCGAGGAATTAAAAATTCCACTTCCGGTATTGCAGGCGGAAATCGGCCGCAGCCTGGAAGAGGCCGTTATCGGCGATGGAGAGGCATTGTCGCTCTCCCAGAACGTCCTGACGGCGGGCCGCGAGGCATGGGTTCTCGCGTCGCTGGAGGCCGGGCGCGACCGCGTGACGCTTTGCGACCTGCTTCTGGCGATGGACGAGGAAACCTCGCTCCGCTCTTTCGTCCGCTCTGCATTTCCGTCGCTGAAGGCGATGGATCGCGCGGCTCTCGAACGCCTTCGCAGTTCGGTTGAAGACAGCAGCGGAAGAGAGGTTCCTTCCGCGACGGCGGGTGCCGCGCCGGCCGCCGGCCAGAACGATTTTCTGCGCCTTTACACCCAGGACATGACCGCCGACGCCCGGAACGGCAAGGTTGATCCGGTGATCGGGCGCGATGATGAATTGCGCCAACTCGTTGATATTCTTACGCGCCGTCGTCAGAACAATCCCATTCTGGTGGGCGAGGCCGGTGTCGGCAAAACGGCGGTCGCGGAAGCGCTGGCGCTGGAAATCGCGTCTGGAAATGTGCCGGAAAAATTGCGCAACGTCCGCCTGCTGAACCTCGATATTTCGCTGCTGCAGGCCGGCGCCGGCGTGAAGGGTGAGTTCGAGCGCCGTCTTCATGGCGTGATCGATGCGGTAAAACGCTCGGCCGAGCCGGTCATCCTGTTCATCGACGAGGCGCATGGCCTTGTCGGCGCAGGCGGTGCGGCCGGACAGGGCGATGCGGCCAATATTCTCAAGCCCGCTCTCGCGCGCGGCGAAGTGCGCACCGTCGCGGCCACGACCTGGAGCGAATACAAGAAATATTTCGAAAAGGATGCGGCGCTGACGCGTCGTTTCCAGCCCGTGCATGTGCGCGAGCCGGATGAGACGACCGCGATCCGTATGTTGCGCGGTGTCGCCGACAGCTTCGTCAGCCATCATAACGTTGTCGTTCGTGACGAGGCGATTGTGGCGGCGGTGCAATTATCGGCGCGTTACATGCCGGCGCGGCAATTGCCGGACAAGGCCGTCAGCCTTCTCGATACGGCCGCGGCCGCCGTTTCGCTGGCGCGGCAGACCCTGCCGGAACGGCTGCGCGCCATGGAAAGCGAGCGGCGTCTTCTGACGGATGAATTGAACTGGCTTCTGCGTGAACCGCAGGATGACGAGATGCAGGGCCGTATCCAGTCGATACGCGACGAAGTCGAGAAGCTCGAGAGCGGGATCGACGATCTGCGCGGCCGTTACGATGCGGAAATGGCTGAACTCGGCGAAGAGCAGCCCGTTGAAACCGGCGCGTCGAATGTGTCGCGCCTGCGGCCTGCGGCTGAGACCAAACCGGCAAATGCCGAAAGACTTGTGCCGACGGTGGTCGATCGTGAAGCGATTGCATCCGTCGTATCGCGCTGGACCGGAATTCCGCTCGGTAAGCTTCTGGCCGACCAGATCGAAAGCGCGCGCACATTGGATGCGCGCATGCGCCAGCGGGTCGTGGGGCAGGATGCTGCAATTACCCGCATCGCCGATGCCATGCGCACCGCCCGTGCCGGATTGTCCGATCCGCGCCGCCCGCCCGCCGTGTTCTTCCTCGTCGGCATGTCCGGAACGGGAAAGACCGAGACGGCGCTGTCGCTCGCCGATCTGCTCTATGGCGGCAACAGCCATCTGACGACGATCAACATGTCGGAGTTCAAGGAGGAGCACAAGGTTTCGCTGCTTCTCGGTTCGCCGCCCGGTTATGTCGGTTTCGGCGAAGGCGGCGTGTTGACGGAAGCGGTGCGCCGCCGGCCGTTCGGCGTTCTCCTTCTCGATGAGATCGACAAGGCCCATCCCGGCGTCCAGGATATTTTCTATCAGGTGTTCGACAAGGGCGTGCTTCGCGATGGCGAAGGCCGCGACGTCGATTTCAAGAACACCACGATCTTCATGACGGCCAATACCGGTTCGGAACTGCTGGCCGCGCTCTCCGCCGATCCGGATACGATGCCGGAAGGCGAGGCGCTGGAAGCGCTGCTGATGCCGGAGCTGACCAGACAGTTCAAGCCCGCATTCCTCGGGCGCACGATCATCCTGCCCTTCATGCCGCTCGGTGCGGAAGAACTTGCAAGGATCGTGGATATGCAGATCGGCAAGATCAGGCAACGCGTGCTCGCAACATACGGCGCCGACCTGACCCTTTCCGATGCCGCGCGCGACGCGTTGGTGGCGCGCGCCGGTGCAAGTGAAATTGGCGCACGCGCCATCGAAATCATGATCGGCAAGGATCTCCTGCCGCCTCTTTCCAGCTTTTTCCTCGAAAAAGTCATCGCGGGAGAACGCGTGGGCAAGATCGTTGTCGATTTTGGTGAAAACAGGTTCGGCATTCGTGCCGAAGCGGCTGGGGAAACAGATGAATTCGCCGCGCCCGAAGAGGGTGGGGTGGATGAAGTTGCCGCGTCGGATGGGGCTACCCGACGCATGCGGCATTAAACGAAGGGTAACGCGGCCTCGAAGCAAGAGGTCATTTCAGCTACAGGAGCTTACAGCATGCCAATTTATCTGCAGATTGACGGTATCCAGGGCGACGCCACGCATGAGGAACACCGCAAGTGGATGGACATCGAAGCCATTCACTGGAACGTAGCGCGCAACATGAACACGTCTGCCGGTTCTGCTGCAAACCGCGAAGCATCCGAACCGACCATTTCGGAAGTCATTCTGACCAAGGTTAGCGATTCTTCTTCCACCAAGCTTTTCCAGGAAGCCTGCGCTGGCCGCACTGGCAAGCTCGCAACCATCCATCTGGTGACCACGGGCAATCCGGGCAATACCTATATCGAGTATCTGCTGACGAACACACTCATCGCCAGCTACTCGGTGGATTCCAGCGGTGACCGGCCGGTGGAAACCATCAAGCTCAACTTCACCAAGATGGAAGTGAAGTACACGCCGTTCGACGACAACAACTCGCCGCAGTCTCCGATGATCGCCTCTTACGATCTGGCGACGACGAAGGCCGCTTGATAGCGACGCGACCCGGTGCCGGCATTTGCCGGCACCGGAACGTTTTCATTGCAGTTTTGCAGCTCACGTCGTGATGTTTCTCATCCACGTTGGACGAGGCGGGTTTTTCATGCGCTCCCTATATGCGTTTTTTGTTTCCGTGCCGGTTGTTCTGGCCCTGTCCGGTCTTTCACCGGCGGGTGCCGAGGAACGGACATGGATATTCTCCGGTGCTGAACTCAAGCAGGCTATCGAGGGCAAACTTGCCCCGGAAGTGTCTGATCCGGAAATGCGGCGGCTGGTTTCCGTCGCAAAATCGAGCGCCTATATCGCCGGTGTGGCCGATCTGACAAGCGGATCGGACTGGTGCGGTGCGGGTGCCGTGGCGCCCCATGAACTCACCGACCGGATTTACACCTATCTCGGCGATCTTCCTGCGGAAAAACTGGATGAACAGGCAGCCACTCTCGTGCGGGAGGCGCTCAAGGTCTCCTTTCCCTGTGAGCAGAAAAGTAACTAGTGGGACGAACCATGCGTGTTAACTTTGACACTCTCTATAAGAATTATCCGAGCAGCGACCCGTCGCATCCGAACTATCTCAGCCAGCGTGATCTGTTCACGGAAATCGGCTGGGACGATTTCATAGGCAATCCGAACTACCACAATACCTGCGCCATTCGCGTCAGCATCGCTTTCGTGAAGTCGGGCATCAACATCGTGCCCGCCTCGCACCGCATCCAGAAGGGCCCCTATGCCGGAAAGGGCATAGAGGTGAACATGCGCCGCCTTGCCAGCCTGATGAAGCGGACGAGCTATCTTGGCGAACCCGAGCCTTTCACCCCGGCGACGGCGCGCAACGGCATCGGCGCGCGCAACGGTGTCGTGGCGTTCAACAATATCCCCGGCTACACCGGCGGCGGTCATATCGATCTTGTGCGCGGCGGCTCGGAAGCCACCCAATGCGCTTCGGCCTGCTACTACAATTCGGAAACGATCTGGTTCTGGCCCCTGCAGTCCAGCCGCGGGTCCTGATTAGGAGTATCCCATGAACGACCAGCCGTCTTTTTCCGATTTCGTTCAGGCGAGCCGCGTTCTGAAGGTGTCTTCGCCACTTGGCGAAGACCAGCTTCTGCCAGAGCGCCTGTCCGTCGAGGAGGGCGTATCGCAGCTCTTCGACATTCGCCTGACGGTGCGGGCCAAGAAGGAAGCGGTCAAGCCCGAAGAACTGATCGGACGGCTGGTCGATATCTCCATCGAGATAAGCCAGGGCGACGGCGATGGCGGCGGTGTTCGCCGCCCCTTCAACGGCCTGGTGACGGAACTGCACGAAGGCCCGCCGATCACCCGCGGCATGCGCTCCTATGCGCTGACCATCCGCCCGCAAATGTGGCTACTGTCGCGCCGGTCGGATTGCCGTATCTGGATGGACAAGACGGCGGTGGAGGTCGTCGAGACGCTGTTTTCCGAACACGGCATTCCGGCTCCCGATACATCGGGCATCATCTCGCCGCCGCCCGCACAGCACTACAGCGTACAATGGAACGAGACCGATCTCGATTATCTCACCCGCCGTTTCGAAGAGGACGGCCTGTTTTACTGGTTTAGCCACGAGGATGGTTCCCACAAGCTGCATGTGGCCGATAGCGCCAGCGGCTGGCTTGGGCCATCGCCGGCCGCCCAGGGGGAGGGGACGGTGCGTCTGGCGCAGGGGTCGTCGGATCGCAACCACATCAACGACTGGGCGCGGCGTTTTTCCTATGTCTCGGGCCAGCGTGCCGGTGCCGACTGGAATTTCGAGACGCCGGGCATGGTGCCGGGCACGATGACGCCGTCGCTGGTGCAGATGCCGGATGCGACGAAACGCGAGCTTTACGAATATCCGGCCCGCATCAAGACGGTGGAAGAGGCCGAGCGCGCGCAGAAACTGCGCACCCAGTCCATCGAAGCCGATCACGACCGGGTTTTCGGTTCGTCGACTTCGCGCATTCTGGAAGCCGGCCGCCGCTTTACGCCTTACGAGGTTGCCCATCCCGAACACGCCTATGAAGAGCATGTGATCATCCGGGCAAGCCACAGCATCGTCGACCTCTCCTATGAGACCAATGGCAACGAGCCGGAATATCGCAATCACTTTGAGGCAATTCCGGCCCGTGTGCCGCTGACGCCGCACCGGTCAACAAAACGCCCGCGCATCGAAGGCACGCAGGTGGCGATCGTCGCCGGCCCTGAAGGCGAAGAAATCCATCCTGACCAATATGGCCGCATCAAGCTGTGGTTCCCGTGGGACCGCAAAGCGAAGAAGGATGGCACGGATACGTGCTGGGTGCGGGTCAGCCAGGCATGGGGCGGCGGCACATGGGGTGCGCAGGTTATCCCACGTATTGGCATGGAGGTGATGGTCGCCTTTGTCGATGGCGACCCGGATAAGCCGCTGGTCATCGGCGTGGTCAACAATCCGGCCAATTCCGTGCCTTACGACCTGCCGGCCAACAAGACACGCATGGTGCTGCGTTCCAACAGCCACAAGGGCGACGGTTTCAACGAAATCACTTTCGAGGATGAGGCCGGCAAGGAGAACCAGTTCTTCCACGCCCAGAAGGACCAGACGACGCGGGTATTGAATGACCGGACCAAGCGCATCGACCGGCATGAGGTCGCCTCGGTCGGCGGCAACCGCGCGGTGGAGGTTTCCGGTAACCAGAAACACGAGATCGGCGGCTCGGTGAACACCGTCGTCGGCGGCACGGGACCGATGGCGATGATGGCGATGGCGGGCGTGCAGGCGCTCTCCGGACAGACGGCGGGGCTGCTTTCGCAGGCCGCCCAGATCGCCGGCGGCGGTGGCCCGGGTGTCGCGGCCTTCGCCACAACGCTTGCCTCATCAGCACTCGGCTTCCTTGGCGCAGGCGGTCTTTCCTCGCGTGAGGGTGTCGTCTCCGGCCCGAGCCCGCGTGCGGATGCGGGCACGGCGCTTGCAGGATCGGGCACGGGTGTCGGGTCTGATGCTTCTGGTCTCTTCCCACTACCCGGCATCATGAACACGATCGTCAGCACGTTCAAATCCGATAGCGTCGGTGTGGCGCGGGCTGAACAGATCGGGGTCAGCAAGGTTACGAATGTCGGCCAGACGTCGCTGGAGAGCGTCGGAAAGACAAAGAAGACAACCGTTGGAGAGCGTTACGAAATAAACGTTGGCAAAGCCATCTTTACGCAAACTGAAAATCACACGGTGATCGTTAGCGACAAGATAGTGCTTGCGGCGCCCGGTGGCGTCATCGAGATCAACAAAAACGGGGTGTTTATCAAGGCGTCCAAGTTCGAGGTCAAAGCAAATGCTGTGAACTTCAAGCGGGGCAGTGCCGGCAAAAGCACGAACAAACCTTTTGCTGAAGACTGCTCGAAGAAGTAGGGGTTGGCGTGGAACTCAATAGCGAGAAGAGGCAGGAAGTTCTTTCCAAACTTCGGGAGGAGCAGGGGAGTGGGGGAACTACTCGCCTTTATGCCGTTGTCGATGCGTCCCGGGCGCCCATGATTATTCCACCAGCACTTCAAGCCATGACGGACAAGGTCGCATGTCTTTACAGAGGCAATGCGCTTGAGGAGTTTGGGGACGATACGGCTTGGGTCGCAGAAATGACATCTGACGAAAGCGTATTGCAGTGGCTTATCGACAATGGCTTTGGCAAACGCTGGTCAATTTTTCTGCGAACGTCGCATGCATTGGAGGATGTTGTTCGGCATTTGAGGAAATTTACGATGGTCAAAGATAGTGAGGGGACTATTCACTTCTTTCGTTATTACGACCCACGAACGCTGCGCCAATATCTGCCAGTCCTAACATCGGAGCAGGCCGCTGTTTTTTTCAACGGAATTGAGTGTTTTTATTGTGAAAACGACCTGAAGGCGGGAGAATTCCTCAAGTTCCGCTTTGGAAATGGCATTGTACATCGTGAGATCGTTTTGCCTTCCGGAGGCGCAGGTCAGGCAAAGGCAGTTGAGAGGGCATTATCATGATCATTGAATTCGATCCGCGTCAGATGAATGCGATGCTGCACGATGACGACGATTTTACGAATTATTTCACCAGAGAAGTGATGCCAAAGCATCTACCCAGTTTCGCTGATATGGCGGGGTCGCCCCAGGCTACCGAAATGACACGCTGGGGCAGACGCTATGCGGAGCATTTCGGCTTTTCCGACCCAGTTTATCAAATTCACTTTGTCGTTTTGATGTGGCGGATCGGCCCGGATTTCTTTCTCTTCGAACCGTATAAATCCATCCTGGGTGACCGAAGCCAAACCGAGGAACAACGTATCGAGCGCTGTAACCTTGAGCCAACCATGAGCCAGGAGGGAAATGCGATTGCGCGGAGCGACAATGCCTTCTGGTTCCCGCAATATATGAAGAACAACATTCTCGGCGTCCCTTATGACGACATCGAGGAGGAGTTCGAGCGTGAGCGTGCTGCCAAGGCGAGAGACATTCAATGAGCCAGCATCTTGATGATCTCGTCAATGTCCCGGATACACGCGAGCTTGAACTGGCCCGCCGCGATCTGGACATGCTGAACCAGCGCTATACCGAAATCGCGAAAGAAGCGGGTTGGCTGGCTGCTTCGTCCGTTCCCGTGGTGGGCGGTGTCGTGGATGTTGCGAGCGCCATTGGAAACGCTTGGACCGGCAACTGGGCAGATGCCGGGCTTGATCTGGTCGGTCTTATTCCTGTCTGGGGTGATGGGGCCAAGGCCGCTGCCAAAGGCACCAAGATTGCGCGGTATGCCGAAAAACTGATGAGTCAGGTTGCTGCCGCCCAGCGCAAGGTCAAGGCGCTCGAAGACCATGTACGAAAGTCGGCGGCGGCATCGAAATATTGGGCTTCCAAGCGCGGCGAAGCCTACCGGAAGCTTCAGGAAGATTTGAGAAAATGCAATACGAAGGCATGCCGTCAGAAAAAGATCGACGAATATAAGGATGGTGGCAAATACAAGAACATTCCCCGGGAGAAGGGGACGTGGGCCGGAGAACCGGGAAACAGCAAGTGGTCTCCTGAACCGGGATCGAATGCCGATAAAGCCCTGAAAGAATACGGTCAGGATGGGATTTCTTACAAAAACGGGAAACCCGATTTTTCACCATTCGTGAAAAAAGGTCCGGATGGGCAGCCGATTCAGACCCGCATATCTGATATGAAGGGCGACTTGGCTAGGGGGCCGGATGGCGACGTGGGTCAAGCCGTTGGTCCGCTCAAAGAAAGGTATGGCAGCTGGAGCAAGGCTGCCGATGAAAATGGCTTTACGTGGCATCACAATGAAGACACATCAACGATGCAGCTGGTCGACTCGCGGATACATAATACCGGCCAGGGCGGCGGTGCCCACAGCGGCGGCGCTTCTGCAGTCAACGATCCTTCCTATTAGAACGGAGTTGTTTCAATGGTTCTCTTAAAAGATGCGGTTCAATTCCTGGAGGAGAACAACGATTTTCAACGCGTTCCGGATACGATGTGGACTGACCGCGATTTCAGTCGCTTTACGGAACTTACCGGGCTGATCGTTCCGAAACAGCTAGAAGAGGTTCTGAGGCAATACGGTCACTGTGGAACCGAATACAACGATTCATTTCTGGTCGAATACGATGACGGCAGTCGGTCGGTACATGATGTGCAGGTGCTTGTTTCGAATTTCGATACCATCGTTTCGTGGCATGACACCTTTATTGCGAATTCCAGTTGGGGAAAACAGTTCACGCTCCCAATGATATTCTTTGGATCGGCGGATTCGGGACATGCCTATTTGTTGATGGATGGCAAAAATCCTGAAAATGGGGCTGTTTACTTCTGGGAAAGGGCGACAGACCCATTTGGTAAAGGAAACAACGCAAAAGGGATCGTCAAGCTGGCGGACAGTCTGCCGGAATTCCTGATCAATCTCTCCGCACCAGAAAACCTTTGATGTGTAACGAATATGCTTGGTCTACACGAAAAATGGCGAGCAACCTTTATTGAATCCTGGCCGGACGAAGTGTGCGAGCTAGGGTTACCCTTTGAGCAGTTGCTTATTTCGGAGCAGGATCGTGTCGCCATAGGGAGCAGGACCGCGGCTTTCCGGGACCTGTTCAGTGTAGATGAACTCCCTCAACTGTCAGATGAATTCCGCGTAGCCATTGACGCAAAAACCGCGGTTTTCAAAGAGGGCGCCCATTTTCGCTTCGGTGGATGCAGTTTCAAACAGCCCGGACAATACCAAAAGGGGCCGATCTTCAACAGCGCCCAACTCATGTCGCATATATTGCGGGATAACCCCCGTGTGGCGGGACTTCTTGCCAGTTCACTTCAAGATAAATTTGACGTCTGCATGTTCATACGGCCTTGGAAAGACATACCGAAATGGTCTGAGTTCAGGCTCTTCATGAAAAACCGGGAATTCCTCGGCGCTTCGCAGTATTTTCATACGGCTTTTTTTCCTGAGATAGAGGCAAATGCCAAATCCATCGCGGCAGCTCTGGTGGATTTTGCGGACCGTTTCAGGGAGGTCGCTCATATTGATGATGCTATCGTCGATATTTACCTGAAACCCGGCGATGTCGCCGGATTTGAAGCTGTGCTTCTGGATATTAACCCGCTCATCGTGCGGTCCGACCCGTGCCTTTTTCAATGGAGGAACGGGGGGGATTTTGACAGGGGGCTACGCTTCCGGGGCGGGAATAATCGAGTGCTCGCCATAGCACCGTTGCCTTTTGCACGTGCGGCTTGATTTAGTTGAGAAGGAGGAGCCAATGACCGCCAGCCCAGTCTCCCTTAAAGGCCACATGCATGTCTGCCCCAAGGTCGATCCCGGCCCAAGACCGCATGTTGGTGGTCCCGTCATCTCCACCCAACAGAGTTTTGTTACGGTTGAAGGAACGCCGGTCGCAACTGTCGGTGATACCTGTTTGTGCACGGGAGTTCCGACGACCGATACAATTACTGCCGGCTCGTCCTTTGCCGTTATTGATGGAAAGAAGATAGTGCGGCAGGGGGATGCATGCGCGCATGGTGGAAGATTGGTGCAGGGAACTTCCTGGATTACGTTCGAGTAATCTGAAATACGGTGCCGTGACGACAATCTGCCTTATGCAATTGTTTGACTAGCGGAGCCTGTTTCTGCGTTTGCCAGCGGAAATTCTGCCTCTAGTCGCCTGCTCCGAAAGAAACGCACCGACATCCTCTTCCCGAAGCGGTGGCGCATAGATATAGCCCTGCACCAGCGTGGCGCCGAGGCCTTCGAGTGCGGTGAGCTCGGCTGGTGTTTCCACCCCTTCCACCACGCATTCCAGTTCCATGTCGCGGCTGAGGGTGAGAAGGGATTTTACGATTTTGTAGCTGGCCGGTTTTTCGTGCAGGTCCGTGACGAAGCTGCGGTCGATCTTGATCTTGGTCAGCGGCAATGCATGCAGTCGCGTCAGGCTGGAATAGCCGGTGCCGAAATCGTCCAGCGATATGCCGCAGCCGAGACGGCGCAGCATTTCGACCGATTGCCTGACCTGTTCGAAATCATGGGCAAAAGCCGTCTCGGTAATTTCAAGGTCCAGCCGTCGTGCATCGAAGCTGCTGTTTTCGATGATGCCGAGCAGGGAAAGCACGCCCTCATGGGAATTGAGGTCCTGGGCCGAAAGGTTGAACGACAGGCGCAGTGACGCTTCCCACTCGGCGGCGGAGGCGAGAGCCATCTTGAGAAGCGGCCGCGTCAGCGAACCGACGATGCCGGCCCGTTCCGCGATGGGGAAGAACTGGCAAGGCGGCACATGTCCAAGGACGGGGCTGTGCCAGCGCGCCAGCGCTTCAAAACCTGCCGTCCTTCCGTCGCGTATATCGACAATCGGCTGGAATACGACCGAAAGCTCGTTTTCCATATCCCGCTGCTTGAGCAGGTGCTCGACGCGGGCTTCGATATTGATCTGCTTTTCGTGATCCGCATCGAACAGAACGGCATCGCCACGCAGGGTTTTCTTGGCGTGGTAAAGGGCATAATCCGCCCTGTCGAAAAGCTGTTCAAGCGTGGAGGCGAGGTTCGGAAACACGGCAATTCCCATGGAAGCGGAAACATGCACGGTGCCTTCCGGCATATGGTAAGGCGCCCTCAACTGCTCGGAGATCGCATTGGCATTTGCGACGAGTTGCGCGTCATCCGGTATGATCGGGGCGACGATGGCGAATTCGTCACCGCCCAGCCGAAAGGCCCTGCTGGCTTTCAGATTGGCGGTGAGGCGTTTGCTGACATTGACAAGCAGCCTGTCTCCCACGGAGTGTCCGTAAAGATCGTTGACGGGCTTGAACCCGTCCAGATCGATGACACCCAGCGCCAGCCGGGTTCCGTTTGCCCTGGCTTTTTCGAGTTCGGCTTCGAGGTGGGCGAAAAAGGCGCGGCGGTTGGGC
This sequence comes from Agrobacterium sp. T29, assembly GCF_006970545.1. Taxonomy (NCBI): domain Bacteria; kingdom Pseudomonadati; phylum Pseudomonadota; class Alphaproteobacteria; order Hyphomicrobiales; family Rhizobiaceae; genus Agrobacterium; species Agrobacterium sp. T29. The sequence goes on from NZ_CP040641.1 coordinate 1,692,378, forward strand.
AGTTCGGTCAGGCTGTCGATATTGGCAAGCAGCAGGTTTTCGTTGCTGAGCGCTTCCGTGCGCTGTTGTGAAATGACCATGCGCTCGAAATTGCGGTAGTTGGTCAGCAGAATGGACATCATGCCGGTGCAGACCAGCAGCACGTTGATGGCGATGGCAACAAAGGTCGGTTGCCGCGACGCCAGAAAGAAGGCGATGAAGGCGCCATTGACGATGAGCGTCACCATGAAGGCGGCCGAGCGCACATACATCAGACAGAAAATGCAGGAAATGACGGTAATCGCCATATAGAAGGCGACGTGGGATTGCGTATAGGCATCCCCATAGGGCACCAGCAGGAAAGACCAGAGCGTGAATGCCATGGCGATGCCGGCAGCGAGGCGATTCGTGCGCCGAAGGGCTGCATGCGCCACCCGCGGTTCGGGATCCATGCCGCGCGTCCTCCACCAGAAGGCGACCCTGAGCGTGCAGCCGAGTGTGAAGAGGGCGGGAACTCCAACGGTGAGCCAAAGCGGCGCCAATCGCATATGCGTCACGGCAAGCGCCCATGTGCTTGAAAGCAGGATGAAATACATCATCGGCATCTGTCGGGTGAAAGCGCGGTACTGTGCTTTCAGCAGATCAGGATTGTCGGACCGGACGGACATGAAGTCCTGCAGTTTTTGTGTGGCGGTCAGTATTTTCATTCATGGCTCTTCAAATACAGAGCGGCATTCGTAACATAATTCCCGTTACATCATTGGAAATACACAGGGTTAACCGATAGACAACTACATCAACCGCAAGATGCAGGCGCTTCGCTTCGCAACATTCCAATGTTTTCAGTATTAAATGTTTCCTGCGGGGATATTCCTGATCGGGGAGGAAGCCCTTTGCTTCATGCCACGTGTTGCGGCGAATCCATTGAATTGGCATGATCGGCCTGCCCGCTTCCAATATTCATCAGCTCCGTTTCAACGCCCCTTGAAAAGTTTGAACACGCGTGCAATATGAACGCGTGTTCAAATTTTGAGAAATGGTTCTTGCGCATGGATTCGATCCACTATCCCGATACATTGGCGGCGCGTGCAGAATTGTGCCGCAGCGTTATTCTTTCCGCCGGGGAGCTGGTGCTGAAAGGTTTTCAGGGCGAGGCGACGCGCAGCTTTTCGATGAAGGGGCCGCAGGATTTTCTGACGGTAACGGATGCTGCCTCCGAAGCGCATATTCGCGGCGCGATCATGGCCGCTTTCCCGGAAGACAGTTTTTTCGGCGAAGAGGGCGGCGGTGAGATCGGTGAGCGCGTCTGGGTCGTGGATCCCATCGATGGCACCGCCAATTTTGCCCGTGGCATTCCGCATTTCTGCATCTCCATCGCCTATGTCGAAAACGGCCAGACCGAAATCGGGGCGATCTATAGTCCCGCCCTTGGCGAGCTTTATTTCGCCCGTCGCGGCGAGGGAGCGACGCGCAACGGGCAACCGATCCGGACTGCGGAAACGGAGCGCTTCGATGCCGCTTCGATCGAGATGGGGTGGTCCACCCGTATCGCGAATGCGACCTATCTCGATGTCGTCAGGAACCTGCTCGATATGGGCGCCAATGTCCGCCGCGCCGGCTCCGGCGCGCTGGCGCTTGCCTATGTGGCTGATGGCCGTTCCGATGGCTATCTCGAATTGCACATGAATTCATGGGATTGTCTTGCGGGGCTGCTACTCGTCAGCGAAGCTGGCGGCGATGTGTGCCCTTTTCTGGAGATCGGCAGTCTCAGGGATGGCGGGCCGGTGCTGGCCGCAGCAGCCGGTGTTGCCAAAGGCGTCAGCCAGGCATCGAATATAGCGCTCGCCGCGCGGCAGCTGTCGGATCGTCCGCGGGCGGTATCGGCGTGATTTATGGCGGAGGCCCTTTTGCAGAGGGGGCCTCGTGCTTCGTGCATGTGGAGGAATGAAATGGATGGACCCGTTTATGCCCGGCCCGCAATCAGCCTGATTGCGGAAGGGCTTGGCCCGCACAATGCCGCGCTTTACATTGGCGGCAGCGATGGTGCGAGCGATCTCGGGCTCCTGCGCCGGCATGGCATCACCACCGTCGTCAATTGCGCCGTCAATCTGGATATCAATCTCGTGCAGGCGGTGGCGGAAGAGGGCGACAGGCGCGCCGTGGGTTATGGCGATATCCGTTATTACAAGCTCGGTCTTATCGATGGCGAGGGCAGCCCCGACACCATGATGCTGGGCGCCTATTACATTCTCGACGGCGCGCTTCGCCAGACCATGCCGAAGCGGGAAACCTATCCCTTTGCCGATGGCGGCAATGTGCTCGTCAATTGCCGCAGCGGCCGCAGCCGTTCCGTCTCACTGGTGGCGCTTTTCCTGCACAAGCAGCAGCCGGATCTCTATCCGACCCTCGACGATGCGCTGGCCGTGATCCGCACGAAGCGGGAATTGCGGCCTGACGAATGGTTCGAGACGCCGAAACCGATGCTTTACGCCGCCGCCCGCCGTGCTTCCGACTGGATCGACATGGTCGAGGGCAGAAAGACCGCTCAACCATGCTGACACGCACGCTTCCTTCCGTTGCCGTCATCGCCGACGCGCATTTCCATGACACGGCAGTCGATTTCGGATTTCCCGGCATCGAAATCGATGGCCAGCGCATCACCATGCGCAGTTGGTCGGATACGCGTGAATCCACCCGGGTTTTCAACGAAAGCGCCGATGCATTGCATGCGGCGCTGGAAGAGGTGCGGCAGCGCGGCATTCGCCATGTGGTGCTGCTTGGCGACTATACCGATGATGGCCAGCGGGTGACGACTGAAACGCTGAAGAACATCCTGCAACGCCACAGCGACGTCCACGGCACGGCCTTCTACGCATTGCCCGGAAACCACGATATTTTCGGACCGCGCGGCCGGCACCATACCAAGGAGTTTCTGACGGAGAACGGCAAATGCCTTTCCGTTTCAAGCGATGCCCGGCGGGCCGGTGAGCGCGTTGTCGTGAGCGACGGGATGTATTGCGAAGGTTATCCTGCGGGCCTTGGCCCGATGGCGGCTTTCGGTTATTTCCGCCAGCCGGATTATCTGCATTGGGAAACACCCTTCGGTGTTTCCGATGCGCCGGAGGACCGGCTGTACGCGGTGCGCTCACCCGATGGGCGCAATGTTTACCGCCTGATGGATGCCTCCTATCTGGTCGAGCCGGAGCCGGGCCTGTGGCTGCTGATGATCGACGCCAATATTTTCGAGCCGCTCGATGGTGAGTTCGAAGCGGGCGAGGAGGCGGCTTTTATCGACAGCACCTCGGGTGGCTGGAATGCGCTTTTGCGCTGCAAGCCCTTCCTCATCGACTGGATCGCTGATGTGCGCCGCAGGGCGGAGCTGCACGGCAAGACATTGCTCGGCTTTTCCCACTATCCGGCGCTCGATCCTTTCGATGGCGCAAGCGGTGCGGAAGGCGCCCTGTTCGGTGAAACCAATGTCGTGCGCCGCACGCCTCGCAAGGCGGTGGAGGATGCGCTGTTGCAGGCCGGGCTTGCCGTCCATTTCAGCGGGCATCTGCACGTGGAAGGCGTGACCCGGCGCAGGGAGGGCGAAAATTCGCTCACCAATATCGCCGTGCCGTCGCTCGTCGCCTTTCCGCCCGCCTTCAAGGTCGTCCACCCGTCGCGGCAGGCAATCCTTGTCGAGACGGTGGAGATGGCCGCTCTGCCGGTCAATGGCCGCATTTGCGATGGTTATGCACAGGAAACCGCACTGACGGGCGAGGCAAACGACGTAGCTTTTGCCGCCGGCAATTACGGTGAATTTCTGCTGGGCCACAAGCGGGCGCTGATCAGGTATCGTTATTTCCCCAAGGAATGGCCGGCCGAGGTCGTCACGGCAATCGCCGATAAAAGCGTTCGGGAGGTTCTCGACCTGCTTGGAGGGGAAGGCCGATCTTCGTCTGATGCAGCCGTCCTGTCCTTGGACCTGCCGATATTCGAGCTGATTGCCGACTGGTATTGCCTGCGCCAGGGCGCAGGCCTGGCACTGCCGCACATCGCTCCGCAACGGCTTTCCCTTTACCGAACGCTGGCGGAGCGCTTCGGTCGCGAGCCGGATCATCACGACGGTTCGGTCGAAAGCTTTCTCGAAATCTTCTTCGGAGCCCTCGGCCTGTTTCTCGAGCGTGCCGAAGGCAGCCCGCGCGATCTGGAGCTTGGGCTTGTACCGCAACATGAACGGGTTGCGGTTTGATCTGAGGTGTTTGCAACAAGCGCGGCCGCCATGCTGGGGTTGAACCCAGACCGGCGGCGAGGATGACAAGCGGGGTGATCCGATGGAATCTGTCGTGGTCAGCATCAATCTGTTCGGCGCAGTGGCGCTGCTGCTTTTCGGCCTTGGGCAAATCAAGGACGGAATGTCGCGCGCCTTCGGCGCCCGGCTTCGCACCGGCCTTGCGGCCGGCACGCGGGGCGGGTTTCGTTCTTTCATCGCCGGTCTCGTGGCGACAATCGCCCTGCAGAGTTCGACCGCCACGGCGTTGATGGTCGCCTCCTTCGTCGAAAAGGACCTCATCGCGCCGGCCATGGCGCAGATCGTGTTGCTCGGGGCCAATGTCGGTACGGCGATGACCGCCTGGATTGTGGCGCTTGGGCTTGGCTGGCTGTCGCCAATGCTCATCCTTGCCGGTGTTGTCCTGTCACGCGGAAAATCGGTGCAACGGCAGGGGGCCGGTGCGGCGCTCGCCGGTGTCGGCCTGATGCTGCTTTCGCTGCATCTTCTTTCGGCTGCGACAGATCCCATAAGGCAATCGCCGGCGCTCGGTCTCTTCATCGGCATGCTCGGCAATGCCTGGCCGGTGGCGCTGATCTTCTCCGCCGTATTGGCCGCGCTCGCCTCCTCCAGTCTGGCGATTGTCGTTCTCATTCTGTCGCTTGCCGCAAGCGGCGGGGTTGAAACGAGCCTCGTGATCGTTCTGGTGCTCGGCGCCAATCTCGGCGGCGCGGTGCCGCCGGTGCTGGCGACGCTGAAAGCGCCGGTTACAGCGCGCCGGGTGGCCGTCGGCAACCTCATCGTCAGAGCAATCGGCTGTCTCGCGGCGCTGCCTCTTGCCGGATATGGCGCTGCGCTGCTGGAGATGTCGCCTTTCTCGCACGCCAATCTTGCGGTCGATGCACATCTTTTCTTCAACCTGGCCGTCGCCGCCATCGCCTGGCCGCTCTCGCCGCTGTTGCTGCGGGTAACGACGGCGCTGTTTCCGGAAAAAGAGAAAAGCGAAAGTCATCGCAGCTATCTCGACAGCCACGATCTCGATCAGCCGGTTGCCGCCCTTGCCGGTGCGAGCCGCGAGGTCCTTCTCGTCGGCGATCTGATCGAGCGCATGCTGCGGCAGGCGGGCGAAGCCATGCGTGACAGCGACGTTGCGAAACTCAATGATATCAGCGCGCTGGAAGGCCGGGTCGACCGGATACAGCACGACATTAAGGTCTATGTCTCGAAGGTGGGGCAGGACGGCTTGAGCGGGAAAGACCAGAGGCGTGCGATGGATATCGTCGAATACGCCATCAATCTCGAACATATCGGCGATATCATCGAGAAAGGCATCCGCCCGGAAATCGCCAAGAAGATCGATCTCGGACTGCGGTTTTCCGATGATGGCAAGAGCGAACTTGAGCGTCTTTTTACCGTCACGCTCGACAATATCCGCATGGCGCAATCCGTCTTCGCAACCCGCAATGCCGCGCTTGCACGCCGGCTGGTGGAGGTGAAGGAAGATGTGCGGCGCCTCGAAAAGCAGTCGTCGGAGCGCCATCTCCAGCGCCTGCGCGACGGGCGGGCTGACAGCATTCAGACCAGCTCGGTGCATCTCGACATGTTGCGCGATCTGAAACGCATCAACGCCCATATTGCCGCCGTCGCCCATCCGATCCTCGATGAAAGCGGCCTTCTTATCGAAAGCCGCATCAAGCAGGTCGGTTAGGGGATATGGTAAAGCTGCATGGCGGCTTATGCCTGGAATGCATTTGCTCTAGCGCGCGGTGATACGCTCGACCATGGAAACGGGTACGACCTGAAGCCGGGTTTCCGGCTCATCGCTATCGAGCGCGGTTAAAACCTTCTCGGTCAATGCGTCGAAGGATTGGGCAACGGTGGTCAGCTGGTAGCTTTTCCAGCCCGCCTGCGGAATATCGTCGAAGCCGACAATCGAGAGATCTTCCGGCACCCGGCGGCCCATTTCCAGCCGCGCGGCGTCCATGAAACCGAGCGCCAGCAGATCGGTCACGCAGAAGGCGCCGTCTATCGTCTTGTCGGATAGCAACTCGCAGCCGGCCTGATAACCGCTGTCATAGCTCGTCGGCCCGCCGGACCATGGAACGACCTCGATGCCTTCGATGGTCATGCGCTGGGTAAAGGCGGCGGCGCGGCGCAACTGTGCCGGCGTCTGGCTGCCGCTGGAAATGACCGCGACCTTTTTGCATTTCGCTTCCACAAGCCGCATGGCGGCAAGATCGGCGCCGCGGGAATCGTCGCTCAGCACCATATTTGTATCGGTGCGATCAAGACGCTGATTGATGAGAATGAGGCGTACGCCATTGGCGATGCATTCATCGACGATCGAGGCCGGCGGTTCGCCGGAGAGAACAACGATGGCCTGCGCACGGAATTCGAAGAGAAGCTCGATCAGCGGCGCAATGTCCTTGCGGGCATCCGCCGCATTCAGCAGCAGGCATTGCAGGCCACGACGCAGAAGGCCGATGCTGAGGAGATCGAGCTGCTTTGAAATGAAGGGAGAGCTGAGGTTGGCGCCGACGACCCCGATGAGATTGGAGCGGTCATTGTTGAGGCCCTGCGCCAGCCGGTTGACGCGGTAGCCGAGTTCCTGCGCGGCTTTCAGTACCTTGCGCCGGACGGCCTTCGATACGCTGCCGCCGGGTGTGAAGGTGCGCGAGACGGCGGAGCGCGAAACCCCGGCCTTTTTCGCTACTTCTTCGGCCGTCACGAACCCTCTCGCCATTCAACTCCCCCGTTGCGAAATCCTATGCCTGATATCACAGGCCATATGATGTCGGCTATTCCAATTGAAATTTTTCACCTGTGCTCGGCCACGCTGAGAAAAGGCCGCCCGCATTCCGGGAAAATGTCTCATCCGTTCCATTGTCGCCATGCAGGGAAAAAACATTTCCCACGCAAGCTCGTTCAAAAATTACAGTTTTGTGACAAAAAACCATTTTAAAACAAATAAATAAGTTAGTGATCACGTGTGCATTTTTTCATTGACAAAATGTCTTTTAAGACGGATCATGCATTCCAAGGTCAAGGAAGATATGGAATTTTTATTCTACATCGGCCTTGCCGGCGATGTTTTCGGGAGGAGCTGGATCATCGTTATTTGTGGGCTGGACGCCCGCTTGTGAAGCATTGACGCATTGCTGAAGGTCAACGCACGCGCCGCCTGTTCTGCGGGTCGCGCGAAGGCGGGTGCTTGCCGGCGTGTGGCGGCAATTGCGTGGCCATATGGGGAGAGATAATGGCTCTTTTAAGCGAATCGACGAAGGCGGAGGCGCTGGGAGGTCCCCCGGCGACCGCGCCTTCGGCATGGCAGGCCTGGCGGTATCGTCTCAAGGTCGCGCTCAGGGAACCGACGACGCTGATCGGCGTCCTGACGGCGCTGCTTTTCACCTATCTGATCGTCGTTCCGATCATTTCGATCATTCTCGACGCCGTCCGCGTCCAGTTCGGCCACGAACGGCGTCTCGGCAAGGATGTCGGCGATCTCACGCTTTATTATCTCGACAGGGCGTTTTTTTCGCCTGTCGCATCGGATCTTTTCTGGCGTCCGCTCTTCAATACGCTGACCGTGGCATTCGGGGCGATTGCGCTTTCGCTCGTCATCGGCACCGTGCTCGCCTGGCTTATCAGCCGGACGGACATGTTCGGCCGTCGCTGGTTCGCCACCGCTTTGATCGTGCCCTATATGCTGCCGGCCTGGACCTTTGCGCTTGCCTGGACGACGCTGTTTAAAAATCGCACCGTTGGCGGTCAGCCCGGCTGGTTCGAGGCGATAGGGCTCACTCCGCCGGATTGGGTGGCTTATGGGCGTTTCCCGATCACCATTATCCTTGCCTTGCACTACACGCCTTTCGTCATCCTGCTGTTCGGCTCGGCGCTTCGCCGCTTCGACTCGCAGCTTGAAGATTCCGCCCGCATTCTCGGCGCCCATCGTTATCAGGTGGCGTTGCAGGTCATCCTGCCGCTGATGCGCCCGGCGCTGCTGTCTTCCATGGTGCTGATCTTCGCGAAGTGCCTCGGTGAATTCGGCGTGCCCTATGTTCTCGGGCTGCCCGTGAAATTCGAGGTCCTGTCGACCTCGCTGTTCCGCAGCATCGCCTCGCGCCAGACCGGCGTTGCCGGCGTCGTTGCGGCCTCGATCATGCTCATCGGCATCATCACGCTCATGATCGACGCTCGGCTCGTTCGCGAAGCCCGCCGTTTTGTGACCATCGGTTCGAAGGGTTCGATGAACCGGCAGAGCCGTCTCGGCAAGATGCGGCTTCCGGCAACCGGCTTTGCGGCCGCCATCTTCATCCTCAGTGTCGGCCTGCCGCTTCTGACCCTGGCGCTTTCGACCGTCATGAAAATGCCGGCCCGCTTCACGTTCGACAACTTCACGCTCGATTACTGGATCGGCAGCAATCTCAACACGGTGGCTTTGCAGACCGGCGTGCTCCTGAGCCCCGATCTGTGGGCAGCCGCGAAAAACACGATGATGATCGTCGGTCTTGCCTCGCTCACATCGGGTATTCTCGGCCTGCTTGTCGGTTATGTCGTCATCCGCACCCCGGTGCGGGCCCTGTCGGTCTATCTGCGACAGGTGACGTTCCTGCCTTATCTCGTGCCCGGCATCGCTTTTGCCGCCGCCTATCTGTCGCTCTTTGCCGTTCCGCGCGGGCCGATGCCGGCGCTTTATGGCACGGTGACGATCCTCATCCTGGCGCTGATTGCCGACCAGATGCCCTATGCCTCGCGCGCCGGCATTTCAGCAATGACGCAGCTTGGAAAGGATCCGGAAGAGGCGGCCCAGATCGCCGGCGCGGGCTGGTTCCGCCGCATGATCTCCATCGTCATTCCGATCCAGAAGGGATCGCTGGTGACCGGGGTTCTCCTGCCCTTCATTTCGGGCATCAAAGGCTTGAGCCTCTTCGTGATCCTCGCCGTGCCAAGCACGGATGTTCTGACCACCTATTCGCTGCGGCTGGTCGACTACCACTACACGCAGGCCGCCAACGCCGTGGTGCTGATCATCGCCGCCATCGCCTATTTCGGCACGCTGTTGGCCCAGAAGCTGACCCGCACAAATCTTGCAGAAGGACTTGGAAGCTGATGCCTACCATCAACATGCGCGGTGCGCAGAAAAACTACGGTGTGAACTCCGCAAATGCGGTTTCCGATCTCGATCTCGAAATTCGCGACGGCGAGTTCATGTGTCTGCTCGGCCCTTCCGGCTGCGGCAAGACCACGACGCTGCGCATGATCGCCGGCCTTGAAAACCTCTCCGGCGGGGAAATCCGCGTCGGCGACCGGGTGATCGATTCCGTTACCGAAGGCATCTTCGTGCCGCCGGAAAAGCGTGAAATGGGCCTGGTATTCCAGAGCTACGCTCTGTGGCCGCATCTGACCATCGAGCGCAACACGGATTTCGGTCTGCGCCTGCGCAAGCTGCCGAAAGCGGAGCGCGAAGCGCGGGTGGAGCGCGTCATGCAGGCGCTCGATATCGCCAAATATCGCGACCGCTATCCGTCGCAGCTTTCCGGCGGACAGCAGCAGCGCGTGGCGCTTGCCCGCATGCTTGCGGTCAATCCGGGCGTTCTGCTTCTCGATGAGCCGCTCTCCAATCTGGATGCCCGGCTGCGGCTGGAAATGCGCGCCGAGCTGAAGCGGCTGCACAAGGAGTTCAAGACCACCATCGTCTTCGTGACGCATGACCAGTGGGAAGCCATGACGCTTGCCACCACCATCGCCGTCATGAACGAGGGCACACTGCAGCAGATGGGCACGCCGAACGATATCTATGACCGTCCGGCCAATCGTTTCGTCGCCGAATTCGTAGGAAGCCCGCCGATCAATATCCTGACCTTCGGTCAGCCCGGCGTGTCGGATATAGCCGACAGGGCGGAAGCCTATTTCGCAACGCGTTATCCGCAACTGCGCGGCATCGCCTCGATCGGCATGAGGCCAGAGGCGATGGGTTATGCGATGAAGCCCGAGGATGTACCGCAGGGCAGCTTCTCCGGCGAAATGACGGTGACCGGCGTGCTACCGACCGGCGGTAGCTGGATTCTCGAACTCAGAAGCGAGAACCACACGTTGTTCCTGACCACCCATTCCCTGCCGCGTATCGACAGCGGCGACCGCGTGTTTTTCCACGTGCCGCCCGAGGCCCTGCACGCCTTTGACGTGAGGGGTCAGCGCATCACCGAGGCGGACGCCGTTCTGCGCAACAGCACCTACAACTGAAAACGCCGCCGAGACGGCTGAAGGAGAAGCAGTATGAAGCGGACAATGACGGGCCTGAGCCAGCTGTTATGCGCAACGGCGATCGCCGCAACGCTTGGCGGCGCGGCGAAGGCGGGAGAACCTTTCGACCTCAATGCCCTGATCGAGGCGGCGAAAAAGGAAAAGCCGATCACCGTCTATGACAGCACGGGCAAGATCGTCGAAATGGCGAAGAACTTCGCGGCAAAATATGGTGTCGGCGCAGAGGGCGCGAAGGTGAAGGCCTCGGCCCAGCTGGAAATGATCATCCGCGAGGCGCGCGCCAACAATATTCAGGGCGATGTCTCGATCATCAGCGATGCGCCTGCGGCGATGGCGCAGCTTATTCCGCTCGGTTTCGTCGAAAGCTGGCTGCCGCCGGATATGGCCGGCAATATTCCCCCGGAATATCAGGACCCGCTTACCGTCGTCACCAGCGCCAATGTCTGGGCCTATAACAGTGAGCTTTTCGACAAATGCCCCGTTTCCAACATCTGGGAACTGACCGACCCGAAGTGGAAGGGCAAGGTGGCGATGCAGGATCCGCTCGGCAAGGCCTCCTACGTCGACTGGTTCAACCAGATGGCCAGCCACGGCGACGGCGAGGTGAAGGCGGCCTATAAGGCGCTTCACGGCAAGGACCTCGAAACCGGGGAAAAGAGCGCGACTGCGGCCTGGGTGAAGGCGCTCGCCGCCAACGCTCCGCTGCTGACCGACGCCGATGCGGCCGCTGCCGAAGCCGTTGGCGCTCCCGGCCAGAAGGAGCCCTTCATGGGCCTCATCAGCTCGGCGAAGTTCCGCGACAATGCCGAGAAGGGCATGAAACTCGGCCTCTGCAAGGAGCTGAAACCCTGGGTCGGCTGGCTCTATCCGGGTGTCGGGCTGATCACCAAAGGCACGAACAGCCCGAATGCGGCGAAGCTCTTCATTCATTACATCATGACCGCCGAAGGCATCGCGCCGCAGGCGATCGACGGCAAGATGTCGACCAACAAAGAGGTGAGCCTGCCTGCGGATGAGCCCTCGGGTATCGGCGCCGTTCTCGATGACATTCTGCCCTACAGCATGGCGACCAGCCTTGAAGACTGGGATGCGCGTGAAACCTGGCAGGACTTCTGGCGTGTGAACTACAAAAAATAACGGGGGGACCATCTGGTGACGATCACTACTCAGAACAAGAATGGCAATGAGCGCAGGCGGCGCAGGACCGCCTCCGCACTTTGCCTCGGCTTTTCGCTGGCGCTCAGCGGGGCCGCCCATGCGCAGGATGCCTTCAATCTCGATGCGCTCATCGACGCCGCGAAGAAGGAAAAGCCGATCACGGTTTATGCGGTGACCGGCAAGATCGTCGATACGGCACAGGCCTTCACCGCCAAATACGGCGTGCAGGCGAGCGGCAAGAAGGTGAACGAGGCAACGCAGGTCGAGTTGATGATCCGCGAACATCGGGCGGGCAATGTCGTCGGCGACGTGAGCGTGGCAACCGATGTCGCCTCCGCCATGGGCGAGCTTCTGCCGGAAGGCATCGCCACCAGCTGGACGCCGCCGGATCTCGAAGGCGATATTCCTCAAAAGCTGCGCGATCCGCTCGTGGTCGTCTCGGATCCGCATGTCTGGACCTACAATACCGAGAAATACGACACATGCCCGGTCACCAACATCTGGCAGCTGACGGAGCCGAAGTGGAAGGGCAAGCTCGCCATGCTCGATCTCTTCGACAAGCCGCTTTATGCCGACTGGTTCAACCAGATCGAAACCCATCACGATGCCGATGTCGCCAGGGCCTATGAGGACCTTTACGGCAAGAAGCTGGAGACGGGCGAAAAAAGCGCAACGGCGGCCTGGGTGAAAGCCTTTGCCGAAAATGCACCGCTGCTGACGGATTCGAGTTCGGTGGCGGATGCGGCCGGTGCGCCGGGGCAGGCCGATCCCTTCTTCGTCATCACTTCGGTAGCGAAGTATCGTGACAACGAGGCCAAGGGGTTGAAGCTCGGTCTTTGCAGCGGCGTAAAGCCCTTTTCCGGCTTTCTTTATCCCGGTTTCGGGCTGATTGCCGGGCAAACGAAAAGCCCGAATGCGGCGAAGCTTTTCCTGCATTACCTGATGACGGAAGAAGGCATCGCGCCGCAGACCGCTGACGGTAAACTCTCCGGCAATATGAAAATAGCCCTGCCGGCGGATGAGCCCTCGAAGGTCGCCAATCATCTCGATGAGCTGATGGCTTTCGACGCCGCAACGGCGGCCGACGACCTCGACAAGCGCGAAGGCTGGCAGGATTTCTGGCGTGTGAACTACAAAAAATAAACGGAAGGCGGGTGCGAGCCCGCCTGTCTTTTCCTTGGGAGGGGAAACGATGCGAAGAACCAATTTGAGGACCGCCTCGGCCATGGCCGCAGCTGCAGCGATTATGGGCGTTTCCGCACTCACCGCCGCGGCTGAAGAGACTTTCGATCTCGATGCTGTTCTTGCGGCTGCGAAGCAGGAGAAGCCGATCAACATCTATGACAGCACTGGCAAGATCGTTGAGATGGCCGATAAATTCAGCGCCAAATACGGGCTGAAGGCGACGGGAGTGAAGGTTTCCGCCAATAGCCAGCTGGAGATGATTATCCGCGAAAGCCAGTCGAACAATGTGCAGGGCGATGTAGTGCTGATCACCGATGCGCCTTCGGCGCTCGCCCAGCTTCTGCCGGCAGGTTTCGTCGAGAATTATCTGCCGGGCGACATGGCCTCGAAAATCCCGGCGCAGTTTCAAAACCCGCTGGCCATTTCCACCAATGCCAACGTCTGGGCCTATAATACCGAAGCCTATGACAAATGCCCGGTGACGAATATCTGGGAACTGACCGAGCCGAAATGGAAAGGCAAGGTCGCCATGGTCGATCCGCTCAGTAAGAGCACCTATACGGACTGGTTCAACCAGCTTGAAGCCCACGGCAATGAAAAGGTGGCGGCAGCCTACAAGGCCCATTCCGGCAAGGAGATGGAGGAAAAGGGTGCGGCAGCCGCCTGGATCAAGGCGCTGGCCGCGAATGGTCCGCTCGCCACCGATGGCGACGATCCGGTGGCGGAGGCGGTGGGCGCGCCGGGTCAGAAGCAGCCCTTCTTCGGCCTGCTGAGTTCGGCCAAGTTTCGCGACAATGCCGACAAGGGCTACAAGCTCGGCCTCTGCACCGATCTCGATCCCTGGGTCGGCTGGACCTATATCAAGCTCGGCCTGATGGCCTCCAAGACCAGAAGCCCAAACACGGCCAAGCTCTTTATCCATTACGTCCTGACGGAAGAGGGCATCGCCCCGCAGATGAAGGACGGCAAGCTGCCGACCAATACCGACATCAAGATGCCGGATGACGAGCCTTCGGGGCTGATGAAGGTCGCCGACCGGCTGATGGGTTACGATTCCGCCACCGGTCTCGATGATTTCGACCGCCGCGAGGAATGGCAGGATTTCTGGCGCGTCAACTATACGAAATAACCCCGGTTGGCGCGGCCCGTGCCGCGCCGCCTCCTCCCTTTTGCGAACGAACGGACTGGACATGCCGATGCAGACTTCATTGAGCGAACGGAAACCTGGAGACGAGGATGCGTTTTCCCGCTCTGTGCGGTTGATGAAGATCGCGGAAACAGCGGCGCGTGCCGTGCGCGATCCGTTGCTGGCGGCGTTTCGGTCGGATATGGCGGTGGACTACAAGGTCGATCTCCACGATATCGTGACCATCCATGACAAGCGCGCCGAGGCTGCCATCCGCGCCGTCATTCTCGAACGGGAGCCCAATTCGGCGATCATGGGCGAGGAGGGCGGCCAGATCGGTGGCGGTGAGGTGCAATGGTATGTCGACCCTATCGACGGCACGGCAAATTTCGCCCGCGGCCTTGCTTTCTGGTGCGTGTCCATTGCTGCCGTCATAGGCGGAGAAGCCGTCGCCGGCGTGGTTTACGATCCCGTGGCGGACCAGATGTTTTCCGCCGATCTCAAAACCTCCTATCTTGATGGCGAAAGGCTGCATTCCCGCAGCGTTACAGATGAGACGCGGGCGACGCTCATCACCGGCTATCCCGTCTCGCGCGATTTCCGGCTGGATGGGCGGGAAGCGGCGCTCGCCAATTTCGGCACTCTTGCCGAGACCTTTTCGACATTGCGCCGGCCCGGCAGCGCTGCGCTCAGCATTGCCCATGTCGCGGCCGGCTGGACGGATGCGGCCGCCGGTTTCGGCGTCAATGCCTGGGATGTGGCAGCCGCCATTCTCATTCTCAAAAACGCCGGTGGAACCTATGAGCCGCTGACCCTCGGAAAGGTGGCGGAAGGTTCCGTCGATTTCCTTTGCCCGGGCTATATCGCCACGGGTGAGGGGGCCAGCTATCCGACATTGCAGCGGGTGGCGCGATCCATATCCGAAAGCCGCATCGCCAATGCGGCGATCCGACTGAACCAGACGGCCGCGAAGGCTTGAAGACACAATAGATGACGGCGGCCGTATAGACGCCGATGGAGACATGACATGCCGCAATCGCGACCGACCCCATTCCGAGAGCAAGAAACAGGCGAGCTGCCGAAGCTCAGCCGCATCTATGAGCAGCATCCGCTTTACGGCGTCGATCTCTTCATTTCCGGCAAGGAGGGGGCGAGCGACCTCAATCTTCTACGCCAGAACGGCATTACCACCGTCGTCAATTGCGCCGTCAATCTGGATTTCAATTTCGTGGAGCAGTCACAGGTCGTTTCCGACCACGAAGGCAGCGTCTATGGGCCGGGCGAAATCCGCTATTATAAGATCGGCCTGATCGACGGGAGCGGAAATCCCGATACCCAGATGGTTGCGGCCCATTATATCCTGCGAGCGGCGCTGGAGCAGATATTGCCCGACAAGCCCTCCTATCCCCGGCGGGAGCGTGGCAACGTGCTCATAAATTGCCGGGGCGGCCGTTCGCGTTCCGTCGCCGTCGTTGCGCTTTTCCTGCATCTCACGCTGCCAACGGAGTTTCCGACGCTGGATGACGCCATCGGCTTCGTTCGCCTGAAACGCGAGCTGCCGGAGAACGAATGGTACAAGGCGCCGAAACCGGTGCTTGCGGATGCTGCCCGCCGGGCCGCAGGCTGGATTGCCATGATCGACGCCGCGCATTGAAAGGCGGAAGACTGTCTGGTCAGTTTTGCGGTTCCAGCGCGCTTGCCGCGGCCTCGGCACGCGCGGCGGCCTCCTTTGCTTCCCGCTCGGCGCGGGAGGCCGCTTCCGGGTTGCTCGAACCGTTATAGTCTCCCATGGCGCGTTCCCCGATGGCGATGTGGACATCCTTGAGCTGGACGATGACGACACCGGCGAGGATGGCCGCGCCGATAAGGAACGCTGTTTTCCCGTTCATGGTCATTCGACTCCACGCTTCGTGTTTGCCGGCGGAAGAAACAGCCGGCAAAACCGCCGCTCAGCGGGTCAGGAGGCCGATGCCTGTTTCCGCATCGAACAAATGCATATCGGACGGGTCGATGTCGAGGCCGATCGTTTCACCGGCTTTGACTGCGCTGCGTCCCTGCACCGCGATGACCAGTTCGGTGGAGGTTCCCGTGGTGAGGAAGGTGGCCGAACCGGTCGTTTCCACAGCGGAAACCGGCAGCGCCAATGTCGCTCCGGCTGCTGCGGCCGGCCGGATATGTTCCGGCCTGATGCCGACGATCACATCTTTGCTCGGCGGCAGGGAGGCCGGATTCCCGATCGATTGCTGCGGCTCGCCTTCGCCGAACACGAGCTGAAGGGATGCGCCATCCGGGCTGACGGTCGCCGGAATGAAATTCATGGCCGGCGAGCCGATGAAGCCGGCAACGAAACGATTGACCGGGCGGTCGTATAGTTCCAGCGGTGTGCCCTGCTGCTCGATCACGCCGTCGCGCATGACGACGACATGATCGGCCATGGTCATCGCTTCGATCTGGTCATGGGTGACATAGACCGAGGTGGCATGCAGGCGATCGTGCAGCGCGCGGATTTCCTTTCGCATATGGACGCGTAGCGCCGCATCGAGATTGGAAAGCGGCTCATCGAACAGAAACGCCTGCGGGTTGCGGATGATCGCACGGCTCATGGCCACACGTTGGCGCTGGCCGCCGGAAAGTTCGCGCGGATAACGCTTCATCAGCTTTGAAAGACCTGTTGTGGCGGCAACTTCTTCCGCCGCCTTGCGGGCCTCGGCCTTGGCGACGCCGCGCATACGCAGCGAATAGGTGAGATTTTCCTCCACGGTCATATGCGGGTAGAGCGCATAGGACTGGAACACCATGGCCACATCGCGCTTGCGCGGCGGCACGCCGTTCATGAGCGTGCCGGCAATGCGCATGTCGCCGGCCGATATGGTTTCCAGCCCGGCAAGCGAGCGCAGAAGGGTGGACTTGCCGCAGCCCGACGGGCCGACAAGTGCGACGAAAGTGCCCTTCTCGATGGAAAGGTTGATGTTCTTCAGCGCATGAAAGGCGCCGTAATATTTGTTCACGCCGGAAAGTTCGATCTGAAGGGTCATTTGAGCGCTCCTGAGGTCAGGCCGGAAACGATGCGGCGCTGCAAGAGAATGAAGAGGGCAAGAATGGGCGTCACATACATGGTCGCATAGGCCATGATGTTGTTCCATTCGCTGGTATTGGGGCCCATGAAGGAATTGAGGCCGACGCTGGCGGGCTGTAGTTCGGCCGCCTGGATCATCGATTTCGAATAGACGAATTCGCCGAAGGCCTGCATGAAGATGAGGATGGCGCTGACGAGAATGCCGTTTCTGGCAAGCGGCAACACGATGTTGAAGAAGGCGCCGACCCGGGAATTGCCATCCACCAGCGCCGCCTCTTCCAGCTCCTGCGGCACGGCCATGAAAGTGGCGCGCACAAGCACCACGAAGAAGGGCATGCTTTTCGCCGCAATGGCGAGGATGACCGACAGGCGCGGATAATCGAGAAGCCCGAATTGCGAGAAACCGACGAAGATCGGCGTGATCATCAGCGATGCCGGCAGAACCTGCAGCATGAGGATGAGGAACAGGCCGATATCGACCCAGACATTGCGATAGCGCGCCAGCACATAGGCGCAGCCGACGCCGAGAATAGTGATCAGCAGCACCGCGCTGGAGGCGATCAGCACCGAATTCCACAGGTATCGGCCCATGTTGCGGCTGTTCCAGACATAGGCATAGGTCTGCCATTGCGGGTCCGTGGGCCAGAAGGCTGGCGGATTGGCGAACATTTCCGAGCCGCTTTTGAGCGAGGTCAGATACATCCAGTAAAGCGGGAAAAGGTAGATGATGGCGAGCACGATGGCGATGGCCAGCATCAGACGGTTGCGGGTCGTGATGCTCATCCACGCACCTCATGCCGTGTGGAGCGCACATAAACGATGGAGGCCAGCATGACGAAAACGATCATGATGACGGAGATCGTGGCGCCCTTGCCGAAATCATATTGCCGGAAGGACAGATCCCAGGCCCAATATTGCGCCACGTTGGAGCTGTTGTTCGGTCCGCCATCGGTAATTGCGGCGAAAAGATCGAATTGCTGCAGCGTGAAGATCAGCCCGAGCGAAACGATCGCACCGATGGTGGAACGCATCATCGGCAGGGTGATGGTGTAGAAGCGCTGCCAGGCATTGGCGCCGTCCAGCTCCGCGGCTTCGTAGAGATCGCCGGGAATGGAGGCGAGGCCGACGGAAAGCAGGATCATGTTGAAGGAGGTGCCGAGCCAGATATTGGCGATGACGACGGCCCAGAGCGAAAAATTCGCATCCGAACGCCAGAAGATATTGCCCGATATCAGGCCGCTTTCCCGCAGGAAGAAATTCAACACGCCGAAATCGCCCGAGAGAATCCAGTTCCAGATTGCGCCGACGACGAGGCCGGGCATGACCCAGGACACGAGGAAAAGGCCGCGCAGCCAGGTGGCGCCGGGAAAATTGACCCAGAAGAACAGCGCCAGACCGAAGCCGATGGCGAATTGCCCGGCAATCGAGGCCACGACAAAGGTGACGGTGTTGAAAAGGATCGGCAATGTTTCCGGCTGCCGGAACAGGTCGATATAATTCTTGAAGCCGACGAAGGGGCGCACGAAGGTGCCCAGGCTGAACATGTCGACTTCCTGAAAGCTCATGACGATGTTGTAGATGAGCGGCAGCCCAGCCATGACGAACAGGAAGCCCAAAGGAAAGGCGACAAGGACGATATCGAAACCGCGACCGTCACTGAGGCTGGAAAACAGTTTTTTCATGAAACATCCTCGCAAGCTCCAGTCGGGGCCGCCGCCGCTTGTCGCGGCAGGCAGCCCCACCGGGAGGAACCCCTTGGGTGGAGGCCGGAGAAACCCTGGCCGTCCGCCCGGATCAGCCTTCGACCAGCTTTATCTTTTCAGCGGCCTGATCGAGCGCGGCTTTCGGCGTCATCTGACCCGAAAGCGCACCCTGAATAGCATCCTGAATCGCCTTGGAAATCTTCGGCCATTCTGGCGATGGGCCGCGCGGCTGCGCATATTTCAGCTGTTCCACGAAGGTCTTCAGCGCCTCATCCTTCAACGCATTGCCTGTGGGCGGAACCGGAATATCCGAGCGCGCCGGCAACTGGCCGAAGTTCTTGAACATGTCCTTGTCCTTAGAGGCGAAGAACTCGATTGCCTTGAAGGCCTCTTCCGGATGTTTCGTCTTGGAGAAGATCGCCCAGTTATAGTCACCCATGGCCGAAGACCGGGGGGCGTCGGGCGTGGGCACCGGCAGCAAAGCGACACCCCAGTCAAACTTGGCGTCCTTCAGCATGCGGTCGATTTCCCATGGGCCGGAAATGACCATGGCGGCGTTGCCGGCGTTGAAGGTGGCGGTGGAGTCCCACTGGCTGCGCGTCAGCGTATCCGGCGATGCCAGCTTTTCATCCAGCATCAGCTTCCACGTTTCGAGCGCTTTGACGGCACCCTCGGTATTGATGTTCTTGTAGGTCGCGCCCGCCATTTGCGCCCAGGGCAGGAACTGGAAGGTGCCTTCCTCATTCGCCTTGGCGCTGAAGCTGATGCCATAGATGTTCTTCGAGGGGTCGGTCAGCTTGCGGGCCGCTTCCACCAGCTCGTCCCAGGTCCGCGGCGGTTTTGCCGCGTCCAGCCCTGCGGCCTTGAACAGGTCCTTGTTGTAATAAAGCGCAATCGTATTCGTAGCCTTCGGCACGCCGAAATATTTGCCGTCCCACATCACCGATTTCAGCGGTCCCGGAAAATAATTCTCCGTCTTGATGACATCCGACTTGGCGATCATGTCGGTCACGTCAAGAAAGGCGCCGCGTGCGGCGAACATGGCGTGGTTGGGGTTGTCGATGGCGATGATGTCGGGCGCATTGCCGGTGGAATAGGCGCGCATGGATTCGCTTACCACATCATCGAACTGCAATTGCCGGTATTCGATCTTGATGCCGTTATTGAGCGCGTTGAACTCCTTGATGAGGTTCGGCGCGGGCTGGATATCGCGATCCAGCGACCAGAGGGTCAACGTCACATCTTCTGCCTGCGCCGCAATAGCGCCGGCGGACACGCCCGCCTGCAGAAACGCGCCGGCCATCATGCATTTCGCGATACCCATAATCTCCTCCTCTTGGTTATCGTCTCTGCAATTTTCGAAAACCTTCTCCCAAAAGGCTTCCGTTATGTCGGATCGACGACGAAATCGCCGCCGCGGCATTTTTTCAGATAGTTCAGGCCATGCACCTGGCCCGTCATTTCCAGCGCGTCGCGATAGACGGGGTCATGCCAGCCTTCGATGTCGATGGAGCCGGACCAGCCGGCGAGGCGCAGTTCGGAAATAATGTCCGTCCAGTTGCTGTCGCCGAAACCCGGCGTGCGCATGAAGACGAATTTTTCCTTGCCGAAAATGCCGTGCTCGCGAATAACGTCCCATCGGATGGTCGCGTCCTTGCCGTGCACGTGGAAAATCTTGTCCGCCCATTTGCGGATCTGCGGCAGCGGGTCGATCAGATAGACCATCTGATGGCAGGGTTCCCATTCGATGCCGATATGCTCGTCCGGCGTTTCGTTGAAGATCAGTTCCCATGCGTCGGGATTGTGCGCGATGTTCCAGTCGCCGGTCTGCCAGTTGCCGTCCATGGCGCAGTTTTCAAAGGCGATCTTCACGCCCTTGTCGGCGGCGCGTTTTGCAAGCTCGCTCCAGATTTGCCGGTATCGGGGAAGGCTTTCCGGCAGCGGCCTGCCACGAAGCCGGCCCGTGAAACCGGCAACGCAGGTCGCGCCGAAATGGTGGGCATTGTCGATGCAGTCTTTCCAGCCCTGCAATGTCTCAAGGTCGATGTCGGTCTCCTCCAGCGGATTGCCGAACATGCCGAGCGTGCTGATGGTGATGTCGCGCTCGCCGATCGCCTCGCGGCAGCGCTTGCCGAGTTCGGCAAGGTCCTGACCGTTGGTGGTCTGCCAGAAGAACGGCTCGAAGCTTTCAAAGCCGAGATCGGCGATCTGGCCGATGCGCTCGGCCGCCTGTCCCTTGGTGGCGCTGACCATGGTGCCGATGCGGATGGATGTTGCCGGATTGCTCACGTCTTTCAGTCCTTATGCTGCAATTGAAACACGCTGGCCGAGGCGGGCGCTTTCAATCGCGCCGATCACCATGGCAAGGCTGTTGATGTTGTCGAAGGAGGCCGTTTCCGGCATATCACCCGTGCGGATGGATTGAAGGAACGAGAGAATGACGCTGGCATGGCCACGCGTATCCTTCTCGGAAATGGCTTCGGAAACGTTTACGGTCCTAAAGCCACGCAGAAGCCCCTGTTCGTCGCCGGCCACGGAGGCGGAGAAATTGTCTTCCCCGTCCCAGAGGATCATGCCTCTGGAGCCGATCAGCCGCCAGCGCGCTTCCCAGCTGGTCCGCTCGCCTTCGGCGCACCAGGAGCCGCGATAGGTAAAGACGACATCATTCGAGAACTCGAAAATGGCATTGGCGCTCGCTCCATGGGCATACCATGAGCCGGCCGGGTTCTTTTCCACGCAGAAGACAGAGAGGGGTTTTTCATTGGCGACGAAACGGGCCGCATCGAAGGTGTGGATCGCCATGTCGAGAAGCAGGACGTTCTTCATTTCTTCGCGGAAGCCGCCGAAATGCGGCCCAAGGAAGAAATCGCAATGGATGGCCGTCAAATCGCCGATGACGCCGTCTTCCAGCGCGCGGCGCAGCCGCCGGATTCCGGCCACAAACCGCCGGTTTTGCACCACGGCATGAATTTTGCCGGCTTTTTTCGCCAGTTCTACCAGCGTGCGGGCTTCCTCCATCGAGGCGGCAAGCGGCTTTTCGCTGAGCACATGGCACCCGGCCTCGAGACCGGCCTCAACCACGGCGAAGCGCACCTGCGGGATGACGATATCAAAAAGGATGTCGGCTTTCGTTTTAGCGAGAACCTCGCGCAGATCCGTGCCGATGACCGCGTCGGTGAGGGCGAATTCTTCGGCAAGCGCGCGGGCGGTGTTCTCGTTCAGATCGACCAGACCGGCGATCCTGATCGCGCCAGCGATTTCCGGCGTGGACTGAATGGCGCGCAACCAGCCTTTGGCCATAGCTCCGCACCCGCATAAAACGGCATTGAATGTCATCTCATCTCCCCGGACTCTTTCGCAAACTCCTCTTTGCGCAGGGTGTCGTAAACGTTTACGAGACTATGCCGATGATGTTAGATATGTCAAGACCGTTAAGGGGCGCGTCGATTGCGCGCCGGGCCTGGGAGGGGAGTGCATGAAAGGAATTCGTCAGCTTGCCGATTATCTGGAGATATCGATAGGCACTGTTTCCCGTGCCCTGAACGGCAAGCCGGATGTGAACGAAGAAACGCGGCGGCGTGTTCTCGAAGCGGCGGAAAAGCTTGGTTATGTCGCCAACCAGTCCGGCCGTAGCCTCAGGCAGGGAACCACCAATGTCATCGGCCTGATGACCGGCAGCGACGCGCAGACCGTGGAGAACTCCGACAACTTCTTCCTGGGGGTGACGGACGGTCTGCAAAGCGTGTTTTCCGGGCATAATCTCGATCTCATCGTTCTGCCCTGTCCGGGGGAAGAGGATCCGGATGAATATCTGAAGCGCATGGTGGCGCGCCGCATGGTGGATGCGATGATCATTTCCGCGACGCGACGGATAGACAAACGTGTGGATTTCCTGAAACAGACCCGGCTGCCTTTCGTGGCGCTCGGACGGACCGCTTCCAGCGACACTCACGCCTGGATCGATCTGGATTTCGAGGGCGTCGCGAAAAATGCGGTCGACCGCCTTGCCGCTGCCGGGCATCGTTCGATTGCGGTGGCGGTGCCCGACAGCGATATCAATCTCGGTTATGTTTTTCTCGAAGGATACAGGCGCGCGCTGGAAGACAATGGCATCGCTTACGATTCCTCTCTGGTCATCCGTGCGAAATCGAGCGAGCAGGGCGGTTATCACGCCGCCAGCGAATGGCTGCAGATGCGGCCCCGGCCAACGGCGATCGTGCTGATCTACGAACTGATGGCGGTCGGTCTTTATCGCCGGCTTGCGGAAGTGGGGCTGAAACCGGGGCGCGATCTCGCCGTCATCGGCTTCCGCGATGGCCCGCGCGGCCAGTTTCTGGAACCGCGGCTGACCAGTTTCCGCATGTCCCTGCATGATCTCGGCGTGACGGTGGCCCAGACGCTGTTATCGACCATGCCGGCCTATGCGCCCTTTTACCCCGATCAGGCCCGCCATTGCGTGTGGCCGATGCTTCTGGTGGCCGGCGAGAGCGACCCCGCCCCATAAGGCAGCAGGGGGCGTCAAAGCTTGAGGTCGTCAACGCTCACGACGCCGAAAGGATTGAATTTATATTCGTCTTCCTCATACCGTGTGTCGTCGTTGAGGGTGGCGCGACGGCCCTTCAGGGTGGCTTCAACGCCTTCACGCGCCATTTGCTCGGCGATATCGTCGATCAATGCGGCTATCTTCAGCTGTTCGGCGTTCGTCGATGGCTGGTCTTGGTCTTTTTTGGTGAAGCGTATCTGCACATCGGGCAGGCCGATCAGGTGAAACCCGACACTCGTCATGCCTTCGGCATCGTCTCCTATGGGACGGCGTGCGAAAGCCAGGCGGCAGGTTCTGGCAAGCGCCATCCCGTCATCGGCAGCCGCTTCGCCACGCGACTGCTCGTAAAGCTGCTTCCAGCGCCTTGCGCCATGGGCGACGCCCGCACTTTCACCCTTCACGGCGACAGCGCCGTGATCGAGCATGTGCTGTACGAATCTGAGGGCCTTTGCGGATGTCTTCACGGCTGTTTCGGCATCCATGGACGGGCTGAGCACATAAAGAACCGAGCCGTGCGCGGCGACGGCTGCCTCATCCTCCGGCTGGTAGGCATCGGGGTCGACGCGATCCCAGCAGACATCGAACGAGCGTTCCATTCGGTCGTCCGCCTCATCCTGTGAGTAATCCTCGTCGAGACTGAAATCGGGCGTAAAATCATCGATGGCGGCGCGGGCGCTCTTCTGCAGCGCCGCCAGCCCATTTTCCGCGCCAAGAAAGCAGAGGATATGCCGGGGTTTGTATTCGGAACGGGATTTGGCAAAGGCCGCCGGCTTGCCCGATGCTGCGCCGAGAGACGGCCTTACCAGTACAAGGCCGCCCAGAAATGCGAGAACGCCACGACGCCCGGAATTCATCCGATACCCCCAAGGTTTCCATCAACAGGATGAGGGGGTTTTACACCGGCATATATAATTCAGGCCATATGGCGTTCGATATTTTTGGCATCGCGGTTTTGCGCCCCGGAAGGAGCCGGCGGCCTGAGCCGCTGTGTCATCCGGCAGCGACTATTTCGTGGTGTAACCGCCATTAACCAGAATGGTCTGGCCGGTCATCCACCAGCCATCCGTGACGAGGAAGCGGATATAGGGGACGATGTCCTCGATATCGGTGAGACCGGTTTTCGAGAAGCCGGAAAGAGCGGCGGCGCTCTTGTGATAGGCCTGCGCCTCCGGCGTTTCCTGACCGTAGAAGAACGGCGTATCCATCGGTCCGGGACCGATTGCCGTCACCGATATGCCGCGTTCACCAAACTCCTTGGCGGCCGCACGGGTGAAATGTTCCACCGGGGCCTTGGTGCCGGCATAGCTGGCGTAAAACGGGGTGAAAGCGCCCAGGAGCGATGTCACGAGGGTGCAGATCTTGCCGTTATCGCTGACGTGGCGACCGGCCTGCTGGAGGAAAAAGAAGGCCGACTTGGCGTTAACGGCAGTCATTTCGTCATATTCGGCTTCCGACGTGTCGAGGATCGGCTTTTTCAGCACCTTGCCGACGGTGTTGATGGCAATATCCGGGCGGCCGATGGCGGCGACTGTATCGGCAAACAGCTTTTCGACCGCACCTGCCGTGGTGAGATCGGCCTGAAGGGCGACGGCCTCAGCGCCGGCCGCTTTCACGGCGGCCACCGTTGCCTCGGCGTCGGCCCTGGTTGAGGCGCTGTTATAATGGATGGCGATGGCGCGGGCGCCCTGGTCGGCAAAATCGCGGGCAATCAATCCACCGAGATTTTTCGCGCCGCCGGCGATGATGACGGTTTTGCCCTTGAGGGAATGGTCTGTCATGGGTCGGCCTCCTTTTGCCGTGCTCGGCCAACTGGCGGCCGCTTTCGTTGCAGCAGGATATCGTCTAGCTTTGCGTGATAAAGGCGCTTACTCTGACATAACTTGTCAGAAAAACCGCACAATAAGGTGTTTCCGGTTGGACCGTATCGACCTGTTCCGCATCTTCACACGCGTCGTTGACTGCGCGAGTTTCACGCGGGCCGCCGATACGCTCGGCATACCACGCTCTTCGGTTTCGGCGGCGGTGCAGGAACTGGAAGGGCGTGTCGGTGCGCGGCTGCTGAACCGCACGACGCGCAAGGTCTCGCCAACCGAGGATGGTTCGGCCTTTTACGAGCGCTGCCAGCGGCTGATCGCCGATGTCGAAGATGCGGAAAATCTCTTCCGGCAGACGGCGGCGCAGCCTTCGGGCCGGTTGCGGATCGACGTGCCGGGCCGGATCGGGCGGCTGGTCATCGCACCAGCGCTGCCGGAATTTCTCGATCTTTATCCGCAGATCGACATAGGCCTCGGCGTTACCGACCGCGCCGTCGATCTGGTGGAAGACAATATCGATTGCGTGCTGCGCGTCGGACCGCTCAGCGATTCCGGTCTGATCGCGCGGCCGATAGGCAAGCTGCCGCTGATCAATGTCGCAAGCCCCTCCTATCTGGCGCGCCACGGAACGCCGAAAACGCCCCACGATCTTTCCCGCCACTGGGCGGTCAATTACGCGTCGCCCTCCAGCGGGCGGGTGGAAAACTGGGAATGGATCGAAGGTGAGACGCTGCATTCGCTTTCCATGCGCGGCCGCGTCACCGTCAACAATGCCGAGGCCTATATCGCCTGCTGTCTTGCCGGTCTCGGCTTGATCCAGATACCGGCTTACGACGTCAGGCCGCATCTGGAGAGCGGCGAACTCATCGAGGTCATGCCGGCCCATCGGGCCGAGCCGATGCCGATGACGTTGCTTTATCCCCATCGACAGCATCTGTCGCGGCGGCTGCAGGTCTTTGCGGAATGGCTGGAGGCCCTGCTGCGGCGACGGCTTCTGTAGCCCAACATGCCTGCTGTGGCGATGCTCCAGCCTATTTTTATCATAGCGAGATTCGGCGTTATAAAGTGCAGCCGCTTGCGCCATTTTGACCTCCGCCAGAAATCTGAAGGGAGGCGCATATGCTCACGATCAATTCACAGGAAACAGCCGGGCTTTTGCCGTTTGACGGGCTTATCAAGGCCCTTGCCGCCGCCTTTGCGGAAGGCTGCGAGATGCCTGTGCGGCACCACCACACGATCGATGTGCCAAATGAAGCCGCCGCGACACTGCTATTGATGCCGGCCTGGCACGGCGCACGGCAGTCCACACGTTATCTGGGGATCAAGATCGTCACCGTCTTTCCCGGAAACACCGGCAGAAACCTGCCGGGACTGACCTCCACCTATATGCTTTACGACGCACAGACCGGCATCCAACTGGCCACGCTGGACGGCAATGTCATTACCGGCCGCCGGACTGTTGCGGCGTCGGCGCTTGCAGCGGATTATCTGGCGCGCAAGAATGCCAGCCGGCTTTTGGTGCTGGGCGCCGGCCGCGTCGCGAGCCTCATTCCCGACGCCTACCGGGCCATCAGACCACTTGAGCAGGTGGCCGTCTGGGATATCGATCGTGGCAATGCCGAACGGCTGGCGCAAACCATCGAAGCGTCGGGGCTTGCGGCCACGGTGGTCGATGATCTGGAGAGGGCGGTTGCCGAGGCCGATATCGTCAGCGCCGCGACGCTCGCCACCACGCCGCTCATCCGGGGCGCGTGGCTGCGCCCCGGCACGCATGTCGATCTCATCGGCGGCTTCACGCCCGGCATGCGCGAGGCGGATGACGAAGCCATAGGCCGCGCCTCGGTCTTTATCGATACGGAGGAAGCGCTGCACGAAGCGGGCGATCTCGTTCAGCCGATCGAAGCGGGCCTGTTTTCGGAGGAAAGCGTCAGGTCGACGCTTGCCGGACTTTGCAGGGCAAACCGGTTTGCGCGCAGTAGCGATGATGAGATCACGCTCTATAAGGCTGTCGGAACCGCGCTCGCCGATCTTGCGGCGGCCACCATGGTTTATGAGGCCGCAACGCTGAACGGAAAAGGATGACAGACATGGCCAAACGCGAAATCCTTGAAGTGCCGGTGGTTTCAGAGGCGATCCGCCGGCTGGGCGCGCCGACCTCGGCGCTCGTCCGCTCCGGCAACATCGTCGCCACCTGCGGCATGCCGCCCGTCGATCTTGAGACGGGCGGCATCGTCAGGGGCGATATCGCCGCCCAGACCCGGGCCTCGCTGGAAGCCCTGCGGGTGACACTGGCCGCAGCGGGCGCCACCTTCGAAGATGTGATCAAGACCACCATCTATGTCACCGATGCAGCGCTGATGGGCACAGTGAACGACATATACCGCGAATATTTCGCAGCCGGTTTTCCGGCGCGCACCTCGGCAACCATCAAACCCTGGACCTTGCCCTTCGATATCGAAATCGAGTGCCTTGCTGTCCTCTGAGGGCAGGCGGGCATGAAAAAGGGCGCGTCGGCCGGATCGGCTGACGCGCCCACAGGCATTTCCAGGGGCGCAAGATTACGGGCCGGTTTTACGTGGACTGCTCCAGTGGTGAAAGTCCATAAACCGCCACGATATCTTCCCCTTTTTCGAGCCTTGCGACGATGCCGGGCTCCTTTTCCTGAATGGCGAGAGCCTGCCGTGCTGTTGCCAATGCCTCCCCCGGCGGCAGGATGCAGACGCCGTTTTCGTCGGCCAGCACGATATCGCCGTTCTGAACCTTGACCCCGCCGCAGATGACCGGCCCCGCGACATTTCCCCGGCCTCCGAGCTTGGTGGTGATGGGCGAGCGTCCCCGGCACCAGACCGGCAAGCCGGCGCTGCGGATCGAGCCGATATCGGTGACATAACCATCGAGGATGATGGCGGTAACACCGCGCGCGAGTGCTGCGGCGGTCATGACCGCGCCCCAGCAGGCGTGCCGGTCGTCGCTCAGTCGCTCGATGACGAGGATGTCGCCGGGCATGGCGCGGGAGAGGGCATGCGGAAGCGCCGTTCCGTCGTCTCCCGGCAGACTGACGGTCAGCGCGCGACCGGCGATGCGAACGCCGTCGATCACGCATTGCATCGCCGGATCCATGAATCCATCCGATCTGAAATGGCCGATCGTCGCTGTCTCGACGCTCCGGAGCAGTTCGAGCGCCTCGTTGATTGTGTCGGGACTTTCCATGGGTGTCTCCAAAAGAAAGACGCCGGCGCGGGGGCCGGCGTCTGTGATATGGCAATATGGATCAGTTGGTCTTGGCCAGATCGCGTTTCACGGTCTCGGTCAGCGCCAGCAGGGCGACGGCCGAGAGCAGGGCGGAGCCGATCATGTACCAGGCGACGGATGCGCCGCTGCCGGTGGCGGAAAGCAGCCAGGTGGTGATGACGGGAGTAAGCGCGCTGCCCAGAACCCCTGAGAGCATATAGGCGATGGACAGGCCGGAATAGCGGACCTTGGT
The DNA here is from genome assembly GCF_006970545.1 of Agrobacterium sp. T29. Taxonomy (NCBI): domain Bacteria; kingdom Pseudomonadati; phylum Pseudomonadota; class Alphaproteobacteria; order Hyphomicrobiales; family Rhizobiaceae; genus Agrobacterium; species Agrobacterium sp. T29. Next base: position 1,720,965 of record NZ_CP040641.1, read on the forward strand.
GCCGAAAAGTTCGGCGAGGAAGGTGGCGATTGGGCCGTAATTGGCGGCAAAGGCCGTCATCATCAGCAGGTAGCCCGCAAGTGCGCCGGCAAAGGTGGCGGTATCCATCAGCCAGAACATCGGGAAAGCGACGAGCGCTTCGGCAAGAATGCCGCCGAGAATGACCGGTCGGCGGCCGACCTTGTCGGAAAGCAGGCCGAAGAGCGGCAAAAGGAAAATACACGCCATGCAGGAAATCAGTACGATCACCAGCATCTCGTTGCGGGAGATGTTGAGCGCCTGCGTGCCATAGCTCAGGCCGAAGGCGACGATGAGGTTGAAGGACGATCCGGTGGACATGGTGGCGATGCCGCCAAGAAGGACCGTTTTCCAGGATTTGGAAAGCAGTTCGAAGAAGGGCACGCGCACGGTCGCCTCTTCCGTCTTCACCTTGGCGAAGGACGGCGTTTCGGCGGTGTTGAGCCGAACATAGGCGCCGACGGCAACCAGAAGAATGCTGACGAGGAACGGAATGCGCCAGCCCCAGGAAATCAGGTCCTCGGGCGCCATGGTGAAACCGATGGCAAGGAATGCGAGGTTGGCGATCAATGTGCCGGCGGGAACGCCGATCTGCACCCAGGAGCCATAAAGGCCGCGCCGGTTCTGCGGCGCATGTTCCACCGCCATCAGCACCGCACCGCCCCATTCGCCGCCGAGCGCGAGACCCTGCACGACGCGCAGCGCCAGAAGCAGGATGGGCGCCCAGACGCCGATCTGTTCGTAATTCGGCAGAAGGCCGATGGCGAAGGTTGCCACACCCATCATGACCAGCGAGACGAGCAGCATCGACTTGCGGCCGATCCTGTCACCGAAATGGCCGAAAAGCGCTGCCCCGACGATGCGGGCGAGATAGGCCGAGGCGAAGGTGCCGAAGGCCAGAAGCGTGCCGACGAGCGCATCGAAACTCGGAAAGAAGACCTTGTTGAAGACCAGCGCCGAAGCGGTGGCGAAGACGAAAAGATCGTACCATTCGACGGTGGTGCCGATGACGCTTGCGACGGCGATCCGCCGAACGCCAACCGGCTGTTTCTCGACGGAGCCCACGAGTGCGGTTTCCCCTTGCATGAACATTCCCCTTTATGTTGCTGTGAAGGAAAACGGAGAAACGACGAAGCGGAGCGGCCCCACGCCGAAGGCATGAGATGACGATAGCCATTTCCGGCGGAGCAACCGTTTTCGGTTCTCTCCGTCAGTCCGACATGCTGCGATGTTCCCCTGTTTTGCGCAATGATGGGAAAGCGGGAGGCTCCCGACAAATAGATAATGCAGATTTCTTCCATAGGGCCGCGCTATAGACCAAATCCTGGGCATTTTCGGGCATCTCGGCACCGTCCATGAATTTTGAAATAGATAATAAAATCAGGGAAATATCGCAGGCGCTGTTTTTCTTTGCCGCTCGGCTGCGCAGTCCCTGCCTGTCTTTTGACCGGCTGAAATTTCTTTTTCGGCCGCAAAGACCGCCACTCTTATTCTAAGTATCGAATCTATCTATTTTTGAATTTTCCGGTTTGGTCTTATCCCCTTTGTCATTCCACGGAGTGAAAAGAGGTCGTCTGCGGGCTGCCGGCTACGCCGGGGCATTGCTGCCGCGAGACCATAACAGGGGACCGAAATGAAGAGATTGAGCAATATCCGGCCGGACATGTCGCGCCTTTGGGCGACGCTGATGCGTTCCGCCGAAATAGGCGCGACCGAAAAGGGCGGCCTGAAGCGGCTGGCGCTTTCCGACGAGGATGCGGCGATGCGGCACCAGTTCATTCACTGGTGCGAGGAGGCGGGCCTGACGGTCAGGATCGACGCGGTGGGCAATATCTTCGCCGAACGGGCAGGAACCGATGCGGATGCGAAGCCCGTGCTGGTTGGCAGCCATCTCGACACACAGGTTCATGGCGGCCGCTTCGACGGTATTCTTGGTGTGCTGGCCGGGCTGGAACTCGTGCGCACGCTGAACGACCATGCGATTGCCACACGCCGGCCGATCACCCTTGTGAACTGGACCAATGAGGAGGGCGCGCGTTTCGAGCCGCCGATGATCGGCTCGGCGGTTTTTACCGGCGCCAAGGCGGCGGAATTCGCCTATTCCCGCAGGGATCGCGATGGCTTTACGCTTGGCGGCGAGTTGGAGCGCATCGGCTTCAAGGGTAAAGACGCGATTTCGGCGGAGGCTTTCGACAGTCTGTTCGAGCTGCATATCGAACAGGGGCCGCGATTGGAGGCAGCGGCCAAACAACTCGGCATCGTCACCGGCGCTTTCGGCGTGCGCGGTTTCGTGGTGGAAGTGCACGGCGAGACCGGCCATGTCGGCCCGACGCCGATGCCGGCGCGCAAGAATGCGCTGGTGGGTGCCGCTGAGGTGACGCTGGCGATCAATGAGATCGGCTGGGCCAATCACGAGACCGGCGGCAAGTCCACGACGATGCGCATCAGGGCGGAACCCAATCTCCTCGGTGCGCTACCGAATTTCGTGGAAATGACCTGCGACATGCGCCACCCCGACGATGCCGTTGTCAGCACCATGTTCGAAGCCTTCAAGGCGAGACTTCCCGAGCTGGAAGAGCGCTCGCGCTGCAAGATCGTTGTCAAGGAAGGCTGGGCCTATGGCGGCATGCATTTCGACGCCGGCTGCATCGAACTCATCCGCAATGCCACCGATGCTTTCGGCTATTCCTCAATGGACCTCCTTACCGAGGCCGGGCATGACGCCATGCATGTCGCCGAATATCTGCCGACGGCGATGATCTTCACTCCGTGCGAGGGCGGTCTTTCCCATAACGAGGCGGAAAACGTCACGATTGCCGACATCGAACCCGGTGTTAACGTGCTGGTTCAGGCCGTTCTGGAGCGCGCGAACCGCGCGGACTGATGCTCGAGCGCTTTCGCTTTTTTGCGAAGCGCGAAAAGGCTCAACACTCTGTTTTAGCGTATTCCCGGCCGGCAGCGCCGGGGTCCGCTTTTGCTGGATTTAGAGGGAACGGCGAAAAGTGCGACCGCTTTTCGCCGTTTTCCTATTCGCCGCCCGTTTCCACAAGGGCGGCCGCCGCCTGCGCATCGAAAAGCTCGTTTTCGAAAATAGTCAGAAATGCCCGCTCGGCGCCGCCGAGGTCCATATCGGGGTTGCGGAGGAAATAGGCGTCGGCCCCGAGCGAATCCTGAAGCAGCGGGATTTGCCAAAGCTCGTCTTCCTCAAAACCGCGCGCCGCATCCAGCGGCAGAATGCCCACGCCGATGCCGGCGATGATCATTCGCCGGACTTCTTCCATATGCGGGCTGGAGCCGACGGTCCATTTGCCGAGCCCCACACCGTCGCGAAGGGCGATCATCGGTTCAAGCGCGCCGCCTTCCTGGCTGCAGGTGAAGGCCACGAAGGCTTCCTGCCGTAATTCCTCCATGGTGATGTCGCCACGACCGTAAAAGGGATGGGAAGCACCGCAATAAATGCCGAATGTTTCCCTGAGCAGGAATTTGCAGTCCATTCCGGCAAGCGGTTTCGGCAGCAGGCAAATGCCGAATGGGGCCTGTTTCTGGCCGATGGCGCGAACGATATCCTGCGTATTGGCGACATCGATGCGGATGGTGACTGATGGATGACGCCGCCGCAACTGGCGCAGCGCCTGATCGAGCTGCGGAAGCACGAGATTGGTGACGATGAGGACCCGCACCTGACCCGTCAGATCGTCCGCCTCGGTCGAGAGTTTTTCGCCGATACGCTCGACCCGCAGGAAAATTTCGGCACATTCCTGACGAAGCATTTCGCCCTGAACCGTCAGCACGAAACGGCGGCTGTCGCGTTGGATCAACTGGCACCCCAGCGTTTCCTCCAGCTTTTGCAGCGCGGCGGTTACCGAGGGCTGGCGCACGAAAAGCCGGTTGGCCGCCCGCGTGATGCTGCCTTCCTCGACAATGACCAGAAAGGTCCGCAGCAGGTTCCAGTTCAGATGCTGGATGCGGGGGGCATAACGTGACAACGATGCGTTCCTCGAATGAATTGCGGTTGCATCTTATAGCTATTTTTGCCGGCGAAAAACGTCCACCGGCTGCAAAGAGTGGCGCTTTTGGCCGGGGACGCGATTTTATTCTCCGGCGGGCCTGCGGAAAGCGGCCCGCCACGTCGGCGCGGCCGCGTCAGCCGCGATATTGGTCATCCGTCACCTGTTCCATCCAGTCTACCACCTTGCCGTCCTTGACCTCCTGGAGTGCAATATGGGTCATGGCGACATCGGGTGCGGCCCCGTGCCAGTGCCTTTCTCCCGGTGCGAACCAGACGGTATCGCCGGGACGGATTTCCTCCACCGGGCCGCCTTCGCGCTGCGCCCGGCCAAAGCCGGAAACCACAATCAGGGTCTGGCCAAGGGGATGGGTGTGCCAGGCGGTGCGGGCGCCGGGTTCGAAGGTGACCTGAGCGCCCTGAACCCGCTCGGCATCAAAGGGGTTGAAGAGGGGATCGATGCGGACCTGCCCCGTGAACCATGCCTCGGGGCCTTTCGCCGATGCCCGTGTTCCTGCGCGCAATATTTCCATTGGTCGTTCTCCTGATGGCTGACTCGAGGCGATTTGAAGCGGGAATCCTCCCATTGTCCACAGTGAAATGAAAACCGACATGATCTGCCGGCCAAGGACGTTTTCCGAAGCTCCGTGCCGCACCGGTCTCGGCGCATGTCTCGATTTTTCAAGCCTTTTTCGTATGTCGGAACTGCTCATCCGCCGCCGTTTCACGCCCTTCGATAAAAATTATTCTCAGGATTGACTCATTTATGAAAACGGTTACATTCGCTGATGTAAACGGTTTCATTAGTTAAAAACCGTGCTTGGAGGAGCAAATTTCATGTTTAGACATTTGATGGCTGCTGCCGCGATGGTGCTGGCGGCGGGCACGTCGGCGCATGCCCAGGAGCAGAGCTTCAAGATCGGTCTTTCCAATTCTTTCGTCGGCAGCGAATGGCGCACGCAGATGATCGAAGAGGCTCAGGCCGCCGCCAAAGCGTGGGGCGAAAAGGGCGTCAAGGTTGAGGTTGTCGTTCAGAGCGGCAACGTCGATGTGCAGGGGCAGATCGGCCATATCCGCAATTTCATGAACCAGGGCGTCGATGCGATCCTCATCAACCCCGGCAGCCCGACGGCCTTTGATCCGATCTTCGCGCAGGCCAAGGCGCGCAACATTCTCGTCATCGCAACCGACGCCGAAGTGTCCTCGAAGGATGCGCTCTATGTCGGCATCGACCAGAAGGCATGGGCGGCGCAATCCGCGCAATGGCTTGCGGATGCGCTGAAGGGCAAGGGAAGCGTCGTCGCCATCAACGGCATCGCCGGCAACCCGGCAAACGAAGCCCGCGTCGCCGGTTACCGCGAAGTGTTCAAGAAATATCCTGACATCAAGGTGCTGAACGAAGCCAATGCAAGCTGGGATCAGGCGCAGGGCCAGCAGGCCATGCAGAACCTGCTCGCCACCTATCCCGATATTAGCGGTGTCTGGGTGCAGGACGGCATGGCGGACGGCGCATGGCGCGCCATCGAAGCCGCCGGCAAGACCAAGGACATTGCCGCGACCGGTGAAATCCGCAAGGACTTCATGACCCGCTGGGAAAAGGAAAAGTTCAATTCCGGCGCTTCGGTCAATCCTCCCGGCGTCATGGCCAGCGCGCTCAACGTCGCTGTCCTGAAGCTGCAGGGCAAGGAATTCAAAGACGGTATTTTCGGCGGCACCTATGGTAACGCTATCTATATTCCGATCCCCTTCGTCAGCAATGACAACCTTGCCGACAACATCAAGGCCGCCGATGGCAAGCCGGGCTACTGGTCCGTCACGGCAACCGTGACGCCGGAACAGGCCGGCGAGTTCTTCAAGTAAGAGCCGTTTCGGGTCGGCGACAAGCGCCGGCCCGAACCAGAATTTCGAGTGCGGACCGGGCTTTGGCCGGCCGCCTGTGACAAGCATTATTCGGGGACATGCGATGGCGAACGCTTTGGAAGCGGCCGGCATAACGAAGAATTTTGGCGCGGTGCGCGCGCTTTCCGACGGTAGGCTGACCGTCGGTCGCGGTGAAATTCACGCGCTTCTGGGCGCCAATGGCTGCGGCAAGAGCACGCTCTGCAAGATCGTTGCGGGTGCTGTTGCACCGACCAGCGGCGCGATAAGGTTCAATGGCGAAGACGTGCGCTTCAAAAGCCCGCGGGACGCCGAAAATGCCGGTATTGCGCTGTTTTATCAGGAACTCAGCCTCGTTCCGCAGCTTTCTGTCGCCGATAATATCTTTCTCGGCCGCGAGCCGAAACGTGGCATCTTTGTCGACGGCAAGGCGCTGAAGGCGGAAGCGGCGAGGCTGATCGCGCTGTTTGACGGCGTGGCTGGCGAAGGGCTGGAGCCGGATGCGATTGTCGGCAATCTGCCGCCCGATCAGCGCCAGCTCGTCGAAATCCTCAAGGTCTTCGCCCAGAATGCCAGCCTGATGATCATGGACGAGGCGACGGCGGCGCTCGATGGCCGCCAGTCGCAGCGCTTTTTCGAGATACTCCGGGCCAAGAAGGCCGAGGGTGTCTCCACCATCATGATTTCCCATCGCCTCGACGAGGTTTTTGCCGTCTGCGACCGCATCACCGTCATGCGCAATGGCGCGACGATTTCCGAACTCGATACGGCGGCAACCACGCGCGAAGCCGTCGTGCATGACATGGTCGGCGATGTTCGGGCCGCTCCTGCCCGTCAGAACGGGCGTTCGGCTGCTGCACCGAGCCTGAAGCTGACGGATGTGGCGAGTGAGGGCGTTCGCGGTGTCTCTCTCGAAGCCTATCCGGGCGAAATCGTCGGTCTAGCCGGTCTGCAGGGTCAGGGCCAGTCGGCCTTGCTGAAGGGTCTTTTCGGTGCGAACCCATTTGCTGCCGGCCAAATCCGGTTTGAGGGTCGTGAAATCACCATCGGCAAGCCTTCGCAGGCGGTTCATAGTGGTTTTGCTTATGTCTCTGGCGACCGTGGCCGTGACGCGTCCCTTCAGGGCCGGTCGATCTTCGAAAATCTCGTCGCGGCGCTGATGGTGCGCGAGAAGATGCGGCTGGTCCGTCCCGCGACGCTGAAGCCGCGGGTGCAGAAGGTCACGGATGACATGAAGACGAAGTTTGCCGGCCTGGATATGCCGATAGGCACGCTTTCAGGCGGCAACCAGCAGAAGATCTTCATCTCCCGCTGGCTCGCCACCGCGCCGAAACTGCTGCTGCTCGACGACCCGACCAAGGGCATCGATCTTGGCGCAAAAGCCGACCTCTTCGCGCTGATGCGCCAGCAGGCCGATGCCGGTGCGACCATCCTTCTTTATTCCTCGGAGGATGCGGAAATCCTCGAATATGCCGACCGCATTCTTGTGTTCAACGGTGGACGCATTTCTGCGGAACTGACCGGAGCCGACATGACATCCGTAAACATGACCCGCGCCGCCTATGGAGATGCCGCATGAGCGCCTCCGGTTTTCTGCGCAGGCAGCCATGGGTCATCACCCTCGTCGTACTGGCGCTTCTCATCGCCGTGAACACGTTTCTGCAACCCTCCTTCGTTCAGCCCTCCGTGCTGCAATCGAACCTGACGACGTTTCTGCCGCTGATCCTGGTGGCCATCGGCCAGACCTACGTCATTCTGGCGGGCGATATCGATCTGTCGGTCGGTAGCATCGTGGCCCTCGCCAATGTCGTCACCGTCAGCGTCATCGCCGCACTTGGCGGCACGACAGGCGCCGTCTTCGCCGGCATGGCGGCGGGTGCGGCTGTCGGGCTGCTCTGCGGACTGGTCAATGGTCTCTTCATATCCGGCCTGCGCTTCCAGCCGATCGTCACCACCTTTGCCACCGGCATCATCTTCGCCGGGCTGGCGATCTGGGTTCTGCCGCAGGCGGGTCTTCCGGTGCCGGAAGCCTATTGGCAGACCTATTCCGGCAGCTTCATCGGCTTGCCCTTCGTGCTGTGGGTGCTGATTGGGGGCATCGCCTTCACCCTCATCGTGTCGCGCATTCCCTTCCACACCCACCTTCTCGCGGTGGGCGGTAATCGCACCGGGGCCTTCCAGACGGGGCTGCGCCTTTCGGGCATCCGCATCGGCGCATATATGATCTCCGGCCTGTTCTCGGCGCTGGCGGCGCTGTGCCTGACGGGTGAGACCGCCTCCGGCGACCCGCTGCTCGGTGCAAGTCTGGCGCTGTCCTCCATCTCGGCCGTGGTTCTGGGCGGCACCGCACTTTCGGGCGGTTTCGGCAGCTCGACAGGGTCGATTGCCGGCGCACTGGTGCTCGGCATGATCGGCAATGTGATTTTCTTTGCGGGGCTGCCCTTCGAGTACCAGACACTGGTGCAGGGTTTGATCGTGCTGACGGCGCTGGCCGGCGGCGTTCTGGTGACGAGGCGTTGATATGACCAATCCCGGCTTGCAAATCAAAACCCTCCTCACCGATCCCCTGACCATCGCCATTGGTGCATCGGTCTTCCTGCTGCTGGTCGGCGAATTGCTGTCGCCCGGCTTCGCACAGGGCTCGCAGATCGTGCGGCTTCTGACGATTGCCGCCATTCTCGGCATCGTCGCGGCGGGCCAGAACCTCGTCATCCTTGGCGGGCGCGAAGGCATCGACCTTTCCGTCGGCGCGATGATCTCGCTCGGCGCCGTCCTTGCCGGCAATATGATGAACGGTCAGAATGCGGGCATTCCGCTCGCCATTCTGGTTGCTGGCGGCATTCCCTTCCTGATCGGCCTCGTCAATGGCCTCGGCATTACCTTCGTGCGCATTCCGCCGCTGGTCATGACGCTTGGCATGACGGCGGTTATTCAGGGCGGGCTGGTCGTCTATTCGCAGGGCGTTCCCTCTGGTGCGGCAGCACCCCTGCTGGCAGGTTTCATCAACCGTCCGCTCATCTTCGGCATTCCCGGCGTGCTTTTCGTCTGGCTCGGCATCGCCGCGATCATGTTGTTCGTGCTGCGCCGTACCGCCTTCGGTTTCGCCATCTATGCCATCGGCTCGAACGAACGAGCGGCGACGCTCACCGGATTACCCGTCTCTTTGATCCGCACGTTGCTTTATGGTCTTTCCGGCCTGTTTGCCGGGCTGACCGGGGTGTGCGTGATCGGTTACACCGGCACGTCCTTCATCTCCGTCGGCGACCAATATGTGCTTCCGTCGATCATCGCGGTCGTCATCGGCGGCACCTCGCTTGCCGGCGGTGCGGGCGGATATGTCGGAACCATGGCCGGGGCGGTTGCGCTCACCATTCTGCAAAGCGTACTGATAACGCTCAACCTCGATGTATGGGCACGGCAGATCATATTCGGTGTCACGTTGCTAGCGCTGATGCTGCTTTATGGCCGCCAAAAGCAGTTGCGTGTGTGACAGATGAGCAAAGACCAAGGTTCGAATATCAGGGAAGTGGCAGCTCTTGCGGGCGTTTCCATCGCGACCGTATCGCGGGCGCTGCAGCAACCCGACAAGGTTCGCCCGGAAACCAGAAAGAAGGTTTTCGACGCCGTGCGGCAGGCCAACTTCGTTCCCAATGCGCAGGCGGCAAGCTTCCGGCGTCAGTCCAACAACACTGTCATCCTTCTCGTTCGCGATATCGGCAACCCGTTTTATCTCGAAATCTACAAGGGCGTTGAGGAAGCGGCGGGCGAAGCGGGCTTCAAGGTGCTGATGGGCGATGCCCGCAACGACGAGAACCGCGTGGCGACCCATATTGACATGGTGCGCCAGAAACATGCCGACGGCCTGATCCTGATGACCGGCCAGTTTCCCGCCGAGCTTCTCGAACAGGGTGACGCGCTGCCGCCGATTGTCATCGCGTCGGAAACGGTGCCGGGCCTCGCGCTGCCGACCGTCAAGGTGGACAACCGCGCCGCCTCCAAAAACGCCATGCGCCACCTCATCGAGGCGGGGCATCAAAGGATTGTTCATCTGGCCGGTCCGGTTCCGGAAAGTCTGGCGCAGGAACGTTTCGATGGTTATCGCGCGGCACTTGCCGAAGCCGGCATCGCTTATGCCGACGAACTTGTCGTGACGGGCGATTACAGCATCGAGGCCGGACGTCAGGCAATTGGCAGCCTTCTTGAAGGCGGCATTGCCTTCACCGCGATCTTCGCCTCGAGCGACCAGATGGCGATTGGCGCGATCAGCGAATTGCGTGCGCGCGGCGTTTCGGTTCCGGCCGATGTCTCCGTCATCGGCTTCGACGATATCATTTTCGCCAATGCCTTCGAGCCGCCGCTTACCACGGTGCGCCAGCCCCGGCAGGAAATGGGCCGCAGGGCCATGGCGCTGATGGTCGACCGGCTGAACGGTAAACGCACGGCCGAGACCATCGTGCTGGATACGGAACTGGTGGTGCGCGGCTCGGTCGCGCCCTGCCGCCCGCCGCATCGGTAGCGGCCAGACTGTGAATGCAAGGAGTGTAAGGACATGAAGACGATCAAAGGCCCGGCGATTTTCCTCGCGCAATTTGTCGGGGACAAGGCCCCCTTCGACACGCTCGACAATCTCGGCCAATGGGCGGCTTCCCTCGGTTACAAGGGCATTCAGGTGCCGACCGATCCCAGGCTCTTCGATCTTGAGAAAGCCGCTGCATCCAAGACCTATTGCGACGATATCAAGGGCCGTCTGGCGGAAATGGGTATCGAGATCACCGAGCTTTCGACCCATATTCAGGGCCAGCTCGTCGCCGTTCACCCGGCCTATGACGAAATGTTCGACGGTTTTGCACCCGCCGAACTGCGCGGCAAACCAAGCGCGCGGCAGGAATGGGCGGTCAACCAGCTGAAATATGCGGCGAAAGCCTCGCAGCATCTCGGCCTCAAGAGCCACGCCACCTTCTCTGGCGCACTCGCCTGGCCCTTCGTTTACCCATGGCCGCAGCGCCCGGCGGGCCTCGTCGAACTGGCCTTTGCGGAGCTGGGCAAACGCTGGACCCCCATTCTCGATGCCTTTGAAGAGAGCGGCGTCGATCTCTGCTATGAGCTGCATCCGGGTGAGGATCTGCATGACGGCATCACCTTCGAGCGTTTCCTCGAAGCCACCGGCAATCACCCGCGCGCCAACATCCTCTACGATCCCTCCCACTTCGTCCTTCAGGCGATGGATTATCTCGATTTCATCGACATCTACCACGAGCGTATCCGCGCCTTTCACGTCAAGGATGCCGAGTTCAATCCGACTGGTCGCTCAGGCGTTTATGGCAGCTATCAAAGCTGGGTCGACCGGCCGGGCCGTTTCCGCTCGCTCGGCGACGGGCATGTCGATTTCGGCGCGGTGTTTTCCAAGCTCACCCAATATGACTTCGACGGCTGGGCGGTGCTGGAGTGGGAATGCGCGCTGAAGCACCCGGAAGACGGCGCGCGCGAAGGCGCTGGCTTCATTGAAAACCACATCATCCGCGTGACCGAACGGGCTTTCGACGATTTCGCCAAAAGTGGTGTCGATGATGCCGCCAATCGTCGCCTTCTCGGTCTCTGAAAGGAAACTTCATGTCCTCCACGATAGCAAAATTCGATAGCCGCCGTATCCGTCTCGGCATGGTCGGCGGCGGTCAGGGCGCCTTTATCGGTGCGGTGCATCGCATCGCGGCCCGGCTGGATGACCGTTACGAACTGGTGGCCGGCGCGCTTTCCTCCGATCCGGCACGTGCGGCCGCTTCGGCAACTCTGCTTGGCATTGCACCGGAGCGGTCCTATTCCTCGTTCGAGGACATGGCGGCGGCCGAGGCTGGACGCGAGGACGGTATCGAGGCAGTCGCCATCGTCACCCCGAACCACCTGCATTTCGCCCCCTCCAAGGCCTTTCTCGAAGCCGGCATCCACGTCATCTGCGACAAGCCGGTCACCGCGACGCTGGAGGAAGCGAAGGCGCTGGCCGAGATCGTCAGGGCATCCGACAGCCTGTTCGTCCTGACGCATAATTACACCGGCTATGCGATGCTGCGGCAGATGCGCGAGATGATCGCTGATGGAGCCATCGGCAAGCTGCGCCACGTTCAGGCCGAATATGCGCAGGACTGGCTGACCGAAGCCGTTGAAAAGACCGGCGCAAAGGGTGCTGAATGGCGCACCGACCCCAGCCGTTCCGGCGCAGGCGGAGCAATCGGTGACATCGGCACGCACGCTTTCAACGCCGCCGCCTTTGTGACGGGTGAAATCCCAACAAGCCTTTATGCCGATCTGACCTCGTTCGTTCCGGGCCGGCAGTTGGATGACAGCGCCAATATTCTGCTTCGTTATGCAAGCGGCGCCAAGGGAATGCTCTGGGCGAGCCAGATCGCAGTTGGCAATGAAAACGCCCTGTCGCTCCGGGTCTATGGCGACAAGGGCGGGCTTGAATGGCACCACCGCGTGCCGGATGAGCTGTGGTTCACGCCTTACGGCGAACCGAAGCGGCTGATCACCCGCAATGGCGCGGGTGCAGGCGATGCCGCCAACCGTGTCAGCCGTGTGCCATCAGGGCACCCGGAAGGATATCTCGAGGGTTTTGCGACGATCTACCGCGAAGCCGCAGATGCAATCATCGCAAAGAGGGAGGGAAAAACGGCCGCCGGGGATGTGATTTATCCCGGCATAGAGGACGGCCTTGCGGGTCTCGCATTCATCGATGCGGCCGTCCGGTCCAGTCGGACCTCGTCCTGGGTCGGGATCGACATCTAGCTCACCCAATATCGGGCACGGACGACGCAGGGCACAGGAGGCGGTGCCCGGCATGACCCGGCCAGACGGCCGGGAAAGGCGAGGGCACGCGTGTCGTCATATTGATCAAACGGAAAGGGAGTTACGCGTTTGAAAACGTTCAAGTCAAAATTCGCTGGCATGGCATTCGTGGTTGGACTGGCGGCCGGTTTCGCAAATCCGGTTTTTGCCGATGACAGCAAGGTGCTGCCGATTGCCGCGCAGATGTACACGCTGCGCAATTCCGGAACGCTGGAAGAACAGCTTGCCATTCTCAACCGCGCTGGCGTTTCCGCCGTGGAAACGGTGGATATGCAGAAGGTCAGCGCCGGCGAACTGAACGCGCTCTTGGAAAAGCACAAGATCAAGGTCATTTCCTCGCATGTGCCGATCGACAAGCTGCGCGGCAACCTCGATGAGGTCATTACCGAGCAGAAGGCCGTCGGCAATCCTGTCGTGACCGTGCCTTTCCTGAAGCCGGAAGACCGCCCGAAGGACGCCGCCGGCTGGACCGCCTTCGGCAAGGAGCTTGGCGGTTACGCGGACAAGCTTTCCGCGGCGGGCCTCTCCATGGCCTATCACAACCACGACTTCGAGATGGTCAAATTCGACGGCAAGACGGCGCTCGAACTGCTGCTCGACGCGGCAGGCCCGAAGCTGCAGGCCGAAGTCGATGTCGCCTGGGTGGCGCGTAGCGGCAATGACCCGGCAGAATTCCTCGGCACCTTGAAGGGCAAGGTTTTTGCCATCCACGCCAAGGACAATGCACCGGCCGGCACTGCGGAAAACGAGCGCGGTTTTGCCACACTCGGCACCGGCGTTCTCGACTGGAAGACAATTCTGCCGGCGGCCAAACATGCCGGCGCAAAATGGTTCATCCTTGAGCACGATCTTCCGCTCGATGCCGAAGCGGTGGTGACCAAGGGCAACGCGTTCCTCAGCGAACGCCTGCCGACCATTCAGTAAACACTGCCAGTAAAACCAGAACCGCTCCCCGGCGGCCGGTTTCGGCGGGGAGCATGAGGTTCGACAGACGCATATCCATTTTCCGCCGCGTCGCGACGGGAAACGCTTTGTCCTGTCGTTTTTTCCAAGCTCACATCGGAGGAGTTATCATGGCAAACAATCATTATGATGCGATTGTTGTCGGCTCGGGCATCAGTGGAGGCTGGGCCGCAAAGGAACTCACGCAAAAGGGCCTGAAGGTCCTGATGCTGGAGCGTGGCCGTAACATCGAGCACGTCACCGACTATCAGAATGCCGACAAGGAAGCCTGGGATTACCCCCATCGCAACCGTGCCACGCAGGAGATGAAGGCGAAATACCCCGTTCTCAGCCGCGATTACCTGCTGGAAGAGGCGACGCTCGGCATGTGGGCCGATGAGCAGGAAACGCCTTATGTCGAGGAAAAACGTTTCGACTGGTTCCGTGGTTACCATGTCGGCGGTCGCTCGCTGCTCTGGGGCCGCCAGACCTATCGCTGGTCGCAGACCGATTTCGAGGCCAATGCGAAAGACGGTATCGCGGTCGACTGGCCCATCCGCTATGAGGACGTGTCTCCATGGTATGACTATGTCGAACGCTTTGCCGGCATTTCCGGCAGCCGCGAGGGGCTGGATATTCTTCCCGATGGCGAATTCCTGCCGCCCATTCCGCTCAATTTCGTGGAGCAGGATGTGGCCAGCCGGCTGAAGAAGGCGTTCAAGGGCACGCGCCACCTCATCAATTCACGCTGCGCCAACATCACCCAGGAACTTCCCGATCAGGAGCGCACGCGCTGTCAGTTCCGCAACAAGTGTCGGCTGGGCTGTCCCTTCGGTGGCTATTTCAGCACGCAGGCCTCGACCCTGCCTGCGGCGGTCGCCACCGGCAATCTGACGCTCAGGCCTTTCTCCATCGTCAAGGAAATCCTCTACGACAAGGACGAGAAGAAGGCGCGGGGCGTCGAGATCATCGATGCAGAAACCAACCTGACCTATGAATATACCGCCGACATCATCTTCCTGAACGCCTCGACGCTGAACTCGACATGGGTGCTGATGAATTCGGCCACCGATGTCTGGGAGGGCGGTCTCGGCAGCAGCTCCGGCGAACTCGGCCATAACGTGATGGACCACCATTTCCGCATGGGCGCCACCGGCCAGGTGGAAGGCTTCGAGGACTTCTATTTCAAGGGCCGCCGTCCGGCGGGCTTCTACATTCCGCGTTTCCGCAATACCGGTGACGACAAGCGGAAATATCTGCGCGGTTTTGGGTATCAGGGCTCCGCCAGCCGTTCGCGCTGGGAGCGGGAGATCGCCGAACTCAATATCGGCGCCGACTACAAGGAGGCACTGACCGATCCGGGCGGCTGGACCATCGGCATGACCGCCTTCGGCGAAATGCTGCCCTATCACGACAACCGCGTGAAGCTGGATCATGACAAGAAGGACAAGTGGGGCCTTCCGGTCCTGTCAATGAATGTCGAGATGAAGCAGAACGAACTCGATATGCGCGAAGACATGGTCAATGACGCCGTCGAGATGTTCGAGGCGGTTGGCATCAAGAACGTCAAGCCGTCGCGGGGCAGTTACGCCCCCGGCATGGGCATCCATGAAATGGGAACTGCTCGCATGGGGCGCGACCCGAAAACCTCCGTCCTCAACGGCAACAACCAGGTCTGGGACGCACCCAACGTCTTTGTCACTGACGGTGCCTGCATGACCTCGGCCTCCTGCGTCAACCCATCGCTCACCTACATGGCGCTGACGGCGCGTGCCGCCGATTTTGCCGTTTCCGAACGCAAGAAGGGGAACCTGTGATGAACAGACGCGAACTGCTGAAACTGATAGCCATTGCCACCGGCCTTCCGCTGATCGGCGCGGATGTTCTCACGGCTGCCGAAAACGCCACCAAGCCCGCCGGCGCTACCCACGTCTTCACCCCGGAGGAGATCCGCTTTCTGGACGAGGTGGCGGAAACCATCATTCCCCGCACCTCCACGCCGGGGGCGAAGGATGCTGAAGTGGGTGCATTCATGGCCGTCTATGCGGCCGATTGTTATACCGACGAACAGCGGACACTTTTCCTGTCGGCGATTTCCGATATCGAGAAACGCAGTCAGGCCGAACACAAAAAGGCCTTTCTGGAGCTGACGGCGGAACAGCGGCAGGCGCTGCTTGCTGCGCTGGACAAGCAGGCGAAGGCGGAACAAACGCCGGCAAAGCCGCACGCCTTCACGCTGGTCAAGCAGTTGACGCTGCTCGGCTTCTTCACCTCGAAGATCGGCGCCACGGAAGTTCTCGTCTACGACGAGATTCCCGGCGGTTTCGAAGACCGCCTTCCCTACAAGAAGGGCACGCCCGCCTGGGGCACGACCTGACGAGAGAACTGTTGGCCCGTCCGCATTTGCAGACGGGCCACACTCAAGCGGCAAGACAAGGATGACACGATGCGCAGTACAATCATCATCGCGGCGGCTATGCTGACCGCAAGCACCGTTCCCGCTCTTTCGGAGGGCAATGTTGCCAAGGGGGAGGCAGCCTTCAAGCGCTGTTCCGCCTGTCACGCCATAGGCGAGGGCGCGAAAAACAGGGTCGGCCCACAGCTTAACGGCATCATTGGCCGTGCGGCAGGCGGCGTGCCCGACTATACTTATTCGGCTGCGATGAAAAAAGCGGGCGAGGACGGCCTCGTCTGGGCACCGGAAGAATTGCGGGATTTCCTGAGCGCGCCCAAGAAGAAAATACCCGGCAACAAGATGGCGCTGGCCGGCATCAGCAAGCCGGAAGATCTGGACAATCTCATCGCCTATATCGAAAGCGCGGCTTCGAAACCGGCTGAGTGAGAGCAGTGCGGCGACGCGGTGGAAGTAAAGCTCCTGGCGAAGGTCAGGCGCCTGCGCGCTAGACTTGGCTCGCTTCGCCCTCCGCCAGCTGAGCAAGGCCTGGCAGATTGCAGACCAGAAGCTTCTGCCGCCCACCCTGCACCAGCCCCTTGCTCTCCCAACTGCTGAGGATGCGGGAAACGGTGTGCAGCGTCGTGCCGGTCATTTCGGCTATATCCTGTCGCGAGATCGGAAAGTCGATGCGGATACCGTCCACCTCTTTACGTCCCGCCTGCTGCGAAAGGCGCAGCACGGCGTGGGCTACCCGGCGCTCCACTTCCTGCGTCGACATTTCGCGGATGCGCGTATGGGCTTCCTCGAGACGCTGGCCGATGGTCTGCATGGCGGAAACGGCGAGATGCGGGTTCTGTTCGACGAATTGCGGCCAGAGGTCCGTCTGCCAGGAGAGTATCACGCTTTCGGCAGCCGTCGTGGCGGTGCCGGGATAATCCGACCGTTGCAGCGCGCGGGCGAAACCGAAGAGATCGCCGGGATGCACCACGCGTACGATGATCTGCTGGCCATCATGGGTCACCTGCGTCACCTTCAGGCGGCCGTGGATGAGCAGGAAGAAATGCGTGGCCGGCTGGCCCTGCTCGAAAATGGCTTCGCCCGGCGGCACCAGCCTGGATGTGGCGTGGGTCAGCAGTCCGTCCAGCTCATCGTCGGCCATCTTGGCAAACAAGGCCAGCGACCGGATGACGCTTCGGTCAATCTTCACTTGCACCTCTCCGGTGATTGGCCGCCGCCTTGGTTCCCGCAATGGGCGCCCCAGGTGTCGGCCTCTTCTGTATCCTCACAATACAGCACTATCACGGGCTGAAGAAGATCAAATGATATGAATCAACCAATTGTTTTTATTGACGATTATCAAGAAGACGGAGCGGCTGCGCCAAGCTTTTCGAGAAGCGGCGCATACCAGCGCGTATCCCTCACCAGCCGGAACCCCAGATTGTCCGGCGGCACGCCGACGGCGCAGCCGCCGCTTTTCGGGTTTTTGACGAAGGCGCTCATCGCCGCCCGGTGTTTTCCCGAAGCGACGGGAATGCCGCAGGAGGCGACGGTATCGACTACATCGCCATCCTTGCCGAGCGTCACACGGTGGCTGCAGCTCGATGTCCATTCCCAGACATTGCCGCCGAAATCGGCAAGGCCATATTCGTTTTCGCCGAAGCTGCCATAGGATTGCGGAACGGGATTGCCCGACGCCTTGCGGCTGGTCTGCCGCTCGTAATCCGCCAGCCAGCGCAAAGCGGGGTTTTCACTGTCGGCAGCCACACCGAGCGTTTCATCCGGAAAAAGCGAGCCGGCGGCGAAGGCCAGTTCAGCATCGCTCGGCAGGCGCCAGACAGCGCCTGTCCGTTCGCTCAGCCACGCCGCATAAGCGCGAGCGTCGTCCTGGCTGATGCCGGTTGCCGGTATCGCGCCGCCGACCGGAGCGGCAAAGCCGGGTTCCGGCGGCTGACAGCCGCCTTCCGCCACGCAGCGCGCATAATCCGCGCTCGATACCTGATATTTCATGATCGTCAGATTTTGCCGCATCGCCACGTCGACCATCGGCCCATCGACGGCATAACCATTGCGGAAATATTCGCCCTCCGCCCGGTAGGTGAAATGTCCGGCGGGCACTGTAACGACCTGTGGAGCCATCATGGCCACGCGGTCATCAATGCCGCTGCGGATGATCCCGGACTGGAAACCGATGGCCGTTGCCAGCAGCGTTGCAATCGAGAGCGGGAGAAGAAGCGAGACGGCATTTGGGAAGTGGCTGTTGCCGGGAATGCCCATGAGAACCTGCCTGCGTCGTGGAGACGCCAAACATCGGGCCTGCCTTCAGGCCGCAGAGAGTAGAAGGGGAGCGCGCCGTACCTGCTGGCGGCGCGCTCCGGTTTGCGTCAGATGCTCGATGGGGCAAGCACCGCCTGCATCAGGCTGTTGTTCCACTCGCCCGTAACCTTGAAGTGGGCGGCTGCACCCAGCTCGAAGGCCTCAATGAGGTTGTGGTTGACATAGGCATAGATGCCGGGCTGCTCGAAGGTATAGAAGGCCGCGCCCGCCGTGCCGCCGGGAATGAACCAGGTTTCCTGGTCGAGATCCGGCGGGTTGCGGAACTTGCCCGTCGCCCAGACATAATCGCCATGGCCGCCGATAAGATGCGGGCGGGTATCACGGTTCGCCTGCGAATGGACGATCAGCACCTTCTCGCCAACGGCGGCCTGAAGGGCATGTTCCCCTGTCAGGGCGCCGACTGCGCCGTTGAAGACGATGTGCGTCGGCGTCAGCTTGCGCATCACCTCCAGCGTGTCGGCCATGGCGTCGCCGGCGCTTTCATATTTCTTGAAATTGCCGTTCTCGTCGCGGGGAATGTAGAAGTCCTGCTCGCCGACATAATAGACCTTGTCATAAACAAGCTCCTTGCCGTGGCCGTCTGTCAGGCCCTCGCGCGGCAACACCATGATCGCGCCATTCATGCCCGAGGTGACGTGCCACGGCACCATGCCGGGAGGTGCGCAGTGATAGACGAAGACGCCGGCCTTGGTGGCCTTGAACCGCAGGATCGCCTTTTCACCGGGGTTGACGATGGTGAGCCCGCCGCCGCCGAGCGCGCCGGTGGCCGAGTGGAAATCGATATTGTGCTGCAACTCATTGGTATCAGGGTTGATGAGGGTCAGTTCGACATAGTCGTCCTGATGCACCACCATCAAGGGGCCGGGAACCGAGCCGTTGAAGGTCATGGCGTGGACCTCGGTGCCCTTGTCGTCGAGGATCATCTTCTGCTCTTTGATTGTGAGCGTGAACTCGACGATCTTCGGTCCGCCTTCGGCTTTCTGCGTGTGGGCATGCACGAAGGGCGGTTTGACGAGATCAACCTTTACGCGAGGCAGCGCTGCAATCTCCGCGCTCGTCAATGGCTTGGCTGCGGCTTTCTTTTCCTCTGCCGCGCTCGCTGCCGATGGCATGATGACGGGAGCTATAGCCCCTGCAAATGCTGCGCCTGCGAGAATATTACGCCGTGTGATGTGGAAGGTTTCCGTCATCATTCTTCTCCTATCCCTCTTGGGGCAGAGCATGTTTCGCTCTGTCACAGCATTTGTAGCGGAAGGGCGGAAATACAATTTGAGATGGAGCAAACTTCGCTTTCGGCGCCCTGCGACATTTTGGCAGGTGGCTGAAGGCCGGTGTGGAAGGGTCGCACCGCCTCTTTGCCTGTTCGCAAAGAAGCCGGACGGGCTTGCGTCTAGACATATGTCAAGACCAAGCAAGGAGCATTATAATGAGTGGCAGCCAAACCGTTCTCACCGAAGGGCGCAGCCGGCCAAAGGGCGGCATTCCAAGAGGGCTGGCGCGCACCGGCCCGGTTATCTTTTCTTACGGCTTCCGGCCGTTTTTCCTCGGCGGCGCCCTCTGGGCCATCGTGGCGATGGTGTTGTGGATCGCAGCCCTTTCCGGCTTCATCGACCTTGGCGGGGATTATGGCGCGCCGAACTGGCATGCCCATGAGATGCTGTTCGGTTTCGCTTCGGCGGTGCTGGCCGGTTTTCTTTTGACGGCCGTGCCGAACTGGACGGGACGACTGCCGGTATCGGGCAAACCGCTGGTCTGGTTGTTTGCGCTCTGGTGCGCGGGCCGGCTTTTGCTGCTTGTGCCGGATAAGGTGGGCGTGGTCACCGCCGCAGCCGTCGACGGGCTTTTCCTGCCTGCGCTTCTCACGATCTGCGCGCGCGAGGTCATTGCCGGGCGCAAATGGAAGGACCTGAAGGTGCTGGGCGGGCTGCTGGCGCTTTCCGTCGCCAACATCGTATTCCACGTTGCAGCGATTGGGGGCGATCATAGCCAGATCGCGACCCGCCTTGCCGTCTCGGCCTATACCGTGCTCGTTATCATCGTCGGCGGCCGCATCGTGCCGAGTTTTACCCGCAACTGGCTGAACCGTTTCGGCCGCACGGATTTCCCCGTGCCCTATAACGGCTTCGATACCGCCGCCATCCTCACCGGCATCGCGGCGCTGGCTGTCTGGACAATAGAACCCGAGAGCATGGTGGCAGTACCAACGGCGCTTCTGGCGGCATTCATGCACGCCGTGCGTCTGATCCGCTGGCGTGGCTGGACGACCTGGCCGGAGCAGGTGCTGGTGGTGCTGCATGTGGCCTATGCCTTCATTCCCGTCGGTTTCATTACCATAGCGCTAGCGGCTCTTGACGTCATGGACACGCGTTCCGTCCTGCATGTCTTCACCGTCGGCGTCATCGGCTGCATGATGCTTGCTGTCATGACAAGAGCGAGCCTTGGCCACACCGGACGCAAGCTTGCGGCGAGCAGGGTTACCATTGCCGCTTATGTCGCGCTGATCGCCTGCGCGCTGCTGAGACCGGCAGCCGAGTTCTTCCCCGGTGCGATGATGCATCTCTACGCTTGCTCGGCGCTCTTCTGGATCGTAGGTTTCGGTCTCTTCTGCATTGAATATGGGCCGATCCTGATGCGCGAGCGCAAACCACTAAAAGCGTAGAGAGCTTGCATGCGATACTGCCAAAAACGAACCGCCCCGGAGGCAACTTCCGGGGCGGTTCGGTTTCGGGGGATTTGATTTATGGCTTAATGCGCGCCGGCACCGGCGCGGATGAAGATGCGGAACGCGGTGCGGGCGTCGTCGAAATTGCCGGCCCATTGATGGCCCCGGGCCAGAAGTTCCGGGTAAAGGAAAGTCGGCTCCTGCGGCATCAGCACGAAGATCACGGCACCCGGTGGAAGACGGTCGAGTGCGGCAAGCGTGCGGCTCGCCTGGCCTTCGGCCGTTTCGTCGCTGAGATCGAGATAGATGACCGGATCGGGCCATATCTGCGGCTCCTCGGCATTGCCCGCAAGCGCTGGCGAAACGGAAATCTGCTCGGCTTCAGTGGATTGCGGCGTGAACAGCACTTCCCAGTCGCCGCCGCCGATTTCCCTCACCTGATGGTCGAAACCGCGTTCGGCCATCACCTTGAACAGCGGGACGGGCCGGAAGGTGGCGTATAAGCGCAGCGCCTCACCGGGAGCAAGCCCGGCCACGGCTTCCATGATGGCCGGAAAGGGCTCGCCGCCGCTCAGCAAAAGCGGCCGGACATCGAGTTCCCTGATCATTTCCGTCATTGCATCACCTCATCTATCGGCTGGCGGCGGCAAAGGCCGGCCGCCAGAGGTCTTTTCACCATGCCGCTGGCGCTGAGGTCAATGCTCGGAACCGCAGCAGCATTCGCAGCCGGACATATCGTCCTCGGAACCTTCGGCCTGTTCTTCAAGCCGGCCGATATCGAGACGCCAGACTTCCGGACCCTGTTCGAGATATTCCCAGCCGAATTCGCCGGGGAAATTGGTGGCGAGCTGGTAAAGCAATGGACGGGGATCGTGATCGCTGGTGATCTGCAGCGATTGCCCCTGAGCCAATGCGCCGAGCGCACCGAAAATGCGCGGATGGCGTTCGCGATGCGGAATGATGCGTACATCGATATTGGTTGCGGTTTGGGCTTCGGACATAGGCTGGCTCCACGGCCGCGAACACTGAAATGTCCGGCGGTGCGGCCGGCCGGCGGACTGGAAAAACCTATCCGCCGTGCCGTTGGGAGACATTGTCGCCGCGCAAACAAACCTGAGATTCGTCAGGTCCGTTGCGAGACATGCTTCAGCCGGCAAGGCTGCGATAGATTGCCGGCAACGCCGATGGCAGCTTGGCGATCCTGCTGACGATGGCATAACCGTTCTGGCCGAACATGGCCGGAATATAGGATTGCGCCTTGCTGTCGACCGTTACGCCGAAGACGCTGACGCCCGAGCGCCGCGCGTCGGAAACCGCGCGGCGGCTGTCCTCGATGGCGAAGCGGCCCTCATAGTGATCGACATCGTTCGGCTTGCCATCCGTCAGCAACAGAAGCAGCTTGCGGCGCTCCGGTCTTTCATGCAGCCTGGTGCTGGCATGGCGGATGGCGGGGCCGATGCGGGTGTAGAAGCCGGGCTTCAGCGCCGCAATGCGACGCTCGACAGCGTGGCCCATCGGCTCATCGAAATCCTTCACCGTCTCCACTCGCACCCAGGAGCGGCGGCGTGAGGTGAAGGTCAGGATCGAGTGACTGTCACCGCAGGCGGAAAGCCCGTGGGCAAGCACCAGCAGCGCTTCCTTCTCCACATCAAGCACTCTGCGATTGTCGAACCAGGCGTCGGTCGACAGCGATACGTCGACGAGGATCGTCACAGCGAGATCATGCGCCTGCGGGCGGCTTGCCATATGAATGCGGTCGCTGCCCTGTCCGCCGGCGGCGATGTCGCTTCTGGCGCGCACCACCGCGTCAAGATCGAGATCGTTGCCGTCAAGCTGGGCTCGCAGCATTTCGTGACGTGGCCTCAGCACCTCGAACTGCCGCCTGACCCGGCGGATAAGGTTCTTGGTGCCCGGGTCGGGTTCCGGTGCCGTTTCGGCGTCATTCGCCGGTCCGGCGATCACCCGGCAATGATGGGCGAGATAGGTACCGCTGCGATAATCCCATTCGGGATAGGTGAGCTCCGCCGTCAGCGGGGTATGGTTCAGTGCTTCGGGCGGCAGGTCCAGATCGAAGCGGAAACGGGCGGAAGGCCGTCCCTTCCTTTCACCCAGCGTCATGTCATCCAGCTCGTCGGCCGCACTGCCGTCGGCATCGTCGCTGTCGTCGCCCGGCCGGTCGACATTGACCATCTCCGCCATGGCGAGGATTTTTTCGAAACGGTTGAGGATGAAGGGGCTGCGTTCCGTCTGCCGGTTCTCCGCCTTTTCGCGCACGGCGATATGACGGGCGGCCTCCGCCCCCTGTGGCGCTGCGCTCGCGGCCGGCTGGTCCTCGCCTTGCCGGGCTTCGGAGATTTTGCGCAGCAGCGTGTCTGGCCACAGCGGCACCGGCAGCATCGGCAGGTAGCGTGGCGGTGCTTTTTCCGGAAGACCGGCGGGCGGCGGATAGCCTTCGATCCCTGCCGCATCGGCCAGCATGGAAAGCACCCGTTGTTCTACCTGCTGTTCCGCCTGCGGCAACGGCCGCTTCTGCCGCACCGCCAGCATGGCGGCGCATAGCCGGCGATAACGGGCCTTCATGCCGGGAAAAACATGGGTTACGGCCTCTGCCAGTTCTACGGCGCGGTCGAGCCGGGCAAGATCGTTGCGCAGTGGGTCGGCAGCCACGACCGGCTCAAGCGGCATCATCGCCATGGCGGCGGCGAGCCAGAGATAAAGATCGCGATTGAGGTGGCGGTCGCGAAACAGATCGAGCACCGGCGGCAGCATCAGCGTGGCATGATCACGGCCAGGCTGGGCCAATTTTTCTTCGCCAAGGCCCATGCGTTGGCGAAGCCTCAGCCGGTGCGTGGAGGTGCGGGCGCGGGCCGGGGCGATCTGCACCGCATGTTCACCGCCAAAACCGCGGAAACAGATGGCCAGCACGGCCTGCATATCCTCCAGCTTCACGGCATGATCCGGAAAGCGCAGCCATGTGCCGGTTTCGCCGATCAGCCTGTGCCAGGCGCGGCCGACGGTTTCTTCCAGTTCCAGAAAGTCCAGCATGGTTTATCCTCATGGCATCGAGCCGGAATGCGCGGGCCTCGCCGCGCATTCCGAGATGGATATAAATGCGCCCTATCGGATGATCGCATCCGCGACTTCATGCAGCGCGGCCTTCACGTCCGGCTCGTCGGTCAGCGGCTCGATCATCGCCGCGCGCACGGCCTGGCGGGCGGGAAGGCCGGTATCGATGAGGCTGGCGCAATAGACGAGCAGGCGGGTGGAGACGCCTTCTTCCAGATCGTGACCCTTCAGGCCGCGCAGCCGGTGGGCGAGATCGACGAGCGGCTCGACATCGCGCGCATCCAGCCCGCTTTCATGCGAAACGACGGCGATTTCCTGTTCCTTGGGCAGAAAGTCGAATTCAATGGCGACGAAACGCTGGCGGGTGCTGGGCTTCAGGCTTTTCAGAAGGTTCTGGTAGCCGGGATTGTAGGACACGACGAGCATGAAGCCGGAGGGCGCTTCCAGAACCTCGCCGGTGCGCTCCAGCGGCAGGATGCGGCGGTCGTCGGTAAGCGGATGCAGCACGACGGCCACATCCTTGCGCGCCTCGACGATCTCGTCGAGGTAACATATGCCGCCCTGGCGCACCGAGCGTGTCAGCGGGCCGTCCATCCACACGGTTTCACCGCCTTTCAGCAGGTAACGGCCGGTCAGGTCGGCGGCGGCAAGGTCGTCGTGGCATGAAACTGTCGAAAGCGGCAGGCCGAGTTTTGCCGCCATATGGCTGACGAAACGGGTCTTGCCGCAACCGGTCGGGCCTTTCAGCAGCAGCGGCAATTGCCGCACCCAGGCGCTTTCGAACAGCACGCATTCATTGCCAAGCGGCGTGTAGAAGGGTGTGTCCGGTTGCGGCGGCGGTGTCGGGCGGAAAAGGGTGTTCATGGTCATCTCCATCTTTGATGGTAAGGAACCGGCTCTCCGGGGGAAAAGGAGAGCCGGTCCGTTTTCTCATTCGGCGGGCTGCACGAGGCGGGCGACGTCGCCCTGTTTCTGCTTGCCCGGCACCAGAACTGCCCAGATGAACATGGCCGCCGAAATGAGAACCGCGAAACCCGAGCCTAGGCGGATCCAGTAGAAGATCGCCAGATGGTCCTGCACATCCATGAAGCTTTCGCCCATGACGCGCTGCAGCTGGATCTGCACCACGCCGGCAAAAGTCAGCGCGAAGGTCATCACCGACATGGCCGTGCACATCACCCAGAAGCTCGTCATTGAAAGCCACTGATTGTAAGGTGCGCGCTTCTTCATTTCCGGCACGGCATAGGCCATCATGGCAAGGTTCAGCATCACATAGGCGCCGAAGAAGGCGAGGTGTCCGTGGGCTGCGGTGAGCTGCGTGCCGTGACTATAGTAATTCACCGACGACAGCGTATGCAGGAAACCCCAGACGCCGGCGCCGAAGAAGGCCATGACCGAGCAGCCGATCGACCAGAGCAGCGCTGCGCGGTTCTCATGCTTGCGGCCGGCTTTCCAGGTCATGACGAAGGTGAAGATGACCATGGTGAAGAAGGGGGCCACTTCCAGCGTCGAGAACAGCGAACCGATCCACTGCCAGTAACCCGGCGCGCCGATCCAGTAATAGTGGTGGCCGGTGCCGAGGATGCCCGAGAAGAGGGCAAGACCGACGATGACATAGAGCCATTTTTCCACCACTTCGCGGTCGATGCCGTTGAGCTTGATCATCAGGAAGGCGAGGATCGAGGCCATGATCAGTTCCCACACGCCTTCCACCCAAAGATGGATGACGTACCACCAGTACATCTTGTCGAGCGCGAGGTTCATGGGGTTGTAAAAGGCGAAAAGGAAGAAGATCGCCAGACCCCAGAGACCGAAGAGCAGGATGTTGATGACGGTGGTCTTGCGGCCCTTCAGCGCCGTCATGGTGATGTTGAACAGGAACATCAAAACGACAAGCACGATGCCGACCTTGATGGCGAAGGGCTGTTCGAGGAATTCGCGGCCTTCATGGATGCGGAACATATAACCGACCACGGCGACGGCGGCGGCCACCAGGAAGATCCAGAACTGCGCGATGGCGAGTTTGGGGCTGTAAAGCTCCGTTTCCGTTTCTTCCGGCAGAAGATAGAAGGTCGAGCCCATGAAGCCCATCAGCAGCCATACCACAAGGGCATTGGTGTGGATCATGCGCACGATGTTGAAGGGCAGAAGCTCGGAAAGCGTATTGGGCAGCACGTAGATCGTGGCGGCGACGACGCCGAACAGGATCTGCGCCACGAACAGCCCGATTGCGCCGTAAAAATACAGCATGGCGACTTTTTGCGTCTGGTATTTCATCTCGTCATCTCCTTGCCGTCAGCCTCAACCCGCATCGTTCGGCGGCCAGTTCTGCGTCTTGATCCGGCTCGCCCATTCGAGGAAATCGACGAGATCATCGAGTTCCTGTTCGGTGAGATTGAACTGCGGCATCTGGCGGCGGCCTTCGATGCCGGTGGGCTGGGCGGCCATCCAGGCCTTGATGGAATCGCGCGCCGTCTCCTTGTCTTCCACGCCGCCATAGCGCTTCCAGACATTGCCGAGTTCGGGTGCGAAATAGGCGCCTTCGCCGAGCAGCGTGTGACAGTTGATGCAGGAGTTTTTCTCCCACACATGCTTGCCGCGCGCGACGCTTTCGGTCAGCGTGCTTTCATCCGTCGAGGTGGTGCGCATGTAATAATGGCTATGGGCCGTCAGCCCGACGAATATGGCGAAGAAGAAGATGGAGCCGCCGTAAAAGACGTTTCGCGCTCCTGTTTTGGTCAGGCGTTCTGCCATGCCAATGGTCCTTTCCATCCGGAAGACCGCTTATGCGGACTGGCTTGATCGAACCCTCTTGCCGGAATTTGCCGGCAGGCTTCGGGTCTCGCCCCTTTCTAGCCGCTGGCCGCCGGCGTTCTTTGCCATTTGGCAAACAAGTGGAGAGGTGGTGTGGTCCGCCTTTCAGAGCGACAAAATCCCCTGCAGGAACGCTCGCAACAAGGCTGCGGCGGCAAAGATGGCCGGCCATGCCAGAAGCGCTGTGCGCAGCAGGCCACGCTCTTCGCGAAAGCCGAGAAAATCGTCGATGACGCGCCTGGATTTCAGGAGCGCGAAAAGCAGCATCAGGCAGGCGGCGGCGACCGGCGGCAGAAGCGCCGCTTTCCACGATGTCACGACGGCCGTACCGGCGAGGACGAGAATGGCGAGTGCTGCAAAACTTCTCGCAAGCTGGCGGGAGGTGCGGTGGATCATGATGTCAAACCAGATAGATAACGGGGAAAATGACGATCCAGACGAGATCGATCACATGCCACAGCGTCGTCACCAGCGTGACGTTCTCGTTTTTCGGGAAGACTGCGACGAGAAACAGCAGCACGGCCACGAAGACGACATGCAGCAGGTGGAAGCCGGTGAGCAGGAAATAAAGCTCGAAGAACGCGCCATAGGCGGGATCGGAGGCGAAGGCGATTTCGGTGGAGTATTCATAGAGTTTTACGCCGACGAAAACGAAACCCAGCAGGCCGGCAAGGACAAGCGCCCGTCGCTTGCCCGGGAGTGCGGTGTGGTGGCTGGCCGCAACGGCCGCCTGCCAACCGCTTGCCAGCAAAATCAAAGTGTTGAGACCGGCAAGTTGCGGTTGCAGATGCTGACGCGCGGCGGCGAAGGCCTCGGGATTGAGGGCGAAGGCGATGATGAATGCGCCGGTCAAAGCACCGAAGGCGGCAAGCTCGCTCCAGACCAGAATCCACAGGAGCAGGTTTCCGCTTTCCTCTTCCGTATTTATCGCCATGGTCTTGTCCGTAATTGTAAAACAGCAAGCCACGCTTAGGCGTCCTCAAACCCCGCTTCTTTGCGGTCGGTCAAAGAAGGGAGCGCGCAAAGCCCTATTGTCCTGACAAAGCGCAACTCTCAAAAATGGAGCTTCCCATGAACGATGCACAGGTCGGGCTGATTGTCGCAACCCCTGTTATCATTGGCTTTGCGGTGCTGTTGTACCGTATGGGAGTGTTGCAGCGCATGGGCGCGGTTTCCGCTGTGCTTGCCTCCGTGGCCATTGCGTCGGTGCTGTTCCTGAACCAGTGAGAAGACAGTCGCATGCTTGAACTTGTCGCCGCTCTTTCGCTTTTCGTGGCGCTGCATTCCATTCCCGCCGTACCTGCCGTGCGCGGCCGGCTGGTTGCGGCCATCGGCAGGCCCGCCTATTTCGGGACTTATTCCGTCGTCTCGCTTCTGACGCTGGGCTGGGTATTTTATGCCGCGCTGTCGGTCGATTATATTCCGCTCTGGGACGTCGCGCCCTGGCAGGCGCATGTCACGTTTCTGGCAGGGCCGATTGGCCTGTTTTTCGTGCTGGCTGGCCTCCTCAGCGTCAATCCGCTCTCCATTTCCGTACGGCAGGGGCAGGAGCCGGGGGCCATTGTCCGCATCACCCGCCATCCGGTGCTTATCGGTTTTCTGTTCTGGTCGCTTGGCCATGTCGTGCCGAATGGCGATCTGCGCTCCGTCATCCTGTTCGGCGGCTTTGCACTGTTCTCGATGGGCGGAATGGCCATGACCGAAAAACGTGCGCGGAAAAGACTGGGTAATGCGTGGAACGTGGCGGCTGCCGGAAGCGCTACGATTCCCTTCGCGGCGACTCTCACAGGCAAAACCCGCATCGCGGTGGATGGGCCGATGCTGCTCGCCGCGGCGCTGACGGGGTTGACGGTGTGGTGGCTGCTGGCCGGCGGCCATGCCATGCTTTTCGGCGCGGACCCCATGGCCTATCTCTGATCGCTTAGGGCGCCTTCACCATATGCGGCTGCCATATCGGCGCCTGTGGCGCGGAAGCGATGCCGAGCTGATCGATGGCGCGGGCGGCGAGCTGGTCGATAATATCGTTGACGCTTTGCGGCCTGTTGTAAAAGGCCGGCACCGGCGGCATGACGATGGCGCCAGCCTCCGTCACCGTACACATGTTGCGCAAATGGATGAGATGCAGCGGCGTCTCGCGCGTCATCAGCACAAGTTTCCGACGTTCCTTCAAATGCACATCGGCGGCGCGGGTAAGGAGATTGTCCGAAAATCCGGTCGCAATGGCCGCGAGCGTCCGCATGGAGCAGGGGGCGACGATCATGGCGGCCGTCGGGAAAGAGCCGCTGGCAATCGCCGCGCCGATATCGTCGATGGAATGATTGACGCCGGCGAGCGAAAACATCCGCCCCATGGCTTGCGCCCCTTTCTCATGCAACACGGTGCGTCTGGCGGATTGCGACAGGACGAGATGGATTTCGACGCTTTTCATCCCGGCAAGGCGCTCGATAATACGCAGGGCGATGCCGGCGCCCGAGGCGCCGGTGACGCCGACCACGACGCGGCACGGGGTCATGGCCGTTCTCCAAGGCCGAGATCGCGCCACATTAGATCGACTTTTGCGATCACGTCAGGCGCCATGGATAGCACGCGGCCCCATTCGCGCTCCGTCTCCGGCGGCAGCTTGCGGGTGGCGTCCAGTCCCATCTTGCCGCCGAGACCGGCTTTAGGAGAGGCGAAGTCGAGATAATCGATTGGCGTATCGTCGATGATCGTCGTATCGCGCGAAGCATCGAAACGGGTGGAAAGCGCCCAGATGACATCCGCCCAGTTGCGCACATCAATGTCGGGATCGACCAGAATGATGAGCTTCACATAGCTGAACTGCGGCAGCATCGACCAAAGGCCCATCATCACCCGCTTTGCCTGTCCCGGGTAACGCTTGTCGATGGATGCGACCATGACGCGGTAGGAACAGGCCTCCGGCGGCATCCACAGATCGACGATTTCCGCAAACTGCTTTTTCACGAGCGGCAGGAAAATCTCGAGCATGGCTTCACCGAGAACCGAAGGCTCATCCGGCGGCCGGCCGGTATAGGTGGAAAGATAGATCGGATCGCGGCGCATGGTGATTGCCGAGAGTGTCATGACCGGGAAGGATTCGACTGAATTATAATAGCCGGTATGGTCGCCATAGGGGCCTTCGAGTGCCGTTTCCGTTGCCGAAACGGTGCCCTCCAGCACGATCTCGGCATTGGCCGGCACCGGCATCGGCACGGTTAAAGCTTTTGCGATGCGGCTTTTCGAGCCGCGCAGCAGGCCGGAGAAGCCAAGCTCGCTGATATGGTCGGGAAGCGGCATCACGGCGGCGAGAATGGTGGCAGGATCGGCCCCAATGGCGACGGTAACGGGCATATCCAGCCCGCGCGCACGCCACAACCGGTGGTGATGCGCGCCGCCGCGATGCGCCAGCCAGCGCATGATCGCCCTGTCCGGTCCCAGCACCTGCATGCGGTAGATGCCGACATTGATATCGTCGGGATCGTCAGGCGAACGGGTGATGACCAGCGGCCAGGTGATGAGCGGGGCCGGCTCGCCCGGCCAGCACCATTGCACCGCCAGGCAGGCAAGATCGACCGCATCACCCGTCAGTACCTTTTCCTGCACCGGCGCGCGCGAGACGTTGCGTGGCCGCATGGAAAGTGCGGCCTTCAGCAAAGGCAGCTTACCCCATGCCTCGGCTATGGATTTCGGTGGCCGTGGCTCGCGCAATTCGGCGAGCTTTTGTCCAAGTGCGGGCAGGCCGCCGGTTTCCAGCCTGAGTCCCCATTCGATGCGCTGCCGCGTGCCGAAAAGATTGGCGAGCAGCGGCATGTCCCGCACCTTGCCCTCATGGTCGACAGGTCGCTCGAACAGCAGCGCGGGTCCGCCATCGGCGAGCACGCGGCGGTGGATTTCGGTGATCTCGTGCACCAGCGAAACCGGCTGGCGAATTCGCCGCAGCTGCCCACGTTCTTCCAGCAGCCGGATGAAACTGCGCAGATCGGCGATGCGGATGGGTCTCGTTTCTGTTGCTTCGTCTCTCATGCCGCCTGTTTGCAGGCGCCAGTGCGTCATGTCCTTGCGCTGCCGCAAATGCGGCTCAGTGCGAACGAAGATAGTCGGCGAGAACCAGGGCGTGGTTGTGTTCGGTATCGTGGGCGGCATAAAGCAGCGTGACCCGGCCCTTCGCCATCAGCTCCTTCATGTGCGCCACGGCATCGGGATTGACCGAAAGCTCCTCATGATAATGCCGGGTGAATTCCTCAAAGCGAGACGGCATATGGGAGAAGTTCTTGCGCAATTCGTTGCTGGGCGCGATTTCCTTCATCCACAGGGAAAGCTTTGCATTTTCCTTGCTCATGCCGCGCGGCCAGAGCCGGTCCACCAGAATGCGCGCGCCGTCATCGTCGCTGGCGGGTTCGTAAATCCGTTTGACCCTTAAATCGGACACGGGCGGCCTCCTTCGCTTGGCAAGTGAATGATTTATAGCGGCTTTTGTGAAGGCGCACCCGAAAATTTCCCTGTCTTTGCGTTCGCTCAAACCGCCACCCGCGCGTTGCGGTTAGGTTGCCGCCCGCAACTGAGCCGACAGGACCTTTCATGAGACCTTTTCCCGCCGCCATCGCCCGCCCCATGAATTTCCTGCCTCTTGCCGTGGTGCAGCGAGCGACGGCGGCGATGCTGGCGCAGATCATGAAGCGGCATCCGGATATGTTCGTCCGGCTCGGTGAACATCGTGGCAAGCGCTACGCCTTTCTGCCCGTCGATCTCCCCTTCGCCTTCATGGTCGAGCCGGCAGGTCCTGCCATCACCGTCAGCCGCAAGGCCCGCCTGCCCAAGACGGACGCGGCGGTCGAGGGACCGCTCTTCATGCTGCTTGCGCTGATGGAGGGGCGGCAGGATGCCGATGCGCTGTTCTTCTCACGCGATCTCAGCGTCACCGGCGATATGGAGGCGATGCTGGCGCTGCGCAATGCGCTCGATGATAGCGGTATCGATCTGCCGCGCGATCTCGGTGCATTTGCCGGACCTTTCGCGCCGATGGTAACGGGCCTTGCGAACCGCCTGCGCGGCCATGTTCTATCCGAAACACGGGGAGGTGAGGCATGGAACTGATCTGTCCCGCGGGAACGCCCGCCGCCTTTCGCGAGGCCGTGGATGCCGGTGCCGATGCCGTCTATTGCGGGTTTCGCGATGAAACCAATGCCCGCAATTTCCCCGGCCTTAATTTTTCCCGCGAGGAACTTGCCGAGGCCATCGTTTACGCGAAAAAGCGCGGTGTCCAGACCTTCGTGGCGCTCAACACCTTCATGCGCGCCGGGCATGAGGATATCTGGTATCGCGGCGCGGCCGATGCCGTGAAGGCGGGGGCGGACGCGCTTATCCTTGCCGATTTCGGCCTGATGGCGCATGTGGCGGAACATCATCCGCAGCAGCGTATCCACGTCTCCGTGCAGGCCTCCGCCTCCAATGCGGACGCGGTGAATTTCCTCGTCGATGCCTTCGGCGCGAAACGCGTGGTGCTGCCGCGCACCCTGACTATCCCCGACATCGCCCGGCTGGCGCGGCAAATCCGCTGTGAGATCGAAATCTTCGTGTTCGGCGGTCTCTGCGTCATGGCGGAGGGACGCTGCTCGCTCTCGTCTTACGCCACAGGCAAGTCACCCAACATGAACGGCGTCTGCTCGCCGGCAAGCCACGTCCGCTACCGGCAGGACGGGCAGGCGCTGGTGTCGGAACTCGGCGATTACACCATCAACCGTTTTCCCGCCGGCGAGGCGGCGGGTTACCCCACGCTGTGCAAGGGCCGTTTCGAGATCGCGGATGACAGGTCCTATGCCTTCGAGGATCCGGTGTCGCTTGACGTGATGGACCAGATCGATGCCTTGCGCGAGGCGGGCGTCAGCGCGCTAAAGATCGAGGGCCGCCAGCGCGGCAAGGCCTATGTGGCGGAAGTGGTTTCCACCCTGCACCGGGCGCTTGCCGCCGGTGCTGAGGAGCGCGGCAGGCTGCTTTCCCGCCTGCGGCTCCTGAGCGAAGGCCAGCGCACCACCGTCGGCGCTTATGAGAAACGCTGGAGATGACGGCGATGGCAAAACCCGCAAAAGCCACATTGGCGCTCGGCCCGGTCCTCTATCTCTGGCAGGGGGAGAAATGGCGCGATTTCTATTTCCGCATCGCCGATGAAGCGCCCGTCAGCCATGTCTATCTTGGTGAAACCGTCTGCTCCAAACGGTTTCATTTCACCGAGCCGCATCTGGCAGAGGTGATCGAGCGGCTGGAGAGTGCCGGAAAACAGGTGATCCTCTCGACGCTTTCGCTGGTGACGCTGGAGCGGGAAAGCCGCCACCTGCGCGGCCTGATCGTCGACAGTCCCTATCCCGTCGAGGCGAACGATCTTTCCGCGCTCGGCATGCTGCACGGCACCCCGCATGTCGTCGGGCCGATGGTGAATGTCTATAATGCCGCGACCGCGCGGTTGCTGTCGTCTCGCGGCGCGAGCGCCATATGCCTGCCGCCGGAACTACCGATGACCTCGGTGGAGCGCATCGTGGCGGAGACACCTGATGTGGACTTCGAAATCTTCGCCTTCGGCCGCCTGCCGCTCGCCATTTCGGCGCGCTGCGCCCATGCCCGCGCCAAGGGCAATATCAAGGATAATTGCCAGTTCGTCTGCGGTGACGATCCGGATGGATTGCCGGTACGCACGCTCGACCGGCAGTCGTTTCTGGCGCTGAACGGCGTGCAGACGGTGTCGCATACCTGCCAGTCGCTGCTTGGCGAATTACAGGATCTGGCCGCCGCCGGCATTTCCCGCTTCCGGCTGTCGCCGCAGGACTGCGACATGGTTGCGGTGGCGCAAATCCATGACGATGTTCTGGCCAGCAGGCGGGAGGCGGAGGACGGTCTTGCACGTCTCGGGCACATCTATCCGGACGTGCCCTTTTCCAATGGTTTTCACCACGGGCAGGAAGGGGCGGCCTGGATCGCCCGCGCCCGCAACACGGCGCACGGGGTGAATGCATGACGACGAACGGGCAAAGCGAGCAAAAGCTGCCCGCAGCCGCACCGGGCGGAGCGGATATCGCGGCGGCAATCCATCTGGTGCGCGATATTGTCTTGCAGAGTGCGCTTGATTGCGGCTGCCGCGACAGGGTGCACGAGGCGCTGCGCGAACTCGAGGATTTCGAGCGCCAGCGCAATATCGTCAAGCTTCTGGCCGCCGCCCGCGAGGAGCGTCGCAAGATCGCGCTCCTGACCGAGATGCTCTGCGATTTCGCCGAAGACGACACGGTGGATCAAGGCGTGGTCGAAACCGCAAGCCTGATGTTTCTCGATATCGCTGCCGCCGCTCAGGAGGGCTCGCGGCTCCTGCGGGACGCGCTCTCACTCAAGAAGGGTGAATAATCCCTGTTTTCGGCCCTGTTTGATCCTGCGCAAAGAGCGAGCGCTTGCAAAATGTCATTTCCGGGTTGGTGACGCGCCGGGACCGGAAGACAGGTCTGAGCGGGCGTCACGCGCATCAGGGCGCTTCCGGCGCGAAAGGATCAGGACCATGGCCCATCTCACCCGTCGTCAGGCTCTTTCGGCCTTTTCCGGGCTCGCGGTCGCGACACTTGCCGCACCGCATGTTGCGAAGGCGGAAGCGCCGCTCACCTTTTATGGCCCTCCGGCCGCACCGTCGGCCGTGCTGGCCCATGCGGTAAAGGGCGGGTTCCTGAAGGATGTCGCACCCGGCGCCGTTTTCAAAGTCTGGAGAACGCCGGATGAAATGCGCGCCGCCGTCGCCTCCGGCTCCATGGGGGCGGTGGTGATGCCGAGCTACGGCGTCGCCAATCTCCATAATCGCGGTCTCGGCCTTGGGCTGTTGAACGTGCTGACCACGGGCCTGCTCTATATCGTTTCGAAAGACGGGACGTTGAACTCCCTGCAAAGCCTTTCCGGCAAGACCCTCGCTTTGCCGTTCAAGAACGACATGCCCGATTTCGTGCTGCGCCGCCTTGTTGCCGAAAACGGCCTGAAGCCCGGCGACATCAAGCTGGAATATGCCGCCTCGCCGCCGGAAGCCGTGCAATTGCTGCTGACGGGACGGGTGGATGCCGCCCTGCTGAGCGAGCCGGCCGCGACCGCCGTGCTCATCAAGGCGAAATCGTTTTTCATGACCGTCCATCGCACCATCGATATTCAGCGGGAATGGGCGAAGGTGGCGGGCAAGGCTGAAATTCCGCAGGCTGGCCTCGCCTTGACTTCGCCGGTCCAGCAAAAACTCGGCAGGGCCGGCATCGAGGCTTTGCAGGACGCCATGGAGACGGCGCTTGCCAGCGCCATGGCCGATCCGAAGATGGCGGCCGATGCGGCCGCCGATGCCTTGGGTTTCCCGCCGGAAATCATCGCGGCCTCCTTCCCGACAAGTCATCTTTGCGCCCTGAAGGCGAGCGCTGCGCGCGCCGATCTCGAGGCGTTCTACGATGAGCTTGCCAAGGCCGACCCGGCAATCATCGGCGGCCGGCGGCCGGATGACGGGTTTTATCTGGTGTAGCAGGCATGAACCGCATTCTCGAAAGTCTTGGCTGGATGGGCCGCTATCTGTGGGCGGGCTGGGCCGGGCTTTCAGGCATTTTCTGTTTTCTCGCCGCCTGGCAGGCCGGGCATGAGATTTATGGCTCCTTCATCCTGCCTTCGCCGGGAGAGACCTTCGCGGCAATGGGGCTTCTGGCGGCGCGGCCGGATTTCTTCGCCATCCTGTCGCAGAGCGCCGTCAGGGCCCTGACCGGCTTTGCCATCGCCGCCGGCATCGGCACGGTAGCGGGCGTGCTGGCGGGCTATTCCTTCGCGGCCATGCGGTTGATGAAGCCTGTCGTCACCGTTCTGCTCGGCGTGCCGCCCATCGGCTGGATCGTGCTGGCGCTCATCTGGTTTGGCTCGTCCGGCGGTACGGCTGTCATGACCGTCATCATCGCCTCGGCCCCCGTGTCCTTTGCCGGTGCGCTGGAAGGTGTCGCCAAGCGGGACCGTCAGCTGGAGGTGATGGCGCAGGCTTTCGGCGCTCCGTGGTTTTACCGGCTGCGCACCGTCACCATGCCGCATGTGCTCTCCTACCTCTTCCCGGCCTGGACGACGACGGCGGGAAGCGCGTGGAAAGTAACCGTCATGGCCGAGCTCCTTTCGAATTCCGGCGGCATTGGCGGCGAACTGGCCACCGCACGCGCGCTGTTCGATATCGCGCAGGTCAGCGCCTGGCTCGCCATCACCGTCGCGCTGGCGCTGCTGACCGATTACGGCCTGCTGCATCTGCTGCGCGAGGCGCTGGAACGCTGGCGCGCCGCCGGGTTGCCATGGGGTGTCAAACGATGAGCGACCGTTCCATCCTGCGTTTCGAACATGTCGGCCACGCCTTTCTCGGCCGCAGCCTGTTCGAGAATTTCGATCTCGGCATAGCGCCGGGGGAAACCGTGGCGCTGCTCGGCCCCTCCGGCAGCGGCAAGACGACGATTTTGCAGATCGCGGCTGGTATCATCGATCCTGTTCGCGGCCGCGTGCATCGCCATTATCGCCGGCAGGGGCTGGTGTTTCAGGAACCGAGGCTGCTGCCGTGGATGACGCTTATCGACAATATCGCCTACGGCCTTGCGGCGGCCGGCATGCCGAAACGGGAGCGGCGCGAAAGGGCGGGCCTTTTTGCGCAGGAGGTCGGTCTGGAGGCGGCGGATTTCGGTAAATATCCGGTGGAACTCTCCGGCGGCATGCGCCAGCGCGCTGGCGTGGCGCGGGCGCTCGCCGTGGAACCGGACATGCTGTTTCTGGACGAGCCCTTCAGCGCCGTCGATGTCGGCCTGCGCCGTCATTTGCAGGAGCTTCTGGTGAGCGCCGCCCGCCGGCGCGGTTTTTCCACCCTTCTCGTCACCCATGATCTTCATGAGGCGTTGCTGGTGGCCGACAGGCTGATCGTGCTCTCCGGCGTCGATGGCCGCGTCATTGCCGCGCATAAGACCGCGGGTTCTCCGGGCCGGCGCATGGCGCGTGCGGTTTTCGACGAAGCGGAACGCCTGTCCGAGAACCCGGCCTTCGCCGAACTGTTTTCGGCAAAGGAGCGGGTACGATGAGGCAGCCCCCCATCCTTTCCGAAGCCCTGCGGCTGTTTTTCCCTCTGGCCGCCCTGCACGGCGCGGGCTGGCCCTTCCTGTGGATCGTCATCGGTGGTTATGCCCTGCCTTTCGCCGATGCGGTGCCTGCATCGCAATGGCACGCCCATGAAATGATCTTCGGCACCTATGGCATGGCGCTTGCCGGTTTCCTTGGCTCGGCGGTGCCGGAATGGACGGATACGAAGCCGGCGCAGGGACGAACGCTGCTTCATCTTGCCGGTCTCTGGCTGCCGGGCCGCCTTATCGGCCTTCTCGGGATGGAGGCAGGAAGCCTGTTTGCAGGTTTTTTCGATCTCGCCTTTCTGCTCGCGCTCTCGATTCTCATCGGCAGGGCGATGCTGGCGCGGCGCACGGTGAAACACCTGACGTTCCTCGTCTGGCTTCTTCTGTTTACGGCGGCTGAAGCGGGTGTGCGTTATGCCTGGTGGAGCGGCGATCTCGAACTTGCATCCCGCTTTCTGGAAGCGGCGCTGTGCATTTTCACCGTGCTGTTTTCACTTTCCGCCGCACGTATCAATGTGGTCGTCATCAATCTGGCGCTCGATCCCGGCGGCGAGACCACGCCTTACCGGCCGCATCCCGGCCGCCAGCATATGGCAGGCGCCATGGTGACGCTTTACATGGCGGCGAAGCTTTTCTTTCCGCAGAGCGATGTCTGCGCCTGGCTTTCGCTTGCGGCCGGCGCCGCCTTTTTTGACCGGCTGGCCGAATGGTTCATCGGGCGTGCCGTCTTCAAGACCGAGGTGCTGTTGCTTGGCCTCGGCAACGCCTTTGCGGGCGCGGGTTTTCTGGCGCTCGGCGCGACACGGCTCGGTTTTCCCGTCACGCCCGCCGCAGGGCTGCATCTGCTGTCGGTCGGGGCGTTGGGATGCGCCGTCATGGCCGTCTTCATCATTGCCGGGCTGCGGCATACGGGCCGCAATCTGACGCATCTCCCATGGCAGGCGCATGCGGCCGCCGTTCTGATGGCGATGGCCGGTCTGGTCCGCATCCTGCCGGAATTCGATTTTGCCGCAACATTATCGCCCTATCACCATGGCCTCAGCGCCGTTTTGTGGGCGGCGAGCTTCGGGGTCTGGTTGCAGGGCTTCCTGCCTTTCATGTGCGCGCGTGGCATCGATGAGGCGGGCGCATGCGGATGAGAGAGACCTTGCCCCGCTGCGCCGACATCACTGTTCCGGCGAATTTGTTTATTTTTTCGGCAAAAGCATAATGTGAAATCAGTGACTTAGAGGAGGGATATTGATGAATGTTAGTTTTGATAAATAATCAATAAAATCAAATGGTTGAACATATTTTCTTTTTGGTCGATTATCACTCCAACCGAATAGGGAAACGCGAATATGCCTAAAATAGTCGCGCCTCAACACGCAGATGAAAAGCCAAGCCGGACGAAGGAACTTGTGACCTTCGCCGTTCTGGCCTTCGGAATCTGGCCCATTCTGGCGGTCGGATTTGTCGGAGCCTATGGCTTTATCGTCTGGATGTTCCAGATCATTTACGGCCCGCCGGGGCCGCCCGGACATTGAGGGCGAGATGATGATGGAAGTCTCTCTCAGCCGGCGCGATTTTTTGCGCGGCGGGCAAAAAAATAGACCACGCACCTGTCCCCCCGGGGTCGCGTTGAGTGACCTCGCCGCGTGCAGCGGTTGCGCAAAATGCGTCGAGGCCTGTCCCACCGGCATCATTGTCATGGCGGACGGTTTGCCTTCGGTGGATTTCTCCGTCGGGGAATGCACCTTCTGCGGCAAATGCGCGGAGGCCTGTCCCGAACCGGTCTTTGCCGCCCCCGCGGCGCAGCGCTTCGATCATGTCATGGCGATCGGTGAGCGGTGTCTCGCCTTCGGCAATATCGATTGTCAGGCCTGCCGCGATGCCTGCCCGACCGAGGCCATCCGGTTTCGGCCCCGCCGTGGCGGCCCCTTCGTTCCGGAACTGCTGGAAGATGCCTGCACCGGTTGCGGGGCCTGCGTGTCCGTCTGTCCCGCCAGTGTGATCGAGATCAAAGAGAGAGCCACGGAGATGCAATATGCCTGAAAATACAGGCCGGTATCATGTTTCAAGCGCCGTGGTGGCGGTGATGCCGCAGATGCGGGACGCCGTGCTGGCAACGCTTTCAACGCTCGACAATGTCGAGGTTCATGGCGAGGGCAACGGCAAGATCGTCATCGTCATAGACGGCACGAGCACCGGCATGCTGGGCGATACGCTCACTTATATTTCGACACTCGACGGTGTGATTGCCGCCAACATGGTTTTCGAACACGTCGACACAGAGGAGACAAGCGGCGATGAGCAGCGAACTGACGCGGCGTGATCTATTGAAGGCCCATGCCGCCGGCATTGCGGCGGCAACGGCGGGCATTGCGCTGCCGGCCGCCGCCCAGCCGGTGCCGGGCGGGGTTTCCGCATTGCAGATCAAGTGGTCCAAGGCGCCCTGTCGTTTCTGCGGCACGGGCTGCGGCGTCATGGTCGGCGTCAAGGAAGGCAAGGTCGTCGCCACCCATGGCGACATGCAGGCGGAGGTCAATCGCGGCCTCAACTGCATCAAGGGCTATTTCCTGTCCAAGATCATGTATGGCAAGGACCGCCTGCAAACCCCGCTTCTGCGCAAAAAAGGCGGCGTCTACGCCAAGGACGGCGAGTTCGAGCCGGTGAGCTGGGATGAGGCCTTCGACGTGATGGCGCAGCAGTGCAAGCGGGTGCTGAAGGAGAAGGGACCGACGGCCGTGGGCATGTTCGGCTCCGGCCAGTGGACGATCTTCGAAGGCTACGCCGCAACCAAGCTGATGCGCGCCGGCTTCCGCTCCAACAATCTCGATCCCAATGCCCGCCACTGCATGGCGTCCGCCGCTTACGCCTTCATGCGCACCTTCGGCATGGACGAGCCGATGGGCTGTTACGATGATTTCGAACATGCCGATGCCTTCGTGCTCTGGGGTTCGAACATGGCGGAGATGCATCCCATTTTGTGGACGCGCATTGCCGACCGGCGCCTGGGCTTCGACCATGTGAAGGTGGCGGTGCTTTCGACCTTCACCCATCGCAGCATGGACCTTGCCGATATTCCGATGGTCTTCAAGCCGGGCACGGATCTCGTCATCCTCAATTACATCGCCAACCACATCATCAAGACCGGGCGCGTCAACGAAGACTTCGTGAAGAACCACACGAAATTCGTGCGCGGTGTCACCGATATCGGTTATGGCCTGCGGCCCGACAATCCAGTGGAGGTGAATGCCGCCAATTCCGCCGATCCGACCAAGACCGAAGCGATCGATTTCGAGACCTTCAAGGAATTCGTCTCCGAATATACGCTGGAAAAGACCGCCGCCATGACCGGCGTGGAAGCCGGTTTCCTGGAGGAGCTGGCCGAGCTTTATGCGGACCCGAACCGCAAGGTCATGTCGCTGTGGACCATGGGGTTCAACCAGCATGTGCGCGGCGTCTGGGCCAACCAGATGGTCTACAACATCCATCTTTTGACCGGAAAGATTTCCGAGCCGGGCAACAGCCCGTTCTCGCTCACCGGCCAGCCCTCGGCCTGCGGCACGGCGCGCGAGGTGGGCACCTTCGCCCATCGCCTGCCGGCCGACATGACGGTGACCAACCCGGAACACCGCAAACATGCCGAGGAAATCTGGCGCATCCCGCACGGCATCATCCCGGAAAAGCCGGGTTACCACGCCGTGCAGCAGGACCGCATGCTGCATGACGGCAAGCTGAATTTCTACTGGGTGCAGGTCAATAATAACGTCCAAGCCGGCCCCAACACCAAGAACGAGACCTATCAGGGCTATCGCAACCCGGAAAACTTCATCGTTGTTTCGGATGCCTATCCGACCATCACGGCCATGAGCGCCGACCTCATCCTGCCCGCCGCCATGTGGGTGGAGAAGGAAGGGGCCTATGGCAATGCCGAGCGGCGCACCCATGTCTGGCACCAGCTTGTCGAGGCCTCGGGCGAGGCGCGTTCCGACCTCTGGCAACTGGTGGAGTTCTCCAAGCGCTTCACCACGGATGAGGTGTGGCCGGCGGAGATACTGGACGCCAATCCCGCCTATCGCGGCAAGACGCTGTACGAGGTGCTCTTCAAGGACAGCGATGTCGGCAAATTCCCGTTAAGCGAGATCAACGGCGAATACGAAAACCAGGAAGCAAAACACTTCGGCTTCTATCTGCAAAAGGGTCTCTTCGAGGAATATGCCGCCTTCGGGCGCGGCCACGGTCATGATCTGGCGCCTTACGATGCCTATCACGAGGTGCGCGGCATGCGCTGGCCGGTGGTGGATGGCAAGGAAACGCTGTGGCGTTACCGCGAAGGTTACGACCCCTATGTCAAACCGGGCGAGGGCGTGAAGTTCTACGGCAACAAGGACGGCAAGGCGGTCATCATCGCCGTGCCCTACGAGCCGCCGGCGGAATCCCCGGATGCGGAATTCGATACCTGGCTGGTGACGGGTCGCGTGCTGGAACACTGGCATTCCGGCTCCATGACCATGCGCGTGCCGGAACTCTACAAGGCTTTCCCCGGCGCCCGCTGTTTCATGAATGCCGACGATGCGCGCAAGCGAGGGCTCAATCAGGGCGCGGAAATCCGCATCGTTTCGCGCCGTGGCGAAATACGCTCCCGCGTGGAAACGCGCGGCCGCAACCGCATGCCGCCCGGTGTCATCTTCGTTCCCTGGTTCGATGCCAGCCAGCTCATCAACAAGGTGACGCTCGACGCAACCGATCCCATCTCCAAGCAGACGGATTTCAAGAAATGCGCAGTCAAGATAGAGCCGGTCGCATGATCAGGAAACACGGATGGATGATCGCCGCTTTCGTTGTTGCGACGGTGGCGACGGGGGCCGTTGCGCAGATGGTGCCGGAATTGTCCGGCCCGCGCGGCGATGCCATGCAGACCGAACCTGCGAAACCCCTGCCGAAATGGGTGATCGACGATTTCAGGCGCATGCGCGCCTATCCGGAGCAGCCGCCGGTCATCCCGCATTCGATCGACGGTTACCAGCTTTCGGTCAACGCCAACCGCTGTCTCTCCTGTCACAAGCGCGAATTCACGCAGGATTCCGGCGCGCCGATGATCAGCGTCACCCATTACATGACGCGCGAAGGCCAGATGCTGGCGGATGTTTCGCCACGCCGTTATTTCTGCACGGCCTGCCACGTGCCGCAGGCCGACACACGGCCGCTCGTGCCCAACACCTTTCAGGACATGAGCGAGATGGGCGTCAAACCGGCGGGTAGCGAATGATGATCGCCCGTGTGAAAAAACTTCTCGCCTGGCTCTGGGCGGTTCTGACGACACCGGCCGGCACGCTCAGCCTCGCGTTTCTCACCCTTGGCGGATTCGTCGGCGGGGTCATGTTCTGGGGCGCCTTCAACACCGCGCTTGAGATGACCAACAAAGAAGCCTTCTGCATTTCCTGCCATGAGATGCGCGCGAATGTTTATGAGGAACTGACGCGGACGGTGCATTTCTCCAACCGCTCCGGTGTGCGCGCCTCCTGCCCGGATTGCCATGTGCCGCATGAGTGGACGGACAAGATCGCC
Source organism: Agrobacterium sp. T29 (assembly GCF_006970545.1). Classification (NCBI taxonomy): domain Bacteria; kingdom Pseudomonadati; phylum Pseudomonadota; class Alphaproteobacteria; order Hyphomicrobiales; family Rhizobiaceae; genus Agrobacterium; species Agrobacterium sp. T29. Next base: position 1,763,600 of record NZ_CP040641.1, read on the forward strand.
CGCAAGATGCAGGCCTCGAAGGAGGTCTGGGGCAAGATTTTCGGCACCATCGACACGCGCAAGAAGTTTCTCGACAAGCGGCTGGAGCTTGCCCAGCACGAATGGTCGCGCCTGAAGGCTAATGACAGCCTGGAATGCCGCAACTGCCATTCCGCCGCCGCCATGGACTTTACCAAACAGACGCAGCGCGCCGCCGATATCCATTCCAAATATCTGCTGACGGGCAAGGCCACCTGCATCGATTGCCATAAAGGCATCGCCCATGAATTGCCCAATATGGAAGGCATAGACCCCGGCTGGAAAATGCCGCCGGCACTCAACGATCAACCGGGGCCGACGGCCTCTGCCGTCGATGACCTGCGGCGCGCGATGACGGATGTGCACCGGAACGTTTTCTGATCGTCTGAAAAAAAACGCCGTGCATCCCCTCGGGCGCACGGCGTTTTCGTCAGTAGAACCGGATCGCGGCTGTCGCGACGATCCGGTTGCCAATATGTCTGTGGCTTAGCCGATCTTCACATTGTCATCGCGCTTGATGGCGATGAGGGCCGAGCGTGGCAGCTTGCCTTCGCCATCCGGGAAGGGGGCGTCAGGGTGCTGGATGCCGACGAAGTGGGTGCGCTTGTCGCCGGACCATGTCTGGCCGGTGACTTCGGAACCCTTCGGGGCGGTGAGGAAACGCTCGATACGGCCGGTGGCCGGGTCGCCCGCCAGCATCTGGTTGTTGCCCTGGCCGGCGAAGTTGCCTTCATTGGTGTCCTCGCCATCGGTCTGGATCCAGAGCAGACCGGTGCTATCGAACATCATGCCGTCAGGCGAGTTGAACATGTTGCCTTCGTTGATGTTCGAAGAACCCGCATAGGCGTCTTTGTGGACGGAAGGGTTGCCGGCCATGCAGAACAGGTCCCACTTGAACTTGCCGTCCGCATGGTCGTCATTTTCCGGATACCAGCGCACGATCTGGCCGTATTCGTTCTTTTCGCGCGGGTTGGCGGCATTGATCGCCATGGCGTCGCCGCCGGCATTGGCGCGCAGCTTGCCGTCCTTCATTTCGCCGCGGCGGCTGTTGTTGGTCAGCGCGCAATAGGCTTCGATGGCGACCGGGTTGATGGCGACCCATTCCGGGCGGTCCATGGTCGTTGCGCCCACCTTGGAAGCGGCTTGACGGGTGAAGACGCAGATTTCGTCGATCTTCATGCCGGTGGTTTCAGGCGTCAGGGCGAGCCATTCGCCGGCGCCGTCATCGGAGAACTTCGCGACGTAGAGCGTGCCTTCGTCGAGCAGCTTCGAGGTGTCGCCGCCCGGCACGTAGATGCCGTTGGAGACGAATTTATAGAGGAACTCGCCACGCTCGTCGTCACCCATGTAAACGACGACACGGCCATCGCGGGCGATGACCACGGCGGCGTTTTCGTGCTTGATGCGGCCGAGCGCGGTGCGCTTGATCGGGGTGGAGGAGGCGTCCGAAGGGTCGATCTCGACCACGTAACCGGCGCGGCGCGGTTCGTTGGGGTTCTTGGCGACGTCGAAACGCGCGTCGAACTTCTCATAGGCGTAGCGGGTTTCGGCGACGATGCCGTAACGCTTGTAATCGTCAGGCAGCTTGAAGGCGGCGTCGGTGGTGCCGAAATAGCCGTTGAAGTTTTCTTCGCAGGTGAGGTAGGTGCCCCACGGCGTGCGGCCGGCGCCGCAATTGTTGAAGGTCCCGAGACAGTCGACACCCTTCGGGTCGGCGGCGGTCTTGACGAGATCGGAGCCTGCGGCCGGGCCGGAAAGCTTCATCGGCGTATTGTGGTGGATACGGCGGTTGAAGGGGCTGTCGAGAACGATCTTCCAGCCGTCCTTGTCTTCCGCGACTTCCATGACGGTGACGCCCTGCATGTTCTGCAGGATTTTCACGTCGTCGGCCGTCTTCGGGTTGCCCTTGTCAGTGTGCGGCAGGTTGATTTCGGGGTTCACATATTCATGGTTGACGGCGATCAGCTGGTGGCTGCCGACCACGAAGAGTTCCATGCCGTCGGTGTTCTCGCCGAAGACCTTGTCGGAGTTTTCAACGCTGACGCCCTTGGCGGGGTCGAGATCGGGAACGTTGGAGAACAGCGGCTGGCCCCATTTCGCCAGCGGCTTCCAGTTATAACCTTCCGGGACATGGATGGTGTTGTCGGTGGCGGCGGCAACCGGCTTGAAGGGGAAACGGCCGGCGGCGGCTTCCTGCGCTTCGGCCGAGGTGCTGCTCATCAGGTTGCCGAGCGTGCCCATGGCGGCCGCGGCCGAACCGAAGGCAAGCACGCCGCCGAGAAAGCCGCGGCGGGAAATCGCGGTTTCGACGACGCGGTCGAAATCGGTTTCGGCCGGCGGCGGGTTCTGCAGTTCGTCCCACTCGTCCCAGGACAATTTGCTCGTATCGATGTCGGTCATAGTCTGTCTCCACCGTTGCTTGTTTGGAATCATTCCAGCAAGGTGCCTACCGTCCCAATATTTCATGCGGATGACGGAAAGGGCAGTATCGGCGGTCATTTTCCCTGCGCCGGGGCCGCTTTTTTCGTCAGCGCCCGATCAGGATGCGGGTGACGAGAAAACCGTCGAGGCGGCAGAAGCGGAAGGGAATCTCCGTTCCCCTGCGCCATTCGCCGCCTATGTCGGCGGTCAGCCGCAGCGAGGCCGAGCCGTTGTCGTCTAAGCCGGATAATTCGGCCGCGTCGAAAAAGAAAAAACGTTTCACTGTCGGATAAAGCGCCTTGAACAGGCTTTCCTTGGCCGAGAAAATCAAGCCAGTCATGAAGGGATCGATGTCATTCCCGAGGCTGTGGCGTTCGTTTGCCGTCAGGGCCTGCGCGGCGATATCGCCGGCCTCCTCCTCGGTCAGAAGCCTTTCGATATCGATGCCGATGCCGCGGAACCGCCCGGAAGAGCCGGCAAGGGCAATCGCCCGCTCATGGCAGTGGGAAATCGCGCCGATCACACCCTCTGGCCAGATCGGCGCGCGGTCCTCACCCATGCCGGGAAAGGTGGAGCGGCCGGTGAGGCGGCGGATGGCTTCTGCCGCGCATCTGCGCCCGGCGATGAACTCCGCCTTGCGTTTGGGCAGGGCGCGCAAAAGCTGCGGCGGCAAGGGAGGGACCTCGCCGCCGCAACCCTCATCGGCGCTGTAACGAAGGGTGAGGCAATGGCAATCGCCGCTGTCGTCCGGCCAAGGCCAGATGGCCTCCGGTGGATCGCCGGAGACGGCTTTGCGATGAAACGCCGTTGCAATGGCCATGTCCGTCACCTTCATCCAGCGGCCTAGATCATGATGAGAGCGGGATGGCGAAACCGCTCACGCTTTTCGCTCTCCGGCTCCCGTTCAGGCCGCAAGCGTTGCGCCGCCATCGACGACGATCTGCTGCATCGTCACATGGCCGGCCTGATCGGAGGCGAGGAACAGCACCGTATCGGCGATATCGTCCGGCCTCGCGATCTTGCCGAGCGGAATGCCGAGCTTGAACTGCTCGGGCAGGCCGGCGACCAGCCGGTCCTTGCCGGCGGGATCGCTCAACATGCCGGCAAGCATCGGCGTATCGGTGGAGCCGGGTGAAACGACGTTGCAGCGCACGCCATAGGGGGCAAGCTCAAGGGCGGCGCAATGGCTGAGGCTGACCAGCGCCGCCTTGGAAGCGCAATAGGCCATCATGCCGATGCGCGGCACGACGGCGGCATTGGAGCCGACATTGACGATTGCGCCGCGCCGCTGCCGCTTGAAGGTGCTGCTCCATTGCCGCAGCATATAGAACGGTCCGGCGGCATTGACATCCATGCAGGCTTTCCAGTCCGCCGGCGTCAGGCTTTCGCTGTCGCCGAGCCGCAATATGCCGGCGGTATTGACCAGAATATCGAGGCCGCCCCATTCGCTCTCGATCGCTTTGCAGACCGTCTCCACTGCCGCCGCGTCGGTGATGTCGAGCGCGATCTGGCGGAAGGGAGCCCCCACTGTGTCGGCCAGAAGGTCGAGGCCGATGACCTCGGCCCCTTCCTCGATGAAACGTTCGGCGATGCGGCGGCCGATGCCCTGGGCCGTGCCCGTCACCAGCACACGCCGCCCGGTAAATCTCTGTTGCGTCATCTTGTCCGTCCGCTCAGGCTGCGAGCCGCTTTTCTTCGATCAGCGCCCACCAGGCGGAAAGTGTCGGCACACGGGCCAGCTCATCGAAGCCGACGGTGACACCGCGTTCCTTCAATTCGCCGGCGAGCTTCATCACCTGCAGCGAATCCAGCCCGTAGAAGATGAGGTTTTCATCGGGGTCGATATCGCTTTCATCCTCCACCATCTGCAGGACGCGGGCTTTCAGCCATTCGCGGGTGCCGGTGGCCTCGCCTGCACCGACAAGGCTTGCGGTGTCGATCACCACGCCGCAGCGCGTCGCCACATATTGCAGCGCCATGCGGTGTTCGGCCTCGGAAAAATCGGCGACGCCGTCACCGATCATGAAGGGCTGAATATCCTTCATGAAGGCTTCCACCGCCGTCATCATGCAGCCGATATGGGCGTAAACGCCGCCGACGATGATCTGGTCGCGGCCCCAGCCTTTCATGCGCTCAGCAAGGTCGGAACGCTGGAAGGCGCTGTAGCGCCATTTGGTCAACACCACGTCGTCGGGCGTCGGCGCGAGCTTGTCGACCACCTTCTGCAATTCGGGATCGACGACGGTGAGCCCCGGTCCCCACATGTCGTTCAGGAGCGCGCGGTCGCCGGGCGGCTGGTTATGCGGCTGGGCGGTATAGATGACCGGCACACCGTTCTCTACGGCCCATGCCTTCACCTTGGCGAGATTGTCGATGAGGGTGGTCATCAGCTTGCCGTCGGCCTCGTAGAACCGCAGGAAATAACGCTGCATGTCGTGGATGAGAAGCACGGCGCGTTTCGCATCGGGCTGCCATTTTGTCTTGTTGGCCGGAAAGCTCGCGGCGACCGGCATCGGATAGTCGGAAATGGTGGGGATCGTCATGATGACCTCGGTTTTTTGCTGCGCCGGCTCGGGCGGCGCGTAATCTTTGGAATGGGGACGCCCTTTTGAGCGTCCCTTTCGATTGGCGCTGCGTGTCAGGCGCTGATGGCGACGGGGGCTGTCAACAAGTCGCGAAGGCGCTTCTTGTCGATCTTGCCGACGGCGGTGAGCGGCATGGCCTCGATGAAGCGCACGCGGTCCGGCAGCTTGTAATCCGCGACGCCGAGACCGGCGAGATGCTGGCGGATGGCCGGCGCCTTGAGCGCGGGATTGCGGGATACGACGAAGACGCAGCTTTTTTCGCCGAGAAGCTCGTCCTGCATCGCCACCAGCGCCGCATGCGTCACATCCGGATGCCGCAGGATGAGGTTTTCGACCTCCTCCGAAGCGACCTTTTCGCCGCCGCGATTGATCTGGTCCTTCACCCGGCCAACGACCCGCAGATAACCTTCGGGCGTGCGCTGCACGACATCGCCGGAATAATAGAAGCCGTCCTTGTCGAAGACCCGGGCGCTGTGTTCGGGCGCGCGGTAATAGCCCCGGAACGTATAGGGGCCACGGGTCGCCAGCATGCCGGCTTCGCCCTCGGGCACGTCGTTGCCGTCCTCGTCGACGATGCGGATTTCGTCATCCGGGCTGATCGGCCGGCCTTGCGTGGTGAAGACGATATGGTCGGGGTCACCGAAGCGGGTGTAGTTCACCAGACCTTCCGCCATGCCGAACACCTGCTGCAGGTCGCAGCCCAGCACCTCCGGCACCTGGCGGGCGAGCGCTTCGGCGAAGCTTGCGCCCCCGACCTGCAGGAGTTTGAGCGATTTCAGCCGTTCGCGATGGGCGGGAGCTGCCTGCAGCCACAGCGCCACCGCCGGCGGCACCAGCGGCACGATATCGACGCCGTGTTTTTCGATCAGATCGAAGCAGGCAAGCGGCTCCGGATTGGCGGCCATGACCACCGTACCGCCGGCGTGGAACACACCGAGCGCGCCGGGCGAACTCATCGGGTAGTTATGCGCCACCGGAATGGCGCAGAGGAAGCGGGTCTGCGGCGAAAGTTCGCAAATCTCCGCGCTGGCCCGGGCGCTGTAGTCGTAGTCGTTATGCGTCCGGGGGATCAGTTTCGGCGTTCCGGTGCTGCCGCCGGAAAGCTGGAACAGCGCCACCTCATCGGCGGCGGAAGGGGCGTAAGCCGGTGGATTTTCGGCCGGGGCGGCCAGCTTCTGCTCCAGGCTGCGCTGCGGATCGGTTTCGCCGAGCAGCAGGGTCAGGGCAAGCTTTGGAGAGGCCGCCTTCAGCGCCTCCACAAATGTGTCATCGGCGAAAAGCTCGTGCCTGCGCGAGGCGATCACCAGCTTCGGCGCGATCTGCTCCGCATAGGATGTCATTTCCAGCCGGCGATGGCTGAAAAGCGCGTTGACGGGGGCGGCGCCGATTTTGATGAGCGCGAAAAAGACGAGATAGAACTCGGCTATGTTCGGCAACTGCACCAGCGCCGTATCACCCCTGCCGATGCCTGCGGCGGAGAGATGTCCGGCCAGATTGGAGGATTGCCGGTCGAGATCGGCATAGCTGAAACGACGGTCGCCGCAGATCAGCGCTGTGGCGTCCGGCCGGCGCTCCACCTGTTCGGCGAGAATGCCGCTCAGCGGCCGGTCGATCCAGTAGCCGCGTTCGCGGTATCGGCGAACGAAATCCTCGGGCCAGCGTTGGAATTCGATTGTCATGGTTTGTCCCTGGAAAAATTAGGCCGCAAGACCGCAGGCGTTCAGCATGGTCTTGAGCTTGGTCTGCACCTCGGCCCATTCGGATTCGGGCTCCGAGGCCTCCACGATGCCCGCGCCGGCGAAGAGCCGCACGGTTTCCCGCTGCACGGTGCCGCAACGGATGGTCACCACCCATTCGCCATTTCCTTGCGAATCCGTCCAGCCGACCATGCCGGTGAAGAGGCCACGCTCGAAAGGTTCGACGAAGCGTATGAGGCGATGGGCGCGCTCGGTGGGGAAGCCGCAGACGGCTGGCGTCGGGTGCAGCAGGCAGGCAAGCTGCAGCGCATTGGTTTCCGGATCGGCGAGACGGCCTTCGATGCGGGTCGAAAGATGCCAGAGTGCCGCCGTGTTGATGAGGGAGGGTTTTTCGGGAACATCGAGTTCCGCGCAGACCGGCGAAAGCAGCGAGCGGATATCCTCGATGACGAGGCTATGCTCGTAATGGTCTTTTTCCGAAGCCGAAAGCCGATCCGCATTGGCCTTGTCCGCCGCCGGATCGACCATGCGTTTTGCCGATCCCGCCAGCGGGTTCGAGATGATTTTCTCGCCCTGCTTGCGAATCAGAAGTTCCGGGCTGACGCCGATCAGGTCGCCGCCATCGGGCAGCGGAATGCGGAACTGGTAACCTTCGCGGTTCTGTTTGGCGAGGCTCGCCAGCAATCTTTCGACATTGACCTCGGAGGCGAAAGTCAGTTCACGCATGACGGAAAGCACCGCCTTGCGGACTTCGGAATGGCGGAAATTGACGATGGCATGTTCGACGGCATGCTTGAAACCGCTCTCGTCCGGCAGGCTGTTCTGGCCGACAAGGGCGGGCATGGCCGAATCGGCGACGATCGGCTCCGCATCCTTGGAATTCCATTCATAGTTGTATGGAATATACAGGCATGAAGGTTCGCTGACATCGAAGGGGATCGCGCCGATGGCGATGGGGTTCTCCTGTCCCTCCCGCTGCGCACGCTCGAAGGCGACGGCCAGTGCCTGCTGCAGCGGGCTGGCAATGTCTTCGCCGCCCCGGGCGGGAATCGCTATCTTTTCGCGAATGCCCTTGGCGCGCAATTGCCCGCTGCCGGAAGTAAACAGAAATTCTCTATTAAATTCAGTAATTTCGTCGGATTCGACGTCATTCGTCCTGAGTGCTCCCGTTTTCATGGGATGCCTCCTGTGCGAGTGGTTGACGATGGCTTATACTTGAGTATGCTAATCATGTTTTGTCAACCGGTTCAAATTCACATGCTAAATTTAACCCCCATGCAGGTGGCCTATTGGGTCGGCCGCGAGGCGGATGGAATACTCGGGAAAGTTACGCCGCATCTCTACCTCGAATTCGACGGGCAGGCGGTGGATGCGGAAAAACTGGCCGTTGCCGTGGAAAGGCTCTGCCGGCGTCACCCCATGCTGAGCCTCAGGATCGATGCTGAAGGCGATCAGTCCGTCGATCCTGCCGGCCGGCCGCTCCGCCTCGATGTGGAGGACATGGCCGCGCTCGATTCGGAGGCGCTTGCACGCCGTCTTGAGGCGAAGCGCGAGGAATGGAGCCATCGCTGGGCCGATCTACGCATTGCCGCACCGGCGGCGATCTCGCTCAGCCTGTTGCCGGAGGGACGTTGCCGTCTGCATGTGGACACAGACATGCTGGCCGTCGATCCGGCCAGCGTGCGGATCGTGATGGAAGACCTTGCCCGCTTTTACGAGACGGCGTCAGGCGCGGACGAAACCCGGACTTTCGAATCAGTGACCCCGTCGTTTTTCGACTGGGCGGAACGTCTCATGTTCGATCCGGACTTGAGGGGCTTGCGCGAAAGGGACCGCCTGTGGTGGCGGCAACGGCTTGCCGATGTTCCGGACGCTCCGCCGCTGCCGTTTCTGTCCGATGACCCCTCGCGCGCCGTTCACACGGACCGGCTCGCCACGCTGCTTTCTGCGGCCGAGCGTAGCAGCCTGGAGCGGACAGCGCGGCGTTTTTCCGTGACGACATCGACCCTTCTGCTCGGCGTTTTCGCACTGGCGCTGTCGCAGGCGTCGGGGGCGGAAAAATTCCGGCTTTCCGTGCCGGGTTTCTGGCGCGCGCCGCTGGTGCAAGGGGTCGATGAGATCGTCGGCGAATTTTCCAACGTGCTCGTGCTCGGCGTCGACATCAGGTCTGAAGAAACGCTCGAGGCGCTGCTTGGTCGGCTGTTCGATGAGATGAACGGGCTTCTCGCGCACCAGTCCTATCCGGGTGTCAGCGTCATGCGCGATCTCTCCCGCCAGCGCGGTGGTTTGCAGACCTCGCCGGTGGTTTTCACCGCTGGGGTCGATCTTCCGGGTGGGGAGCTGTTTTCGGAAAGGATCGGGCGGGTGTTCGGTCCGATGGTCCACACCGTCTCGCAGGGGCCGGGGGTGGCGCTGGATGCGCAGGTGGCGGCGGTGGATGGCGGGTTGCTGATCAACTGGGATGTGCGGCTCGATGTGCTGCCGGAACGCTGGCTGCGCGCCTTGTTCGAAACCTACGTCGCTCTTCTTCGCCGGATTGCCGAAAGCCCCGATCTTGTTTGCGAAAGCGTGGCGCGATTGGTCGCGCAGCGGCCGGAAACGGCAGCCGAGGCAAAAGGAAAACCCATGGAACGTCCCCTCTCACCCCTGCAACAGGCCTATCTGCTCGGGCGCGGCACCCATCTGCCGCTGAGCGGCGTGGCGATGCAGGAGTTCCGCGAATATCGCGGCGATATCGACCCGGAACTGCTGCGGTCGCGGCTTGCCGCGATGGTCGCGAGACATGAAAGCCTGCGCACTCGCATCGATGAGCGACGGCTGGTGCAGATGGTCTCCGATGAGCCGAAGATCAATCTCGATCTCGTCGATCTTTCGGCCCTGTCTGTTCCGCAAGCCGAGGCAAGGATCGACGCGGTGCGACGGGATTTCTCCCATGCACATTTCGATCTCGCAGCCTCGCCATGGCAGGTCACGGTGTTTCTTATGCCGGATGCCGGGCCGACGGGGCATAAGATCGTGGTCTTCCTGCGTTTCGACGCGCTTATCCTTGATGGGCGGGCCATTGCCAGTCTCGCGGCGGAACTCTTCGAAGGCGTCGTGCCGCCGGAAGCCGCCGTAACGGTCGGAACGCCGAAGGAGGATATTTCGGCGGCCCGTTCCGGGGATGCCGCCTATTGGGCTGAAAAGTTGAAAGATGCCGAGGTGCCCTCGCAACTGCCGTGGAAAGCACCGCTCGAAACCATTCCCACCTCGCGTTACAGCCGCCAGAGCCTGACTGTCGAAAAACAGCGTTTCACCGCCTTTTCACGCATCGGTGCGAAAGAGCGGCTGTTCAAAAATTCGGCGCTGACGGCCGTTATCCTCGATGTGCTCTCGCTCTGGCTCAACGAAGGCGCGCTCGTCGTCGGCATTCCCGTCGCGCCGCAGGTGGAAGGCGCCTTCGCCAACCGCTCCAGCTTCATCGCCGTCCAATGGGATGCGGCCAAGAATAGCTTTGCGGAGCGGGCGGCGGGCCTCCAGACGGATGTGCTGGAAGGGCTGAACCATCTCGCCTTTTCGGGTATCGATCTCAATCGTGTGCTTCTCAATGCCAATCCGGGCGGGCTCGCCTTGCCGGTGGTGATCACCAACGGTCTGACCTGGCCGACGCTTTCATCCGAATCGACGATGCAATGGACCGGCGGGCTTACCCAGACGCCGCAGGTGGCGCTGGATTTCCGCTTTTCGCAGAATCCGCAGGGCGATCTCGTGCTCGATATCGATTATGCCGAGCAGGCGATCGATGCGGCGACGGTGGCGGATATTCTCGCGGCCATCGAGCGCGCGATTGTCGCGATCGCCGATAGCGGCGCTTTCTCCTTCAACGCACGCGATATTGTCGACCTGTCTCACTACCGGCTGAACGGCGACGAAGGAAACTTCGTCTGCCCGCCATTTCTGGAACGGATCGCCGGCCATCTTTTCGAGGGCGACCCGTCGCGCACGGCGCTCGTCAGCGGCAAGCGACGTATCTCCTATGGCGAACTCGGTCAGATGGTGGCAGGGGCGATGGCGGGCCTCAGGGCGCGCGGCATCGGCCGTGGCGATGTCGTGGCCGTGTGCCTGCCGCGCAGCCCGGAACATACGGCCATCACGCTCGCCGCGGCGTTGATGGGTGCGGTCTGGGTGCCGGTCGATGCCGGCTCGCCGGAAGATCGCCTGCGCTACCTGCTGACCAATTGCCGCCCGGCGATCATCGTCGCCCGCAGCGTTCCGCAGGGTTTCGACGCTGTCGATCCGGCGGCGCTTCTGTCCGCGCCCGCACCGGCCGGCGCACCCGTTACCATGGCGGAGGTGGCGGCGCTTTCCCGAAGCGAGGAGCCTGCTTATTATCTCTACACGTCCGGCACGACGGGCAAACCGAAATGCGTCGTGCTTTCCAACCGCGCCACGGCCAATGTCGTTGGCAGTACGCTTGCGGAATGGGCGGTGACGGATGGCGATGTGTTCATCTCCGTCACGCCGCTGCATCACGACATGTCCGTCTTCGATGTTTTCGGCGCGCTCGTCGCGGGAGCGACCCTGGTGTTGCCGGAACCGGGAGAGGAAAAGGATGCGGTGCGCTGGAACGAGCTGGTGGCCGAACATGGCGTCACGCTCTGGTGCTCGGTGCCGGCCATCCTCGAAATGCTTCTCTCCTGCCGCCGTGGCGACCAGCTTGCTTCGCTCCGGCTCGTGGCGCAGGGCGGCGATTACATCAAGCCGATGATCGTCGAAGAGCTTCGCCGGCTGAAGCCCGGCCTGCGGCTGATATCGCTCGGCGGGCCGACGGAAACCACGATCTGGAGCATCTGGCACGAGATCGCTGCCGAAGATGTGGCGGCCGTGCCCTATGGCCACCCGCTGCCCGCCAATCGTTATTTCGTCCTCAACGATCAGGGCGGCCATTGCCCGGCCGGTGTCGTCGGCCGCATCCATACGGCCGGCGTGAATGTGGCAATCGGCTATTTAGAAGATGGCGCGATTACCCAGACGGATTTCGTGACGGTTGCCGATCCGGAAGGAAACCCCGTGCGCGCCTTCCGCACCGGAGACCGGGGCCGTTACCGGCCGGATGGCAAGATCATGTTTGCCAGCCGCGTCAATGGTTACGTCAAGGTGCGCGGCGTGCGCGTTTCGCTGCCGGATGTGGAAAACGAGCTTATCCGCCATCCTTCCATCCAGCGCGTTCTGGTGGTGGATTACGGCGTCGAACAAAAGGGCGAGGCGGCCATCGGCGTGCTGTACGTCGTTGCGCCGGGCCTTGAACTCTCGACCGCCGATCTGCGCAATTTTGCCCGCCAGCATCTGCCGGAATCGCATGTGCCCGGCCGGTTTCTCAAGGTCGACGATCTGCCGCTCTCGGCCAATGGCAAGCCGGATCGCCGTCGCGCCCGCGAATTGCTGACAGGTGCTGCGGAACCGGCAAAAATCTCCGCCCCTGCTGCTCCCGCCGTCGATCAGGGCGACCGCCGGGTGCTGGATATCTATCTCGGCGTGCTGGGTAAAAAACCGGCGAATGTGGATGCGAACAGCGACCTGCTGGCGCTCGGTCTTCTGCCTTCGCATCTGAAAACCGTTTCGGCTGAAATCCGCACTGCCTTCGGCGTGGAGCTCACACCGCAGCAGCTTCTGCGGTGCCGCAACGCCAGACAGGTGACTTCGCTCCTGGCCGCCCGGGCGGCGTGAACCCAATCATTTCGGGCGGCACTTCGCGCCCGATAACGGAAATTGTGCAAGGAAAAACAGATGGCGCATATCGATCCTGCCGGCGGCTGGCTTCCACTGACGCAGCCGCAACTCGATTTCTGGGAGGAGTTTTCCTTCCATCCCGACGAGCCGGTTTCCACCGTCGCCCATTACATCGATCTTTCCGGCGCGGTGAATGAAAGCGCTCTTCTTCAGGCGATCAAACGCACCGTGCGCGAATCCGAAGTCCTGTCGATCCGTTTCCGCATCGGCGACGACGGCGAGACGCCGCAGCAATGCTGCGACCCAAGCCATGCCCCGGTGGTGGAGCTTGTCGATCTTCGCGGCGATGCCGCTCCCCTGGAAGAGGCGCTGCGGCGCATGAACGCGGATGTGGAAGCAAGGCTCGATCTCAGAACCGACAGGCTTTCGGCGCAGCTGCTCTACCGTATCGCCGACGATCGTTACCTCTGGTATATCCGCGCCCATCATATCGTCGTTGATGGTTATGGCCTGACGCTGGTGGAGCAGCGCTGCGGTCAGCTTTACGGGCACTATTGCGGCAAGGGCGAAGCGGGTCCGGATTTCCACCCCTTCGGCGATTTCCTTGCCGAAGAGGATGCCTATAAGCAAAGCCGGCGTTTTGAAAAGGACCGCGATTTCTGGGCGGCCTATCTTGCCGCACCCGCCGATCTGCCGGTGCTGGACAAGGATTGCGAGGATTATGGCGGCGGCGGCCTGCATACGGACGCGGCCTTGCCGCAGGGTTTCAGCACGCGGTTGCAACAGGTGGCGGGCGCAATGGAAATCGGCTGGCCGGACCTTCTGGTGCTGCTTTCCGGCCTTTATCTCCACCGTGTCCTGCCGCGGCCGGACCGCGATGTGCTGACCTTGTGGCTGCCCTTCATGAGCCGCTGGGGCAGCGTCGGCGCGCATATGCCGGCCATGCTCGTCAATATTTTGCCCTTCCATCTCACCATCGAGCCGGGAGAGAGCCTCGGCGCATTTCTGACGCGCAACGCCGCCAATCTGCGAAAGCAGCGCCTGCATGGCCGCTACCGCATCGAGCAGATCGCCGCCGACCGGGAAATCCCGAAGGGCCGGCGCTTCTTCTTCTCGCCGCTCATCAATGTCCTGCCCTTCAGCGCGCCGGTCTTTACCGGGCTCACTGTTATCAGGCACATCCTTGCCAACGGTCCCGGCGACGGGTTCAACCTGACCTTCCGTGGCGAGGATGACGGCAGCGAGCTGAACCTGCATATCGATGCGGATTCAGCGCTGACGCAAGCGGAGGATTTCGCCCGTTACCGCGAGGAGTTGCCATTGTTCCTCAATGCCATGCTACGCGAAGAGGCGCTGACGCTTGCGGCGGCGGAGGCGTCCACGGCGTTCCGTCTGGCGGTTTGAGGGGTGACTGTGGGCGAATGCCAGGCCGGCTTCAGGGTGTGAGGCCGGGCATACGTTGCCGATAAAGACGGACAATCCCTTTTCCGTCATGCCGGACTAGATCCGGCATCCAGCCACGGCGCGTCTGCGCCGTGAAAGGCCTCTCTCGCGATCAAGGACTTGATCGCACTGGACCCCGGACCAAGCCCGGGGTGACTGCGTGCGGATGCAGGGGCCGCGCCAATACATTCTCATCAGCGTTCATAGGCAAAAAAATAACCCGGCTCCGCTAAGGCGAAGCCGGGTTTTTCTTGCCCAATTCCAGCTCAGGCGAGCGTTTTCAGCACGCGGCTCGAAGCGCCGGCTTCGGCAAAGCGGCTGAAGACGCCGCTGGTGGTGTTGCGCAGCCGCTCGACGTCCTGCGGTCCGTAGCGGTCCGAGCGGTAGCTCATCAGCACGCGAATGGAACGCTCGCCGCCGATCGTCTCTTCCATCACCTCGAATTGCAGCCCGAGCATGGATTCATGCTTGTCGGGATCGATCTGGCGGAACTCCACCGGCTTGCCATCCGGCCCGGCAAGGGTGCCGTTCAGCTTGTTCTTGGCGTGGATCTGGATGAAGACCTCGAACAGATGATCGCGGCCGGGCGTCATGCCCAGCGCTTCCTCGACGAGATCGATCGGGATTTCGCTATGTTCCAGCGAGCCGTTGATGGTGTTCTTCACCGAGGAAATCAGGTCGCCGACGGTCATGGTCTCACCGAAACGCACGCGATGGGCGACAACCGTAGTGAAATAACCGATCGTATCGAAATAACCGCTATCGGTGCGGCCCGAAGCCGAGGTGCCGACCACGAGATCGCTCAACCCGCCGAGATGGCGCAGCGATGCGGCAATGGCGGCGTAAACCACGTTGAACAGCGATGCGCTGTTCTGCTTGGCAATGGCGTAAAGCCCGTCGCTGACATGTTTTTCCAGCTTGAACTCGATCCAGCCGCCTGCCGGTGCTTCGTCCTGCGATGCCTCGTGCGGCGTGCCGTCCTGTCCGTTGAGGGTAAGGCCTTTCGGCGCATCCCGCAGCATATCGGTCCAATAGGCAAGGTGGCCGGCATTGACGCCTGACGCGACCTGTTTTCTCGCAAATTCATGGAAGGGCGCCGGCTTGGTGGCAAAGACAGGGGCCTTGCCCGCCGCCCTTGCCCGATAGGCTTCGGTCAGCTCGTCCATCATCAGGTTCACCGACCATTCGTCGAGTACGATGTGATGGAAAAGGAAGGAAAGCACCTGACGGCCGGTCTGCGCATCCTTAAGGAAGCGCAGCCGCATCGGCAGTTCATGCGCAAGATCGAACCGCCAGCCGGCCTCCGCGTGCCGGTCCACACCTTGGCTTTCTTCGCTGGTCCAGAACCATTTGTAACCGGGCAGATCGTGCATCGGCACGATCTTTTGCAGAACCGTATCGTCTTCGACGTAGAAATGGGTCCGCAGGCCGGGATGGCGCTCGATGATATCGAGGAAGGCGCATTCGAAGGCATTCTCATCCACGGGATCGAGGAAATCGAGCGCGAAGGGAATGTTGAAGATTTCGCCGAAACCGAAGGCGGCATAGGCCTTCCAGAGCGACATCTGCGCCAGCGAAAGCGGTGCGGTGAGCGAGCCGCTCGCCGTCGCTTCGGCCTGTGCGGGTGCTGCGGTTTCGAGCCGGGTCGCCTGTTTTGCGAGCGAAGCGGCGGTCGGGTAGCTGAACAGGTCGTTGAAGCGCAGCTCGATGCCGTGATTGCTGAGAAGACGTCCGATGATACGCGTCGCAATCAGCGAATGGCCGCCGAAATCGAAGAAATCGTCATCCGGCCCCATGTCGGGCGAGACGAGCGCTTCACGGAATTCCGCAAGGATCGTTGCGACGGTGTCGTCGTCGTTCTCACCGGAAGCAGCGGGCGAAAGGGCCGCCTGCTGCGGTGCTGTCGCGGCGTTTTGAGGGGCGATGCCGGAAAAATCCGCGCCGCCTTCGAGATGGCTGACGAAACGCTCCAGCAGGAAGGCCGTCGCATGCGGCGATGTCTCCCTGCCGCCCGTCAGTTCGAGGCGGATATCGCCGGCGGCTGTCGGACCGGCGGCAAGCGTCAGGCCGAGACCGGATTGCAGGGAGGGCAGGGGCAGGTGCTCAAACTGGAGCCCATGCTCCGATATGGCCTGAACGGGTGTCGCGAGCGCCTGCAGCGTGAAGGTGGCGGTTCCGCCCTCATTGTCGTTTCGCTGCTCCAGACCGGACAGCACGGCTTTTTCAGCCTGTTCGGGCGTTTGGTCGCAGGAGATCGCTACCCGTGCCGCAGCCTCGGCTGACATCGGCATTGAAGCGCCAACACCGGGCTGCAGGCGCAGGGTTACTGTCTCGGGACCGCCGTTTTTCGCCAGGAAAAGGGCAAAACGCGATCCGGCGCGGGCCAGAAGCGCATTCGTCGCCGTGGAGCTGTTAAGGCCGAGCAGGGTGGCGGGAAGATCGATGCCGTGGCTGTGGCTCGCCGGCCTGTCGACCCCGTTTTGCCGCAGCGCCACGACGGTCGAGCCGGAGGCCGGACGTTGCAGCCAGCCGAGCGGAAGCGGGTCGACACTGTTACTTTCGACCGCGCGCGGCGAAAGCGGTTTCGGTGTCTCACCGGCATAGGCCGCCGTAATGCCTTCCAGCAGGATTTGCGGCGAGAGGACTTCGCCGAGCAGGCCGTGGACCAGAAATGCCAGCAGGATTTCTCCCTCGCTCAAAAGCACGACGGCCTGAAACGGCGGGTCGGTCTCGGCATCGAAGGGCCTTGCCTGAAGGTCGTGTAGCAAAGTCAGGGCCTCGCCTGCCGATGGAACATGCAGCAGTTGCACGATGGATGCGGACGGGGCCTCGATGCTCTTGGTAAGCGTGCCGTCCTCGCCGAAGGCAAAGCGTGCACGAAGTTCGGGCCAGACTTCGCAAAGCGTCTTCAGCGCCGAGGTCAGGCGCAGCAGATCGCACTCTTCACCGATGCGATAGGCGAGAAGGGCGCGGAAGACCTGATCGGGATCCTGAAACTGCTCGAACCAGACCCGTTCTTCGTATTGGCTGGGCGGGGCTGCATCCCCCCTGTCGAAAGTTTCTTCGACGCGACGTGCGAGCATACGCGTATTGTCTGCTGCCATGGTCCTCTCCTTGGAAATATTCGGGAATCGCGCTCCGGCGCGAAAAGTGCTGCGTCGCGGGATCAATGTCCCGCGCGCGACCGTTCGATGAGCGCCTGCCAGGCGGCAAGCGTGGGCTGCCGGGCCAGATCCTCATAATCGAGCCGTGTCCCGGCAAGCTGGGAAAGCGGTGGCATCAGCCGCATGAGGGCAAGCGAATGAAGCCCGCGACCGAACAGGTTGTCCCCCGGTTCGATGTCGCGCACTTCATCGTCGAGAACCCTGGCGATAAGGGCCTTGAGTTCCGTCATCGTCGTTTCCGCTTCCGGCATGGCGTCCGCCGCGATTGCCGGTTCATTCATCGAAATGATCGTGAACGCCGCTGGCGCCGCGCCGCCAGTAACCGGAAGCGCGAGTCCATTTGGGGTTGGCGCCGAATTCTTCGACCAGAAGGGCGCGAACCTCCTTTGCAGCCTTCGATTCGCAGGCGACCCAGCTGAAGAAATCGCCCTTCGGCAGGTCAAGCTTGCGCAGCGCGCCCACCAGCGCGTCGTGGTCGGTTCCGTTCTCCGTCTTCTGCGTCACCCAGACAATAGACGCATCCGCCTTCGTCGTGAGCTCCAGCCGGTCGGCATCCGTCTCGACCTCGATCAGCGCCACGACGCGGGTGCCCTCAGGCATTTCCTCCAGCCGCCGCGCCAGCGCGGGAAGGCCGGTATCGTCGGCAATCAGCAGATGCCAGTCGTAGGTGAAGGGAACGGTGAAGGAGCCGCGCGGACCGGCGATCCACGCTTTGTCACCCGCTTTGGCGGCCTTCGCCCAGTTGCTGGCGGGGCCGTCGTGATGGGTGGCGAAATCGATGGCGAGTTCGCCCTTTTCGGCGTTGAAGCTGCGCGGCGTGTAGTCGCGCGCTAGCGGGCGCGGCGCACCTTCCGGGAATTCAATGCCGTTCGGGCCGATCACCGGCAGGCTCGGTTCGGTTTCGCCGGGCTGGGCAAAGAACATCTTGACGTGGTCGTCAAAACCGAGGCTCGCAAAGCCCTCCAGTTCCGGCCCGGTCAGGACGATGCGGACCATGGACCGGCTGAGCTTTTCGACACGCGCGACATTGAGCGCGCGCAGCGCGACGGGGTGGCGATGGCGTTTGGGAGTGCGGTCCGGAATGGGGGAATCTACGGTTTCTGGCATGCTCATGCTGTTGTCTTTCCTGGGATATCGCCGACGGGTTCGGCGGTTTCGCTGTCCCGGGTCGGCGTGCCGGACGATCGCGCATTGGGGGGTCTCGTCCGGCGCGATGTTCCGGCGTCGTTGCGTCAAGATGCGCGAACCATAACAGGCGGTTTCGGCCCCGGCAATATAACTTTCTCCAAAAACTCAAGTTTATACCCGGCACGTAAATCGTGCCGGGATTGGCTTTGGATAAAGCCGTTCAGCGGCGGCCTGCCCAGCTTTCCACCTCATCCAGTGTGTGCAGGGCGCTCGGGATTGAAGGCGTCGTGACCCTGGTGGAATCGAGGAAAACGATCCTTTTCTCGCGCGCCGGTTTTACGAAACGCTCCCAGCCGGGAATGATCTTTTCAAGGGCGGCGCGCGTTCCGGCCTCGCCGCGGGCGGGGCTGGTATAGCTGTTCATCACCACCAGCAGATCGGGATTGAGCTTGCCGAAGGCATCGGCGCTCAGCGGCATCATCAGGGTCGAGCCCATGCCGCCCGAAGAGGCAGCGTTGTCGATCTTCAGGCGGGTATAACCCAGATCCTCCAATGCCTGCACCGCGCCGGACATATCACCCACCGCATTGATCTGGTCGGTCAGCAGGATCGCGAGATAGGTCTTGCCCTTGATATCGTCGCCCAGCGTCTTTTTGACGGCGGCGAGCTTCGTGTCATAGGTCTTCCGGCGCTCGGCAAAGACATCGCTTCGCCCGACCAGGGCGGCAAGGTTTTCTTCGACGCTGAAACCGTAGGCATGGCCGGTGCTGACTTTTTGCAGATAGACGGGGGCGACGGTGGAGAGCTGTTCGGCTTTGCCGCCATCCATTTCCGTGGCGACGATCAGGTCTGGTTGCAGCGCCCGCAGTTTTTCGAGGTCGATCTGGCCAACCGCGCCGAAACCCTTCGGTTTCGTGCGGCCTTCACCGAGAACGGTGTCGACGAAATCGACGGCGGTGGCGAATTTGCCGTCGCTGTTGCGGCCATAGGCGCCGACCACATTGGCGTCGAGATCCATCAGCGGCACGCCGAGCAGCGGCTCGTGCATGACGACGATGCGCTGTGGCTTTTCAGGAACGGAGACGCTGCGGCCGGCGGCATCGGTCACGCTGCGCTCGGCGGCGAGGCTCGTTCCGGCGGCCAGAAGTGCGGCGATGAGGATGGCAATTCGCATGGCATTTCCTTTATTCGATGTCTTCAGTGGCTGTTGGTTCTGCGCAGCGCCTGAAGGCGCAGCGTGAGGATGAAAAGCGGCACGCCGATCAGCGTCAGCGCAAGGCCGATCGGCATCGGCGTATCGGCCACCAGTCCGCGCGACAGGGCATCGGCCGTGACGACCAGAATGCCGCCGGTAAGCCCCGACAGGAAAAGCCTGGCGCGCCCGACGGCGGGGGAAACGAAGGTGGCGAGATGCGGGGCGATAACGCCGAGAAAGGTCAGCGGGCCGACGGCGGTAACCGAGGAGGCGCTGAGGATGACCGCAAAAACAATGACGAGCGGGCGCGAATGCCTGACGGTTTCACCGAGCGCCATGGCCATTTCATTGCCGAGATCGAAGACCGCGAGCGCCCGGCCGATGAGAAAAATGCCCACAAGGCTTGCGGCGAAGAGGGGGGCGAAAACGAGGATGGTGGACCAGCTTGCCTGAAACAGCGAACCCGCCATCCAGTCGGCCAGCGACAGCGAGGTTTCGGCCGGTGTGTAGAGTAGAAGCACGGAGGAGACGGAGGAAAGCGCCGATTCAATTGCGATGCCCATCAGCAATATGGCAAGGCCGCTCGAGCGTTCCCGCCCGACGAGGGCGATGAGAAGAAAGGCGACGGCCAGACCGCCGCCGACGGCCGCAAGCGCCACCAGCGTCTTGGGTGCGGCTGGCACCAGCACCAGAAGCAGCATGATGGTGGTCATCGACCCCTGGCTTAGACCGAACAGGCCGGGATCGGCGAGCGGATTGCGGGCGACGGATTGCAGCATGGCGCCCGCCAGCGCCACGCTCCAGCCGGCCATGAAACCGATGAGGATACGCGGCAGCCGCACCGTCCACAGCGCATAGGCCTGATCGTCGCCGAGGTGCCCGCCCACCAAGCCGCGCAGGAGATCGGCGAGGCCCGTTTCGGTATTGCCGAGGCTGACGGACAGGGCGGCGAGCGCCAGCGCCAGCACCATCAGCGCAAGGCCGGCCTTCAGATTTCCGATGCCGATCTGCAGGCCGCTCGGAAGCCGGAGGACGGCTTTGCCGTCGGTGGCGAAATGCCGTTTCATGAAAGCCCCCTTCATGACAGCCCCCTTGCCGAAGGCGACAGATAGAAGCGCTTGACGATGACGATGAAGACGAGACCGCCAAGCAGGTCCATGAACAGCCCGGTATTCACCACATAGGGCGCAAACAGGGTTTGCGCGCCAAGATCGGCCAGCACGCAGAGGCCCGCACCGACAAGCGCAGAGGCCGGCAGGGCAAGCGTGAAATTCACACCAACCAGCGGCCGGATCATATGCGGTACGATGAGGCCGACGAAGCCGATGGGGCCGCAGATCGCCACCGCCGAACCCGAGGCCAGCATGGTGGCGAAGAGCGCGACCCGGGAAATACGCGTGACATTCACACCGGCGGAGGCGGCCTTTTCCGCGCCCAGCAGAACCAGCGTCAGCGGCCTGGCGACCGCCCACAACATGACGAGCGCAATTGCGCCGATCCACCAGAAATCGGTGAGGCGCTCGGCATAGACGTGGTTGATATTGCCGCCCACCCAGCTGAGGAACTCGGCCCGGCGTGTGGGGTTGGAGAGAAGCAGGGCGTTGGTCACGCCGATCAGCAGCATGGAAACCAGCGCGCCGGAAAGGATGAGCGACAGGCCGCGCGGATCGTTCGCCCGCCCGGCGAGACGCGCGACGACGAAACAGGCGGCAAAACCGAAGCCGGCGCCCGCGAGTGCTGCAAGGCCCTGTATTTCCGGAGAGAAATCGAACACCAGCGCACCGGCAATCACAAAAAGCGTCGCGCCGGCATTCAGCCCCAGGGTGGAGGGCGAGGCGAGGGGATTGCGCGCAAGCCCCTGCAGCACACAACCGCTGACGGCCGTCGTCGCCCCCACATAGATGGCAATCAGCGCGCGTGGGATCTGCTGATAGAGAAGCACCGACTGCTCATAGCTGTCGGCCTCGCCGCGCCAGAGCGTCGCCAGGATTTCGGCCGGCGGCATTTCGCCGGACATTACCAGCAGATTGATGGCGAGGATGGCAGCCAGCAGCAGCGCGGCGGCGAAAATCAGCGTTATTTTCGGGGTCATGCCGGGATGGCCTGTTCCTGCCGCTCCAGCCGGGGCACGCAGATGAGCCGCCCCTGCCGGGAGAAGATATCCGCTTCGAGATCGAAGACCTCGGCGACATTTTCGGGTGTGACCGTTCTTTCCACCGGCCCGGACGCCAGAACCCGCCCGGCTTTCAGCATGATGACATCATCGGCGAAGGTGGAGGCGAGGTTGAGATCGTGCAGCACGACGATGACGGTCTTGCCATGCCTGTCCGTCAGTTCGCGCACGAGGCCGAGAACGGCATATTGATATTTCATATCGAGATGATTGACCGGCTCGTCCATCAGGATCACGTCCGTATCCTGCGCCAGCACCATGGCGATGAAGGCGCGCTGGCGCTGGCCGCCGGAAAGCGTGTTGACCTGCGCTTTCGCCTTGTCTTCCAGCCCGACGGTCTTCAGCGCCTCGGCAAAAAGCGCGCGGTCGCGTTCGGACGGGCCGCCCGCAAGACCGTAGCGGGCATAACCGGCAAGCTCGATCAGCTCACCGAGCGTCATATAGTCGGGGCAATGGCACTCCTGCGGCAGATAGGCGATGCGCCGCGCCAGTTCGCGGCGTCCGATCTCGCCGATCGAACGCTCGCCGAGCCTTATCGCGCCCGATGACAAAGGCACGAAACCCATGATGGTCTTCAACAGCGTCGACTTGCCGCAGCCATTGGGGCCGACCAGCGCGGTGACGCGGCCTGATCTGAAACGGGCGGAAATCCCCCGCAGGACGGGAACATGTCCATAGCTGGCGTGAAGGTCCGTGGCGTCAAGCACCGGATACAACTCCTGTTATTCATACGTCCATGCGTCGAGACGCCGCACGGTCTTTATAAGTATTTGAATTTAAAAGTCTAACCCGTGGAAAAAGCATTTCTTTCCGGCAGGCGCGACGGTGTGGTCTTGAAGCGACACTAAACTATAGTAAAACTCTCCACAAATCGAAATTTGCCGATTCAACGTGCAGATTTCCTGCCGGTTATTTCAGTCGAGGTGCATCATGTCAGTCGCAGCCAAGCTTCATATCGGCATGTCGCTGGCCCCAACCTGGCTCAGCGGCGAGGCATGGCGGCGCGCGGACAGCGATATAAACGGGGTGTTTTCCAGCGATTATTTCGTCGATCTGGCGCAGCGCGCGGAAGCCGCGCATGTGGATTTCGTGTTTCGGCCGGATACGCTTTTTCTGCGCACCGAGGGGCTGGAGACCGGCGGCGGATTTGCCAGCATGGATCCGACCATGCTTCTTGCGGCCATTGCGCGGGAAACTAGCCATGTCGGGCTGTTGTCCACCGTTTCGACCACATTTCTGCCGCCCTATGTGGTGGCCCGCCAGATCCAGTCGCTGAACTGGCTGAGCAACGGCAGGGCGGGGTGGAATATCGTCACGGCGCTTGAGGGGCACGAAAATTTCGGCCTGAAAGAGATGCCTTCGCCGCAGGAGCGTTACGAGCGCGCCGCCGAATTCACGCAGGTAGTACAGCAGCTCTGGGCGAGCTTTCCGAACGAAGCTCTCAAACTCGACCGGGAAAGCGGTCGGTTCGCGGATTCCTCGTTGGTGCGGCCGGTGGCGCATGAGGGTAGGCATTTCAGCGTCAAAGGCCCGCTCAACCTGCCGTCCCATGCCAGCCGCATTCCGCTGGTGCAGGCGGGCGCTTCTCCCGAGGGCCGTGATTTCGCCTCGTCGGTGGCCGATGCTGTCTTTGCCTCGACGCCGGATATGCAGGCGGCCATCGAACTCAGGGCGGATTTGCGGCGGCGTGCCGAGGGCCACGGTCGCAACCCCGACGGCGTGAAGCTGATGCCGGGCCTCAGCCTCTATCTCGCGGAGACCGGCAGGGAGGCGCTGGAACTCTTCGCGGAGACCCATGCCCGCGCCAACCGCGCCCGCGCTTTTGCCTCCATCCGCGATATGACGGGTCTTGATCTCACGGACTGGCCGCTCACGCGGATCGTTACCGCCTCCGACCTGCCGCCGCCGCCGGAGACACCGAGAAGCCGCACCCATGCCGGCCTGCTGCGCCGGCTGATCGAGCGGGAGACGCTGAGTGTTGCGGAATTATTGCGACGTCCGGAAGTGATGGGGTCGGGCCATTGGCAGATCATCGGTACTGTTGAAGATGCCCTTGAGGCCATCCGCGAATGGGCGGCTGCCGGTGCGATCGACGGTTTCGTCGCGGTGCCCGGTGGTTCGGTGGCATCCATGCGGCTGGTGCTGGAGCGGCTATTGCCGAAGCTCGCCGATGCCGGGCTGTTCCGCACCGCTTATTCCGGCCGCACCTTTGCGGAACATCTGGCCGAATAGGCTTATACGCCGCCGGATTCGGCCGTCGCCTGTCTGGCGGATTCGATCAGCCGGGAAAAATGCTGTTCGGTCTCGGCGGTGGCCACGAAGGATACGGTGGTGACGACACAACAGAGTTCGCCCTGGGCGTCGAAAACCGGCGCCGCCTTGCCCGTCAGGGCGGAGAACAGATGTTCATTGAGTTCCGCGCCGCCGACCTCACGAATGGTTTCCAGAATGCCGGCATCGGGACGGGAGCCACGAAAGGCGGCCGGTTGCAGCCTGCGCACGGCGGCTATCCTGTCCGGTGGCAGGTAGGCCTGAAAAACCAGCCCGCAGGCGCTGTTGTCCAGCGGCAGAACATCGCCGAGCGCTACGGTGCTGATGGAAAAGCTGGCGCTTCTCGCCCACCGCACCACGGTCGGGCCGCGTTCGGTCCAGATCGCCACGCCGCAGCTGGCGCCGATCCTGGAGGCAAGCGCATTCATCTGGCGGCCCGCGGTTTCGACCGGATTGATTCGCCTGAGCGCGCTGATGCCTATGCCCAGCGCCGCAGGTCCGAGATCGTAACTGCCGCTTGCGGGGTCCTGTATCACCAGCCCCTCCCGCACGAGGCTTTGCATGTAGCGATGCGCCGTGGAACGGCCGGTGCCGGCGCGTTTTGCCAGTTCGCCAAGTGCCAGCGCCCTGTCCGATCTGGCGAGAAGATTGAGGAAACGTGCCGCTATCGATACCGATTGAATGAGGGCAGAGCGCTTTTCGCCCTCGTTTTCCGGCAGATTGTCAGAATCGTCATCCATGGCGTTCAAGCGCGTTCCCCCGTTTTGTTGAGCATGCCTAACGCATCGCACCGGAAATCGGAATGGATTTCTGCGGACGGAACTATGCTGTTTCCTTTCGAAACGCTGCGGGTGAGCAAACGGCGGTCGGTAAACTTTGTTGTAAATATGGCACATCCCGTTACGGAAGCCTTTTTGTCCGCAATACAGAACGCATTCTCTATTGCGAAACGGATAACGCTTCCGTTACTTGAATATGACTTTAATACTCATGTTTATTAGGGGTGTGTGATGGGGTTTAGCTCTAACGGTCGTTTGATGAGCGGGGTCAGCGCTCTGACGCTGGCGACATTGTTTGTGACGCCGGTTCTCGGTCAGGATCAGCAGGCAACGACGGCGGGCACCACCGTCCTGAAGCCGATCGTCGTGACCGGTGAAAAAGTGGCGCGCGACATGAAGAACACGGCGTCGTCCGTTTCGGTCATATCCGGGGATAAAATCAAGAAGGAAAAGACCGGCGACCCGACCGTATCGGAAGCGATCAAGGATATTCCGAACGTCGTTTACACCGACAATGTCAGCGCCCCGATTATTCGCGGACAGGATACGCAGGGACCGAATACCGGCTCCATCGCCTTCTTCACCGGCACGGTGCCGCGCGCGACGATCAATGTCGACGGCCATTATCTCGGTTATAACGAGTTCATCTATGGCGCGAGCTCCATCTGGGATGTCGAAAGCATCGAGGTGTTCCGCGGCCCGCAGACCACCTCGCAGGGCGCCAACGCCATTGCCGGCGCGATCCTCGTCAACACCAAGGACCCGACCTTTACGCCGGAAGCCAGCTATCAGGCGGAAATCGGCAATTATCACCAGAAGCGCGGTTCCTTCGCCTTTTCCGGTCCACTGATCGAGGATGAGCTGGCGGCGCGTATGGCGATCGATTATTCCGGCCGCGATACCTTCATCGACTACATCAATTCCGCCTTCGCCCATGAGGGAACGGACCAGAACTTCAAGGAATTCAACGGTCGCTTCAAGCTTCTCTGGGAACCGTCGGAAATTCCCGGCCTTTCGACGAAACTCACCTATTCCTACAACGCCTCTAACCGGCCGAGCCAGGAAGCGGCATCGCGCCCCTTCGAGGATCTCAACCACGTCACCACGACGATGCCGAATTTCAGCCAGTACACCAATACCGGCATTCTCGACATCAACTACGATTTCGAAAACGGCGTGAAACTGTTCAACCAGACGCAGTTCTCCTCGTCCATCGCCAAGCGCCGGGTCGGCATTGCGAATACGGGTGATGCCGATATCGACCTGAAGAACACGTCCCATGAAACACGCGTGACCTTCGGTGATCAGGAAGACGTGCTGAGCGGTGTCGCGGGTATTTATTACGCACATACGAAAGCCGACGAGGTGCTTTATCTGCGTGGAACCTCGCGCTTCAACGATACCAAGGACAATCTCGGCCTCTTCAGCGAGTTGAGCTATCGCCTGACCGATCAATGGACCTTGACCGGCGGCCTGCGCTACCAGCAGGACCAGATTCAGCGCGCCGGTTACCGGACGCTCTCCGCCACCAGCAGAAGCTCGGTCAATTATGACGAAACCTTCTCGGAAATCCTGCCCAAGGCGTCGCTGGCCTACGCCATCAATGACGACTGGACGGTGGGCGGTCTGATCAGCCGCGGTTACAATCCCGGCGGCGTCGCATTCGACCTGACGACCAGCAAATGGCGCACCTTCGACAAGGAAACCATCTGGAACTACGAGCTGTTCACCCGCGCCAGCCTGCTGGACGATACGCTGACGGTAAACGGCAACCTGTTCTACATGGACATGAAGAACGCCCAGTTTAACGTGCCGGTGGTTGTCTCCACGGGCATCAGCGAGTCCTACACCGTCAATGCCGAGGAGGCCCATGCCTACGGTCTGGAAATCGGCGTGGATTATCAGGTCCTCGACAATCTGACGCTGAAGGCCAGCGCCGGTCTGCTGAAGACGAAGATCGACGAGATTTCCAGCAATGCCGCCTATGTCGGCAAGGAATTCGCCAAGTCGCCGGGTTACAGCTTCACCGTCGGCGCTAGCTGGGACGTGACGGATAAATTCACCGTTTCGGGGCAGGTGCGCCATCTCGACGGCTATTATTCCGACACGGATAACAAGGCCGTTTACGCGATCGATCCCTATACGATCGCGGATGTGCGGGCGAGCTACAAGTTCCAGGAGGAGCTTGAATTCTACGCCTACGTCAAGAACGTCTTCGATGAGCGCGCACCGACGCTGATGAAGGAAAACCGCGGAATTGGCGGCATCGAGGCGAGCATGACTGAACCGCGCATGTTTGGCGTCGGTATTCGCGGCACGTTCTGAGCCATTGCCGGATTTGAAAAGCAAAAGGCCTTCGAAGCGATCTTCGAAGGCCTTTCTGTTTCAGGGGACTGTTCCCGATGATACGATTTGAGCATGCCGCGGAGGGCCGGCTCACATTTGCCGGGGCGTTATGCACTCTCCCTCCGTCATTCCGGCTCAAGGCCGGAATGACGGTGAGAAGAAATGTCGCCGTTTACTATGACCGACGCCGTCCCCGCTCCGGTCCATAAGCCTCAGAAAAACGCCTGAATGCCCGTCTGCGCCCGGCCGAGGATCAGCGCGTGGACGTCGTGCGTGCCCTCATAGGTGTTGACCGTCTCAAGGTTCTGGGCGTGGCGCATGACGTGATATTCGATCTGGATGCCGTTGCCGCCATGCATGTCGCGGGCCTGGCGGGCGATATCCAGCGCCTTGCCGCAATTGTTGCGCTTGATGATGGAGATCATTTCCGGCGCCATCTTGTGGTCGTCCATCAGTTGGCCGACGCGGAGCGATGCCTGAAGGCCGAGCGCGATTTCGGTTTGCATGTCGGCGAGCTTCTTCTGATAAAGCTGCATGCCGGCGAGCGGCTTGCCGAACTGCTTGCGGTCGAGACCATATTGCCGGGCGCGGAACCAGCAATCTTCTGCCGCTCCCATCACACCCCAGGAAATGCCGTAACGGGCGCGGTTGAGGCAGCCGAACGGGCCTTTCAGGCCGGAAACATGGGGCAGCAGCGCGTCTTCGCCCACTTCCACACCGTCCAGAACGATCTCGCCCGTAATGGAGGCGCGCAGCGACAGCTTGCCGCCGATCTTGGGGGCGGAGAGGCCCTTCATGCCCTTTTCCAGCACGAAGCCCCTGATCTGGTTGTCATGGGCTTCCGATTTCGCCCAGACGACGAAGACATCGGCGATTGGCGCATTGGAAATCCACATTTTCGAACCGCGCAGGCGATAGCCTCCGGCGACCTTTTCGGCGCGGGTCTTCATGCCGCCGGGATCGGAGCCGGCATCCGGCTCGGTCAGGCCGAAACAGCCGATCAACTCGCCCGAGACGAGGCCGGGCAGGTATTTCTTCTTCTGCTCGTCCGAGCCATAGGCGAAGATCGGATGGATGACGAGCGAGGACTGCACGCTCATCATCGAGCGGTAACCGCTGTCGATCCGCTCCACCTCGCGGGCGACGAGGCCGTAAGCCACATAGCTGGCATTGGCCGCGCCATATTTTTCCGGCAGGGTGACGCCGAGCAGGCCGGTGCGGCCCATCAGGCGGAACAGTTCCGGTTCGGTGGTCTCGGAAAGATAGGCTTCGGAGACACGCGGCAAGAGTTCCGATTTGCCGAAGGCGGCGGCGGCGTCGCGGATCATCCGCTCGTCGTCGTTCAGTTGGTCTTCGAGCAGAAAAGGGTCCTGCCAATTGAATGCTGCGTGTTCTCTCACGTGATGCCTCCGGATTTGCTGGCCGGATTATTGGTATTCGAGCCAGTCGGCACAAGCCATGTTTACTCATTTTTGCATTACATATAGTAATGGCTCATGACGTCTCTCAGCCGCAAACTCCTGCCCTCCACCAGCGCGCTCGCCGCCTTCGATTCCGTGGCCCGGCTCGGCAGCTTTTCGGCCGCCGCCGATGAGCTTGCCCTGACGCAGGGGGCGATCAGCCGGCAGGTTATGTCACTGGAAGAACAGCTTGGCGTGCGCCTGTTCGAACGCGGCGCACGCGGCGTGGCGCTGACGACAGAGGGCCGCGCCTATGCAAAATCGATTGCCTCCGCCCTTGGCGAGATACGCTCCGCGTCGCTGCAGATCATGACCAAAACGCATGGCAATACGCTGAACCTCGCCATGCTGCCCACATTCGGCACCCGCTGGCTTCTGCCGCGTATCCCGGATTTCGTGGCGAACCACCCTGAAATCACCATCAATTTCGCCACCCGCATCGGGCAATTCGATTTTGAGCGCGAGCAGCTCGATATGGCGATCCATATCGGTCAGGCCGACTGGCCGGGGGCGGAAAGCACCTTTCTGATGCATGAAATGGTCGCGCCGGTGTGCAGCCCGCAATTCCTCAGCGCCCATCCCGTGGAAAAGGGAGAGGATATCGCCGCCCTGCCGCTGCTGCACATGGCCTCGCGGCCGGGCGCATGGGGTCACTGGTTCGAAAGCCTCGGCCTGTCGCTCGCCTTGCCGCAGGGGATGCGCTTCGAGCAATTTTCCAGCGTGGCGCAGGCCTGCATCGCCGGGCTCGGCGTGGCGTTGATGCCGCTTTTCCTGATCGATAACGAGCTGAAATCGAAGCAACTGGTAAAGGCCTTCGATCATCAGGCCAGAAGCCCCAGCTCCTATTATGCCGTGGCGCCGCTTTCGCGCGCCAACCACGTGCCGGTTGTGCTGTTTCGTGACTGGCTGGTGCGGCAGGTTGAGGCATACCGCGCAGTGAACAGCGAAGCCTCGCAAAAATAATCGCACTTTTTTCGGGCAGTTAGACTTTATGCCCGGGTTTTCGCCGATTTTGCCCTCCGTTGGACTCGACAGGGCGGCCATGCTCGATTATCGTGATTAAACGTTTAATCAGCCCTTCCGGACCATCATGGCGTCTTCACGGCCTGCCACCAATCTGAGCGCGATAGCAGCGGCACTCGGCGTGTCGGCGGCAACCGTGTCCAATGCGCTGTCGGGCAAGGGCCGCGTTTCGCCGGAGCTGGTGGAGCGCATTCGCAAGACGGCAAGCGAGCTGGGCTATGTGCCGAGTTCGGCGGGCAGGGCGCTGCGCACCGGCAGAAGCGGTGTTCTGGGGCTGGTGTTGCCGGATATTGCCAATCCTCTCTTTCCGCAGATCGCGCAGGCCATCGAAAAGGCGGCCGTCACTGCCGGTTACGGCGTGCTGATCGCCGACTCGCGCGGTGAGATCGCCATGCAGACGGATGCGATCAACCGGTTGATCGAGCGCGGTGTGGATGGCATGGTCATCGTTCCCCGTCGCGGCACGCGCATTGCCGATGTCGATTGTCCCGTCGCGGTGATCGACAGCCCCTCGACGCCCGGCAACACGGTCGCCGCCGACCATTGGGATGGCGGCCGGCAGGTGGGCGAATATCTGGCGGGGCTTGGCCATCGCAAGGTGGTGCTGGTGGGCAAGAACCGCGATTCCAACGTGCAGAACGACCGTCTCGGCGGTATTCGCGATGGTCTTGGCAAGGCATGCGTGACGCAGACGCTCTGGGTGGACGCCATTGAACAGGCGGGCGGTGCGGGTTGCCGGCTTGGTCTTGCAGAGAAGGTTGCCGAAGGTTTTACCGCCTTTGCCGCCGTATCCGATCTGCATGCGCTGCGCGTACTCACCGAATTGCAGCGCGAGGGCATCGAGGTGCCGGAAGAGGCCAGTGTCACCGGCTTTGACGATCTCATCTTTTCCGCCGTGGTCACCCCGCCCTTGACGACCATGCGCATGGATATGGGCCGCATCGCCGATCTCGCCGTCGGCGCGCTGCTGCGCGCGATAGACGGCGCGGGCGAAAACGGCATCGCCGTCGATGTGACGGCGGACATCTCGAAAGTACCGATGGCGCTGATCATGCGCGGCTCCACCGGCAAGGCAAAGCATGATGCGATTGAAGCCAAAAAAACGACAGCAGGAGAACTCACACCATGAAAAAAATCATTCTTGCATCGGGCGCCGCCCTGATGTTGACGATGGGCGCCGCGCAGGCGCAGGACAAGACGCTGACGATTTCCGTCTACGCCTTCGCGCAGGACGAATTCAAGGAGCTGGTCTATACGCCGTTCGAAAAGCAATGCGGCTGCAAGCTGGTCGTTGAGACCGGCAACAGCGTTGAGCGTCTGGCCAAGATGGAGGCCAACAAGGCCAATCCGGTGGTCGATCTCGCCATCGTTTCCATGGCCGATGCGCTGTCGGCCACCCGCAAGGACCTGATCCAGAAGATCGACGCGTCCAAGGTTCCGAATATCGAAAAGCTCTATGATATCGCCAAGGATCCGAATGGCGACGGCATGAGCGTCGGCGTCAATTTCTACGCCACCTCCATCGTTTACCGCACCGACAAGATGAAGATCGACAGCTGGGCCGATCTTCTGAAGGACGGCATTGTCGACCACGTCGCCTTCCCGAATGTCACCACCAACCAGGGCCCGCCGGCGCTTTATATGCTCGGCAAGGCCATCGGCAAGGACACGCCCGATCTTTCCGGCGCCATCGAGGCCGTGGGCGAAAAGAAGGACGACATCGTCACTTTCTACGTCAAATCCTCGCAGCTGGTGCAGTTGATGCAGCAGGAAGAAATCTGGGCAGCGCCCATCGGCCGCTTCTCCTGGGCGCCTTTCACCAAGCTCGACCTGCCGCTCGCCTGGGCAACGCCCAAGGAAGGCCAGACCGGCGGCATGAACGTGCTCGTGGTGCCGAAGGGCACGAAGAACGAGGAACTCGCGCTGCAATTCATGGATTTCTGGCTCTCGACCGATATTCAGAAGGCGCTGGCCGAAAAGCTGGTGGACAGCCCGACCAACAGGGAAGTCAAGGTTTCCGACGAGGTGGCGAACAACATCACCTATGGTGACGAAACCGCAAAAAGCCTGCAGCTCATTCCTTCCGACGTGACTCTCGATAACCGCGACAAGTGGCTGTCGGAGTGGAATTCCAAGGTCGGTCAGTAAGTCCTTCACCGTTTGGAATGGGGCGCTGAACGTCCGTCAGGGCGGCTCCATTCCCGGAAAAGCGGTTCGGTCGTCCCCTGACCGCTTTTCCACCTTCCAATTTCGCAGGCCGGTGCGTCCGGCTGCCGTAACAACCGGCCTTCAGGCCGTTCAGGGAATAAACCCATGTTTCAGAACCGGGCCGAAGCGCTGGCGCTTGCCTTGCCCGCCGCAATTTTCGCGGCGGCGGTCTTTCTTGTGCCGGTCTTCATCCTGCTGTCGGAGGGTTTTCGCACCGCCGATGGCTGGACATTGGCGGCTTACGCCGATTTCTTCACCGATCCGCTGAACCAGACGGTTTTCCTGCGCACCCTGAAGCTCGGCGCGCTTGTCACCATCGTCTCGGCGGTGGTGGGTTATGCGGCGGCCTTCGCCATCGTCAACCTGTCGCAGGGCGCGAAGGGGCACGTCGTCAATCTGGTCGTGCTGCCGCTGATGATTTCGCCGGTCGCCCGCACCTATGCCTGGATCGTCATTCTCGGCAGAACCGGCATCGTCAATCAGGCGCTGCAGGCCATCGGCCTCAGCGACGCGCCGATCCGTATCCTGTTTTCCGAAACGGCCGTCTTCATCGGCCTTCTGCAATTGTTCCTGCCATTGATGATCATCTCGCTCATCAGCGCGCTGGAGAATATGCCGAAGGATACGATTGCGGCTGCCCGCGTTCTCGGCGCAAGCTGGCTGCAGGTGTTCTGGAAGGTCATCCTGCCGCTCACCAAGGAAGGGCTGGTCGTCGGCGGCACGCTGGTCTTCACCGGTTCGCTCACGGCCTATATCACGCCCGCCATTCTCGGCGGCTCCAAGGTGTTGATGCTGGAAACCCTGCTTTACCAGCAGGTGACGG
The DNA here is from genome assembly GCF_006970545.1 of Agrobacterium sp. T29. Classification (NCBI taxonomy): domain Bacteria; kingdom Pseudomonadati; phylum Pseudomonadota; class Alphaproteobacteria; order Hyphomicrobiales; family Rhizobiaceae; genus Agrobacterium; species Agrobacterium sp. T29. Next base: position 1,796,043 of record NZ_CP040641.1, read on the forward strand.
TCTCCAACAATTTCGTCTCCGCCAGCGTCATCGCCTTCATCCTGATCGTCATGAGCTTTGCCGCCAATATCCTGCTGAAGCGCATCGCCACCGCAAGGAACAAGAAATGACCCGGCAGCTCTTCATTCCGCTCACGCTTCTGCTTGTCGTCGGTTTCCTGATCGGGCCGTTCCTCATCATCGTTGCGGCCTCGTTTTCGGCCGGGGATACGCTCGCCTTTCCGCCGCAGGGCTTTTCGCTGAAATGGATCGCCAAGGTCTTCACGGTGGAAAGTTTTCGCGAAAGCTTTGCGATGTCGATGTTCCTCGCCATCGGCGGCACGTTTGCGGCGCTGATCCTCGGCATTCCCGCTTCCTACGCCATGTCGCGCTACAAGCTGCCTTTTGCCGAGACGGTGCGCACCATCGTTTCCGCGCCCATCATCGTGCCCGGCATCATCGTCGGCTTAGCGCTGCTGCGTTATTTCGTCGTGCCCTTCGGCATCGGCATCACGCTTGCTTTGTTCCTCGCCCACACCGCGCTCATCCTGCCCTATGCGGTGCGGGTGGTATCGGCCAGCCTCAACAATCTGCGTTCCGATATCGAGGAGGCGGCGGTGCTGCTCGGCTCGTCGCGGGTCGGGGCGTTTTTCCGCGTCGTGCTGCCGAATATTCGTGGCGGCATTCTCTCCGCCTTCATTCTCGGTTTCGTGACGAGCTTCAACCAGGTGCCGGTATCGCTGTTCCTGTCGGGTCCGGGCGTGCGCACGCTGCCCATCGACATGCTGGGTTACATGGAAATCGTCTTCGATCCTTCCGTGGCCGCACTCTCCTCGCTGCTCGCCTTCCTTTCCATCGGCATCGTCTTCATGGCCGAACGTTTCCTGGGGTTCTCCCGTTATGTCTGACGCAAATTACCTTTCGCTCAAAAAAGTCTCGCTCGCCTATGGTGGCAATGTCGCCGTCAAGGACCTCGATCTCGATATCCGCAAGGGCGAGCTGCTCGCGCTTCTGGGGCCTTCCGGTTGCGGCAAGACCACGACGATGCGCGCCATTGCCGGGCTGATGCCGGTGGCGGGCGGACGTATCGATCTCGATGGGGCCGATATCACCCGCGTTGCCGCCAACAAGCGCGCCGTGGGTCTGGTGTTCCAGTCCTATGCGCTTTTCCCGCATCTGACGGTTTACGAAAACGTCGCCTTCGGCCTGAAGCTCAAGGGCATGAACGGCAAGGCGCTGGAAGACAAGGTCGCCTCCGGCCTGAAATCGGTGGGCTTGTCCAGCTTCGCCTCGCGAAAGCCTGCGGAGCTTTCCGGCGGCCAGCAGCAGCGCGTGGCGCTGGCGCGCTCCATGGTCATGGAACCGAAGGTGCTTTTGCTCGATGAGCCGCTCTCCAACCTCGATGCGCGTCTCAGGCTCGAAATGCGCACCGAATTGCAGCGCGTGCAGAAGGAAACCGGCGTGACGATGATCTTCGTCACCCATGACCAGATCGAGGCCCTGGCGCTCGCCGACCGCATTGTCGTCATGAAGGGCGGCAAGATTGAGCAGATCGGCACGCCGGAAGATATCTACAACGCGCCGGTTTCGTCCTTCGTGGCGGATTTCGTCGGCTTTGAAAACATCTTCGCGCTGGAAGGCGGCGCGCTCAAAACCGCAAACGGCACAACACCGCTTCCCGGACCAGTCCTTTCAGCATCCGGACTGGCCTGGCGGCCGCGCATGGTCACCCTCGGTTCAGGTCCTTTCCAGGGAACCGTGCGCGGCACCTCCTTTGCCGGCAACAGCCGCGAATATCTGCTCGATACGCCGCTCGGCCCCATCAAGGCGGAAACGGACGCCGCCCTGACCTCCCACGCAATCGGCGATACGCTCGCCTTCGACCTGCCGGTCGAAAAGGCGGCAAGCCTCAAGGTGTTCAACTGACCATGGGTGTGTGGATCGATACAGATATGGGCTTTGACGACATCGCCGCCATCATGGTGGTGCAATCGTCGGGTCTTGCCATCGACGGCATTTCGCTGGTCTTCGGCAATGCGACGCTTCAGGCGGTCTGCCGCAATGCCGCAGGCGCCGTCTCAGCCTTCGGCTGGTCGATGCCGATCCATCAGGGCCGCGCCATGCCGGTGCTCGGTGCACTCGAAACCGCGCAATGCATTCTGGGCGATAACGGCATTCCGACCGTCGGCCAAAGCCTGCCGGATGCGCCGGCCGTGCCGAACAGCGATGCCTTTGCCGCGCTCTGCGGCTGGCTGGAAGGGGCCGGCGAGAAGCGCCTTCTCGCACTCGGACCGCTCACCAATATCGCCGTCCTGTGCCTTGCCCGGCCCGATCTTGCCGCAAAAATTTCCGACCTCACCTGGATGGGTGGCGGCGTGACCAGCGGCAACCACACGGCCTCGGCGGAATTCAACGCCTTTGCCGATCCGGAAGCGCTGGCCATCGTGCTCTCCCACGGCCTGCCGTTGCGCATGGTCGATCTGGATGCCTGCCGCAAAGTCACCGCCTCGCCGGCCGATGTGCTGCCGATCCGCAATGCCGGCGGCAGGAATGCCGGGCTGATCGCCGATCTGCTGGAAGGTTTCATCGGCATCGCCACCAGCCGTGGCAGAGCCGCCATGGCGCTTTACGATCCCGTCGCCGCCGTCGCCTTTATCTCCGGTCTCATCGCGTGGCGTCATGCGCGGATCGATGTCGAGCTTCAGGCGACGCTGACGCGCGGGCGAACCGTGGTCGAGACGCGCGCTCAGAAAGCTAAAGCCTTCAACGCGCATTTCGCCGAAACGGTGGATGCCGAAGGTGCGAAGACGGCAATTCTCGAGGCGCTGCGCCGGGAGGCCGCCCGATGAACGCGAACTCTTCGACACGCGAGCCTGCCGATCTCACCGATGATGCGCTGCGCAGCCGCGCGGTCGCCGCCGCACGCGGCGATGCGCCTTTCGATGTTCTCATCACCGGTGGAACATTGGTGGATGTGGTGACGGGAGAGCTTCGCGCCGCCGATATCGGCATCGTCGGCCCGCTGATCGCCAGCGTGCATGAGCGGGCAAGCCGCAGCGACGCTGCACGGATCATCGATGCGGCAGGCGCCTATGTCTCGCCCGGCCTCATCGACACACATATGCATATCGAAAGCTCGATGGTCACACCGGCCGCCTATACGGCGGCTGTGGTTGCCCGTGGCGTCACCACCATCGTCTGGGATCCGCATGAATTCGGCAATGTGCATGGCGTGGAAGGGGTGCGCTGGGCGGCGAAGTCCATCCAGAACCTGCCCCTGCGCGCCATTCTGCTCGCGCCCTCCTGCGTGCCTTCCGCACCGGGGCTGGAGCGCGGCGGGGCGGATTTCGACGCTGCCATTCTCGCCGATATCCTGTCGTGGCCGCAGGTCGGCGGTGTCGCGGAAATCATGAATATGCGCGGCGTCATCGAGCGCGATCCGCGCATGAGCGGCATCGTGCAGGCCGGGCTTACCTCGCAAAAGCTGGTCTGCGGCCATGCACGCGGCCTGAAGGGCGCCGATCTCAACGCCTTCATGGCGGCGGGCGTTTCTTCCGATCACGAGCTGGTCTCGGGCGAAGACCTGATGGCGAAACTGCGGGCAGGAATGACCATTGAGCTGCGCGGCTCGCACGATCACCTGCTGCCGGAATTCGTGGAAGCGCTGAACGCGCTCGGCCATCTGCCGCAGACGGTGACACTCTGTACCGACGACGTCTTCCCTGACCATCTGTTGCAGGGCGGTGGGCTTGACGATGTGGTGCGCCGCCTCGTCCGTTATGGCCTGAAGGCCGAATGGGCGCTGCGCGCCGCAACGCTCAACGCCGCGCAAAGGCTCGGCCGTGCCGATCTCGGCCTCATCGCCGCCGGCCGTCGCGCCGATATCGTCGTCTTTGAGGATTTGAGCGGTTTTGCCGCCCGCCACGTTCTGGCCGAGGGCAGGGCGGTTGCGGAAGGCGGGCATATGCTCGTCGACGTTCCGGCCTGCGATGCGACAGCGCTCGAAGGCTCGATGAAGCTGCCGCTGCGCGCAGCCGATGATTTCCGGGTTGCCTGCGAAGGCGCGAAGGTGCGCCTCGCCACCATCGACCGCCCGCGCTTCACGCAATGGGGCGAGGTGGAAGCCGAGGTGACGGATGGTTTCGTCATTCCGCCTGAGGGCGCGACGATGATTTCCGTCACCCATCGCCACGGCGTGGCCGAGCCGATCACCAGAACCGGCTTCCTCACCGGCTGGGGAAACTGGAACGGCGCCTTCGCCACCACCGTCTCACATGACAGCCACAACCTCACCGTTTTCGGCGGTAATGCGGAGGACATGGCGCTGGCCGCCAATGCGGTGATAAAGGCAGGCGGCGGCATGGCTGTCGCTTCCGAAGGCAAGGTGACCGCACTTCTCCCGTTGCCGCTTTCCGGCCTCGTTTCCGATGCCCCGCTTGAAGACGTGGCAAAGGCTTTCGAAGAATTGCGCGAAGCCGTCGGCAGGGTGGTGGAATGGCAGCCGCCCTATCTCGTCTTCAAGGCCTGCTTCGGCGCCACGCTCGCCTGCAATATCGGCCCGCACCAGACGGATATGGGCATGGCCGATGTGTTGACGGGCAGGGTGATGGAAAGCCCGGTGATTGCCGTTCTCGAATAGCGGCGGCCCGCATCCGCGGGCTGCGGTTTATTCGACCCCGGGCACATCAGGCGTCTGTGTTTCGCGCGCGGCAATGCGCGCCGCCAACACGAAATTCTTCACCACCGGCGATGTCGTTCCGCGCCGATAGGCGAGCGATATGGAAAGCCGCGGCGGCGGGCCGCTGGAGGGTAATAGGACGATGTTCTGCATTTTGACCTGCGCGACGGATTCCGGAAGGAGGGAAACCCCGAGTTCGGCCGCGACCAGCGACAATATCGAGGCGATTTGCGGTGCCGCCGGCCCGAGGCGCGGCGTGAAACCGGCCTCCTGGCAGGCTTTTATCGATGCATCGTGAAGGCTGGTGCCGACGTTGCGTGGCGTCAGAATGAAAGGGTCGTCGCGCAATTCCATCAGGTCTATGGCGGTGCCGCGCCGCGCGAGCGGATGGGATGCCGGCAGGGCGACCAGAAGCGGTTCGTCGGTGAGCACTTCCTCGAGCAATGTATCGGGATCGGATTGAGAAGGGCGCAAAAGCGCCACGTCCAGCCGATCTTCGAGCAGGGCCGGCGTCAACGCCAGGGCAGCAGCCTCCATCACCTGAAGTTCCACGTCGGGATATTGGCGTCTGTAGGTGCGGATGCAGGCCGGAACCAGAGGGTTGAGCGCCGCCGTGCCGGTAACGCCTATTCTCAGAATGCCGGTTTCACCGGCCGCCGCCCTGCGTGCGAGCCGGACACCTTCGCCCACCTGATGCGGAATATGGGTCACCGCAGCACGAAAGGCGTGGCCCGCCGGTGTCAGTTCCGCGCCATGCGCGAGACGCCGGAAGAGCCGCACGCCGATTTCCTGTTCCAGAACCTTTATCTGCTGGCTGAGCGGCGGCTGCGCGATTCCCAGATGTTCTGCCGCCCGCGTAAAACTGCCTTCATTGGCGATGGCCAGAAAATAGCGGATGTGCCTGAGTTCCATGATATTAGATCCAGATATGATGGGAACGCCTTCCATATATTAGAATGAAAGACGGAGCTGCGCTATAGCTGGGAGCGAAAAGGACAAACCCGATGCGCCAGCTCAAAAAACAGGATTTCACCCCGCCGATCGTCATGACGGAGGAGCCGCCGGATGTGCTCTGGATACGGCAGGGAAGCCGCCAGTTTCGCCGGGCGAGCTGGGCGCTTTTCCTCGCAGGCTTCGCCAGCTTTTCGCTGATCTATTGCGTGCAGCCGCTGCTACCGGAATTTCCGGCGGAATTCGGCATCAACCCTGCAACCGCATCGCTCGCTTTGTCGCTGACGACGGGAACGCTTGCCTTCGCCATTCTTCTCAGCGGGGCCTTTGCCCAGCTCTTCACCCGCCGAAATCTGATGTTCGTTTCGATGATGCTGGCCGCCATCGCCAATATCATCGCAGCAAGCACGCAAGGCTGGGCATGGCTGCTTGCCGCCCGCGCGCTGGAAGGCTTCGTGCTCGGTGGCGTTCCGGCTGTCGCCATGGCCTATCTTGCCGAGGAGATCGAACCTTCCAGCCTCGGCAAGGCGATGGGGCTTTATGTCGGCGGCACGGCCTTCGGCTCCATGGCGGGACGTGTCGGCATGGGGCTGGTGTCCGCCTATACCTCCTGGCAGGTGGCAATGTATGCGCTGGGGGCGGTCTGCATTCTCGCGGCCATCGGCTTCCTGCTGCTGCTTCCGCCCTCGCGGAATTTCCGGCCGCAGCACATGCCGCTTAAAAATCATCTGAGAATATGGGCGCAACATCTTGGAAACCCGGAACTTCGGCGGTTCTATTTCCTGGGTGCGATGCTGACGAGCGTGTTCACCACCGTTTTCAACTATTGCGCCTTTCGCCTCGTCGCGCCGCCTTACGAATTGGGCCGCACGGCCGTCAGCATGATTTTCCTGACCTTCGCCCTGGGTATCGTCGCGTCCTCCTATGGCGGCGCGCTGGTCGACAGGTTCAGCCGGCGGATCATGCTGGTGGTTGCCTTTTCCACCATTCTTGCCGGTATCCTGCTCACATTCGCCTCGAGCATCATCCTCATCGTGGCGGGAATTGCGGCGATAACCATCGGATTTTTCATCGGGCATTCGGCTGCCAGCAGCGGAGTGGGCGCGAATGCGGGCGCCGCCAAAAGCCATGCTTCCGCGCTTTATCTGCTGTTTTATTATTGCGGAGCGAGCATTACCGGCTGGGTCGGCGGCTGGTTCTGGATCCATGCCGGCTGGCCCGGCATCATGGCGATTACCGCCGGCTGCGCGCTTGCCGGAATTTTAGCCAGCCTCGCTCGCCCCGGCGCGCGGCGCGCCTGAGCGGCCATCGCGCCGGGTGGCCACTTTCACTCCGCCGCCAGTTCCTGCTCCACCAGCGTTGCCCAGAACGCCACGCCCGGCACGATGGCCGCATCGTTGAAGTCGTAGGAAGTGTTGTGGTGCAGCGCGCCATCCACCGCCGGGCCGTTGCCCAGCCAGACATAGCAGCCGGGCGCTTCGCCCGCGAAGAAGGCGAAATCGTCGCCGGCGGTCGAGGGCGGGAAGGCGTTGCGGGTCCTGTTGCCGAAGACGGTTCTTGCGGCGCGCAGCGCCCGCTTCGTCGCATCCGCCTCGTTGATGACGGGCGGAATCCGGCGGATGAATTCGTAATGCGCCTCGATGCCGAACATCGCCGCCGTGCCCTTCGCCAGCCTGCCGATTTCCGCTTCGAGCTGGTCGCGCACGTCAGCCGCATAGGCGCGCGCCGTGCCGCCGATTTCGACGAGATCGGGAATGACGTTGAGCGCCTTCGGGTCGCCCGCCTGCACCGAACAGGCGCTGACCACGGCGGGTTGCAGCGGATCGACAACGCGGCCGACGATGGTTTGCAGTGAGGCGAGGAAGGTGCCTGCCGCCGTCACCGGATCGCGGCCGAGATGCGGCTTGGCGCCGTGGGTGCCGATGCCTTTGAACGTGACGCGCCAGCTATCGGAAGAGGCGAGCTGCGGGCCTTCCACCACTGCCATTTCGTCGATGCCGAGCCCCGGCATATTATGCAGGCCATAGACCGCATCGCAGGGGAACAGGGTGAAAAGCCCGTCCTCCACCATTTTTTTCGCGCCGCCACGGCCTTCTTCGGCGGGCTGGAAAATGAAATGCACGGTGCCGGAAAAATCGCGGGTCTTTGCAAGGTAACGCGCAGCACCCAGCAGCATGGCGGTGTGGCCGTCATGGCCGCAGGCATGCATCTTGCCGGGAAATTTCGATTTATAGGGCCGGTCGGGCACTTCCGGCATGGCAAGCGCATCCATGTCGGCACGCAGGCCGATGCTGCGGGTGCCGTTGCCCACCTGCAGCGTGGCGACCACGCCGGTGCCGCCGAGACCGCGATGCACCTTCAGCCCGGCACGCTCAAGAAGATCGGCGACGATGGCGCTTGTTCTTTCCTCTTCGAAGCCCAGTTCGGGATGCGCGTGCAGGTCGTGGCGAAGCTCCGTCAGGAATGGCAGGTCCTCGCCGATGCGGTCCAGCAGTCTCATGGGCAGCTTGTCCTTGAATATGGGAAAAACCCGCGTCATAGGTGGGTTCATCCGAATGCCTGTTGCTTTTTTCTCTTCTAGAGCATTTCCAGCAAAAGTGTGTAGCGGTTTTGCGTTCGGAAATGCGTAAACCAAAGAGCAAGGGTATTTCCGTGTTTCGGATAAAGACGGAAATACCCTAGCGGAAAAAGCCAATGAAATGAACCCGCAGCGTCTCTGGGGTTGCTAAAATGACTAATCTGCCGAACGGGATTGGCGCGGCCGAAAACCGCCTTCGCCTTGCGCCATCCCGGTTCTGAAAGGAAAAACCGATGCCGTCACCCGCATCGCCTGCCGCCCATTCTCCCGCCGCGCCGCATGAGTTCTGGCAGGAGATCCATCCGCGCCGCAGCTTCGAAACGGCAGGCCCGCATTCCGCCTTCTTTCCGGCGGCGCTGGATGACGGAAGGCAAATATGTCTGCCGATAAGGCCGCTGGCGGATGGCGAACATGCGCTCGCCTCGCTTATCGTCAATCAGGCCTCTTTTGAGGTGCTCGAGGCGCTGGCGGCCGACCTTGCCGCACAGCTTCTTCCCTTCAAGCCCGATGTCGTCATTGGCCTGCCGACGCTGGGACTGACGCTTGCCGCCGCCGTCGCCCGGCATCTCGGCCATTCCCGTTACGTGCCGCTCGGCACCTCGCGCAAATTCTGGTATCTGGAGGAACTGTCAGTGCCGATGTCCTCCATCACCACAAGGCAGGAAAAACGGCTTTATATCGATCCGCGCATGCTGCCGCTCATCGAGAACCGGCGGGTGGCGCTGGTGGATGACGTGATCTCCAGCGGCAGCTCCATCGTATCGGGTCTTTCCCTTCTCGCCGCCTCCGGCATTCGGCCCGCCGTCATCGGCGCGGCAATGCTGCAATCAGATCGCTGGCGGGAAAAAATCGCCGCTTTCGGGCCGGAATGGCCGGAGCGGGTGAGGGGTGTTTTTTCAACGCCGCTGCTCACCAAAGCGGAAGGCGGCTGGCGCGCCTGACGAAGCGCAAATTCCGGCAAAAGGCAAGTGGTGATAATTTGACCGCTGCCTAATTTGTGTCTTGCGAAGCTCGAAGAGATCGTCCTAAGATCGCCCCCGACAGACAATAGCGGTCGGCGAACAATGCGCCGGTTTGCTTTCGCGCGGTGTCATCCCGGCGTCTGCCCGCCCCCGTTTTGTTCTTTCCGATGACTGGAATTTCTTCCCATGCATGCAGTATTCGACGGTCATAATGATGTGCTGCTTCGGTTGTGGCGCAACAGCAAGGCCGGTGCCGATCCCGTGGCCGAATTCAGGAATGGCACGCGCGAAGGCCATATAGACGGCCCGCGTGCAAGGGCAGGCGGTCTCGGCGGCGGCATCTGCGCGATCTATATTCCCTCCGGCGATCTTATCCTGGAGGAACCGGATGAAAGCGGCCATTACAACACGCCGCTCGCCTCCCCACTGGAGCGCCAGCCTTCGCTCGATATCGCCATGGAAAAGGCGGCGATTGCGCTGAGGCTCGACCGCGCCGGCGCGTGGCGGCTTTGCCGCTCCACGGCCGATATCCGCAAGGCCTTTGCCGAGGATATCTTCGCCGCCGTGCTGCATATGGAGGGCTGCGAGGCGATCGACGCCGATCTCGATGCGCTGGAGGTGTTTTACGCCGCCGGCCTGCGCTCGCTCGGCCCGGTCTGGAGCCGGCACAATATCTTCGGCCATGGCGTTCCTTTCTCTTATCCCATGTCTCCCGATACGGCGCCCGGCCTCACCGACGCCGGTTTTGCGCTGGTGAAGGAATGCAACAGGCTCGGCATTCTCATCGATCTCGCGCACATCACCGAAAAAGGCTTCTGGGATGTGGCGAAGACCACCAACCAGCCGCTGATCGCCAGCCATTCAAACGCACATGCGCTTACCCCCGTCGCCCGCAATCTCACCGACAGGCAGATGGATGCCATCAAGGAAAGCGGCGGGCTGGTGGGGCTTAATTATGCCGTGACCATGCTGCGCGCGGATGCGCGCGACATTGCCGATACGCCGCTTTCCGACATGGTGCGCCATATCGATTACATGGTGGAGCGCATGGGCATCGATTGCGTGGCGCTGGGATCGGACTTCGACGGCGCGACGATACCCGTCGGCGTTGCCGATGCGAGCGGCAATCACAATCTGGTTGCGGCGCTGAAATCGGCGGGCTACGGTGATGGAGAACTTGCTAAAATATGCCGGGAAAACTGGCTGCGTGTTTTGTCTCAGGCCTGGCACGAGGCGGCCTGAGAAGAGCTGAAGCGAACCAAATCAAGCTTATAACAAAAGGGGAGATCCTATGATCAAATCGCTCAACAAATCCATGCGTATTCTGAGCACCAGCGCCGCTTTGTCGCTGATGATGCTGGCCGCGCCCCATGCTTTTGCCGCAACGCCGGCCGATACGCTGGTCGAAGGTTTCGCCATCGACGACATCATCACGCTCGATCCGGGCGAGGCTTTCGAACTTTCCGCCGCCGAAGTGACCGGCAACACCTACAGCAAGCTGGTTTCCATCGATCTTAACGACACGTCCAAGGTTATCGGCGATCTGGCCGAAAGCTGGACGACCTCCGACGATGGTCTCACCTATACGTTCAAGCTGAAATCCGGCCTGAAATTCGCGTCGGGCAATCCGGTCACGGCCGATGATGTGGCTTTCTCCTTCGAACGCGCCGTGAAGCTCGACAAGTCGCCGGCATTCCTGCTGACGCAGTTCGGTCTCAGCGGTGACAACGTCACCGAAAAGGCGAAGGCTGCGGATGCGAACACATTCGTTCTGACGGTCGACAAGCCCTATGCGCCGAGCTTCGTGCTGAACGTGCTGACCGCAACCGTCGCTTCGGTGGTCGACAAGAAATTCGTGACGGAAAAGGCCAAGTCGGTCACGCCGAGCGCCGATTACAAATACGATACCGATTTCGGCAACGAATTCCTGAAGACTGGCTATGCCGGTTCCGGCCCTTACAAGATCCTCGGCTGGAAGGCCAACGAGGCGGTGATCCTCGAAGCCAACCCGAATTATTACGGCGAGAAGCCGAAGCTGAAGCGTGTGGTCTATCGCCACATGAAGGAAAGCTCGGGCCAGCGCCTGGCGCTTGAAAACGGCGATATCGATGTGGCCCGCAACCTCGAGCCGGGCGACATGGAAGCCGTTTCCAAGAAGGAAGGCCTTGCCGTCACCTCCGCGCCGAAGGGCACCGTCTATTATTTCAGCCTCAACCAGAAGAACGAGAACCTGAAGAAGCCCGAGGTCATCGAAGCCTTCAAATATCTCGTCGACTACGACGCCATCGGTGCGACGATCATCAAGGGCATCGGCGAAGTTCACCAGACCTTCCTGCCGAAGGGCCAGCTCGGCGCGCTTGACGAGAACCCCTACAAGCTCGACGTCGCCAAGGCGAAGGAGCTTCTCGCCAAGGCCGGCCTGAAGGACGGCTTTACCGTGTCCATGGATGTGCGCAACACCCAGCCGGTGACCGGCATTGCCGAAAGCGTGCAGCAGACGCTGGCGCAGGCCGGCATCAAGCTGGAAATCATTCCAGGCGACGGCAAGCAGACGCTGACCAAATATCGCGCCCGCACCCATGATATCTACATCGGCCAGTGGGGTTCGGACTATTTCGATCCGAACTCGAATGCGGAAACCTTCACCATCAACTACGACAATTCCGACGAGGGCAAGAACAAGACGCTCGCCTGGCGCAATGCCTGGGACGTTCCTGATCTGACCAAGGAAACCCAGTCGGCGCTTCTGGAGAAGGACAGCGCCAAGCGCGCCGCCATCTATGAGAACCTGCAGAAGGAAGTTCTGGCGAAGGGTCCCTTCGTCATCATCTTCCAGCAGACGGAAGTGGCGGGATATTCCGCCAAGCTGAAGGGCCTGAAGCTCGGACCGAGCTTCGACACCAACTTCGTCTACACCATTTCCAAGGAATGATCCGGAAGGATCGGTCTCTTGAGCATGGTTGAAACCAACAGCAGGGCGAGGCACGGCAAACGCCGTGCCAATGCCCGCGTGAAAGCCGTTCTCGGCTTCGCCGTCACCGTCATCACCACCTTTCTGGGGCTGATGGCGGTCACATTCTTCATTGGCCGCGTCGTGCCGATCGATCCTGCGCTGGCGATCGTCGGCGACCGTGCGCCTGCGCATGTGGTCGAGCGGGTGCGCGAGCAGCTCGGCCTCAACCTGCCGCTCTGGCAGCAGTTCTTCCTTTATCTGAAACAGGCGCTATCGGGCGATTTCGGCACCTCCGTCCTCACCACCAATCCGGTGATGGAGGATATCAAGCGGGTGTTCCCGGCGACCATCGAGCTTGCCACGCTCGGCACGATCATCGGCGCCGTCTTCGGCATTCCGCTCGGCGTGCTTGCCGCCGTCAAGCGCGGCAGCTTTGCTGACCAGGTGGTGCGCGTCATCGGCCTCATCGGTTATTCCGTGCCGATCTTCTGGCTCGGCCTTCTGGCGCTGCTGGTGTTTTACGCCCGGCTGCAATGGGTGGCTTATCCCGGCCGCATGGATATCGTCTATGAATTCACCTTCACGCCGGTCACGGGCTTTTTCCTGATCGACGCGATCTGGCAGCGGCAATGGGACGTGTTGTGGGACCTGTTCCGCCACATCATCCTGCCAGCCTCTCTGCTCGGCTATTTTTCGCTGGCCTATATCAGCCGCATGACGCGCTCCTTCATGCTGAACGAGCTTAGCCAGGAATATATCGTCGCGGCCCGCGCCAAGGGGCTTTCGGAAACCCGCATCATCTGGTTCCACGCGCTGCGTAACGCCGCCGTGCCGCTGGTGACGGTGATTGCGCTGTCCTATGCCGGTCTGCTCGAAGGTTCGGTGCTGACCGAAACCATCTTCGCCTGGCCGGGGCTCGGCCTTTACATCACCAATTCCCTGCAGAATGCGGATATGAATGCCGTTCTTGGTGGCACGATCGTGATCGGCGCCATCTTTGTCGGCATCAATCTCTTCTCCGATCTGCTTTACCGGACGCTCGATCCAAGGACGCGCAGCCGATGACGATTTCGACCGATACACTGAAACCCTACAGCCGCGAATGGCTGCTCTCCGACCGGCCGGCCTCGCGCAAGCAGGCGCGGCTCGGCCGCGCCTATGTCATCTGGCGGCGCTTTTCGGAAAATCGTCTGGCGCTGCTTGGGCTGGCCATCATCATCGCGCTGCTGTTCGTGGCGCTGTTTGCCGATGTTCTGGCCCCGCATAACCCGGTGCAGGGCGATCTGCGCAATGCCCGGCTGTTGCCGCCCGGCACGGAAGGTTATCTGCTCGGCACCGACGATCAGGGGCGCGATATTCTCTCGCGCCTCATTCACGGTTCGCGGCTGACGCTGTTCGTGGTTCTGCTGGTCGCCATCATCGCGGCCCCCGTCGGCCTCATCGTCGGCACGGTTTCCGGTTATGCCGGCGGCTGGGTGGATGCGGTTTTGATGCGCATCACCGATATCTTCCTTGCCTTTCCGAAGCTCGTTCTGGCGCTGGCGCTGGTCGCGGCGCTCGGGCCGGGCATCGAAAACGCGGTGCTCGCCATCGCGCTCACCTCATGGCCGCCCTATGCGCGCATTGCGCGCGCCGAAACCATGACCTTCCGCAATTCCGATTTCATCGCGGCGGTCAAACTCATGGGTGCGTCGCCCTTCCGCATCGTCCTGAAACACGTCATGCCGCTCTGCCTGTCGTCGCTCATCGTGCGCGTGACGCTGGATATGGCCGGCATCATCCTCACTGCCGCCGGTCTCGGCTTCCTCGGTCTCGGCGCACAGCCGCCGCTGCCGGAATGGGGCGCGATGATCGCTTCCGGCCGCCGCTTCATTCTCGATCAATGGTGGGTCGCGGCCATGCCCGGCGTGGCGATCCTCATCGTCAGCCTCGGTTTCAACCTGCTGGGCGACGGTCTGCGCGATGCGCTGGACCCCAAGGAGGCGGGCCAATGAGTGCGCCGCTTCTGACCGTTCAGAATCTCCGCGTGTCCTTCCCCACCCGCACCGGGCTGGTGGAGGCGGTGCGCGGTGTTTCTTTCACGCTCGGCCGCGAGCGTCTCGGCATCGTCGGCGAATCTGGCTCCGGCAAGTCCCAAACCGGCCGCGCCATCATGGGGCTGACCCCGAAAAACGCGCATATCGAGGCGGATGCGCTGCGCTTCGGCGATATCGATCTGCTTAAGGCGTCTGCGAAAGAGCGGCGGATCATGCGCGGCAAGCGCATGGCCATGATCCTGCAGGACCCGAAATATTCGCTGAACCCGGTCATGACCATCGGCCGCCAGATCATGGAAACCCTGCGCACCCATGAAAAGATCGGCGGCGGCGAGGCGCGCCAGCGCACGCTCGCCATGCTCGAAGCCGTGCAGATTCGCGATCCCGAGCGCGTTTTCGATCTTTACCCGCACGAGGTTTCGGGCGGCATGGGCCAGCGTGTCATGATCGCCATGATGCTGGTCTGCGGCCCGGAGCTTCTGATCGCCGATGAGCCGACTTCGGCGCTCGATGTGACGGTGCAACTGGAAGTGCTCGACATCCTCGACAAGCTGGTGCGCGACCGTGGCATGGGGCTGATCTTCGTCAGCCACGATCTGCGGCTCGTATCGTCTTTCTGCGACCGTGTTCTCGTCATGTATGCGGGCAAGGTGGTGGAAGAGCTGTCTTCCGCCAATCTGAAGGAAGCGAAACATCCCTATACGCAGGGCCTGCTGAACTGCCTGCCGGAAATCGGCGGCCACCGGCATCCGCTGCCGGTTCTGGAACGCAAGCCGGAGTGGCGCGCATGAGTTCAGTTCTTTCCGTTCGCGACATGGTGGTGGATTTCGACGGTTACATCGCGCTCGACAGCGTCAGCATCGATGTGGCTGAGGGCGAATCTTTCGGCATCGTTGGCGAGTCCGGCTCCGGCAAATCGACGCTGCTGCGCGCCATCGCCGGCCTCAACCATTTCGATGAAGGCTCCCTGACGGTGGCCGGGCGCTCCTATGCCGGCAAACGCCGCGACAAGAGCTTCTATAGCGACGTGCAGATGGTGTTTCAGGACCCCTATGGCTCGCTGCACCCGCGCCAGACGGTGGATGCGCTGCTGCTCGAACCGCTGGTCATCCACGGTCTGGATAATCGCGAGCAGCGCATTGCCCGCGCGCTGGACGAGGTGGGGCTCGGCTCCGGCTTCCGCTTCCGGTATTCGCACCAGCTTTCCGGCGGCCAGCGCCAGCGCATCGCCATTGCGCGTGCGCTGATCGTCGAGCCGAAAATCCTGCTGCTGGATGAGCCGACTTCGGCGCTCGACGCCTCCATTCAGGCGGAAATCCTCAACCTGCTGGAACAGGCCCGCAAGGACCGCAATCTCACCTTCGTCATGGTCAGCCACGATCTCGGCGTCATCAGCCACATGTGCGATCGTCTGGCGGTGATGAAAAGCGGCAAGGTGGTGGAAATGCTGGAAGCCGAGGCCCTGGAAAGCCGGGAATTCAGCGCGGATTATACAAGGCAGCTGCTGGTGGCGAGCGAGGGCTTCAAGCGCGCTTGAGGTGCCGCTATAATCGGGTCAAATGTCATCTTCCGTCATTCCGGCCTTGAGCCGGAATCCAGCGACCGCGCGTCTGCGCGGTCAGAGACTATATTGCGATCAAGGACTTGATCGCGCTGGATGCCGGGTCAAGCCCGGCATGACGGACGGTGTCGGCCAAAACAAGGTATCCACAACATGCAATTGCGCGCATTGATGTATTTCGACGAACTGGTCCGCACCAATTCCATGCGCGCCGCGGCGGAAAACCTGAATGTCGCGCCGACGGCGGTGAGCCGCCAGATCGAGAATCTCGAATATTATTTCGGCTCGCCGCTGGTGGAGCGCTCCAGCCGGGGTGTGAAGTTGACGGCGGCGGGAGAGCTGCTGGCCGCCCGCGCCGGCAAGACGCTGCGCGAACTCGACCACGTGCATCAGCTGATCGACGATCTGAAAGGGCTGCAGCGCGGCCGGGTCACGGTCTATGCCAATGGCGCGACGGTGGCGAACCTTCTGGCGCCGGTGCTGGCGCAGTTCAGCCTCAAATACCCGAAACTGCGCTTCGAGGTGCATATCACCAGCGCCCGCCAGGCGATGGAGGCGCTGGGCGCGGCGGAGGCTGATCTGGTCGTGAGCCTGTTTGCGCCGAAGGTCTCCGGCGTGAAAGTGCGTTCGCGCACCCGCATCAGCTACGATGTCATTTTCCCGGCGGGTCATGCGCTTGCCGCGCAGGCTGAAATCTCGCTCAAGGACTTGGCCAACCTGCCGCTCGCCCTGCCGGATAAGAGTTTCGCCGCGCGTCAGGCCTTCGATACGCTGTTTGCGGATGCGGGCGTCGAACTTGATCCCGTCTTCATCACCAGTTCGCTGGAAATGCTGAAGGAGCTGGTGCTGGGCCACGCCGCCGCCACGCTCTTGCCGGCCCTGTCGGTCGCGCGCGAAATCCGCAGCGGCCAGATGGTCGCCGTTCCCCTTGCCGGCAAGAAGGGCATCCACACCCAGATCGATCTCTGCGTCGCCCCCGATCGGCAATTGTCCTTCGCCGCCTCCAAGCTCGCCGATTTCATCGAGCGCTTCATGCGCGAGGCGACGGCGGGCTAGGGCGCTGTTTGCCACTCTGTCAAACCGCTTTCGTTTTGCACAGTTAAAGTGGCAGTCGTTTTGAGGGAGTGTTTCATCAGATGTTTCGCCACTCGATCATCACGCTCACAATCGTGCTTTTGTCCGGTTATTTGTTTACGGGCGTGAAACCTTCTCAGGCGGAAGGCGACGAAACCTATCTTTACACATCCACGCCCGGTTTGCCTTTTGATATCATCAGGCCGGAAGATCCCTCTTCCTTTGTCTGTCTGGTTGCTGACGGCAGGAGAGAACATCGCATATGGGACCAACGCTACGACTCGGAGCCTGAAATAAAAGCCCATTCATTTTACGCCTTTTTCAGAGACGGTCATAAGATCGAAATTGTCGTCAATCCCGAGTTCGGGTCAGAAGCCGCGGCCCGGAATGAGGCGAGCCGTTATGTCAAACCGCTTGGCCAATTGCCGATTGCGCTGCGCGCAGGCATTCAGCGTTTCAGCGTTCATAAGGGCAACGAACGACTTCACGCGGGCGTTGGCCAAATCGTCGTTTATGCCGATATGATCGGTCGCAGATTGGCAGAAAGTGACCTCGAAGAGGCTGTTTTTCACGAGGCGGTTCATGCATCGCTGGACGCCCTCCACAGACAGACGCCCGCATGGCTGGATGCGCAGAAGAAGGATGGAGGGTTTTTGACGAGATACGGAATGAAATTCCCGGATCGCGAAGATTTTGCCGAAACTGCAATCATCGCCTATGGGCTGTTTCGGCATCCCGAACGAATTTCCCCTGAGGAATCCGGAAAGATTGAAGCGGCGGTTCCTCACCGCCTTGCCTTTTTGAAAGGCCTGTTGTCCGCTGAGGACGTATATCCTGAACTCTCGCCTGATGTTCTGGCATTTTGTCCGGATGCAAAAGTCTATTAGATTATTCATCCGGCTTACAAAAGCGAATATCCGCTCCATCCGTCATTGTTTTTTCCATTCGGTTTAGTGTAGCCATTTCAGCTACACGGAGCACACAAAAATCGAGATTGTGTGTGCGCCTGCAACATGACACTCTTTTTGCAACGGGCGGTCTTCCGAGGGCAAAAATGCCCCGGCCGCCAGACAGGGGACAATGATGCCACGCACTTATCTTTCGCAGGCGGCAACGCTTTCGCGCCGTACCGCGCTGAGGCTCGCATTGGGCACGGCGCTCTGGCTGCCGCTTTCGGCAACGGTTGCCGAAGCCGCGCCGAAAACCGCGCTGACGCTTGGCATGGCGGTGGAGCCGGCCGGTCTCGATCCGACCATCGCCGCCCCCGTCGCCATCGGCCAGGTCACCTGGCAGAATGTCCTCGAAGGTCTGGTGAAGATCGACCGCGAAGGCAAGGTAAAGCCGCAGCTTGCCGAAAGCTGGGAAATTTCCCCTGATGGCAAGACCTATACGTTCAAGCTGCGCAAGGGCGTGACCTTCCATGATGGCGAGACCTTCGATTCCTCTGTCGCGAAATTTTCGCTGGATCGGGCGCGTGGCGAAAGCTCGGTCAATCCGCAGAAACGCTTCTTCGCCGCCATCGACAGTATAGAGACGCCGGATGCGGCAACGCTGGTGCTGAAGCTGAAGCAGCCGGCCGGCAGCCTTCTCTACTGGCTGGGTTGGCCGGCCTCCGTGATGGTGGCGCCGAAAAGCGCGGAGAATAACCGCACCACTCCTGTCGGCACCGGCCCGTTCAAATTCGTGGCCTGGGCCAAGGGCGACAAGGTCGAGCTGCAGAAGAACGACGCCTATTGGGACAAGGCCGTTTCGGTAAAGCTCGACAAGGCGACCTTCCGTTTCGTCTCCGATCCGCAGGCGCAGGCCGCCGCACTGAAATCCGGCGATATCGATGCCTTCCCGGAATTCGGCGCACCGGAACTGATGACCTCCTTCGATGGCGACGCGCGCCTCGGCACATTCGTCGGCAATACAGAGCTCAAGGTCGTGGCGGGCATGAACAATGCCCGCAAGCCCTTTGACGACAAGCGCGTGCGTCAAGCGCTGATGATGGCGGTGGATCGCGGCACTATCATTGAAGGCGCCTGGTCCGGCTTCGGCACGGCCATTGGCAGCCATTACACCCCGAATGACCGCGGCTATATCGATACGACGGGCGTTCACCCCTTTGATATCGACAAGGCCAAGGCGCTGCTTGCGGAAGCCGGCTATCCGGGTGGTTTCAGCTTCACCATCAAGGCGCCGCAAATGGCCTATGCCCAGCGCACCTCGCAAATCCTGCAGGCGATGTTTGCCGAACTCGGCGTGACCATGACCATCGAGACCACCGAATTTCCGGCCAAATGGGTGGCGGATGTCCTGAAGGGCGCGAATTACGACATGACCATCGTTGCCCATGCCGAGCCGATGGATATCGATATCTATGCGCGCGATCCCTATTATTTCAACTACAAGAACCCGACCTTCAATGAGGTCGTGGCGAATGTGGAAAAGACGGCGGATGCCAGCGAGCAGGAAAAGCTCTATGGCGAAGCCCAGAAAATCCTCGCCGAGGACGTGCCCGCCCTTTATCTTTTCGTCATGCCGAAACTTGGCGTCTGGGACAAGAAGGTGAAGGGGTTATGGGAAAACGAACCTATTCCCTCGAATGTGCTGACGGATGTGCATTGGGTAGAGTAGCCTCCGCGTCCGCCGTCATGCCGGACTTGATCCGGCATCCAGCCAGCCCAAGTCCTTGGGCTGAAAGGACTCCTCTCGCCGCGCAGACGCGCGTCGGCTGGATACCGGCTCAAGGCCGGTATGACGGACGAGTATGGTGCCGCCGTTCTGCCACCAACGAAACAAAGCAGGGAAAGAATGCCAGATGTTAGCCGTCCTCGTCCGGCGCCTTGCCAGCCTCGTCGTCACGCTGTTTGCGGTCTCGCTCATCATATATATCGTCATGGGCCTGCTGCCGGGTGATCCGGCGGCCATCATGCTTGGCACCTCGGCAAGCCCCGATACGCTGGCCGCGCTGCAAAAGCAGATGGGTCTCGATCAGCCCTTGCCACTGCGTTACATGCATTGGCTCGCAGGCGTGTTCCGGGGCGATCTCGGGCAATCCTATACCTATGGCGTGCCGGTGGCGGGGTTGATTGTCGAGCGGCTGGCCGTCACGCTGCCGCTTGCGCTGCTGGCCGTCTGCCTTTCGGTGGCCATCGCCATTCCGCTCGGCGTGGCGGCGGCGCGGAGCCGCAACGGGGCGCTGGATTTTGCGGCCGGGCTGTTTTCGCATGTGGGCATTGCCGTGCCCGGTTTCTGGGTCGGCCTGCTGCTCATCATCGTCTTTTCCACCACGCTCGGCTGGATGCCGGCCGGCGGTTTTCCCGGCTGGACGCCGAGCTTTTCAGCGGGTCTCACGGCGCTCATCCTTCCGGCGGTCGCGCTGGCGCTGTCGCAGGCCGGGGTTCTTACCCGTGTGTGCCGCTCCGCCGTGCTGGAAGTGATGAATGAGGATTTCGTGCGCACTGCGCGCGCCAAGGGCCTGAGCGAGCGGGTGGCGCTGTGGCGGCATGCGGTGCCGAATGCGATGATCCCTGTCGTCACCATGATCGGCCTGCAATTTACCTTCCTCATTGCCGGCGCGGTGCTGGTGGAAAATGTCTTCAACCTGCCGGGTCTCGGGCGGCTTGCCTATCAGGCGCTGACCCAGCGCGATATCGTCGTCATGCAATCCGTCGTGCTGTTTTTCTCGGCGCTGGTGATCGTCATGAATTTCGTGGTCGATATCGCCTATCTCTTCATCGATCCAAGACTGCGGGCAGGTGCGCGATGATGCGATTGATCCGCCGCCGCCCCGCCTTTGCCGTCGGCATCGCCGTCACGGTCTTTCTGGTCGCAGTCGCCCTGCTGTCTCTGGTCTGGACGCCGGTGTCCCCCACAAAGATGCAGATCGTCCAGAAGCTGAAATCGCCCTTCGTTTATGGCGGCCTCGGCACGGATCATTTCGGCCGCGACGTGTTGTCGATGTTGATGGCCGGTGCGTGGAACTCGCTGTCCACCTCCATCGCCGCCGTCGCCATCGGCGCATTTATCGGCACGACCATCGGCGTTGCGGTTGCGGCGCTGCGCGGTTTCACCGAAACCGTGGTCATGCGCATCTGCGACATCATCTTCGCCGTGCCGCCCATCCTGTCTGCCATGATGCTCGGCGCTTTCATCGGCACGGGCCGTTTTACCGCCATCATCGCCATCGCCACCTTCATGGTGCCGGTCTTTGCCCGGCTGACGCTGGGGGCGGCGTTGCAGATATGGTCGCGGGAATATGTCACCGCCGCCACCAGCATCGGCCAGAACCGCGCCAAGATCACGCTTTTCCATATAGTGCCGAATATTTCCAACCAGATCATCGTGCAGGTGACGATCCAGCTCGGTCTTGCGATATTGACGGAAGCAGGCCTTTCCTTCCTCGGTCTCGGCATGCCGCCGCCCGCCGCCACCTGGGGGCGGATGCTGGCCGATGCCCAGACCTATCTCGGCACAGCACCCTGGCTCGCCATCATGCCCGGCCTTGCGATTGCGCTCGCCGTCTTCGGCCTCAATCTTCTCGGCGATGGCCTGCGCGACCTGCTGGACCCGCGCGATACCAGCTGACCGCTCAAAAAAGCTGTCGCCCCCCCTTTTCTGTTTTTCTGACGAGACGATGCCATGACCGATCTCATAGACCTCAACACGCTCGAAATCCTGGCGCTTTATCGGGACAGGAAGCTTTCGCCATCGGAATATTGGCAGGCGGTGGAGGCGCGCATCGATGCTTTCGAACCGGTGGTGAACGCGCTTTACGCCTATGATCCGGAAGATGCACGCAGGCAGGCGCTGGCCTCGACGGACCGTTGGCAAAAAGGCGAAACGCTCGGGGCCCTCGATGGCATTCCGGTCTCGCTGAAGGAATTGATCGCCACGAAAGGCCATCCGGTACCGCTCGGCACCAAAGCGGTAGAACTGGTGCCTGCGGTCGACGACGCGCCGGTGGCCGCCCGCTGCCGCGAGGATGGCGCGATTATTTACGCCAAGACGACCTGCCCGGATTACGGCATGCTTTCCTCCGGCCTTTCCAGTTTCCACAAGCTCAGCCGCAATCCGTGGGACCCCACCCAGAACCCCGGCGGCTCCAGCGCCGGCGCGGCTTCGGCAGGCGCTGCGGGTTACGGCACGCTGCATATCGGCACGGATATTGGCGGCTCGGTGCGGTTGCCGGCGGGCTGGACCGGCCTGTTCGGTTTCAAGCCAAGCCAGGGCCGCATCCCGGTCGATCCCTATTATACCGGCCGCTGCGCCGGGCCGATGACCCGCACTGTTGCCGATGCCGCCTATGCCATGGCGACGCTTTCCCGTCCCGACTGGCGCGATGGCACGGCGCTGCCGCCCAACGATATCGACTGGATGAACCTTGATATTAATGTAAAGGGCCTGAAAATCGGCCTGATGCTGGATGCCGGCTGCGGCCTGCCGCTCGACGAAGAGGTGCGCGACGCCGTGCTTTCCGCCGCGAAACTGTTCGAGGCTGCGGGCGCCATCGTCATCCCGGTCGAGCCGGTGCTGACGCGGGAAATGCTGGATGGGCTGGACGATTTCTGGCGGGCGAAGTTCTGGGGCGACATGGCGGCGCTGAGCGCGGACCGTCGCGCCGCGATCCTTCCCTATATTCATGAATGGGCGCAGAAGGGGGCGGATGTTTCCGGCGCGCGCGCCGTTTTCGGTTTCAACCAGACCATGGAAATGCGTAAGGCTTGCGGGCGGTTGATGCAGTCTGTTGATGCGGTGATTTCACCCGTCAATCCCATCGTGTCCTATCCGGCCGACTGGGCCTCGCCCACCAATGATCCCGAACTCCCCTTCGAGCATATCGCCTTCACGGTGCCGTGGAACATGTCGGAACAGCCGGCCTCCTCGATCAATTGCGGCTTCTCCAGATCGGGAATGCCCGTCGGCTTGCAGATCGTCGGGCCGCGTTACGAGGATCTGTTCGTGCTGAAGCTTTCAAAGACCTTCGAGAACTGGGGCGGCGGTGTGAGACGCTGGCCGCAGCCGCCGCAGGCCCGCTGATTCCAGCTTTATCGACCCTGTAGTATTGCCATAATACCCGCATCTCGATCCCGCCTGTTAGGGTGCCCAAAGGCATTCGAAAACGGGAGGAGCAGACATGCCGAAGAAGATTTTGATGATCGCCGGCGATTTCGCCGAGGACTATGAGACCATGGTGCCGTTCCAGACACTGCTCGCGGTCGGCCACACGGTGCACGCCGTCTGCCCGGGCAAGAAGGCGGGCCAGACCATTGCCACGGCCATCCATGATTTCGAGGGCGACCAGACCTATTCGGAAAAACGCGGCCATAATTTCGCGCTCAACGCCACCTTCGCCGATATCAAGGTTGCGGATTACGATGCGCTGGTTATTCCCGGCGGCCGCGCGCCGGAATATCTGCGGCTCAATGCGGATGTGCTTTCGGCGGTGAAACATTTCTTCGAGGCCGACAAGCCGGTGGCCGCCGTCTGCCATGGCGCGCAATTGCTCGCCGCTGCGGGCGTCTTGAAGGGCCGCACCTGCTCGGCCTATCCCGCCTGCCGCCCCGAAGTGGAACTGGCGGGCGGCACCTATGCCGATATCGCCATCAATGCGGCCGTTACCGACGGCAAGCTGGTAACAGCGCCCGCATGGCCGGCGCATCCGGCCTGGCTTTCGCAATTCATGGCCGTGCTCGGCAAATGAGACCGGCGAAACGGGGCTTTTTCCGGCCTCGTTTTCCGCCTATCTTTCAGGCGTGGTGAGGGAGGAAACCATGTGCAAGCTTTTCATCAAGGCAGACCCGGCGCTTTGGGAGAGCCATACGCGGTCGCTCAGGATCGATGGCATGGTCACCAGCGTGCGGCTTGAGAACTTCTTCTGGTCGACGCTGGACGAGATCGCGCGGCGTGACGGCATGAACAGCGTGCAGCTCATCGCCAAGCTTTATAATGAATCGATCGATGCCGGGCACGATCTCGGCAATTTCACCTCGTTCCTGCGGGTCTGCTGCGGGCGTTATCTGGCGCTTCAGCTTTCCGGCGATATTCCGGCGCGCAGCGATATTC
Source organism: Agrobacterium sp. T29 (assembly GCF_006970545.1). NCBI lineage: Bacteria > Pseudomonadati > Pseudomonadota > Alphaproteobacteria > Hyphomicrobiales > Rhizobiaceae > Agrobacterium > Agrobacterium sp. T29. The sequence goes on from NZ_CP040641.1 coordinate 1,819,864, forward strand.
CGATTGCGGCGCTGGATGCGGACAGCATCCTTGAGGCGGAAAAGGTGAATTATCACTAGGGCGCGTTCGTTTTTTATGTGCCGGGGCATCCCCTCAACCTCATTCCTGTTCCCCGGAACAAGCCCGAGGATGTCACAGGAATCCAGCCGGCGCGCGTCTGCGCGGCGGAGAGAATCCTTTCAGCCCAAGGACTTGGGCTGGCTGGATCCCTGTGACGAGCACAGGGATGAGGGAGAGAGCGTTTAGCTCTTCAGCGCCCTTGGATCGAGCGCATCGCGCACGGCATCGCCGATGTAATTCACACTCAGAACCGTCAGCGAGATCGCCAGCCCCGGCCACAGCACGCGAGAAGGCGTCAGTTGCAGGAAGTTCGCGCCGTCGAACAGCAGCCGGCCCCAGGTCGGAAAATCGGAGGGGAAGCCGAGGCCGAGGAAGGACAGCGCGGATTCCGTGATGATGGCGGCGGCAATGCCGAGCGTGGCCGAGACCATGATCGAGCTCAGTACATTCGGCAATATATGCCTGAGGATGATGCGGTATTCGCGCATGCCGCTCGATTTCGCCGCCATGATGAATTCCTGGCTTTTGATCGTCAGCACGTCGCCGCGCACGATACGGGCCGTATGCATCCAGCTGGTTATCCCGATCACGAACACGATCAGGATGAAGATGCCGGTTTCCGGTCCGAAGGCCGCGCGCAGCGTATCGCGAAACAGCATCAGGATGACGAGCAGCAGCGGCAAAAGCGGTAGCGCCAGGAACAGGTCGGTCAGCCGCATCAGCGGGCCGTCGAGCCTGCGAAAATAGCCAGACAGCACGCCCACCAGCGTTCCGAGAAACAGCGCCAGCAGCATGGCGGTGATGCCGACGGCAAGCGAGATGCGGCCGCCGGCCAGAACCTGCGCCAGCATGTCCTTGCCGAGATTATCGGTGCCGAAGGGATGCGCGAGCGACGGCCACTGGTTGCGCGCCTTCACATTGATGGCGTTGGGCGCAACGGTGTGGATATAGGGGCCGACATAGACCGCAAGCAGAATGAAGATGAAGACGACGAGACCGGCCACGCCGCCCTTGTGGGCGCGGAACTGCTTCCAGATATCGGCGAGGGCGGATTTGACGGGCGTGGCCGCAACCGTCGGCGCTGCGATGGTGGCGTCAGTCATAGCGGATCCTCGGGTCGAGAATGCCGTACAGCACGTCGGCAATCAGGTTGAAGAGCACGATCAGCACCGCGAAAATGAAGGTCAGCGTCTGCACCAGCGGAATATCAGCGCCCTGAACGGCGGTGATCAGCAATTGGCCAAGCCCGTTCACGCGGAAGATTTGCTCAGTGATGATGGCGCCGGAAAAGATGGTCGGCACGCCGAGCGCAATCACCGTCACGACAGGGATCAGGCTGTTGCGCAGCACGTGGATGAGCAGCACGGATTTTTCCTTCACGCCCTTGGCGCGCGCGGTGCGCACATAATCCTGATGCAGATTATCGAGCATCGAGGCGCGCACGAAGCGGCTGATCTGCGAGACATTGTAGAGCGTCAGCACCAGAACCGGCAGGAACATCTGCTTCACCTGCGCCACGAAACTTCCCCAGTCGGTCACCTGAAGGTTGGTGTCGTAAACGGAAGGGAACCATTGCAGGTAGGAGCTGAAGATGACCACCAGCAGCACGCCAGTGAAGAAGGTCGGCACCGAATAACCCACCATAGAGACGAAGGTGCCGATCTGGTCGAAGATCGAATATTGCTTGTAGGCGGAAATGACGCCGATCGGGATCGCCAGCAGCGCACCGAAGAGATAGGCGAGGCCCACCACCCACAGTGTCTGCGGCATGCGCTGGATGACGAGATCGACCACCGGGCTGCGTGTTGCCCAGGAGAGCACCCGCATGCGGCTGCCATCGCCGATCTGCCAGCCGGTCAGCCTTTCAATGAGGTTCAGCGGTTCGTTGATGAAGAATTGCTGCAGCCACATCAGGTAACGGATGAAGAAGGGCTGGTCGAGGCCAAGCGAGGCGCGGATTTGCTCGCGCACTTCAGGCGGGATGGTGAGCGGCAGGTCGCCGGTCGGGTCGTTCGGCGCAAGATCGAGCAGCGCGAAGATGACGAAGCTGATGACGAGCAGCGTCGGTACGGCAAAGGCAAGCCGCCGGAGCGTAAAGGTAAACATCTGAAACTCTCCAGACCCAGAGCGCGACAGGACGAAAATTGGGAGCGTTTTCGCCTTAACGCGGCAAATGTGTCTTCAGATCATGGTCCAGGGGCATGCAGAAGGCCGGCCTCTCCGGATGGAGAAGCCGGCGCATCTGCGTGTTACTTCTTGCGGGACCAGTCCGCGACGTTCCAGAGTTCCGAATCCCAGGCATTCATGCGAACGCCTTCCAGCGTCAGCGAATGCGAGGAAACGCTGCCGCGGTGGATGAGCGGAATATGCGCGCCTTCCTCCGTCAGCATGTCGTTGAGCTGCTTTGAAATCTCCGCGCGCTTGGCAAGCTCGGCGGTCTTGGAGAGTTCACCCACCAGCTTGTCGAATTCCGGGTTGCAATAACGCGGAATATTCTGGCCCTGCCAGCCGTTTTCCGGGGCCGGGATCTTGTCGCACAGCCATTCCGCCAGATATTTTTCCGGGTCCGTGCCGTCGAAATTGTTGGTGTACATTTCGACGTCGGCATAAAATTTCTGGAAAGTATCCGGGCTTGCCGGGTCGCCGCCGAAGAAGACCGAGGCGCTGACATTGCGCAGTTCGGAGGCAACGCCGATCTGCGACCACATGTCCTTCACCAGTTCCTGCGTGGCCTGGCGAACCGAGTTGGTGGAGGTCTGGTAGAGGAAGGAGAGCTTCACGCCATCCTTGGCGCGGATGCCATCGGCGCCCTTCACCCAGCCGGCATCGTCCAGCAGCTTGTTTGCGCCTTCCACATCCTGCTTCAGGCACCAGCTGTCATTCTTGGTGGAAGCGACGGCTTCCGGAGCCGGCACGATGTTGCAGGTCGGCTTGCCCGCTTCGCCATAACCCGCTTCGTCGATGACATCGCGGTCGATGGCGAGTGACAATGCACGGCGCACGGCGGGATCGGAAAGGGCCGGGTGCGGGCCGGCCTGCTTGGTGGAGCGCTTGTCGCCCAGCGAAGGATCGGCATTGTACCAGTTGAGATTGATACGCTCGACCTGTGTGCCGAAGGCTGTCTCAAGCTTGCCTTTCCCGGCGGCCACCATGGTGGCGAGGATTTCCGGCTCCACCTGCATGTTCCAGGCATAGTCGAACTCGCCGGTTTCCAGCACGGCGCGTGCGGCGGAAGCGGCATCGCCGCCGCCCTTCAGGGTCGCCGTGGCGAAGGCGGGCTTGGCGGGGTCGCGGTAATTGGTGTTGGCGACGAAGCTGATCACGTCATTCGGCTTGAAATCCTTGACCACGAAGGGGCCGGTGCCGATGGGACCGAAATTGGCGGATGTGCAGCCGGGCGCGGCAGCGCCGACGCATTTTTCAAACTGCTTCTTCTGGATGACCGGCGACTGCGCGCCGACGAATGCGGAATAGGGGTAAGGTTTCGGTTCGGTGAAGCTGACCTTGACGGTGTGGGCGTCGACGGCCTCGACATTCTTCACGCCCTCATATTGCGCCGCCTGCGCGCAGCCGCCATCCGGTGCGGTGCAATATTTCCAGGTGAAAATAACGTCCTCGGCAGTGAGCGGCGTGCCATCCGACCACTTCACGTCGCTTTTCAGCTTCCAGGTCATGCTGAGCAAATCCTTCGCGACGCCGCCATTGTCGATCGTCGGAATTTCGGTGACCAGCATCGGCACCAGCTCGCCCTTTTCGTCGTAGCGCGCCAGCGGCTCAATCACCATGGACGAGCTGTAGACTTCCTTCGTGCCACCGGAAAGATAAGGGTTAAGTGTCGATACGGCCTGCCAGAACAGGATTTTCAGTTCGCCGTCACTGCCACGCTCGGCATGGGCGGCAGAGCCTGCCAAGGCCATGGCCGCCACCGTGCTGGCAAAGAGAACGCTGCGCTTCTTCATTGTCGTTTTCCCCTTTTTGGATTTTATCTATTTGAATGTTTGACGCTTTTCCCGTCGTCATGTGCAAGGTCTGTTATTCTAAGTATTTGACTTTGCTAAGGAATATTCCTCCATTCCCGATGATGCTATTGTCAGTTTTTTTGAAAAGCAAGTCCCAATGTTTCTTTGATGAACAAAATTTGAGCCATTCAGTTTTGGGCCTATTTTTCGCTCATGCAGCAAATTTCATGCTTGCAAAACGAGAAATTCCAAACGCAATATGGCGTCCGACAACCCGGCGGGGAACAAAAAAAGGGAAAAAGAGAATGCCGATATTGAACCGTGTGGCTGAAATGCAGGAAGAAGTTGCCGGCTGGAGGCGCCATCTGCATGAACACCCGGAGCTGCTTTACGATGTCTACGAAACATCGAAATTCGTGGCCGAAAAACTGAAATCCTTCGGCTGCGACGTGGTTGAGACCGGCATCGGCAAAACCGGCGTGGTCGGCATCATCAAGGGCCGGCACGGGGATGGCCCAACCATCGGTTTCCGTTCCGACATGGACGCGCTGCCGATCCTCGAGACGAGCGGCAAGCCCTGGGCTTCGAAGACACCGGGCAAGGCCCATTCCTGCGGTCATGACGGGCACACCGCCATGCTTTTGGGTGCGGCGCAATATCTGGCCGAGACCCGCAATTTCAAGGGCTCCGTGGCGGTGATCTTCCAGCCGGCGGAAGAGGGCGGCGCGGGCGCGCTCGCCATGCTGAACGACGGCATGATGGAGAAATTCGGCATTTCGCAGGTCTATGGCATGCATAACGAGCCGGGCATTCCGGTCGGCAATTTCGCCATCCGCAAGGGATCGACCATGGCGGCGGCGGATAGTTTCGAAATCATCATCACCGGCAAGGGCAGCCATGCGGCCGCCCCGCATCTTTCCATCGATCCGGTGCTGACCTCGGCGCATGTCATCATCGCCCTGCAATCCATCGTCTCGCGGGAGACGGACCCGTTGAAATCGCTGGTCGTCACCGTCGCCACCACCCATGGCGGCACGGCCGTCAATGTCATTCCCGGTGCGGTGACGCTGACGGGAACGGTGCGCACGCTCTTGCCGGAAACCCGCGATTTCGCCGAAAAGCGCCTGAAGGAAGTGGCGACCGCCACCGCCATGGCGCATGGCGCCACCGTGGAGGTGAAATATCATCGCGGTTATCCCGTCACCTTCAACCATAGTGACGAGACCGAATTCGCCACCGGCGTGGCAATGGGCGTGGCCGGTGCGAACGCCGTCAACACCAATCCGAACCCGCATATGGGGGCCGAGGATTTCTCCTACATGCTGGAAGCGCGCCCCGGCGCCTTCATCTTCATCGGCAATGGCGATACCGCCGGACTGCACAATGCGGCTTATGATTTCAACGACGATGCGCTGCCTTACGGCATCAGCTACTGGGTTTCGATGGCCGAAACCGCACTTGCTGCGTAAGACATCCGGCGGCCTTCATGGCCGCCTTTTGCTTTTCAGGAGATCGACATGCTTTTGGCGGCGACGTCCATGGAACAGACCGGCGGTTCGGTAAGCCCGGTTTTATCGGTTCAAAATCTCACCACATCCTTCCGCGTCGATGGCGGCTGGAAATCCGTGGTCCGCAATATGAGTTTCGAGATCGCGCCGCGCGAAACGGTGGCGATCGTCGGCGAAAGCGGCTCGGGCAAAAGCGTCACCTCGCTCTCCATCATGCGGCTCCTGGATAAAAAGACGAGCCGCATAGAGGGCAAGGTCATGCTCGGCGGGCGCGACCTGCTGGCGCTGCCGGAAGAGGAGATGCGCAAGGTTCGCGGCAAGGATATCTCAATGATCTTCCAGGAGCCGATGACCAGCCTCAACCCGATCTTCCCGATCGGCAAGCAGATCGCCGAGGCGCTGACCGTGCATCAGGATATTTCCTCTTCCGCCGCGCGCGCCGAGGTCATCCGCCTGCTTGAGAAAGTCCGTATTCCCAATGCGAAGAACCGTTTCGACGATTATCCGCACCAGTTTTCCGGCGGCATGCGCCAGCGCGTGATGATCGCCATGGCGCTCGCCTCCAAACCGAAATTGCTGATCGCCGACGAGCCGACGACGGCGCTCGATGTGACGATCCAGGGCCAGATTCTCGACCTCATCAAGACGTTGCAGGAAGAGGAGGGCATGTCCGTTCTCTTCATCACCCATGATATGGGCGTGGTTGCGGAAGTCTCGGACCGCACCATCGTCATGTTCCGCGGCGATGTGGTGGAAACCGGCACCACCGACGACATCTTCCATCGCGGCCGCCACCCTTATACGCGGGCGCTGCTTTCGGCGGTGCCGAAGCTTGGCTCGATGAAGGAGAGGGTGCTGCCGGCCCGTTTCCCGATCATCGATATCAAGACCGGCGAAAGCCAGCCCGTTGCGGAGGTGAAGGACACGGTCTCCGGCGGCCGCACGCCCATTCTTTCGGTCAAGGACCTCACCACCCGTTTCGATATCCGCACCGGCCTTTTCGGCCGCAAATCCGGGGCCGTGCATGCGGTGGAAAAGGTCTCCTTCGATCTCGCCGAGGGCGAAACCCTGTCTCTCGTGGGTGAATCGGGCTGCGGCAAGTCCACTACGGGCCGCTCCATCACCCGGCTGATCGAGCCGACATCCGGCAATGTCATGCTCGATGGCTACGAGGTGCTGAAGCTCGACAAGACGACGCTGCGCACCATGCGCCGCAGCGTGCAGATGATCTTCCAGGATCCCTTCGCCTCGCTCGATCCGCGCATGAGCATCGGCACCGCAATCATGGAGCCCTTTATCGAGCATCGCCTCGGAACCAAGCAGCAGGCCCGCGAAAAGGCGGCCGATCTTCTGGAAAAGGTGGGCCTCAGCCCGGATATGATGCGGCGCTTCCCGCATGAATTTTCCGGCGGCCAGCGCCAGCGCATCGCCATTGCCCGCTCGCTGATGCTCGATCCCAAGGTCATCGTCGCCGACGAGGCGGTCTCGGCGCTCGATGTGTCCATCAAGGCGCAGGTCTGCAATCTGCTGCTCGACCTGCAACAGAGCCTCAACCTCGCTTTCCTGTTCATCAGCCATGACATGGCGGTGGTGGAGCGCGTCAGCCACCGTGTGGCGGTGATGTATCTCGGCGAGATCGTGGAAATCGGGCCTCGCGCGGCGGTTTTCGACAATCCGCAGCATCCCTATACGAAAAAGCTGATGTCCGCCGTTCCGGTGCCGGACCCGGCGCGGCGGCAGATCCGGCGCAATATGGCGACCGACGAGATCAAAAGTCCGATCCGGCCGGTGGACTACGTGCCGCCGCAGCGCCATTACCGTGAGGTTTCGGCGGGGCATCTGGTGCAGGAAGCGGCGTGATTGAGGGTACGGGCATAAACCCAGCATCGTCACCCCGGACTTGATCCGGGGTCCAGCGCGATCAAGTCCTTGATCGCAAGAGACTCTTCTCACGGCGCAGACGCGCCGTGGCTGGATTCCGGCTCAAGGCCGGAATGACGGAAAAATAACGACACGGACGTATAAGCCGTCAGTCACCTTTCCTCATCCGCCGATTTTCGCGCCGTATAGTCTTTCCGCCCATCCCCCGTTTGACAGCCGACGCAAAAAAATGCCAGCAAATGCGCAAGCATAATTCTCAAAGGGCAGCGGCATGGCCAGACGAAACGACGCACATGGACGGCTGGACGATGCGGCCCGTGCCGGCTGGCTTTATTATGTCGCCGGCCGCACGCAGGATGAGATCGCCGCCGCCATGGGTATCTCCCGGCAATCGGCGCAGCGGCTTGTGTCGCTTGCCGTCGCCGAGCGGTTGATCAAGGTCCGGCTCGATCACCCTATCGCCGCCTGTCTCGAAAAAGCCGAACGGCTGAAAGAGAAATTCGACCTAAAATATATCGAGGTGGTGCCGAGCGATCCGGCCGGCGTCTCCTCCACGGTCGGCATCGCCGAGGCCGGGGCGGCGGAAATCGAGCGCTGGCTGAAAAATGCCGATCCCATCGTGCTCGCCATCGGCACCGGCCGTACCTTGAAGGCCGCCGTCGACCAGCTGCCGCCGATGGAATGCCCGCAGCACCGTATCGTCTCACTGACGGGCAATATCGGGCCGGATGGCTCGGCCGCCTATTATAACGTCATCTTCAGCATGGCCGATGCCATCAAGGCGCGGCATTTCCCAATGCCGCTGCCGGTCCTGTGCTCTTCTGCGGAAGAGCGGGAACTGCTGCACGACCAGTCCATGGTGCGCTCCACGCTGGCGCTGGGTTCCGCGGCCAATGTTACCTTCGTCGGTGTCGGCGAACTTGGCGAAAACGCACCGCTCTGCGTCGATGGTTTCCTCGGCGTGGATGAGATGAAGGCGCTGATGGCAAGCGGTGCCGTCGGCGAGATTTGCGGCTGGATGTATGATGCCAATGGCCGCATTCTAGAGCATTCCGTCAACGAGCGCGTCGCCTCCGTTCCCATCCCTTCAAGAGACACCTGCACCGTCATCGGCATGGCGCAGGGCGCACGCAAGAACGCCTCGATTCTGGCGGCGCTGAGGGGCGGTCTGCTGAACGGCCTCATCACCGATGAAGTCACGAGCGAATATTTGCTCACTCACTGAGCAAAAATTAAACACATAAAATCAATGGCTTGGTTTTTCCATGTGCGTCGCAGCACAGGATGTCGCTTGACTTTTTTGCTAATGAGGTGAGTAAATGCCCTAGAGCAAAGCGAATGCTCATCATTTTTCTTCTGGGAGGAAGATATGACATTGAAGACCATTTTGCTGGGCGCATGCTCGGCACTCGCCTTTTCGACCCTTGCTTCCGCCGAGACGCTGACCATCGCGACCGTAAACAACGGCGACATGATCCGCATGCAGGGTCTGACCTCGGACTTCACCACCAAGAACCCCGACATCCAGGTTGAGTGGGTGACGCTTGAAGAAAACGTCCTGCGTGAGCGCGTGACGACTGATATCGCCACCAATGGCGGCCAATACGACATCATGACCATCGGCAATTACGAAGTGCCGATCTGGGCCAAGCAGGGCTGGCTGCTGCCGCTCGAGAAGCTTGGCGACAAATATGACGTCGACGATCTGCTGCCGGCGATCCGCGGCGGCCTCTCCAGCGAAGGCAAGCTTTACGCCGCGCCCTTCTATGGCGAATCCGCCATGATCATGTATCGCAAGGACCTGTTCGAAAAAGCCGGCCTGAAGATGCCTGACAGCCCGACCTGGGAATTCATCGGCGACGCCGCCCGCAAGATCACCGACCGCAAGGCCGATATCAACGGCATCTGCTTGCGCGGCAAGGCCGGCTGGGGCGAAAACATGGCCTTCATCAGCGCGCTCACCAACTCCTTCGGCGGCCGCTGGTTCGATGAAAACTGGAAACCGCAGTTCGATCAGCCGGAATGGAAGAGCTCGTTGCAGTTCTACGTCGATCTGATGAAGGATGCCGGCCCGTCCGGCGCATCCTCCAACGGCTTCAACGAAAACCTGACGCTGTTCCAGCAGGGCAAATGCGGCATGTGGATCGACGCGACGGTCGCTGCTTCCTTCGTTTCAAACCCGAAGGATTCCACCGTTGCCGACAAGGTCGGTTACGCCATCTTCCCGACGCATGGTGAGCTGAAGAACCACGGCAACTGGCTGTGGTCGTGGAACCTCGCGATCCCGAAGAGCTCGCAGAAGGCGGAAGCGGCCGAGAAGTTCATCTCCTGGGCAACCAGCAAGGAATATACCGAGCTCGTCGCTTCCAAGGAAGGCTGGGCAAACGTGCCTCCGGGCACCCGCACCTCGCTTTACAAGAACGCCGATTATGAAAAGGCCGCCGCCTTCGCCAAGCCGACGCTTGCCGCGATGGATGCCGCTGACATCACCAAGCCGACCGTAAAGCCCGTGCCTTACACCGGCGGTCAGTTCGTGGCGATCCCTGAATTCCAGGCGCTCGGCACCACGGTCGGTCAGCTTTTCTCGGCAGTCGTTGCCGGTCAGTCCAGCGTAGACGATGCGCTTGCGGGCGCCCAGTCGACAGCAACGCGTGAAATGACCCGCGCCGGTTACATCAAGTAATCCTCCCGAAGATCGCTGTCCGGCGCCAATGCCGGGCAGCGAACCTTGGGGACGGCAAGCCGCCGGTCTGTACGGCGGCGTTTAAGCCCTTCAAATCAAAACAAGAATGAGCCGGTTCTTCCGGATATGCCGGGCGCATGTTGTGACGCCCAGGCCCAAGGGGAGGTGAGTGCAATGGCAACCCGAAACACAAGCGGATTAGCGCGGGTTATGCTAGCGCCATCGGTGCTGTTGTTGCTGGTGTGGATGATCGTGCCTCTGGCGATGACCCTGTGGTTCTCGTTCCAGAACTACAATCTCCTCAACCCGGCCAATGTCAGCTTCGCCGGTCTGTTCAATTACCAGTATTTCTACACCGACCCGGCCTTCTTCCAGTCGATCTGGAACACGCTTTTGATCGTCGGCGGCGTGCTTGCGATCACCGTCATCGGCGGCATCGCCATTGCGCTTCTGCTCGACAATGACATTTTCGGCCAGGGCATCGTGCGCATCATGATCATCTCGCCCTTCTTCGTCATGCCGCCGGTGGCCGCATTGGTGTGGAAGAACATGATCATGCATCCCGGTTACGGCGTTCTCGCCGATCTCTCACGCTTCTTCGGTTTCCAGCCGGTCGACTGGTTCGCGCAGTTTCCGCTGCTCTCCATCATCATCATCGTCGCCTGGCAATGGTTGCCGTTTGCGACACTGATCCTCTTGACGGCGCTGCAGTCGCTCGATGGCGAGCAGAAGGAAGCCGCCGAGATGGATGGCGCCAACTTCGTCAACCGCTTCATCCATCTGACCCTGCCGCATCTGTCGCGCGCCATCACCGTCGTCATTCTCATCCAAACGATCTTCCTGCTCGGCGTCTATGCGGAAATCCTCGTCACCACCAATGGCGGCCCCGGTTATGCCTCCACCAACCTCGCCTTCCTCATCTATCGCACGGCGCTTCTCGGTTACGACGTCGGCGGCGCTTCGGCCGGCGGCATCATCGCCGTCATCCTCGCCAATATCGTCGCCATCTTCCTGATGCGCGCCGTCGGCAAGAACCTCGACCGGTAAGGGGGAAACATCATGGCCCGCAAGACAACCACACGTGCGAAGATCGGCTTTTCCATCGCGGCCTGGGCCGTGGCGCTGCTGCTGTTCTTCCCGATCCTCTATGCCTTCCTCACCTCGATCAAGACCGAACCCGAGGCAATCGCCGGCTTCAGCCTCATTCCCTCGGGCACGCTCGAGAATTACGTGACGGTGCAGACCCAGCGCGATTACTTCAAGCCGTTCATGAACTCGGTGGTGCTGTCGCTCGGCTCGACGATCATCGCGCTGATCATCGCCATTCCCGCCGCCTGGGCCATGGCGTTCTCGCCGACCAAACGCACCAAGGACATTTTGATGTGGATGCTCTCCACCAAGATGATGCCGGCCGTCGCCGTCTTGGTGCCGATCTACCTGATCTTCCGCAATGCCGGCCTGCTCGATACCCGCATCGGGCTCACCATCATGCTCACCTTCATCAACCTGCCGATCGTCATCTGGATGCTCTACACTTACTTTCGGGAAATCCCCGGCGAGATTCTGGAAGCCGCCCGCATGGATGGCGCATCCTTGTGGAACGAGATCGTGCATGTGCTGACGCCGATGGCGGTTCCGGGCATTGCCTCGACGCTGCTCCTCAACGTCATCCTCGCCTGGAACGAAGCCTTCTGGACGATCCGGCTGACGACCACCAATGCAGCGCCGCTGACGGCCTTCATCGCCTCCTTCTCGAGCCCACAGGGGCTGTTCTGGGCAAAACTCTCGGCCGCCTCAATGATGGCGATCGCCCCCATTCTCGTCATCGGCTGGTTCTCGCAGAAACAACTCGTGCGTGGCCTGACCTTCGGCGCCGTGAAATAAGGAACGACAAACATGGGCAGCATTTCCCTTCAGAACGTGTCCAAGCTCTTCGGTGAGGCGAAAGTCATCCCGTCGATCGATCTCGATATCAACGACGGCGAGTTCGTCGTCTTCGTCGGTCCCTCCGGCTGCGGCAAGTCCACGCTTTTGCGCCTGATTGCCGGGCTGGAAGATGTCTCCGGCGGCAAGATCGTCATCGATGGCAAGGATGTCACCGAAAAGGCGCCGGCCGAGCGTGGCCTTGCCATGGTGTTCCAGTCCTATGCGCTTTATCCGCATATGAGTGTCAGGAACAACATCGCCTTTCCGCTGAAGATGGCCAAGCTCGACAAGGCCATCATCGATAAAAAGGTCGAGGACGCCGCCCGGGTGCTGAACCTTACCGATTATCTCGAACGCCGGCCCTCGCAGCTGTCGGGCGGCCAGCGCCAGCGCGTCGCCATCGGCCGCGCCATCGTGCGCGAACCGAAAGCCTTCCTGTTCGACGAGCCGCTTTCCAACCTCGATGCGGCGCTGCGCGGCACCATGCGGCTGGAAATCTCAGAACTGCACAACACGCTGAAAACGACGATGATCTACGTCACCCACGACCAGGTGGAGGCCATGACCATGGCCGACAAGATCGTCGTGCTCAACCGCGGCAATATCGAGCAGGTCGGTTCGCCGATGGAGCTTTACCGCTCCCCCGCCAACCTCTTCGTCGCCGGCTTCATCGGCTCACCGCGCATGAACCTGGTGACCGGCGATTACGCCCGCCAAAAAGGTGCCACCACCGCCGGCGTGCGGCCGGAGCATCTGGTGCTGTCGAAGGAAAGCGGGCTGTGGCAGGGCAAGGTGACCGTCGCCGAACATCTCGGATCGGATACCTTCCTGCATCTCGAGGTCGACGGCATCGGCCCGATTACCGCTCGCACGGACGGTGAGTTCGAATGCAAACACGGCGATACCGTCTTCATTACGCCGGATGAGACCAAGATCCACAGGTTCGAAGAAAAGGGTAAGGCGATATGACGGGAAGACTGGAAGGCAAATCCGCGCTGATAACAGGTTCGGCGCGCGGCATCGGCCGCGCCTTTGCGGAGGCCTATATACGCGAGGGGGCAACCGTCGCTATTGCCGATATCGATTTCGAGCGCGCCAGCAAGACCGCCCGCGAGATCGGCGAGAATGCCTATGCCGTCGAACTCGACGTGACCAAGCAGCATTCCATCGACACCGCCATCCGCACCGTGGAAGGCCAGACGGGCGGGCTCGATATCCTCATCAACAATGCCGCGCTGTTCGACCTCGCACCGATTGTCGAGATCAAACGCGAGAGCTACGAAAGACTGTTTTCGATCAACGTGTCCGGCACGCTGTTCATGATGCAGGCCGCCGCAAAAACAATGATTGCTCGGGGAAAAGGCGGCAAGATCATCAACATGGCAAGCCAGGCGGGCCGGCGCGGCGAGGCCTTGGTGGCGGTTTATTGCGCCACCAAGGCCGCCGTCATCAGCCTCACCCAATCGGCCGGGCTCGATCTCATCAAGCACGGCATCAACGTCAACGCGATTGCGCCGGGCGTGGTCGATGGCGAACACTGGGACGGCGTGGATGCGCTGTTTGCGAAATATGAAAACCGCCCCGCCGGTGAAAAGAAGCGGCTGGTCGGGGAGGCCGTGCCCTTCGGCCGCATGGGCCGTGCCGAAGACCTGACCGGCATGGCGATCTTCCTTGCCTCCGATGAGGCCGAATACATCGTCGCCCAGACCTACAATGTCGATGGCGGCAACTGGATGAGCTGAGTATCGGGCGCCTGCCGCCCGGCCTTGGCACGAACAACGTTTCCCCTCCGAGGATCGTGACATGACATGCAAACTCTCCCTCGCAACGCTTGACGACGCCAGAAAAACCGCGGCTGTTCCGGCCTATTCCCGGGCCGATCTTTCCGCCGGCATCGTGCATTTCGGCGTTGGCAATTTCCACCGCGCCCATCAGGCGGTCTATCTGGATGACCTGTTCAACACCGGAACGGACCATGACTTCGCCATCATCGGCGCGGGCGTTCTGCCGTCCGATGCGGTGATGCGCGAGAAACTTGCCGCGCAGGATTTCCTGACGACGGTGGTGGAGCAGGACAATAACCGCACCGGCGCGCGCGTCACCGGGCCGATGATCGACATTCTGAAGGTTGGCGATACAAAGGCCATCATCGATACGCTCGCCGATCCGAAAATCCGCATCGTCTCAATGACGATTACCGAGGGCGGTTATTTCATCGATGCTTCCGGTTCCTTCAACCCGCAGCATCCGGCCATTGCCGAGGATGGCAGGAACCCGGCTTTGCCGAAAACCGTGTTCGGTCTCATCGTCGCGGGGCTGAAGGCACGGCGGGACAAGGGGCTGCAACCCTTCACCGTCATGTCCTGCGACAACATTCCGCATAATGGCAAGGTCACGAAAAATGCGGTGGTCGGGCTCGCGGCCCTGTCCGATCCGGCCTTCGCCAACTGGATCGGCGAAAATGTCGCTTTCCCGAATTCCATGGTCGACCGCATCACGCCCGCGACAGGCGAGCGCGAACGCAATATAGCCCGCGACGATTTCGGCATCGAGGACAATTGGCCGGTCTTCTGCGAGGAGTTCAAGCAATGGGTGATGGAGGATAATTTCCCCGCCGGTCGCCCGGCGCTGGAAAAAGCCGGCGTACAGTTCGTCAAGGATGTCGCGCCCTATGAGCATATGAAAATCCGCATCCTCAATGGCGGCCACGCGGCAATCGCCTATCCGGCGGCGCTGCTCGACATCCATTTCGTGCATGAAGCGATGGAACATCCGCTGATCCGGGCGTTTCTGGCAAAGCTTGAAAATGAAGAGATCATTCCGGTCATTCCGCCGGTTCCCGATACGAATCTTGCCGATTATTTCGCCCTGATCGAGCGGCGTTTCCTCAATCCGAAGATCGGCGACACCATTCCGCGTCTGGCGCAGGACGGTTCTAACCGCCAGCCGAAATTCATCCTGCCATCCACCGCCGACCGGCTGGCGCGCGGCGAGGATATCGTCGGCCTTTCGCTGGTTTCGGCGTTCTGGTGCCGTTATTTCCAGGGCACCTCCGACAGCGGCAAGGAAATCGCCTTCAACGATGCCAGCGCCGAGCGGCTTCAGGCGGCGGCGATCAAGGCCAAGGACGATCCGATGGCCTTCCTCGCGCTTGAGGATATCTTCGGAGCAGTTGCCGAATCGGAGCTTTTCCGTAAACGCTTTGCCCATGCAGTGAAGACGCTGTGGCAAGAAGGCACGGCGAAGACCTTGCAGCTTTATCTGGATGACAAGCTGGCTGAAAAGTGACTGAGAGATGGAAGACGAGACCGGGCCCCTTTTGATTTTCGATTGCGACGGCGTTCTCGTCGATAGCGAGCCGGTCTCCATCTCCGTCCTTCTCGACATGCTCTCCCATCTCGGCGTGACGATGGGGGAGGAAGAGGCCTATGAGCGCTTTCTCGGCCGCAGCGTCGCCAGCATGACGGCGACGCTGTTTGAGGATTACGGTGTCGAAACCGACATCGATTTTCTCGACCATATGCGGGCGACGCTGTTCGAGCGTTTCCGCACCGAGCTTCGGCCGATTGACGGCATTGGCGAAACGCTGGACAGGCTCCTGCCGCTGCGGCGCTGCGTCGCTTCCTCAAGCCAGCCGGAACGCATCCGTTATTCGCTGGGGCTGACCGGCCTGATCGACAAATTCGAACCGCATGTCTTCAGCGCCACCATGGTGAAAAACGGCAAGCCGGCGCCCGATCTATTCCTGCATGCGGCGCGCGAAATGGGCGTCGAGCCGCGTCACTGCATCGTGATCGAGGACAGCCCGGCCGGCATTGCCGCCGCAAAGGCCGCGGGTATGGGCGTTTTTGCCTTTACCGGCGGTTCGCATGCGCGCTTTCCCGCATTCCGTGAAAAGATCGCCGGGCTTGGCGCGGATGCGGTGTTTGACGCGATGCCGGATTTGGTCCAACTTGTCCTTAGCTATGTGGGGAAGGGCGGTTTTGACGGCCAAATGGAACGTGATGCGGGCTGAAGCAGATTTCGCCTGCCGCCGTCGCCGGGTCGTTGCGCAAGGGATGGAATTGCAGTCTTGATGCGTCAAAATCTCGTCGCTGTCGATGTCGGCACCGCCAGCGCCCGGGCCGGCATTTTCGATCCGGCCGGCCGGCTGCTTGCCCGCTCCACCCATCCGATCCTGATGCAGAGGCCGCAGGAAAACCACGCCGAACACGATTCCACCGACATATGGAAAGCGGTCTGCATCGTGGTGAGGGCAGCGCTTGCCGAGGCCGGTGTTTCACCGCAGAGCATTGCCGCCATCGGTTTCGACGCCACCTGCTCGCTGGTCATCCGCGATGGGCGGGGTGAGCCGGTTTCGGTTTCCGTCACCGGTGAAGATCGGTTCGACACCATCGTCTGGCTCGATCACCGGGCAATCGACGAGGCCGACCGGCTGACGGCATCCGGCCACCGGGTGCTGGATTTTGCCGGCAACAGCGTCTCGCCGGAAATGCAGATGCCGAAGCTGATGTGGCTGAAGACGCATATGCCGGCAAGCTGGTCGCGCATGTCCTTCGCTTTCGATCTGGCGGATTTTTTGACGTGGAAGGCGACCGGTTCAGCGCAGCGTTCAAATTGCACGCAGACGGCGAAGTGGAATTTCCTGGCGCAGGAAAATCCCGGCTGGCAGGCGGATTATCTGGAACTGGCGGGCCTTGCCGATTTGAGAGAGCGGGCAGGGCTGCCCGAGACCACGGTAATGTCGGGGGAAAGCATCGGCCCGCTTTCGCCCGAAGCGGCCGCCGAACTGGGTCTCGATATCGGCTGCCAGGTGGCGGCGGGCATGATCGACGCCTATGCCGGCGCGCTCGGCGCATTGGGCGGCTGCCTGTCTGCGGATGTGGGCCGGCATGTGGCGCTGATCGCCGGTACATCGAGCTGCCTTGTCGCCATGTCGGAGCGGCAGATGCCCGGCCACAGCCTCTGGGGTCCCTATTGGCAGGCGATCCTGCCGGGTCACTGGCTGGTGGAGGGCGGGCAATCGGCCACCGGCGCGCTGCTCGACCATATCGTGCGCATGCATGCGGCTGGCGGTGAGCCGGATACGGCGCTGCATGCCCGCATCGTTGCGCGGGTAACGGAATTGCGCGCGCTTGAGGGCGAGGCCTTCGCCGAGCGGCTGCATGTGCTGCCGGATTTCCACGGCAACCGCTCGCCGCTTGCCGACCCGCATGCGGTCGGCGTCATCAGCGGACTGACTTTGGATACATCTTTCGACAGTCTCTGCCGTCTTTACTGGCGCACGGCCGTCGCCATTGCGCTTGGCGCGCGCCATGTGCTCGATGCGATGGAGCGTTTCGGTTATGCGGTGGAAAGCCTGCACGTTACCGGCGGGCACGTGAAGAACCCGCTGCTGATGGAGCTTTATGCCGATGTGACGGGCAAGCGTATCGTGGTTCCCGCCACCGCCGATGCGGTGCTGCTCGGCACGGCGATGACGGCGGCGACGGCCGGCGGGGTGCATGCGAACCTTGCCGCAGCAGGGGCCGCCATGTATCCGGGCAATGCAGAAATATCAGGCAATCCGGCGCGTGGCCCCCGGTATGAGCGGGATTACCGCCGTTTTCTCGCCATGTACCGCCATCGTCAGGAACTGGAAAGCCTTTGATTTTCTAAAGGCAAATGGCAGGTTAGAGCGCATTGCTGGCGGTTCCGCTTCTTTCTTCTCCCCGTGGGGGAGAAGGTGGCCCGAAGGGTCGGATGAGGGGGCAAGCTCTCCGAATATCTCCACCGTCGCCCCCTCATCCCGCTGCCGCGACCTTCTCCCCGGCGGGGAGAAGAAACAAGCTGTGGCCGCTCGATCCATAAGCACGCACTGTTGTCGTTCAACTGCGCAGCGAGCGTTTCAGGGCCGTGAGGTTCTTTGCCCTTGCCCTGCCGTTGTCATCGGCGCTGGCGCCAAGAGCACAAAGGGTGAATTCCAGCAGGGAGACCAGTTGCAGCAGGCCTTGGCCGCCATTCTGCGCCTGCGGCATGGCAAGGCAGAGATCTGCGCTTTCCGGTCCCCATTCATAAAAGCGTGTGGTGATCAGCAATGTCCTGTAGCCGCTCTTGCGCGCCATTGCCGACAGGCGTTGCAGCGGCGACAGGGCGCCGCCGCAATCCATGATGACGAGCAGCGCCTGCGCGGGGTCGAAATCCCACAGGGCGACATAGGCCGCGCTGTCGCTGCCGAGATAATGGATATGGCCCCGGCTCTCCAGAAGCCGCCCGTAAAAATGCCGCCCGGCGTCGAGACCTTCCGGAGAGGTTGCCAGAAAAACATTGCCCGCCGTGGCGATCTCGTTCATGGCGACCCGCCAGATCGATTGGGTGGTCATGTCGAAAGCGGTCTGGATGGCCTGAATCTGCTGGGACAGAAGCTGTGAAAACGGGTTGGAATGGCGTTCGCCGCCTTCGGCCATGGCGGGTTGGTCCGCGCCCGCTGTTTCTTCGGCATGGCGCAGATCGGCGCGGATGTCGCTGAATTGCCGATATCCCAGCGAGCGCAGGAAACGGCCGACCGTCATCGGACTGAGGCTCAGCTTGGCGGCGAGCGTCTGGGCCGTCTCGAACGGCAATTCGTCCAGATGTTCGATCAGATATTTGGCGATCTTGCGCTCTGAAGGGGTGCCTGCCTTCATGGCGCGCGTAAGGTTCAACAGCAGCTTTTCCACCAACGCCTCATTCTTTTATCTTTATTGAACGATGATGCATGCGCGCGCGCAAACGAGCGTGCGAACCGCAATTTGACGGTGGGGGATAGCTTTTCCGGCCTTGTCCTCCACCGGACCGGAATGCGAAATATAATAGGTATATTATTATATTTTAGAGATACCTTTTATTCAAGGGAAATTCCATCTGCGGTTTAAATCCAGCCGTTTGGCATCTTTCCGTCCGTCTTGCAGAGCGGGCGGGCAGCGCTTATCTCTCGTCTGGTAAGTGTGTTTCAACGCGAAAGGCGTCGAGGAGTTCCGGATGATTTTTGATGCGGCGAGGCTTGCCTTCCACAATCTCTTTGCCGCCGAAACCCGGTCGGTGTTCTGGAAGGTTCTGGGGCTCACGCTTCTCGTGCTGGCGGCGCTGTGGTTCGCCATCCGCTCGATCTTCATTTATTTCGCCCTGCCGTGGGTGGATACGCTGATCCCCGGCGTGCCGGACTGGGCGGGCTGGCTGACCTTCGTTTTCGCCATTTTCGCCGGCATCGGGCTGGCGCTGGCGCTCGCGCTGCTCATTTCGCCGGTCACCGCCGTCATTGCCGGCCTGTTTCTCGACGATGTCGCCGAAGTGGTCGAGAAAAAGAACTATCCGAACGATCCGCCGGGCAAGGCGATGCCGGTCGGCGAGGCTGTTCTGTCGTCCATCAAGTTCTTCGGTGTCGTCATTGCCGGCAACCTTGTCGCGCTGTTGCTGCTTCTGGTGCCGGGTATCAATCTCATCGCGTTTTTTCTGGTGAACGGCTATCTGCTCGGCCGGGAATTCTTCGAATTCGCGGCGATGCGTTTCCGCTCGCCCGCCGAAGCGAGGTTGTTCCGTTCAAAACACCGCACCACCGTCTTCATGGCCGGGCTGGTAATCGCGGCCTTCCTGGCGGTGCCGTTCCTCAACCTGCTGACGCCGCTTTTTGCCGCCTCGATGATGGTGCATCTGCACAAGGCCGTCAGCCGGCGTGATCCCTCATTCGGCGCCGGCCACACCGAACAGCTGCGCGGGTAACTCCACCAGCGGCGCTGGAATATCGAAGGTCTTTTCCGGTGATTTGCAGATATCGGCAATCACGCAGCGTTCGCATTCCGGCTTGCGCGCCTTGCAGCAGTAACGCCCGTGCAGGATCAGCCAGTGATGGGCGTGGAACAGATATTGTTCGGGAATGATGCGGATCAGCCGGTCTTCAACCTCGTCAGGGGTTTTGCCCGGCGCAAGACAGAGCCGGTTGGCAATGCGGAACACATGTGTATCAACCGCAAGCGTGGGCAAGCCGAAGGCCATGGACATCACCACATTGGCCGTCTTGCGGCCTACACCCGGCAGCGTCACCAGTTCCTCGCGGGTTTTCGGCACCTCGCCGCCGAAATTGTCGATCAGCATCTGCGACAGGGCGATGACGTTTTTCGCCTTGTTGCGGTAAAGCCCGATGGTCTTGATATAACCGATCAGTTCTTCCTCGCCGAGCGCCAGCATCTTTTCCGGCGTATCGGCCACCTTGAACAGTGCCCGGGTCGCCCGGTTCACGCCCACATCGGTCGCCTGCGCGGAAAGCGCCACGGCCACCAGCAGGGTGAAGGGATTGGTATGTTCCAGCTCGCCTTTCGGCTCCGGCCGCTGAATGGAAAAGCGCCGGAAGATCTCGGTGAGCTCGTCCTTGGAATAGGCCGTTTTCACCCGCGCCGGCTTGCGCGCGGATGCCGGATTTGACTTTTTCAATGTTTGGGTGCTGGATCGTTTTTTGGCGACTGTCATGGACTATCTATAGCCAGCCCGCCCTGAGGAAAGCAACGTGGATACGCTCAACGACCAGCCGATTTTCGCGGCGGAACTCGTTCCGCACCGTTCGCTTGGCAGAAGGGGTTTCCGGCTGCTCCTGCTTTTCTCCGGCCTGGCCTGCCTTGTCTATGGCGGCTTTTTCCTCGCCACCGGGGCATGGCCGGTCGGCCTGTTCTTCGGGCTGGATTTCCTGCTGCTTTATGCCGCCTTTCGCGCCAATTATCGGGCGGCGAAGGCGCGGGAAGAGGTCAGCGTCTCGCGCACCAGCCTGTCTATCCGCAAATTCTCTCCGGCCGGGCGGATGGTGGAGCATCGCTTCAATCCCTTCTGGGCGCGTTTCAGGGTGAGGCGGCACGACGAGATCGGCATCGTCTCCATGCATGTGACGGGTGAAGGCCGGGCGACCGATATCGGTTCGTTTCTCAATCCGGATGACAGGGAAAGCTTCGCGAAGGCGTTTGGCGGTGCGCTGGCGACTGTGCGGCGGCGGATGTGAACGGATAATCCCGCTCACTACCCGTCATTCCGGCCTTTAGCCGGAATCCAGCCGACGCGCGTCCGCGCGGCGGGAAGGACTCCTTACAGCCCAAGGACTTGGGCTGGCTGGATACCGGCTCGAGGCCGGTATGACGGTAGAAACGGAGCACCGCGCAAGAAACGGGTGGAGACGAAGTCGCTTTAGTGGTTTTCTCTTACCCGTTAGGAGATTTGCGATGAACGCCAATATTACGCTGAACGAAGACATCACCCCCATCGGATCGGATTACGACACGGTGCGCGGGGTTATCGAGCTTTTGACGCTGGATTATCGCGAGCAGCCCTCCCTCGAAGCCATTGCCGCAGAGCTTGGCCAGTCGCCGACGCAATTGCAGAAGACCTTCACCCGCTGGGCCGGCCTTTCGCCCAAGGCATTCCTGCAGGCCGTAACGCTCGATCATGCCAAGCGGCTGTTGCGCGAAGAGGATTTGCCGCTGCTGGAAACCTCGATCGAGGTCGGTATGTCTGGCCCCGGACGCCTGCACGATCTGTTCGTCACCCATGAGGCCATGTCGCCCGGCGAATGGAAGGCTAAGGGCGGCGGGCTGACGATCCGTTACGGTTTCCACACCTCGCCCTTCGGTCTTGCGCTGGTCATGGTGACAGATCGTGGCCTTGCCGGCTGCGCCTTTGCCGATCCGGGTGAGGAAAGGGCCTGTTTCGAGGACATGGCCGGCCGCTGGCCGAATGCGGAATATCTCGAGGATCGCGAAGCGACTGCGCCCTATGCCGCGCGCATCTTCGATCCGTCCATGTGGTCGGCGGACAGGCCGCTGCGTGTCGTGCTGCTCGGCACGGATTTTCAGGTGCGGGTCTGGGAAAGCCTCCTGAAAATCCCGATGGGCCGCGCCGTCACCTATTCGCACATCGCCTGCGATATCGGCCAGCCCACCGCGTCGCGTGCCGTGGGTGCGGCGGTCGGCGCCAACCCGGTCTCCTTCGTCGTTCCCTGCCATCGCGCCGTGGGGAAAAGTGGGGCGCTGACGGGGTATCACTGGGGCCTGACCCGCAAGCGGGCGATGCTCGGCTGGGAAACGGGGAAGGTGTGACGCCGGTCTCCCTCATCCCTGTGCTTGTCACAGGGATCCAGCCAGCCCAAGTCCTTGGGTTGAAAAGACTCTTCCCGTCGCGCAGACGCGCGCCGACTGGATTCCTGTGACAAGCACAGGAATGAGGGAGAGCCTAAATCGACTGATGAGGCCTAAACCAGTTCCATCAACGCCCGCGCCGCCGCCTCGTCTGTAATCAGCGTATTGCACCCGATCCGCTTGATCGTGGCGCGGATGGCGATGGCGCGGTGGGCGCCGCCGGAGGCCAGCACGATATGTTTTGCCTTGCGCAGCGTGTCGAGATCGATTGCCATGGCGCGCTGGTTGATCGGGTGATCGACCGAGCGGCCTTCAGCATCGATGAAATTGAACATGGTGTCGCAGACGCAGCCGGCATCGATGAGTTCCTGCAGCGTCGTCTTGGAAATGAAGCCTTCCGACAGCGAGGTCGAATGCGGGCCGATATCGCCGCAGGAGACGATGGCGAGATCGAGCGTTTCGGCGAGATCGTAAAGCGTCGCAAGCCCGCATTTTTCGATCAGCGCCCGTTTTGTGTCGACGGAATCTACCAGAAGCGGCGCAAGGAACATGTAACATTCCGCTCCGAGCGCGCTTGCCAGCCGCCAGGTGTAATCGAGCGGGTTGGTCTGGTGCACGGCGACGATACCGCCGAGCAGCGAGACGACCTTGCAGTTTTCCCGGCGCGGCGGGCGGAAGCTGGAAAGCGAGGCGGTCATGGTGCGGCCCCAGCCGACGCCGATGGTGGCCTCATTCGGCACCGCTTCTGAGAGGAATTGCCCGAGCGCCAGCCCGACGGCCTTGGCCGTGCCTTCGGCGTTTGCCTTATCCGGGGAAGGGATGATCACCGCCTCGTCCAGCCCGTAGGCCGCCTCCAGCCGGCCGGCCAGCTCGACGAAATCCTCAATGCCTTCGTTGATCCATATCTGCACTTCGGAGCGCTTCATCGCCTCGTCCAGAAGGCGGATGACGGTGGAGCGGCTGATGCCCAGTTTCTCGGCGACATCCTTCTGCGTCATGCCCTGATTATAATAGAGCCATGCGGCGCGCAGCCGCAGAGACGCCGCTTCCGAATAGGCCGTATGGGTTTCTCTTCTCAGTTTCGCCACGGTTTCCGCCATTCTTTATGAGCGACCGAGTATCGCAGGCGTGAAACTTATGTCAATTGCGATGCGCAAATGTCTTGACTTTCGCGTCTTCGACTTGCGATAGTTGGAACCGACGAAACCGCGATTTCGGCCTTGGGCGCACCCCTGGTGCGGGAACGAAATGACGGCTGAGCAAGTTTTCAAGAGATCATGAAGGATCATCAGATATGACATCCAAACTCGAACAACTTCGCGCCATCACCACGGTCGTTGCCGATACCGGCGATATCGAGGCGGTTGCGCGCCTGAAGCCGGTGGATTGCACCACCAACCCCACCATCGTTCTCAAAGCGCTCGGCACACCGGCCTTTGCCGATGCGGTGAAGGAAGCCGTCGCATGGGGCAAAAAGCAGGGCGGCCAGTCCGACGCCGTGGTTGCCGCCGTTGCCGACCGTCTCGCCATTTCCGTGGGCGCGGCGCTTGCCGGCCTCGTTCCGGGCCGTGTGTCGACCGAAGTCGATGCCGACCTTTCCTTCGATACGCAAGCCTCCATCACCAAGGCGCGCCACATCATTGCCGCCTATAAGGAGCGCGGCATCGAGCGTGAACGTATCCTCATCAAGCTCGCCTCCACCTGGGAAGGCATCAAGGCTGCCGAGGTTCTCCAGTCCGAAGGCATCGACTGCAACCTGACCCTGCTGTTCTCGCAGGCACAGGCGATTGCCTGCGCCGAAGCCAAGGTCTTCCTCATCTCGCCCTTCGTTGGCCGTATCCTCGACTGGTACAAGAAGTCCACCGGTGAGACCTACACCGCCGAGACCGATCCGGGCGTCGTTTCTGTGCGCAGCATCTACAATTACTACAAGGCCAATGGCATCAGCACCGTCGTCATGGGCGCGTCCTTCCGCAATGTCGGCGAAATCGAAGCGCTGGCCGGTTGCGACCGCCTGACGATCAGCCCGGCACTGCTGGAAGAGCTGGACAAGGACAGCGGCAAGCTGGAGCGCAAGCTTTCGCCCGACAATATCAAGGCAGAGCCGCTGCAGTCGCTTGACGAGAAGGCATTCCGCTGGGCGCTCAACGAAGACGCGATGGCCACCGAGAAGCTCTCGGAAGGCATCCGCCTGTTCGCCAAGGATCTGGTGACGCTGCGCGAAATGGTCCGCAAGGAACTGACGCTGGCTGCGGCCTGATACAAAAAGGGGGAACCATCCACGTTCCCCCTGCGTTTAAGAGATATAAATCTCCAGTCACTCAAAACGCGATCGGGTCCCTGCCGGTCGCGTTTTTTTGTGCGTTTCAGGAATTTCCGTTTCCCGTCGCCACTTCGGAAATCCGCTTTGCCGCCTCGCGGATCAGCGCTTCACAGGCCTCGCGTGTCGGGGCCTTGCCGCCAAGCGGGGTAATATAGGGGCAGGTGATGACGGCAAGCGCCGTGCCGTCCAGCGTCAGCACCGGGGCGGAAATATTGCGCACGCCGGCGGTCTGAAGGCTGTCCATGGATTCTAAACCGTTTTTGCGCACCTCCGCCAGTCGCCCGGCAAGGTCCGGCGGCACGGTTTCGCCGCCGCCGCGCACCTGTTCGGTTATCATGATCTGGCGCTGCGCCTCGGTCTGGAAGGCCAGAAGCACATGGCCGGAACCGGTGTGGAACAGGCTCATCTGCGCGCCGACCCGCATGGACATGGCCCAATAGGTGGACGATTCCTGCTGGGCGATGACAACGACGCTGCCGCGATCATAAACCGCCAGATGACAGGCCTGCTCGGCGCTTGCCGAAAAATCGCGCATGACCGGTGCGGCGAAAGAAACCAGCCGGCGGATCGGCGCGTGGAAATGCGCCAGCCCGAACATCTTCAGCGTTAATGAGAAGCGGTCTCCGTCAAGCCGCTGCACATAACCGCGGCGCACCAGCCGGTCCAGCATGCGATAAAGCTCGTTCGGGCTTTTGCCGATAGACTTGGCGATCTCGATCTGCGTCAGCCCGCCATCGGTGCGGGCCAGAAGTTCGAGAATGTCCAGACCCTTGTCGAGGGCGGGAGCGCGATATCTTTCGCTGTCGTCGTCGGTCATCTGGCCTCGATGGTGTTTTGCGCGGTCGCCGGGTGGGCAGCCTGAAAATATGGTTGCCCGATAGCCGACATCCACGCAAGTTTGCTTGACGCCATATGAATACCGCGTTTACATATGAATTGTCGATCCATATTTGAGGTCATCGAAATTCAGCGACCTGAACCCTGATGGGCGGGCGCGCTATAGCGGGAGGCTATTCATGGTGCAGGATTTTAACGGCCGGACAGTGGTGATCACCGCCGCCGGTCAGGGTATCGGCCGGGCGACGGCAGAGCGCTTCATATCGCTCGGCGCCCGCGTCATCGCCACCGATATCAATGAGCAGGCGCTTTCGACGCTGAAGGGTGCGGAAACCCGGGTTCTGAACGTGCTCGACGGTGATGGCGTCAAGGATTTCGCCGCCGATATCGGCCATGCGGATGTGCTGTTCAACTGCGCCGGTTTCGTTCATTCCGGCACCATCCTCGAATGCGAAGAGAAGGACTGGGATTTTTCCTTCGATCTCAACGCCAAGGCCATGTATCGCACCTGCCGCGCCTTCCTGCCCGGCATGCTGGAAAAGGGCAAGGGCGCAATCGTCAACATGTCCTCCGTCGCTTCCAGTGTTAAGGGCGTGCCGAACCGTTTCGCTTATACCGCCTCCAAGGCGGCCGTGGTGGGTCTGACCAAGGCGATTGCCGCCGATTTCGTCACCAGGGGCATTCGCTGCAACGCCATCTGCCCCGGCACGGTCGATAGCCCGTCCTTGCATGACCGCCTGCGCGCCACCGGCAATTACGAACAGGCGCTGGCCGATTTCATCGCCCGCCAGCCGATGGGCCGTATCGCCACGCCGGAAGAAATCGCGGCACTCGTGACGTATCTCGCTTCTGATGAGGCAGGCTTCACCACCGGCCAGATTCACGTCATTGACGGCGGCTGGACTGGCTGAATCTTTTTAAGGGAGAGAGGAGAGGCAACCGGCGTGAAAACCGGTCGCCTTTTTCGTTCAGACGACGGCGCTTCCGGCCATCAGTGCAAGCACGAGGAAGACCAGGAAGATCACCACGGCGATGAAGAACAGGATTCGGGCCACGCCCGCCGCGGCTGCCGAAATGCCGGTAAAGCCGAATACGCCCGCGATCAAAGAGATAACAAAGAAAATAAGAGCCCACTTCAGCATGGCGCTTCCCCTTTTGCATAATTTTCCCGAGCCCGCCGCCCCGCGACAGGCTCGGTAAAATGACGCGCAAAAGGCGAAAATGTTCCATACGCCCGCAAAAATCGTTGTTTTAGAGTGTTTTCGCTTTGCTTCGAATGGCGAAAACACTCTAACTCTTTGTTTTGGCGCATTTCCGGACGGAAAACCGGGCTCCACTTTTCCTGGAAATGCTCTAGAAGCCCGTTTCACGCGCCGCGTCGATCCTGCGGGCGTTCCAGGTGGTGCGGATGAAGGTTGCGACGAAAGCAAGGCTCATGAACATGACGATGGTGGGAGCCGGCGCGCTGTCGATGAGGAAGCTCAGCCATATGCCTGCCAGCGATGAGGTTATCGCCACCGCAATGGCCACCAGCAGCATGGCGGAAAAACGCCGGGTCAGCAGGAAGGCGATTGCGCCCGGCGCGACCAGCATGGCGACCGAGAGGATGATACCCACCGCCTTCAGCGCTCCGACGACGGTGAGCGACAGAACCATCAGCAGGCCATAATGCAGGACACGCACCGGCAGGCCGATGGCTTTCGCATGCTGCGCATCGAAGGCGTTGACCAGCAGATCCTTGCGCAGAATGCCGAGAAACAGCGTGGCGAAAAGCGCGATCAGGCCCG
The DNA here is from genome assembly GCF_006970545.1 of Agrobacterium sp. T29. Classification (NCBI taxonomy): domain Bacteria; kingdom Pseudomonadati; phylum Pseudomonadota; class Alphaproteobacteria; order Hyphomicrobiales; family Rhizobiaceae; genus Agrobacterium; species Agrobacterium sp. T29. The sequence continues at coordinate 1,846,958 of NZ_CP040641.1, forward strand.
TCTCCAGCATGTCCGACGGTGCAATGCCCAGCATGTCGCCGAAGAGGATGTGGTCGAGATGCACATCGCTCTGCACCTTCACATAAAGCACCAGCCCCAGCCCGAACATGCCGGAAAAGACGATGCCGAGCACCGTGTCTTCCTTGATGCGGCTGTTTTCCTTGATGAAACCGGTGCCGAGCGCGCAGATCATGCCGGCGATGAAGGCGCCGATGGAAAGCGGGATGTTGACGATATAGGCCAGCACCACGCCGGGCAGCACGGCGTGCGAAACCGCATCGCCCATCAGCGACCAGCCCTTCAGCACCAGAAGACAGGAGAGCATCGCCATCGGCACCGCGATCATCAGCGTGATCACGAAGGCATATTGCATGAAGGGCAGCTGAAACGGCAGCATGGCGAGTTCGAGATATTCGCTCATGGCGTTTCCCCCAGCGCCCTGCGGGCCTTGGCCCTGGAGGCGAGAAGCCCGTGCTTGGGCGCAAAGACGAAGGCGGCAAGGAAGATCGCGGTCTGCAGCACAACGATGACGCCGCCGGTCGCACCATCGAGGAAATAGCTGAGATAAGCGCCGACGAAGCTGGTGGCCGCGCCGATGATGAGGCTCATCAGGATCAGCCGCTCGAAACGGTCGGTCAGGAGATAGGCGGTGGCGCCCGGCGTCACCACCATGGCGACGACGAGGAAGGCCCCGACGGTCTGAAGGGCGGCAACCGTGGAAGCGGCCAGCAGGGTGAAGAAGATCACCTTCAACACTTCCGGCTTCAGCCCCACGGTGCGGGCGTGGTTCTCATCGAAGAACACCACCATGAAGTCACGCCATTTCAGTGCCAGCACGATGAGGCTGATGCCGCCGATCAGCGCGAGCTGGATGGTGTCTTCGGCGGTGATCGCCAGAATATTGCCGAGCACGATGGTCTGGATATTCACCGAGGTGGGCGACAGCGACACCATGAACAGGCCAAGCCCGAAAAACGAGGTGAAGATCAGCCCGATGATCGCGTCTTCCTTCAACCGCGTCTTCTGGTTCAGGAACAGCATGGAACCGGCCGCAAGCCCGCCGGAAAGGAACGCGCCCAGCGAAAACGGCAGGCCCAGCATATAGGCGCCCGCCACGCCCGGAACGATGGCATGGGAAAGCGCATCGCCGATCAGCGACCAGCCCTTCAGCATCAGATAGGCCGAGAGAAAACCGCAGACGCCGCCCACCAGTGCGCTGACCCAGATGGCGTTCAGCATATAACCGTAAGTGAAGGGCTCAAGAAGGCTGTTTATCATCGACTTTTTCTTTCGGAGCCTCAGGATCGCGCCCGTTCTGGCCATTCTTGCCGTAAATCACGAAAGGCCGCTCGTCATCGGTAATGACCTTCACCCGGCGCGGATCGGCGTCGTTATGCAGGTCTGCCCCGCCAAGCACGAAGTGGCGCAGGCTGCCGCCGAAGGCCTTTTGCAGGTTCTCCTCGTTGAAGGTATCCGCCGTCTTGCCCGATGCCAGCACCGTGCCCTTGACGAAGACGGCGCGGTCACAGAATTCCGGCACGCTGCCGAGATTATGGGTGGAGACCAGCATGACGCGGCCCTCGTCGCGCAGCGCCTTCAAAAGTGCGACGATCTGCTCTTCCGTTGTTACGTCGACACCGGTGAAAGGCTCGTCCAGCAGGATGACCTGACCCTCCTGCGCCAGCGCGCGGGCCAGAAACACCCGCTTCTTCTGCCCGCCGGAGAGTTCGCCGATCTGGCGCTTGCGATAGTCGAGCATGTTGACGCGTTTCAGCGCCTCTTCGACCATGTGATGGTCGCGTTTCGAGGGGATGCGCAGGAAATTCATGTGGCCGTAACGGCCCATCATCACCACATCCTCCACCAGCACCGGAAAACTCCAGTCCACCTCTTCGGCCTGCGGCACATAAGCGACGAGGTTTTTCCGGAGCGCTTCCTTCACCGGCAGGTCGAAGATCGAGACTGAACCGGCGGCCAGCGGCACGAAACCCATGATGGCCTTGAAAATCGTGGACTTGCCGGCGCCATTGACGCCGACAAGTGCAGTGATCGTTCCGCGGGGGATGGAAAAGCTGGCATTTCTTAATGCGGTGTGCCCGTTTCGATAGGTCACTGTCGCATTTTGAACCGTCAGGCCGCCGCCTGATTTTTTACTGCCCATTCTCATGAAGACAGCCCCTTGGCGATGGTTTCGCTGGTCACGCGCAAAAGGTCCAGATAGGTCGGAACCGGGCCGTCCGCCTCGCTCAGCGAGTCCACATAGAGGATGCCGCCATAGGCCGCGCCGGTTTCCTTGGCCACCTGCTCTGCGGGATCGGCGGAAACCGTGCTTTCGCTGAAGATGACGTGGATATTGTGCTCGCGCATGGCGTCGATCACGCCGCGCACCTGCTGCGGTGTGCCCTGGCTGTCGGCATTGACCGGCCACAGGAACAGTTCCTTCAGGCCGAAATCGCGGGCGAGATAAGAAAACGCGCCTTCACTCGTTACCAACCAGCGCTTGTTTTCCGGCAGAACGGAAAGCGCGTCGCGGATCGGCTGCACGGTGGCTCTGATCTTGTCCGAATAGGCCTTGGCATTGGCGGCATAGACATCGGCATGGGCAGGGTCGGTTTCGGTCAGGCCCTTGCGGATATTTTCCACGTAGATCAAGGCGTTATCGGGCGACATCCAGGCGTGCGGATTGGGTTTTCCCTGATAGGCGCCGCCGCTGATCGCCATGGGTTCCACGCCGTCGCTCACCGTCACGCTCGGCACGCCGGAAAGGTTGGCCAGGAACTTTTCAAACCACAATTCCAGATTGAGGCCATTGCGAAGCACCAGATCGGCCTTGCGGGCTTTCAGAATATCGCGCGGCGTTGGCTGGTAGTTGTGAATTTCAGCGCCCGGCTTGGTAATGCTTTCCACCTCGGCCGCATCGCCCGCCACATTGCGCGCCATGTCGGCGATGATGGTGAAGGTCGTCACGACAGTCGGCTTTTCCTGAGCAACGGCGACGCCGGGGAGGAAAAGCGAAAAAGCGAAAATCGCGTGGCGGATTTTATGGACGTTCACGGGGCTCACCAGATTTTGTTGCGATTAATTCGCAATACCATCTGTTATAAAATCACGCTTGTCAACGCTATTGCAAATCATTCGCAAATTAGTGCATTTCGCAAATGTCCGAAAATGGTGCGTTTTTGCCGGTGTTGCACCGGCGGGATTAAACTTTTTTCAATGAGAAAGCGGCACTATCGCAAGGCTCGGACAGCGTGGTCCGGAGCTTGTCCCGCGTGTGTTCCTCATCCTTCGAGCCACGTTTTGGGGTGAGGGCGTAAGACGGGGTACTTGATGTCAGGATGTTGCGGGTGAAAGCTGTATTCGGACGAATGCGGTTTTCGCGCAAGCTCGTTATGATTGGAGGCGGGATCCTGCTTTTGGCGGGTGCGACCGGCTCTGCTGCCGTGTTTATCGGCAGCGAGCGGCTGCTCGGCCCATCCTACGCCTCCACCAACGGGCTTTCCTGCGACGCGGTCCAGACGGTCAATATCCGCAAGAACGGTTCCCTATGGGTCCGCAAATTCATTCGTACCCAGGGCGGTGACGGCACAGAGCGGCTGAAGACTGCGCTTCGTGTCGCAAGGGCGGTTTACGACAAGCAGAAACCCGATCTGGTTCAGGTCTCCGTGCTCGACAAGAACGGTCCGCAGCTGCGCTCGGAAATGCGTGGCCGTGCCATTGCCGCACAGGTGGTTTTCATTCCCGATCCGGCAAAAATTCCCGAAGGCGCGGATGCCCATCGTTATTCGGCCTTTTATTACGATGGCGCCGCCAATGCCAGCGGCCAGTTTTACGGCTTGCGTATCGATCTGCCGCTGGAAGATGCCGAGGCGCTGGCGGCAGGCCTCAGCGATTCGGCCGATTGTGCGACCCCGGCTCTGGATGCCGGTTCTGAAGGCCATGAAGGAAAACCCGCGAAAACTGCGACGGGACACGGCGAGACCAAAGACGACGGCGCGGGCGGCCACGGCGGCGCGCCGGCGGAAACCAGGGACGGCGGGGCTGCCCATGGCGAAACCCCATCTCCCGAAGCGCATGGCGAACCGGCTGCCGACGAACTTCTGACCTCGACGCCGGAAGCCGATGGCGGCAGCATCTTCAGCCTGTCCTATCTGAAATCGCTGATCTTCGGCAAAGGCTCGACGACCGCACAGGCGGCGGAAGAAAAGCCGGCTGCCGAAAATGCTCCGGCGGAAGAACCCGGTGCGGAGAAAAAGGCCGCGGGCCACTGAGCGGGCGAGGGCGGTTTCTCTCCCCGAATCCTTCCGGGGCTCGCATCTGACGTGTCAGATATCCGGCCCGATCCGCAGGCGGCCAGCCGGATTTGGAAATTTCTTCCGTTTGTTGACGATTGCCGGAGAGAAACTCTGCGACAGGGCGGCAAAGGCGGCAATGCGGGCGATCAGCTTTTCCCGATCCCCCTTTGTCACCGCTTCGTAGCTCTCGATCTCGTCGATATAGCCCGTCAGCCAGTCTTGATATTTGCCTTCGTTCCACAGTCGCTCAGTCGCAAACACCGTGTCTTCCAGCCGATCATAGGCAACGAGCGTCCGTCGCCAGCGATGCTCGTCGAAATCCAGCGCGCCGTTGGCGAAGAGCGATCCGACCTCGAGGCCGTAGCTCATCAGCTTCGCAGAGCGTTCCGGCGGCATGGTGAGGTTCAGCCCGCCTTCCTCCTCGTTGAGGAAAACGCGGGCGATACGTTCTCTCTGGCCTGGCATGGTGGCGAGCGACTGATCCTGCCAGTCCTTCGCCGAGCTGAGGATGCTGCCGAGAAAGCCGGTCATTTTTTCCATCTTGTGAACGGGCACGCCGATCCCTTCGCCGGCCGCCTGCGGGATCGTGACGCGCTTACCGCTGCTGGCGATGGATTTCGGCAATTCATCGAGGCTAAGCGCGAAAGTGGGACGCGACGGAAGCAGGGCATCGAAAAGATGAATGGGGAAGTTGCTGCTGATGCCGCCATCGGAGAACCAGATTTTCGCCTTCATGACGGGCCGCGCTTTGCCGCCGAGACGCTGCACGATATCCAGCGTGCCGCGATCGTTGGTATAGGCCGGAATGGCCTTGAACAGCACCGGGAAGCTCAGGCTCATGCGCGTCGCGATGATGACCGGCAACTGGGCGGGCTCCGGAAAAGCCTTGAGTTCGGGAAAGGGGCCGCCCGGTGTTGCGATCTGCTTCAGCCAGTTCATCACGGCCGCGGGAAAGAGCTGGCTCCATTCCGCCGGGTCGTAAGCCACCGTGAGATTGGTGGTCGGAAGCGTGTGCGGCCGCCGCATCGACAGGTTCGTCGTGACCATCTTCAGGTTGATGACCGGCTTCTCCGGCTCCGCGCCGATGAGATCGCCGAAGGTCAGCGGTGGCGCGGTTGCGGCGTCGCTGCCGAAAGCGATGTCCTGGATCGATGCGTGAAGCCATTCCGTGAGGCCCGGAACCTCGGCATCGGAAACCGTTAGTCCCGAGCAGAAACCGAAGCCGTCCCTTGGCAACCGGTAGAAAACCAGCCACAGGATCTGGCCGAGGATGCCGGCCAGCATTCCCACCAATCCGCCTAGAACCGACCCGGCCCAACCGCCGCCCAGAACCCACAAGGCGGCGGCGCCGATGACAATGCCAACTATGGCTGCCAGCGGAAAAGCCAGGAGCAAGCCCAAAACCTTGCCCGGCCAGCCGCCGGCCTGCGCCCACAGCAGGTAACGCATCAGCGGGCGAAAACGGCGCTGCGGCTGGAAAAGCCTGTCCAGAATAGTGGGTATCGTGTCGCAATGAGCCTGCAGGCGGGTGAAACCATCCGGATCGTTTCTGACCGTGCGGGAATATTCCGCTGCCGCCGCAAAGGCGGCGGCAATCGCCCCGGCCGATGTGCCGCCTATCGAGCGGAAGCGATACCGGCGCGCCAGTTCCAGAACGGCATAGGGATAAACGACGCCGGAGGTGATGCCGCCTTTCATCACCACGTCGCATTCCTTTTCGGGTGCGGCGAACATATCGGGCTGGTATTTGGGAAGCTCATTCTCGGGCATGCGTATCTCCCCCGGCGGCTCCTGATCGAAAGCCGTCAAACACAATGCGAATGATGGAGAATGGGTATCACAAGTTGAGGCGATATCGCCAGTATATTCTACTGAAAGTTAAATAAACTTGCGCGATCCGTTCGCTGAAAGCCGGATAATTACTTGCGAGCGTCTATCTATGGAGAGGAAAACAGGCAGGCAAACGGGGCGAAACCTCGCCACACTCTCCGACGTCAAGAAAATACGCCCCTTCGCCACCAGCGAGAAAGTTGGGGCGCGGAAGGCGGCCGCAAGGCCGCCCCGGGTTTCGTCCGATCAATCTGCCTTGTTGCGGCGGGCCGGGAAGAGGATGACGTCGCGGATCGACGGGGCGTTGGTCAGAAGCATGATCAGGCGGTCGACGCCGATGCCGAGGCCGCCGGCGGGCGGCATGCCCTGGTCGATGGCGTCGAGGAATTCGTCGTCCAGCTGCTTGTCCTTTTCACCGCGGGCGTGCGCTTGCTCCAGCTGCTCCACCATGCGGCGGCGCTGTTCTTCCGGATCGTTGAGTTCGGAGAAGGCGTTGCCCACTTCCCAGGCGTTGCAATAGCTTTCGAAACGCTCGACGAGGCGCGGTTCGCCCGGCACTTCCTTGGCGAAGGGCGAGATGTCCTTCGGGAAATGCGTGACGTGGCTCGGCTGGATCAGCGTGCCTTCCACCTTCTCCTCGAAGATGAAGGCAAGGCATTCGCCCCAGGTCCAGTCCTTTTCGACAGCGAAGCCAGCAGCCTTGGCGGCGGCGCGGGCTTCCTCGTCGGTCTTGATAGCGAGGAAGTCGATACCGGTCGCTTCCTTCACCGCGTCGGGCATCGGCACACGCTTGAACGGGCCCTTGAAGGAAATCGTCTGGCCCTGGAATTCAACTTCGGTCGTGCCGTGCAGGGCAATCGCCAGCGTCTCGAACAGCCGCTCCACGAGACCCATGATGTCTTCGTAGTCGGCATAGGCCCAATAGCACTCCATCATGGTGAATTCAGGATTGTGCCTTGTGGAAACGCCTTCGTTGCGGAAGTTGCGGTTGATTTCGAAGACCTTGTCGGTGAGGCCCGAAACCAGCGTGCGCTTCAGGAACAGTTCCGGCGCGATGCGCAGATACATGTCCATCTTCAGCGTGTTGTGGAAGGTCTTGAACGGATCGGCCGTCGCGCCGCCATAGATGGTCTGCAGCATCGGCGTTTCCACCTCGAGGAAGCCTTCGGCCTCCATGAAGCGGCGAATACCGGAGAGGATCTTCGAGCGCTGCAGGAAGCGCAGCTTGGATTCCTCGTTGGAGAGAATGTCGAGGTGGCGCTTGCGGTAACGCAGCTCGATATCGGAGACGCCGTGCCACTTCTCCGGCATCGGCAGCAGCGATTTCGTCAGCATGGTGATTTCTTCGGCGTTGATCGTCAGCTCGCCGCGCTTGGTGCGGCGCACCTTGCCGGTCACGCCGATGATGTCGCCGATATCGATCATCGGCAAAAGGTTGCGCGCCGCTTCCGGCGTCGTGTCCTTGTGGGAGAAGATCTGCACCTTGCCCGAGGCGTCATGGATATCCATGAACATGCCGGAATTGCGCGAGGAATAAACGCGGCCGGCCACCGTCACCGTATCGCCGGTTTCGACGTCGGCTTCGATATCGGCATATTTTTCCGCGAGCTCCGCATTGGTCAGCGTGCGGTGGAAATGCGCCGGATAGACATCGCCGATCTGCTCGCGCAGCAGCGCAAGTTTCTGGCGGCGCACTTCGGTGGCGTCGGAGGAGAGGGCGGTGGTTTCGGTCGTCTTGTCGTTCATCGTATTCGCCTTCAGAGGGCTTGTTCGTTGCAATTACCCTTTGCGCTCCGGGCTTACCCCCCTCTGTCCTGCCGGACATCTCCCCCTCAAGGGGGGAGATCAGATGCCGCGCCCGCCCGTTCCGTGGGCAAGGTGTCAGCCGCTTGTCGATCTCCCCCCTTGAGGGGGAGATGCCCGGCAGGGCAGAGGGGGGTACCCCGAGCAGAGGGGTATATTTCAGTCTGCCGGCGTCACCGCCAGCACGTCATCATCAGCTTCCGCTGCCCACCATCGTGGCCACAACGGCAATCGCCATCTTCAGCCGCTGGCGCACCACGGAGCGGCCAAGCAGCGCCATCGAGTCAAACAACGGCAGCGAGCGCGAGGAACCGGAGACGGCGACGAAAAGCGGCGGCGTCACGACGCGCAGCTTCTTGCCCGTGCGTTCGGCGACATCGCGCAGCTCCGCCTCGATCGCTTCCACATTCCAGTCCGGCATCTTCTCGAGGTCGGCGGCAACCGTGGTGAGGATTTCGTGGATTTCCTCGGGTTTGCTCTTGAGACCCGCGAAGGAAGCCGGCGTCAGGCCGACATCGCTCGCCAGCAGGAAGCCGGCGAGGTTCGGCAATTCGCCGAGTCTGGAAATGCGGCTCTGGGCAAGCTTCAGGCCTTCGGTCAGGCGGGCATTTTCCATCGCCCATTCCAGCGTGCGGGCAATGAATTCTTCCGGCGAAAGCTTCTCGCGCAGCCAGCGGCCGTTCAGCCAGTCCAGCTTCTGGATGTCGAAGATCGCGCCGGCCTTGGACAGCGCTTCCGGATCGAACTTCGCCGCCAGCTCGTCCATGGTCAGAAGTTCTTCGCCTTCGGCGATCTGGATGAAGAACAGGCCAAGGAAGTTCATCAGCGCTTCCGGCAGGTAACCCAGCGCGGAATAATAGGAGATCGAGGTCGGGTTCTTGCGCTTGGAAAGCTTGGACTTGTCGGCGTTGCGCATCAGCGAAAGATGCATGAACGTGGGCTGGTCCCAGCCGAAATAACGGTAAAGCAGAATGTGCTTGGGCACGGATGCCAGCCATTCTTCGCCGCGCGCCACATGGGTGATCTTCATCAGATGGTCGTCGATGACGTTGGCCATGTGATAGGTCGGCATGCCGTCGGCCTTGATCAGCACCTGCATATCGACCGAATCCCACGGGATCGAAACATCGCCATAAACGCCGTCATGGAAATCGCACGAGCCTTCGGTCGGGATTTTCATGCGCACGACATTGGCCTCGCCGGCGGCGACGCGGGCAGTGACTTCCTCGGCTTTCAGGTTGAGGCAGTGGCCATCATATTTCGGCGGCTTGCCGGCGGCGCGCTGGGCTTCGCGCATTTCTTCCAGCCGCTCGGGCGTGCAGAAACAGCGGAAGGCATGGCCTTTTTCCAGCAGCTCTTCGGCATAAGGCCAATACATGGCCTTGCGCTCGGACTGGCGGTAGGGACCGTAAGGGCCGCCGACATCCGGGCCTTCCGACCAGGTCAGCCCGGTCCAGCGCAGCGCTTCCAGCACCTTCTGCTCATATTCGAGGGTCGAGCGGGTGGCGTCGGTATCCTCGATGCGCAGGATGAACTCACCGCCATGTTTCTTGGCGAAGAGATAGTTGAACAGCGCGATATAGGCGGTGCCGACATGCGGCTCGCCGGTGGGGGAAGGTGCGATGCGGACGCGAACGCCGGAAGTGGTCATGAAATTCACTCGTCGTGACGTGGCAGTGACATCGGGGCGGTTTCACCCGTCTGTCACGATGTTTTCGTTTGGATGCGGCAGGAAATCATGTTGGAAGACGCAATGAAAGCGCCTTTTGCACATTCCCGTTCGGCTTCGGCTTAGGCCATATTCTGCCGCAGGCGTCAAGGAAATACGAAGCCCGCGCTGGTTCAGCGTCCCAGCTGAGAGCCCTAGTTCACTGGCCAGATGTAAAGCAGCATGGGAATGCTGGCGATGACGATCATGATCGACAGCGGCAGGCCAAGGCGCGGATAGTCGCTGAAGCGATAACCGCCGGGACCCATGACCAGCGTATTGCACTGGTGGCCGATGGGGGTGAGGAAATCGCAGCCGGCACCGATAGCCACCGCCATCAGGAAGGCCTCTGGCCGGAAACCGAGTGTGGTGGCGAAACCGGCGGCGATGGGGGCCATGACCAGCACGGTGGCGGCATTGTTGAGAAAGGGCGTCACTGCCATGGCGGTGAGCAGGATCATGCCAAGCGCCGCAAAGGGCGGCAATCCCTGCGCGGCGTGACCGAGCCATGCGGCGATCAACTCGCTCGCCCCGCTGGTGCGGAGCGAGTCGCTGACGGGAATGAGGGCGGCGAGCATGACGAGGATCGGCCCGTCGATGGATTTATAGACCTCGGTGAGCGGGATGGCGCCGACCACGATCATCATGAAGGCAGCGGCGAAAAAGGCGACGGAGACCGGCACCAGCCCGCTGCCGGCGGCGATCATGGCGGCGGCGAGCACGATGACGGGCAGAAGCGCGCGGCGCTGCACGCCCAGCAGGATTTCCCGCTGCGCCAGCGGCAAGAGCGAAAATTCCTGCAATACCTGCGGCAGGTTCTTGCGGCTGCCCTGCAAAAGAATGACGTCGCCCGCCTGCAATGTCAGCTCGGAGAGCCGCTGGCTGACGCGTTGGCCGCGACGGCTCACCGCGATCAGATTGACGCCACGCGTATAGGACAGCGCGAGTTCACGCGCCGAAATGCCGTTCAGAACCGATTCATTGCTGATCACCGCTTCCATGGAAATGAGATCTGCGGTTTTTTGGCCGTTTTCCATCAGCGGCTTGCCGGAAAGCAGAAGCTTCGCCTGCGAGACGATGCGGTCCAGCCCCTCCGGGCTGCCTTCGAGGAGAATCGTGTCACCCGCCTTCAGCGTCACGTCGGGGAAGGGGGAGATGCGCCGCGGCCCGCGCAGGATGGTGCTGGCGATCACATCGCCATCGGCCTGTTTCAGCAATTCGCGCAGCGGCTTCTCCGCATGGGTGCTGTCGGCGGGCAGGGTGGCTTCGGCGGTATAGGCGGACTGGTCGAGAATATCCTCCACCGATGCCTGCTGGCGGTTGCGCACCGGCAGCAGCCGGTAACCGAAAGTCAGGAAGACGATGCCGATGACGGTCAGCCCCGCGCCGACGGGGGTGAAGTCGAACATCGAAAAACTCTGCCCGGTCATTTCCTCGCGCAGCCGCGAGACGACGATGTTGGGCGAGGTGCCGATCTGCGTCATCAGACCGCCCAGCAGGGCGGCGAAGGCCATGGGCATCAGATAATAGGAGACCGGGCTGCCGGATTTGCGGGCGAACTGGAAGGCGACCGGCATCATGATGGCGAGCGCGCCGATATTCTTGATGAAGGCCGACATGACGGCGACGACGATCATCAGGAAGGCGAGCTGCAGGCTCTTGGAGTGCATTTCGGGGAAATATTTCTTGATCGTCATATCGACGATGCCCGACCGCGCCACCGCCGAGCTGACCACCAGCGCGCTGCCGACGATGATGACGATATCGTCCGAAAAACCGGAAAAAGCTTTTTCGAAAGGCACGACGCCGAGCGCCACGGCCACGAGCAGCGCACTGCAGGCCACGACATCGTAACGCAGCCTGTCCCAGATGAACGCGACCATCATTCCGGCGATGACGGTGAAGGCGAGGATCTGGTCTGTCGTCATGCTGGCTTATGCTTTCGAAGGAGAGGCGGCGGGAATGACTCTATCGATGAGGATATCGAAGAACGCAAGCCGGGGTGAAGCGGTTCCGGGTTGGTGATGTCATTCCTATCTCTTCGTCATACCGGCCGTGAGCGCGCATCCAACCGACGCGGCCTCACGCGGCGAGAAGAGTCTTTTCAGCCCAAGGACTTGGGCTGGCTGGATGCCGGATCAAGTCCGGCATGACGGAGCGGAGGCATCGTCAGAGAAGAAAATGGGCAATGTCGTCCCAGGCTGGATTGAGATCTTCAATCAACTTGATCTTCCATGCCCGCGGCCAGTTTTTTATCGTCTTTTCTCTCGCAATTGCGTCCGTGACGAGATCGTATGTTTCGAACCACACAAGCGTCTTAACGCCATAACGGGTTGTGAATCCGGGCGTCCGGTTGTTCTGATGTTCATATAAACGGTGAGAAAGGTCGCTTGTTACGCCAGTATAGAGCGTACCGTTTCTTTTGGATGCAAGAATATAAACGTAACCTTGGCGCATGAGAAACGCTCATGATTTTTGCAAGAAATCAGTTTATTTCCGTCATGCCGGACTTGATCCGGCATCCAGCCGCCGCGCGTCTGCGCGGCGAGAAGAGTCCTTTCAGCCCAAAGACTTGGGCTGGCTGGATTCCGGCTCAAGGCCGGAATGACGGTGGCGAGATGCCGTTAGTGCGTATCGCCTGCCGCCTCCGCCTTTTTGCGCTGCCTCGCATTGCGGGCCAGCATGTTGAGAAGTTCCACCAGCGCCGAGAACGCCATGGCGGCATAAACGTAGCCCTTCGGAACATGGAAGCCCATGCCTTCGGCGATCAGCGTCGTGCCAATCATCATCAGGAAGGCGAGCGCCAGCATGACGATGGTGGGGTTGCGCTCGATGAAGTTGGCGAGCGGCGTTGCGGCCAGCAGCATGACGGTGACGGCCACGACGACGGCGACGATCATGATCGGCAGATGCGGTGTCATGCCGACGGCGGTGATGATGCTGTCTACAGAGAAAACAAGGTCGAGCAGCAGGATCTGGCCGATGGCGGCGCCGAAATTCATCGCGGCCGGGCCACCCACCATGTCTTCCTTGTGATCTTCCGGGTCGACATTGTGGTGAATTTCCTTGGTCGCCTTCCATACCAGGAAGAGACCACCCGCTATGAGGATCATGTCTTTCCACGAGAAGGGGGGGCCGAAGGCTTCGAAAACCGGCGTGGTGAGCTGCACGATCCATGCGACGGTGCCGAGCAGGCCGAGGCGCATGACGAGCGCAAGGCCTATACCGATCTTGCGGGCTTTTTCACGCTGTTCGGGCGGCAGCTTGTTGGTGAGGATGGAGATGAAGATCAGGTTGTCGATGCCGAGCACGACCTCCATGACGATCAGCGTGACGAGCGCCACCCAGGCGGCGGGGTCAGATAGAAGAGGGAGAATGGACTCCATCAGGTAGGTTTTCCTTTCAGCAACAAGGCCAGCCGAAACATTCGGTGGGTGGAATTTATAGCGCAATACGCGAGAAACAAGGAGTTGATGGCTCCGGGGCGCAAGATTTCATCGAAATTTCGCGCAGACCGCGTATTGGCGTTCACACCGTTGCGAGTGCATTTCCAGGAAAAGTGGCCCCCGGTTTTCCGTCCGGGAATGCGCCAGAACAAAGAGTTAGAGTGTTTTCGCGATTCGGAGAAAAGCGAAAAAACTCTAAATGATTTCAGGCCTTGTCGGTTCCGTAGGCGGCCATGAATACCTTGATGGCGCTGGCGATCACCCGGTCCAGTTCTTCTTCCGGAACCGGGCCTTCTATCTCTCCGAACAGGCGCAGCTTGAAGAAGGTGCCGGTGGAAAGCTCGATATATTGCCGGGCGGCCAGCTCCACGTCATCGACCTTCAGATGGCCGAGCGCGACATGGTGCTCGATGAAATCCTGAAGCACGGTGCGGACATTGTTGGGTGCGGCGATGAAGAAGCGCTGCGCCAGCTTCGGCATGCGGTCAATGACGCCGATGACCGAGCGCATGGCCGGGATCATCTCCGAGCAGATCATCTTGTTGGCGAAGGCCTTGCCGAATTGTCTCAGCCCGTCGCGCACCTCTTCGGTGCCGGCCAGAATATTGCGCATGGAGGTGGCGAATTCCTGCCGGTGGTGATCGACCAGCGCCGCGAACAGATCCTCCTTGTTGGAGAAATAGACATAGATCGTGCCCTTGGAAACGCCCGCCTCGCGCGTGATGTCGTTCATACTGGCCGCATCGAAACCCTTGCGCTTGAACACACGCCAGGCGCCCGCCAGAATCTGCTCGCGTTTGGCCGGGTCTTCACCCGCCGCAAAACGCCCGGCGGCATTGCCCGGACAGCCCGTTTCCGTTTCCGTCTCCATATCCCTGTCTTCACCTGCCATCGCTACCGTCTCTTAGCATCGCAATGGCGTAAAAAAAATTAACCGAACGTCGAACCAATCGGTTCGATAACACTTGATATGTGTCAGGAAAGAGATTATGTCAATCGAACCGAACGGTTCAGTTCGAAAAACTTTCTTCAATTTATCACGGTAAGCTCCCATGTCGGCCCAGAAGAATAGCGCGGTTCGCGCCGTCAACGATGCGGAAGAGGCGGATATCTCCGCCAAGGCCGAGACCTCTCCGGCAAAGCCGGCTGAGGCCGCGCCGCCGCAGCAGCCCCAGACCATTGCGGCGCCGAAGCAGAAGAAGCGTTCCAAGCTTCTGCCGGTCATCGCGGTTGCCCTTCTCGCCGGCGCCGGCTGGTACGGTTACAACTGGTGGGTCGACGGCCGCTTCATGGTGTCGACGGACGACGCCTATATAGAAGGGGATATCGCCGTCATCGCACCGAAGGTTTCGGGCTATGTCGCCAAGGTGAACGTGGTCGAGAACCAGGAAGTCAAGGCGGGCGATCCGCTGGTGACGCTGGACGACGGCGATTATCGCATCGCGCTCGATCAGGCCGAAGCCCAGATCCGCACCGAAGAACTGTCGCTGAAGCGCATCGATGCGCAGATCGTCGGCGGCGAAGCTTCGCTGGAACAGGCCGTCGCCCAGAAGGGTGCGCTGGATGCCGCCCTTCGCGGTGCCGAAATCACCCAGAAGCGCGCCAGCGAGCTGCAGGCGAAGGATGTCGGCACGGTTGCCGCTTCCGACAATGCGCAGGTCGCGCTCGATCAGGCCAGGGCGAATGTCGTGGCCGGCGATGCCGCCATCTCGTCGGCCAAGGCCAATGTGGAACTCCTGCGCGCCCAGCGCGAGGAAGCCGAAAGCACGATCCGTTCGCTGCAGCTTTCCCGCGACAAGGCCGCCCGCGATCTTTCCTTCACGGTTCTGAAGGCGCCCTATGACGGCGTCATCGGCAATCTGGCGGTTCAGAACGGCGATCTGGTTTCGGTCGGCAAGCGTCTGGCTTCGCTGGTGCCGATGAACGAGCTTTATATCGACGCCAATTTCAAGGAAACGCAGCTTGCCCGCGTCGTGCCCGGTTCGAAGGTGCGCGTGCATGTCGACGCCTTTGACGATGCGACGATCGAGGGCACGGTGCAGTCGATTTCGCCCGGCTCGGGCTCGGTCTTCTCCATGCTGCCGCCGGAAAATGCGACAGGCAACTTCACCAAGGTCATCCAGCGTGTGCCGGTTCGTATCGTCTTCTCAAAGGAAGACCTTGCAAAGCACAATCTGCGCGCCGGCCTCAGCGTCGTTGTCGATGTCGATACCCGCACGGCGACGGAAGGCACCAGAACGGCGCAAGTTAACCCGGAAGCC
The DNA here is from genome assembly GCF_006970545.1 of Agrobacterium sp. T29. Classification (NCBI taxonomy): domain Bacteria; kingdom Pseudomonadati; phylum Pseudomonadota; class Alphaproteobacteria; order Hyphomicrobiales; family Rhizobiaceae; genus Agrobacterium; species Agrobacterium sp. T29. The sequence goes on from NZ_CP040641.1 coordinate 1,862,301, forward strand.
AAGTAAGGCGCATCGCTGATGCGCCGTTGAGGTCAAGATCATGGCGGCTACGGTTGTCGGTACGGGCGGGGCGTCCATCCCCGCCGATCCCCCGATGGACAGGCGCAGGCTCATCGCCTTCTTCGCGATGGTCTTCGGCATGTTCATGTCCATCCTCGACATTCAGATCGTCTCCGCCTCGCTGGCGGAAATCCAGGCGGGTCTCGGCGCGGGTTCCGATGAGATCGCCTGGGTGCAGACCTCCTATCTGATCGCCGAAGTCATCATGATCCCGCTGTCGGGCACGCTGGCGCGCATTCTCTCCACGCGCGTGCTCTTCGCCACCTGCGCGGCCGGCTTCACCATATCGAGCGCGCTCTGCGCCACAGCCACCAATATCGACCAGATGATCGTCTACCGCGCGATCCAGGGCTTTATCGGCGGCGGCATGATCCCCTCCGTCTTCGCCGCCGCCTTCACGATCTTCCCGCCCTCGAAGCGTTCGGTCGTGTCACCAATCATCGGTCTCGTCGCCACGCTTGCGCCCACCATCGGCCCGACGGTCGGCGGTTATCTCTCCAATGCTTTTTCCTGGCACTGGCTGTTCCTCGTCAACATCATCCCCGGCATCATCGTCACCATCCTCACCTGGAGCCTGATCGATTTCGACAAGCCGGAAAAGTCGCTGTGGAAGAAGTTCGACTGGTGGGGGCTGATCTCCATGGCCGTCTTCCTCGGCTCGCTGGAATATGTGCTTGAAGAGGGCAACAACAAGGACTGGTTCAACGACGAGCATATCGTCATGGGAACGGTCGCCATGGTCATCGGCGCGGCCGTGTTCTTCTGGCGCGCCTTCAAGGTGGAATTCCCTGTCGTCGATATCCGCGCCTTCGCCGACCGCAACTTCTCCATCGGCTCGCTTTTCTCCTTCGTCATGGGCATCGGGCTATACGGGCTGACCTATCTTTACCCGCTCTATCTCGGCCGGGTGCGTGGTTACGATGCGCTGATGATCGGCGAGACCATGTTCGTCTCCGGTCTCGCCATGTTCTTCACCGCGCCGATTGCCGGCAAGGTCTCCACCAAGCTCGATCCGCGGGCGATGATGGCCATCGGCTTCATCAGCTTCGGCTGCGGCACATGGATTATGACGCATGTGACGACCGACTGGGATTTCTACGAGCTGCTGATCCCGCAGATCCTGCGCGGTTTCGGCCTGATGATGTGCATGGTGCCGATCAACAACATCGCGCTCGGCACCCTGCCGCCGGCCCGCATCCGCAATGCGTCCGGCCTGTTCAACCTCACCCGTAACCTCGGCGGCGCGGTCGGTCTTGCCATCATCAACACCATGCTGTCGCAGCGCACGGACGACCATTATGTGCGGCTGGCCGAACATGTAAGCTATTCCAACCCGCAGGCGCTGGAATGGCTGAACAGTGTCGGCGCCAACTACGATTCCTACGGGCTGGACGGCGCGTCCGTCGCCGTCAAGAAACTGGTTGGCATGGTCTCGCAGCAGGCATGGATATTGGCCTTCGCGGATGTGTTCTTCGCGCTGACACTGTTGTTCTCGAGCCTGATCTTCATGACCGTGCTGATCCAGAAACCCAAGGCAGCGCCGCCGCCAGACGCGGCGCACTAACAAGAATCCCCTCCCATCCACCGCAGAGCTGGGGCCGTCGGAAATGACGGCCCCTTTTTTGTTTTGAATATGGAGCGAGCGAGGGCGGCATATTTCTTCTCCCCGCCGGGGAGAAGTCCGCGGCAGCGGGATGAGGGGGCGAGGGTAGAGATATTCGGAGAGCTTGCCCCCTCATCCGACCCTTCGGGCCACCTTCTCCCCCTCGGGGAGAAGAAACGCGCGGCACCGTTTCGCGAAGAGCCACCAACCCGACACCGCTTTCCGCGAAATATGAGGTACGTACATCATTTTTCAGTTTACCTCGACTGCAAAGCTGGATATGCAAGGGGAGGGAGGTGCCATGAAGCCGACAGTTCACGATATCGCCGAGCGGGCGGGCGTCAGCCTCGCCACCATCGACCGGGTGCTGAACATGCGCCCCGGCGTGCATGCGGCAACGCGGGCACGGGTGGAGGCGGCCATTGCCGAGCTTGGTTATGTGCGCGATATCGCGGCCGCCAATCTGGCCAAGGGCCGCAATTATTCGCTGGTCTTCATCCTGCCGGGCAATGACAATTCCTTCATGGCGACGTTGCGCGCCGAAGTGCGGGCCGCAGCGGCACGGGCGCATCTGGAGCGCACGGCGATCCGCGTCATCGAGGTGCCGCCCTTCAATGCTTCCGCGCTGACGGAGGCTCTGGAAGTCGCGCGGCGGGAAAATCCCTCGGGCGTCGCCTTCGTCGCCACCGATTCCGAAGATGTGGCGGAAGCCGCCGACCGGCTCACCGAAGACGGCATCGCCACGGTGACGCTGGTGTCCGATCTTTCCGGTTCGCGGCGGGATCATTATGCCGGTGTGGACAACGTCGCGGCCGGGCGCACGGCGGCGAGCCTGATGGGACGTTTTCTCTCCGGGCGCGGCGGCGATGTCGCGGTTGTCGCCGGCTCCATGCTGGTGCGCGACCATCGCGAACGTCTGGAAGGATTTCGCGCCGTCATCGAGACCGAGTTTCCGCAATTGCGGCTGCTGCCGGTGCTGGAGGGCAGGGACGATCCGCTCACCGTCGAGACGCTGGTGCGCAAGGCGCTCGGCAATGCCGAGCTGTCAGGCATCTACAGCCTCGGCGCGGGCAATCGCGGCCTCATCCGGGCGCTTGGCGCGGCAGAGGGCGAAAGAGCGCTTTCGGTCATCGCCCATGAACTGACGGAAAACACCGCCAATGCGCTGCGGGAAGGGCTGCTGGACGCCGTGCTCAACCAGGATGCCGGCCACGAAGTACGCAGCGCCATCCGCGTGTTGAAGGCGCGGGCCGACGGTCTGCCCGTCATCGCCGCGCAGGAACGTATCCGTATCGACATATTCCTCAGGGACAATCTTCCCTGATGAGAGCATTTCCAGGAAAAGTGGCCGCCGGTTTTCCGTCCGGAAATGCGTCTACTTTTTTTTAAAAAAAAGCTGAAAGCGGCGCATGGCGCGCCGGAATGGAGAAATACATGTATCTCGGTCTCGATCTTGGCACATCCGGCGTCAAAGCCCTGCTGATGGACGGCGATCAGAAAATCATCGGCTCGGCCAACGGCTCGCTGGACGTTTCGCGCCCGCATCACGGCTGGTCGGAACAGGACCCGGCCGACTGGATTGCCGCGACGAAAACCGCCGTTGCCGGCCTGAAGCAGAAGTTTCCGAAGGAGCTTGCCGCCGTCAAGGGCATCGGCCTTTCCGGCCAGATGCATGGCGCGACGCTGATCGACGCGGCCGGCAAGGTGCTGCGCCCCTGCATCCTGTGGAACGACACGCGCTCCCATTCCGAGGCCGCCGCGCTGGATGCCGATCCGCGTTTCCGCAGGATCACCGGCAATATCGTTTTCCCCGGCTTCACCGCGCCGAAACTTGCCTGGGTGGCGAAGAATGAACCTGAAATCTTCGCGAAAGTGGCCAAGGTGCTGCTGCCGAAGGATTATCTGCGTCTGTGGCTGACGGGAGACTATATCTCCGAAATGTCCGATTCCGCCGGCACCTCCTGGCTCGATACCGGCGCGCGCAAATGGTCTTCCGAGCTTCTTGCCGCCACCGGGCTGGATGAAAAACACATGCCCTCGCTGGTGGAAGGCACGGATGAGGCGGGCGTGCTGCGCGCCGAACTTGGCTCCGAATGGGGCATTTCCGGCCGCACCGTCGTTGCCGGCGGCGCGGGAGACAATGCCGCTTCCGCCTGCGGCATGGGCACGGTGAAGGAAGGCCACGCCTTCGTATCGCTCGGCACATCCGGCGTGCTTTTTGCCGCCAATGCATCTTACCTGCCGAAGCCGGAAAGCGCCGTGCATGCCTTCTGCCACGCGCTGCCCAATACCTGGCACCAGATGGGCGTCATCCTCTCCGCCACCGATGCGTTGAACTGGTATTCGCGCCTCACCGGCCAATCCGCCGCCGATCTGACCGGCGAGTTGGGCGAAACGCTGCTTGCGCCGACCGGCGTCACCTTCGCGCCCTATCTCTCTGGCGAGCGCACCCCGCACAACGACGCCGCCATCCGCGGCTCCTTCATCGGCCTTTCGCATGAAAGCGACCGCAAGGCGCTGACCCAGGCGGTGCTGGAAGGCGTGACTTTCGCGATCCGTGACAATCTCGAAGCGCTGAAGTCGGCCGGCACGTCCATCTCCCGCGTCACCGCCATCGGCGGCGGCTCGCGCTCGGCCTATTGGCTGGCCTCCATCGCTACCTCGCTCGGCGTGCCCGTCGATATTCCGGCCGAGGGCGATTTCGGCGCCGCTTTCGGCGCGGCCCGCCTCGGCCTCATCGCCGCGACCGGGGCCGATCCGGTGGCGGTCTGCGCGCAGCCGGAAACGGCGCGGACCATCGAGCCGGTGGCGGCGCTGGCCGGCGCCTATGAGGAGGCTTACCGGCGCTATCATGCGCTTTATCCGGCTATTCGGGCGCTTTCGCATTGAGACACGGTGTGTGCGGCTTCACCCCCCTCTGCCCTGCCGGGCATCTCCCCCTCAAGGGGGGAGATCGACAAGCGGCTACATCTCGTCCTCATGCGAGGTCGAGTATGGAGCGATAGATAGTGTCCTGCTGATCTCCCCCCTGGAGGGGGAGATGTCCGGCAGGACAGAGGGGGGTGAGCCACGCCCTCCAACCTATACCGAACACCATCTAAACCCACCAAGGAGGATCACCATGAGCACAGGTTTCTTCGGCGATATTGCCAAGATCAAATATGAAGGCCCCGACAGCACCAACCCGCTGGCCTTCCGTCATTACAACCCCGACGAAATCGTCGCCGGCAAGCGCATGGAAGATCACCTGCGTTTTGCGGTGGCCTATTGGCACACCTTCACATGGCCGGGCGGCGATCCCTTCGGCGGCCAGACCTTCCTGCGCCCATGGTTCGAAGATACGATGCAGGCGGCGAAACTGAAGGCGGATGTGGCTTTCGAATTCTTCTCGCTGCTCGGTTCGCCGTTCTACTGCTTCCACGACGCCGATGTGCGCCCGGAAGGCCGGAACTTTGCGGAGAATACGAAGAACCTCAACGAGATCGTTGATTATTTTGCCCAAAAGCAGGCCGATACCGGCGTGAAGCTTCTGTGGGGCACGGCGAACCTCTTCTCCAACCGTCGCTTCATGTCGGGTGCGGCGACCAATCCCGACCCGGATGTTTTCGCTTTCTCCGCCGCGACCGTGAAGACCTGCATGGACGCCACCAAGAAGCTCGGCGGCGCGAACTATGTTCTGTGGGGCGGCCGTGAAGGTTACGAGACCCTGCTCAACACCGATCTGTCGCGTGAACTCGACCAGCTCGGCCGCTTCCTCAATCTGGTGGTGGAATATAAATACAAGATCGGCTTCGAAGGCACGATCCTGATCGAGCCGAAGCCGCAGGAGCCGACCAAGCACCAGTATGACTACGACGTCGCCACCGTTTACGCCTTCCTGCAGAAGAACGGTCTGGAAAAGGAAGTGAAGGTCAATATCGAGCAGGGCCACGCCATTCTCGCTGGCCACTCCTTCGAACACGAACTGGCCATGGCCAATGCCTTCGGCATTTTCGGCTCCATCGACATGAATCGTAACGACTACCAGTCGGGCTGGGATACCGACCAGTTCCCCAACAACGTGCCGGAAATGGCGCTCGCTTATTACCATGTTCTGGCCGGTGGCGGTTTCAAGAACGGCGGCACCAACTTCGATTCCAAGCTGCGCCGTCAGTCGCTCGATCCGCAGGACCTGCTGATCGGCCATATTGGCGGCATGGATTGCTGCGCCCGCGGCCTGAAGGCGGCGGCGAAGATGATCGAGGACGGCGCGCTGTCGAAGCCGCTTGCGGAGCGTTACGCCAAATGGGATTCGGCTGAAGCCCAGAAGATGCTGCGCGGCGAGCTGAAGCTGGAAGAGATTGCCGCCCTGGTGGAGCGCGAGGATATCAATCCCGAGCCGAAGTCCGGCCGTCAGGAATATCTCGAAAACGTGGTCAATCGTTACGTTTGACGGGTTGGAGGGGGTGACGGCAACGTTGCCCCCTCATCGCCTCGCTTCGCTCCGGCACTTCTCCCCGGCGGGGAGAAGAACAAGCAGGGTGCTCTTTGCCCAAAGCGACCTCTCCTGAGAATATGCTGCGGTCACAGCACATTTCTTCTCCCCGGCCGGGGGGAAGGTGGCCCGAAGGGCCGGATGAGGGGCGCGCTCGCCATTTCTTCCCAAAGGCGAGGACAACTCCGCGCCACCCCTCCTTCCTTTTCAGTCACTTCCGAAAAAATCCGTCCTCTTCCATCCCCGTCACCCTCTTTGGCGACATCATTCCTCCCGCAACCGGAACGGAAGGGCGATACGCGCGGCGCCTTTTGCGAACCGGCTGCCGGCATCGACAAGCATGGTTCTGGCAGACCGTGTTTCAGAGAGGCGTCCCGCACGGCCAGAGGCGGGAAGGGCTGATCGGATAGATGTCGTTAAAAAGCTGTAAGTGAGAGGCCGTGATTATGGTCTCTATAATGCGGCCCGGTGCATGCAAATACTTCCACCACTACCTATTCCACCCGCATTCACCGGGCCTGCCTTCCACGCCGCCGGCCAAGCGCCGCGGCGACGTTTGCGCATGCAAAGCGCTTTGGACTTGTTAACCGCGCGCCTGAAACGTTGTAGATTCCGCCGAGTCCGACTGTACCTCGCAAGCGACATGGTCTAAACCGCTGCTGATCTTTTCACACCCGATGGACGACAAGGGCCTCTTCGATGACCGATCCCAAAACGCTTGCAGCCCGTTTCCCCGGCGACTTCCTGTTCGGCGTCGCGACTGCCTCGTTCCAGATCGAAGGTTCCACCAAGGCGGACGGTCGCAAGCCCTCCATCTGGGATGCCTTCTGCAATATGCCGGGCCACGTCTTCGAGCGTCACAATGGCGATATTGCCTGCGATCATTATAATCGCTGGGAGCAGGATCTCGATCTCATCAAGGACATGGGCGTCGAGGCCTATCGTTTCTCCATCGCCTGGCCGCGCATCATTCCGGATGGTTTCGGGCCGATCAACGAGAAGGGGTTGGATTTTTACGACCGCCTCGTCGATGGCTGCAAGGCGCGCGGCATCAAGACCTATGCGACGCTTTACCATTGGGACCTGCCGCTGACGCTGATGGGCGACGGCGGCTGGGCCTCGCGCTCCACCGCGCACGCCTTCCAGCGATACGCCAAGACCGTGATGGCTCGTCTGGGTGACCGGCTGGATGCGGTGGCGACCTTCAACGAACCCTGGTGCGCGGTGTGGCTCAGCCATCTCTATGGTATCCATGCGCCGGGCGAGCGCAACATGGAGGCAGCCCTTGCCGCTATGCATCACATCAATCTCGCCCATGGTTTCGGCGTGGAAGCCTCTCGCCATGTCGCGCCGAAAGTGCCGGTGGGGCTGGTGCTGAATGCCCACTCCGTCATCCCGGCTTCCGATAGCGACGCTGACCTCAAGGCCGCCGAACGGGCCTTCCAGTTCCACAACGGTGCGTTTTTTGATCCGGTCTTCAAGGGCGAATATCCGGCCGAGATGATGGAGGCGCTGGGAAGCCGCATGCCGGTGGTGGAGGCTGAAGACCTTTCCATCATCAGCCAGAAGCTAGACTGGTGGGGTCTGAATTATTACACGCCGATGCGCGTTGCCGACGATGCGACACCGGGCGCGGAATTCCCTGCCACCCATCCGGCCCCCGCCATCAGCGATGTGACGACCGATATCGGCTGGGAGGTCTATGCCCCGGCGCTCCAGTCGCTGGTGGAGACGCTCTACAAGCGTTACGACCTGCCGGATTGCTACATCACCGAAAACGGCGCCTGCTATAATATGGGCGTCGAAAACGGCGAGGTGGATGACCAGCCGCGTCTCGACTATTACGCCGAACACCTCGATATCGTCGCCGATCTCATCCGCGACGGTTATCCGATGCGCGGTTATTTCGCCTGGAGCCTGATGGATAATTTCGAATGGGCCGAGGGTTACCGCATGCGCTTCGGTCTCGTGCATGTGGATTACGACACGCAGGTGCGGACGCTGAAGAACAGCGGCAAATGGTACAGCGCGCTGGCTTCGGGCTTTCCGAAGGGGAACCATGGTCTGGCGAAGCCGTAACGGTCACCTCCCTCATCCCTGTGCTCGTCACAGGGATCCAGCCAGCCCAAGTCCTTGGGCTGAAAAGAGTCTTTCCGCCACGCAGACGCGTGTCGGCTGGATTCCTGTGACAAGCACAGGAATGAGGGTTGGGGGACGGCCGTGCATGAACTTTACGCGCCGCATCCGGTAGCAGGCGACGTGTCAGCGCCCGTCGCAATAAAGTTCTCCCACCTTATTATCAGTTTTCCAAACTTTTTTATCGGTTACCCGGCGGTGCCTGCTTGCGCCCGCCATCCTGCCTCCTATGTCAGACGGGCTACGAAGGCGTAGCACCCGTTCTGGCGTCCAAGGGGCAGGGCGGGATGGTCCTCCCAGGGAAAACGAACATGCTTATCGAGAAACTCAACTGGCGTTACGCCACCAAGAAAATGGATCCTTCCAAGGCCGTGTCGGAAGACAAGGTCGAGCGCATTGTCGAGGCGGCGCGGCTTGCGCCTACCTCCAGCGGCCTGCAGCCCTTCGAAGTGATCGTCGTTACCGATCCGGAAGTCCGCGCCAAGATCCGCGAGATCGCCTGGAACCAGGCGCAGGTGACCGACGGTTCGCATCTGCTGGTCTTTGCAGCATGGGACAATTACACCGAAGAGCGGATCAACCACATGTTCGATCTGGTCAACGAAGAACGCGGCATCAAGAATGAGGGCTGGGAAGCCTATCGCCAGATGCTGCTTTCCACCTATCCGCAACGCGAGCAGCATGTGAATTTCGAACACGCCGCCCGTCAGGCCTATATCGGCTTCGGCATGGCCGTGGCGCAGGCCGCTTTCGAGGGCGTGGATTCCACCCCGATGGAAGGCTTCGACCCGGCAAAGCTCGATGAAATCCTCGGCCTGCGCGAAAAGGGCCTGCGCTCCGTCACCATCCTGCCGCTCGGTTATCGTCAGCCGGATGGCGACTGGCTGGTGAACCTGAAAAAGGTCCGCCGCCCGCTCGAGGAATTCACCAGCCGCGTGTGATTTTCATATCGTCGCGAAATCTTGACTGCCGCAGGGCCGCCTTGGCGGCTTTGCGGTAGATTTTTCCTCTCTTTTCAGATAATTGAAAAAACATCCCTGTTAAAAGGTGGCGTGTGCGGGCAAGTATGCGCCATCGAATTGCCGATCCCCGGCATTTCTGAGTGAAAGCCTGACGAAATGACCCGGAAAATCAGCTGTCATCGAATGTGCCCGAAGGCTGCATGAAGAGAGCGGTTCAGCACCGCAACAGGATTTTTTGAGACCCGATCCGTCACGCATTCCCAGAGTTTACAATGAGTTTTCCATCCAGCGCGGCATCCCCCGCGCGCCAAGAACAGGCGGTCCCTGAAGGGTCGGCAAAGGAGCCTATGGTCACGTTTGAAGGCGTGACCAAGACCTTTGGCGGCGCCGGCGGCAAGCCCGGTTTCGCAGCCCTTGCCGGTATCGACTACGTCGTGCCGAAAGGCTCCATCACCGGCATTATCGGCCGCTCCGGTGCGGGCAAATCCACGCTCATCCGCCTCGCCAACGGCCTTGAAAAGCCCTCGACTGGCCGCGTGGTCGTCGATGGCGTCGATGTCGCGGCGCTCGATGAAAAGAGCCTGCGCACGCTGCGCCGTTCCGTCGGCATGATCTTCCAGCATTTCAATCTCCTCTCCTCGCGCACCGCTTTCGATAATGTGGCCCTGCCGCTCGAAATCGCCGGCATGGGCAAGAAGGAGATCGAAACGCGCGTTGCGCCGCTGCTCGATCTCGTCGGGCTCTCCGACAAGGCCAATCGTTATCCGGCGGAACTCTCCGGCGGCCAGAAGCAGCGTGTCGGCATCGCCCGTGCGCTCGCCACCCAGCCGAAGCTGCTCCTTTCCGACGAGGCGACATCCGCGCTCGATCCGGAAACGACGCAATCCATTCTTGAACTGCTGAAGCGCATCAATGCCGAGCTGGGGCTCACCGTGCTGCTCATAACCCACGAGATGGAGGTGGTGAAGACCATCGCCTCGCAGGTGGCGGTCATCGACAGGGGCCTGATCGTGGAAGAAGGCACGACCTTCGATATCTTCACCGCGCCGAAACACGAGACGACCCGCAGCCTGCTGTCGTCCTCGGTCGGCGTGAAGCTGCCGCATTGGGTCACTTCGGGCCTGAAACCGCAGGCGGCGGAAGGCGACCGTGTTCTGGTGCGCCTGGTGTTTTTCGGCGAGACGGCCTTCCAGCCGCTGACGGCGCGCCTTGTCGCCGAAATCGGCCCGGACGTGAACATCCTTGCCGGCACCATCGAGGAAATTTCCGGCCAGCCCTTCGGCTCGCTGGTCGTCTCCTATCCGGCCTCGGCGGATGTCACCGCCCGCGCCAATCGCTTTTATGCTGAGACCGGTCTTCACACGGAGGTGCTCGGTTATGTCGCCTGATATGCTGTTCAGCCTTCTTTCCAAGGGCCTGTTGCAGACGCTGCACATGGTCGCCGTTGCCGGCATCGTCGGCTCGCTGATCGGCGTGCCCATGGGTGTTTTCCTTGCCACCAGCGGCAAGGGCGAGCTGTTTCCGGCGCCGATGACCAACCGGATCCTCGGCCTCGTCGTGAACGCCGCGCGCTCCACGCCCTTCATCATTCTGGTGGTGGCGATCATTCCCTTCACCCGCCTCGTCGCCGGCACTTCCATCGGCACCAGCGCGGCCATCGTGCCGCTGACGGTCGCAACCGTACCCTTCATCGCAAGGCTGGTGGAAGCGGCGATCCGCGAGGTGGACAAGGGCCTGATCGAGGCCGCCCGCGCCATGGGCGCCACGCCGCTGCAGATCGTCACCAAGGTGCTTCTGGCCGAAGCCAAGCCCGGCATCACGCTGGCGCTGACGCTCACGCTGGTCAGCCTCATCGGTTATTCGGCCATGGTCGGCGCGGTCGGCGGCGGCGGGCTGGGCGATCTCGGCATCCGCTACGGTTACCAGCGCTTCATGCCGGATGTGATGCTGGTCGTGGTTCTGGTGCTGATCGTGCTGGTGCAGCTGGTGCAGAGCGCCGGCGACAGGCTGGCCCGCAGCTTCGACAAGCGGACCCGGAAGAATTAACTGCGTTTATAATAACAACCCAAGGAGACACCCATGAAGAAACTCATTCTCGCGGCTTCGCTCGCCGCTCTCTTCACCGCCGGTCAGGCGCTGGCCGAGACCATCAAGATCGGCGTAACCCCCGCCGAGCATGCGCAGATCATGGAGCAGGTGAAGAAGATCGCTGCCGCCAAGGGTCTCGATATCGATATCGTCGAATTCTCCGACTATGTCGTGCCGAACCAGGCGCTGGCCGATGGCGAGCTGCAGGCCAACTCCTTCCAGCACCAGCCTTACCTCGACAACCAGATCGCTGACCGCAAGTTCGATCTCGTCAGCGTCGGCACCACCATCACCACCCCGATGGGCGTTTATTCGAAGAAGGTGAAGAACCTCGACGAGCTGAAGGACGGCGCAACCGTCGGCATTCCGAACGACCCGACCAATGGCGGCCGCGCGCTGCTGGTTCTCGCTTCCAAGGGCGTGCTCAAGGTCAAGGAAGAGGCCGGCCTCAAGGTAACGCCTGCCGACATCACCGAAAACCCGAAGAACATCCAGATCGTCGAGCTCGACGCCGCCCAGCTGCCGCGCTCGCTTGACGATACCGACGCTTCGGTCATCAACACCAACTATGCGACGGCTGCCGGCCTGAACCCGAAGAAGGACGCCATCGCCATCGAAAGCGAAAAGTCCCCTTACGCGAACGTCATCGCCGTTCGTGCGCAGGACAAGGACAAGCCGTGGGTGAAGACGCTGGTTGAATCCTACCAGAGCCCGGAAGTGAAGGCCTTCATTCTGGAAAAGTACAACGGCACGGTCATCCCGTCCTGGTAAGCCGCTCCAGCACTAGATCAGACCGGTATTTAAGGCGAAAACCGCTTACACTTTTCGCCATCCCGGTCTAAAAAAATCACGACCTCTCCCGTTCGCGGGGGAGGTTTTTTCTTTTCCGGACGGACGCAAATCCGCCTTCCATGAAAAACCCGGGGCATTTTAGGGAAGGATTTTTCAGCGCCTCTGCCAGACTGTCGTTTTATACCCGTAGTTTTTTGGGGCGGGGCCACAATGCGGCTTAACCGCTTTTGAATGTTTCCTTCGGAAGATGATGCTTTCGAAGGGGATTTTATGCGGATTGCGCCGCGCAACATTGGGGACTATTTGCCGGTCGGGCGCAGAACCGCCGTGGGCGTCGTATTGTCCACCTTCGCACTGGTGCTTATCATCGTCACCGCGCTGGTTTTATCCGCCTTGAGCCAGGTTCGGGAAAAGGCCAACCTGCTTGACAATGCCCGTTCGCGCGAAACGACGGCGGGCGCCCTCGTCACTTTTCGCGAACAGCTCGGCGCGACGCTGAACGACTACGCCGCCTGGGACGATGCCGCCGAATATGTCTATGCCCCTGATCGTTTCGACTGGGTGGCAAGCAATTACGGCGAGATGACGGTCAATAACGATCTCTTCGATACGGCCGTGGTCATCGATGAGGACGGCAAGGTCCGCATGGCCTATCAGGACGGCAAGCCGGTGGCATGGAAGCCGGACGCCTATTTTGCCGGCGGTCTCAGGGAAATGATCGAGCGCGTGCGCTCCATACGTCCGGGCATCACCTCGCAGGTGACCGGTTTCGTCAAGACCGGCGATGGCGTCGCCGCCGCGGGGGTTGCGCTTGTGCGGCTGAAGTCCGGGGCGCTGCCGCCGGTCAGTGCGGAGCGGCGTTATCTGGTTTTCGCCCGTCATCTCAAGCAGGCGACGGTGGACAAGCTTGCCCGCAATTACGTCATCGACGGTCTGGAACTGCAATATGGCGACGGGCCTGCCGCCAACCATGTGGATATCGTCAATCCGCTGGGGGAGGTGCTGGCGCGGCTCGTCTGGCGCTCGCACCTGCCGGGAGATGTCAGCTTTCATGAGGCGCGTCCGGTCGTCTTTACCGCGCTTGGCATTGCCGGCACGTTTTTTCTGGTGCTGCTCATCATCGGTTCGGCCACGCTCGACCGCCTGAAGGCGGATGAGGCAGCGGCGCGGGAGGAGGCGCTGCGCGACCGGCTGAGCGGGCTCAGCAACCGCGCCGGGCTCTTCGCCAGGCTGAACCGCATGGTCGACAGGGGCCGCCATGACAAGACGGATATCAAGCTGCTCTATCTCGATCTCGACGGTTTTAAGGAAATCAACGATTCCTACGGCCATGCCGCCGGCGACCGGCTGATCAAGGGCGTGGCGGCGGCGCTGAGAGTGCTGGTGCCGGAAGGCGCGGTGCTGGCGCGGCTCGGCGGCGACGAATTCGCCATCGCCATTCAGGGCAACGACGTCTGGGCCGAAGGCCGCAAACTGTGTCTGGCGCTTCTTGAGCTCTTTACCGAGCCTTTCAGCATCGGTGAAAGGGTGGCGAGCATCGGCTGCAGCATCGGCACCTCGGTTTCCCGCGCCGGCGATATCAATGGCGAGGAGTTGCTGCGGCGTGCCGATATGGCCATGTATCAGGCCAAGGAGAACGGACGCGGGCGTTACGTTTCCTATGAGCTGAAGATGGATGCGCTGCGCGAGGAAAAGCTGCAGCTCGAAGCCGATCTTCGCTCCGCCATTCTGAACGACGAGATACAGGTGGTCTATCAGCCGGTCGTCAGCGCCGCCACGCGCTGTATTACCGGGGTGGAGGCGCTGGCCCGCTGGCAGCGGCCGGGATATGGCTTCGTGCCGCCGGATATCTTCATTGCCGCTGCCGAAACCAGCGGCCTTATTGACCGGCTCGGCCTTCTCGTCCTGCACAAGGCCTGCGAGACGGCGCAGCAATGGCCGTCCATCAAGCTCTCGGTGAATATTTCTCCCGTGCAGTTCCGCAATCCGGCCTTCTCCGGCCATGTGGCCGATATTCTCGACGCGACGCAGACGCCGCCCGAAAGGCTGCGGCTGGAAATGACGGAAGGTTATTTCATCCAGCATCCGGAACGGGCGAGTGCGGCCATCGACAAGCTGAAGCAGCTTGGCCTGCATATAGCGCTCGACGATTTCGGCGCCGGCTTCGCCAGCGTCGGTTATCTGCGCCGCTTCGGTTTCGACCGCATGAAGATCGACCGTTCGCTGATCATGGCGCTCGACAAGGGCGGCCGGTCGCTGGAAATGCTGCAGGCCACCGTGGCGCTGGCAAAGTCGCTCGATATTCCGGTGACGGCTGAAGGCGTGGAAACGGAAGAGCAGGCGGCCATCCTGCATCTGTGCGGCTGCGATGAGTTGCAGGGTTACCTGTTCTCGAAACCGGTCGCGGCGGAAGAGATCACCGCCATGCTGGACGGGCAGGACGCGCCGCTCTTTGCGTTGCGGGCAGGGGCGTGAGGCTGATTACTTCCACCCATTCTTGATCACCTGAAGGTGCGGCCCATTTCTTCTCCCCGACGGCGAGAAGAAACACGCGGCGCCCGCTCAAACAAACCCCAACCGTTATGCAGTCCGATAGCCGACGGGGATTACCGCCCCAGATGCCGCTCGCCGCGCTTCTTTGCCAGTTCGATCTGCTGCTGCCGGTCGCGGAAACGCTGGCGATCCTCTTCGCTGCGGTCATCGTAGCAGCTCGGGCAGGACACGCCTTCCTCGAATTTGGGGGATAGGCGCACTTCCGGCGTAATCGGGTTGCGGCAGGCGTGGCAGAGCTGGTGGTCGCCTTCGGCAAGGCCGTGCACCACCGAGACGCGCTCGTCGAAGACGAAGCAGGCGCCTTCCCACAGGCTTTCTTCTTCCGGCACTTCTTCCAGATATTTCAGGATGCCGCCCTTGAGGTGATAGACCTCGTCGAAACCCTGTTCCTTCATGAAGGCGGTGGCCTTTTCGCAGCGAATGCCGCCGGTGCAATACATGGCGATCTTCGGCTTGTTGTGCAGGCCGGGATTGTTCTTCACCCAGTCGGGAAATTCGCGGAAGGTTTTCGTCTGCGGATCGACCGCACCCTTGAAGATACCGATGGCGGTCTCATAATCGTTGCGGGTGTCGATGACGATCGTATCCGGATCGGAGATCAGCTCGTTCCAGTCGCGCGGGTCGACATAGGTGCCGACGATGCGGTTCGGATCGATATCCGGCACGCCCATGGTAACGATCTCTTTCTTGAGCTTCACCTTCAGCCGCACGAAAGGCATGTGCGAAGCGCGGCTTTCCTTGTGCTCCAGCGCGGCGAATTCCGGCTGGGCGCGCAGGAAGGAGAGCACGGCGTGGATGCCCGCATCCGGCCCGGCAATGGTGCCGTTAATACCTTCGGCAGCAAGCAGCAGCGTGCCCTTGACGCCGTTTTCCTGGCAGAGCGCAAACAACGGCTCGCGCAGGCTCTCGAACCGCGGCAGGCGGGCGAAATGATAAAGCGCGGCCACAAGGAAATCACCAGAGACTTCCGGGCGGGGGAGAATGGTCGTGTCGGTCATGGGCGCTGAAATACAGCGACGGCGGCCGCAAAGCAATATTTATCGGCGGGTTCGGGTATTTTGAAAATCGTCAAATCGGGAGGATTTGCGGGCTTCCTGTCACTTCTGCTGCCGTGTGCAGGCAACGGGATGTCGCAATGCCGCCTCCGTCATTCCGGCCTTGAGCCGGAATCCAGCCGACGCGCGTCTGCGCGGCGGGACAAGTCTTTTCAGCCCAAGGACTTGGGCTGGCTGGATTCCGGCTCAAGGCCGGAATGACGGAGGTGAGCGAGCGCCGAAAGTGGCGTTTGGGCTATTTCGCCGCCTGCCGCCACAACAGGCCGACGATGCGGCTTTCGGTGCGGGCGGATTCGGAAAATACCTCGTTTGCCAGCGCAAGGCCTTCCGTGCGCAGCGCCTGCTGCCTCTCGATGATCGCGTCGAGCAGCAGGGCCAGCCGCTCGCCATTGCCGAAACGCTCCGGTTCGCGGTCGGCGACGGCTGCAAGAACCGAGAGATCGTGCTCGTGGCCGAGAATATCCACCAGCCGCTTGGTATCGGCCCGCTTGGCGCGCATGGCGGAGGGCCAGAGCCGGCGCATCAGGCCAAGATGCATCCAATAAGCCTGCCCGGACTTGCGCAATTCATGGAAATGCTCGGCGTCGGCCTGCTTATGGCAATCGGCGAGCGCCTTGCGCGCCCTTTTTCTCTGTTTCGCCCAGGCGCTTTTCAGCAGCCGGGCGGTGTCTTTCAACTCATCCGGCAGGGACAGGTCCTCGAGCTTCTGGCGCGCTTCCCCGCAGCCGGCAATGGCGGCGGCAATGGCCTCGTCGAGACCGGCCTCGTGTTCTATGGCGTCGTCGCGGCGCGCGCGCAGCATCGCGGTGATCGAGCGCAGCGCTTCGCCCTGCGCATCGGAACGCGCGAAGGCCTCGAGATATTCCGCTGTTTCCACCAGCGCCGTCGCATCGCGCGCAAAGGCGAGGGAGCGGGCGATATCGCGAATACGGGCGTTTTCTTCGCGGCCGAAATCCGGCGCCGCCTTGCGGATGAGGCGATAGAGGGCGCGCAGCCGCTTGAACCGCTTGCGGGCGTCGTGCACGGCCTCGTGCGACCCGGACGGCTGGTCGCGAAGGATCGTGACCGTATCGTCGATCAGCTCCAGCCCCGCCCGACGGATTTCATTGTCGAAGGGCTTTTTCGGGTCAATTCTGAAGGGCATCCGGCAAGTCTCCGTTCGGACAGTCCATGGCGAGCGACTGGTTGGAGAAGCGCTTGTCTCCGGTGACTTCCCTGCCCAGCCAGGACGGCAGATCGGGATCGGCATTCTCGTCGTTCATTTCCACTTCCGCCACCACCAGCCCGTGATATTTCCCTTCGAAAACATCCACTTCCCAGGTGAAGCCGCCATGATCGACGGTGTGGCGGGTTTTTTCGATCACCACGCCCGGCGCGCTCGCCATCAGCTCTTCGGCGTCCTTGAGGGGGATGGAATATTCATATTCGTCGCGGACAAGCGCGCTTGCGCCGATCTTGATGGTCAGGGTCGCATCGCGCTGGTCGACGATCCTGACCCGGACCGAGCGGTTTTCCATCGAGGCGACATATGCCTGCCGGAAAGCCATGCTATGCGTGACCTCATTGCGCCATTCACCGCCTGCAACAAGAAACTTCCGTTCAATTTCCTTGGCCATGCTGTCTCCGCGAACTGGGGCGCCAGATTATCGCAATATGATAGTGCGATGAAGCGAATTGATTGAAGTATCTGGATAAAAATGCGGCTGGCGCGCCTCGACATGAAAGCCGAGGCAGGCTAATCGGTAGACGGAATTTCAATCGTTTCAATTGCGCAAGGGAGGCTCATCTTGGCCCAGGACTCCGAAAAACTGCTCTCCATCCTCAAGCTCCAGCCGGTCGTGCCGGTGCTGATCGTGGATGATGCCGCTTCCGCCGTGCCGCTTGCGCGCGCTTTGGTCGCAGGCGGCCTGAAGGCAATCGAGATCACCATGCGCACACCGGCGGCGCTCGATGCCATCCGCGCAGTTGCGGCGGAAGTGGAGGGCGCGAATGTCGGCGCCGGCACCATTCTCAATGCGAAGGATTTCGAAGCGGCCGCCGAAGCAGGCTCCACCTTCATCGTCAGCCCCGGCATCAATAAAAGCGTGCTGGAAGCCGCACGCGGTTCGAAGGTGCCGCTGCTTCCGGGGGCTGCCACCGCCAGCGAAGTCATGGCGCTGCGCGACGAGGGTTACAAGGTGCTGAAGTTCTTCCCGGCCGAACAGGCCGGCGGCGCACCCTACCTCAAGGCGCTGTCCTCGCCGCTCGCCGGCACGGTCTTCTGCCCGACCGGCAGCGTGTCGCTCAAGAACGCCAATGATTACCTCTCCCTGCCGAACGTCGTCTGCGTCGGCGGCTCCTGGGTTGCCCCGCGCGAACTGGTGGCGACGGGTGACTGGGCGGGCATTACCAAGCTTGCCGCCGAAGCCGCCGCACTGCGCGCCTGATTTGCATTCTGTCAAACCCGTTCACGAAGGCGTGAGCGGGTTTGACATTTGTATTCGGCCCACGGCTTCCTATCTCCCCTGTAGATTTGACCTCTACAGGAGATTTTGATGTTCGACGCCAAGAAGCTTCTTGAACAATTCCTCGGCTCGCAGGTGCCGGGCCTTTCGGGAAGCGTCCGTGACAGAGCCGGGCAGGCCGCCGATATCGCCAAGAACAATCCTCTGAAGGCCGGCGCGCTCGCCGCCGCCATTCTGGGCACCAAGACCGGCCGCAAGCTCGCCGGCAATGTCGCCACCATCGGCGGCGTGGCCGCCATCGCCGGTCTCGGTTACCTCGCCTACAAGAATTACAAGTCCGGCCAGGCGCCTGAAGCCGCGCCGAAACCCGAGCCGGAGCTTCTCGCCCCGCCCGCCGATTCCGCCTTCCATCCGCAATCGCCCGCCCTTTCCAATGATTTTGCGCTGAAGCTCATCCAGGCGATGATCGCCGCCGCCAGGGCGGACGGCCATATCGATGAGAAGGAGCGCGCCAACATCATGGACAAGGTGCAGGTCTCCGGTCTCGATAGCGAAGCCGAGCGGTTCCTCGAAAAGGAACTGGCCGATCCGCTCGACATCGACGCGCTGGTGGCTGCTGCCCGCACGGAAGAGCAGAAGGTGGAGCTTTACACCGCCTCGCGGCTTGCCATCGAGGCCGATACGCGGGCGGAGCGGGGCTATCTCGATCTTCTGGCCGGGCGGCTTGGGCTGCCGGATGCGCTGGTGGACCATATCGAGGCGACGGTGGTGGCGGCGAAGGTTTGAGGTTAGCCTCGGCGGGCGCGGTTCACCCCCCTCTGCCCTGCCGGGCATCTCCCCCTCAAGGGGGGAGATCGGCAGGAGGCGCTACCACCACTTCATTCGCAAACGTTGAGAGAGGCGAGAAATAGCCGCTTGTCGATCTCCCCCCTTGAGGGGGAGATGCCCGGCAGGGCAGAGGGGGGTAAACCGCACCCGCCGACCCGACACATGCACTGTTGTCATCCCGCCCCGCTTGCCCTAATCCTTCTCCCAGCAAATGGGGAAGAGAATGCGCGATCTGAGTGATTTCAAGGGATGTCCGCCGCCGCAGCCGGTGGTGTTGAAGGGCCGTTACGTGACGGCGGAGCCGTTTGATCGCGAAAAACATCTCGCAAGGCTCTGGGCCGCACTTGGTGGCGAGGGCGTGAATGAACTGCTCAAATATTTCCCGCAAAGCGCCTTTCCCGATGCCGACGCTTTCGGCGACTGGCTCGTCGGCGCAGGGCAGAAGCTCAACTGGGTCACGCTGGTCTTCGTTGAAAACGCCACCGGCGATATCGTCGGCATGGCGAGCTACATGCGGCCCGATCCCGCCAATGGCGTGGTCGAGGTCGGCTCTGTCGCCCATGGCGCGAAGATGAAGCGCTCGCCTCTTTCCACCGAGGCGCATTACCTGATGGCGAAACATGTTTTCGAGGATCTGGGGTATCGCCGTTACGAGTGGAAATGCCACAATGAAAACGAGCCCTCCAAGATCACGGCGAAGCGTTATGGCTTCACCTTCGAGGGCGTTTTCCGCCAGCATATGATCTCGAAGGGCCAGAACCGCGATACGGCGTGGTTTTCCATGATCGACGGCGAATGGCCGCTGATCGGCAAGGCCTTCGAAGCCTGGCTTTCGCCGGAGAATTTTGCGGCCGATGGCGCGCAGAAGCGCAAGCTTGAGGATATCCGTGCGGAGTTTGCCGATGCCATTGCCTGAACACTCGGCGCCTGAAAAGCCTGCGCTTGAAAAGCCGCGCCCCGGCAAGAAGGATTGGTCTCCGGCCTTCGCCGCCGCCCTCATCATCGTCGGTTTCGGGCTGGTCTTCTTCGTCATGCCGAAGATCATGCTGTGGCTCGGCGATTATTCGCCCTGGCTCGCCGCTGCCTTCGGCACGGTGGCGGTGTTATGTTTCTTCCTGCTGTTCTGGCTGCGCGCGCGTTACCAGCGTCGCCGTGACGGTTAGAGCCTAAGCGACGCGCCGAGCAGCAACAGCCCCATGATGAGCACGAACAGCGCACCGGCGATCTCGATCGCATGGCTGATGCCGGCTGCCCTGCGGCTGCCGGGGCCGGCGAAACGCACGGCGAGGCCTTTTGCCGAGACGGCCATGATGGCGAGCAGCGATACCGTTATGGCCGTGCCGAGCGACATGGCGAGGACGGAAAGCACGCCGCCGAGATAAAGCCCGTTCAGAAGCGCGAAGCTCATGACGATGATCGCGCCAGAGCAGGGCCTGAGCCCCACGGCGATGATGGCGGACCATGCCTCGTGCAGGCTGAAGTTCTTGCCCTTCAGCAGCATGGGATCCGGTGCATGAGATTTACCGCAGGCGGCGCAGAGATCGCCGGTGCCGTCATGGTCGTGATCGGCGAAAACCGGCTTGCCCTGGAACCGCAGCCCCGTGCCCATGCCGGTGGTTCTGCCGACCGCGGTTTCACCTGCCGGCGCGAAAACCGCGACAGGCTCGCGCCGGATACGCAGCGACCAGAGCTTTCGCACCAGCAGCCAGGCGCCGAACAGCGCCACCATGGCGAAGCTGGCGATTTCCATCGCCTGCGTCGCCTTCGTCATGGTGATGGAGGTGCCGCGCAGCACCAGCCAGGCCGCACCGACGAGGCCGATGGCGACCGCACCCTGAATGAGCGCCGAAACGAAGGAAATGAGAATGCCGCGTTTCAGCTGCGTCTCATTGGCGATCATATAGGACGAAATGACCGCTTTGCCGTGGCCGGGACCGGCGGCATGGAAAACGCCATAAGCAAAGGAGAGGCCGATCAGCGAGCTGAGCGCCCAGCCATCCTCACGCATGGCCTTCAACGCGCCGGTCAGTGCCCGATAAAACATCTGCTGGTGCACGTTGATCCATTGCATCAGCGGCGCGAAGGGGCCGCCGACGGAAAAGGAAGGCTCGGCCGAGCCGATGCCGAGCGGCGATTGCGCATGGGCCGCACCGGCCACGGCAATGAGGCCAATGGCGACTGCGAAGAGGCCGGCCCTGCGGCTCAGCATGAGACCTCCAGCCGGGTGGCGAAGAGCTTGGTCATGTCGGTGCCGGTCGGATCGTTGAAGAAGGCGTCGGTGAGCGTGCCCTGGTTCTGCGAGATCACCTCGTCGGGATCGGGACGGACGACATGATGCTTGCAGGCATTCAGGTCCTTACCCTGCGTGGCGATATCGCCGTCCTTGGCGAAATCGATTGCCGTATACATGGTCGGATCCCAGGCGCCGAAGCTGAGCTTGCCCTTGACGGCCAGAGGCTTGGTCGGCTTCACGGAGAAGAACATCAGGATCTGCTGATCCTTATAGTCCACGTGAATGGCCTCGGGCTTCCCAAATTCCACCGGTTTTCCATTGGCGGTGATGAAGGTGTAGTAGGAATATTCGGCGAGCGATTCCAGCACGGTATTGCCGATCTCGGCCAGTTCGTCCTTGTCGAGCTTCAGATCGCTGTTCTTGTCGTAATCCATCACCACGCTTGCCGAGAACATCTCGTCGAAACGCCAGATATTGCGCACTTCCTGAACGGTGCCGTTCGGCCCCTCGACGATTTCCATGCGGGCTTCGGCAAAGATATGCGGATGGGCCGCCGCGGCGACGGGAACGCAGGCAAGGCCGGCCGCGAGGAGCAAAAAGCGTCTGTTCATTATCCGGTCTGTCCTGCCTTCGAATCTGGAAGGCCCGACTCTAGCAGAAATTGGGACCGAATTTCGACCTGATGCGGCTGATCCTTCGCGCGGGCTGACCTTAAATTTCAGAAGGTACCGCTGAAACGCGAGGTGATGCTGGAGCCGCTATAGGCAAGATTGGTATCGCGCTCGCCATGCAGCAGGCGGTTGAACTCCACCTCCAGCTTGCTGTTCTTGCCGGTATCGAAGGAAAGCGTCGCGACCAGCCGGCGCTCGCTGGTATCGTAATTATAATAGATCCAGTCCTTGTGGACCCGGTGCAGCGCAAGATCGAGCCCCACCCTTTCGGTGAGCCTGCTTTTGATGACGAATTGAAAGCGGCGATGGAATTCGGCAATCGGGTCATCCGGGTCGAAAAGCGCATAGTCCTGCGAAAAGCCCGCGCCGAAGGCGATACGCTCGGTGGCCTTCACCTCGGCCTCGGCCCGCAGATAGGGGCGGGTGCGCTTTACCTTGTCGCTGATCTCATCGCCGGAAATGGATGTGAAGCCCGCTTCGGCCAGAACCGCGAAACGGTCGGAGAACCTGTAGCCATAGGCCAGAGAACCTCGCAGCGTGTTGGCCGGGAAACGTTCATATTTTTCCTGCTGCCCCTCAGGCACGGCGATACGGTCGTAGGCAAGGGTCAGCCCCGCCTCGCCGCCGCCGAGCGATCGTGCATGTTCGGCCTTCAGCGATAAAAGCGCCTCGTTCGCTTCCAGTCGGGTGGGCAGGAAATAGGCCGGGCGGAACCGCGCCTTGCCTTTCATCAGGCTGGCGACACTTGCCGTCAGCGTGTTCTTGCCGCCAAGGGCGAGGATGCCGAGCTGGGAAGACGCCTCCAGCTTGTGATCCAGCTGCCGGTAACCAATGTCTTCTTCCGGCAGGTGCAGGAATATATCGCCGGCATCGCTGCGGGTGCCGCGCAGCTCAAGGGCCCATTCCAGCTTTTCGGAAAATCGCTTGGTCAAGCCCAGCGCCGCGATGGTATTATGTTCATTGGCGAAACGATAGCGGGGCAGGCGAACCTCTTCCTGCTCGAGCGAATAACGCAGCTCCGCCCCCTCCAGCGCGATCTTGCCATTGAGCCCGAAGCCGGCGCGCAGCGAAATCGCGCTCAGCCGGTTGGTGTCGGCGAAATAATTGCTGTCATAAGCAATGCCGGATTTATAGGTGACATTGTGCTCATCGGCCTTTTCCCCCGCCCGCGCACCGCAGGCGCAGGCAAGCCCGAGAACAAGCGCGATATATCCCCCCAGTCCCATGCGCATCTCCGGTCTCTAATTAAGCAATATCTTATATTTGGATGGTTAATAAAGTTTCCCGCGCCGCTTTACTGTTGCGGGGCAGGTGCTGGCCGACATTGTTTGAGCAAGGGGCGGGAGCGCGAAGTCGCGATATGTAAAATTTGATTAAAATTGCAAGTATTAGTGTTAATCGTTTATTGTAATATTAGCCTTTGCTTGAATTAGAATCCTCTAAATATACAGTTCAGTTACGCCAGATGGCGTGATCAAACAAAAGAGGAGAGAGAAATGATTGCAAAGTTCGCTTGTGTAGCCGCTATTCTTACTGTCGCTTCCGTTGGTCAGGCCAATGCGGGCGGTCTTCTGGGAGGCATCCTGTCCGGCAACAGCAACAAGGGTGGCGCCCTTGTCGTCGTCTCGCCGAGCATCGATCTCGGTGTCAGCGGCATCCTGTCCAATAACGGGATTCTGAACGGCAACAAGACCGGCATCCTGAACGGTGTGCTGAACGGCAACAAGACGTCCGTCGATGTCATCGACAACAAGAATGACGGCGGCAAAAAGCGCCGCCACTAACTGAGACGTGGAACGGGATGGCGAAACCATCGGGCTTTTCTCCATCCCGCTCCAACGCAACAGCTCGAAAATCATCAGGGATTTTCGACGCAGACGATGCGCGCAGCGCATAAGCCGGCAATGATCCTTGAGTTGCGTGTGTTTGACGCATGGCGTTTCCGGCAAGAACAAACGGCGCATCGCATGACTGGAAGAGGGCCTCGCGGCCCTCTTTTTTTATTCTGGATGCTCCATCAGCACCTTGTGTCCGCCGATCCGTGACGGCTTCGGAAACGGGTGTGCGCCGATGCATATTTATATTTTTATATTCTAATTTCTGTATTGGTAATAAATGAAATTATAAAGTAAAAATATGATCTATATTTTAAAATACTTTCAATTTTGCTGCTGTTGTTACTTGCTTTTAACTTTTGGATGTTTCAATTAACACGTGTCCACGACTCGCCATTTGTGATTGTGATTTCGGTGGCGGGTATGTTCGCGGCTCGCATTTCGGCGGGTAAGGAAGTTTTGAAGGAGCTATTTCATGTTGAAATAATCATTTCTCGCGCTCGCCGCGCTCGGCGTTCTTTCCGGCGCAGCCATTGCTGCCGATGCCGTCAGCGACGTTCCGGCAGCACCTGTCGTCAACGATGCCGCGCCTGCCTTCTCCTGGGACGGTTTTTACGCCGGTGTTTCGGGCGGCTATGGCTGGAACCGGTTGAAAACGACTGAAGAAGGTGAGACCGACAAGCATAGTTTCGATGGAGCTCGCTTTGCGGGCTTTGCCGGTTACAATGCCGAAGTCGCGCCGTCCGTCATTCTCGGTGTCGAGGGTGATCTCGGTTATGCCTGGGGCAAAAAGACGATCAACCTCAGCAAGGTTTCCTCGGGCCTGAACGGCTCCGCGCGCCTGCGTGCCGGCTATGCCGTCGACCGCGCCCTGATCTACACCGCCGGTGGTTACACCGCGACGGACAGCGAGATCAAGACGCCCTTCGGCAATACCAGCAAGATGCTGAATGGCTGGACGATTGGCGCCGGCATCGATTACGCCTTCACCGACAACGTATTCGGCCGTCTCGAATATCGTTACAACGATTTCGGCAAGGAAACCTACACTGTCCGGGGCATTTCCGCCGATGGAAAACTCAGCGAACATGTCGTCAGCGTCGGTCTCGGCGTAAAGTTCTGATTTGCGGATTTTCGTTTCCGGAGAGGGTCGCCCATCTTTACGGCGGCCGTATCGGGGGCGACAGTCCGACATATATCAATCCATAACCTGCCCGGCGGCGAGAACATCACCGGGCAGGTGCTTCTAATTAAGTGACACGGGCTTACGGTTGAGAGCTTGCGTCCAGCCCCAGGGCGGCAGCCAGGCCCGGCATAAAAGAAGCGGTTTCACCTTTAACCGGCAATGAAACCGCATCCGGCTTTCCAAGCGGGCTTGAACCACAGGCCGTTTTGGTGTGATGGTGGTCGCCGTCATCCCGCCCCGCCTCCCAGCCTTCAGTCGATTCCCATGCTACAGAAAAGCACTTTGCCGGGCGCTTTCGATCGTCAGGCCTATTTGATCGCCCTGCTGGTTTTTATTGCCGGCAGCACCAATGCGGCTGTTGTGCCGTTTATCGGTTTTTACATCATCCAGGTGCTCGGCCATCCGCCGGCGACCGTCGGTTTTTACAGCGTGACGGCGGCGCTGGCTTCGATTGTTGCCAGCCGTGTTTATGGCGAGCGTGTCGATGCCGGGGTGCGGGTGAGGCCGCTGTTGATGCTTTCCGTGTGCGGCGCTTTTGTCGCGGCCGCGGCGGCAAGCTTCGGGCATCTGGCGCTGCTGGTGGCGATAACGGCGACCGGCATGGGGCTTTCCAATGCCGCCAGCACGCTCATTTTCAGTTACGGCCGGTATCATGGCCGGGTGAAGGCGCTGGATACGGCCGCCTATAATGCCTTCCTGCGAACGATGGTGTCGCTGGCGTGGATGCTGCTGCCTGCCGCCGCCTATCTGATCTTCGATCTTGCCGGCGCGAAGGCCGTGTTCGTGAATGCCATGCTGATGGCGGTCATCTGGGGCGGGCTTGCCCTTGCGGTCGTGCCGCGCGACCAGACCAGCCCGATGGAGCGGCGACAGGCGGGTGACGACGATACAGCGCGCAACCTGCCGCTGCTTATGGCGGCGGCGGCCAGCTTCTGCATGTCTTTTGCCCATGCTCTCTGCGCCTCGGCCCTGCCGGTGTTTCTGGTGCGGGAGGTCGGCCTGCCGGATTACGTGCCGGGCCTGTCGCTCAGCGTCAAATGCGCCATGGAGGTTCTGTTCATCCTGCTCGCGCCGCGAATGATGCGCCGCTTCAGCGCCCGCCTGCTTCTGGGCGTTTCGGCGGTAATGGCCATCGTCGCCTTCAACGTCATCGCCTCGGTCACCACATTGCCCGCCATGATCGCGGGTGCGGCGCTGGAAGGTGCCTATTACGGGCTCTGCGCCGGCACTTGCCTTACCTTCGTGCAGGGCTTTGCACGCGGCCGCACGGCCCGGGCGACGGCGCTCTACATGAACTCCATCTTCCTCGCCGCGCTTTTTGCGGTGCCGCTGATGGGGTTCGTATCGCAATATGCGAGTTTCGGCGTCTCGATCCGGCTCGCTTCGGTTGGCGCGGGCGCGGCCTTGCTGCTGTTGTTTTTGACGCGGCGGCAGGTGGGGGAGTAGGGCGGCCTGTTACCCCCGCGTCCATCCCTCAAGCCGAAATATCGATGATCCCGCAATCCCCCGCTTCCGAAGCAAAGGCGAGCAGCTTGCCGGTGGCGCTCCAGTCCATGCCGGTGATGGCGCCCTTGCCGGGGCGGCGCAGCAGGGCTTCCTTGCCATCGGCAAGGCGCACGCCGAGGATCATGCCGTCGATGAAGCCGATGGCGAGCACGTCTTCCACAGGGTGGAAGGCGACATTGGTGACCATGATGTTGGCGCGGCTGCCGAGTTCTTCCGGGGCTTTGCCCATCGGGCCGTCCTTGCCGGCAAACGGCCAGACGATGGCGGCCGGCGCGCCGGAAGAGGCGAGCCATTTGCCCTTTGCCGACCAGGATACGGATTTGACCTTGGCGGGATAACCCGTCATGCGCATGTGGCGCGCTTCCATGCCGCCCTTGGTGGCTTCCATCTTCCAGCCGTGCAGGGCGTTTTCCTGCATGGTGGTGACGAGGAACTTGCCATCGGGCGAGAAGGTGACGCCGGTATGTGCACCCTTCCATTCCAGATCGACGGGGTCGCCGGCGGTCGCCACCCAGTGCAATGTCACACCGTTATAACGGGCAACGGCAATGCGCAGGCCCTTGGGCGCAAACGCGATGGCCTCCACCGTGCGCTCTTCCTTGAATTCCTTGACCGTGCCGTCCGACAGCCGGACGAAACTGGATTTGCCGACGCCATAAGCGACAGCCTTCTGCGGCCCGCCGGCAACGACGCCCACCCATTTGCGCGGCACATTGGCGATTTCGCCGATGCTGCCGTCATGGCCGATGCGCAGCACACGCCCGTCCTCGCCACCGGAAAGCAGCGTGGCGCTATAGGGATCGCGCACGCAGGTCAGAAGTCCGTCATGCGCCTCAGTCACCTTCTCGCCGCCATCCAGCCGGTGAATGGTGCCGGCGGCGGTGGCAAACAGGGGAATGTCGCCGAGAAAATGGGTCGAGACCACGTGGCCTTCGATATCAAGCGGGGCAACAGTCGGCATGGGGCATCGGTCTTTCGTATCTGTGTCGGATTGGCGGGGGCGTTGCTCCCGCTGGCTGGCATGGTTCTAGAGCATTTCCGGCAAAAGCGGAACCGCTTTTACGTTCGGACGATTCGTGAAATCAAGGAGATAGAGCGCTTTGTCGTCGAGGGACCACCCTACACGGCAGTTGAAAATCATTGACACTCCGGCGCTCCGGGCTCACCCCCCTCTGTCCTGCCGGACATCTCCCCCTCAAGGGGGGAGATCGTTCCGTGGCGAGGTTTCGCACCTCTCGACGGTCGAGAATGAAGCGGCGAGAAAGCCTCTTGCCGATCTCCCCCCTTGAGGGGGAGATGTCCGGCAGGACAGAGGGGGGTGAGCCCGGAGCGCCGGAGTGTCAATGATTTTCAACTGCCGTGTACGGTGTCGAAGAACGCGCGTCGGGCGGATGACGGACGCAGCCGTACCCCGGCTCAGGGCCGGGGTGACGGAGGGATAAGGATCAGGCCGTCGCGAGGCAGGCGTTGAAGCTCTTTTCCAGCTTCTCACGATCCAGTTCGCGGCCGATGAAGACGAGGCGGCTTTCGCGTTTTTCGTCTTCCTTCCACGGGCGCTGGTGGTCGCCCTCGATGATCATGTGCACGCCCTGCACCACGTAACGTTCCGCATCGCCCTTGAAGGCGATGATGCCCTTGAGGCGCAGAATGTTCGGGCCGTCCGTCTGGGTGACCTTCTGGATCCACGGGAAGAACCGCTCGGGGTTCATCTCGCCGCCGCGCAGCGAGACCGACTGCACCGTCACGTCATGGATCGGCGAAACCGCGCCATGGTGGTGATGATCGTGGCCATGGTCATGATCGTGGTGATGATGCCCGTGATCGTGGTCGTGATGATGGTGATCATGATCGTGGTGGTGATGGTCGCAATCGGGGCCGCAGACGTGGTCGTCATGGCCATGCTCGAGGAAATGCGGATCGTTTTCCAGCGCGCGCTCCAGATTG
Source organism: Agrobacterium sp. T29 (assembly GCF_006970545.1). Taxonomy (NCBI): domain Bacteria; kingdom Pseudomonadati; phylum Pseudomonadota; class Alphaproteobacteria; order Hyphomicrobiales; family Rhizobiaceae; genus Agrobacterium; species Agrobacterium sp. T29. The sequence continues at coordinate 1,890,671 of NZ_CP040641.1, forward strand.
AAGGCGCCCTGATCGAGAACCCGGGCGAGATCGACGCCTGAACGCGTCGTCTTGTAGATGCGGGCGGAAGGATTGATGGCGCGCACGATATCCTCGATGCGGGCCACTTCCTCCGGCGAAACGAGATCGGTCTTGTTGACGACGACGACATCGGCAAAGGCGATCTGGTCTTCGGCCTCGCGGCTGTCCTTCAGGCGCAGCGGCAGGTGCTTGGCGTCAACGAGGGCAACGACGGCGTCAAGCTCGGTCTTGGCGCGCACGTCGTCATCCATGAAGAAGGTCTGGGCGACGGGAACGGGATCGGCAAGACCTGTCGTCTCGACGATGATGCCGTCAAAACGGCCGGGGCGGCGCATCAGGCCTTCCACGACGCGGATCAGGTCGCCGCGCACCGTGCAGCACACGCAGCCATTGTTCATTTCGTAGATTTCTTCATCGGACTCGACGATCAGATCGTTATCGATGCCGATCTCGCCGAATTCATTGACGATGACAGCGTATTTCTTGCCGTGGTTCTCGGAGAGAATGCGGTTGAGAAGCGTCGTTTTGCCGGCGCCGAGATATCCCGTCAGGACGGTGACTGGAATGGGCTTGGCTATAGCTGTTTCGGTCATGGAAAACCCCGCGTGGAGAGAGGCCGTCAGGCCTCAGGAAGATGTGTCGTCGTCCATATAGGCGCGACGTCCGGGCAGTTCAAAGAGATTTTGGCCGAATTCGGCCATGTCGCTCAAATTTTGTTATGAAATAACGTTATGTCAAAAGCGTGGATATCTTCAAGCAGTTCGACAAGGCCTTTTACGGCATGGGAAATCAGCCTTTCGCCCTTTTCCGCAGTGGCGGCGGCGGCGTTTCCGGCAACGCCGTCGGGGTTGAGATCGCTCATCAGCCAGCCGAATGCATGCGGGCCATAGGCGCGCAGGTGTTTGAAGCGGCTGGCGAAATCGCTCTGGCGGGAGGGAAAGTCTTCGGCCTTCTGCATCGCCACCCGCTCGGGGTGAAGCGCCAGCATGACCGATGTTTCGATATCGCCGCCATGGATGTCGACCGCCTTGTCCTCCGGCTTCACGATATCGACCGGCACGCCGAAACGGGTCCAGCTCGTTGCCACCGCCAGCATGCCGAAACGGGCGCGGGCCTCGGTGGCGACGACGGTCATCAGCGGTGAATTGCCGCCATGGGCGTTCAGCATCAAGAATTTGCGCACGCCCTTTTTATATTCCGCCTCGGCGATGCCGAGCCAGCGCTCGATGGCCTCATCGTAACGCAGGGTTTTCGTGCCCGGCACATTCATGTGTTCGATGGAATAGCCGACCGGTTCCGCCGGCAGGAAAGAGACGGGCAGGTGGGCGGGCAGGGCGGCGGCGAGACGGGCGGCGATGCCTTCGGCAATCAGCGTATCGGTCTCGAACGGCAGGTGCGGCCCATGCTGTTCATGCGCGCCGAGCGGCAGCACGGAAATTGCAGCTGTTGCGCGAAGATGCGGGTCTGTTACGTTTTCGTCGTGATAATGCGTGTATGAGTTTGGCATATGGCAGTCCGCGCGTGCATTCGTTAAGGATTTCCAGCAACATATATCGGTTCCGCCACAGGGTAAAAGGCACTCGCATATGAGCAAGGACAAAACCGGGCATAAGGACAAAAGCGCCAAGAAGGAAAAGGGCGGCAAGAAGGTAAAGGACGCCAAAAAACGGGATGAGAATTTCAACCCCGAGGAACTGGCGCAATCCATCACCCAGGCGGCCCGTTCCATGCGCACGGCGCTCAGCCACAGCCTTGCCGAAAGCGGGCTTTATGCGGGCCAAGACGGCGTTATCCTGGCGCTGGCGCAGGAAGGCAGTCTCACGCCGGGGCAGATCGCCCAGAAACTCGGCGTCAAAGCGCCGACCATGACGCGCACCATCGGCCGCATGGAAGCCCAGGGCTTCGTGGAACGCAGCGGCGACGATGAGGATGGCCGCGTGACGCTGGTGAAGCTGACGGAAGCGGGTTTGAAAAGCGTCGAACACATCAATGTTTCCATCGCCAATTGCGGTGCAAGAGCCGTTGAGGGGCTTTCGGCCAAGGATGTGCGCAACATCGTTAAACTCTTGAAGGCGATAGACGCCAATCTTCAATAATTTTTGCTGAAATTTTTAAAAGAACCATCTGTTTTGTGGGTATTCCTTAAACGGGTTGCGGATTTTGTTTAAATTGTTTAATTGCAATTTAAACGGAGCCATCCGTCATTGACACGCGTTTGGGGAGGAATGCCGTGGCCCAAAAGGTCAAACTGTCCACGATTGCCGAAAGCCTCGGTCTTTCGACCGCCACCATTTCTCTTGCATTGCGCGACAGCCCGCTGGTCGCCGCCGATACGCGGGACAAGATCAAGGAACAGGCGCGGGCGCTGGGTTATATCTATAACCGCCGCGCCGCCAGCCTGCGCACCTCGCGTTCCGGCATTGTCGGCGTGGTATTCCACGATGTGATGAACCCGTTTTACGGGGAAATTCTGAAAGCCATCGAAAGCGAGCTGGACCGCAGCCGCCAGACCTTCATTCTTTCCAACCACTACGATTCGGTGGAAAAGCAGCGCACCTTCATCGAAACGCTGCTGCAGCTCGGTTCCGACGGCATTATCATGTCGCCGGCCATCGGCACGCCGATCGAGGATATGACGCTGGCCGAGGAAAACGGCATGCCCGCCATTCTGGTGGCCCGTTCGCTGGATGGCGTCGACATGCCGACCTATCGCGGCGACGACAGCTACGGCATTTCGCTGGCGACCAATCATTTGATCAGCCTCGGCCACCGCACCATCGCCATGGTTGGCGGCACCGACCAGACCTCGACCGGCCGCGACCGTTATCAGGGTTATGTCAATGCGCTGCGCAAGGCGGGCATCGAGGTCGATCCGAACCTGCGCATTCCCGGCCCGCGCTCCAAGCAGGGCGGTTTCGAGGCTGCCGTGCATTTCCTCTCGCTGCCGCAGAAGCCGACCGCCGCCGTCTGCTGGAACGATCTCGTTGCGATCGGTCTCATGAACGGCATTTCCCGCGCCGGTCTGGTGCCGGGCGTCGATATTTCCGTCACCGGCTACGACGATCTGGAAGAGGCGGCCATCGCCACGCCGGCGCTGACCACCGTTTCCAACGGTCAGGCCGAGGTGGGGCGCTTAGCGGCCCGCGCGCTGCTGGACAGGCTGGCGGGCAGCCACGAGCCTGACGGCATTCACCTCATCAAGCCGGAAATGCGCATCCGGCAATCGACAGGGCCGGTACGGCCGAGGGTGTAAGGCTTCAAACGATGGGAAATGGTGTGCATTCTGTGCATTGCACCTTTCCGTCATTCCGGCCTTGAGCCGGAATCCAGCCACCGCGTGTCCAAGCGGTGAAAAAGACCTTCTCAGCCCAAAGACTTGGGCTGGCTGGATGCCGGATCCAGTCCGGCATGACGGGGAGGGTGCTTAAAAAAATCGGCATGAAACTTCCGTCTGCCCCCATAGCATCCCCTTATTGCCCTTTTCACGGCCGTCTTTGTTTGAAAAGATCGCCGCCCAGAGGAGTGGGATGGCGGAAGGTTCGCCTGCAACCCGCTCCGACTATCGGAATGTTATCAGGAGGAATATCCGCTCATGTCTGACAAAAAGGCCGTCGTTCTCGTTCCCGGCAAGATAAACCCGCGCGTTCTCGAACGCCTCGAAGGCAAGGTCGAGATCGTGACTGTGCCTGCCGGTGCCGAGCCGGTTCTGCCTGATGGGGCGGCCGAGCGTGTTAACGCCATTGCCGTTTCCGGCGTCGTCAACGCCAAATGGATCGATGCGCTGCCGAAGCTCGAGATCATCGCCAATTTCGGCGTGGGTTATGATGGCGTCGATGCCAAACATGCCGCCACACGCAACATCGTGGTGACGAATACGCCTGATGTGCTGAACGACGAGGTGGCGGATACAACGATTGCGCTTTTGATCAACACCGTGCGCCGTCTTTATCAGGCCGAGACCTGGTTGCGCGACGGCAAATGGGTTGGTGAAGGCCCGTTCGCGCTGTCGCCGTTTTCGCTGCGCGGCCGCAAGGTAGGTCTCTTTGGCATGGGCCGCATCGGGCAGGAAATCGCCAAGCGGCTGGAGCCTTTCAAGGTGGAAATCGGATACCACACCCGCAGCAAACGGGATGGCCTTTCCTACACCTATTACGACTCGCTGAAGGAGATGGCGGAAGCCGTCGATATCCTCATCTGCATCGTGCCGGGTACGCCGGAAACGCATAAGGCGATCAACGCCGAAATCCTGACGACGCTGGGGCCTGAGGGCGTGTTCATCAATGTCGGGCGCGGTTCCAGCGTCGATGAGGATGCGCTTTTGCAGGCGCTTAAGAGCGGTGCTGTGGGCGCTGCCGGTCTCGATGTGTTCTATGCCGAGCCGAAAGTCCCGGAAGCCTTCCTGTCGCTGCCGAACGTCTCCCTGCTGCCGCATGTCGCCTCCGCCTCGGTTCCGACGCGCAACGCCATGGCCGATCTGGTGGCCGACAATATTCTTGGCTGGTTCAAGGACGGCAAGGTGCTGACGCCGGTGCCGGAAACGCCGGTCAAGGGGTGAGGCTTTACCGCCACACGCCCGTCACCCCGGACTAGATCCGGGGTCCAGCGCGATCAAGTCCTTGATCGCGAAATACTCCTCTCACGGCGCAGACGCGCCGTGGCTGGATACCGGCTCAAGGCCGGCATGACGGAGGAGACGTTTTCGCCCTTTGTGGGCGTCCTATTCCGCAATCTCCGAGCTTCCCACCCAGCGCCCTTCGGCAAACGACCGGGCCATGGCGTGGATGCTGCGCTCGATCTTCAGCCCTTCCTCGAAATCGATGATATGGGCCTTTTTCCCCTCGATGGCCGTGATCAGTTCCCGGCATTCGATCACCTTCAGATCGTTGAAGCCGAGGCCGTGGCCGGGGGCGGGGATGAAGCGGTCATAGGGCTTGTGGTGCGGTGCGGTGAGAATTGTTCTGAAACCCTGCTCCTCCGGGCGTCCATCCGTGGTGTAGAGCTGGAACTCGTTCATCCGCTCCTGATCGAACAGGATCGAGCCGGTGGAGCCATAAATCTGGATGGCGATGCGGCCCTTGCGGCCCCAGGCGGAACGGTTGGCGATGAGCACGGCGGAAATGCCGCCTTCGAGCTTCAGCAGCACGCTGGCGAGGTCATGTGTTTCGACGGCGCGTTCGCCACCGCCGGCAAGCGGCCGGGTTTCATAAGGCTTCACCATGTCGGTGATGGCGCTTTCGGCATGGCCGAAGAGAGCGAAGAGCAGTGACAGCGGGTGCACGGCAAAATCGTCCAGCGCGCCATAACCGGAGGAAGCTTCGCTCTTCCAGTAGAAGGGCTGGGTGGCGTCGGCCATGAAGTCCTCGTCCATTTCGGCGCGAACATGATAGACCTTGCCGATGGCGCCTTCGTCGATCAGGCGGCGGATATGGCGGATGACGGGGTTCTGGATGTAGTTGTAGCCCATCGCCGCTGCCTTGCCGGACCGGCGGGCCGCATCGCGCATCTTCACCGCGTCGGCAAAAGCGGGAGCCATCGGCTTTTCACACCAGACATGTTTGCCGGCTTCAAGGGCGGCAATCGCCATTTCCGGGTGGAAGGCGTTGGGCGTGGTGACCGAGATGACGTCGATCTCGGGGTCGGAAAGCAGGTCGCGCCAGTTGCCTGTCGAGCGGGCAAAACCGAATTCGGCGGCTTTCTTCGCGGCAAGCTCGGGATTGACTTCCGCGAGCGTCACGAGGCGAGGGCGCTCCACATCGCCGAAGACGCTGGTGACATTGTTCCACGCCAGCGCGTGGCATTTGCCCATGTAACCGGTGCCGATAAGGCCCACGCCAAGAGCGGCCATGCTATTCTCCTCCCGAAATTATTTGAATTAATTCAATTGTTTGGATGCGTTGGTTCAGCTCCAACGTAGAGTCGAGATATACCTCCGCAGACCCCTCATTCCTGTGCTTGTCACAGGAATCCAGCCGACGCGCGTCTGCGCGACGGAAAGACTCCTTTCAGCCCAAGGACTTGGGCTGGCTGGATCCCTGTGACAGGCACAGGGATGAGGAGGCGGCGGTGTTTGCCTGAAATGCCTTACGGATTATCCCGCTTGAAAATCCAGTCGTGATCCGGGTGGTTCTTGAAGCGCCATTTGCGCATCGGCCCCGCCATCACATTCAGATAATACATCTCATAACCATAGGGCGCGCCGCAGGGGTGGTGGCCCTTGGGCACCAGCACGACGTCGCCGTCCGACACCGCCATGGTCTCATCCAGCGAACCATCTTCGGTGAAGACGCGCTGGAAGCCGAAACCCTGCGCCGGGTTGAGCCGGTGATAGTAGGTCTCCTCCAGATAGGTCATGTTGGGGTAATTATCCTCATCATGCCGGTGCGGCGGATAGGAGGACCAGTTGCCCGACGGCGTGAAGACTTCCGTTACCAGGAGGCTGTCGGCCACATCGCGCTCTTCCATGGCGATGGGAAAGATGTAACGCGTATTGGCGCCCTTGCCACGCTCGGTGAGCTGCACGCCATTGGGGCCGATCTGCTGCGCCTCGCGGTTGCCTTTTTCGCCGGGTGCGGTGCAGACGCCGACGGTGCAGTCGGTCGTGGCGGTCAGCGACCATTCGGAGCCGGCCGGAACATAAACGCAATGCGGCGGCTTGCGCTCGAACACATTCATGCGGTCGCCGAGTTCACCGAAGTCCTTACCGCCTGCGGAAATCGTCGCCTTGCCTTCGACCAGCACAAGGATGACTTCGGTATCGCCGGTGTTTTCCGCCGCCGTCTCGCCCGGCTTCAGGCGGTAAAGGCCGAAACCGACATAACCCCAATCCGCGCTTTGGGGCGTGATATCGTGCACCTTGCCGCTGGTCGCGACCGGCTTGCGCAGAAGTGAGGTCATGGTGGTGTTCCTTTTTGGTCAGTCGTTCGTCGGTTCTTGCCGTCTCGTCACCCCGGCCTTGAGCCGGGATCCAGCCAACGCGCGTCCGCGCGGCGGGGACAACTCTTTTCAGCCCAAGGACTTGGGCTGGCTGGATACCGGCTCAAGGCCGGTATGACGGGCGGGGTATGCCGCCCGTTATCGGCTCAGCTCAAGCAGCCTGAGCCTTGTCCAGCCCTGCTTCGCGCGCAAAAGCCTTCAGCGATTTCAGCCCGAGGCTCTGATATTCGAACGGGTTGCGCACATCCGGGTCCTGTTCGGCCTCGATCACCAGCCAGCCGCTGTAACCATGCTCGGCCGCCACCTTCAGCACCGGCGGAAAGTTCACGCCGCCTTCGCTGTCGCCGGGAACGGTGAACACGCCGCGGCGCACGCCTTCGAGGAAGGAGAGCCGCTCACCGCGAACCTGATCGGCAATGGCAGGGCGCACGTTCTTGGCATGGATATGGCCGACACGACCCATGTATTTTTGCGCAACGCGCACCGGATCGCCGCCGCCGAACAGGCAATGGCCGGTATCGAGGAGCAGATGCGTCTTCGGGCCGGTATGCTTCATCAGGAGATCGATTTCCTCTTCGCTCTCCACCACCGTTCCCATGTGGTGGTGATAAACGAGGGTGATACCCTGTTCTGCGGCAAAGGCGGCCAGCGCCTCGACGCCCGCGCCGAATTTCGCCCAGTCCCCGGCCGCAAGGCGCGGACGGTCGACCAGCGCCTTGTCGTCGTCGCCATGGATGGCATTGGAGGTCTCGCAGACGATGATGACCTTCGAGCCCATCGCCTTCAGGAGATCGAGCGCCGGCTGCATCGCCTTCTTTTCGGATTCGATGTCGTCGGTCAGAAGGTTCAGCGAATGCCAGCCGGAGACGAAGGAGAGGCCGCGCGGCGAAAGCACGCCCTTCAGGCCTTCCGGCTCCGTCGGGAACTTGTGGCCCTTCTCGATGCCGTCGAAACCGATCTTGGCGGTTTCGTCGAGGCATTGTTCGAGGCTGATATGCGCGCCCAGCGTGCGGTCGTCGTCGTTGGACCAGGCAATCGGGTTGGTTCCGTAACGGATCATCTTACTGTCTTTCCTTGAGATGGTTTTCATAACGGGCGCGGGCCGGGCCGATTTCGGCGCGGTCGGAAACTTCAGGCACCGCGACATCCCACCAGTGACCGCCGGCCTGCGGCGTCGGGTAAGGATCGGTATCGATGACGATGACGGTGGTGCGGCTGGAGGCGCGGGCCGCGGCAAGCGCCTCTTCCAGCTCGCTTATGGTGGAAACCTTGCGCGCATCCGCTCCCATCGAGCCGGCATGGGCCACGAAATCGATAGCGATCGGGTTGACGTTGGTGTGGGCGTAGAGGTTGTTGAACTCCGCGCCGCCGGTTTCCATCTGCAGCCGGTTGATGCAGCCGTAACCGCGATTGTCAGTGATGACGAGCGTGATCTTCACGCCCATGGCAACCGAGGTCGCAAGCTCGGAATTCATCATCATGTAGGAGCCGTCGCCGACCATGACGATCACGTCGCGGTCCGGTTCCGCCATCTTGATGCCGAGGCCGCCGGCCACTTCATAACCCATGCAGGAGAAGCCGTATTCCATGTGATAGGAGAGCGGCAGCTTGGATTTCCACAGCTGGTGAAGCTCGCCCGGCATGGTGCCGGCCGCGCACATGACGACGGTATTGTCACGCGACTGGCGCTGCACCGCGCCGATGACCTGCATGTCGGTGGGCAGGCTGTTGACCTGGTCCTCACCCGGCGCTGCCGTATCGGCATCGGCCTTTTTAAACCATGCAGCCTTGAGACCGGCATCCGGCGCGGCAAAACGTTGGCTGCCGAGTGCTGCGGAGAGTTTCTCAAGCCCGATCTTCGCATCCGCCGTCAGGCTGATCGCATCGTGCTTGGCGCTGTCATAGGGCTGAACGTTAAGCGCCAGGATTTTGCGGTTCGGGTTCTTGAACAGCGCCCAGGAGCCGGTGGTGAAATCCTGGAAACGCGTTCCGACGCCGAAAACCAGATCGGCCTTTTCGCTGATGATATTGGCGCTTTCCGCACCGGTAACGCCGACAGGACCGAAATTCAGATCGTGATCCCACGCCAATGCCGATTTACCGGCCTGCGTTTCGACGACTGGAATGGAGTGGGTTTCGGCAAAGCGCTTCAGGGTTTCGGTTGCGCCGGCAAAATGCACGCCGCCACCGGCAACGATGATCGGGTTCTTCGCCGCCTTGAGCGCAGCGACGGCTTCTTCGAATTCCACGACATCCGGCTCGGGGCGGCGCTGGCGCCAGACTCGCTTTTCGAAGAAGCTGACAGGGTAATCATAGGCCTCCGCCTGCACATCCTGGCAGAAGGCGAGCGTGACGGGGCCGCAATCGGCAGGGTCCGTCATGGTGCGCATGGCGCGGGGAAGGGCTGTCAGCAATTGTTCCGGCCGCATGATGCGGTCGAAATAACGGCTGACGGGGCGGAAGCAGTCATTCACCGTCATCGTGCCATCGCCGAAATCTTCGAGCTGCTGCAAGACCGGATCGGGCCCACGATTGGCGAAGACGTCGCCGGGGATCAACAGCACGGGAAGGCGGTTGACATGGGCAAGGGCGGCGGCCGTCACCATGTTTGCCGCACCCGGGCCGATGGAGGAGGTGACCGCCATGGCGCGGCGGCGGCGCAGCTGCTTCGAATAGGCGATGGCCGCATGGGCCATGGATTGCTCGTTCTGGCCGCGATAGGTCGGCAGTTCGTCGCGGATACCATAAAGCGCCTCGCCGATGCCGGCGACATTGCCATGGCCGAAAATGGCCCACATGCCGGCGATATAGGTTTCGCCATGTTCATTCATCTGCGCTGCCAGGTAACGAACCATGGCCTGCGCAGCCGTCAATCTGATTGTCTTCACGCTGCCTCTCCCTTTTTGGCGCGCGCCTCATCCCAAATGCGGCACAGGCTGGTATAGCGCTGCGCCATATCCCTGACCGCTTCCTCATCGGTCATCTTGCCACCGAGCCAGCTGCGGGCGGCATCCGCGAAAATCGTGCGGCCAACGGCGAAACCTTTGACCAGATCGAAACCGGCGGCAAGGCGGAAGCTCTCCTCTAGTTCGCTTTGCGGCGCGTCGAGACCGAGAACGACGATGCCCCGCACGTAAGGATCGTTGCGGTGCACGGCGTCGCAGGCGTTTTTCCACGCAGCACGGGTCTTCATCGGCTCCAGCTTCCACCAGTCGGGATAGACCCCGATCTCGTAAAAGCGCTCGATGATGCGGGCGGCGGTCAAATCGTCGGTCGGGCCGACCTTGGAGGGAATGACCTCCAGCAGCATTTCCAGCCGGTTGCGGCGTGTCGCCTGGAACAGACGCATGACCGTCTCTTCCTGCGTGGCGCGCATCTCATCCGTATCGTCGGGATGATAGAAACACAGAACCTTGACGACATTTTCAAGCGGCCATTCGGAAAGACCGCCGAAATCCTTGCCGAGATCGGGTTCCAGCGTCAGCGGGCGCGAACCCGGCCATTCCACCGGGCGACCGATCCAGAGGCCCGAGCCGCTGGCGGCAAACAGGGCGTCACGTCCGAGACGGCCATCGCAGAGAATGCCGTAACCCGGCCTGTCGCCGGCAACCTGCTGCGCGGCCTGAAGGCAGAGTTTCTTGAAAGCGCCGATCTGCTCGTGCTTGACGCCAAGCTCGTCGGCGATGGCCTCCAGCTGCATGCGGTGGTCGAAGGCGAAGACGCGCATCGTGTCCCAGTCGCCCTTGCGGTTGGTCGACCAGTGCACCTGCTCCAGCGCCTCGTCCTTGCGCAGCGCCTTGTTGCGAATGCCGGCCTTGAAGAAATATTGCAGTTCTTCCCAGCTCGGATAGGCCGGCGTGCAGCCATGGCGGGAGACGGCGAAAGCGCCGCAGGCATTGGCGTACTTCAGCGTTGTCGGCCAGTCTTCGCCGCGCAGCCAGCCACGGAACAGCCCGGCCATGAAGCCATCGCCCGCACCGAGAACATTGAAGACCTCGATCGGGAAACCCTCGCCAGTTTCGCCATCATCGAGACTGGAAGGAATTTCACCGGCGAAAACCGAAGCACCCATCGGGCCCCGCTTGCACACCAGCGTCGCATTCGAGACCTTGCGTACGGCGTTCAGCGCCGTCAGCGTATCGGTGGAGCCGCCGGCAATGTGGAATTCCTCTTCCGTGCCGACGATCAGATCGAAGAGATGCAGGGTGGATTGCAGCTTGGCGGTGACCTTCTGCGATTCGACGAAACGGCTCTCGCCATCGCCGTGGCCGGCCACACCCCAGAGGTTGGGGCGGTAATCGATATCGAGCGCGGTTTTCGCACCATTTTCGCGGGCGAGTTTCAGCGCCTTCAGCACGGCCGCTTCCGTCTTCGGGTGCGACAGATGCGTGCCGGTGGCGCAGATGCAGCCTGCCTCGGCAATGAAGGCGGGATCGATGTCGTCTTCGCTGAGCGCCATGTCGGCGCAGTTTTCGCGATAGAAGATCAGCGGGAACTGGTTCTGGTCGCGAATGCCGAGCAGCACCAGCGCGGTCAGCCGCTCCGGATCGGTCTTCACACCGCGCACGTCGACGCCTTCGCGCACCAGCTGTTCGCGAATGAAGCGGCCCATATGCTCATCGCCGACGCGGGTGATGACGGCGCTGTTGAGCCCGAGGCGGGCAGCGCCGGCTGCGATATTGGTGGGAGAGCCGCCGATATATTTGGCAAAGGAGGCCATGTCCTCCAGACGGCCGCCGACCTGCGAACCGTACAGATCGACAGACGAGCGCCCGATCGTGATGAGATCAAGTTTTTTCAAAAGGTTCCTCCTTAGCACCGCACCTCGGTACGGTCTGCCTCACATGTCTGGAGCGGCATTCAGGCGACGATCGCCCGCATCTTTCGCCATCCCGCTCCGATGAGCCTCCTCCGCTCATTTCGTTCGTCACGAGACGGACGATTATGGAATGCCCGTTTCATGGATTTGGATCATAAATTCTATTTTTTCCGTTTTCAATAAAAATATTCAGGCTGTTTTGCGCGTTCCCACAGCCACGGCCAGCGTAATGGCCAGACAGAGCGTGGCGGAAAGCGAGCGGAATGCGCCGAAATCGATCTCGGTGACGGTCAGCAGCGTCGCACCGGATTTCCGCAGCGGATTGACGGCGGAATCGGAAAGCGCCACGACCGGAATACCGTTGGCGCGGGCGTTTTCCGCCAGCTCCAGCGTTTCTGCCGAATAGGGAGAAAAGGTGATCGCGATCAGCGCATCGTCACGGGAAATGGCGCTGATATTGCCGAGCCCGCCGACCGCACTGTGCAGAACCGCCGGCACCTTCATCTTCTCGAAGGCGTAAGCGAGATAGCTGGCAATGGGGAAAGAGCGCCGCAGACCGATGATATGCACGGTGCGCGCCTTCGCCAGCGCCGAAACCGCCTCGTCAAGCTGGCGGGTATCGACCGATTTCAGCAGCATTTCCAGCGAAGAACGGCCGGCCTCCACGAATTCGGCAAGCAGGCCGGATGCGCTTTCATCGCCCTTCTCCCGCAGATGGTCGAGTCGTGTGGCATAATCCGGCCAGCCGCCGACATAGGAATCGCGGAACAGCCGCTGCATTTCCGAAAAGCCGGAAAAGCCCATGATCTGGCAAAAACGCATGAAGGCCGAGGGCTGCACGCCAGCCCCTTCCGCCATTTCAGCGACGGTGGAAACGGCGATGCGATCCTGATTGGAGGCGACATAATCGGCGCATTGCCGCAATCGTTTCGGCAAACCCTCCGCGACCTGGAGCAGCCGCTCCTCAAAAGCCTTTACGGATTCTGGCGCCTCGATTGCCGTCATTGTCGTTCCTTTGTGCAGACTGAAATCGTGTGCACTTTAACTGTAGTGGAATTTTTATTCCATTGGGTTTTTTGAGGAAGGGCAAATGAGACGGCGGAGGCTTTGTGTGATCGGTCACCCTCCGTCATTCCGGCCTTGAGCCGGAATCCAGCCTGCGCGCGTCTGCGCGGCGCGAAGAGTCTTTTCACCCCAAGGACTTGGGGTGGCTGGATACCGGCTCAAGGCCGGTATGACGGAGATTGTATATATGAACGCGCAACGGCGATGCGTTGGCTCAATGCAGCCCGCCAACGCCAAGATGCGTATCGATAATATCCGGGTTCTCCGCAAGGTCGCTCGACGGCCCTTCCCAGACGATGCGGCCGCGTTCCATGATGATGGCGTGGTCGGCGAAGTCGATGGCCATCTGGATGCGCTGTTCGACGAGGAGAATGGTCATTTCACCCGATTGCGCCAGTTTGGAGAAGGCGTCCATCAGCTCCTCGCAGATGACGGGGGCAAGGCCTTCGAGCGGTTCGTCGAGAAGCAGCACCCGCGGTTGGCCAAGAATCGTGCGGGCGGTGGAGAGCATCTGCTGTTCGCCGCCGGAAAGTTGCGAGCCGAGATTGCGGCGGCGCTCCTTCAGGCGCGGAAACAGCGTGTAGGCTTCCTCGATGGCCGATTTCGGCCGGGTCTTGAGGCCGACGAACAGGTTCTCCTCGACGGTGAGGGTGGGAAACACATCCCGCGTCTGCGGCACGTAACCGAGGCCGGCTTTGGCGCGGGCGGCACTCGGCAAAGCGGCGATGTCCTGGCCGCCGATGCGGATATCGCCGGCGAAGCGTTTCGTCTGGCCGGCCAGCGTGGCGAAGAGGCTGGTCTTGCCGACGCCGTTGCGGCCGAGCACCGCGAAACGCGAGCCCGACGGCACGGAAAGCGACAGGCCCTCGATGACGCGGGTGGGGCCATAACCTGCGGTGAGGTTGACGATTTCAAGCGGCGTTGCGGGCATCGGCGTAACTTCCCAGATAGGCTTGGCGGACTTCCGCATTGCTGGTGACGTCTTCCGGCGAACCGTCGAAGATGACCGCGCCTGCGGCGAGCACCACCACACGTTTGGCAAAACGGAAGACCAGATCCATGTCGTGCTCGATCATCAGGATCGCGAGGTCGGCCGGCAGCCGGTCGAGCGCCTGTTCGATGCGCGCGGTTTCCGTGGAAGGCACGCCGGCGGCCGGTTCGTCCAGCAACAAGATTTTCGGGCGAAGCGCCATGGCAAGCGCGATCTCGATCAGCCGCTGCTGGCCATAGGCGATCTCGCGCACGCGGGTTTCCGCAAGGGCCAGAAGACCGAGCGTCCCGAGAATGTCGCGGGCTTCGCTCATCACCGCAGGCATGGCGCGGTAACGGCCGAAAATCCGGCCCGTCTTACCTTCGCGCTGGAGAATGGCAAGCGCCACGTGTTCTTCCGGCGTCATGTCCTGAAACAGCCGCGTGACCTGGAAGGAGCGGACGAGGCCGCGCTTCACCCGCTGGCTGGCGCTGAGGCCGGTCACATCCTCGCCTGCGATGCGCACCGTGCCGGCCGAGGGCTTGATATTGCCGGTGACGAGATTGACGAAGGTGGTCTTGCCGGCGCCATTGGGGCCGATCAGCACCGTGCGGTCTCCCGGCGAAAGCGACAGCGAGACATTGTTGGTGACGACGAGGCCGCCGAAATTTTTCTTGAGGCCGGAGACTTCGAAAATGGCGCTCATTTGCGACCTCCACGGATGCGCGCAATGATCTGTTCACCCGCGCCATAAAGCCCGCGCGGCGCAAAAAGCACGACGGCAATCAGCAGCAGGCCGACAATGGTGAGCCAGTGGAACGGATTGGCGGCGGAAACGACATCTTCGAACCACATGAAGGTGACGGTGCCGATCAGCGCGCCGTAAAGCGAACCCGCGCCGCCGAGCACCAGCATGACCAGCGCTTCGGCCGAAAGCGTGAAGCTGAGGCTATCGAGGCCGACGACCTGGGTGGAAATGGCGTTAAGCGCACCGCCAATGCCGGCGACGATGCCGGATATGACGAACATCTTCAAAATCGTGCCGTTGACGGCGCCGCCCATGGCCTGAATGCGGATGCTGTCCTGCTTGACGCCGCGGCACAACATGCCGAAGGGCGAATTGACCACGACCCTGAGGGCGAGGAAGACGACGAGCAGCAGACAGACGCCGTAAATATAGGCGGTGCGGCCGAAAAGGTCGAATTCGAAGGTGCCGAACAGCGCGTCCGGGGAAACGCCGGCAAGACCGTCGCTGCCGCCCGTCCAGCCCGATGCCTTGTTGGCAGCCTCATGGAACAGGTGGATGACGGCGATGGAAAGAACGAGCTGCGGCAAGCCGTGGGCGCGCAAGAGAACCGTACCGGAGACCAGCCCGGCGACGCCGCCCGCGCCTGCGCCGATCACGGTCATCAGCAGCGGATCGGTGATTTCGAAATGGGCGGCGGCGATGCCGGCGGCATAGGCGCCCGCGCCGAAGAGTGCGGCATGGCCGAGGGTGGCGACGCCGCAATAGCCGGTGACGAGATCGATCGACAGCACGAGCAGCGCAATGGCGATGATGCGGGTCAGAAGCGCCAGATTATCCGGAAACAGGTAATAACCGGCAATCGCGGCGATAATGATGAGGAGCGGTCCCGCAAGCGTGCGCAGCGGCGAGCGCGTCTTCGGGATCTCTGCCGTTTCAGTCACGTCGTTCATGAGCACCGCCATCTCATTTCGCCCTTCCGAGAAGGCCGCGCGGGAACAGCGTGATGATCACGATGACCGCCAGGTAAAAGAAGAATTCGCCATATTCGGGGGCGAGGTAGCGCCCGGTCGTATCGATGGCGCCGAGCAGCAGGCAGGCGATCAGCGCGCCGGGAATGGAGCCCGCGCCGCCGACCGAGACCACCACGAGGAAGGTCACCATATAACGTAGCGCATAATAGGGTTCGACCGGCAGCAATTCCGCGCCGATGACGCCGCCCATGGCGGCAAGGCCGACGGCGATGGCGAAGCTGACGGCATAGATAACCTCGGTGCGAACGCCGAGCGCGGCCGCCATGGCGGCATTATCGACAGCAGCGCGCAGCTTGATGCCGAAGGCGGTCTTTTCGAAGGTGAACCACAATGCGCCGGCAACAGCCAGACCGCAGGCAATGGCGAAGATGCGGTGGGTGGCGATGGTGCGGAAGCCGAGATCGGTGGGGCCGGCCAGCTGCTGCGGCAGCGGAATGGTCTTCAGCGTCGGGCCGAAGACGAAGTTGGCGATGCCGATGATGCAAAACGTGATGCCGATGGTCATCAGCACCTGCGTCAGTTCCGGCGCGCCATAGATGCGGCGATAGAGAAAACGCTCAAGCGGAATGGCAATGACGATGGTGCCGACGATGGCGACGAGGATCGCCAGGGCATAACCGAGGCCGAGGCCATGGGCGGCATAGGAGGCGAGATAACCGCCGATCATGGCGAAGGCGCCATGCGCCAGATTGACCACCCGCATCAGCCCCATCGTCACCGAAAGGCCGATGGAGATGATGAACAGGACCATGCCATAGGCGAGCGCATCAACAAGGATGCTGAAGACCGTCTGCATGCTGAAAATTCCTCCCGGTGCTGCAATGCCCATCCGGGCCGGAGACGGGCCGCGACGGGCGGCCCGGAACATCTCTACAAACCGCCGTTATTTCGCGGCGGCGAGGCCCGGATCGCCCTGTTTTTCAAAGGTCTGGACTTCCTTGTTGTAATAATTGCCGTCATCGCCCTTGGCCACTTCGCGCAGATAGATGTTCTGCGTGATGTGGCGGCTTTCCGGATCGATGCTGACAGGGCCGCGCGGGCTTGTCCAGGAAAGACCCTTCACCGCGTCCACCGCCTTTTCCGCATCCTGCTTGCCGCCAGTAGCCTCGATCATCTTGCTGATGACATACATGCCGTCAAAGGCGCCGACGGAAGGGAAGGAGAGTTCCTTCGGATTGCCGATCGCCTTGGCGGCGGCCTCCACGAAGGTCTTGTTCTCAGGGGAATCATGCGAGACGGCGTAATGGAAGGTCGTCTGCATGCCGAGCGCGGCTTCGCCAAGCGCCGGCAGGTCGGATTCCTGCGTCAGATCGCCCGGTGCGAAGAGCTTGACGCCTGCGGATTTCAGGCCGTTATCGTTGAAGGCCTTGACGAAGCCGAGCGTGGTCGGGCCCGACGGCAGGAAGGCGAAGACGCCTTGCGCGCCGGAATCCTTCACGCGCTGCATGATCGGGCTGAAATCATTGGTGGAAAGCGGCATGCGGATGCTTTCGACAACCTCGCCGCCGGCGGCGGTGAAGGCCGCCTTGAAGGCGTTCTCGGCATCGACGCCCGGGCCATAATCGCTGACCAGTGAGATGACCTTCTTCACGCCGCCATCAAAGGCCACCTTGGCGATGGGGGTGGAGGTCTGCCAGGTGGTGAACGAGGTGCGCACCACATAGGGGCTTTTCGTCACGATGGCCGAAGTGGCGGCATTCATGATGACCATCGGCACGTTGCCCTGCTTCAGCAAAGGCGTGACGGCCATGGCGTCGGGGGTGAAATAGAAGCCGGCGAGATATTGTACGCCTTCCTTGACCACCAGCTCCTGCGCCAGCGCCTTGGACTGCGCCGGATCGGCCTGCGGCACATCGCGATAGACGACCTCCACCGTATCGTCGCCGACCTTGTTGCCGTGCAGCGCGAACCAGGCATCGATGCCGGCCTTGAAGTTCTTGCCCTGCAGCGCGAAGGGGCCGGAGAACGGACCGACCACGCCCACCTTGATTGTATCGGCATAAGCGGCAGTACTGAAGCAGATGGCCGCGATGGCGGCGGTGATCCGTAATTTCATGATTTCCTCCCAATTGATCCGTGGCTCCCATCCACCGATCCAGACTGCCAGATTGATGAGTGCGGTGGCCAAAGTAAAATGAAATAAGGGGGGTGATAAATAACCTGACGGTTATCAATACCCGTCTCGCCGGGTTTGTCTCACGTAAGATCGCACAATAGTGATCATCCCGTGATTCTCAATGTATAGCGCCGCCGCAGCCATCACGACCGGTGTTTTCGCGGCACGTGGTATCGAAATGCTTCCTCATAAAAACCAGCTTTTGTGCATGTTTCGAAAATGACAGTCATACCCGCGCAAGCCTCGTGCCTTAACCAGTTCTAAGGGGATTGTTTGTAGCCTCGCGAAGCATATTGTGAACTTTATTTGGTGTCTGATGGGCGAATATCAAAATAGAGTTGTTGAGTTGATGCGAGATCGCGTTGGCGAAAGTATACTCAACAATAAGATCGAGCGCCGCGAAGCATTTCTTCGCAAGGCGCTGGCGCTGTATCACGTCATGGGCGGAGACGCGCAAGGCATGCACGCTGCGGTGGAGGATGTGATCAACCTGCAAAAGCCAAGTGTCGATGTCGCTATTGGCGACGTGATGCATGAACTGGCGGCAATCGGTCACGTTGCCGATCTTGATATTATTCAGGCCGGGTACAACAAGCTTGATGCCGCTAATCTGCATATTCTGAGCAAGGGCAAGAGGCTGTTGCAGAAGCAGCGGGACCAAAAACTCGCCGGCACGGCGGGAAAATAGGCCGCCCATCGAGGGCGGCCTGCAATATCAGGCCACTTCCCCGACAAGAATCTCCTGCCAGGCATCATAGGCGGAGAGAACCGTTTCCATCTGCGCGGTGTGGCCGGTGATGAAGTCGTTGCCGTAGATCGTCTCGTCGGGGTATTCGGTGATCAGCGTCATCGGCACGGTGTGGCGGTCGTCGACGGAGGACAGGCACGGGAAGCCGTTGATGATGCGGAAACCGGTTTCGCCAGCGTGGATTTCATAAAGAGCGATCTGTCGGTTGTTGTAATCGAGCAGGCCGGGAATGGCGCCGAGATGGCGGGTTACCCGGTCGAGCAGGGCTTCGGCCTGCCTTTCCCAGTCCGCATGGTGGCGGATGATGAGGAAGAACCCTTTCGGCAGCGTCCACATGGCGAAATTGCGCGGGACATAACCGGAAAGCGGCCGGGTCCATTCGTGGGATGGATAACCGTGCAGGTTTACATGCAGGCTGGCGCCGCTCATCTCCTGCGCCCTGAAACGGATTGCCTTCTCGTTGAGATGGACGCCCGAATTTTCCCGCGTGCGATATTCGAGATCGTCGCCAAGCGCCGTGTAACGCGCCGCGTGATGCATGTGGCGCGGATTGTCGGCTCTCAACCGCTGATGCAGGGCGTAACCATCCGGATTTTCCAGCGGCGAAATGGTGAAATGTGCGCCTTTGCGCTCTGCGAGTTTGCGGGCGGCGCGGATGGCGCCGACGATGCCTGTGGTCTCGTTGGGATGCTGGCCGCCGCTGATCATCACCGCGGCATCGCTGCCGGTGACATAACGGGCGGCAAGAATGCGGCCGGAACGGGAGCGGGCCTCGAAGGCCTCGCCGCCGATTTCTTCAAGCAGCTTCGCGAGCTGGCCTGCCGCAACCGGTTCGCTGGCCGTATCGATCTGCTGTTCACGGCCATCGAGAAAGGCGGTGGTGAGCGTGCGGGCCTCGATGCGGACAGAGACTTCACCTTCGCTTTTCACGATTTCCGGTACGATCTGGCCGGGTTTCAGGCCCCGGTCACCCAGCGGCCGGCCGGATTTCTTCTGGAAGAACTCCAAAAGCGAGAAATAGAAATCCTCATGCAGGGCTTCGCGCAGGCTGACGACCTCATCGCCGAGGGAGAGCGGCAGATCTTCGGCCGGATGCGCGACGCGGATGTTCAGTTCCTCGAAATAGGGCTCTTCATCGCCCCAGCCATGGTTGGCGACGGCATGGATCGCCGCTTCGAAAAGCCGTTCGTAATCCGTCTCCAGCCGCTCGCCTGAAGCGTCGCCGGCAAGTCGGAACCAGCCGGTGGGCGAAACATTGGTTTCGCCGACGATATCGGTGTGCACCCGGTTTGGCGCCAGAATCTTCAGGGTTTCCTTCTTGCCGTTGCGGCTCAGGGTAACATCATAATGGAAGGCGTCGTCTTTTCGGGCGACGAAGTCGATCTTCGCATCGCCCACCAGCGCGGCCAGCGGATAGGCCTCCAGCCGGAAACGATTGGCGGGTGCGTTGGCATGCACCGGGTAACGCACCTCTATGGTGTCGACGCCATCCAGATTGATCTCTTCCAGAAAGGTGAAGAGAAGCGGCTTGTAGGCGCTGCGGATGCGGGCGCTGACGCCTTTTTTCTTCAGTCGGTTTTCGGCTTCGCGGCGGCTTTTGGCGTCATCGAAGCTCCATGCCTCGAAGGACTGGCCGGGCTCGGCATTGGCGAGAAGCGTATCCAGCGTGCGTTCGAAAGTCTCGTCGAAAATCTGGCTCATCGCATTTACCTCGAGGTTCTGCCGGTGGGGTCGAGGCTGTCACGCAGCCAGTCGCCGAGAAGGTTGAGGCCAAGCACCGTCAGAAGGATAGCAAGACCCGGGAAGACGCTGACCCACCATGCCGTCTGCAGATAGGTCCGTCCATCCGCCAGCATGCCGCCCCAGCTCGGAATGGTCGGATCGACGCCGAGGCCGAGGAAGGTGAGGCTGCTTTCAAGCAGGATGTTGTTGGCGACATTGAGCGTCATCAGCACGATGACCGGGCCGATGAGATTCGGCAGCAGATGCTGGAGAATGATGCGCCAGTCCTTCACGCCGATGGCGCGGGCGGAAAGGATGAATTCCCGTTCGC
Organism: Agrobacterium sp. T29; assembly: GCF_006970545.1. Lineage (NCBI taxonomy): Bacteria > Pseudomonadati > Pseudomonadota > Alphaproteobacteria > Hyphomicrobiales > Rhizobiaceae > Agrobacterium > Agrobacterium sp. T29. The sequence continues at coordinate 1,911,175 of NZ_CP040641.1, forward strand.
GCAGCGTCAGCACCGAGCCGCGCACGAGGCGGGCATATTGCACCCATTGCGAGACGATCAGCAGGATGATGGTGTTGGTGAGGCTGCCGCCGACAATGGCGATGAAGGTGATGGCGAGCAGAATGAAGGGCATGGCGAGCTGGATATCGGCAAAGCGCATGACCAGCATATCCCAGAAGCCACGATAATAACCGGCCACCAGGCCGACAGCGACGCCGAAGATGACGGCGCCGATGACCGAGGTGAAACCGACCAGCAGCGAAATCTTGCCGCCGGCGACGACACGGGCGAGCACGTCACGCCCCAGCGGATCGGTGCCGAGCGGATGGGCGGCATTGGCAAAGGGTTTGGCAAGGCGCGCCATCAGGTCGATCTTGTCCGCGCCGCCCGGAAACAGCACGTCGGAAAAGACGACGGCAAGGCAGATGACCACGGTGAGGAACGCGCCGAGGACGAATTCGAGATTGGTGAAGCGCGCGAGACGCGAGGTTTTGGCAGCCATCGTCACTTACTCCGTGCGGATGCGCGGATCGACAAGCCCATAGGCGATATCGACCAGAAGGTTGATGCCGACGATCATCAGCGACAGCACGGTGATGACGGCCTGAAGCACGGGATAGTCGCGCGCGCCGACCGCATCGAAGGCCAGCGTGCCGAGGCCCGGCCAGTTGAAGACACGCTCGATGACGACGATGCCGCCGAGCAGCCCGCCGAATTGCAGGCCGAAATAGGTGATGAGCGGAATGGCGCAGTTGCGCAGCGCGTGTTTGTAGAGAACCTTGTTTTCGCTAAGGCCCTTGGCGCGCGCCACCATGACATATTGCGAGCGCAGCGTATCGAGCATGGCCGTTCGGACAAGGCGGACATTGGTGGCGGTGAGGATGACGCCCATGGTGACGGCGGGCATGATGTAGCTGGCAAAACCACCCATGCCGCTTGGCGGCAGCCAGCCGAGCGTGATGGAAAATAAGAGCACCAGCATGGTGGCCAGCCAGAAATTCGGGAAGGACAGGCCGACGAGCGAGAAAATGCGGATTACCTGATCGGCCGTCTTGCCGCGCGAGGTCGCCGCCTTGATGCCGAGCGGGATGGAGAGTGCAATCGACACCGCCATGGAGATGAAGGCGAGCAGCAGCGTGGCGGGCAGGGCATCGGCGATGAGGCGCGAGACCGGCGTGCTGCCGGTGAAGCTGCGGCCGAAATCGAGCGTCACGAGGCCCTTCAGGAAGCTGAAATATTGCACGAAGAACGGCCGGTCGGTGCCCAGTGCTGCGCGGATGCGCGCCAGATCGTCTTCCGTCATGCTGCCGCCGCCCTGGAACATGGTGACAGCCGGATCGCCAGTGAGGCGGATGGCGAAAGAAACGAGAAGGGTGATGGCGATGACGACAAAAATCGCCTGCAGCAATCGCTTGATGAGGAAACCGGCCACGTTTTTTACCTTGCGAGGAAACGGGGGAAGAGAAATCCCGCCTTGCCCGCGAGAGGCGGACAAGGCGGCGTGTTTAGAGGATCAACCCGCTTATTCGACGGTCACGTCGGTCAGCTTCAGGCGGTTATCCGGCGGCGCGACGAAACCCTTGACCCGCTTGTTGATGCCGTAAATGGCATTGGTGTTGTAAAGCGGAATTTCCAGCGCGCGGTCGGCGGTATAGCTGCCGATTTCCTTGAGGATTTTTTCGCGCTCGGCACGGTCGGTCAGCGGACGCTGGGATTCCAGCAGCTTGTCCAGCTTTTCGTCCTTATCGTAAGGGTTCCACTTTTCACCCGAGTGATACATGGAATAGGCCGTGTTGTCGTAATCGAAGGTCCAGCCGCCCCATTTCTGCTGGAACATCGCGCCGGTCTTGCCCTGCGGGATGATGTCGTTCAAGAGCACGTTGGTTTCATAGGGCTTGATGGTGGCGGTGATGCCGACCATGGAGAGGTAGCTGGAAATGACCTGCGCCACCTCGTTCATCGTCGCGTCATTGCCGCGGATATCGATCTGCAGCGCCGCGCCTGCCTTGACGCCGGCTTCCGCGAGAAGCTTCTTTGCACCTTCCGGATCGTAAGGCAGCGGCTTCAGCTCCGGATCGTAACCGAAGGACAGCGCGCTCTGGAAGCTTGCGATTTCCGATGCCTGGCCGGCAAGGATCGACTTGACGATGGTGCCGCGGTCGACGGCCATGATGATCGCCTTGCGCACCTTCGGATCGGCGGTGATGCCGTCACGGGTGTTGAAACGCAGCGCATCGACCGTCGGGCCGGGCACGCTGACGATCTCAAGCTTGGAATCGCCTTGGATAACCGGAATCATGCCGATCGGGATGGTCGGCGGAATGACGAGATCGACGCGGCCGGCCTGCAATTCGGCAACGGCGGTCGCCGGCTCGGCGATGAAGCGATATTCAAGCTCGGAAAGTTTTGGCGCGCCGCCCCAGTAATCCGGGTTGGCTTCGAGCTTGATGTTGGTCTTCGGCGCGTAGGAAACGAATTTGAACGCGCCGGTGCCGACGGGGTTGAGGTTGAAATTGTCCTCGCCCTTTTCTTGAATATATTTCGGCGGAACGATCATGCCGCCATAACCGGCAAGCTTGGTCAGCAGCACCGGATCGGGCGCCTTCAGCTTCATGTCGACGGTGTAATCGTCGATGACATCGACGCTTTCGATGGCGACATAGTTGGAGCGCTGCGGGCCCTTGGCACCCTGTTCGCCGAGAAGGCGCTCGAAGGTGAACTTGACGGCGGCGGCGTTGAAGGGCTCGCCACTGTGGAACTTGACGTTCTGGCGCAGCTTGAAACGGATGCGCTTGCCCTCATCCAGCTCTTCCCAGGATTCGGCAAGGCCGGGCACAACCTTCAGGTCCGGGCCGCGATAGGTGAGGCCATCGAAGATGTTGGTGGCGACGGCCGCCCATTGCACGAGGAAGGTGTCGATTGGATCCCAGCTGCCCGGATCCTGCGGGCTGGAAATGGTCATCTTGCCGGCGGCAAGAGCCGGCGCGGCGGTAAAGGCCGTTGCGGCCATGGCAAGCGCGACGAACGTTGTCGTCATCCCCTTCTTGATTATTGTCATCTACCTGTTCCTCTTCAGATGGTTGTGGTTCTGGTTGTTATTCAGGCGCTCTTCGCGATGAAGTGGCCCGGATTGATTTCCTCATGGGCGAGAATGGCCGGCTCGTCGCCGACACGGCGCACGGGATTGGGTATTTCTCCTTCGATCATCGCGATGCGGCGCTCGATGGTCGGATCGGCCACCGGCACGGCCGAAAGCAGGCGGCGGGTGTAATCATGCGTCGGGGTTTCGAAGACCTGGCGGCGGCTGCCCATTTCCATGATCTGGCCAAGATAAAGCACGGCGACGCGGTGGCTCATCTTTTCCACCACCGCCATGTCATGGCTGATGAAGAGATAGGCGAGCCCGCGTTCGGCCTGCAAATCCATGAACAGATTGATGATCTGCGCCTGAATGGAGACATCGAGCGCCGACAGCGCCTCATCGGCGATGATGAGCTTCGGATCGGAAGCCAGCGCACGGGCAATGCAGACGCGCTGGCGCTGGCCGCCGGAGAACTCGTGCGGATAACGCGCGGCATGTTCGGAGCTGAGGCCCACACGCTCCAGCAATTCATCCACGCGCCGCTTTACGGCCTTCTGATCGTTGATCAAACCATGGGTGTTGATCGGCTCGGCAATCGAAAAACCGACCGTCTTGCGCGGATCGAGCGAGGCAAAGGGGTCCTGGAAGATATATTGCACTTCCTGACGCATGCGGAAGCGCTCCGCCGCCGACATCTGAGAATAGCTGCGACCATTGAAGGCAATTTCGCCCGAGATGGCCGTCTGCAGTTGCTGGATGGTGCGGCCGATGGTGGATTTGCCGGAACCGGATTCGCCCACCAGCGCCAGCGTTTCGCCGGCATGAATATCGAAACTCACCTTCTGCACGGCGCTGCAACGGTGCGTCGCCTTGCCGAACAGGTTCTTGCGGATATCGAAGCGCACGAACAGGTCCTTGACCGACAAAAGCGGCTTCGCGTCATATTTCGCCGTGTTTTGCACGCGCTCCTCGCCAACCACAACCGGCTGGCCGTCCTGCAACACGGTGAGCGGCAGGCGCTTGGGAAACTCTTCGCCTTCCATGCTGCCGAGGCGCGGAACGGCGGAAAGCAGGGCGCGTGTGTAAGGGTGCTGCGGATTGGCGAAGATATCCTTGACCGGACCTTCCTCCACCTTCTTGCCCTTCCACATGACGACGACGTCATCGGCCATTTCCGCCACCACGCCCATATCATGGGTGATGAAGACCATGCCCATGCCGAGCTTCTTCTGCAGGTCGCGCATGATGTTGAGGATCTGCGCCTGAATGGTCACATCCAGCGCCGTCGTCGGCTCGTCGGCGATCAAAAGCTTCGGCCGGCAGGCGAGCGCCATGGCGATCATGACGCGCTGGCGCATGCCGCCGGAAAGTTGGTGCGGATAACGCTTCAGAAGCTCGGCCGCATCGGGCAGGCGCACCATTTCGAGCAGCTTCTGTGCTTCCGCCAGCGCCGCCTGCTTGCCCATCTTTTCATGCAGCACAAGCACTTCGCAGATCTGGTCGCCGATGGTGAAGACGGGGTTGAGCGAGGTCATCGGCTCCTGGAAGATCATGGCGATCTCCTTGCCGCGGATCGCGCGCATCTCTTTCTGAGACGCCTTCAGCAAGTCCTTGCCTTCAAACAGGATTTTGCCGGTGGGGTAGGTGGCGCCCATCATGTCGGCAAGGCGCATGGTCGAAAGCGAGGTGACCGATTTTCCCGATCCGGATTCGCCGACGACCGCGACCGTGCGGCCGGGCTCGACGCTGAAGGAGATATCGTCCACGACGCGGCTATTGCCGAACTCGACGCTCAGGCCTTCGACCGAGAGGAGGGCGTTTGCGGGTGCGGCAGTCATGTCAGCGTCTCCGGCGTGGCCTGCGCGGCAAAGCTGGCGCGGCCATGTGAAAATGAGGAAGGGGAAAATGTCTCGGGCAGGCGCGTGCTGGGCGATGCCATGGGCAGGGACGGGAATGTCACGAAGAACTGCATGTCTTCAGGCCGCTTTGTCGGCAAAATGCGCATTGGCCGTCGCCCGCGGACACGGCACATTCGATGTCACCGAAGCGCCGCAGGCAACCTCATCGGTACCGGCCGGATGATTTGCGTCGGCCGCAGATTCGACGATGCGCATGTAACTCTAATTCCCCACCCTTGTTTTGCGAAAAAGCTAACAAAACCGAACAATCATGTCCAGAGTGTTGAACAATTTTTGTGTACTGCTCTACAAATGCGCAGCTGCACCGATTTTGAGCGCGCATTCCTGAAGGATGCTTCGCGATGATGCGTGTATTCCACGATTATTGTCGCTAAAAACCTTTGAGAAGAGCGATGAGGAATGGGAATGCCGGGCATGAACAACAAGGCAGGCGCAGTCAGGCTGAGGGGCTTTTTACGGTGCTTGTCCAAGGATGATGTCGAGCTGGTGCGGCGCCACCTTCCCGAACATCTGCGTCTGACCAGAGCGGAACCCGGCTGTCTTTCCTTCGAGGTGTCCGAGACAGACGATCCCCTGATCTGGCAGGTGGAGGAGCTGTTCGCCGACCGTGCCGCCTTCGATTTCCATCAGCAGCGGACGCGGGCGTCCGAGTGGTTCACGGCGACCTCCGCCATTCCACGCGATTACGAGATAACGACATTGGCGTGAATGAGAACAGGCCGCAGCGGCATTCCTGCCGGCTGCTGCCCGATTGGATTTCTCCGATTGTATTTCGGTGCCGGGAGTTATTCCTTCGGCATGCCGACCGGCGGCGCAAGCCGTCTTTGTGCGGCGATGCGGAAGGGGGCGTTCATCGCGCCATAACCGCCATAGGCTCCGCGTCTTTCGATGATTTCGAAGAAGAAACCCTCGCCGAAGGTGCGGCTGTAGATCTGGAAATATTCGCCATTGTCGTCGCGGTCATAAAGAATGCTCGCGGCCCGCAGCGCGTCCGAAAACTCCGGCTCCAGCCCGAAACGGGCTTCCAGATCGTCGTAATAATTGCGCGAGATCGGCAGGGCGTGGAAACCGCGCGCCTGCAAGGCTTTTGCGGTGGCGAAGATATCGTCGGTGGCAAACGCGATGTGCTGGATGCTGGTGCCGAAGCCCTCGGCCAGAAATTTGCCGGCGAAAGTCTTGCGATTGTCCGCACCGTTCATGGTCAGGCGGAAATGCGGCGAGGGCACGCTTTCAATCGCCTGGCTGCGCACCAGCCCACCCGGATCGACCACATCGACCATCGGTGTGCGCCGCGTCGCAAACAGCGAGGTGTAGAATAAAAGCCAGGTCAGCATTTCATCGTAATGCGTTGTTTGCGCAAGATGATCGATCCGCCTGAGACCGGCGTCGCCTTCCGGCGTTCGGCCTTCCGTGGGCACGAATTCATTGTCCCAGATGGAGGAAAGCTCCGGTGAACCGTCGAGGAAATAGATGACGCCGTTGCCCACGCCCTGAATGGCGGGAACGGCGACTTCGCCTGACTTGCGCGGCTCGGCGAAGGTGGGCGCACCCAGCGCTTCGGCCCGTACCAGCGCTGCTGCGGCATCATCAACCTTCAGCCCGAAGGCATAGGCATTGGTGCCGTGGATGGAATAGGAGGCTCCCGCGAAACTGTCGCCGCCATCGCTGGTATTGATGACGATGCGAATATCGCCCTGCGTATAAAGATCGACATCGCGATTGCGGTGCCGGGCGGTGTTTTCAAAGCCGAGCGTGGCGAGAAGGGCTTCCAGATTGGGTTTTTCTTCCGGTGCTGTGGTGAATTCGACGAATTCCACGCCTTCCGTCTGCACCCGTTCCGGCATGGCCGGCACATCGATGCGGATATCTGGTTCGAGACGGCGCACCTGGTCCATCAGGTTGATGAGCGAGCGGTGGCCATCCTCGGCCAGCAGCCGTGCCGAGCCGCCGCGGAACTGGTCGTTGAAGATTTCGAGCGATAGCGGGCCGCTATAGCCGGTTGCCGCCACGGCGCGCATGAAATCCACGACCGGCAAATCGCCTTCGCCCGGCATGTTGCGGAAGTGGCGGCTCCAGTAGAGCAGGTCCATGTCGATCAGCGGCGCATCGGCAAGCTGCACGATGAAAATCTTGTCGCCGGGAATGGAGCGGATCGAATTGGGATCGATCTTGCGCGACAGCGTGTGGAAACTATCGAGGATGATGCCGACATTGGCATGGTCGGCGCGGCGCACCACCTCCCAGGCGTCGCGGTGATCGCTGATATGGCGACCCCAGGCCAGCGCCTCGTAACCGACGCGCACGCCATGTTTTGCCGCAAGCTCGCCGAGCTGATGGAAATCGGCGGCGGCGCGGTCGATGCCGCCGAGCGAGACCGGTGAGACATTCGAGCAGATCAGCATCAGGTCGGTGCCGAGTTCGCCCATGATGTCGAATTTGCGCCCGGCCCTTTCAAAAGCGCGGCTCCGGTGCGGCTCCGGCATGCCCTCGAAATCGCGGAACGGCTGGAAAAGGGTGATATCCAGCCCGTGATCGGCGGCCAAGGCCTTCACCTCGCGCGGCGAGGCGTCGTAGGTCAGGAAATCGTTTTCGAAAATCTCAACGCCGGAAAAGCCCGCTTTGGCGATGGCCGCCAGCTTTTCGGGGAATTCGCCGCTGATCGATACGGTTGCAATGGATGTGCGCATTGGCATGCCGTGTCTTATTGTGTCATAGCTCGCCATATTGCCTTCCTTTTCAGCCTTATGTACTGATTGGTTAATAAAGGGGACGCAGCCAGAAGCCAGCCCCGTCCAGGGAATGAAGCATGAGCAAAAGCACGACCTCCAAAGGCACCCGCGATACCCGGCAGGCGAAGCGCGATCCGGAAGGGGTGCGCCGGGATATTCTTTCCGTCGCGATGGAGGAATTTTCGCAGAATGGCCTGTCGGGCGCCCGCATCGATGAGATTGCGGCGCGCACGCGCACGTCCAAGCGCATGATCTATTATTATTTCGGCGACAAGGAAGGCCTTTACAAACGCGTGCTGGAGGAAGCCTATGCGCAGGTGCGCGGCGGCGAAGGCAGTCTTGAGCTGGATGATCTCGAGCCGGTCGCCGCACTTGAGAAGCTCTGTCGGTTTACCTTCGAGCACCACCGCCGCAACCCCGCTTTCGTCCGGATGGTGATGACGGAAAACATTCACCACGGCAGGCATATCAGGGTTTCCGAAGCGATCCGCAACGTCAACCGACCGGCCATTGAAATCATGCGCCGAATATTGAAGCGCGGGCAGGATGCCGGCGTGTTTCGGCCCGGACTGGACGCTCTTGAACTGCATTGGCAGATCAGTGCTTTGTCTTTTTATAACGTCTCGAACACGGAGACGTTTTCGTTCAATTTTGGCGACACGCTTTTTAGCGAGGCCGGCCAGGAAGCGCTGTCTGCGCATGTGGCGGAGATGTTGCTGCGCTATGTATTGATGCCCGAGCATATTACGCGGATCGGGAAAGGCGATTGATGAGGTGGCGCAGCGCCACCTCATAACCATCGACGCCGAGGCCGGCGATCACGCCTTCGGCGCGGGTCGAGATATAGGAGTGGTGCCGGAAGACCTCGCGTTTGTGGATGTTGGAAATATGCACCTCGATCACCGGCCCCTCGAAGGCATTGAGCGCATCGAGGATCGCGACCGAGGTGTGGGTAAAGGCGCCGGGATTGATGACAATGCCCGCGGACTTGCCGCGGGCTTCGTGTACCCAGTCGATCAGCTCATATTCCCGGTTGCTCTGGGCAAAAAACAGATCGTGGCCGGCGGCATCAGTGATCCCACGGCAATTGACCTCGATATCGGCGAGCGTTTCATAACCATAGATTTCCGGCTGGCGCTGGCCGAGCAGGTTGAGGTTGGGACCGTTCAGAACAGTGAAAAGGCTCATGCGACGCCCTCCGCCATACAAAGCTCGGTGAAATGCGCCGTCATGCGCCCGGCATCCGGCTCGCGGCCGCAGAAGAGGCGGAATGCGCCGACGGCCTGAAACACGGTCATGCCGCCGCCGGGCAGGGTGCGACAGCCCTTTTTCGCCGCCGTCGCCAATAGCTCGGTGACAAGCGGCATATAGACGATATCGGCCACCCAGTGCCGCCGTTCGATGAGATCGGCCGGAACCGGCATGCCGGGATGGGCTGGCATGCCCATCGGCGTGGCGTGGATCAGGCCATCGGCAAAGGGCAGGGAGGCGGCGGGGTCTTTGACGGCAAGCGCGCGGCCCTCGCCGAAGCGGGCATTGAGTTCCCGGGCCAATTGCTCGGCCCTTGGGAAATCCCGGTCGAAAATGTCGAGACGGGCGATATCGAGCTTCAATGCGGCATGGGCCACCGCAACGCCAGCGCCACCCGCGCCGACCAGAAGCGCCCGGTCACGCCGGGCATCCGGCAGGCCGCGCACGAAGCTTTCGTAAAAGCCGTACCAGTCGGTGTTGTGGCCGATGCGGCGTCCGTCCCGGAAGACGACCGTGTTGACCGCGCCCAGCATGCGGGCATCGTCCGACAGTTCGTGCAGATGCGGAATAACGGCCTGCTTGAAGGGATGGGTGATGTTGGTGCCGGAAAAACCGCGCGCTTCCAGTTCGTCCAGCAGGTCGGGAAGGGCGCTCGGCGGCAGCTTGCGGGCGGTGATATCCACCAGCTCGTAGGAATAGTCGAGACCGTGGGCCGCCCCTTCGCGCATGTGCAGCGCGGGCGATTTGGAAAGCTGTATATCGGCGCCTATCAGGCCGACCTTGAAGGATGTTTTCTCTGTCATGATCACGTGTCGCTCATCGGACGGTGTGGGAGAGGCGGGATTATCCCCGCCTGTCTTAGAGCGCGCGAACCTCAGTGGTGGGCGAGAATTTCGCCGAGGAACGTGCGCGTGCGCTGGTGCTTGGGATCGCGGAAGAATTCCTCCGGCGGGCCTTCCTCGATGATCTCGCCTTCCGACATGAAGATCACCCGGTCGGCCACCTGCCGTGCAAAGCCCATTTCATGGGTCACGCAGATCATCGTCATGCCGTCGCGGGCAAGGCCGATCATGGTGTCGAGCACTTCCTTCACCATTTCCGGGTCGAGAGCCGAGGTCGGCTCATCGAACAGCATGGCCTTCGGCTCCATGCACAGCGCCCGGGCGATGGCCGCACGCTGCTGCTGGCCGCCGGAAAGCTGGGCCGGGTACTTGTCTGCCTGGTTGAGAATGCGCACGCGCTCCAGATATTTGCGCGCCGTCGCCTCCGCATCGGCTTTCGACAGGCCCTTCACCCGCATGGGCGCGAGCGTGCAGTTTTCCATGATGGTCTTGTGCGGGAAGAGATTGAAGCTCTGGAACACCATGCCCACTTCGCGGCGAACCGCATCGATGGCGCGGCTGGAATCCGACAGCGTCGTTCCCTCGACCGTGATCTTGCCCTCCTGGATTTCCTCCAGATGATTGATACAGCGGATGAGCGTGGATTTGCCCGAACCGGACGGCCCGCAAAGAACGATTTTTTCGCCCTTGCGAACCGTCATGTTGACGTTTTTAAGCGCGTGGAAGGCTCCATACCACTTTCCCACCCCTTCAAGGGCGATCAGCGGAGCCTGAGCGGCGGATTGCGGCATGGAACTTTCCTTCATGCTTTGGCAGCAGTGTTAGTTGACGGTGTAGGGAATGTCGGGAAGCGAAGCCGGGAACTGCGGTACCGGGCGCTTCATCCATTTGGCGTAGACTTTTTCGAGGTCGCCATTGGCCTTGATCTTGTCCAGATAGGCGTTCAGCGCTTCGTTCCAGTCCTTTTCGCCGGGGCGTGTGGCAGCGCTGTTGTAAAGGGTCACGAGGTCGAACTTCACCTCGTAATCCTTGCCGCCGGCAGCCGCGAGACGGTCGCCATAGAACTGGTTGCCACCGATCGCCTCGATCTGGCCCGACAGGATCGCCTGAATGGTGGCGGCATCGTCATCGAAGCGAAGGATATTCGCCTTGGTGCCAGCCCCTGCGGTCAAGGCCGTATCCATCGGGCTGGATTTCGGTGCGCCGACGGTCATTCCGGTCAGATCGTCGAAACCGGCGATCTTCTTGTCCTTGGTGGCATAGACCGACATGACATTATGCGCGTAAGGCTGCGCATATTGCACGTTCTTCGCCCGCTCCGGCGTCATTCCCATCGATGCGAACAGCGCATCAACCTTGCCGGTGCGAAGCGAAGGGATGCGGTTGGCGACGGCAAGCGGCACGAATTCCACCTTCAGCCCCAGATAGTCCGCAAATCCCCTTGCGAGATCGGCGTCGTAACCCTCCTGAACGCCGGTGGAATTAATGAAACCCCAGGGCGCATTATCGCCCTGGATACCGATCACGACCTTGCCGCTGGCTTTTGCCTCATCAAGCGTTCTCGCATCTGCCGCCACCGGCGTCAGAACCGGCAGCAAAGCTGCCGCCAGTCCCGCTGCAAGGATTGCTCGCCAACCCGTCAGGGTTTTCAAGATTCTCATTGTTTCCTCCTCCCAAATCCAGGCGGAACCCGCCGTTACTTCACGGTGAACGGGATGTCGGGCAGGCTGTCCGGGAAGGCCGGGACTTCGCGCTTCATCCACTTGTCGTAGATCTTGGCGAGCTGGCCGTCGGACTTGATCTTGTCGAGGAAGGCATTGACGGTCTCGTTCCAGTCCTTTTCACCGGGGCGGGTGCCGGCGCCGTTGTACATGGTCGTCAAATCGAATTTCGATTCGAATTTGCCTTCTGCCGCTTTGTTCAGGCGGTCACCGTAGAACATGTTGCCGCCCACGGCGTCCACCTGCCCGGATATGATCGCCTGGATATTGGCGGCGTCGTCATCAAAGCGCAGGATGTTTGCTTTCGTACCCGCACCGGCAGTGATGGCTGTATCCATGGCGCTGGACTTGGGAACGCCGACGGAGACGCCGGTCAGGTCGTCAAAACCAGTGATTTTCTTGTCCTTGGCGGCGTAAACGGAAAAGACGTTGCCGACATAGGGCTTCGAATACTGGATGCTCTTGGCCCGTTCGGGCGTCATGGCCATGGTCGCGAACAACAGGTCGACCTTGCCGGTCAGCAAAGCGGGAATGCGGTTGGCCACGGCGAGCGGTACGAACTCAACCTTGACGCCGAGATAATCGGCAAAGGCCTTGCCAATATCGGCATCGAGGCCATCCTGCACACCGCTGGAATTGACGAAGCCCCACGGCGAGTTGTCGCCCTGAATGCCGATGACGACCTTGCCCTTGGCCTTGGCCTCTTCCACCGTGCCGGCGAAAGCATCGACCGGTGCGACGAAGGGCAGGGCAACCGTTGCCGCGGCAAGCGCGAGCAGGGCGCGACGAGAGAATTTCATGCTGGTGGTTTTCATCTTTTGCTCCTCCTTACAAAGCTGATGAGATCTTCATGGACTTAGCGGGTTGCGGTCTGCAGCCGCTTTTCAACGCTGGCGCCCCACAGGGAAAGCGGCCAGCAGATCAGGAAATAGATGACGCCGACGAGGGCGAAGACGGTGAGTGGGCGGAACGTCTGGTTGGAGACGATCTGGCCGGCGCGCGACAGCTCAACGAAGCCGACAATGGCCGCAAGCGAGGTGCCCTTGATGAGCTGCACGAGGAAACCGATGGTGGCCGGCAGCGAAATCTTGAAGGCCTGCGGCAGAACCACGTCCTTCATGCGCGATACGTAATGCAGGCCGAGCGCATTGGCGGCTTCCGTCTGGCCTTTCGGCACCGCCTGGATGCCGCCGCGCCAGATTTCGCCGAGGAAGGCGCTGGCATGCAGCGTAAAAGCGATGGCGACCGCAATCCAGGCATCGACATTGAGGCCCGCAAGCGCCACGCCATAATAGACCACGAAAAGCTGCATCAGGAGCGGCGTGCCCTGAAAGACGGCGATGTAGCCGGTGCTGGCGCGCTGGATTGCCGGGCTGTCCGCGACGCGGGCAAGCGCCACGCAAAGGCCGAAGACGCCGCCGCCGATAAAGCCGATGATGGTCAGCGCAAGCGTCCATTTCAGGCCTTGCAGCAGGAAGAAGAGTTCGTTGGGACCGATGGATGCCATTGTCTTTTCCTCACTTGACCGGATAGCTGAAGGATGCGCGGGAGATGAGCGAGAAAATGCCCATCATCAGCGAGGAAATGACCAGATAAAGCAGCGTGATCGAGAAATAGACCTCGAAGGACCGGAAGGTATCCGCCTCGATCTTCTGCGCCACCGAGGTCAGCTCGTAAGCGGCGATCGAGGTGCAGACCGAAGTGGTCAGCGTCAGCATGATGAACTGGCTGGTGAGCGAGGGATAGACCGCCCGCAGCGCCGGCTTCAGGATGATGTGCCGGAAGATCTGCGCGCGGTGAAGGCCGAGCGCAAGCCCCGCCTCGACCTGACCCTTGGGAATGGAATCGACCCCGCCGCGAATGATTTCAATCGCATAGGCGCCGCCGTTCAGAGCCAGCGCAATGATGGCCGTTACCGTCGGGTTGAGCTTGATGCCGATCTGCGGCAGGGCGAAGAAGATGAAGAATATCTGCACCAGAAACGGCGTGTTGCGGATTGTTTCCACAAAACCGATGACGAGGCCGCGCAGCAGCTTGAACCGCGAGCGGCGGGCGACGACGCCCAGAACGCCGATGACGGTGGCGAGCGACATGCCGGCAATCGCAAGGCCGATCGTCGCCAGACAGGCTAAAAGCAGCTCGGGAAGGCGGTCTATGACCGCCGAAAAATCGAGACTGTAAGACATTCTTCCTCCCAACCCGTTCGGGTCCGGACAGGCATTTCGCCTTGTCCGCATCGCTTTGGAAACCTTGCGGCGCCAAAGCCCTCCATTTGTCGTTCACTGCCGCTGCAGGCTTCAAAACCCCTGTCGGCGGCAGGCTGTTAATCTTAATGTTTGTACCAGTTAGTTCATTTTTGTGTCAAGCGGCATGTCCGGTTAAAAAGCAGCTTTCGTGCTGTTTTTTCATTTTCTGGATTTCTGAATAAAGTCTTTTTTATCAATGACTAATGCGGAAAAGCGCAAGCGCTTTCCACGCGTCGCCATGTTGCCTCCGGCCTGCCGTTCGGCAGTGCCAAGAATCCCTGTCTGGCCACGAAATCGACCGACCTTGCGGCTAGTTTTCGCCTGTGCCCAGCCTGTCTATCTGCTCGGCCAATCGCTCGGCGATCAGCAGCGAGGCGCCCGTTGCCGTCACCATTTGCGGCAGCGACAGCCATTCCAGCATCCAGCCCGCGCCGGACCTTTCCTGTTCGTGCACGAGCGACTGGTGCAGGGCGGATATCTGCACGGCATTGAAGCGTGCGAGCGTCACCAGCGCTTCGGCATTGACCGGGTTCTGTTTGTGCGGCATGGCCGAGGAGCCGCCGCCGCCGGAGAGGCGGATTTCCGCACCGAGCTCGGCCATCAGCGCGATATCCTGCCCGAACTTGCCGAGCGCGCCGGTGATCAGCGAGAGCAGATTGGCGAATTCGGCGATGCCGTCGCGCTGGCTGTGCCATTGCGGCCTGTCGGCAAGGCCGAGCCGTTTTGCGAGATCGGCACGCACCGCCGCGGCATTGTCGCCAAGCTTTTCCAGCGTGCCGGCCGCCCCGCCGAATTGCAGGGCGAAGCCGCTCTGCGTAAAACTTTCTAGCCGCAGCAGGTGGCGTTCCAGCGGCGCAGTCCAGCTGGCCGCCCGGTCGGCGACGGTGATGCCGATGGCGGCCTGCATGCGGGTATAGCCCGTCAGCGGGTTGTGGCCGTCGCGGGAGGCAAGGTCTCCCAGCGTATCGATCAGGCGGCCCAGCCGGGCCGAGATGATTTCCGCCGCAGCCTTCAGCCGCAGCATCAGGCTGGTATCGATGACATCCTGGCTGGTGGCGCCGAAATGCACCCTGTCCGCCGCCTGACCGGCGACCGCCGCGCGCATCTGCCGGATGAGTTCCGGAACCACGACGCCGTCCTTCGCGACGCCATGGCGAAGCGCGGTCATATCGGCGGCAAAGTCCAAAAGCCGCGAAACGATCGCTTCCGCCGCCTCCTCGGGAATGATGCCGGCCTGCGCTTCCGCCTGCGCCAGCCCCGTCTCGAAACGGATCATGGCGTCGATATCCGCTCTTGCCGAAAACAGCTCGACGATCTCGCTGTCGCCGAAGAGGCCTGACAAAAACGGATGCTCGAAGGGGGAAAGGCTCATCTTCCGTCTCGCTTTCTTTTGCGCGATATGCGTCAGATATCGAAAAACACGGTTTCGCCTTCGCCCTGAAGGCGGATATCGAAACGGTAGACGTTGCCTTCCTCTTTTTTGGCGACAAGCGTGGCGATGCGGCTTTTCTGCTCGATGCGGGCAAGAACCGGGTCGGCGGCATTGGCCTCCTGTTCTTCCGGGAAATACATGCGGGTTTGCAGGCCGATATTGATGCCGCGTGCGACGATCCAGAAGGTGATATGCGGCGCCATCGGCCGGCCGTCGCGGAACGGCACCTTGCCCGGCTTGATGGTTTCGAAGACGAACTCACCCGTATCCATGTCGCCGGGCGAGCGGCCCCAGCCGATGAAATTCGGATCGGCCTTGCCCCGCGTTTCGCTGGGGCTGTTGTAATAACCGTCGGTATCGGCCTGCCAGATTTCGATCAGCGCGTCCTTCAGCGCCATGCCCGCACCGTCATAGACCGTGCCGCGCACGCTGATGCGTTCGCCGCGGGCCTTGTCGTTATAAAGCGGACCGGAGCCGAGATCCTTCTCAAACACGCCCTCGATGCCGACGAAATTCGGCGTGCAGCCGATATGCACGTAAGGGCCCGCCGTCTGCGAGGCGGTTTCCTTGAGATAGTTGAGCGGCTGAACCATGGTCAGTTGCCCTCCATGCGGTTTTCGAAAAGGGTCGAGCGGCGGCCGCGCAGGACGATGTCGAACTTGTAGGCCAGCATGTCCATCGGCAGCGTCGCATTCATGTCCAGCGGCGCGATCAGTCTTCTGATCGCATCCTCGTCCGGAATGGTCTTGACGATCGGACATTTCCAGATCAGCGGATCGCCTTCGAAATACATCTGGGTGATGAGCCGTTGGGCGAAACCGTGGCCGAAGACGGAGAAGTGAATATGGGCCGGCCGCCAGTCATTGACGCCGTTCGGCCAGGGATAAGCGCCGGGCTGGATGGTCTTGAACCAGTAATAGCCGTTCTCATCCGTGATGGTGCGGCCAACGCCGCCGAAATTCGGATCGATGGCGGCGAGGTAGCTTTCCTTCTTGTGGCGGTAACGGCCGCCGGCATTGGCCTGCCAGAATTCCACCAGCGCGCCATCCACACCGCGGCCGCGCTCGTCCAGCACCCGGCCGTGCACCAGAATGCGCGGCCCGACCGGCATTTCGCCGGGGCGGGCATAGTTGAGGATGAGGTCGTTATCCAGCGGGTTCAGCATGCCATGGCCGAAGACCGGGCCGGTGATCTCGCTCTTGGTGCCTTCCAGCGAAATCAGCGCGCGCTGCGGCGAGCGCAGGATCGAGGTCTTGTAGCCGGGCGCATAGGCGAGCGGATGGATGTCGCGGTTGCGTGCGAAGAACGGTCCGGTTTCCGGCGGCCGGTTGCTCATTTCGTCTCCTCCTCATCGCCAGAATTATAAGTGCCAGAATTATCAGGGGAACTATCGGCTTTCATGCTGGCCAGGGCAAGCTTGGCGATTTTGAAAGCGTGGTTGGCGGCGGGCACGCCGGCATAGATCGCCACATGCAGCAGCGCTTCGCGAATATCCGCCTCGGTGGCGCCGGTATTGGCGGTGGCGCGCACATGCATGGCCAGCTCTTCGTCCTGCCCGAGTGCGGCGAGCAGGGCGATGGTCACCATCGAGCGCTCGCGCTTCGTCCAGTGGTTGCCGGACCACACCGTGCCCCAGGCGGCTTCGGTGATGAGCTGCTGGAAAGGCTGGTCGAAACCGGACGTCATGGTCTGTGCGCGGTCGACATGGGCGTCGCCGAGCACGGAGCGGCGGGTTTTCATGCCCTGTTCGAAACGTTCGTTCTTGTCGATATGGTCCGCCATCGGTCAGTGCTCCGGCAAGGTCTTGAGAAAAATGCACGCCGCCTGCGCGTAGGCGAGCGGCTGTTCAAGGCAGGGAATATGGCCGCAGCCGGCGATGGTGACGAGACGGCTTGCGGGAATGATATCCGCCAGCGACCGCACCAGTTCCGGTGGGGTGGAGCCATCCTGATCGCCCGCCACGCAAAGCGTCGGCACGGCGATGCGCCCGGCCTCTTCGGTAAAATCCGCATCGCGGATGGCGGCGCAGGTGCCGCTATAGCCGGCTTCCGGCTGTTGCGAGAGCATGTTGCGCGCGCCGGCATAGGCGGCATTGTCAGGCTTACGGAAGGCGGGTGTGAACCAGCGCTCCATGACGGGATCGACCAGCGAGACGAGGCCGTCCGCGGCGATCTTGTCGATACGGGCGTTCCACATCTCGGCCGTGCCGATCCTGTGGGCGGTGTTGCTGAGCACCAGCGCGCGCACCAGATCGGGACGGCGGGCATAAAGCCCCTGCGCAATCAGGCCGCCGACCGACAGGCCCCAGATGATCGCGCTCTTCACGCCAAGATGGTCGAGGAGTGCGGTCAGATCGCCGGCATGATCGTCGATGGAATAGGGAGCGTGCCCGACATCCGAGAGCCCGTGGCCGCGCTTGTCGTGCAGCACATAGGCATAATCATCGCCGAGCGCTTCGATCACCGCATCCCAGATGCGGAAATCGGTGCCGAGCGAATTGATGAAGGCGATGACCGGCTTGCCTGTGTCCAATCCCTTGACGCGGTAATGGATCACGGTCTCGCCGCAGCGCAGAAAATGCATGATGTGCTCCTCCTGCCGGGGATATTGCAAGCGGGTTCCGGTTAAGTAAAATGACATTATCGATGAAAATCATAACCTGTGGATTATATGAGCGATGGTCGATCAGCGTATCAAGTTCCGCCACCTGCAGACTTTCGTGGAGGTGGCGCGGCAAAAAAGCGTCATCCGCGCTGCGGAAATCCTGCATGTCAGCCAGCCGGCGGTGACGAAGACGATCCGTGAACTGGAAGATATTCTCGGCGTCTCGCTGTTCGACCGGGAGGGGCGCGGCATCCGCATCAGCCGTTATGGCGAGGTGTTCCTGCGCCATGCGGGCGCGACGATGACGGCGCTCAGGCAGGCGGTCGATTCGGTATCGCAGGAGGCGGCGCGCGCCGGTCCGCCGGTGCGGGTCGGCGCGCTGCCCACGGTGTCTGTTCGCATCATGCCGAAGGCGATGGCCGGTTTTCTGGCCGAGAAAACCGGCAGCCCGGTGAAGATCGTGACGGGCGAAAACGCCGTGCTGCTGGAGCAGTTGCGCGTCGGCGATCTCGATCTTGTTGTCGGCCGTCTGGCCGCGCCGCAGAAAATGGCGGGTTTTTCCTTCGAGCATCTCTATTCGGAAAAGGTGCGCTTCGTGGTGCGCGCCGGGCACCCGCTGTTGTCACCCGGCCTTTCGGTGTTCGATCACCTGCATGAATATCCCGTGCTGATGCCGACACGACAATCGGTCATCGGCCCTGTCGTCGAGCAGTTTTTGATCGCCAACGGCGTGCCGGCCCTGCCGATCCGCATCGAAACCGTGTCCGACGCCTTCGGCCGCGCCTTCCTGCGCACCAGCGATGCGATCTGGATCATCTCGGAAGGCGTGGTGGCGGCGGATGTGGCGGATGGTATTCTGGCAATCCTGCCCGTCGAGACTGGCGATACCAGCGGCCCGGTGGGGCTGACGGTGAGGGCCGATACGCAGCCCTCGCTGCCGCTGTCGCTGCTGATGCAGGCTATTCGCGAGGCGGCAGGCGAGTTGCTGGATGGTAGGCCGGAGGCCGGTTCTTGAGATGAGGGTGAGGGTCGGAAAAGTCTGAGAACCTCTCCTCCGTCATTCCGGCCTTGAGCCGGAATCCAGCCACGGCGCGTCTGCGCCGTGAAAAGAGTCTTTTGCGATCAATGACTTGATCGCGCTGGACCCCGGATCAGGTCCGGGGTGACGGGTGTGGAAACGGTAGAGATAAAAGCCGCGTGTTTGGGGCAGCCCCTAATACGGAAGCCCCACATAATTCTCCGCAAGCGCGGTGGAAGCGGCGCGCGATTGCACGAGGTAGTCCAGCTCCGCCTCCTGAATGCGCTGGCCGAAATCTCCCGTATCGGGAAAGCGGTGCATCATCGTCGTCATCCACCAGGAGAAGCGCACGGCCTTCCAGACGCGGGAAAGCGCCTTCTGCGAATAGCCGTCGATGCCGGCCTCGGACTTCTCGCGATAAAATTCGATCAGCGCCTCGCTCAGATAATGCACATCGCTGGCGGCAAGGTTGAGGCCCTTGGCGCCCGTTGGCGGCACGATATGGGCGGCGTCTCCGGCCAGAAACAGCCTTCCGAACCGCATCGGTTCACAGACGAAGGACCGGAGCGGCGCGATGGATTTTTCAAAGGACGGGCCGGTTACCATCACATCCGCATGGTTTTCCGGCAGGCGACGGCGGATTTCGTCCCAGAAGCGCTCGTCGCTCCAGTCTTCCGGCCGGTCCTCCAGCGAACATTGAATGTAATAACGGCTGCGCGTGTGCGAGCGCATGGAACAGAGCGCAAAACCGCGCGGGTGGTTGGCATAGATGAGTTCATGGTTGACGGGCGGCACATCGGCCAGAATGCCGAGCCAGCCGAAAGGGTAGACCTTCTCGAATTCCTTGATCGCGCCCTGAGGCACCGATTTGCGGCTCACCCCGTGGAAGCCGTCGCAGCCGGCGATGAAATCGCAATCGATACGGTGGGTTACGCCGTCTTTCTGATAGGTGACATAGGGGCTGGCGCCATCGAAATCATGCGGTTCGACATTGCCGGCATCGTAGATGGTCACAAGGTTTGCCGCTTCGCGCACATCCATCAGGTCATGGGTCACCTCGGTCTGGCCATAAACCATCACATGGCTGCCGCCGGTCAGGTCGAAGAGATCGATGCGGTGGTCGCGGCCGTCGAAGGTCAGCGAAAAACCGTCATGCGGCAGGCCTTCCCGGTGCAGGCGCCTGTCCGCGCCGACCTTTTCCATGAGCTGCACCGTGCCTTCTTCCAGCACGCCAGCGCGGACACGGCCGAGAATGTAATCCTTGCTGACCCGGTCGAGAATGACAGTCTCGACGCCTTCTCTGGCCAGAAGCTGGCCAAGCAGAAGCCCCGAGGGGCCGGAGCCGATGATGACGACCTGGGTGCGCATTGTTTCCTCCCGAACTTGTCTCCTATCAAGAAATTGACCAAGCGATGCGGCAAGCTCAATGGACTTTCTGATCAGCAAATTGCACAATCCGACCATTGTGCTGAGGAGCGAAGGAACATGCGGCTTGCTGCGAGTGAGGGTTTGTATGGCGAAGAAGCGGTGCAAGGCACTGATTTCCGCTTTCATTGCGAGACGCTTTTTTCCAGAAGCAGCCTTCACCGCTTTGAAATCAGCCTGCACCGTCACGCTGCGTTTCAGCAAATCTTGTACATTTGGGGCGGTGAGGGCGATGCGCTGCTGGATGGCCGCATCGAGGCGATCCGCCCGCCGGTCGCCATTGTCGTGCCGCCGGGGTTCGAGCACGGCTTCCGGTTTTCACGCGATATTGGCGGGGTAATCGTCACCGTGTTGCCGGGCGCCCTGCCGGCTTCAGTGCAGGCGCTGCTGCTGCGGAATTTCCAGCGGCCTGTCCTGTTGCCGCTGCGGGATTTTGCCGATGGCGAACGTCTGCGCATCGGGTTCGAACAGATTTCGGCTGAATATGAAACACGCGAGACGGGCCGGGATGCCATCATCGAAGGTCAGTTGGCCATCGTGACGGCGCTTCTGGCGCGGGCGGCGCGCCCGCTCCTGGAAGGAACCGGCGAAGGTCTGGCGGAACAGCGTTTCGAATTTTTGCTGTCACTGATTGCACGCCATATTCGCGAGCCGCAAAAGGCGGAGTTTTACGCGAAGAAGCTCGGTCTTTCCGAGACCCATCTCAACCGTCTGGTCCGCTCCGTTTCCGGCCTCAGCCTGCAGCGGCTGATCGCTAAACGTCAGATCGAGATCGCCCAGCAGGAGCTGATCTTTACCGTTTCCAGCGTGCAGATGATTGCGGAGGGGCTGGGTTTTGCCGATCCGGCCTATTTCAACCGCTTCTTCAAGCGCGAGACCGGCATGACCCCGCGCGCCTGGCGGCTGGCGGAGCAGCGGAAAATGGGGGATTCCGGGGCGCGGCAGGTGCCGCTTCAGACCAGCATTCTTGCCAGTTCCCGCTGAACGGCAAGAAGCGCGGGCAGGTATCGCTCCACGAGGTCCTCCATCGAGGCGACCGAGGCGGCGAGCCCGACATTGAGGGCGGCCACCGTCTGGCCGCGCATGGTTTTCAGCGGCACCGCGATGGAGCGAAGGCCGATCTCTACCTCCTGATCGATCAGCGCATAACCGCGATTGCCGGTGGCCTCGATTTCGGTGAGCAGGGCGTCCATCCTGGTGATCGTCTTTTCCGTGCGCGCCACCAGCCGGGAGGCTTCGAGAATGTCGCGCTGCCGCTCGGCCGTCTGCGCCGAAAGAAGAACGCGGCCCATGGAGGTGCAATAGGCGGGCAGGCGCGAACCCGGCATCAGCGCAATCGACATGACCCGCTGCTGCGCGGCGCGGGCGACATAAACGATCTCGGTCTCATCCAGAATGGAAACGGAGGTACTCTGGCCGATCTCTTCGGAAAGGCGGTCGAGCAATGGCTGCACGATGCGCGGCAGCGGCATGGTGGCAAGACAGCCGGTGCCAAGCCGCAGCACCTTCGGGGTCACGGTAAAGAACTTGCCGTCGTAAGCCGCATAACCGAGTTCCGAAAGCGTCAGCAGGCAGCGCCGCGTCGTGGCGCGGTCCAGCCCGGCAATCTCGGCGGCATCGGAAATCGACAGGCGCGGCCGTTCGGCGCTGAAGGCCTCAATGACCCGCAATCCCTTGGCGAGGCCGCCCATCATGTCTCTTTCGCTGACAGCCATGTCGAAGCTCCATTTGTGCGATATACGAACAAAAATCATATAGCGCACAAAATCCTTGCCGTCGAGGCGGTTTCGGATTTACCTCACGCTCAGGCAGCCTTGCGGGTTCCATCCGTCCGGCTGGATGGAGGTTTTAATGGACAAGACAATCAAGAGCGCTGGAGATGCGCTTTCCGGCATCGGTGACGGTGCGACGATCATGATCGGCGGTTTCGGCGGCTCCGGCGCGCCCATCGAGCTGATCCATGCGCTGATCGACAAGGGCCCGAAAAACCTGACGGTCATCAACAACAATGCCGGCAACGGCCGCATCGGCATCGCCGCGATGATCGACGCCGGCATGGTCAAAAAGATGATCTGCTCCTTCCCGCGCTCTTCCGATCCGCGTGCCTTTACAGACAGATATCTGGCCGGCGAAATCGAGCTGGAACTGGTGCCGCAGGGCACGCTTGCCGAGCGCATCCGCGCCGGGGGCGCGGGCATTCCGGCCTTCTACACCCCTACCGGCTTCGGCACGGAACTGGCCGAAGGCAAGGTCATCGCGGAATTCGACGGCCGCTCTTATGTGCAGGAACGCTGGCTGAAGGCCGATTTTGCGATCGTGAAAGCCGAGCTTGGCGACACCTATGGCAACCTCACCTACAACAAGGCGGGCCGCAATTTTAACCCGCTGATGTGCATGGCCGCGAAGACCACCATCGCGCAGGTCTCGAAGATCGTCGAAGCCGGGGAGATCGATCCGGAGCATGTCGTCACGCCCGGTATTTTCGTGAACGGCGTCGTGGAAATCCCCGATCCGCAACAGGAAGAAGTCCTCATTCGCGCCGGAGTGGCCTACGCATGACCCAGACCATCGACACCCGCGAAGACATCAAGCTTTCCAACGCCCAGATCGCATGGCGCGCGGCGCAGGACATCGAAGACGGCGCTTACGTCAACCTCGGCATCGGCTTTCCGGAAATGGTGGCGCGCTACCAGCCGCCCGGCCGTCAGGCGATCTTCCATACCGAAAACGGCATCCTGAATTTCGGCGAAGCGCCGCCGGAAGGCGAAGAGGACTGGAACCTCATCAATGCCGGCAAGAAGGCCGTGACGCTGAAGCCGGGTGCGGCCTTCTTCCACCATGCCGACAGCTTCGCCATGGTGCGCGGCGGGCATCTGGATGTGGCGATCCTCGGGGCCTATCAGGTGGCGCAGAATGGCGATCTCGCCAATTGGCGTGTCGGCTCCAAGGGCGTGCCGGCCGTCGGCGGCGCCATGGATCTGGTGCATGGCGCCAAACAGGTCTTCGTCATCACCGAACATGTGACCAAGAATGGCGAACCGAAGCTCGTTGAAAAATGCGCCTTTCCGTTGACCGGCGTTGGTTGCATCACCCGCATTTATACCAGCCATGCTGTCATTGACGTGGTGGATGGCCGTTTTGTGCTGCGTGAAAAACTGCCGGCGATGACTTTCGATGAATTGCAGGCCATGACCGGCGCGCCTTTGGCGGTCGATGGCGAGGTCGCAGATCTCGTCGCCCCGGAACTTTGAGGAAAAACCGATGACCGACGCATTCATCTGCGACTATATCCGCACGCCCATCGGCCGCTTCGGCGGCGCGCTTTCTTCGGTGCGGGCCGACGATCTCGGGGCAGTGCCGCTGAAGGCGCTTGTCGAGCGCAACCCGTCCGTCGACTGGGAAGCGGTCGAAGATGTGATCTTCGGTTGCGCCAACCAGGCGGGTGAGGATAACCGCAACGTCGCACGCATGTCGCTGCTGCTCGCCGGCCTGCCGGTTTCGGTGACCGGAACGACGATCAACCGGCTGTGCGGTTCGGGCATGGATGCCCTCATCGCAGCCGCCCGCGCCGTGAAATCGGGCGAGGCGGAATTGATGATCGCCGGCGGCGTCGAAAGCATGAGCCGCGCGCCTTTCGTTTTGCCGAAGGCGGAGAGCGCCTTTTCGCGCAATGCCGAAATCTACGACACCACCATTGGCTGGCGTTTCGTCAACCCGCTGATGAAGGCGCAATATGGCGTCGATTCCATGCCGGAAACCGGCGATAACGTCGCCATTGACTATCAGGTTTCCCGTGAGGATCAGGACGCCTTCGCCGTTCGCAGCCAGCAGAAGGCGGCTGACGCGCAGGCCAATGGTCGCCTCGACAGGGAAATCGTGTCCGTGACCATCCCGCAGCGCAAGGGCGATCCGCTGGTGGTCTCGAAGGATGAGCATCCGCGCGCGACCAGCCTTGAAGCGCTGGCGAAGCTGAAGCCGGTCAACAGGCGCGAGGGCGCGACGGTGACGGCGGGCAATGCTTCCGGCGTCAATGACGGCGCGGCCGCACTCATCGTCGCATCGGCGGAAGCCGCGAAGAAATACGGGCTGACGCCGATTGCCCGCATTCTCGGCGGTGCCGCCGCCGGCGTGCCGCCGCGCGTCATGGGCATCGGCCCGGCCCCGGCCTCCGCAAAGCTGCTGGCCCGGCTCGGGCTGAAGCAGGAGCAGCTCGACGTGATCGAGCTGAATGAGGCTTTCGCCAGCCAGGGCCTTGCGACGCTGAGGCAGCTCGGCATTGCGGATGACGATGCGCGGGTGAATGCCAATGGTGGCGCCATCGCGCTCGGCCATCCGCTCGGCATGTCCGGTGCACGCATTGCCGGCACGGCGGCGCTCGAACTTTCGCTGACCGGCAAGCATCTTGCGCTCGCCACGATGTGCATCGGCGTCGGGCAGGGTATCGCTGTGGCGCTGGAAAGGGTCTGACGGGATAGCGGCTTCAGCATCGTGATAACGGTGCTGAAGCCGCCGTAAAACGGTACGAATGCCCGCTGCCGCAGCTTCCTTACGTGTGACAGTTGCCATTCAGGTTACTCGGCAGGCGATTTTTTCGCTCTGACACATCCCAGCCCCCTCATTCCTGTGCTTGTCACAGGAATCCAGCCGACGCGCGTCTGCGCGGCGAAAGGACTCTTCTCAGCCCAAGGACTTGGGCTGGCTGGATCTCTGTGACAAGCACAGAGATGAGGGAGGCAACGGCATTTTAAAATGCCGATCTCGCAAATTCGGCGCCTGCCTGACATTCACCTCCATGGCCCTCCCTGACGAAATCCTCCGGCATGCGTTGGATTCCATCATGATCCGTGACATGTTTTGCGAGATATGACAGGAATCTTTCCGTCTACGGGGTGCCAGCATGAAACGTCCGACCATCACAGATGTTGCGACAGCCGCCGGCGTCAGCGTCGCCACCGTCGACCGGGTGCTGAACGGCCGGCTGCCGGTGCGGGAGGAAACCGCGCGGCGGGTGTTCGAGGCGGCGGAGAAGATCGGTTTTCACGCCACCAACATCATTCGCCAGCGCATGCTGGCCGACCTGCCGTCTTATAGTCTCGGCATCATCCTGCGCAAGGAACGGCACGCCTTCTACCAGACCTTTGCCGACGAGCTGGAGCTTGCGGCGCGCAACGTCAGGGATCGCCATCTTAATCTGCGCATCGAATTTGCCCAGTCGGGCGAGCCGAGCGAGCTTGCGGCCCTTCTGACGGGCATGAAGGGCCGCGTGCAGGCCGTGGCGGCCACGGGGCCGGACCATCACGATGTCACCGCCGCCGTCGAGGCCCTGAAGGCGAAGGGCATTCCGACATTTTCGCTGCTTTCGGATTTCGCGCAGGGGGTGCGGGAAGCTTATCTCGGCGCCAACAACATGAAAGTCGGGCGCACGGCGGCTTGGATGATCTCGCGGCTGGCGCGCAGCAGGGGCAAGGTGCTTTTGCTGCTCGGCGGCCACCGTTTTCACGGCCATTCGCTGCGCGAAACCGGCTTTCGCAGCTATATGCGGGAATATGCGCCGGAATTCGAGGTGATGGACGCGCTGATCACGCTGGAAACCCGGCGGCTGACCTATGAGCTGGTGATGGACACCATCGCCAAGCACAAAGATCTGGTCGGCATCTATTGCATCGGCGGCGGCATGGAAGGTGTCATCGAGGCCCTGCAGCAGGAAAACCGGCAGGAGGCCATCGTCTGTCTTGTGAATGAACTGACGCCCGAATCCCGTCAGGCGCTGCTGGAAAAGCGTATCAGCGGCATATTCCAGACGCCGCTCCGTGAATTATGCACGGACCTCATCGCCACCATGGTTCACAGCATCGAACATGGCATGGCGGAAACGCCGGGACAGCGGTTTGTACCCGCCCATCTGTGGGTTCCTGAAAGCCTTTGATGGTTTGATAGATTCTATCATAAATTCGGCGTCTCTTTCTATCAGCCTTGATGGCTTCGGCTGCCGCTGACCCGTTGACGCCGGGCCGGGACTGGGAAATCTTGCCTGCGTGTGGAGCGGGCAGGAGGCTGATCCACGATAATAACGATGTTTCGGATTGCTTCAGGCTGCGGACTTGTCTTCGCGGCGACGGGTATTTTTTGCCGGCAAATGTGGCGGCGCGATGGGCGCTGAACCGTGCAGCCGGTTCTTTTCAAGGGTTTTGGAGGAGAACGACATGAGAAGACATTTCGCGATTGCAGCGCTCGCCACCATGCTGGCGACGACCGCCTCGGCGGAAACCATCGGCGTTTCGATGGCCCTGTTCGATGATAATTTCCTGACCGTGCTGCGCAACGGCATGATCGATTATTCCAAGGGCATGAGCGGCGTCTCGCTGCAGATCGAGGATGCGCAGAACGATGTCGGCAAGCAGTTGAGCCAGGTGCAGAACTTCGTCGCCGCCGGCGTCGACGCCATCATCGTCAACCCGGTGGATACGGATGCGACCGTGGCGCTTTCGCAGGCTGCCGCTGCCGCCGGCATTCCGCTCGTTTATGTCAACCGCCAGCCGGTCAACCTCGACAGCCTGCCGGAAAAACAGGCCTTCGTTGCCTCCGATGAAAAACAGTCCGGCACCCTGCAGACGCAGGAAGTCTGCCGACTGCTGAAGGTGGCCGGCAAGGCGGAAGCGAAGGCGGTGGTGATGATGGGCGAGCTTTCCAACCAGGCGGCCCGCATGCGCACGCAGGATATCAAGGACGTGGTGGCGACGCCCGATTGCAGCTTCATCAAGCTTGTCGAGGAGCAATCCGCCAACTGGTCGCGCACTCAAGGCTCGGACCTGATGACCAACTGGCTTTCGGCCGGGGTGCAGTTCGATGCGGTGATTTCCAACAACGACGAAATGGCCATCGGCGCGATACAGTCTCTGAAGGCGGCCGGCCGGTCGATGGATGACGTCATCATCGCCGGCATCGACGCCACGCAGGACGCGCTTGCCGCCATGGCGGCGGGTGAGCTGGATGTGAGCGTTTTCCAGAATGCCGCCGGTCAGGGCAAGGGCGCGGTTGATACGGCGCTGAAACTGGCAAAGGGGGATGCGGTGGACAAGAAGGTTTTCGTACCCTTCGAACTGGTCACACCCGCAAACCTCAAGGACTATCAGGCCAAGAACTGAGACCGTTCGGGCCAGACAACGACGTGACAGACCGAAGACGCTGAAGGCGGGGGGAGGATATTCCGGCTTCAGCGATATCACTGCGATTGAACCAGCGGAGGTTTTCCGCGGGAGGAAAGACTTTGAAAAACCTGTTGATGGCGACTGCGCTCTGCATTTTTGCAACGCCTGCCCTTGCCGAGACCCGTGTTGCGGTCTCCATGACATCGTTCGACAATCCGTTCCTGACGATTTTGCTGAACGGCATCAGGGCTGAGGCCGGGCGTGACAAGAACATCGAGCTTCTGGTGGAGGACGCTCAGCTCGATCCTTCGAAACAGCTCAATCAGGTGCAGAATTTCATCGCCAACGGTGTCGATGCGATCATCGTCAACGCGGTCGATGGCGATGCCACCTCGGCGATCACCAAAGCCGCATCCGCCGCAAAAATCCCGCTCGTTTATGTCAATCACCCGCCGGCAGAACTGGAAACCGGCCTGCCTGATGGCACGGCCTTCGTCGGTTCCAACGAGCTCGATTCCGGCACCATGGAGGCGGAAGCCGCCTGCAAGCTGATGGGCGGCAAGGGTAAGGCCGTGATCCTGATGGGACCTTTGGAAAACCATGCGGCGCTGGTGCGCACCAAGGATGTGGAAACGGTGTTTGCCCGGCCGGACTGCAAGATCGAAATCCTCGAAAAGCAGACGGCGAACTGGAGCCGCACGCAGGCGCAGGACCTCGTTTCATCCTGGCTGACGGCGGGCATCCAGTTCGATGCTGTCATCGCCAATAATGATGAAATGGCGATCGGCGCCGCGCAGGCGCTGAAGGCGGCGGGCGTTTCCATGAAGGATGTGGTCATCGCCGGCATCGACGCCACGCCGGACGGCCTTGCCGCCATGCAGGCCGGCGACCTCGATATTACCGTCTACCAGAATGCGACGAAGCAGGGCGAGGTCTCGGTTCAGACGGCGGTGAAGGCCGCCGCCGGGCAAAGCACTGAGAAGACGCTTTGGGTGCCCTTCGAACTCGTCACACCGGAAAACATGCCCGCCTACGCCAAATAAGCGGGGGCTTCGGCCCCGGTCCGTTTATCACTCCACTGGAAACAGCCATGAAACATACGCTCGACCCCCACATGTTCCGGCACCTTTCGCTGGCCGAGACCTGCCGCAAGGTTGCCGAACTCGGCTATGATTACGTCGAACTTTCACCCCGTCCGGATTTCCTTTCCTGGTGGACCCGGCCGAAGGTCTATCCCGAACGCGTCGCCGAATTCAAAAAGGCGCTGAAGGACCATGGTGTCGGCCTTGCGACGCTGCAGCCCATGTATCGCTGGGCAAGCCCCTATCCGGACGAATGGGAAGTGGCGATCGACAACTGGAAACGCGCCATCGAGATAGCCGTCGAGATGGAATGCCCGATGTTCGTTTCGGAATTCGGCCGTGGCGGTTCGCCGGATCGCAGCCTCAACGACCGCTCCGGCCTGCATCGCCCGGAAACCTGCGAAGCGCAGTTCTTCCGCGCCATGGATATTCTGGTGCCGATCCTCGAACGGGAAGGTCTGGTGCTGTCGCTGGAGGCTCATCCCGAAGACTGGATCGAGGAAATCGCGCCTGCCATCGACATTATCAAGACCATCAATTCCAAGGCGGTAAAGGCCTCCTTCATCGCGCCGCACACGTTCTTTTACGGGCCGGACATGGTGGCTAACCTGCGTGCGACCGAGGGCCATCTGGTGCATGTGCGCCTTGCCGATACCTATGACCACAACAAGTCGTCGCAGCTGCGTTACATCGTCAATCCCCCCGGCTCGAAGGTCAGGGTGCACCAGCACACCGATTTCGGCCAGGGCGAGATCGACTGGGAGACCTTCTTTGCGACGCTCGCCGACATGAAATTCGACGGCGTGCTGTCGAACTGCGTGTTTGCCTGGGAAGATCGTGTCGATGAAAGCGCGCGGTTCATGCTCAGCGAAACCCGGCGATACGTCGCCAAGTACTGGAAATGAGGTTTTTCAAATGACTGTCAGAATTGGTGTCGTCGGCACCGGCGCAATCGGGCGTGATCACGCCCGCCGTATCAACAAGGTTCTGGGCGGCGCGAAGATCGTTGCGCTCAGCGACGTCAACCGCGCCTCCGCCGAGGCGGTCAAAAACGACATCGCCCCGGATGCCGTCGTTTTCGCCACCGGCGAAGAGCTGATCGCATCGCCGGATGTGGATGCCGTGCTCGTCACCTCATGGGGCGCAACCCATGAGCAATATGTGCTGGCGGCAATCGCCGCCGGCAAGCCGTGTTTCTGCGAAAAGCCGCTCGCAACAACGGCGGAAGGCGCAAGACGCATCGTCGACGCCGAGGTGGCGCATGGCAAGCGGCTGGTTCAGGTGGGCTTCATGCGCCGATATGACGCCGGTTACGTGGCGCTGAAACAGGCCGTCGATAGCAGGATCGGCGCGCCGATCATGGTGCACGCCGCCCACCGCAACCCGGCGGTTCCTGAGCAATATGTCACGCCGATGGCGATCCATGACACGATGATCCATGAGATCGACGTGTTGCGCTGGCTGCTCGACGATGACTATGTTTCGGCGCGGGTTCTCTTTCCCCGTTCGGCGGCCAGAAGCCATGCGCGGCTGAAGGACCCGCAGATCGTCATTCTGGAGACGGCGAAGGGCACGATCATCGACGTCGAAATCTTCGTGAATTGCCATTATGGCTACGATATCCAGTGCCAGGTGGTGGGCGAGGACGGCATTGCCGGCCTGCCGGAGCCGATGTCGGTGCAGACCCGCCTCGGCGCCAAGCTGCAGAACGATATCCTGACCGACTGGAAAGACCGCTTCATCGCCAGCTACGATGTGGAATTGCAGGACTTCATCCATGCGGCGGCGAAGGGCACGGCATCGGGACCCAACTCCTGGGACGGCTACGTGGCTGCCATCACCTCCGACGCCTGCGTGGCCGCGCAGGAAACGGACGGGGCAGCAGTTGAAATCAAGCTTCCCACCCGTCCCGCCCTTTATCAGTGAGGTCTTTCATGCGTTTTGCCATCAACCACATTACCGCGCCGAAGCTTTCCCTTGAGGCGTTCTTTGCGACGGCCCGCGAACTCGGCCTTACCGAAGTCGAAATCCGCAACGACCTGCCTGATATCGTCGGCACGGTGGATCCGGCGGCTGTGAAGGCGGCGGCCGAAAAGGCGGGCGTGACGATCATCTCGATCAATGCGCTTTATCCCTTCAACGTCTGGTCGGGCGATCTGCCTGCGCGGGCCGTCGCCATGGCCGATTATGCGGCGGCAAGCGGGGCCAAAGCGCTGGTGATGTGCCCGCTCAACGACGGTACGCCGGTGTCTTTTGACGATCTCGTCACGGCGCTGAAGGCCATGAAGCCGATCCTTAAGGAACGCGGCCTGATCGGTTTCGTTGAGCCGCTCGGTTTCCCGGTCTCTTCGCTGCGCACCAAGGCCGAAGCGATCAGGGCCATCGATGCGGCCGGTGGCGGCGATGTCTACAGGCTGGTGCACGACACCTTCCACCACCATCTCGCAGGCGAGACGGAGTTCTTCCCGGAGCGAACGGGGCTGGTCCACATTTCCGGCGTGATCGATCCTGCCGTCTCCGTAGCCGACATGCTCGACGCCCACCGCGTTCTGGTGGATGGCGGCGACCGGCTGGACAATATCGCCCAGATCAGGACGCTCGAGGCGGCCGGTTACAAGGGACCTTACAGCTTCGAACCCTTCGCGACGGAAGTGCACGAAATGAAGGATCCGGCCGCTGCCGTAAAGAGCAGCATCGACCATATCTCCCAGGCGCTCTGACCGCCTCGCCGCCCGCGGTTCGCTGCGGGCGGCGTTTCTTGCGGGGGATTAAAAACCCAGAGAAATCAATTCCGCATTTACGGATGATGCTGTAGTCTTCGAGCGACGAGAGAGCAGCAAACAGGCACGGGTATTCTTCAGATCGACTGCGTGAGGCAGGCTTTCTGCCCGCACCGTCCGAAGTAGAGTGGTTGAATTTCCCCTTTATGAAAATAGACAGGAAAACGACGCTTAAGGACGTGGCGCGGGAGGCGAATGTTTCGCTGAGCACGGCTTCGCACGCCATCAACGGCACGGCACCTTTGACCACGCAGGTTCGCGAGCGGGTGCTGGAGGCGGCACGCACGCTAGGCTACCTCGAAAACCGGCGACAGAAGGCGACGATCGCGACTTTGCGTGTCGTGCTTCTGGCCATGACCAATGACGCAGCTCCGCAGAGCGATCTCAACATGGTCAGCTGGACCATGCTGAACGGCTTCCGGCGCGAATGCGAGCGGCGCGGCATTCGCATCGTTCCCTATGTCAGCACAACGAGCCGGCTTGACCCGGTTGCGGTGGCGGCGGCGGCGGATGCCGACAATGTCGACGGTATCGTAATCTTGAACGATGACAGGCCGCAACTGGTCGAAGCGCTGTCTGCGCTTGCGCGGCCCGTGGTACTGATCAATGGCGAGGACCCGGCCATGATCGTCGATACGGTGACCGCCGAGAACCGTTTTGGCGCACGGCTCGGTATCGAACATCTGCTGTCTCTCGGGCATCGCAATATTCTGCACATCACCTGGAAAGGGCGCACGACGATCCGCCGCCGTTACGATGGTTATAGCGACGCGTATCTCGCGGCGGGTCTCGCTGTTCCCGCCGATATGGTCATCGAGGTGGAGAGCTACGAGCCCGAATGGGGCGAGGCCGCCATCCGCCGCCTGCTGGCTGAACAGCGGCCGCTTAGAAACGCCACGGCGATCTTCTGCGCTGCCGATAATCTGGCGCTTGGTTGCCTGAAGGCCCTGACGGAAGCTGGAATCCGGGTACCGGAGGATGTTTCGGTTTTGGGGTTTGACGATATCATGCCGGCGGCCTTCAGTGCGCCGCCGCTCAGCACCATCCAGTTGCCCGCCGACAGGCTGGGCGGCGCGGCGCTTGCGCTGCTGGAGCAGCGGCTTGTGGCGGCCGATCCGACCCGCCCGGCGCACCGGCTGGAACTCGGCTGTCGGCTGGTGTTAAGGGGCAGCATCGCGCCGCCGCCGAAGTAGGGTGTTGGAGTGTCGTCTTGTGTTGACCGCTGAACAAACTCCAGACGATTAATTCTCCCGTCATTCCGGCCTTGAGCCGGAATCCAGCCAGCCCAAGTCCTTGGGCTGAAAAGAGTCCTTTCGCCGCGCAGACGCGCGACGGCTGGATCCCGGCTCAAGGCCGGGATGACGGGTGGAGGGGCTTTAACATTCCAATCGTGACGGCCTGCTGTCTCACCGCAAGCTCGTACTTTCCTTACTTCATCCCCGTGCCGGCAATGCCTGTCGTGATGTAACGCTGCAGGAACAGGAACACGACGGTGACTGGCGCCAGGCTGAGGAAGGTCATGGCGAGGATATAGTGCCATTGCACCGAGAACTCGCCCTGGAAGGCGTTCAGCCCCACCTGCAGCGTGAAGTTTTCACGGCTGCTGAGAACGATCAGCGGCCAGAGGAAGTCGTTCCAGCGCCAGAGCACCGAGAAGATGGCGAGAACCGCAAGCGCCGGGGCCGTCAGCGGCAGGATGATGCGCCAGAAGATGCGGAATTCGCTTGCCGCATCGACGCGGGCCGCCTCGATCAGCTCGTCGGGGATGGTCAGCATATATTGCCGGAGCAGGAACACGCCAGTCGGCGTCGCGACCGTCGGGATGATGACGCCCCAGAGATTGTCGACGAGGCCGACGCCGACGATGACGAGATAGGCGGGCACCATGACGACGGTGAGCGGGATCATCAGGGTGGAGATGATCAGCACGAAGATCGCCTTCTCGCCGCGGAAGCGGTATTTGGAGAGGGCAAAGGCGGCCATGGCGTTGACGATCAGCGTCAGGACGGTCGCGACGAAGGTGACGAAGACCGAGTTCTTGAGGAAGGTCAAAAAGCTGAACCGGGTGAGCGGATCGGTGAAGTTCTCCGTCGCGACGGTCAGTTTCTGGACGGGCGTGATTTCGCGTGTGTCGACGCTGACGGGCGGACCGGGATTGGCGGGATCGACCATCTGGGCTTTCAGGCCGATGCGGCGGACCATGGCCATTTCCCGCTCCATGCCGTCGATGGGGGCTTTCCATAGGCTGAGCGGCTTGTCGTAACCATGCACTTCCACCTGCACGGCGGCGCGCGGCAGAAGGCTCGGCGGAAACCGGGTGATTTCGGCTTCCGGTTTCAGCGATGACATGGCGGCCCAGACGACCGGGATGAGGACGGCGAGCGTGCCGCCGATGAGCCAGACCCAGGACAGGATATCGGTAAGGCCGATCCGGCCGGGGCGGCGGGTGCGCGTGAGGAAGGAGACGGCGTTGGACATGGTCAGGACTCCATCTTTTTGCCAAGGCGCAGTTGCACGAGCGTCAGCGCGAGAAGCACAAGGCCCATGAGAACTGAGGCGGCTGACGCAAGGCCGAATAGCCTCAGATCGCTGCCGAAGGCCATCTGGTAGATATATTGCACCACGAATGTATTGGCCGTGCCCGGCCCACCGCCATTGGTCAGAACCCATGCTTCGTCAAAGATTTGCACCGAGCGGATCATAAGCAGGATGAGCACGACGAGCAGGTTGGGCCCAAGCAGCGGCAGGGTGATGCGCAGCAGGGTGCGCCGGGGCGAGGCGGCATCGATGGCGGCGGCTTCATAGAGGTCCTTCGGGATGGCCTGAAGGCCGGCGAGCAGGATCAGCGTATAAAAGCCCATGTGGAACCAGACGGAGACCACGACGACGAAGAAACGCGACCAGCCGACATCCAGCAGGAAGATTTCCGGCGGCACGCCGAGCATCTGGAAAAAGGCGTTCAGCAGGCCGTTGCGGTCGAGGAACCATTTCCAGATGAGGCCGATGACGACGGGCGACAGCAGGACCGGGTAAAAGAACATGGCGCGGAAGAAACCGCGCGCGGCAATCGCCCGATTGAGGATGAGGGCGGTGATGAGCGCGACCAGCAGCGTGGCGATGACGTTGAAGCCCACGAACCACAGCGTGTTCCAGATCGCCGTCCAGAACAGCGATTCCCGGCAGCTTCCGGGGTCCATGTAGCTCTGGCAATCCAGCAGCTTGCCGAAATTTTCCAGCCCGACGAAGGGGCGGTCGGTGATGAGAAGTTCGGTGCCGCCGGTGAAGGCGTAACCGACGGCAATCGCAATCGGCAGGAAGGTGAAGATGCCGAAGAGAACGAGGTTCGGCATCAGGAAAATATAAGGCATGCGCCTTTTGCCGATCAGCCGCTCGATGAAGTTGAGCGGCACTTCGGCAATCGCCATCACGGCATCGAGCGCACGGTCGGACAGTCTCGCAAGCGTCGGATTGGCCATGCTAACCTCTCCCTTCGCTGTTCAGGCGCGGCAACGCCAGTTCGGTGGCGGGATCGAAGACATGCACCTTTTCCCGCGCCGGCATGATCTTCAGCACCGAGCCGGAAGCGGGGGCAAAATGGCCCGCCTGATGCACGATGATCTGCTCTTTCTCGCCCTGGAGATTGCCGTAGAGATAGGTCTCGGTGCCAAGGCTTTCGTGATACTGCACCTCGAATGGCAGGCCGGCACTGTCGGAGATGGTGAAATGCGAGGGGCGGATGCCCGCGAGAACCGCCTGCCCGGAGCTGACGGCTGCCGGATCGACAAGGCAGGGCAGGGACACACCGTAGCCGGCGTCGATGGCGATGCTACCGTCGCTGCCCTTGGCGATGGTGCCCTTCAGCATGTTCATGCGCGGCGAGCCGAGGAAGCCGGCAACGAAAAGGTTGCGCGGATTGTCGAAAAGCTCGAGCGGGCTGCCCACCTGCTCGATGCGCCCGGCTCGCAGCACCACGATCTTGTCGGCCATGGTCATGGCTTCCACCTGATCGTGGGTGACATAGATCATCGTCGTCTTGATATCGCGGTGCAGGCGGGTGATTTCGGCGCGTGTCTGCACGCGCAGCGCCGCGTCGAGGTTCGATAGCGGCTCATCGAACAGGAAAATATCCGGTTCGCGCACGATGGCGCGACCGATGGCGACGCGCTGGCGCTGGCCGCCGGAAAGCTGTTTCGGCTTGCGGTCGAGATAGGGCTCGATGGCGAGCATGCGCGCCGCCTCGTTGATGCGGCTTTCGATTTCCGCCCGCTTGAAGCGCAGGTTTTCGAGACCGAAGGCAAGGTTCTTGCGCACGCTCATATGCGGATAAAGTGCGTAGGACTGAAAGACCATGGCGATCTTGCGCTCGGCCGGCGACAGCGCGCTGACATCGCGCCCGCCAATGCCGATGGTGCCGGAGGTGACATCCTCGAGACCGGCGATGATGCGCAGCAGCGTCGATTTTCCGCAGCCCGAGGGGCCGACGAAGACGACGAATTCGCCGTTCTCGATCTGAAGATCGATGTCATGCAGCACATGAACGGCGCCGAACGCTTTATTGAGGTTTTCGAGTTTCAGACTTCCCATCACCTGCTCCCTTCGGACAAGTTCGTCGTCGCGACGATCTCTTGGCTGTTCCAGCCCTCGGGCAAGGGCGTCGTTCTTTTAATGGCGACATCGCGGGCCGAAAATCCTTCCACGTCGGCAAGATAAACCGCCGGCATTCCGCCGGGATAATCCTCCATTCCGACGATCCGGCCCTCAGCATCCTGCGTCCAGGCATTGGCGCGGCCGGCGGCATGGGGGCTTGGCGCAATATCCGCATTTGTGGGGCGCAGATCGTATTGCAGGCCGGTGCCGAGCTTGCCGGGCTGCTGCGACAGCGTGATGCGCTCCAGCCGGACATTGTGAATGCCGGCCTTCGATGTGGCGACGAGGTTGATCGCGCCTTCCATGGAGCCGCTCAGATATTCCACGACCAGATTGTCGACGCTGCCGGCCTGACGCTCGGGGCGGCGGTCGACGACGGTGACGGTGACCGCTTCACCCGAACCCCAGAAGCCGCCCGGCGTTTCGTGGCATTCGGCCTCGATCCGTGAGAAGCGGATGTTGCGCATGGCGCCGCCATCGCGGGAAAACAGGCCGATGCCGCGATTGGACTCGACGATCTTGCAATCCTCGAAAACCACATTGGTGAAATCGCCGAAGGATTCCGTGCCAAGCTTCAGCGCGCAGCTCATGCTGGAAACGGTGCAGCGGCGAACGGTGATATCGGCGCAGGCTCCCACCGCCTTGCCATCCGGCCCGGCGCTGGTCTTCAGGCAGATGCCGTCATCGGCGGTCGAGATGAAGCAATCCTCGATCAGGGCGCGCCGGCAGGCATCGAGCACAATGCCATCGGTATTCGGCAGGCGGCGGTCGTTTTCGATGCGCAGATTGCGGAAATGAATGTCTTCGCAATCGACCATATGCAGCGTCCACATCGGCGAACCGCTGACGGAGAGGTTTTCGAGGCGCACGTTGCGGCAGCTTTCCAGCACCATCACGCGTGGGCGCTTTTTCGCCGGGACATAGGTGCCCATGGCCTTGTCGTCGCCAACGATGAAGTTTTCACCGCCGGCCTCGATACGGCCGGGGCCGGTGACGGCGATGTCATGCGCGCCCCTGGCAATGATCATGCCGCGATCGGAATCTTCGGCAATCACCGAAACCCGGGTCAGGCCATAGGCGTCGTAATCGGAAACGGGGGCAAGCACCGCATCTTCGGCAAGATGCAGTTCCACGCCGCTTTTGAGATGGAAGCCGGCGCTGACATGACGCCCGGCCGAGAGAGACACGCGCCCGCCGCCTGCGGCTGACACGGTGTCGATAGCCTGCTGGATGGCCGCCGTGGCATCAAGGCCACCCGCCGCGACTGTGATGTCCTGACTGATGTTCATGATGCTCACGATGCCTTTGGCCTTTTCAGAAAAACGTCGATCAGGAGCAGCATGGTCAGTGCCTGCCCATAAGGTGTGGGCAGGTTGGGAATGCGGCGGTAGAAATCGAGATCGTGGCCCATCGGCGTGCCGTCGGAAACACCGTGGACGACGCCTTCATCGTCGATATTGCCAAGCACCGCCTTCAGTGCGCGTTCCGCATGCGGGCGATTTTCTTCGCCGAGAATGCCGGCCTCGATGCCGCGCAGAATGCCATAGGCGATACCGGCCGTTGCCGATGTCTCGACCGGCGATGTCGGGTCATCGAGAAGCGTGTGGAACATGCCGTCCTCGCGCTGATATTGGCGCAGCGACCGTACCTGGCTTGCCAGCACATTGGCGAGGAAACGCCTGTCCTTTTCGCCAAGCGTCGGCACCAGTTCGAAAAGCTCGGGAATGGCAACGGTGATCCACGAATTGCCGCGCGCCCAGAAGGCGTCCGCGAAATTATGACGTCCGTTGAAGGTCCAGCCGTGATACCAGAGCCCGGTGACGGGGTCCGAGAGATAACGCGTATGGATCATGAACTGGTAGACCGCCTCGTCGATCCAGTCCTGACGTTTGCAGACGACGCCGGCGCGGGCGAGGAACAGACATGCCATGAATAGCGTGTCATCCCAGAGTTCACCCTCATTCAGTCGCTCCTTGACGACATGCTGGAAGCCGCCATCTTCGGTTTTCGGCAATTGATGCACCAGCCAGTCGGCCCAGTCTTCCACCAGCGCCCGGAAATCCGGCCGGTCGACATGTTCGGTGAGGATGACAAGTGGCAGCATCGGGGCGGAACTGTTGATCTGGCGCGGCGGCAGGCCACGGTCGATCTGCCAGCCATACCATGTCACGAGGTCGTCAAGCGCCTTCCGGTCGTTGGCGGCGAGCGCCCGGCGCAGGAAGCCGTAAAGGCCGACGCCCACTTCCCAGTCCCACTCATCGAACTGGATCTTGCCATCGGAACTGCCGCTGACCAGACCTTCCTGAATGCCCTTGAGGCGGCTGAAGGCGGCGGCGACATTGTCGATCGTCGTCCTGAGAGTGTCTTTTTCCATGCTTGGCTGGTTCATCTGTCAATTCCGCTTAGGAGTAGAATGGTTGCGCCGCGCCGCCCGATGCGGGGTCGGCACTGTCGAAGGTGATTTCGGGCTGGGGCTGGTCGTGGTCGAAGGCCATGGCCTGCCCGCCAATGGTGAATGCGCCGTCCCAGGTCAGGGTAAGCTCAGCTCCGCCCGGCGGCGTGACCGAGAGCAGCCGGCTTTCGGCATCGAAGGTGATCTGCGTGGCGAGGATTTTTTCCCGAAAACGGGCAAACTCCGCGACATCCCCGCAGCCGATGATGCCGACCCAGCCGGCGCGGCGGCCGGGCGATCTGATCTCGCGACTGGCGGTGGCGCCGGTGGCGATGGGCTGAAGCCCGTTCGTCGCATAAAGCGCGGCAAAGCCGCGGCCCGAGCGGGTGATGAGCCAGTTGCCCTCCACAAGCACCTCGTCCAGCCCGTCGCGGCCGAGATAGGCATGGGTCCAGTCGTTGCGGTGATCCTGCGTATCGAAGATCAGCATCGCCAGATCGCGATGTTGCGCCACGCGCGGCAGGATGCCGCTTCCCGCCCAATAGGAGGGGCGCTGGGTGCCCCACGGATCGTCTTCGCCCGGGTGGTTGACCCAGAGCCGCGCCATCGGGTGGCCGGCAAGCTTGATGTCCATGACGTGCTGCTGGTGGCCCCTGCGGCCGGTCTTGTGATCGACAACGGTGGAAAGCTGGGCGGCCTCGTTCTTGAACAGCACGAGCTTTCCGGGCTCCAGCCCCTGCGCATACCGCGCCTCGACCATACGGCCGCTTGTCAGCTGTGAAAGGGCGGCGATATGCGCCGGCGGCAGGTAATCGCCGCAGCAGAACATCGGCAGCGAGGCGACGCCATTGTTCAGCCAGCCCTGACCGAAGGCGACCTGCGCAAAGGGCGCCAGTTCCGTTAGCGGCCCGGCGCGCAGCTCCTTGTCATAGGCTCTGCCCTGGGAGCCGGAGGGAACGCCGCCGAGCGTGTGCAGCGCGATCATTTCGAAGATGAGATCGATCTGATAGCGCGCGCGGGCGGCAAGTTCCTGCCCCGCCCAATGTTCGATGGCGAGAAGGCCGATGAAATCCACCGGATAATAGGCAGCGGAGTTCCACTCGGCGAGGCCATGCGCCTCGACGCTGTCGAACCAGCGCTCCAGCCGGTCAGCGGCCAGCGCCGCCTGTTCTCTGCCGGTGCGGCCGGAGGCGGTGAAGACGGCATCCGGCAGATACTCACCGGCCAGCAGCTGGCTGGTGTGGAAGCAGAGAACATGGTTCTCGCTCCAGAACCACATGACGTCATTGCCCGGTTCGTCCACCCAGTAGCGATAGCCGAGGATCGAGGCATCGATCCGCGCCCGCATCTCGGACGGCAGGCGGTCACCATAGGCGCGCACCAGCCACAGAAGCGGGATCATGACGAAATCGGAGCAGTCTTCCCGCCGATCAATGGAATGCAGCGTCGCATCGACGATGCCGCCGATCGTCTCGATGTCATCGCTGCCGGTAGCGACCATCGCCAGCGCGCGGCCGATGCGCCAGGCGCCGAAGCGGGCGCTGAAGGAGAGGGCGGCCTTTTTTCGCTCGTTGATATCGCCGCTGGATGCTTCCGGCGCGATGTCATGCATGAAAGCGGCGTCGATGACGCGGGTTACCGTTCCCGCTCCCGAACCCATGGTGATTTTGACACCGTGATACCCATCCGAAATGCCTGTCGTTCCGGGTATCGTCAGCGAGGATTGCCCGGCCTTCAGCACGGTGTCCACTTCCGCCAGCGCAGCGCGCTCATGCCCATGGCTTTTGACGGCGATGTGCACGGGCAGGTCGTTCGCAGGTGCGGCCCCGAAGACCAGTTCGAGGGCGGTGCCGGAAAACACGTCCCGCGCCGGGCGAACATCGCGCACCAGCGCGGCGAGACGCTTCGTTTCCTCCCGGTCGAGCGGCACGGGCAGCACGACGGTCAGCGGCACGGCGTCGACGACCTCAAGCTCGAAGAACCAGATGATGTCGCGTTCCGCCAGATCCTCGCAGAGCAGCAGCACCTCGTTATCGCCGGCCGCGAGATCGAGCGTGATGTCACGGCTGCTTTCGACATTGCGGATGAAAGGTTCGAAACGAACCTGTTCAACGCCGCCCACCCAGATGCGGACGCCGCCGCAGGTGCGCAGCCGAAAATGCGCCTGTCTGGCGGCCTCGCTGCGGAAGGAGCCCTTCAGCCAGCGCTGCACATGGGTGGGAACATGCCAGAAACCGGTGAATTCGACGCGGCGATTGGAGCCCGGCAGGTTGAGGTGCGAAACCGTAAAGCCAGTCTCGGGCGCGATATCGCGGCCGATCATGGTCTGCTGGAAGGCCTTGCGGCAGGGCAGGTCGCCCACATCCACGAAACCGTTGATGAAGCGATAGTTCACGCGGTCTTCGGCGGGGGCTGCGGTGCCGGGAAACGACGTCTCCACCAGATCGGAGACGATCCAGGCGGTCACCGTTTCGCCGTTTGCGACGGTATATGTCGGCTGCGACGCGTTCGCCGCAAATGGTCCATCCGTCATAATGGATCGCCTCCCGTCGATCTTTATGAAATTATTTTCACAAACCGATTTTCGCTTTTCCACGTCGATTTGTGCGATTTATGCAAAACAAACAGCTTGACGTTTATTCTGTCAAGCCGCAAAACATTATAAATCGAATTAAGCAGAGGAGCTTCCGTTCGATTTATGAAAATATTTTCATTGGGAGGATGAGCATGATGAAATTGTTTTCGGGCGTCAGCGCCCTTGTGGTGGCCTCTGTCGCCGGTCTTGCGACGGCCCAGGCCGAGACCCGCACGATTACTTTCCTTTTTACGGATGACGACCAGGGTTATGTGCAGCGCATGTCGGAACTCAGCAAGGAGTTCGAGACGGCCAATCCGGGTGTGAAGATCAATTTCGTGTCTTCGGGTTATGACGCGGTTTCCAAGCAGCTGCCGGTGCAGCTTGCGGTGGGCGAAGGTCCTGACATCGCCAAGATCACCGACTGGCAGCTTGCGCCCTATTATCTCGACATGCGCCCCTATATGAAGGATGCGGAAGCCTTCGCGAAGCTGCACGGTTCCAGCCTCAACCAGCTTCGCCTGCCGAATGTCAACGATCCGCAGTCGATCAACGGTTACATGGCGTCGCAGACGCTCAATCTGCCCTTCGTCAACAAGACGCTGTTCGAGCAGGCGGGCGAACCCTTGCCTGGCCCGACCGCGAAATTCAGTGAGATCGTCGAGGCTTCCGCCCGTGTCGCCAAGGCGACCGGCGTGCAGATTCCCTTCACCATGGACCGTTCCGGCCACCGCTTCTCCGGCGGCGCCTTTGCTTATGGCGCGACCTATGTGAAGGACGGCAAGTTCAGCTTCCCGGACGACGCGGCGAAGAAATATATCGCCGATATCTATTCATGGACGCAGAACGGCAGCTTCCCCAAGGAAATGTGGGGTGCGGCCGGCGGTTCGCAGTACAAGAACATGGGTGACGAGTTCGTCAACGGCAATGTCGTGACCTATCTGGCCGGCAACTGGATGGTGAATCCGTTCCAGAACAAGATCGGCGACAGTTTCGAATGGACGGCGATCAATGCACCCTGCGGCGAGGCCGGATGCTACGCCATGCCAGGCGGCACCGCCATTGTCGGCTTCAAGCGCACCAAATATCCGGAAGATGTGGCTCACTTCATCGAATTCCTCGGCTCTGAAAAGGTGCAGCGGGAAATCGCCGAGAACTACGTCATCCTGACCGGCGCGGAGATCGTCGATCCGCAATACAAGCTGAAGAGCGAAGACGCCAAGGCGGCGATGAAGGTGTTCCTCGACAACAAGAAGAACGTGCCGCAGGCCGCCCGTGAGTTCGAACGCGCCAAGGGCGGCAGCGCCATGTATCAGCAGATTGTGCAGCGCATGAGCCAGCTCATCGTCGGCGAGTTGACGCTCGACCAGACCTACAAGGTCCTGGAAGATGACGTCGCCAAGATCAACGAGGCTGTCGCGGTCAAGAAATAACGGCCCGACCATCCGCCTCCGGCGGAATGATGAACCTCTCGAACGATATGCCCGGAGTGGCGCTCCGGGCATATCGCGCCGTTTCTTTCCGAAGACGGCGCATTTTCGCTGGAGGAACTGCCGCAGGGAGCCGTTCCCGCGGCCCATCGAAAAACTGAAATACGCTCCGTTTAAACCTGACGATGAGGCGCGCGGAACGCCGCGCCGCCTGTTTTCGTCACGCGTCACTCGCTGAAAATCATAGGATTCGTCATGGCCAGACTGAAGATGTCGTCTTTCTTTTCCGCTCGCTCGAGCCTGCTCGCCTCCGTCGCATTGCTGGTTCTGGTTCCGGGCGCGCAGGCGTTCGATCGCACCGGGCCGGCAGGTGAGGGTTATGCGATTACGGTGCCGGAACCGGCGGCAACATATCCGCTGCCGCTTGCCGACAATTATCGCAACCAGACCGGCAAGAACGAGAAGGGCGAGGCGGTTCGCGCCTATGATGACCGGGACAACCCGATCATCGAAATCCTCTCCGGTTTCAACCGCATCTGGACGCTTGGCGATGAAAAATGGGCGGATGGCGGCGCCAATGGCGATGGCCCGGCGGATTTCAGCCATGTGAAGATCGTCGATCCCGCCGTCTGGCAGGA
This sequence comes from Agrobacterium sp. T29, assembly GCF_006970545.1. Taxonomy (NCBI): domain Bacteria; kingdom Pseudomonadati; phylum Pseudomonadota; class Alphaproteobacteria; order Hyphomicrobiales; family Rhizobiaceae; genus Agrobacterium; species Agrobacterium sp. T29. The sequence continues at coordinate 1,954,136 of NZ_CP040641.1, forward strand.
GAACATGCGTTACGTGCTGTCCGTCACCGGCGAGAACCGCACGCGCGCTGCCGCTTTCAAAGCCTATATGAATGATCGCCGTTCGCAGGGTTACAGCGTCATCGACGGCATGGGGCCGCTTGCCGCCTGGTATCGCGAAGGGGCGGGCGCGACGACGACGATCAATCATACGCTTACGGATTTCGACCCGAACGAGGTTATCACCCGCAAGGAAGACGACAAGGGCACCGAGGCGGGTGCAGCCGATAGCGAACTGAAGGATTTCGTCGCCTTCATGAAGGTGATCCGCGGCCCGGAGGGCACGACGTCGCCGGCGAAGTATTTCTATTCCTCACCTCGGCCCTGGCGCATGAACGACAAAGGCGAAGTGATCGAGACCGGCAAGGAGACGATTGGCGACCGCAGCTTCGAAAGCCATGACAGCGATCCGGGCGTCATCGTGCCGGCGCTGAAATATGCGCGGGAAAATCGCGGGCGCGGCAAGGATGGCGGTTTCCCGAGCGGGCACACCAATGCCGCCTATCTTGCTGCCATTGCCTATGCCTATGCGGTGCCGGAGCGCTTTTCCGAATTGCTGACGGCTGCCTCCGAACTCGGCGAGAGCCGCATCGTCGCCGGCATGCATTCGCCGCTCGACGTGATCGGCGGCCGCATCACCGCAACCGCCATGGCTGCCGCCATGTTGCAGGACCCGAAAAATGCCGAGGTGAAGAAGGCCGCGCATGGGGCCTTGCAGACCTATTTCACTAAGCGCCTGCCGCAGGGCCAGTCGCTCATCGATTTCGCCCATGGCGCAAAGCCGGATGTCGACCAATTTGCCGATGCGACGAAGAACGGGGCGGATTATCGCAGGCGCATGACCTATTCCTTCAGCCGCGACAGGGCCGCAGGCGATGCGCCGATGGTGGTGCCGAAGGGGGCGGAGGTCCTGCTGGAGACACGTTTGCCCTATCTCGATGCCGCCCAGCGCCGCGCCGTGCTGTTTTCCACCGGCATCGAGGCCGGTTATCCGCTGCTGGATGACAGCAATGGCTGGGGCCGCATCAATCTGGTCGCTGCCGCCGGCGGTTACGGCGCGTTTGACGGCGATGTCGAGGTGACGATGGACGCTGCCGCCGGCGGGTTCAATGCGGCGGACAGATGGACGAACGATATTGCCGGGGCAGGGCGTCTCGTCAAATCCGGCAGCGGAGCGCTGACGCTTGGCGGCCATAACAGTTATGGCGGCGGCACCATTCTCAGGGAGGGAACGCTGGTGGCGTCGTCCGCCGATGCGCTTGGAACCGGCGGCGTGCTGGTCAGCGGCGGCACGCTTTCGCTCGGCGGAGAGACGGATATTGTCATCGGCGGCGACTATGCGCAGTCGGGCGGCACGCTGGCGGTCGACCCGCAGAAGGCTGTGCTTCGGATCAAGGGCAATGCGGTGCTGGACGGCGCGACGCTGAAGCTCGCTTTCGATGGCGGCGCGCCGGCCGCCGGCACGCGGTTCGACGTGATCTCCGCCAACGGCCTGACCGGGACATTCGCCACGATAGATGCGGGCAATGTGAAGCTGCGGCCGGTCTATACCGGCTCGGCACTGTCGGTGGTGGTCGAATAAGCCGATACAAGAGGCCCCCCGGGCGCGGTTTAAGCCGCCGCGCCCGGGGGCTTAGGTTCAAGAATTCCGCCGTCGCATCAGCAGGAAGATGACCGGTGCGGCGAGCACCGAAACGATGGCGGCAATGATGAAGGAGGCCTGATAGCCGAATTTTTCGGCGATCGCGCCTGCGCCCAACCCGCCGATCATGCCGACAACGCCATCCATGCACTGGAACAGGGTGAAATCGACCCCGGCCTGCCGGGGGTCGGACCAGCCCATGAAGCAGGCGTAAAGCGCGACGAAGCCGATGGACATGATGCCCGACGAGCTTGCCACCGCAACCGCCATGACGACCCATTGCGAAATATCGCGATGAACGCTGAAATAGGCGAAAAGGCACAACAGCGCCGTCTGCACGAAGATGGCGATGAGCAGGATTCGTGACGCCCCGTAGAGGCGTACCAGCGTGCCGCCGAGCAGCGCGCCGGCGAAACCGACGATCATGCTTCCCACGCCATTCAGCGCGCCGATGGTGGCGAGATCGAAACCGTAATCGACCAGAAAAGGGCCGAGCATTGCCAGACCCCATTTTTGCGCCGCGACATAAACAGCCGCGACCAGAAGCCCGGTGCGGACTTCCCGTCGCTTGAGCGCGTTTTTGATCGATGGCAGGTGGTCCCGTGTTTGCGTGACCGTTCTTGCCGCCGGGCCGAGCAGGAAGGGGAGCGCGAGCAGGATGACCAGCCCGGCCATGACCAGCGTGGCGCTCGTCCAGCCGGCGCGCTCCACCAGTACCAGAAACAGGCCGGCGCCGATGGCGGAGCCGAGATAGGAGCCGCCCACCTGTGCGGCGTTACCCCAGCCATGATGCTCTTCCGCCAGCGTTTCGACCGCATAGCCGTCGCAGGCGATGTCGACTGTCGCCGTCACCAGCGCGATTACCGACAGGATGGCGATTGCGACGGAAATCGGCGACGGGCCGGTGAATGCAAGAACAGCGAGGCCGCAGGCGCAGGCGGCGATGCCCGTGCCGACGATCACCCGCGACCGGTTCCTGCCGACGGGCGGCAGCCGGTAACGCTCCACATGCGGCGACCAGAGGAATTTCAGCGCCCAGGGCAGAACGACGAGATAAAGCAGGCCGATCTGGTCCAGCGGCAGCCCGGCGGTTCTGAGCACCGCCGGCAGGCCGAGAAAGGTCAGCCCGCCAATCACGCTCTGGCCGACATAAAGCCCGCCAACCGCCACGAAGACGGCGGCCGGCGACGGCTTGGTTGTGGCAGGGTTCTGCTGCAGCATCAGAAGCGATACCGGATGCTGCCGACGACCTTGCGGCCTTCGTCATAATAGCAGAAGCCCGTGGTGCAGACCTGTTTCACCTCGTCGAGAAGGTTGGTGGCGTTGATCTGCAGTTTCACACCTTCCAGCGAGGGCAGGGCCTTGCCGAGATCGTAGCGGAGCGATGCGTCGACGAAGGTGCGGGCCTCGTTGTCGAGAATGGGCGTGTGCTGGTTGTCGCCGAAGCTCGACCCGACATAACGCAGCCCCGCGCCGATGCCGAGGCCTTCGAGCGCGCCGCTCTGGAACTCGTAATCGGCCCACAGCGAGAAGGTGTGATAGGGCGAGGAATTGAGCTGCTTGCCCACCGTTTCCGACGTCAGTTTGGTGATTTCAACGTCATTATAGGAATAGGAGCCGATGAGGCTCCAGCCATTGTCCAGCGAGGCCGTGGCTTCGAGTTCCACGCCGCGCGAGCGCAGGTCGAGCTGGCGCAGCAGGTTGATGCCGGACGAGGTCTCGTAGACCGTCGCATTGTCCTGATCGAGATTGAAGAAGGCGGCGCTTAGCAGGGCGTTATATTGCGACAGGGCATATTTCACGCCGAGTTCATATTGCTTGCCGACAGTCGGCTGCGCCTGTCCCGTTACCGTGCCCGTGGTGATGATGACGCCCGGATTGGCGACGAAGGAGGTGCCGTAGCTGACATAGGGCATCACACCGCTGTCAAAGACATAACCGAGGCTGGCGCGGCCGGTCGTCTTGGTTTCATCGCCGTCATAGGTGGGAGCCGTTGCGCCTCCGACGGTCTGGGCCTGATATTCGGTATCCAGCCAGTCGTGACGAATGCCGGCCGTCAGGCGCCAGCGGTCGATTTCGACCTGATCCTGCGCATAGATACCGAGCGTGTTCATCCGCTGGGTCAATATCAGCGATACATCCGGCGTATATGTATAGGTGTCGGTGAACAGGTCCGGCCCGCTGCCCTGTTTCGAGGTGTAGGACATGTGGCTGAAGTCGATACCGGTCAGCAGCGTATGTTTCGCCGGGCCTGTGTCGAATACTGTCTTCAGGTAATTGTCGGCGGAGACGCCTTCATTGTCTTCGATGGTGATGCCGGGATAGTTGGCGAAGACCCATTGCTGGTCGGCCGAAAGCCCCGAATAACGCGCCTTGCTGTAGAAGGTGACGTTGTCGTTGATTTCATGCTCGAACTCATAGCCGATACGCCATTGTTTCTGCTCGAAATCATTAAAACGGGAATCGCCGCCATAAACCGGCGTTGCGCCGATCGACTTGCCGTCGCTGCCGTAATTGTTGATGTATCCCCAGGTGCCGCCGGTGGTGCTGTCCATATATTCGCCGAGCAGCGTCAGCCTGGTGCCGGCATCCGGCTGGAAGGTGAAGGCCGGCGCGATGAACAGCCGGTCGTCCTTGATGGCGCTGATTTCGTTGCGGCCGTCGCGGGCCACCCCGGTCAGGCGGTAAAGCATGGTCTTCTCGTCATCGACGGCGCCGGAAAGATCGAAAGCGCCCTGAACGCGGCCGAAGGAGCCATATTGCAGCTCCACCTCGCGCAGCGTCTCTTCGGTCGGGCGTTTCGAAATGATATCGACAATGCCGCCGGAGCTGCTGGCGCCATAGATGGAGGCGGCGGGGCCGCGCAGGATGGAAACCGCTTCCACGCCATAGGGCTCAAGCCGGGCGCTGCCGTTCTGGCTGCTGACCTGCCGCAGGCCGTCGCGGAAGATGCCGGTGGTGCTGAGATCGGTGCCGCGCACCTTGAAGGCGTCGAAACGCGGCTCCGCGCCATATTGGCCGATGCGCGCGCCGGGCGTGTAGTTCAGTGCTTCCGAGAGGTTCTGCGGCTTCAGGTCGTCGAGCTGCTTGCGGCTGACGGTGGTGATCGACTGGGCGGTTTCGGCGACCGGCGTATCGGTCTTGGTGGCGGTGCGGCCGGATTTGCCGACGTAGCCATTGCTCTGGATGATGCCCCTGGCGCCTTCAAGGCCGGTGCCCTGCACGGTGATCGGCGCAAGCAGGGTGCTGCCGGCGGCAGCCGAACCGCCGCTTTCGCCTGTCTGGCTGGCGGGATCGAAAATGCGGACGGTATTGCCGCCGGCCAATGCGTAGTTCAGTCCCGATCCGGCCAGAAGCCCGCTGACGGCCGCCGATACGCTGAGCGTGCCCTTGACGCCGGCCGTGCTGCGACCCCTGGTGATCGCGGAGGGGTAGACCATGCGCAGATTGGCTTGACGGCCGAAGCTGAGAATGGCGTTTTCCAGCGGCCCTGCGGGAATGGAGACGGTGACGGTGGCAGGTGCGCCGCTTGCGGCGGGCGGTGTCTGCGCGCTAGCGGCCGTGGCGCCCGGACCTGCGGCGACGATACCCCCGATGATCGCCGTCGTCGTCAGCCAGAACCAGCCGCGTGCCTGCTTGCCCAAATTCATGTCATTCCCTCTCACTCGTGATCTCATGCCCCCCGCTTAAACGGGTCCTGATTGCCTAGAGTGAAAAGGCGGGCCGACTCCTGACGTCGGATCTGCGAAAAAAGTTATTTTATCGCGAGCGGACGAAAACCAGCATTCCGGAAAGCCGCGATACCGAAACGGGAAGGCTCTCTTCGAGAATGGTGAGCGCCTGATCCGTGTCTTTGAGATCGAAGATGCCGGAGACGTGCTGCCTCGCCGCCGCCTCATCGAGGATGACGATGCGGCCCCGGCGATATTGCGAGAGAATATCGAGAACCTCGCGCAGCGGCTGGCCGGAAAAGACGAGCTTGCCTTCGCGCCAGGCCATGCTGTTGGCGACATCCTTGCGGGCGCGCACCAGCCTGCCGTCGCCGCCAAGGGTCACGGTCTCTCCGGGCGTGAGCACGGCGATCTCGCCGCCTGTGGTCACTTCCACCCGGCCTTCCTCCACCTGCACCTCCTGCGGCAGCGCGCCATTGCCGGTGCGCACCGAATAATGGGTGCCGAGCGCCTTTGCCGTCAGCGCTCCATCCTCGACAATGAAAGGCCGCTCCGGGTTTTTGGCGACATCGAAATAGGCTTCGCCGCGAAGAAGGGTGATACGCCGTTCCTTTTGCGAATAATGAACCGCAATCGCGGTATCGGTGTTCAGGCTGATGCGGCTGCCGTCTTCCAGCGAAAGCAGGCGTGTTTCGCCGATTTCGGTGTAATAATCCGCCTGCCAGCGATCCTTCAATCCGCTTTTCTCCGCAAACAGCGCTGCAAGCCCGATGAGGCAGAGACCGGCAATACCCGCAAGCATTGCCCGGCGAGGTCCGCGCCGTTTTCGCTGTTCAACCGGCGCAAGCTCGATATCGCCAAGCTCGCCCCAGAGGCTCTGCATGTCCTCATAGGCGCTGGCATGGGCGGCATCGGCCCGCAGCCAGACATGAAACGCCTCGCGCTCCGCTTCCGTCGCGTCTGCCGATTGCATGCGCGCCACCCACAGCGCGGCCTCTTCGGCCAGAGCGTCATCGGTCAAGCCGTTATCCTCCAGACCGTCCGGGCGCTTGTTCATGTCCTGATCTGCCGTTTGTTGCGTGCTGGGATGTGGTCCTTTTCCCTTATAGAGTGAAAAAGGATGCGAACACCTGATGCCGGTCTACATTTTTATTTGCGCGCGGACCTGACGGCAGTGCAGCAGCGCCTTGATGATGTGTTTTTCCACCATGTTGCGGGAAATGCCGAGACGGGCGGCGATTTCGCCATTGGAATGGCCATGCAGGCGGCTGAGCACGAAGACCTGCTGGCAACGCTTGGGCAGGGCCTCGATGGCCCGCGCCATTAAAATAAGGTGCTGCCGCCCGGCGACGATCCGCTCCTGCCCCGGTTCTTCGCAGGCAACGGCAAAACCCGCTTCGTAAGGTGCAAATAGCGGCCGCTCGCGCGACTGGCGAATGGCGGTCAGGCGGGCGACGGACCGGGCGATCTGGAAGAGATAGGCCTGTGGATTGTCGATCAGCGTCGCATGAGAAACCTCCAGCGCCCGCAGCAGGGTTTCCTGCATGGCGTCGGCGGCGTCTTCCCGGTTCTGCAGGCGCCGGCGGAAAAACCGCATCAGGCGGCTTTCCTCCTCGGCATCGAGAACCTGTAACAGGGCTTTGCTCATCAATCGACCCGGTGGCGTATTGGCTTGGCGCATGAAGCAGCCGGATATGCTGCGTCATGTCGCGATAAACATGATAGTTGCAATCATATTTATCGCCTTCGGATGCAAGCTGCCAACCAGTAAAAAACCGGTGGCGAAATCAGGCTCACGTTTCCGTGATGATTGTTGCGGGATTACATCAGGCCGCCTGGGCTGAGTTACAGGAAATAACGCACCCTGAGCGGCAACAGCGCCGCGCCGAGAGCCGAGGGATCGCCCTTAGCCTCGCCGAGAACCAGCTTCGCCTCCTTTGGCCCGACACCATAACGATGTTCGCGCCGGGAGGGCATGTGCGCGCGTTCGATCATCATCTGGCCCAGCGCACGCGGCAATTGCCCGCCAAAGACGATGGCCTGCGGATCGAGAACCGCGATCAGGCTCGCCACCAGCCTGTCCACCTGCGGCATCGTCTCGGCGAGCCACTCCTCGACGCCCGGCCATGCGGGGTCGAATTGCTGATAGAGCGCTTCGATGGAATGGATGTCGACGCCGTTTTTCTGGAGCGTGGCGATCAGATATTGCAGGGCCGGGCGTTTGGGCGATTCATCCGGGCTGTATATGCCGCTGAATTCGCCGGCATTGCCATGAAAGCCGTGAAACGGCTGGCCACCGAGGATCAAGCCGCCGCCGAAACCGTAATTGAAGGACAGATAGGCGAAGGTCTGGCACCAGGAGCCGACACCGCGAAGGCTTTCACCGATCGCACCGGTGGTGGCATTGTTCTCCAGCCAGACCGGCAGCCGGAACCTCTCTTCGAGGATCGGCTTCAGGTCCATCAGCGACCAGTCGCGCAGGGGCTCCGGCGCGTTGAAGGCGCGGTCTTCCGACACGAAGAAGCCGGACATGGAAAAACCGAGGCCCAGCAGGCGCTCGCGTGGGATGCCGTGTTCCGAGAGCCGCCGTTCGAGGGCCTGCGACAAGGTCGCAAGTGTCTCCTCCCGGTCTTTCGGAAGCATCTTCAGTTTTTCCTCGACGATCACGTCGCAGCGGAGATCGGCGATGCAGATCACCACGGAGTCGGTGTTGATGGAAATGCCAAGCGAATAGGCCGCTTCCGGCACCAGTTCGATGGTGGGGCTCGGCTGGCCGCGCGTGCCCTTGAGCGGCGCCCCGGTTCGCAGAAGCCGGCGCTCCAGCAGGCCTTCGATCAGCCGGTGCACGGATTGCTGCGTCAGGTTGGTGTGGCCGGTGATCGATGCGCGGGCGATGGGGCCGTGGCGGCGGACGATATCGAGAACGAGGCGCTCATTCTCGCTGGCAAGCGGCTGGCGGTCGAAACTCTGGCGCTGGGTCTGATCCATGGTCATCGCTCTGGATAATGGCTGTGCGGGGCGGCGGCAATGCGGACCACCGTGGCTGACATAACTTTTCATGGATCCTGTTATAAATATTACACTATGAGTGTATTAAATCCAGACGGTCAACAACCGGTTCGCAGGAGCCGCCTCGACCGTGGGCATGGGGAAAGTCTGACCCCGGCAACCAGCGCCGGTAAACACAACGTCTGAAAGCGAAAATCATGCATCAAACCCTTGCCGCCTCCCGAAATACCTCCAGCCCCTGCAATGTTCTTACGCTCTGCTCGCGCGACAATCCGGCCATCCTGACCGTTGCCCATCGCGGTTTCTGGACCGCCACCGCCGAAAATTCGCTGGCTTCCGTCCGTGCCGCGGTTGCGGCGGGGGTAGAGATGATCGAGATCGACACGCAGGCGACGGCCGATGGCCGGCTGGTCGTCATTCACGACGGGACACTCGACCGCACGACGACGGGGAAGGGCCTCGTGAATGCGCTGCCCTTCGAGGTGGTCCGCGCTGCAAGACTGAAGGCCGGTGCGGGTGGCGATGCGGCTGACGTGACCGATGAATGCGTGCCGACGCTGGAAGAATTGCTGGAAGAGGCGCGTGGCAGGATCACCGTCAATATCGACACCAAATTCGCCCGCGATCTGCCGCTGGTCATGGAAACCGTGTTGCGGCTCGATATTCAGGATCAGGTGCTGGTTAAGACCGATATCGACCCGGAAGCCCCCAGTTTCGAGGTGCTGGATGCGCACTGGTTCGGCAAGATCCCGCATATGCCGATGTTCCCGGTGCGGAAGGGCAAGTTTGCGGAGGATTTGCGCCGTATCGAGGCGTTGCGTGCGCCGATGATAGAGGTGAAATTCACCGATATAGCCGATCTGGCTGAAGGTCGTGCGGAGATGGAGCGCCAGAACATCCGTCTCTGGATCAACACGCTCGACGTCGCCCATTGCCTGGATTTCAACGATACGCGCGCGCTGGCGGACCCTGAAGCCGTGTGGGGCGCTCTCGCCGAGGCCGGCGTCGGAGCGATCCAGACGGATGAGGCCGATGCTTTCACCGGCTGGCTGAAGACGGCCCCCGGCGCGACGGGTAGAGCATGGGCAAGATGAGCAAGCGTCTCGAAGCGCCGTCGCCATCATCCTGGTAAAGTCGATGGCAGATGTGCTGAAACATCTGCCATCTGCATATCAGCCGGCTGAAGCGCCGCAACCGAGCAATGTCCGGTCAGGCCGCTATCGGTCGTCAGTTCGCCCGAGACAGCGCAATTGCATCAGGACCTGCGGGAAAACGAAGCTGGCCGGATAGGTCATGGACGGCGCTCCAGATCGCTTCGGCGACATCGTCTTCGCTGGTCGTCATGGCCGGTTTGGCGAATCCTTCAAGAATTGGTCCTGCAAAGTCCATGTAGTCTTCCGGCAGGAGCTGCTCCAGCGGCAGGATGGCGTTTGTCGTGAAGCGGGTGGTCGGGGCATAGCCCGGTTCCACCAGCTTCACCCGGATGTTGAAATGACCGAGTTCATGCGCAAGCGATCCGGAGAAACCCTGGATTGCCTGCTTGCTGGCGGTGTAGGCGGCGGCGAGCGGGAAGGAGGCGAGCGTGGCGCTGGAAGTGACGTTGATGATCGTGCCGGATCGGCGCTTTCGCATCTGCGGGATTATCGCCTGCGTCATTGCCATCGCACCGAAGCTGTTGGTGTCGAAGATTGTGCGGATTGCCGACATGGGCGTCGCTTCAAAAGCGCCGACCATGCCGATGCCGGCATTGTTGACCAGCACATCGACCGGACCTGCCGTATCGATCAGCGCCGCGATGCTTTGTTCGTCCGTCACATCCAGCGGCAGGACGCGCAACCGCTCAGTGTCGCCAACGAAGTGGTTGGGATCCGGATGCCGCATGGTCGCAACGACATTCCAGCCGCGCGAAAGGAAGAATTCGGCGGTTGCCTTGCCATAGCCCGATGAGGTGCCGGTGATGAGGATCGTTCTGGTCATCATAATCTCCATTGTTCGATATGGACGGAGATAGACGACCTGTTTTGGATGATATATGCTCTTAACTCCATAATTTATTATTGATCGTCCAGACAATGGATCCTCTTAGCGATATCATCGATCTTTTGCGGCCGAGCGCCGCCGTTTCGAAGCCGATTTCCGGACGAGGCCGATGGGGCGTGCGTTATCGCGCCTATGATGCGCCAGGTTTTGCCGTCGTGCTGGCCGGCGCGGCTTGGGTCATGATCGATGGCCGGGAACCGCTGCGGCTGGCGCGTGGCGATTTTCTGCTTTTGCCCTCCACGCCCGCCTTCTCGCTTTGCAGCGATATCGACGTCGACTGCATTCCGGTCGAGCCGCAAGATCAGGCGGTGCGGCATGGGGAACGGGAAGGGGAGCCGGATTTCGTCGCGCTCGGAGGAAGTTTCACGTTCGAGCGGGTCAATGCGGCGCTGCTGCTTTCGTTGATGCCCGAGTTGATCCATGTGCCGGCGGGTGAGGGCGGAGCATCCCGGCTGGCGCGTCTGATCGAATTGCTGGCGGAAGAATGCGTGCGCGAGGATGCGGGCAAGGAACTGATCATCCGACGCATGCTGGAGGTTTTGCTGGTTGAAGTGCTGCGTCGGCCGAACGCGGGCAACGAGGCTATTCCGGCGGGACTGGTGAAGGGAATGCGTTTGCCGGGGCTTGCCCGCGCATTGTCCGCCATGCACGCCCATATCCGCGCGAACTGGACCGTGGTCGAACTGGCCGGCATCGCCGGCATGTCGCGCTCGGCCTTCGCAGCGCGTTTTCATGAAATGCTCGGCTGCGCGCCGATTGAATATCTGGCCCGCTGGCGGATGGCGCTTGCCAGGGACGCGCTGATGCGCGGGGTGAAGTCGCTCGACGATATAGCGGATGAGATCGGTTATGAATCCGCCAGCGCATTCAGCACCGCTTTCCGCAGGAGAACGGGTGTCGCTCCGGGCAGCTTTGCCCGTGCGAATAATGACAGGCACTGACTGCGCGGATTTTCTCCAGCCGTGCAGGTCACGGCGACGGCAGGAGCCTTTTCGGACCATCTAGAGGGAATGACGTTGATCCGTGCCGGTATAGGCGCGTTCGCTCCAGAGCAGGGCTTTGCGCAGCCGATCCGATATCGCTTCGGCTATGGCGCCCACGAACAGAATATGGTCTGCGGCATCGATGGAACCGACAAGCTCGCAGTCCATGGACAGAAGCGCATCGGCAAGTCTGGGGCTTCCTGACGGCCAGGCATCCCAGTCTCCGAAGCTGAACCGGTCCGGGTGATTTCCCTTGCCCGCAAAGACATCGGCAATCTCCTCCTGTCCTCTGGCCAGTGCCGCAACGGAGAAGCGTCGGCTCGCTGCGATGAGATCGACCATGAGGCTGCTGGCGTCGATGGAAATCATCAGAAGCGGCGGTTCTGCGCTGAGCGGCATGAAGGAGGTGATTGTGCGCCCAACCCGCTCTCCGGCGTGGCAGGCCGTGGCCACCGCCACGGTGAAGGTTAGGCCGGCCATTGAATCCTTGAATTCACGCGGGGAGATCATCGGAGAGGCGCAAGCTTTCAGCGGAACATGCGCATGATTGACCACACCGCCATCGATCAGCCTGAGATTATGAGACATGATGTGCCGGGCTAACCGCCCGCTCCCGGATTTTTCGAAAAAATGGACATCTTCGCCGCAGCGCCATTCATGATGTCGGCATCGTCAGGCGGTGACTTTTTCTCGTGCACGCGCGGCCAGATGCCGGAATAGTGGCGATTGAGGTCGAGCCAGACATGCAGTCCCGCTTCGGTATCCGGCCGGATCGCGGCGGCGGGACATTCGCCCTCGCATATCCCGCAGTCGATACATTGATCGGGGTGAATGACGAGCATGTTCTCGCCTTCATAAAAACATTCGACCGGACAGACTTCCACGCAGTCCATATATTTGCAGGCGATGCAGTTTTCGGTGACGACATAGGGCATTGAGACGCTCGAAGAGAGTTGCAGCCGGACGGCGGCTGTCCGGCTGCGCCTGATCCGGCCGGCCGCCCAGGGCAGCGGGACCGGCCGGATCGGTGGGGCTCAAATCAAAGGCGGGCGGCGACCGCCTGCCAGTTCACCAGATTGTCGAGGAAGTTTTCGAGGTAAGCGGGGCGCTTGTTGCGGAAATCGATGTAATAGCTGTGTTCCCACACATCGCAGCCAAGAAGCGCCTTCTGCCCGAAGCACAGCGGATTGACCCCGTTTTCGGTGCGGGTGATCTTCAGCGAACCGTCGGCATCCACCACCAGCCACGCCCAGCCGGAACCGAACTGGGAGGCGCCGGAGAGGGCGAAATTCTGCTTGAACAGCGCGACCGAGCCGAAGGACTGCGTCAGCGCATCTTCCAGCACCTTGGGGATCGCATGATTTTCCGGCCCCATGATTTCCCAGAAGAGATTGTGGTTCCAGTGCTGGGAGGCATTGTTGAAGATGCCGGATTGCGCCACTGCACCCGTCTCATAGGTGCCCCGGACGATCTCTTCGAGGCTCCTGTTTTCCCATTCGGTGCCGACGATCGCCTTGTTGAGATTATCGACATAGGCTTTGTGGTGAAGATCGTGATGGAACTTCAGCGTCTCCTCGGACATGCCCGAGGGGGCGAGCGCATCATGGGCATAGGGGAGGTCGGGAAGCTGGAAAGCCATGGGGTATCCTTTGTCAACTGTTCGCTCAAGAGCATGGAAAGAGCCTTGCGAAAACAAGGTGACAGTACTTCTAGGACCTCAACCATGGTTCAGGTCAAGAGGTTTTTTTAAGAGTGAAGAGACCGGGATCGGATACCGGATTTGTCCCGCGATCCGCCGGAAAGCGGCAGCCATGGATTGCGATCTGACATCGCCGAAAGCCCGGTCGCCGTGCCACCTGCGTTCAATCTTTTTCCAAATGGTTCATCGAGCGGCCGCTCGCCGTTCGTTGTGACCTTGACACAGTGACATCGCGGTCTAGACGGATCAGGTGTTCATTTTGGAGTATAGACATGAAAACACTGGCAGCCGTTTCGGCTTTTTTAGGCAAGACCTTTGCCGCCTGGGTCATCCTGTTCGCCGTGCTCGGCTTCTTTTTTCCGGATACGTTCAAGCAGATTGCGCCGTGGATCGTCACGCTCCTGTCGATCATTATGTTTGGCATGGGCCTGACACTTTCGGTCGATGATTTCAGGGAGGTCGTCAAAAGGCCATTCGATGTGACGATCGGCGTGCTCGGCCAGTTTCTCATCATGCCGCTTCTGGCGGTGCTGCTCACCCGCATCATTCCCATGCCGCCGGAAGTCGCTGCCGGCGTCATTCTGGTCGGCTGCTGCCCTGGCGGCACATCTTCCAATGTCATGACCTATCTCTCCAAGGGCGATGTCGCCTTGTCCGTTGCCTGCACCTCGGTCACCACGCTTGCCGCGCCGCTGGTGACGCCGTTCCTCGTCTGGCTGTTTGCGAGCCAGTTCCTGCCGGTTGACGGCTGGGCCATGTTCCTCAGCATCGTCAAGGTCGTTCTGGTTCCGCTCGCTCTCGGCGCCGCCCTGCAGAAGCTGCTGCCCGGTCTCGTCAAGACCGCCGTTCCGGCTTTGCCGCTGGTGAGCGTCATCGGCATCGTCCTCATCGTTTCGGCGGTGGTGGGAGGATCCAAGGCGTCCATCGCCCAGTCCGGGCTGATGATTTTTGCCGTCGTCGTGCTGCATAACGGGCTTGGTTATCTCCTCGGTTACCTCGCGGCAAAGGCAACGGGCCTGTCGCTTGCCAAGCGCAAGGCCATTGCGATTGAGGTCGGCATGCAGAATTCGGGCCTTGGCGCTGCACTTGCCACGGCCTATTTCTCGCCTCTCGCTGCGGTTCCGAGCGCCATTTTCAGCGTCTGGCACAATATTTCCGGCGCAATCCTGGCAAACTGGTTTTCGGGCCGGGTGGACGCAGGCTCCGCCAACAAAGCCGCCTGAAGCTCCGCATCTGTCAGGCCGCCCGTCGTTCAGGCGGCCTGACCCTGCCTTAGAACGGCATAGTCTGACGTGTTACGGCCGGTGGATTAAGCCGGGCAAAGCCTTCCTGGCGCTGATACGGGAAATGCGGATAGGGAGCAGTCGTCTCGCTGGCCTCGTCCAGCTTCGCTACCTGTGCGGACGTCAGTTCCCATCCCACGGCATCGAGGTTCTGGCGAAGCTGTTCCTCATTGCGCGCGCCGATGATGACCGTGGAAACAGTGGGGCGTCTGAGCAGCCAGTTGAGGGCGACCTGCGGCACCGTCCTGCCGGTTTCTTCCGCGACAGCGTCGAGCGCATCGATGACGCGGTAGAGCTGTTCATCATTAACCGGCGGGCCGAAGCTGGCGGTCTCATGCAGGCGGCTACCTTCGGGCAGCGGCGTGCCGCGGCGGATTTTCCCCGTCAACCGCCCCCAGCCAAGCGGGCTCCAGACCATTGCGCCAAGACCCTGATCCACGCCGAGCGGCATCAGATCCCACTCGTAATCCCGGCCTATCAGGGAATAATAGACCTGATTGACCACATAACGCGGCCAGCCATATCGATCCGCGACGGCAAGCGATTTCATGATATGCCAGCCTGAAAAATTCGAGACTCCGGTGTATCGCACCTTGCCGGAGCGGACGAGCGTATCGAGCGTCGACAGCACTTCTTCAACCGGCGTGAAGGCATCGAAGGCATGGAGCTGAAGGATATCGATGTAGTCGGTCTTTAGGCGGCGCAGGGCGTCATCCACCGCGCGCAGCAGCCGGAAGCGGGACGAGCCCGCCTCGTTCGGACCGTCACCCATCGGCAGGCTGGTCTTGGTTGAGATCAGAACGCTGTCGCGCCGTCCCTTGACGGCTTCGCCGAGCACGTCCTCCGATGCGCCATTGGAATAGACATCGGCGGTATCGAACAGGTTGACGCCGGCTTCCAGGCAAATATCGATCAGGCGCCGGGCTTCCGTGGCGTCTGAATTGCCCCAGTTGCTGAAGAGCGGGCCGGAGCCGCCGAAGGTTCCGGTGCCGAAACTCAAGACCGGCACTTTCAGGCCGGATTGGCCGAGATGACGATATTCCATGGGGCGTTCCTTTGTTGCTTCGAAATGGTCGCGGGCGGGGCTCTGGCCGCGCCGCACTCTGTCCATCCCGTCATGATCTGGCAGATGAAGATTGCGATGCGTTCCAATCGCCGCCTGAAGATAGACGCTCGCTCTTCAATGAAATAGAATGCCGAAAATACTATCACCTGTGAGATGAAGTCATCATGGCGCGACTGGAGATCAACCGGGCAGGGGAGATGGAAATCTTCGTGCGGGTCGTCGAACTCGGCGGTTTTTCCCGCGCGGCGGCGGCGGCAAACATGACGCCTTCGGCGGTGAGCAAGCTGATCGCACGGCTGGAAAGCCGCCTAGGCGCGCGCCTGCTCAACCGTTCCACCCGGCAGCTTCAGATAACGCCGGAGGGTTGCGCCTTCTATGAAAGGGCCACCCGCATCCTCGCCGATCTCGAAGAGGCCGAACGCGCCGCCGGTGAGGGCGAACAGCCTGTCGGCCGCGTGCGGATCAACACCAGCGCGTCCTATGCAACGCATATTCTTGCGCCCATCCTGCCACGGTTTCTGGCGCTTCATCCGGGCATCACGCTCGATATCGTCCAGACGGATATGGTGGTTGACCTTCTTGCGGAACGCATGGATGTCGCGGTGCGCGCCGGGCCGCTCAAAAGCTCAACTCTCGTTGCCCGGAAACTCGGTGAGACAGGGATGATCATCGCCGCCGCCCCGGCTTATCTGGAGGGTTGCGGCGTGCCGCAAACCATTGCCGATCTGGAAGATCACAATCGGCTCGGATTTGGTTATGCCCGGTCAGTCGACGGGTGGCCGTTGCGGGACGCTGGAAAGACCGTCGTTATCCCGGCGACGGGGCGCGTGCAGGTTAGCGATGGCGAGGGCCTTCGCCGTCTTGCCCTTGCCGGTGTCGGGCTGGTCCGCCTTGCCGCCTTCACCGTGCGGGAGGATATCGCAGCGGGCCGGCTTGTCTCCGTGCTCGATCACCTCGATACGGGTGAGACGGAAATGTTTCATGCCGTTTATGTCGGCCAGCGCGGGCCGCTTCCCGCCCGAATCCGGGCCCTGCTCGATTTTCTCGGCGAATATGGGCGAGTGAAATGACCTTCCGATGGCATCGGAAGTCGCGGCGGGGATGAAGACGGCAGGAGGCTGAAAAAAAAGAGCGTCCGGCTGACCGGACGCCTATGGTCTCGGACCGGACAGCGTGAAGGCGCCAACCGATTTCAGCGCTATGTGCGTCTCGCCGGCGAGTGTGCTCGGTATCGCGCCGCAAAGGCTGCCCGTCGTTACGACATTGCCCGCCTTGAGCATTTCGCCGGTGTTGAATGCCGCATTGGCAAAGGCAACCAGCGGCGCGAGCGGATCGCCATTTGGATGTTTTACCGTAGCATCGAACAGCGATACCGACCCCTCGGTAACGGTGAGCTGCGGCAGGTTCTCGCCATTTCCGGCAAAGATGTCCACGATGTCCTTATCGACTTCCGGGCCGATGACGAAGCCGTGGTTGGCGAGACGATCCGCGAGAAAAAGCGGAAACGGCACCTGATTTTTTTCCACCAGCCTGTAGCGGAGAAGTTCAGCACCAAGATGGACCTTGTCGATAAATCCTATCAGGTCGGCTCTTGTCAGCGGCCCCGCCGCCGCAGCGGGAATATCCGCCGAAAGCGTAAAGCAGATCTCGACCTCGATGCCTTCGGTGCCGCCATGGGGAAAAGAAGCGGCATTGGCTTCATTGACCCGCACACAATCGAACATGGGCGCCCCAATGGCCTCGCCATCCGCGCGAATCGCTAGTTTCCAGCCGGCAACCGGTTCTGCCCGGCTCTCAGCAAAAGCCCGCTGGACCGCCATAGCCTCTCCAAGCGTAGCAGGAATGAGACCCTCCGCCTGCACCGCCGCCAGAGAAATCTTCGCCCCCTCGCGGCTCGCTGTAGTGAAGCTTTCCGCCAGTTTTTCGATTGCCGCCATTGCGTCCATGGTCTCCGTTGTTCTCGAACGCCAAAATGTTGTCACGATTTGGCGCTCACTGCCAAGGCCATCAATGCCGGGTTTGACCACATCGCCGACTTTAAGGGGGTGCGGCGCCGAGTTATGCGCAGTCGTTACGATTCTTCGGCCCGCCCGAACGAACGGCGATTTAATCGTGCCAAGTACACCTACAACCAAAACGAAAAATCGTGGGCAAGGCCGGCTGGACCAACGCCATCGTAGCGCCCTCCACGGGACATGATCGGGCGGCGAGAATGCTGCCTGATCCTGTCTAGATTAGGCGACGTCGGCTTCGAACTGTATGCTGTGAAGCCGCTTGTAAAGGCCATCCGTTGCGAGCAGTTCGCGACGGCTTCCCTGCTCTACGACCTCGCCATTATCCATCACCACAATCTTGTCTGCACGGTTGATCGTGGAAAGCCTGTGCGCGATGACGATCGATGTTTTGTTCAATGTCAGACGTTCCAGGGCATCGCGGACAAGAGCCTCGGATTCCGAATCCAGTGCGCTCGTCGCTTCATCGAGGATCAATATGTCTGCGTCGCGCAGCATTGCGCGCGCAATCGCGACACGTTGTCTCTGGCCGCCCGACAGGCCCGAACCGTTTTCGCCAAGCTTCGTGTCGTAGCCGTCCGGCATTCTCATGATGAAGTCATGCGCATTTGCAGCCTTGGCGGCGGCGATAATCTCTTCGTCGGTTGCATTGTCCCGGCCGACAGAAATGTTGTGTTTAACGGTTCCCGAGAACAGGAACGTTTCCTGACCGACATAGGATACATGTTCACGCAGGCTGGCGAAGGAAACGTCGCGCAAATCCATGCCGTTGATTTCGACAGAGCCGTTTTGTGGATCGTAAAGGCGCATCATCAGATTGATGATGGTGGATTTACCGCTGCCCGATGGGCCAACCAAGGCGGTCATTTTGCCACCTTCGAAAAGAATGCTGACGTCCTTCAAGACCGGCTGTTCGGCAACATATTCGAAGCTGACGTTTTTCAGCTCCACATCACCACTCGCCTTGGGCAGTGGCAGGGCATCGTTCTTTTCGGTAAGCGTCAAAGGCGCATCCAGCACCTGGAACATCATGCGAACGCCAATCATGCCACCTTCAATTTGCACGCGCATACGAGCGAGGCGTTTGGCAGGTTCGTAGGCTAAGAGCAGGGCGGTAATGAAGGCCATCAGATCGCCTGGCGAGCCGCCTTTCTCAAGCACGGTGTAACCCGAAACTGCAATGACCACGGCGATGGCAAGGCCCGAGAGTGTTTCCATGATCGGGCTTGTTGCGGCCTCAAGTTTTGCGATGCCGTTTGAGCGCAGCTCGACATCGGAAACTGCCTTGTCCATGCGTTGGCGCATAAGTTTCTCGAGTGAAAACGCCTTTATCACACGAACGCCTATGCTCGTTTCCTGTACGACGTTGACAATCTCGCCTATGGAAGCAAGCTCTGCTTCCATGATTTTACGCACGCGTTTGAGCACCAATCGAACGCTGAATATTGCTATTGGACCGATGATCATAGAGATGGCGCTCAATAGAAAATTTTGAGCGAACATTACGAAAATCAGACCGAGCAGGGAAAATAGATCTCGAACGAATGACGTCACGATGGTGTCGATGACGTTACGTGCTGACTGGGCGTTATAGGTTACACGGACGAGCAACTCCGAAGAAGGCATGTTCTGAAAAAAAGATACGCCTTGCTTGAGGAGTCTGTCATAGATTTTTCGTTGCTGCTCGGCAACAATACTATTGCCCGCTTTGCTGAGATAATAGCTTTGGACGAATGTCGCGAAGCCCTTGACGATAAAGATGGCGGCGACCGCAAAGGCGATTTCAAGGACGACGTCGAAACCGCGCTTGAGATAAACGCTATTGACGATATCGCGCATGATCCACGCGCTGAGAGATGTCGTGCCAGCAACGACAAACATGGCAGCGATAGCTACGGAATACCAACCAACGTGCTTTTTGAAATTTTCTTTAAAAAGTCGCGCAAGCAACTTCTTGTCGTCTGGCGACAAAAAAGATCCTATCACTGAAACATCCTTGATTTGTTTCCTGGGTGTCTGACGGTGCTGAATTGCTGTCCAGTCAATTATCGCTCGCGCAAAACGAAATGATCACGTTTAAATTTAGTGATGGATTTCGCTTTTTTCATGTTGCCTTCGCATAATTGCGACGCCACCGATCCGGCATCCACGCCAAATAGATCGAAGATCAGATAGTGTCAATGTCCTGCCCCCGTCGTCATTCGCGTTTCCAGCCAGTTTCCAAGAACCCCTTGGATCCCATGCACCTGGCTTAGATATTCAGCTACCGGGTTGATGTGAACTGTTGCCTTGGGACATCTGGATTGTTCATGATAACCCAAGGTATGATGTTCGATTGCCAGGTGACGGGAATCCCTTGATGCAATTAAAGTCTCCAGCTTGTCGCGAAACCCCGCAAGCCTCTGAAACAGCACATTCAGACGCGATCTCCAAAACTTAAAGTCAAGCGCTGTCGTTCGTCGCGTTGTTTCTGCAACGAGCGGTCAATGTCGTCTTTCCCCGGGGGAACAGCGCAGGGATTCTACTTTAATCCGTCAACATCTGCCCTGAATTTCCTGGCGCCGATTAGCGATTGATTGATGACTTGATCCATGTCGAGGTATTGATATGTACCGCAGCGACCTATAAAAGTAATGTTGGGAAATTTGTTTGATAAGTCTTTGTATTTTAGGTAAAGACTTTGGAATCTTCCGTCTGCCGTTTTGACTGGGTAGTATCTCTCCATGTCGTTTTCAAGATAATCGCATGGTTCTTCGATCGTCTTCGTCACTATTCCAGTGTGTTCGACCAGGTGTTTTGGTAGAAGGTGCCAATAGGTCTCACGGGTATAGCGGCTGTCATCAGTGAAATTCAGGACGCTGACGTCGGTTTGAGCCTTTGCATTTGGCAATGCTACAGAGTGAAATTTTATCGATCGGTATGGCAGCGCACCGAACCGGCAATCGAAATACTCATCGATTGCCATGCTGTTGAATACATGATCATAAAAAACCTCCATTTCCTTGGTGAAAGAGATGCTGAGCGAAACCTTGATGTTCGGGTGGCTGAATATCCGCTCAAAAATACGCGTATACCCATCTTTGGGCATCAGCTGAAAAGTTGCGTCCGGAAAATAGCGATCCTCATCATCGGTCCGAATAGGAATTCGGCGAACCACGGAATCTGACATATCCTCCAAGTCGAGGTCCCACATTTTTTTTGTATATGGCCGAAAAAAGAGATTTGTCAGGGTCCGGCCAATGTTTTTGTAAAGGTATTCCGCTGCATTGCGTGGTTCGGCAATAGTTTCACTCTGCAATTTCAGGAATGCCTCGACTTCGGAACTCGTCGATAGTTGGGTGCCGAAAACGTCGTTGATCGTACGTCTATTCACTGGTAGCGGCGTGCGGACACCAGATGGCAGGATCGCCTTTACGCGATGCTGATACGGCTCCCAATCTGTAAAAGTAGACATCCACTTAACGACATCGTCGTTTTTGGTATGAAATAGATGTGGTCCGTAGCGGTGCACACGAACGCCGTTATCATCAACAAAGTCGTAAGCATTCCCAGCAATATGGTCGCGCCGATCGATAACCTGAACCTGATGGCCACCTTCCGCAAGGATTCTTGCATACACAGCTCCTGCGAATCCCGCGCCGACGACGAGATAATTTTGCATTTCCTAACCTTTACCACATTAATAAGCCCGATGGCGCAATCTATTCGTTTGTGACAGTTATTATCCGGACCTTATTTGATCGCTGCGGATACCGTAATCTCGATAAATGTCATGGATCATTTCTTGATAGCGTGAAGCGAACCTCAAGGGCGTGAAGTATTGCTCATAAGCATGATCAAGTGTATCGACCAACCGCTTGGTTGTCTCAAGGGTGTCGTCTAATACGTTAGAAATCTGACGTTTGAGATCGTCAATCGAACCGTCGAAGAGCGCGATGGCATTTTTCGACATTTTTGCCACTGACTTGTTACCACCGGTCGCCGACGCTACCACCAGCGTCTTCATGCCAATCGCCTCAATCAGCACGAGATCGAAGTAGGTCATTCGATTTGGCAGAACGAAGACGTCGGAAGCCGCCAGGACGTCTCCTGGATAGCTGTACCAACCAAGTTCAATCCAGCGCGGATCTTGCGGCGCTTCGATTAAAGGGTTCGGAGCGCCCGCTACCAGGATTGTGACGTCCTCTCTCTCGGCGAGCAATTTTGTCGCCGCCGCGCGAAACACGTCATAACCTTTGACTTCATTGTGGCGTCCCATGAAGGAAACCACTTTTCGACCTGACAAACCGAACTTCGCCTTTGCCTGATCGGTGGATACCGATTGACGTGGCAAGCAAGCACCAGTTTCGACATAGCGAATGTCCTTCCCATACATCCAAGTGTCGAATTTTGGGATTGTCGCAAAGTAAGGCTCCATCGCTTCGCGGCTAGGAAACATCCAGATGTCGGCAGCTTGGAATGCCAGTGCCTCGATAAAGCGTACTGCGCGCTCGAACCGATCACACAGACCTGGGTCGATACCCGGAACCCGATATTGATCAGCCATCTCTTTTCCGTTGGATTCCGGCGTGTGGCTTGTCAGGATCACGGGAATCCCCGTAATGCCATGCCGCTTGAACGTGCGGATAACCTTATAGGCGAGCGGGCTTGTGTGCAGGTGGACGCTAGCAGGGCGGTGGCGCATTAGACGGTCGAACTCAGCCTCTGACAATTCGAAGTTCCCAATTTCTTCGAAGTATCGAATGTGGCTGACCAACTCCTGTTGCGAGGGTTCGCGGCGCGGACCCTGTGGTGGGAAGTGAGACTCTGGATAGCAGTCAATCCAGATATCGAATTCGGGATTAGGCGGCAGTTGGTCCAAGCCGACCCGAAGATGCGCGAGATATCCGGGAGGTCCACCAAACCGCCTGTCGATGAAATAATCCCAAAAAATTGAATGAAGCAGTCGCATCGTACTTACCTTAGAGTTCTGGAAGCGCCAGAAGGACGGTTTCGTAGATTGGATCGAAAGGGTTTTGATGTTGCGCAACAAAGCGGTATCCGAGGTCGCACTCCTCCAGGAATGGTTTGATCTCGAACATGTCCTCGGGGCGATGATAAACCGAAATCGATAATATCGGTCGGTGCTTTTCGATCGTGCGCATTGCGCCACGGATGGCGCGTTGTTCAAAACCTTCTATATCGAACTTGATGAAACGTGGAGAAACCTGTTCGGACTCGACTATATCGTCAATACTTCTTACACGCACTGTGGTCTGATCCGGAGGCATCATGCTGAACGTTTGCGGATCGAATTCGACAGCGGTAGTGACGGCGCTCTTGCCGCGAAAGATCAATTCCCCCTCACTTTCATCCACACCGGCAAGGATCGGCGTCACGTTGGTGACGCCGTTCAGCGATAGGACATTCATCATGTTTCGAATATTGTCGGGGTTTGGGTCGATCGAAAGGATCTTTCTGAACGCATATTTACGCGCCAGAACCACTGCGGTGTCGCCGATGAACGCACCACAATCGAGTGCGTCGTATCCCACCATGTAGTCGAGGTATTTGCGCTCGAGAGTGCGCAGTCCGTGATGGTAATAGAAGACCGGGATTTCCATCGTCTGGCCGCTGGGCATCGCGAAATCCGAGGTATTGTCAGCGAAGTGGCGTAGAATTTTCTTTTGCTCTACGAGATCGGCAGGGCTGTATACGTAATCTCGCCGCAACAGTGCGCCGGCATCCGCAGATGTGCGCGCGAAAGGGATTTTAAACACGGAGGCTTCCCACAGCCAGCGAAGCACGGCCACGCTCTCGGTATCCAGACCCGCGGTCAGTTTTTCCATCTTCTGGGGCACGACGTCTTTGTTGTTGAAGTAATATTCTTTGAATTTGTCCGCCCATATCCAACTGTTGCCGTGGAAGAAGAGGGGTATGTCTGATGGTATCCAGGTCGGGTGCCAAGCGTGCATTCCATCGTTTCGCGGCATCAGTTGACGGTTGGATTCGATATGTTCTTCCAACCGGTTGGCGCTATTCAGCAGCCACTTTTCGATGGTTGCCAAGTTGGAAAGGGACGTGGTCAGATCGTTCGAGTTGGATTCGAGGATGTGCTTCGCATGCTCACCTGTTTTTAGGATTTGCTCGGAAAGGGATCTGGTCAGATTGCCTGAACTGGCTTCAAAGACCTGCTTGGCGTGCTCGCCCGTTTTGAGGATTTGACCGGAGAGTGACTCGGCCAGATTGTTCGAAATGGATTCAAGAGATTGTTTGGCCTGTTCACCCGCCCCCCGAATTTTTTCGGAGAGGGACTTTATAAGAGTGATGGAGTTGGATTCTAAAAGACGCTCAGCTCGCTCGCTCAGCTCAAGAATCTGCAGGTGCCGCTGCGCCAGGGATTGATCTAGAGCTTTCAGATCGGCGTATAGGTTGGCGGTAGCGGCGGGCAGCTTACGAAGGGCTCTAATGTCAGCTACGACTGCAGAAATACCCCGACGTTTTGCCCTAGGCGGGGAAGGCGGGGGTATGGCGGCGTCAGGTGGATGAGCTTCCGCAGATTTATCTGCAGCCGCGACGAGATCGACGATTGCATGGTCCGACGTTAGTGCAAAGAGTTTCTGCGTCAGCTTTCCAACAGGGAGTAGACCTCCGAAACATATCTTGCGAACACTTGCCGCATCAGGCCGGCCCTCTGTCGCAATCATTTGCCCACACTCAAGCGTAACTACATTCTGTAGCGGCTGGAAGGTCCGACGGAACTCGAAGACATGCGGGCCCTTCTCCGCCTGCTCTCCCTGCGTCTGGATAGGATCACAAATCAGGGCAAGCCGTAATGAGATAGGCGCTGGCGTATCCAAATCGACCGACAGCGCCAAATTTGCCAAATCGAGATTTACGGGTGGATCGAATTTTAATTCTACATCGGCCCAATGTTCACCGCCGTGTAGTTCACGCCCTTCGAAGGTTTCGGTCCGCAATGCTTTCGCAATCAGCGCGTCCGTTGTCGCTCCCAAAATTTCCTGTGTATGACGATGCTCGACGAAAATATCGCCATGGAGATATATTTCTTCGACGTCAAACTGTGAAAGTATTTTGCGGGCGCGAGAGAAAAATGCCTCTCCGGCGGGTGTTTTTTCTGATATTTGGCCGAGTTTTTCATAAACAAGTCGTAGTGCGGTCTTTGCCTTCGCGGCGCGCGCGTCCCTCTCGGGGAGAAATTGGTCAAAAATTAGAAAATTTTCCTCGATCGTGTCGAGCACTCCCAATGTGCGGGTGGACTGCTCTGAGGAAAGTTGGCCACGTCGGTTGCGGCGATGTTTGTAAAACGGAATTGGCAAATATATCGCGCGACTGGAATTAAATCCGTAACGGTAGTGAAAGCGGTGATCTTCGGCGAGACGGTTTTCGGGGAAATCAACGCCAAGTTCTGCGATTTTTGCGCGCCGACGCAGACCCAGCCAAGCTGATGGGTACATGTCGGTCAAAATTGTAGGGTGCTTTGCGAGATCAATCACGCCATCAGTGGCGAGTTTTCGAGCTGCGAGAGAATGAAAGGGATGTTCCATACCAAGGTATCGCGACGCTTCCGTGTCATACCCTTCAACAGCTCCGAAAGCATAGTCAGCGTCCTGCGCTTCTATCGCAGAAACGAGAGACTCAATCATGTCATGTGCAATCCAGTCGTCGCTGTCTACAAAGAGGACATATTCGCCCGTCGCGTGTCTCAAACCTTCATTTCGGCTTCCGCCGAGGCCGGCATCTGTTTCTTGGTGAATGTGACGGATACGGCTATCGCGCAACATCGCGCGCTTTATTATTGTCGCACTATTGTCGGTTGAGCATGAATTTACGCAAATAATCTCTAGATTTTCATAACTTTGCAATTCTACAGAAGAAATGCATTGATCTAGATATAATTCCATATTGTGCACGGGTACAATTACAGAAACGGCTTTTTTCATAAATAATCCGAAAGTAGTTTTTATTATATATAATTATAGGTACGAAAATAATATTCTGATTTTAGTGGATACGGCAATTTATTTTAGATTTCAATATATTTGTGCAATGTTTCTGCAATTTTTGTATGTTCTAAATTTACAATCATGTTTTATATAAAACTATTATATTATAATATTTTAGATTTTTCATTTGTTGCTTTGTGGTTTACTTACGCTTCACGGAGGTGTGGCGATAAATTTTTTATGGTATCTTTTGTTAAGCGGAAAATATCTGCCTTGATTCAACGGAAAGGATAAAGGAACAATTTATTCGGGTGAGATTTCGGGCGGCGGGTCATTGCCTTTCTACTTAAATGCGAGTAATCCAGCGTCATTTTTTGGGGATTTAAATGATCGAAGATCCACGTCACAGAAATAGAAAATTCGATGGCTCTGACATGGCGAGCTTCGCTAGGGACTATGTTGGAGCGTTCAGTCAGGCGATGGAATCACTGGATTTCGCCGCGCTTGAGCGGGCTGCCGAGGTTGTTTTTTCCGCTGGACGCGATGGCAAGAGGATATATGTCGTTGGCAACGGTGGATCGGCGGCAATCGCGGACCATCTTTGCTGTGATTGGACGAAGGGGACATCCTGCTCAGGTCACTCGACGATCAAAACGCATTCACTGACTTCAAACGTTGCGCTTTATTCTGCGATCGCAAATGACTACGGCTTCGAAAACGTGTTCTCAACGCAGGTCGATTTTTTCGGCGATGCTGGTGATGTCTTGATTGCCATCTCTTCTTCCGGAAATAGCGAAAATATTCTTGCGGCTGTGAGGCAAGCTCAGGGCAAGGGTATGTCCGTGATTGGCCTGTCGGGCTTTAGCGGAGGAAAACTTAAGGCCGCGTGCGATATTTCATTGTATGCCGCTGCGGACAATTACGGTGTTGTCGAAGACTGCCATCAGGCTATGATGCATATAATTGCTCAGTTCATTGCAAACCGACGAGACGAAACGAAACCTGTCTAGCCCCAGTCCGTCGGGCGCACAAATGACGATAGCCTCTTCTGGGAGAATGTATGAAAATTCTAGTGACTGGCGGAGCCGGCTTTATTGGCAGCTTCCTTTGCGACTATCTCATAGCGAAAGGGCATCAGGTCACTGCCTATGATGACTTGTCGCTGGGACGCCGCCGAAATATCGAGCATCAGTTAAACGCTGGTGCGTTGGAATTTATCGAGGGCGATATTCTCGATGAAAGTCGCTTTGAAGATGTCGTTAAAGGCGGAAACTTCGAGTGCATTTTTCATATGGCCGCGAATTCCGATATTGCGCGTTCACATGCATCGCCGTCGATAGATCTCAAAAAGACGTTTCTTACCACATTTCAGGTGCTTGAGGCGGCTCGTAAATTTGATATCAAGCAGGTGGTGTTCGCCTCGACGTCGGCAATTTACGGTGAGACAAAGGGCAAGGTCGCCGAGACTTACGGTCCCCTTGTCCCGATTTCACACTATGGCGCCGGTAAATTGGCTTCTGAGGCTTTTATCAGTTCGTATTGTGAGAATTATGGAATAAGGGCCTGGATTACCCGGTTTCCCAATGTTGTTGGTCCAAGGGCGACGCATGGCGCAGTTTATGATTTCGTTCGTAAATTGATTGCTACGCCGGGGCTGCTTACGGTTCTTGGCGACGGAACACAGGTTAAACCATATCTGTATGTCGAGGATCTGGTCCGCGCCATTCTGCTTGTCTGGGAAAAAACCGATCAAAAAATCAATATATATAACGTTGGGGCCGACACTCGTTCAACCGTTGCGGACATCGCCCGAATCGTAATCGAAGAGTCCGGCGACAGAGCTGAAATATCCTATAGCGGTGGTGACCGGGGTTGGATCGGTGATGTTCCGAAGTTTGAATATGATACGTCAGCGCTGAACTCGCTGGGCTGGCAGCCGACTATGACGTCTGACGACGCAATTCGCGCCGCAGCGCGGGCGATCTGGAAGGAGCAACGATGAAGGTCGTTGTGCTATGCGGAGGAAAGGGAACAAGACTGGGGCTGGATGGTATACCAAAGCCGATGGTGCCTGTTCGCGGAAAGCCGCTGCTCGAGATCATAGTTGAAAATATTGCCGCATCTGGTTTTCGTGATTTCATCTTTCTGAACGGTCATCTTGCCTCGGTGATCGAGGATCATTTCGGTGACGGTACACGCTTTGGTGTCAACATCAGCCATGTGACTGAAACCGCGCCGCTTGGGACAGCCGGTTCGTTTCGGCAGATTGCGGCGGATTTGACGGAACCCTTTATCGTCGTCTATGGCGATATCTTGTTTGACATCGACTTTGCCGCGTTCGTCGAATTCGCGCTGGAACGCGGTGGTGCAGGGACGTTGTTCGTCCATCCCAATGACCACCCGCATGATAGTGACCTGCTGACGGTGGATCGGTTTGGTCGTATCGTACAGTTTCATCCGAAACCGCACGATGATGAAGGCAGGCTGCCGAATCTTGTCAGTGCCGCGTTGTATGTTCTCTCGCCAACTGCGTTGAACTACATCCCATCGTCTGGCGCTTCCGATTGGGGACGTGATATTTTTTCGGTACTGGCGGAGGCCGAAGCCCTTTATGCCTATCGGAGTTGTGAATACGCGAAGGATGTCGGTACGCCCGAACGAATAAAGAAGGCTGAGCGGCATCTGGCGGATGGGCGCGTGAAACGTCTCAACCGGCTAACGCCGAAACCAGCACTCTTCCTGGACCGCGATGGCGTTATCAATGTCGAACGTGATGGAATTTATTCTGCGCGTGATATGACGCTTATCGATGGCGCCGCACAAGCCATCCGTGCGGCAAATGACGCCGGGATCCCGGTTATCTGCGTCACAAATCAGCCAGGAGTTGCCAAGGGGTTGCTGAGCTGGCAAGAGCTGGATGCTGTCCACGCGGAACTTGATGCTCAATTGGCGGAAGGCGCGGGTGCTTTTATAGACGACTATTTCATCTGTCCTCATCATCCGGAAGCGGGATGGGAAGGTGAAGTTGTGGAGTTAAAGATCGCATGTGACTGCCGTAAACCTTTACCCGGGTTACTGCAGCAGGCCGCATCACGCCACGGTATCGACCTTGGTCGATCGTGGTTGGTCGGTGATCGGTATTGCGATATTGCTGCAGCCAATGCTGTGGGGACGTCTTCTATTTTGGTCCGCAGCGGCCACAACGGTAATGACCGTCATCGTTTTCCGGATATCGAGCCTAGTCGCATCGAAGATGATTTGGCATCGGCCCTGCCCAACTTAAAATGGGAATTTTCATGATAATCTCCAGAACCCCCCTTAGAATAAGCCTTGTTGGGGGGGGAAGCGATTTGCCAAGCTTCTATGAACAGCACGGCGGAGCGGTTTTAAGCTTCTCGATTCGGAAATATATATATTTGGCGATGCATGAGTATTTCGAGCCGAAAGGCTATATTTTGAAGTACTCTCATGTAGAGACGCCCGAAACGGTCGACCAGATTCAGCATCGGATCATCCGACAGGTATTTTCGGATCTGCAAGTTGATCGAGTGGATCTGAGCTCGAGTGCGGATGTTCCCACTGGAACAGGTATGGGGTCGTCGAGTGCCTTCACGGTAGGACTACTGAATGTGTGTCATGCCTATCAGGGAAGGCATGTGTCCCGCGCGGCACTGGCGGAACAGGCTTGTGCCGTTGAAATCGAGAAGCTTGGCGAACCGATCGGCAAACAAGATCAGTATGGTTGCGCTCTCGGCGGAATTAATTTTATCGAGTTTACGCGTGACGGAACGGTTCTGCACGAAGCTGTGCCTTTGTCTGGACAACAGCGCGAGCAACTCGAAAATAACCTGCTGCTGTTTTATCTCGGAGGGAGTCGTTCGGCGAGCGAAATCCTCGCGCGGCAGAGCAAGAATTCGGCATCGAAGGCGGATGTCATCGAAAACCTGAAATTCATGGCTGATCAGGCTAGACAGCTGCGCGGCGACATCTGCCGTGACGTGGACGTGATTGGCGAATATCTTAAAGAGGGGTGGCGCCGCAAACGTGAACTCGCTCAGGGCATATCGAACCCATTGATTGACAACGCCTACGAGCGAGCTCTCGAAGCGGGCGCCACGGGTGCAAAGCTTCTTGGGGCGGGAGGCTCTGGCTTTCTTCTCGTATATGCGCCGGGGTTCGCGCGTGAAGCGGTTATACAGAGCCTTAGCGAATTCGAACTCCATAATGTGTCAATCGACTATGCCGGAGCTTCGATCGCGTATAGTGATTAGCGGACGCAGGGTTTTAGGTAGAATCGAAAATCCCGGCAAAAATGTCACCATAGGATGGGATGAGGTGAGTTTGATGGTACAGCAGCTTTCAGCCGAGAACCGTTTGAAGCAACAGGGGTTTGAGAACGGGAATTCACCTTTCCTTTTTCAGATTTTGGATTCAGAGCAAAAGCAGCTTTATCTGGATTGGTTTACTGAGACAGCGGATAGAAATCTCATCGGCGAGACTTCTGTATCAGTTATGAGCGCGTTGATTGGTCTGATATTAGGAAATAACATTACTCGTGTTGTTCAATGTGGACACTATGCTGGATATTCCCTAATTGTATTGGGTATGCTTGCAAAAAACTACGCGAGAGACCTAAAAATTGCGTCAATCGACATTGATCAATCCGTGACAGGGTTTACTGATAAGTGGGTTGAAAAATGTGGCTTATCTCAAAGTTGTCGTACTTTGATACTCGATTCTTCAGACAGTTTCTCTGCGAAAGAGGCCTGTGATTTCTTGGGTGGACTACCCGAGCTAGTCTTTATAGACAGTTCACACCAGTATCGGCATACCCTCGATGAGCTCAACCTTTGGGCCGCGGAAATAGCGCCAGGCGGTTTAATATGTATGCACGATGCGGCTCCCTTCGCCAAGTATCAGGATCATAACGGTTTGGGGGGCGTTAGCAGAGCTCTCGATGAATGGTGTGACGAATATCCGTCTGTAGACAAGATTGTACTGCAATCTGGGTCATTCGAAGCGCCAGTCTTCAAAGACCGATGTGGTTTGGCAATTTTGCAAATCGATGAACCGGCAGATTTCTCGAAATCGCCGAGTCGTGACAGTAAGAGGCTCATTAAGGATATATCATTGTCGTTTGCCGACCAGTGGATACTGGGCGAGGGGTGGAACTTTGAACCAAATTCGGCTTCAAAAAAAACCGGCGCGTCCTCTAGTATATCCTGTTTCTCGCCGGTGAAAGAGGGCGAAAAATACCGAATTACGGTTGAGCTGAGAAACGTCACTGCAGGCGGGGTCCATCCTGGTGCAGGTGGTAGCGAATTGAGCGCTTTCTTCTCGTCTGATGGTACGCACGAGGCAGAAATTGTTGCTGGAAGCGAAAATGCGTTAATCGGTCTTTTGGCATCTGCGGACTTCGAAGGCACGGTAGTCAGTATAGATGCCGAATTTTTGGAATAGATTTGGTAATTGACTTTTCACTTGGCGGGGCGGCTTGTGAATAGGGGGGGGGCGTGGGACGTAGATCAAAATATGGATTTTATTTGCGGAGAATGTGTGCTTGACGAGCGAAAAGATAGATTTAATTGCTGGTGGAGAGTAGGCTGATGGCAATTGAGCAAGATGAGCGTTCGATTGCTGAGATGAGGGCTCAGATTACCAAGCAAGAGCAATTAGTGGCAGAGCTACGTTCTGTGGTTGCTGAAAGAGAGAAGTCTGTCGCAGAAATAGTGGCGAAGTTCTCGTCCGTGCCAGCTGAGGCCGCTCTGATGCGGGAGATCGTCTGTCTTTCCGAACGTGTTCAGGACATGCGTTCTTCCTTGAGCTGGAAGGTCACCTCGCCGTTTCGAGAGGCGAACAGGTTTTTCCTGCGCACATTTTCTGCCAGATACCGAAAAGAAAGGCGGGCACGAAAGGCGTTGCAGACCCCCTTGTCTGGGTCGCTTTCGTCCGATGCCAAGCTTTCGGCTTCAGCCAAGAGCCAGATTGAGACTGGGCCAGGGCCGGACATAGTTTATGTTATTGGCTGTTGGCCGGGGGAGTCTAAACGGTATCGTGTCTTCAACGCCGTGGAAGCTTTGACGAGCCGGGGGTATCGGGTCGAAGTGCTGCGGGAAGAGCATATGGGCCGTATTGAAGCGCGTGGATGGCGTCCTGCTGCTATCGTGTTTTTCCGAACGCCGGAAAGCCATCTGACGGCGTCTTGCATCGGTTATGCAAAGCGCCATTCGATCAAAACGTTTTTTGACATTGACGATTTGGTATTTGAACCTGATCTGGTCGATCAAATCGACGGCTTTCAGCTTCTGCCTGAGTCTGAACGCGCTACCTACATTGAGGGTGTCCGCCGATATAGAGCATTTTTGCTTGAGACCGATGCCGTTATCGGCTCAACCAAACCGCTGGTCGCTGCGCTTGCCGCCCTCGGTAAGCCGGCATATCTTGTGCCGAATACCTATAATCGAATTCAGTCGGAAAAAGCAGAGGTATTGCTGCAGAAGAAGAAAGCGGCACGAGATTTTCTGAAGATCGGATATTTTTCAGGTTCACGCACGCACAATCAGGATTTCGCGGTAGCAGCTCCAGCTATTCTCAGACTTCTTGAAGAGTTTCCGTCCCTGCGCCTTCTTGTCGTTGGCGAATTGGATTTGCCATCGGGTTTTGATTCATTCTCTGGACGCGTCGAGCGGCTCGACTTCATGCCCTATCAAAAAATGCAGGAAGAATTGGCGGATTGCGACATAAACATCGCCCCTCTTGTCATCGGGAATCCTTTCAACGAGGCAAAGAGCGAACTTAAATGGTTCGAGGCTGCGCTTCTCGCTGTTCCTTGCGTTGTGTCAAAAACCGAACCTTACGAAATTGCGGTCGCTGACGGAACGACAGGTATGCTCGCTGCCAGCGAGGCCGAATGGTATGAAAAGCTGAAGATGCTGATTGAGGACGCTTCGCTCAGGCAACGGATCGGTGAGGGTGCACGGCAGGCGGCGTTATCCAGCTGGGGCCAGGAAGCTCTTTGTGCAAAACTACTCGACGTTTTGCCGCTGAAGGATGTTTCCCCATCTTCGCGGGCCCTCCCGGTGAACACGGACAGAAAAAAAATCGACTGGATCATTCCAGGACTGATTTTGGGCGGTGGAGGTCATCGCAACATCCTTCGCGCGGCTTATTTCCTCGAGCAATTCGGTCATGACGTCGGGCTTATCTTCACCGGTGTCGAAGAAAGCGCGTCGGAAATCCGGGCGCTTCTGCATGAGCATTTCTATCCCTTCCAGGGGCAGATAAAAGTCTATGACGGGATTTTCCGTTACTCGGATGTCCTGTTCGCGACGCATTGGTCTACGGTATATACCGCGCTCGAAGCGCGAGGCATGACCGGGGAAATAATGTATTTCATCCAGGATTTCGAGCCGATGTTTGCTCCGATGGGAACGGAATACATTCTTGCGGAGAATACCTATCGAAAAGGACTTTACGGTATATCGTCAGGACCCTGGTGCGCGCATGTCCTCAGAAAAGACTTTAATGCTGAGGTTGATTTTTTCGAGTTTCCGATCGATAGGAGCGTTTATTTCCCGCGGAAGCGCCAAAAAAGCGAAAAGAATATCATATTCTTCGCTAAGCCCGATATGCCGCGCCGTTGCTACGAGCTAGGGGTGGCGATGCTGTCAGAGTTTCACCGCCTGATGCCGGATGTTGAGATCATTTTCTATGGTGCGCGAAATATAGATGAAAGGCAGCTTGATTTTCCGATTACACTGAAAGGTCTGATGCCAACCATTCATGATCTTGCGCAGGCTTACTCGGATGCTGATTTGGGCGTTGTGTTCTCAACGACAAATCCGAGCCTGGTTCCCTATGAAATGATGGCCTGTGGGACGCCGGTGGTCGATCTTGATCGGGCAGGCAACGAGGTTAACTATGATGGTAGAAACGATATTGCCCTCTTGGCGGATCCTGAGCCGAAGCTCATGGCGAGGCAGATGGCGTCACTATTGAAAAACAGGGATGAATTATCTAGCCGGGCCCAAAGAGGATTGGAACTTACGTCTCGAATGCCTGACGAACTTGGTATGGCCAAACGTGTGGAAGAACTGGTATTGAACAGGCTTCGTCAAGGTGTCCGTAAGGTCGCTTGATGGTTCTGGCGGAAGCGTAACGAGTACAACCATCATGTTTTTTCATGATGGTTGTAGGCCTGCGCGACGGAGTTTTGGGATAAAGATTTTGAATTGGCGTCGAAGATGAATGTCTCATCGGAAAGTAATTTGAACGATATGACGTTCGCTATTTCCGAGCCGGGAAAGTGTTTCCTTTCTTTGAATTGCCGGAATGTCAATATTTTGATCTTTACTATCGAATCTGACGGTGAGACGAATAGTTATTACGTAATGCCACGCAGTGAGAAAAATCTGTATTTTCTGCGCTGCAACGCGAAAAATCTCAAATTGACCATATCGGCTGACTCACCCTTTACCGGTAAGCTCGTTCGTCGCCGTGGTGTCCGGTCATTTGGCATGAGGAAGAAGCAAATCCTCGGCAGTTTTTTGCCCCGTCGCAAGCTGAGAAAAATTGACCTGCGATCTCCGGGTGTTTCAATCCAGGAAATTTCCAGTTTTTCGTTTTTTCAGGACCCGAAGGCCCCGGATAATGACGTGGTCCCAGCATTGCGAATTCGCGATAAGGCGGCCGCCACTTTATCGAAGCAAGATTTGAAAGCTTTGCAAGGGGAGATGCTGGCGAGTCTGGCAAAACAGTTTGCACGCAAATTCGATAATTGTCCGGATAGTGGTTTCATCTTCCTACTGAATGGTGAAGGCCTGTCACCGAAAAGCCAAGTCGCACTTTCTATTTGGTCGAAGGAAGTGATCGGTGATCCTGCACAGGAATGCGGTCCAGCATGGGATCTCCTGCGATCCAATCCGTCTATTGGTGCAGTATTCGGTATCGCGGATAGCCGTACTATTGTTACGCCATGGAGCAACGGCAGAAGGCTGGAAAAGATGCTCGATGCGCTTGGCATTGACGAAGTTGAAATAGCATCAGCCGGGCGATCGCCAAGATGTATGCTGATAAGAAAATCATCGCTCGTTGCTCTGAAGGCGCTCAATTTTTCAGGAGAAGATCTGACAAATGGCCTCGTGAATGAGAGGCTATTGGAACTCGTTCTATTGCCGTTGGTGAAGAGAACGGGTGCTCTCATTGCGGAAATGCCGACAGAAAAATCCTATATTCTGCAATATGAGGATTTGGACGACGCCAGATTTATCATTCATCGACCACTTGATTCACCTGCCGGCAAGGACATTTGTCTTTTTGTCGGTTTGTTGAACAAGTCTGGAACATTTTCCCCACATGCTCTCCGTTATATGCAGGCTCTTCGTTCTGCGGGTTTGCGTATTTTTGCGTTGGGAGTAGCGACGGGCGATGTT
This sequence comes from Agrobacterium sp. T29, assembly GCF_006970545.1. Lineage (NCBI taxonomy): Bacteria > Pseudomonadati > Pseudomonadota > Alphaproteobacteria > Hyphomicrobiales > Rhizobiaceae > Agrobacterium > Agrobacterium sp. T29. The sequence continues at coordinate 1,988,936 of NZ_CP040641.1, forward strand.
GCCAGCGCTATAGATCCGGGTAACGATATATGTGACGCCTTCGCGGCCAGAGAAAATAGCGGCTACGATTTCGCTTTGTGGGCCACGGCCCTCAGGAGATGCCCTAATTTATGGGATGCGAATTCGCTTCTGATGGCAAATGACAGTGTTTTCGTAGCGGAAGACCGCTTGCCCCGTATTATCGATGAACTCAACAGATCAGCGTTTGATGTTGCCGGCTTGACGGGCTGTGAAATGGAAAATTTCCATCTGCAAAGTTTCTTTATCAGGCTGAATCGAATTGCCCTCGAGAATCCGGCCGTAAGAAAATTTTGGGACCAGGTTGTCTCCTGGAAGGATAAGTTCAGAATTATTTCGGCCTATGAAGTCGCCATGACGGCAAAATATGAAAGTGCAGGTCTTCGTTGCGGTGCTTTATTTGATCCCGGTCGAACCCTTGGGGGGAGGCGTATCAATACATCGATCAATCTGTGGCGGGAAATTTTGCAGCAAGGTTATCCTTTTGTGAAGATCCAGTTGCTTAGAGACAATCCCACAAATGAAAACATTTCAGGTTGGAGAGAATTATTGGCCCAGAACGGCTTTGCTTTGGATGAAATTGTGACGCAGCTGTCAAAGGAAGCGCCGCACGCCGTTTCACTTCGAGTAGAGTAAAATCCAGGGCGCAAAAATGGGCAAGCTCGTAGCCTCGTAGTCCTATTTCGTTCTCATCTGCTCAAATGGCTCTTCGATATCCTTATATAGAATGCAGCCCATTAGAAATCCGATTGCCTTGCCGCGGCGTCTTGCCGAAACGAGCGCTTGTGGGGAGAGAAGCAAAAGAAGCGCTTGAATAAGCGTTGATAAAAAAGGCCATGGTCTTTTGTGTTTTCGACCTGTGTAAATTCGTGATCGCGCCATATGAAATGCTTTAAACTTAGCGACTGCGGGCGATCGGGCTGTCGAATTGCCATTGGCGTGCGTAACGACTGCATCTCGAATAAACATGAGCGGTCCAAATTCCGCGAGTCGGAGAGAGAGATCGTCATCCTCGTGATATAAGAATATGTTGGGGTCGAAGCCGTTTGCTTTTAGAAACAGCTCTCTTGAAACAAAAATTGCGGCTCCACTCAGAACGGGAATAGCACAGTCCGTAGGCGGCCAACCTTTTGGCATGTATCGATTACGCGGTAATAGCCAAGATCGTCTCTTAAAATATTCTGAGCCATCACTATTCTCTATACGGGGATTAAAGGCGGATGCGTCTTTATACCGACGCGCAGCCGACAAAAGTTGATCTAGGCTCCCAGGATGAATTGTCGCATCCGGATTGAGAAAAAGCAGCCAAGGAGTTTTTGCCACTGCGGCGCCGGCATTGCAGCCCGCACCGAACCCCTCGTTCTGTTCGAGGGTTTCTATATGTATGGCGCGTTCCGCGGGAAAGGATGGAAACTGGTTTGTTTTCCCGTTGTCGACCAGAATAATTGGCGTTTCTCTAGGGATTGAAGCGACCATTTGTCCGATAACCGCGTCACTCTTGTAACAGACGGAGACCACGGTGATGTCGGAAACTGAAAGCTCTTTGTGCATCAGATAAATTCTACTGTGTGATGTGTACCGTCGGATTCTGCCGCTGGTTGAGCCGTGCCGATCTTATAGCCGGACTGACGGACAAACGCAGAAAACATCCGCTCGAGACTGTGCTGTAACGTTCCGCGTTTCGCACCATTCTCGATATCGAAGTCTTGAAGACCAATATCGGCCACACGAATTTTGTGGAAAGCTGTTGGGCGAAACCAGAACATCGTTCCAACGAAGAACTGTATTTCATCAGGTTCCAACAACAGCCCGGTGCGTTTTGAAATTTTTCTTATTTGCTTCAGTTCGCCTTTCAGGTATGGGGCCACTGAACGGTCGGCTTTCGGCAAACTCAGGTTTTTTGGCCCAATAACGCCAAGATCGGGCATGGCTTCAAATAAGTCGAGTATGCGATCCCGCGCGCCATCTCTTATCAGGCTGGAAAATATATAACGGCGAATTCTCTCACCTGACTTTGTCTGCTTTCCATCTTTCAGCGACAGTTTTCCATGTATTTTGCATACAGCATCATATTTATCGAAGCGGCCCTGTCTTAGAAGCTCCATGAACGGTCCCACATCTCTGCCGCGATTTTCCGTAACAACCACAGTCGCATTTGGAAATGTCTTCAAAATTTCTGTCTGAAACTCGATATTGGTTGCCGTAAGACCTACGATAACGTCGCTTCCGGAGCAATCTTCAAGTATAATCGTTTTTATCTCAGACCATGTCTCGACATAGTGTAGATGTACATAAACACAGCTCCGAATTTTTCTTATATAAATCGGTTGTTTATTTGCTTTGTCGAGAGGCCAGCCGTCGTCGAGCCAGTACCAGCCATTTTTATCTCTGGAAGCATCATCGAGGCCATACAGGTGCAGGTATCGATATTCGACGTTCGCAAATGCTGCCTTTTCTCGATCCTCAGCATTTCTTCCAAGACATAGTAGCTTTTCTCCAGGCCCGAAGCTTTGGAGTGCATGCTTCTGTGTTGCGAGGAAGATTTTCCACAACTCGAAGGACGTCTTCGTTATTTTGGAAAATGAAATAGGAAACCCTTTAGAGGATTCTTTGTTGCTCTCTATACTGAATACTATTTTGTGGAGCGGCTTTTTTAAATGTACTTTGTATTGGATATTCCGCGAGCTGAAGTCCAAACGACAGCAACGCTCCACATCATCGAGATCGGCAATTTCAATCGCGTCTAAACCAGATTTGCTGTTGACGCTTATATCATAGTAGCCCGGTTCAAGACCCAGCGTTTTTAACTGATACATCGATTGTCGATACCTAAACCCGATTTAAGCACAGCCTGATGCCGCCTATCGATCGACTTCCATCAGCGGGATCATACATTCGCAAGTTTACGCAAGTAAACGCCATAATCGCCCTTGCCCGCTTTTTCGGCGATTTCGACAAATTGCGCCTTGGAAATGAAGCCCTTGCTCAAGGCGATCTCTTCCGGACATGCAATCTTGAAACCCTGTCGCTTCTCCAGCGTTCGCACGAATTCACCGGCTTCCAGAAGACTCTCCGGCGTGCCAGTATCAAGCCACGCGTAACCGCGTCCCATGATGGATACTTTCAGCTTGCCGCGTTCGAGATAGGTTCGATTTACGTCCGTAATCTCGTATTCGCCGCGCGCGGACGGTTTGAGATTGGCGGCGATATCGACCACATCAGCATCGTAAAAATATAGACCGGTGACCGCCCAGTTGGATTTGGGCTTTGCCGGTTTTTCCTCGATGGAGAGGGCGCGCATTTCACCATCGAAATCGACCACGCCATAACGTTCGGGATCGTTCACATGATAGGCGAAGACCGTAGCACCGTCGTTAACGCTCGTACCAGCCTGCAGAAGTTCCGGTAACCCATGGCCGTAATATATGTTGTCACCCAGGATAAGGCAGGACGGCGAACGCGCCACGAAGTCCGCGCCGATCATATATGCCTGCGCCAGCCCATCCGGGCTCGGCTGGACCGCATATTCAATGGAAAGACCCCATTTTGAACCATCACCGAGGAGGGACTGGAAAAGCGGCATGTCATGGGGTGTCGAGATAATCAGAATCTCGCGGATGCCGGCCAGCATCAGCGTGGTCAGCGGATAATAGATCATCGGCTTGTCGTAGACTGGCAGGATCTGTTTCGAGACCGCCAATGTCATCGGATGCAGGCGCGTGCCGCTGCCTCCGGCCAGAATGATACCCTTCATGGCATTTCCTTTTTGCTCTGCGCAAGAGCGGTGACCACCGCGCGCGTTGATGTTTGCCAGCTCGGCAGCTTTATGCCGTAAACCTCTTCCAGCTTGCTGCAATCAAGCCGCGAGTTTGCCGGGCGCCGGGCCGGGGTAGGGTATTGCGCAGTCGTGATGTCGTTGACGACAATGGACTTCCCGCCGTTTTCCGCGGAAAGGGCGAATATCTGTTTCGCGAAATTCGCCCAGTTCGTTTCACCGGTGCCAGACAGGTGAAACACCCCACGAAGAGGGGCCGAGGGATCTTCCACGAGCCTTCTTGCGATTGTTACGACCGCGGCAGCGATATCGTTGGCCGAAGTAGGGCATCCAAACTGGTCCGCAACGACATTGATTTCGTCGCGGTTCTCGCTCAGCCGGAGCATGGTCTTCACGAAGTTGTTGCCATACTCCGAATAGACCCATGCGGTCCGCAGAACCACATAATTGTCGGTGGCCTCTGAAACGGCTCGTTCGCCTTCGAGCTTCGAGCGGCCGTAGACGGAAGTGGGGCCTGTCGGATCACTTTCGACATAAGCGGTGTCCTTGGTGCCGTCGAAAACATAGTCCGTAGAAAGATGAACGACGGGAATGCCGATGTCACTTGCCGCTTGTGCGACAGCCCTTGCTCCATCTCGATTAACGGCAAAAGCGATGTCCTGCTCGCTTTCTGCCTTGTCGACGGCGGTATAGGCTGCTGCCGATACCACGACATCGGGTTTTACCTCGCGTAGCGCCTTCAAAACAGTTTCAGGCTGCGCAAGGTCGAGTTCCGGCCGACCAAGAGCCACGATCTCCAGCTCGTCATTCGCCAATGCCTGGAGGGCGCTGACGACCTGACCATTTTTGCCCGTAACTGCCAGCCGCATCCAGTCAGCCTTTCGTCAGAACGCCGAGGCGCTCTCCGGAGTACACACCCTCGCGTAGCGGCTGCCACCACCACGCATTGTCGAGATACCATTCCACAGTCTTGCGGATGCCAGTGGCAAAATTTTCTTGCGCTTTCCAGCCGAGTTCGGTTTCGAGCTTGGTCGCATCGATGGCATAGCGGGCATCGTGGCCGGGGCGATCCGTCACATATTTGATAAGCTCGGCATAGGGCTTAGGTTGCGGGCGTAGCTCATCGAGAATGGAGCAGATGCAGTTGACCACATCGATGTTCTTCTGCTCGTTTCTGCCGCCGACATTGTACTTCTCGCCGGCAAGGCCTTTCTGGACGATGAGCCACAGGGCGCGGGCATGATCCTCCACATAAAGCCAGTCGCGGATGTTCGCACCGTTTCCATAGACTGGCAGAGGCTTGCCTTCCAGTGCGTTGAGAATGATCAGCGGAATGAGTTTTTCCGGGAAATGGAATGGTCCATAATTGTTAGAGCAATTGGAAATGACGACCGGAAGGCCATAAGTACGCTGCCAGGCCGTGGCAAGATGATCGCTTGCGGCTTTCGAGGCGGAGTATGGCGATGAAGGGTCGTAGGGGGTTGTTTCTTCAAACAGGCCGTTGTCCCCGAGTGAGCCGTAAACCTCGTCGGTTGACACGTGGAGCATGCGGAAATTCGCCTTGGCGTCTTCCGCAAGGCCGCTCCAATATTGCCGCGCCGCTTCCAGCATTGTGAAAGTGCCGTGGATATTGGTTTGAATAAAATCCGCAGCGCCGGTTATTGAGCGGTCGACGTGGCTTTCGGCGGCCAGATGCATCACGTAGTCCGGCTGGAATGTCGCGAATGCCTCATTCATCGCAGCCCGGTCACATATGTCGGCCTGAAGAAAGCGGTGGTTAGGCGCATTTTCGATCGGCTTGAGGGACGCCAGATTTCCTGCGTAAGTCAGCTTGTCGACAGTGAGAACATCCGCGCCAACCTCGCTAACGAGATAACGTACGAGGGCTGAGCCGATAAATCCGGCGCCGCCGGTAACTAGAACGCGCATCATCAGTTCCCAGTGTTTTGGTAGGTGAAATATTCAGGCAATTCTGACAGAAGCGGCTGCCTTGCATCCTTGTCGGAAAGGATGCAGCCTTCCAGCTTCGGCCAGTTTATACCGATGGCGGGGTCATCCCATTTGACGCCGCGGTCATTGGCTGCACTGTAAGGGGCCGTCACCTTGTATGAGATGACCGTGTTGTCAACGAGCGTCATGAAGCCATGGGCAAATCCCGCCGGAACCCACAGTTGCTCGCCATTTTCCGGTGATAGCTCGACAGCGGCCCATTGTCCGAAGGTGGGCGATCCTGTTCTGATATCGACAGCGACATCCAGCAGCCGTCCCCGAATGCAGCGAACGAGCTTGCCCTGTGCAAAAGGCTCTGTCTGGAAATGAAGCCCTCTTACGGTTCCGGCCTGTGCGGAGAGGGATTCATTGTCCTGCACGAACTCCACATCCGCTACATTTTCGCGAAACCAATCCCTCTTGAAAACCTCGCTGAAGTACCCCCTGCTGTCGCCGAAACGCGCCGGAGTTATCTTTTTCAAGCCTGATATCGAGAATGCTTCTAGTTGCACTATGCGGATCCTGTCTGGTCTGCCTACTCAGGGTGATATGGCTTTATCGGTAGGGACAGTCAATAACGCTTTATTGATCGCCCACACAAGAGCGACGGAAACTCCATCGAACAGTATCCAGAAAGCTTGTTTTATCAGCGCTACTTTTTCGCCTGGAGAGGGATGGGGAAGAGTTCCAAAAAGCTAAACCCGCTTATGCGGCCTGATCGACGTCCTCAGTTCCACCAGCCGCTCCAGTGTCTCAAGGCTTCGCTCGGGGCAGGCGGCGGAGAGGGCAAGGGCCATGGTTTCCATGGCGATGAAGGTGGGGGCGTGGAGCGCCACGCCTTCGTTTTTGGCGCGGGGCAGGAAGAGGCTGGCGTTGGCGTGTTTTTTGAGCACGCTGTCTTCCTGGCCAAGCAGCATGATGATCGGGATGTCGAGGCGGCCGGCCTCGGCTATGGCGGTCTGGGCTTCGCGGTGGGCGCGGCCGTGCAGGAGCATGATGAGGACGTGGCCGTTTTCAAGCTCGAGTAATTGTTCGGCAAGCGCGATGCCGGTGGCGTTGAGCGCATAGGAATGGACGCCCGAGCGTTGGAACAGCCTTGCCGCATAGGTGGCGATGATGCCGGAGGCGCCGATGCCGAGCACGCCGATGCCGCGCGCTTGCGAGAGAAGCCGCACGGCCGCCGCCATGGCTTCGCGGTTTTCTGCGCTTGAAAGCATCTCCAGCGTGTTTTTCTGATTGTCGAGCACGAAATCTATCGCCGCATCGCAGTTGCCGGATATGGATTTTGTCGTCGCCGCCATTTTTTCGACGGGCGAATCCGTCACGCCCAGATAGGCCTCCAGCGTTTCCTTGAGATCGACCAGCCCCTGGAAGCCGAGCGCCTGTATGGCGCGGATGACGGTCGCATCGGATGTGTTGGTCTCGAAGCCGATTTCCAGCGCCGATTTGGCGAGAACGGCATGGCGGTGGCCGTCAATATATTCGGCAACGGCAAGCAGGCCCGGCGACAGGCGGTCGCGGCGCTTGCGCAGCTGCTCGCCGAAACGGTCAGTGCGCCGAAGCCTTGATGTATGCGTCTCGCCAGCCGGCATGAATTCTTCCGTGAAGCTGAGTTTTCTACTCTTCTTCACGAATTAGCAGCGCGCCAAGCCGGGAGGCAAGCGCTTTTGTCCGTAGTGGTCGTCGCCGTCACTTTTCGTGCGCCGGCCGCACCGTCAAATGCGACTGGACGGCGGAGACCATGAGGCTGAGCGCGGCGTAGGAATTGGAAATCGCTTCCTCGCGCGGCAGGAGGATGTACCGACCGTTGCGGCAGGCCTGAAGAAAATTGCAGAAGCCCGGCATCACGGCTTCCATCATGTCGATTTCCGCCTGCGGCGAAGCGCCGGTATCGGAACGATAGGGATCGAAGATAATATCGGCATCGAGTTCCGGCAGGCGTTCGGCGCTGATCTCGATACGGTCGCCATCCGGAATGGCGTCGATGATGGTGGGGAAACGGAAACCCGCATCGCGCAGCACGCGGCCGAGCGCCCGATAGGTGTGGTAGACACTGATCTTGCCGTTGAGCGGCTGGAACACCGAAACGGTGATGGCGCCGGTATCGACCGATGCCTTCAGCGCCTCGATCTGTGCGCGGTAACGACGGTCCAGCACGGCCAGCCGCTCCTGCGTGCCGGTGAGTTCGGCCAGCACCTTGTAAATATGCGGTGCGCCGTCTTTGTTATTGTCGATGGCGACGGTGGGGGCGATCTGCGCCAGTTTTTCAACGGGGGTGGGGCGGTCAGGCTCGGTCAGGATGAGATCGGGCTTGAGGGCGATAATCGCCTCCAGATCGGCATTGATGGAGCCGATATAGGCGATGTCGCTATTGTCGAAATCAACACCGGTCAGAATGGCGCTGGAGCGCAGATAGGGTTTGCCGTCCGCGCCCATGCGGCCATGGCTGCCCACCGGCGTCACGCCTAGCTCGATCAGCGGAATGGTGAGGTCGATATCGTGCAGCGTCACGATGCGCTTCGGCTTTGCCGGAATGGAAACGCTGCGGCCGAGGTCGTCGGTAAAGCTTCGGCTGGTCTCTTCGGCCTGGGCCGTGGCTGTAACGAGGAGAAAAGCGGCGGCCGGGAGAAGGGCGAGAAGTGTTTTGCGCATGGGGGACCTATAGGCGATGCCGGTGAAACCAGAGAAGGGCAAGGAGCGTGGGTGCGCCGACGGCGGAAAGGACGAGGCCGGTCGGCAGCTCCAGCGGTGAAAAGGCGGTTCGGGCGATGGTGTCGGAGGCTGCGACCAGAGTTGCGCCTGTAAGGCCGGCACCCAAGACAAGCCCCGGATAGGAGCCACCGGGCAATAGAAGCCGGGCGATATGCGGACCGATCAGGCCGACAAAACCGATGCTGCCGGTGAAGGAAACGCAGGATGCGGTGAGGCTGACGGCAAGCGTGACATGAAGCACTGAAAGGAGGCGGTTATGGACGCCAAGCGCCGTCGCCGCATGATCGCCGAGTGCCTGCAAGTCTGCGGCGCGCGCCGTCAACAACAGCAGGCCAAGGGCGATGACGAGGATGACGGAGAGGATTGAAACGGCGGTCCAGCTTGCGCCCTGCAGGTTGCCAGCCATCCAGATCATCGCTGTCTGCAAATTGCGAATATCGAGCGATGCCATGAGGATAAGCAGCAAAGCTGATAAAAACCATGAAAAGCCGATGCCGGTCAGCACGAAGCGCAGGCGCGAGGTTGCGCCGGAGAGCGTGAGAACGATTATGGCACTTGCCATGCCGCCGGCAATGCCCACAACGGGGCGCAACATGACCGGCAGGGAAGGCAGCAGGAACAGGCAGCCCAGCACGGCAAGGGATGCGCCTTCGCGCACGCCGAGCAGGCCGGGATCGGCAAGGCCGTTGCGGGTTGTGGCCTGCATGATGGCGCCGGCAATGCCGAGCATGGCGCCGGCCACCATCGCAAGCGCCAGACGCGAGAGCCGGAAGTCGAGAACCACGACCGCGTCGGTCATGGCGGCATCGGTGTTGGTTGCGGTGACAAGCGACCACAGGGCGGAGGCGGGAATATGCTGGCTGCCGGCGGTGAGCGACCACAGGGCGACAAGCATGAGGCAGAGGAAAAGCGACAGCAGAATGATGAGCCGCGACGGCATGACGCGGACGGAAAAGCGCCCCAGTCGGAGAACCCGGTAACGGTTCATTTCAGCACCCTGCGCACCAGCCAGAGAAACACCGGCGCGCCGACAAGGCCGGTCATCGCACCGGTGGGCAGTTCTTTCGGCAGGAGAATGAGGCGGGCGGCAAGATCGGCTGCGATCAAGAGAACCGCGCCGCCGAGTGCAGCGATGGGTATGGCAAGCAGAAGCCGTCCCGTTTTCAGGCGCGCGACGAGTGGCGGCACCACAAGACCGACGAAGCCGATGGGACCGACGACGGCGATGGCCGCGCCGCAGAACAGCGATATGGAGACAAGCGCCAGAATCCGCGTCGAACGGATCGGCACGCCGAGCGCTGCGGCTGCGCTGTCGCCCAGCCCCAGAAGATCGAGCCGGGGGGCGACGGCGAAAGCGAGGATAAGCGCGATCGCGGCCGCGGGTAGGGCGGCGGCGATGGTTGCCATGGAAACGCCGGCGGTGTCGCCCACCAGCCAGAAACGCATCTGCTGCAATGTTTCCTCATTGAGGATGAGGATGGCGGAGGTGATGGTTGCGGCAAGCGTGGAAAGCGCAATGCCGCAAAAGACGAGTTTTGCCGGCGTCAGCCCCTGCCGACCGGCGGAAGCAAGGAGAAGCACGAGCGAAAAGCTGATGCCCGCGCCCGTCGCCGCCAGCAATGGGCGGAAGAGCGGCGTTGCGATCAGCCCGAGCGGCAGTACCGTCGCCAGAACGACGGCAAGGCTTGCCCCGGCATTCAAGCCCAGAATATGCGGCTCGCCGAGCGGATTTCGAAGCAGGGTCTGCAACAGAAGACCCGCTGTTCCAAGGCAGGCCCCGGCCTGCAACGCAGCCAGCAGACGCGGCAGGCGCAGGCGCATCAAAACCTGCTGGTCGAAATTGCGGGCGTCATAAGCAAATATCAGGTCTTGCAGAACGTGCGGCGCGATGGGGCGCGGGCCGGTGGCCATATGCGCCAGCACCAGAAGCAACAGGGCAAGCAGCAGGAGAAGTGCTGCCGCAAGTGTGCGGCCATAGGCTCGCTCTCTAAGGGCAAGGGTGTTTGCGCTGCTGGTGCCGGTAAGGTTCATGCCGCGCCGGCCCGTCCGGGCAGGGGAAGAAATACCGGCCGCGCCGTCACCGGATGCGTGAGCTGGGCAACTGCCATGTCGAAGACATCGGCAATGATGCCGGCATCGCAGGCCGCCGCCGTTTCCAGCCGGTGCCGCAGCCGCCCGTCCTTCAGGAAAATCAGGTGATCGGCATATTGCAGGGCAAGATTGATGTCGTGCAGCACCGCCACGATCGTGCGGTTGTGGCGGCTGACGAGGCCCGCCAGCATGTCCAGCACCTCTATCTGGTGGTGCAGATCGAGAAAGGTGGTCGGCTCGTCGAGAAGAATTATATCCGTCTGCTGGGCCAGCGCCATGGCGATCCAGGCGCGCTGGCGCTGGCCACCTGAAAGGCTGTCGACCGCTCTTTCCGCCAGTTCGGACATGCCGGTCACGGAAAGCGCCTCTTCCACCGCGCGGGCGTCTTCCTCGCTCCATTGCTTCAGAAATCCCTGATGCGGGTAACGGCCCCGGGAGACGAGGTCGAAAACCGAAAGCCCCTCCGGCGTATGGTTCTGCTGCGCCAGCATGCCGAGCTTTTTCGCCACCTCCTTGGTCGGGTGGCGGAAGATATCGCTGCCGTTGAGAAGAATATGGCCCCGTGCGGGCCGGTGCAGGCGGGCAAGCGCGGAGAGAAGCGTGGATTTTCCGGAACCGTTCGGGCCAAGCAGAACGGTGAAGCGGTTCGGTGCGACATCGATGGACATATCCGCAAGCACCGGCGTGTCGCCATAGGCAAGCTCGATTGCCTGCGCCGCAAGGCCTGTATCCGTGCTTATGGGTCTCATGCCGTCGTTCAAATTCGTCCCCGTCTGAATGCGTTGCCACCAGAATTATTGATGACTGTAGTAGTCAAGTATATGGCGTTCGAAAAAGCGGTTTTTGCCGGTCGATTTGAACAAAAAGCGGCTGTCATGGGCTGAAATGACACGCCAGGAAGCGCGAATGCACTCTTCGGTGCCGACGTTTTGCCGCGCTGAAGCGGAAATAAAGTTGACTACTACATTCATCAATTGAAAGAGCGGTGCATCGTCGCGATGACGATTTGGGACAGCCGGGGACAAGACAGGATGCATGACGGTTCGATGATCATTGGGGTGCGCTCGCGGGCGCTGCTGGCGTTTCTTCTGGCCGGGGTCGCCCTGCCTGCTTATGCGCAGGAGAGTGCGGCACCGAAGAAAAATGCCGACGGGACGACCGTGCTCGAAACCATAACCGTCAATGCCGATGTCAAAAAAGGTGCGCGCGGTTATCAGCCGGTGACGACGGGCACGGCGACACGCACCGAAACGCCGCTCCTCGACATTCCGCAATCGGTCAATGTGGTGACGGCCGAGGTGCTGCACGACCAGCAGGCGCGCTCGCTGGATGAAGCGCTGGCCAATGTCAGCGGCGTCACCCAGGCAAATACGCTCGGCGGTACGCAGGATGCCGTCATCCGCCGTGGTTTCGGCGATAATCGCGACGGCTCCATTCTCGTCAACGGGCTGAAGACGGCCCTGCCGCATTCCTTCAACGATACGGTCGAGCGGGTGGAAGTGCTGAAAGGCCCGGCCTCCACGCTTTACGGCATTCTCGATCCCGGCGGCATGGTGAATGTCGTGACGAAGAAGCCGGAGGACACATTCACGGCGGAGGCCTATTCGCGCTTTTCCGCCTATGGGGCGGGCAAGTATGGCACATCGGGCGGTTTCGATGTGACCGGCCCGATTGCGGGCACGGATTTTTCCTATCGCCTGATCGGCGAGGGGGAAAACAGCGATTATTGGCGCAATTTCGGTGAAAAGAAGAACTGGCTGATCGCGCCTTCGCTGAAATGGAGCGGCGAGGACACCGATATTACGGTTTCCTACATGCATGAGGACTACAGCGTGCCGTTCGATCGCGGCACGATCTTCGATCCGGCGACCGGCAGGGCGATCAATGTCAGCCGCCGCCTGCGCCTCGATGAAGCCTATAACATCACCGACGGTAAATCCGATCTCGCGAGCATCGCCATAGACCGCCAACTCTCCGATGACTGGAAGCTGTCGCTGAATTACGCCTATAGCCGCAACGAATATTCGGACAATCAGGCGCGCGTGATGGGTTATAATTCCCGCACGGGACAGGTGACGCGACGGGCTGATGCGACGCAATATTCCACGATCTACAATCACGCGCTGCGGGCGGATCTGACGGGCGAGGCCGAAATCGGCGGGCTGCGCAACGACCTGCTGTTCGGCGCGTCCTATGACTACAGCGATACCCTGCGCACCGACATGCTGCGATGCGCGAATTCCACGAATTTCAACGTCAACAATCCCGTCTATGGCCGCCTGCCGGTCTGCACAACGGTGAGGGCGGTCGACAGCGACCAGACGGAAGAGCTTTCCACCGCCTCGATCTATATGCAGGATGCCCTGCACCTTAACGATCAATGGATCGCGGTCGGCGGTTTGCGTTACCAGTATTACGACATCTATGCCGGCAAGGGCCGTCCCTTCGTCGTCAATACCGAGAAGGATGGCGGCGAGCTCATTCCCAATGCCGGTCTGGTCTACAAGCTCACTCCGAATGCCTCGCTTTACGCCAATGTGGCCAAAACCTTCCGTCCGCAATCCTCCATCGGCGCCTATTATGGCGGGCTCGATCCGGAAGAGGGCATCTCCTACGAAGTGGGTGCGAAGTTCGATCTTTTCGCCGGGCTGAACGCCAATATCGCCCTGTTCAATGCCCGCAAGCGCAATGTCGCCTATTCGGAAGATGTCGGCGGCGTCTCTACGGTGAAGGCCGCCGGCCTCGTCCGTTCGCGCGGTGTGGAGGTCGATATTGCCGGCAGCCTGACCAACGATCTCGATCTCATCGCGAGTTATGCCTATACGGATGCGCTGGTGCTCGAAGATCCCACCTATGCCGGCAAGCGCTTGCCGAATGTGGCGCGCCTCACCGGCTCGCTCTTCCTTGCCTATGATGTCGGCGAGGTCGGTCCGAACGGCAATACGCTCCGCATCGGCGGCGGCGTCCGGGCGGTGGGTGAGCGCGCCGGCATCAACGACAATTCCTATAATCTGCCGGGCTATGCGGTCTTCGACGCTTTCGCCACCTATACGCTTCAGTTCGAAAAGCCGGTGACGCTGCAGCTCAATCTGAAGAACATCTTCGACAAGACCTATTATACCTCGTCCATCGGCTCCACCAGCTATGCCAATGCCGTGGGCGAGCCCTTCAATGTCAGCCTGACGGCCAGCGTGAAGTTCTGACAACGGCGTCGACCGGAAAACAATCGCCAGTCATGAGAGCGGGGTGAATGCCCCTCTCTTTATTTCCACATGGCGCGCATCCGCGCACCCACATCGATGCGGATCTGCTGCGCGCTGCGTTCGGAAGCGGCAGCCGACACCAGTGGCCAGGTTGCCGTTTCGAAGAATTGCAGCAATGTCGCCGGGATGAAGCGGGTTCTTGCGGCGTAAACATGCCGGTCGCCCTGCTGGTTCTGCCCGCCGGTGAAGAAACGTTGCGGCGTGATCAGCGCGAGGCTGTCCTTGGCGCGCGTCATGGCGACATAGAGCAGCCGGCGTTCTTCCTCCAGTTCCTGGGTGGTGCCGACCCCGAGATCGGAGGGAATGCAGCCATCGACCACATTCAGGATGAAGACGGAGCGCCATTCCTGGCCTTTTGCCGAATGGATGGTGGAGAGGCTGAGATAGTCCTCGTCAAGTAGCGGCACGCCGGCCTGATCGCTGGTGGCGTCCGGCGGATCGAGCGTCAGCTCGGTCAAAAAGCGCTCGCGTGAGGGGTAGCCGCCGGCGATCTGCTCGAGCTGCAGCAAATCGGCCTTGCGGGTGTCCGCATCCTCATGGATGCGTTCCAGATGCGGTTCGTACCACAGTCGCGCCTGCCCGATCTGACCCGGCCAGTCATTCGGCGCCTGTCGCAGGCCCACCAGCATTTGCGTGAAGGCTGTCCAGTCGCCGCCGGTCTTCGGCGGCGGCGGTATTTCGGCAAGGGCAAGCAGCGGCTCGGGGTCTGTTGCAATCGCATCGAGAATATTGCCGGCCTTCTTCGGTCCGATGCCGGGCAGCATCTGCAGCAGCCGGAAACCGGCGACGCGGTCGCGCGGGTTCTGCGCGAAGCGCAGCACGGCCAGCATGTCCTTCACATGGGCGCTGTCGAGGAATTTCAGGCCGCCGAATTTGACGAAGGGGATGTTGCGGCGGGTCAGTTCCACCTCGAGCGGGCCGCTATGGCTGGAGGTGCGGAACAGCACGGCCTGCTGTTTCAGCGTCATGCCGGTTTCGCGGTTGGCGAGAATCTGGTCGATGATGAAATTCGCCTGTTCGGTCTCGTCCTTCACCGTCACGAGTTTCGGGCGCTCCAGCGACTGCCGCTCGGTCCACAGGTTCTTGGTGAATCGCTCGCGCGCCAGATCGATGACGCCGTTGGCGGCCGCAAGGATCGGCTGCGTCGAGCGATAGTTGCGGTCAAGCGTGATGATGTCGGCAGCAGGGCTGAAGGAAGCCGGAAAATCGAGGATGTTTCGCACCGTCGCTGCCCGGAAGGAATAGATCGACTGCGCATCGTCGCCCACCACGGTCAACCCGCGGCCACCGGGCTTCAGTGCCATCAGCACCGAAGCCTGAAGCCGGTTGGTATCCTGATATTCGTCGACCATCACATGGTCGAAGCGGTTGCCGATATCGTCCGCAAGGACGGGATCGCTGACCATCTGGGCCCAGTAGAGCAGGAGATCGTCGTAATCGAGAACGTTCTGGACCTGCTTGGCCTCCACATAGGCTGCAAACAGTTCCTTGAGTTCGCTCTCCCAGTTGGCGACCCAGGGATAATGCTGGCGCAATATCTCTTTGAGCGGCGTCTGGGAATTCACCACGCGCGAATAGATCGCAAGACACGTCCCCTTCGTCGGAAAGCGGCTTTCGGTCTTGGAAAAGCCGAGTTCGTGCCGGGCGAGGTTCATCAGGTCGGCGCTATCCTCGCGGTCGTGGATGGTGAAATCGATGTTGAGCCCGATCTGCTCGGCATAGATGCGCAACAGGCGCGCGCCGATGCCGTGAAACGTGCCGGACCAGGCCAGCGCGTCTGTCATGATTGCCGAATTCGCCCCGATAACGTGTTTGCAGATACGCTCGACCCGCCGCGACATTTCCGTGGCGGCACGTCTGGAAAACGTCATCAGCAGAATGCGGCGGGGATCGGCGCCATTCACGATCAGATGCGCAACACGGTGGGCGAGCGTATTGGTCTTGCCCGAACCGGCCCCGGCGATGATCAGCAGCGGCCCGGCCGTGTGCCCGTCTGCCAGCCCAACGCCATGTTCCACCGCCTTGCGTTGCTGTTCGTTGAGCTTTTCCAGATAGGCAACCGCCATGCCAGCAATCCTTAGATAACCTGCCTGTCCCCACGGGTGAGAACCTTGTTCAGAGATGGCAGTCGTCGGAATGTCCGGCCATTGTCTGCCCTGTCGTGGCAATGATTAGCAAAGACTCAAACAGCAATCCAGAACAAATGCTGAACGCATTGTTCCGGTGGTTTAAACGCAGTCGGTGGTGAGATTTATTGGCCCAAAAGGTCGCCCGTCCTCTACCGGCGATTGGCCGCTGCCGGGCAGGCGAAATCCCCGAAATCGCGCCACGGGAGAAGGCGGGCGGCCGTGGATGGGTCGCCCGGTGTGAGTGTTGTGGGGGTGATCGTTACAGGAAACTGCTTTCGAACAGCTCGCCTGAATAGGCCGAATGGGTAACGCCCGCTTCAAGATCGGCCTTGGTCAGCTCATCGACAAAATCGCCGTTCTGCATGACCAGCACACGGTCGCACATATGGGCGATCACCGCGAGGTCGTGGCTGACGAGAACGAAGGTGAGGTCGCGTTCTTCGCGCTGGTCGGCAAGCAGGTTCAGGATTTCCGCCTGGATGGAGACGTCGAGCGCGGATGTCGGCTCGTCGAGCAGCAGGATCGGCGGTTCGAGGATCAGCGCGCGGGCGATTGCCACGCGCTGCCGCTGGCCGCCGGAAAGTTCATGCGGGAAGCGCTCGGCGAAATGTGGGGGCAAGCCCACCTGTTGCAGGGCGGCAGGCACTTTCGACCAGCCATCGCCAAGTCCCATGGCGCGGATCGGTTCGGCGAGCGCCCGGCCGATGCGGTGGCGTGGGTGCAGGGAACCATAGGGGTCCTGAAACACCATCTGCGCCAGCTTCAGTTCCTCGCGGCTGCGGAGCTTGCCGACCGGCTTGCCGTCGAAGCTGATCGAGCCGGTCCAGCCGGCTTCCAGCCCCGCCAGCGACCGCAGCAATGTCGACTTGCCGCAGCCGCTCTCACCGACGATGCCAAGCGTTTCACCTCTGTTGACCGTGAGGCTGACGCCGCGCACGACGTGATTGCGGTTTTCCTTTGCGCCGTAGACGACGTCGAGCTTGTCTACCGTGATCATCGCATGACCTCCGTATCGATGGCCTGACGGTCCAGCACCTTGAGACGCCGCACCGGATTGCGGGGATCGGGCATCGCCGCGATCAGGCCCCGCGTATAGGGATGTTGCGCATCCTCCAGCTTCGTCAGCGTTTCCACGACGCGTCCGCCATACATGACCAGCACGCGCTCACAGAAGGCCGCGACCATGCGGATGTCATGGCTGATGAGGATCAGGCCGGATTTATTCTCCCGCACCATCTCGTCCAGAAGCAAAAGCACATCCTTGCGCACGCTGACATCGAGGGCCGAGGTCGGTTCGTCGGCAATGACCAGCTTGGGCTTTGCGAGCAGCATCATGGCGATCATCACGCGCTGTCCCATGCCGCCCGATATCTGGTGCGGATAAAGCGCCATCACGCGGTCGGGATCGTTGATGCGCACGCGCAGCAACATGTCCCGTGCTGCACCTCTCGCTGCCTTTCCGGTCAGCGCCAGATGCAGTTCGGCGGCCTCCGCCACCTGCTTTCCGATGGGCAGCACCGGGTTCAGCGAATAACGCGGGTCCTGCATGATAAGCGCCATCTCGCTGCCGCGGATTGCGCCCATCTGCCGCTCGGATTTTTCGAGCAGCGGCTCGGACAGGAAATCCATCCGCTCCGCCGTCACCGTGGCGCTTTTCGGCAGGAGCCGCATGGCAGCCCGGCCGGTGGTGGATTTTCCGGAGCCGGATTCACCGACGATGCCGACCCTTTCGCGCCCGACATCGAAATTGACATTGGACACGGCGGGAATGGTGTTGCGGCCGAAACGGACATTGAGGTCGCGGACCGAAAGGATGGGGGAGCTATCAGGAGCGGGCATGACGCGGATCCAGAAGGTCGCGCAGCGTATCGCCGGCGATGTTGAAGGCAAGGCTCGTCAGCAGGATGGCAATGCCGGGCATGACGGCGACCCACCAGTAATCGAGCATGAACTTACGGCCGCTGGAGATCATCGCCCCCCATTCCGGTAGCGGCGGCTGGGCTCCCAGACCGAGGAAGCCGAGTGAAGCGGCCGTCAGGATGATGCCCGCCATGTTCAGCGTCAGGCGAACGATGACCGAGGGAATGCACATCGGCGCAATGTACAGAAACAGGATGCGCAGCGGCGAGGCGCCATAGAGACGGGCGGCGGCGACGTAGTCTGTATTGCGCACGACAAGCGCTTCCGCGCGGGCAAGACGCGCAATCGGCGGCCATGCCGTCAGCGAGATCGCAATGATCGCCGTGCCGAGACCGGCGCCCATGGCGGCCGCAAAGGCAAGCGCCAGCACGAGCGAGGGGAAGGACAGGACGATATCGGTCGCGCGCATCAGGATTGCGTCGGTTCGTCCGCCGAAGAAACCGGCCATCACGCCAATGGCAAGGCCGATAGGACCGACGATGACCGAGACCGACAGTACCGTCTGGATGGTGATGCGGGTGCCGTAAACAAGCCGGCTGAAAATGTCGCGGCCGAATTCGTCGGTTCCGGCCAGATGCGCCCAGCTGGGTGGTTGAAGCGCGTTTTCCAGAGCCTGACGGGCAGGATCGTAAGGCGCGATGAGCGGAGCAAAGATTGCGACCAGAACCAGAATGGCCAGAATGGCGAAGCCGAACATTCCAAGCGGTTCATCCGCGAGCTTTCGAAGTGTCCGCGCGGTAGTGGTTGAGATGCGCGACAGGGCGCTGGGACGATCAACGGTATTGTTGTGCGCGATATCGGTCATCGTGCGGCCTCCCGTGTACGGGGATCGAGCGTGGTGTAGGCCAGATCGGCGAGGAAGTTGAGCAACATGAAAATGAAGCCGATGACGATTGTGGCGGCCAGAATCGCATTCATGTCGCCGATGAGCAGCGCATTCGTCATGTATTGACCGATGCCGGGCCAGGAGAAGACGATCTCCGTGACCACGGCGCCTTCCAGCAGGTTGCCATAGGAGATCGCCAGCACGGTGATGAGCTGCACGGCGATGTTGGGCAGCACATGGCCGGTTATGGTGCGTGCTGGGCTGACGCCCTTGGCCCTTGCGGCGATGACATAATCCTGGCTGAGCTGTTCGAGGGTGAAGGCCCTCGTCATGCGGGTAATATAGGCCATGGCCATATAGGCGAGGATGATCGCCGGCAGGATGATGTGTCCAAGCGCATTCCAGAAGATTTCCGTCTCGCCCGCAAGGAGGGTGTCGACGAGCATCAATCCCGTCTTCGGCTCAACGAGACCTTCGTAAAAGACATCGACCCGGCCAGGCCCCGCGACAAGGTTGAGGTTCGCGTAGAAAATCACCAGCCCGACGATGCCGAACCAGAAGACCGGTATCGAATGTCCTACCAGCGCAAACACGCGCGCGAACTTGTCGATGAAGGTGTCGCGGAAGAGGGCGGCGGCGAGACCGAGTGGGACGCCGACGACCGTCGAGATGATGATCGCCAGCGTGGCGAGTTCGAAAGTGGCGGGGAAAGCCTGCGCCAGATCGCGGGTAACGGGGTTGCCGGTCAGGATCGCAATGCCGAAATCGCCATGCAGCAAGCCGCGCAGATAGATGAAGAATTGCTGGTAAAGCGGCAGGTCGAGCCCCAGCCGCGCTCGCATGGCCTCATAGGCCTTGGGATCGGCAAGTTCGCCGACGATTGCCCCGACCGGATCACTCGGCATGACCCGGCCGATGATGAAGGTGATGCAGAGCAGGATGAAGAGGCTGACGATCAGTTGCAGAAAACGATGTCCAAGCCCGCGCAGTGAGATTTCCGTCATTGCTGGCCGCACTTCCCTGTGAGAACGCTGTCGGCAGTGGAGCCTTTGCACGCTGCTCGCCGCAGACGCGCAATTCTCCTTTGCAAAAACTCTTGATGGTACTTCATCCCAACTCCTCCCTGAGCTAACATGAAAACATATGATGTGCAACTATGTCATAATATGAGTAGCGAAGGGATTCGTATTCTGCAAGAGGGAAGAGTGGCATGATGGGCGACAAAGCGAGGCCGCGGGAGAGGCGGGCACAACAGATCATCGATAATCTCAGCGCAGAAATTCGCAGTGGAAAACTGAAAAACGGCGATCAACTTCCCACCGAACCGGAGCTTGAACGCAGCTACGGCGTGAGCCGCACCGTGGTTCGCGAGGCGATCGCGGATTTGCGTTCCGCCGGCTATGTCGTTCCCATCCAGGGCAAGGGGGTTTTCGTCAGCAATGCCAGTGAATGGGCCGGCGTGAAACTGACGCAAACCGAAGTCGGAACCATTGCGGAAACGCTGGAAATGCTGGAGTTCCGGCTTGCGACGGAAGGGGAGGCGGCGGCAATCGCCGCCTATCGCCGTACAGCCCAGCAGGAGGCCGCAATCTCTGCGGCGCACCGGAAAATGGCCCGCGCCATCGATGCGCGTGAAACCACCGTCGATGCCGATTACGAGTTTCACACGGCCATCGCGATCGCCACCAATAACCGCTTCTATCTGGAGGCTCTGCGTCAGTTCGGCTCGCGCTCCATACCGCGCGGGCAGTTCCCGACGCTGCCGGAAACCGGCGATGCGAATTATCTTCGCAAAGTGCAGGCCGAGCACGAGGCAATCCTGCGCGCCATCGTCGAACAGGATCCGGAAGCGGCGCGAAAAGCCATGCGCGAACATATGCTTGCGAGCCAGCGCCGATACAGGTTGCTATCAGAAGCGCAATAGCATCTCGACACTCATCTTATTTCATGCGATGTCATATGATGACTTGCATGAAGAGAGGAGAGAATCGATGTATGTCGGCACCCAGGTTGCTGCGCGCGATGACGAGGATTTTAAGGTTTGGGCGCAGCTCGGCGTCAAAAATATCAACGCGGACCCGCCCGGAAAGCCCGCGAGCTGGACTTTCGAGGACTTTGAGCGCCACCGTGACAAGGTCGAAAGCTTTGGCCTCGTTCTCGACATGGTGCAGTTGCCGCTGCCGTCGCGGCCGATCGAACAGGCTTCGTATCCCGATATCCTGCTTGCCGGCCCTGATCGTGACCGGCAGATCGATGCCGTCTGCACGATGATAGAGAATATCGCCAGGGCCGGAATCCCTGCGGCGAAATACAATCTCAACCTCATCGGCATTCCGCGCACCGAAATGGAGCGCGGCCGCGGCGGCTCGCTCAACGAGGCCTGGCGCTGGGACAAGGCGGACCATGATGCAGCGCCGGGTCTCGCTGGCGTTCTTTCCGAAGACGAGAACTGGGAACGCATCGATTACTTCCTCGAGCGTGTGGTGCCGGTGGCCGAAAGCAACCGCGTGCGCCTGGCATGCCATCCGCATGATCCCTATACGCCGCCGGGTTACCGGGGCGTCACCCGCGTTCTCGGCACGGTCGAGGGGCTGAAGAAATTCGTGCAGATGCGCGAGAGCCCCTATCACGGCCTGAATTTCTGCCAGGGGTCGATCGGCGAGATGCTCGACAATCCGCGCGAGGAAATCGACGACATCATCAGGTGGTTCGGCAGCCGCGACAAGATCTTCAACGTCCATTTCCGCAATATCAGCGGCGGCAAACTCTCCTTCATGGAGACGTTCCCCGATGAAGGCGACATGGACATGGTGCGTTCGCTGAAACTCTATCACGAACTCGGTTATCGCTACATGATCATGCCAGACCATGTGCCGACGATTGCCGGGCGCGATGCCGTCGGTGTCGCTTTCGCCTTCTGCTACGGCTACATCGCCGCGCTGATAGAAGCGCTTGATAACAAACATCTTTGACCGTTCTGACCCGCGACGCCGCGCTGCGTCGCGGGCTTTTTCACAAACATGAATTACCGATCTGTAGGAGGAGCAGGTATGAGAAAATCATTGATCCGTCTCGCATTCACCACGGCCCTGGGCGCCATGCTGGTGCAGGCAGCGCCGGCCGTGGCCAAAACACCGAATGACCAGCTTGTCATCGGAACCTCGCTGGCTCAGGTGCTGTCGCTTGATCCGCATCAGGCCACCGAAGGAAAAGCCAACGAAATCATGTCCAACCTCTATGACCGTCTTATTTCGGTCGATGGTTCGGGCAAGGTTTCACCGCAGCTTGCCGAGCGCTGGGAGATAGATGACAAGGGCATCACCTTCCATCTTCGCGAAGCCAATTTCGCGTCGGGCAATCCGGTAACCTCGGCAGATGTCGTCTATTCGCTCAGCCGGCTGTTGAAGATGAACCAGGCGGCCGCAGCCAACCTCAAGCGCGTTGGTTATAATGCCGATAATGTCGACAAGCTGGTGAGCGCGCCGGATGAAAAAACGGTACGCATCGATCTTTCCGGCGAAACGACGTCCGAGTTGCTTCTTTACCGTCTGGCCATGGTCATCGCCAGCGTCGTCGACAGCAAGGAACTCAAGTCGCATGAAAGCAGTGGCGACTGGGGCAATGGCTGGCTGAGAACCAATTCCGCCGGTTCCGGTCCCTTTACGCTCAATCGCTGGTCACCGAATGAGATCATTATTCTCGAGGCCAACAAGAATTATGTGGCCGGCAGCCCGAAAATGCGCCGCGTCATCGTGCGGCATGTGCCGGAAAGCCAGGTGGAGCGCCTGATGCTGGAGCGTGGCGATATCGACATCGCCAGTGCGCTGACGGCTGCCGACCTTGCAACCTTCAACAACAAGGAAGGCTTCCAGATTCAGCGCGTGCCGACGGGCGGCTTCTACGTCCTGTCCATGAATGCCGGCAAGGAACCTTTGTCCAACCCCAAGGTCCGCGAAGCGATTGCCTATGGCATCGACTACAAGGGAATGGAAAAGACCATCATGGGTCCCTATGGCCGGGCGCGCACGGTGCCGGTGCCGGAAAACTTCGAATACGCCATTCCGAGCCCGGACTGGAAGCTCGATGTCGAGAAGGCGAAGGCGCTCCTCAAGGAGGCCGGTTATGAAAACGGCTTCACACTTAATCTGAAGACGATCGCGCAGACGCCGCGCATCGACCTCGCCACCGCGATCCAGGCGTCGCTAAGCCAGATCGGCATCAAGGTCAATATCCAGCAGGGTAACGGTTCGGACGTGATTGCCGCCCACCGCGCGCGGGATTTCGATCTGCTCATTCCGCAGACGGGCGCCTATATGCCGAATGTGCTGGGCTCGATGGAGCAATTCTCCAGCAACCCCGACAATTCGGTGGCCGCCAACAACGCCGGCAATTTCGTCTGGCGCTCGGCCTGGGACATTCCGGAACTGACGGCGCTCACAGCAAAGGCTTCGCTGGAGCCGGACGCCAAGAAGCGCGGAGAAATCTACACCCAGATGCAGGAAATGTTCGTCGCCCAGAAGCCGGCGGTGCTGCCGATGTTCGAGAGGTTCGAGCCGATCGTGCTGAATGCGCGCGTGAAGGATTATGTGGGCCACCCCAGCCAGACGACCCGGCTGGAAAAGGTTACGAAGGATTAAGGGCAAACTATAGTCTTTGGAACCTGCGACGGGCGGTTTTACCGCCCGTTTTTTTATTGGCGGTTAGGTCCGTACCCCTGAAAGCGTCCTCCATGACGCTCCTCCGGCTCTTCGCGGAAACGAAACTAGTCGCAGCAGGTGGTTGTCGCACGCCATCCAGTAATTTCAGGGGGTTTTCTCAAGGACTTCATCGGTTTAGACCGACCGTTGACTATTCCTTCCATCGGGCGAGAGTCGTGAACTCCGCTCACCCACCTCCCGAAGAATGCGTTGATGACCATGAACCTTGCACAGATAAAACTTCCGTCTCGGCCGCTGAGCCTCAAACGTGGCGTCATTTCAGTGCCGGTAGCCTATTATTTTTCCATTCCGGTGCTTCTGGTCATCACGGCCGTCATGCTCGTCGCCGAAGGTCCGGGCATATTGCGCGACTATCAGATCAGCAAAGATCCGCTGGAGATTGAAAACGGCGATATCAGCGGTAGCTGCAAGACGCGCAAGGCGATCTTCACGACCTGTGAGGCGGATCTTTCCTATGACCATGCGGGCGTGAGCTACAAGAAGGATGTCGAGGTCATGTTCGTCGATTTCCATTCCGGCGATTATGAAACCGGACTGGTCATCTCCGCGAAGAACCCGGAACTCGCTACGATTTCGCTGGGCCTCGACATGCTCTGGAACCGCATCATCACGCTCGGCGTGTTCGTTGCCCTGCTCGGTTTCGGCAGTTTGGCGATGCTGTTCACGCTTATCCGTGTCCTGCGGGTTCGCCTGCAGCTGCGCAAGCCCGCACCGTTGACCGTCATTCCGGTGGCGCTGACGGCGGTTGCCGAAAAACGCAGCCGTCTCTTTGTCACCTATGCCGATACGGTCAGAGAAGACAAGACCAAGCGGCAGTCCTTCACCCATCTGGAGAGGGGGCGAATCCCGGTCGTCGTTGGCCATAACGGAAAACACGATGTTGCGCTGGCAGTCTGGCACGGCAACACCGCGCTGCCGGTTCTGCTCGACGACCGGCTGGAGCGGATCGAGCTATCGGAGCAGGAAAGGGCGGAGGCTCTCGCATCGCTTGCCCCGATGCTTGCGAACCAGACGCCGGAGGGCGCCTCGGCTCCGGGTGCGACGAGCGCGAAAGGACCGAGCCTCCTGCGCAGACTGGGGACTTTCGTTGCCATCGTGGCCGTCATCGTCGTCGCGGTTATCGGTTACTGGCTGTGGTATGTCACCAGCGCCCCGTCGCAGTTCAACTCGCCCGGCATGGACCTCAACAACATGATGCCCGCCGCAATTAACGAGTGGGGATGCGCCCGTCTGCAGGAGCGTTTCGCCGATGGCCCGGCGCCTTTCGGATGCACCGCAGCCGATTATCGAAGCTGGAAATAAACGGCCTTTCCTCTAGTCCCGGCCGGGCCGCTTGCGAAAAAGCTTACGGGCTGCCGCGTGCGGCCCGTTCCTTTCTGTACGTTGCAGGACAGATCGTTCCATTTATCAGTAGTTGCATTAGAGATTTATAAATAAACCACTCCCATAGTGCCACCGTGAGCGGTTCTTCAGAGGCTGGGAGAGTGCGTCATGTTCACGGTACTGGAATGCGTTGTCGTACAACACGACCGGGCGGTCGTGCTTCTTGCGGCTGTTATCTGCCTGCTTGGCATGTTTGCTTTTTTTCATCTTTTATTGCGTGCGGAGGAAAGTCCGGCTGGCCGCAAGCCCTATTGGGTGCTGGTTTCCGCCTTTGCCGGAGGGCTCAGCGTCTGGGCCACGCATTTCGTCGCCATGCTCGCCTATAAGGGCGCGGTGCCGATCGGTTATGATTTCGCCTTTACGGCTTTTTCGGCGGTTCTTGCTGTCTTCGGTTTCTGGCTGGCGCTCACCACCCGTTCGCAGGCCGCTTACAGCCCGGTGATCGTCGGCACGCTGGTCACGCTCTCGGTTGCCGTCATGCATTTCGTCGGCATGGCGGGAATGGATGTCGCCGCCACGATCAGCTATCGGTGGGGGCCGGTGCTGGGTGGTTTTGCGGTTGCCTGGGCGTTTTTTCTCCTCGCCTTTTTCCTTTTTCGCCGCCTCGGCTCCTGGCAGCGCATCGCCGCGCCGGCTGGATCGGCGATTTTCGCGATCTGCGCGCTGCATTTCACGGCCATGTCGGCCACGGTGCTTTCGCCGGATCCGTCCGTATCCGGGCCTGATCCCGACAATGTCGCCCGGCTGATCATGATCTGCGTCATCTCCGGCGTCACGTTCCTGATCCTGTCCACCACTGCTGCGGCTGCTCTTGTGGATCGCTACCTTGTCGATCTCAAGGGTCTTGTGGATGCGACGCTCGATGGTCTCGCCGTCGTTCGCGATGGGCGGATCGTGGAGCTTAACACCCGTTTTGCCGGCCTTCTGGGCCGGGAGGAAGCGTCGCTGGTCGGACAAAACCCCGACGATCTCTTCAAGGCCATCGACGGACAACCCGCCTATCTGCCGCGCCATGCACCGGTGGAGGCGGTGCACGAGCGCGCCGGGCAGGCGCAGATATTCGAACTCGGCGTACGAACGATCGAATATCGCGGCCGCCCCTGCGAGGTGATGGCCATTCGCGACCTGACGGAAAAGCGCGAAGCGCAGCGGGAAATCGAATATCTCGCCCGCCACGACGTCCTGACGGGCCTTTCCAACCGCACCATGTTCCAGACCCGTCTTCACCAGCAGATCGAGCATTGCGACGAGGAGGACGAATTCGCGCTGCTGGCGCTCGACCTCGACCGGTTCAAGGCGGTCAACGACATATTCGGCCATGCCGAGGGGGATCGCGTCCTGAAAAAGGTCGCCGCCATTCTCGATGAATGCGCAAGGGCAGGGGATGTTGTCGCCCGTCTCGGCGGCGATGAATTCGTCATCCTGACTACCCGGCACACCAGGGCGGAAGAGGCGCGCCTGCTCGCCGAGACGATCCTTGGCATGTTTGCACTGAAGATGAATGTTGCCAACGATCCGACCTCCGTTGGCGTCAGCATCGGCATCGCCGTCTTCCCGCGGGACGGGAAGGACGATGAAAGCATCATGCACGCCGCCGATCTGGCGCTCTACCGCGCCAAGATGGGCGGGCGAGGCATATTGGCCTTCTACGACCCGGTGATGGACCAGGAGGCGCGCGAACGCCGCCAGCTCGAAACGGATCTGCGGCTTGCCATCAATCGCAACGAGTTGCTGTTGAATTATCAGCCGGTGCTGTCAGTCGAATGCGGCCAGGTCGTGGGTTACGAGGCGCTGGTGCGCTGGCAGCACCCGACACGGGGCGTGGTGCCGCCGGATGTCTTCATTCCGATTGCCGAAGAGAGCGGTATCATCATCTCGCTCGGCGAATGGGTGCTGCGCGAGGCCTGCCGTCAGGCGGCCGGCTGGGCACCGCACCTGAAGATCGCGGTGAACGTTTCGCCATTGCAGTTTTCGCTGGCCAATCTCGGCCATGTCGTCTGCACCGTGCTGATGCAGACCGGGCTTTCGCCCAACCGGCTGGAACTGGAAATCACCGAAGCCGCGCTTCTGAAAGACCGAAGGGCGACATTGATCATCCTCAACCAGTTGAAGGCGCTCGGCGTCGCCATCGTCATGGACGATTTCGGCACCGGTTATTCCTCGCTCAGCAACCTGCAAAGCTTCCCCTTCGACAAGATCAAGATCGACCGCAGCTTCATCGCCGCCATGAGCGACGATGACAATGCCCGCGCCATCGTGCGCGCAGTGATCGGCCTCGGCCGCAGCCTCGATCTGCCGGTGACGGCGGAGGGAATTGAAACGGATGCGCAATACCGCATGGTGGTCGACGAGGGCTGCGCGCAGGCGCAGGGTTATCTCTTCGGCAAACCGGATGTCGCGCCCGCCCAGGTCGTCAGCGCCACCACACGGAAGAAACATTCCGTTTGATAAAAGATGCGACGGCACAATGGTGTCGTCGCCTTCCTTTCCGGTAACCCTTCCAGAAAACCCGCCGTGCCATGGCTGCGATCCGCATCGGCTCCCCGGAGCAACAGCCACGGGGTGGCTTTTTGTTCCGGGGAATGGCAATCGGGCGGGCTGAACCTATCAGCCGAACAGCGACGTCAGCCCGTAAACCGCGGCGGAGATCAGTGCAGCCGCCGGCATGGTCACGATCCAGGCGATGACGATATTGCCGGCAAGGCCCCAGCGCACCGCCGAGACGCGGCGGGCCGCGCCGACGCCGACGATGGCGCCGGTGATCGTGTGGGTGGTGGAGACCGGAATGCCGAGCCACGTCGCACCGAACAACGTCAGCGCACCGCCGGTTTCGGCGCAGAAACCCTGCATCGGGTTCAGGCGGGTGATCTTCGACCCCATCGTATGGACGATGCGCCAGCCGCCGAACAGCGTGCCGAGCGCCATGGCCGACTGGCAGGAAATCACCACCCAGAAGGGCACGTAGAAGCTCTCGCCGAGATGTCCCTGACTGAAGAGCAGCACGGCAATGATGCCCATGGTCTTCTGCGCGTCGTTGCCGCCGTGTCCCAGCGAATAAAGCGAGGCGGAGATGAACTGCATGACGCGGAAGGTGCGGTCCACGGCAAAGGGCGTCTGCCGCACGAACAGCCAGGAGACGGTGAGCACCAGAAGCAGGGCGAGGAAGAAGCCGATGGCCGGCGACATGAAGATGGCGCCCACGGTCTTCAGCAGACCCGACCAGACGATGGAATTGAAACCCACCTTCGCAAATCCCGCACCGACGAGCCCGCCGATCAGCGCGTGCGACGAGCTGGAGGGAATGCCGAAGATCCAGGTGACGATGTTCCAGACGATGGCGCCGATCAGCGCCGCGAAGATCACCTGCGGCGATACGATGGCCGGATCGATGATGCCGGTGCCGAGCGTTTCGGCCACATGCAGGCCGAAGAACAGGAAGGCGATGAAGTTGAAGAAGGCCGCCCAGGCGACCGCATATTGCGGGCGCAGCACACGGGTGGAGACGATGGTGGCGATGGAATTGGCGGCATCGTGCAGACCGTTCAGAAAATCGAAGAACAGCGCGATGGCGATAAGGCCGATTAGCAGCGGCAGGGCAAGTGCGACATCCATCAGACGTTCTCGATAACGATGCCGCTGATCTCGTTGGCCACATCCTCGAAACGGTCGACGACCTTTTCGAGTTCGCCGTAGATCTCGCTGCCGATCATATAGGCCATGGCATTGCCGCTTGCGCCGTGGCGGCGGAAGAGGTCCTTGAGACCCAGATCGTGAAGTTCGTCGGAGCGGCCTTCAACGCGGGTCACCTCTTCGGCGATGGATGACAGGCGATGCGCATTCGTGCCCACCTTGTTGAGAAGCGGAATGGCTTCCGCGATGAGGCCGGCTGCGCGCACGATCTCATGACCCATTTCCTTCATCAGCGGATCGAATTCCGTTTGCTCGAAAAGGCGGATGGTCTTGACGGTCTTGTGCATCATGTCGATGGCGTCATCCATCGACTGGATGAGATCCTTGATGTCGCCGCGGTCGAAGGGGGTGATGAAGCTGCGCCTGACCGCGAGCAGCACCTCGCGGGTGATGTCGTCCGCCTGATGTTCGAGGGCGACGATGAGGTCGCAGTTCTTCTCGACGTCGACGCCGCTCAAAAGTTGGTCAAGGGCCTCGGCCGCTTTGATGACGGTTTCGGAATGTTTGCTGAACATGTCGAAGAAACGGTCCTCGCGCGGCATCAGCTTGCGAAAAATACTCATCATGCGAATTGGCCCTCAATGGCGCTTTATTAGTTGTGGGGGGTGATTGTCATAAAACTGTCATAAATGCACGCGGGGCATTGATGCAACCCGGAAAATCAGCACTATCAACGGATATGAAACCCACCAAGAAAAGCCGGAAAACCCGCCCGGCTCGTGCACTGACATTGCTCCAGCAGCTTGCTGCGGTTCCGGAAAAGCTCTTCACCGGCGCTTTCCGGCAGCAATATGCCGCGCTCTGCTTCCGTTATGCCGGCAATGGCGAGGATGTCGAAATCCTCCTCGTCACGTCCCGTACCAGCGGACGCTGGATCATTCCGCGCGGCTGGCCGATGAAACGCAAGAAGCCGCACGAGGCGGCGGCAATCGAGGCGTGGGAGGAGGCGGGCGTGCGCGGCCGGGTGAAAAAGAATGCGGTTGGCCGCTATACCTATCTCAAGATGCTCGACAATGGCGATGTCGTTCCCTGCATGGTCGATGTGTTCCAGATAGAGGTGACGGAGGCGGAAACCAGTTTCAAGGAACGCGGGGAACGCCTGCTGGAATGGGTGCGCCCGGATGAGGCGGCAAGGCGGGTTCGCGATATCGAACTGAAGTCGCTTCTTGTCGATTTTCGCCCGAAGGGCAAAAAGAAGCGTCAGGGCAGCGAGAGACCCTGAATGCGAGGCCGACGGATGGACCTAGAGCATTTCCCGTAAAAGCGGAATCGCTTTTACACCTGGACAATGCGTGAAAACAAAGGGTTAGAGCATTTCCCGTAAACCTTTGCCACAGTACACGACAGAAAGGTAATCTGATACGGCAATCGCGGTGTTTGCGGTGGCGCGCGATGTTTCCCATCTCCGTCATTCCGGCTCAAGGCCCGAATGACGGAGGTGGGCGTGCAACGGCACAGGAAACCGTTGCGTCGTGTACTGTGAACCCTTCGTCACGGGAAATGCTCTAGGCCGAGGCCGCCGGTCGGTCCTGCATGGCCGTTTCCGCCGCCTCGTCCGGCGCCTTCGGTAACAGGCGGGCAAAACGCCTGACGATGCTGTCTATATAGGACAGGATGGTCGGCACCACGATCAGGGTCAGCAGCGTGGAACTGATGAGGCCGCCAACCACCGCATGGGCCATCGGCGCACGCTGCGCGCCGCCACCGCCGACGGCGAGACCGAGCGGGATCATGCCGAAGATCATCGCAAGCGTCGTCATGATGATCGGGCGGAAGCGGATGACACCGGCATTTTCCAGCGCCTCGTTCAGCGATAGCCCACGCCGCCGTTCGCGATTGGCGAAATCGACCAGCAGGATGCCGTTTTTGGTCACGAGGCCCATAAGCATGATGAAGCCGATCAGCGAGAACATGTTGATCGTACTGCCGGCCACCATCAGCCCGATGAGGACGCCGACAAGCGAAAGCGGCAGGGACGCCATGATGGCGAGCGGTTGCATGAAACTGCCGAATTGCGCGGCGAGCACGATGTAGATGAAGATGACGGCCATGGTAAGCGCCGTGACCATGTGGCCGATGGTCTCCTGCATGGTTTCGGCGTCACCGCCGAAGCGGATGCGATAGCCGTTCGGCAGGTCACGGCCGGCGGTCAGGCCCTGCAACGTCTCCGTGACCTCGCCAAGCGTGCGGCCGGCGATATTGGCCGAAACCAGTATCTCGCGGCGATTGTCGATACGGCGGATTTCGGCGGGAGCCGGCATGATGCCGATATCGGCAACCTGATCGAGACGCACCATCAGCGGCGCGCCGTTCGTGGCCGTGCGGCCGGTTGCGATCATCAATTCACCGAGACCTGACGCGTCAGACCGCCGCTCGACGGGCAGGCGAATGACGATATCGTAGCTGTTGCCGTCCGCATCCGTCCATTTCGACACATCCTCGCCGCCGATGAGGGGGGAAAGCGCTGCGGCAAGATCGGAGCGGGCAATGCCGAGATCGCTCGCCGCCGCAGGCTTCAGGCGGACCGAAAGAATGGAGGTCACATCCTTGGCGCTGGAGGTCACATCCACGAGGCCGGGGATTTTCTTCATGTCTTCGACCAGACCGGTGGCGATTTTTTCGAGGACCGCCCGGTCGTCGCCGAGGATGCTGAGCTGCACCGGGCTTTCGCCGCCGCCAAGACCATTCTGCAGGATCGTGGCCTCTATGCCGGGTATGGCTGACAGGCGTTTGCGAACCGGTTCGGCAAGGGAGAGCGGAGTTCGGCTCCGCATATCGAGCGGCACCAGCCCCACCAATGTGGCGGCGCGATGCTTGCCGGCGGCGCCGCCGGTATTGACGGTGGAATAAAGCGTCTCGACTTCCGGAAATTCCTTCAGTGCCTTTTCGACCTGCCGCACCTTCGTTGTCGTATAGTCCAGCGAGGAGCCGACCGGCGCGGTAATATTGACCTGAAAGCGGCCCTCATCGGCATTCGGAACGAATTCCGTGCCGACCAGCGGCACCATGAACAGGCTGCCGATAAAGATGCCGACTGTGGCAAGCAGGGTGACGAGCCGGTGGCGCAGGGTCCAGCCGATGGCCCGGCGATATTGCCCCGCCATCCATTCGAAGCCGAGGTCGAAACGGCCGATCAGGCGGCCCATCGGCCCGCGCTTCGCATCGGGCTGGGCGTCCGGATCGTACCAGACGCTCGATAGCATCGGGTCGAGCGTGAAGGCGACGAAGAGCGAGATCAGGACGGCGGCGGAAACGGTGACGCCGAATTCGTAGAAAAAACGGCCGACAATGCCGTCCATGAAGGCGACCGGCAGGAAGACTGCCACGATTGTCGCCGTTGTTGCGATTACCGCAAGCCCGATTTCATTGGTGCCGTCGAGTGCTGCGCGCAGGTGGGATTTGCCCATGTGGAGATGGCGGGTGATGTTTTCGCGCACCACGATGGCGTCATCCACCAGAATGCCGATGGAAAGCGTCAGTGCCAGCAGGCTGAGCGTATTGAGCGTGAAGCCGAGGAAATGGATCACCGCGAGCGTGCCGATGATTGCTATCGGCAATGTCAGCCCGGTAATAACCGTGCTGCGCCAGGAATTTAGAAACAGGAAGACGATGGCGACGGCGAGCGCCGCACCTTCGATCAGCGTCGTCTGTACCTGGTTGACGGATTCGCGGATCGGTATCGATGAATCCGTGACGATGCGCAGCTGTACGTTCTGTGGGGCAAGCTCGGCGTTGAGCGCATCGAGGCGCTTCCTCACATCCGTCGCGACCTGAACCGTATTGGCGTCCTGAACCTTGACGATGTCGATCGCCAGCGCCGTCTGGCCATTATAAAGGGCGCGGTTTTCGGCATCGGCTGCCCCTTCGGAAAGTGTGGCGACATCGCGAAGCGCAATGGCCGCGCCGCCGCGCCTTGCCACGACCATATCCAGCAGCGCCTGCGGTTTCTCGATACGCCCCTGCACCTGAATCGTGCGTTCGGAGACGGGATCGACAACGCTTCCGGCCGGGCTGTTGCTATTGCCGGTGCGCAGCGCATTCTCCACCTCGTTGATGCCGATCCCGAGGGCGCGCATGCGCGTCTCGTCGATTGTCACATCGATCTGCCGTTTGCGGGCGCCGACCAGCGTTGCCTGCCCGACGCCGGCAACGGTCGTCAACTGCCGCACCACCTTCTGGTCGGCAAGGCTGGTGAGGGCGGGCACATCGAGCGACGTCGAACTGATCGCCACCGACAGGATCGGCTCGGCGGCGGGGTCGAACCTCGATATGACGGGCTTTTTGGCATCTTCGGGAAAATTCGCCTCGATGGCGGCGATCTTGTCGCGCACCTCCTGCGCGGCGGCCGAACTGCGCACCTCGAGCTTGAATTTCGCGACGACGACAGAGCGCCCCTCATAGGAGGTGGAGGTGACCTCATCGAGACCGCCAATGGCGTTCAGCGCATCCTCGACCGGGCGTGTCACCTCGGTTTCCACCGTCTCCGGCGTCGCGCCGGGATAAGAGGTGATGACCACCACCACGGGAACGTCGACATTGGGATATTGGTCCAGCCCAAGCCGTTGCAGGGAGAAGGCGCCCATGACGAGAAGCGCAACCATCATCATGGTGGCGAAAACGGGGTGGGTGACGGATATGCGGGTCAAGAACATTTCAGCCTGCCTTATCGACGGTGACGGCCATATCGGGCCGCAATTCGGGAAGCGGCGCGGTCAGGATGGTCTCTCCATCCTTCAACCCGGCGGCAATCTCGATCAGGTTGCCGCCGTTCCAGCGCGCTCCCACCGTGACCGTCTGGCGGCGAAGATGGCCGTCCTGCACCTTGAGCACATGGTAACCGGTCTCATCCTTGCGCAGCGCGATGGCGGGAACGACGAGCGCATCGTTTTTCTCGCGCAGCAGGATCGATCCGCTGGCGAACATTCCGCCCCACAGGCGGCCGTCACGATTGGCAAGCCGCAGATAGACGGCGACGAAGCGGGTGCCGTCTTCGGCAACCGGGCTGATGCGGTCGACCGTGCCTTTGACGATCTGGCCGCCAAGGCCGTCAATCTCCAGTTCCGCCGTCTGGCCGAGGGCGACGCGCGGAACATCGCGCGTGGCGACAAGAACCTTCGCCTCCAGCACGCTGGTATCGACCAGCGTGAGAAGCTCGCCATCCGCGCCGACACGCGATCCCGCTTCGGCCAGCCGCCGGGTGACGGTGCCGCCGAACGGCGCGCGGATTTCGGCATTGCGAAGGGCGAGGCGGGCGATATCCGTCTGCGCCGAAAGGCTCTGGAGCCTAGCCGTCTTCACCGCGACATCGCTTTTCGCCTTGTCGAGCTGTTCTGCCGAAGCGATGTTTTTCAGGGCAAGCTGTTCGGTTCTCGTCAGGGCCTGCATTGCCAGCATCAGCTCGGCCTCGGCCGCATCCCGGTCGCTCTGCCGCAGCAAAAGCGTCGATTGCAGCTCATCGGTTTCGAAACGCACAAGCAGCTTGCCCGCCTGCACCGTGTCTCCGTCGCGGACATTCATCTCGACGATCTTGCCGGCTTCACGGGCGCGGATCACCACGCGGGTGATCGGCTGAAGCTCGCCGCTGATACCAAGCCGCTCCACCATCGGGCGCGTGCCGATCTTTGCCGTTTCGGTGGCCGTCAGCTCGAAGGGAGTGCCTGCCGGGCTCATCGCAGCAGTCTCGACGAGCCCGTTCACGATGCCTTTTACACGCTCATTCGCATCGACGCTGCCGCGCGCCGGATCGAGAGCGATGACAACGAGAACGCAACCTGCAAGCGCGATCCCCGCTTTGATGGTTCTCTTCACCCACATGCTGAAATCCTTTCCATACCGGGACCGCAGCTCAGGCGGTCGCATTGCCTCTCTTGAGGCGTATGGCATCTGGATAGGCGTCCATAATTGCAGCAGCATTACCCTTGCGAACGCAGCTGCTTAAACAGCAGGGTCTGATGTTTCATCACCCTGTTTTTACGCCTTTTTCGGAGGGAAAACCGTTATGCGGCGGGTTGGAAATGCTCCGGTGTCTTCTTTGCCGCAATACTGCCGCAACCTTTCTGGCAGACAAGGGAATGCGAAGGGACGGTGACGCATGAGACTTCTGTTGATCGAAGACGAAAAGGCAATGGCGGATGCGCTGACGGCGACGCTCGGCAGGCAGGGCATCGTCATCGACCATACGATGTGGCTCGGCGATGCCATGGAGCTGACGCGCCAGCACGTCTATGACGCCATCCTGCTTGATCGCCGTCTGCCGGACGGGGAGGGACTTGCCTTCATTCCGCAGCTGCGCCATGCCGGCATCGACACGCCGATCATACTGTTGACGGCATTGAACGAACCGGAAGACCGCATCGCCGGACTGGATGGCGGCGCTGACGACTATCTCGGCAAGCCGTTTCTCGTCGGTGAGCTGCTGGCGCGGGTGCGTGCGGTTCTGAGAAGGCCGGCGAACCTTGCGCCTGCCGAGATCACAGCCGGCCGCATCGTCATCGATCCGCTCCATCTCAGCGTCACGATCAATTCCGTTCCCTTCGATCTGCCAAGGCGCGAGCTTGCGGTTCTCGTTGCGCTGGCGAAACGCAAGGGCAAATCCGTGCTGCGTTCCACGCTTGAGGCGGCCGTTTACAATTATGAGGAAGAGATCCAGTCCAATGCGCTCGACGCGCATATATCGCGGCTGCGAAAACGCCTGCTCGATGCCTCCGCAGGCGTTGGCGTCCACAATATTCGCGGCATCGGTTATCTGTTGAAGGAAGAGGCATGAAAGCGCAGGGCACCTCCAACTCGTCCTTGTGGTGGAAACTGAGCTGGCAGCTCAGCGTCGTCGTCTCCGCCATGATTGCCGTGGTCATCATCGGCCTCTGCTTTTACGGCATGACGATGCTTTCGCCCAATATTGCGCTCTGGGACGATCTGGCGGCAACACTTGATGAGTCGCTTTCGCTCGATCCGCAAAAAGGATTGGTCGTTACCGATGGCCCGGCATTGCAGGCCCTGAAGGCGGAGAACTCAACGCTCTGGTTCGTGGCTTCCACGCTGGACGGGCGGGTGGCGAGTTATGGCGCCGTGCCCGCCGTTTACGAGGAACTGTCGCCGTATCTGCATTTGCTAACGGATGCCGATATTCGCGGAGGAAAGGGCGTCTCCGAGGTCGCCCTGGTTGAAAGCATGGAGACGAAGTGGGGTTCCGTAAGGGTCATGTTCGGCGGAACCACGCATATGAGGGGGCAGTTTTTGACGCTCCTTGCCGGAACCTACAAGATTTACGTTCCCCTCTTGGCTGTCATCTTGCCCGCCGTGTTCTTCTCGGTTCCCCGCATTGTGCGCGAGGCGCTTGCCGGCCTCAGTTCCGTCGTCAAAAAGGCTCCCGAGATCGACCCGCGCCAGCCGGGCTCGAAGCTTCCCGTCGAGGATGTGCCGCGGGAGGTGGTGCCCCTGATCCTTGCCTTCAACGGCATCCTCGAACGGCTCGAAGAGCAGTTTCGGGCGCGGCAGCGTTTTCTCATCGATGCGGCGCATGAGCTCAGAACGCCGATTGCGATCATGCAGACCCGGATAGAGGGCTTGCCGGGGCCGGAGCAGCAACGCCTGATGGAAGATGTCGCGCGGCTTGGGGAGACCACCGAACAGCTTCTCGCCTTCGAAAGAAACGATCAGGTGAACGACCGGCGCGAAACGCTGGACCTCGTCGAGACGGCGCGCACCGTCGTTGCCGATCTCGCGCCGCTCGCGCTTGCGGCGGGCTACGATATCTCCTTCGAAACGCAGGTCGCGCGATATGAAATACTGGGCAACCCGTTCACCCTGCCGCGCGCCATCAGCAACATCGTGCGCAACGCCATCGACCATGGCGGGAACAGGGGGATGATCCACGTCTCGATTCTCGCCAGTGGCGAGATCACGGTTTCCGATGAGGGACAGGGGATAGCCGAAGACCAGCGGGAGCGGATTTTCGAGCCCTTTTATCGCGTTACACCGCGCAGCACCGGGGCCGGCCTTGGCCTCAGCCTCGTCAAGCAGATCGTCGCCAACCATAACGGGCGAATCTTTCTGGACAGCAGCGCCTTCGGGAGCACCTTCCGGTTACGTTTCTGATCCTGCGTTGCGCGCGCTTTCAGGGGCGGGCAATTGTAATGTTGCCGCAATTTTCGCTGTCGTACCGTGTGGGGCACAGGATCAACCATGCCAACTGGAGTACGTGCAGTGAAACAACAGTGCAGTCTGTTTGCCCGGGCTTCCGGCGACAGGGCTTCCCGCAGTCGCGGCGTCGCCTTCGCCACCTTGCCCTTTGCCATCATCATGTCCGGCTGCACGTCCGTGCCGCTCAAGGAAGGCGGTACGCTGACCTCCTATGCGCAACTCAGCCCGGTCAAGGGCAAGTTCACCAAATCGCGCACCTTCGTGGACGCTAACGGACTGGCCGGGGTCAAGACCGTGGCCATCGTGCCGACCACCTTCTCCTTCGCGGCCTCGTCACGGGTCACATCGGAAAAGGACCGTGTCCTTGTTTCGAATGCGCTGGATCGTGCCATCTGCGTGGCGCTCAGCGATAAATACCGGATTGCCGCGCTGGGCCAGCCGGCGGACATGACGGTGCGCACGGTCATCACCGATCTGGTGCCGACCGACAAGACCATGGCCGGGGTATCGACAGCCGTGACGCTCGGCAGCGGCTTCGTCCTGCCGGTCAGCGTGCCGCGTCTTCCATTCGGGCTTGGCGGCCTCGCCGTCGAGGCGGAGGCGGTGGACAGCACCGGCGTCCAGCGCGCCGCAGCCGTCTGGTCCAAGGGCGCGAATTCCATCACGGGCAACGCCCGCGTCTCGGAAATCGGAGATGCCTACGAGCTTGCCGCCGATTTCTCCAATTACTTCTCGCGCATTCTGGTGACAGGCAAGGTTTCGGACGGGCTGAACCTCTCTATCCCCTCCGGCCATCGAATCCGGTCCGCCCTGGGTGGAAAACCGAAATATGTCGAATGCGATGCCTATGGCCGGTCGCGCGGCCTGCAGGGCATGGTGGCCGACAGGTTCGGTGCGCCACCCGAATGGACCGACAGATCCGCAAAGGCCGCGTCGCGATAGGGCAGCCGCTATCCTTGCAGATCGCGCGCGTTATGGCGCGCGCGACAGTCCGAGCCGAGGACCTATGCCGCATGACCGAGTTTCTGAAGGCCGCATTCGCGGACGATTTCGGCGATATGGCTGAACTGCGCCGAGAGCGGATTGCTCTTACGCCACACGATGCCGATGGTGCGCGACGGGCGCGGTTCCGCCAGCCGGAACACAGAGACGGTGGATTGCCGTGTCTCCATATCGACGGCCATCTGCGGAATAAGCGTGACGCCGATGCCGGCGCCGACCATCTGCACGAGGGTGGAGAGCGAGGAGCCTTCCATCAGCACGCGCGGCGGCGCATTGGTCGTGCTGCAGAAAGAAAGCGCCTGGTTGCGGAAGCAATGGCCTTCTTCCAGCAGCAGCAGGCGCATTTCGCCCAGCTTGTCGGCGCTCGGCACCGGCATGCCCGCATCCTCCATCGGCCGCACCAGAATGAATTCCTCCGAAAACAGCGGAACCTCCTCCAGCGCCGGCTCCGAGACGGGCAGGGCGACGATCGCCATGTCCAGCCGGGCTTCCAGAAGGTCCTCGATGAGTTTCTGCGTCACCGCCTCGCGCGGGCGGGCCTCCAGTCCGGGATAATGCCGCGTGAGTGTCTTTATAATCTGTGGTAAAAGATAGGGTGCGACGGTGGGAATGACGCCGATGCGCAGGCGGCCGCTGAGCGGCCCATGCCGCGCCCGCGCCAGATCCTGCAACTCATCCACCGAACGCAATATCGAGCGGGTGCGTTCGGCGAATTCCTCGCCAAGCGCGGTCAGCCGGATCTGGCGGCTGCTCCGTTCGACGAGCGGCGCGCCGATCAGTTCCTCCAGCTCGCGGATCTGCAGCGACAGCGCCGGCTGGGAAATGGCGCATGCCTCCGCCGCCCGGCCGAAATGGCCGATCTTGGCCAGAGCGTCGAAATAACGGAGATGTTTCATGGAGAGCGCAATCATAAGCTCAGCATATCGCAGCCTTTAGAATATACAATTGGAAATTATGGAACCCGGCTGTTAGTCATCTTCATGACAGAAAGAAGCTGTAGCTGTGAGAGGTTACCAGCGTCGCTGCACGGTTTTCCCATGACCTGCCGCTGGCTCTGGCTCTCAACGCTGCACATGTCGAATTGATTATTTCGTTTAATTGCTAAACCCATCGGAGGGCGAAATGGACGCAACTTCAAAACCGGCTGGCAAGTGTCCTGTCATGCATGGAGGCAACACGGCCTCGGGTAAATCGGTGACCGAATGGTGGCCGAATGCGCTGAACCTCGACATCCTGCACCAGCACGACACCAAGACCAATCCGCTCGGCACCTCCTTCAACTATCGCGAAGCACTGAAGACGCTCGACGTCGAAGCGTTGAAGGCCGATCTGCGTGCGCTGATGACCGACAGCCAGGAATGGTGGCCGGCGGACTGGGGCAGCTATGTGGGCATGATGGCCCGCGTTACCTGGCATGCCGCGGGTTCCTACCGTGTGACTGACGGTCGCGGTGGCGCAAACACCGGCAATCAGCGTTTTGCGCCGCTCAATTCCTGGCCGGACAACGTGAACACCGACAAGGGCCGCCGTCTCCTGTGGCCGATCAAAAAGAAATACGGCAACAAGATTTCCTGGGCAGACCTGATCGCGCTCGCCGGCACCATTGCCTATGACGTCGCCGGTCTGAAGACTTTCGGCTTCGCCTTTGGCCGCGAAGACATCTGGGCTCCGGAAAAGGACACCTATTGGGGTGACGAAAAGGAATGGCTGGCGCCGAGCGACGGCCGTTATGGCGACGTGACCAAGCCCGCGACGCTGGAAAACCCGCTCGCTGCCGTGCAGATGGGCCTCATCTACGTCAACCCGGAAGGCGTGAACGGCAAGTCCGATCCGCTGGCGACAGCGGCGCAGATGCGCGAAACCTTTGCCCGCATGGGCATGGATGACGAAGAAACCGTGGCGCTGACCGCCGGCGGCCACACTATCGGCAAGTCGCACGGCAATGGCAGCGCCGCAAACCTCAGCCCCGATCCGGAAGCCGCAGGCCCGGAATATCAGGGTCTTGGCTGGATCAACACCAAGGGCCGCGGTATCGGTCGCGACACCGTGGTATCCGGCATCGAAGGCGCGTGGACGAGCGAGCCGACCAAGTGGGACAACGGCTTCTTCAAAATGCTGTTCAAGCATGAGTGGACTTTGACCCACAGCCCCGCCGGTGCATCGCAATGGGCGCCGATCACCATCGCCGAGGAAGACAAGCCTGTCGACGTCGAGGATGCCTCGATCCGCACCATCCCGATGATGACCGATGCCGACATGGCCCTGAAGGTCGACCCGATCTACCGCGAGATTTCGCTGAAATTCAAGGACGATCAGGACCATTTCTCCGAGGTCTTCGCCCGTGCATGGTTCAAGCTGACGCACCGCGACATGGGTCCGAAGTCCCGTTACATCGGCCCGGACGTTCCGGCGGAAGACCTGATCTGGCAGGATCCCATCCCCGCAGGCTCCACCAGCTACGACGTCGCCGCCGTCAAGGCTAAGATCGCGGCTTCTGGCCTTTCCGTTGCCGATCTGGTTTCGACCGCCTGGGACAGCGCCCGCACCTTCCGCGGTTCGGACAAGCGCGGCGGCGCCAATGGTGCACGCATCCGCCTCGCACCGCAGAAGGACTGGGAAGGCAACGAGCCCGCCCGCCTTTCCCGCGTGCTCTCGGTTATGGAACCGATTGCCCGTGAAACCGGCGCGAGCATCGCGGATGTGATCGTTCTGGCCGGCAATTACGGTGTGGAACAGGCGGCGAAAGCGGCCGGCTTCGACATTGCCGTGCCTTTCGCGGCCGGCCGTGGCGATGCTTCCGCCGAGCAGACGGATGCCGACAGCTTTGCCCCGCTTGAGCCGCTGGCGGATGGTTTCCGCAACTGGGTCAAGAAGGACTATGTCGTCAGCCCTGAGGAACTGCTGCTTGATCGCGCCCAGCTCCTCGGCCTGACCGCGCCGGAACTGACAGTGCTCATCGGCGGCCTGCGCGTCATCGGCGCCAATTATGCCGGTACGGCCCATGGCGTGTTTACCGACAAGCCCGGCGCGCTGACGACGGACTTCTTCACGACGCTGACGGACATGGCCTATTCCTGGGTTCCGACCGGCAACAATCTCTATGAGATTTGTGACCGCAAGACTGGAGCCGCCAAGTACACGGCGACCCGCGTGGACCTCGTCATCGGTTCGAACTCCATCCTGCGCGCCTATGCGGAAGTTTATGCGCAGGACGACAGCAGGGAGAAATTCGTGCGTGATTTCGTCGCCGCCTGGACGAAGGTGATGAACGCCGACCGTTTCGACCTTCTGTAAGCAAAGGCCGACTGTTTAATGATAATGCACCTCCCTGAGCGATCGGGGAGGTGTTTTTCTATCTGTAGCTTGGCGAGGGCGCATCAGCGACCGCTCGATCCGCGTGCTATCGCCGGTCAGAAGCCGCAACCGGTTTGCCCGATGAAGATTTTTCCGCCTTTGCCGAGGGAGCTTTGCCGCTCTTTTCGTTTTCGTGCGCATCCGGCCCGGCCACGATGACGCCGCGGCCCTTCTCTTCGCGTTTCTTGTCCGCGAAGTTGCCCGGTTCCTTTTTGCTGTCCATTGATAATCTCCCGTGTTGCGTTGCTGTCAGGAGTTCAACGGGCGTTTCGCTCAGAGGTTCCAGAGCCGTCGCGTCAGCGAATGTTTCTCTTTATAACGATCTTTGCTATTAACATGAATTGATAAGTCATGTTATTGGGGCAGAGCGCGATGACTGGCGCGGTGCGCGCGTCTTTCCATACGCTCACCCCAGACCCGACAACCGGACGGTACCCGCATTGAGTTTCTGGCATTCCATGACCTGGCAAACGGAAGGGATCAGCGTCACTGCGCCGGTGAAATGGCGGCAGTTCGACGGGCTGGTCAGTGCTTTCTGGGAAGCGGAAAGCCAGATGGGAGCGAAGGGTTATTATCTGGCCGCCGATCCGCGCATCATGATCTTTTTCAACGATGTCTCCTCGCGCATCAGCATGTCCAACCGCAATGGCGAATTCACCAACCATTCGCGGCCGATGACACGGGCGGTTTATGTTCCGGCCGGCGTACCGATGTGGACGAGCAGCAGCGCCACGCATCGGTTCTCTCATCTCAACCTGCATATTCACAAGGATCGCCTGCTGCGTTTTCTCTCGCCCTCGGTCGGCAGTTCGGCGGCGATGACGGCGCTGCGCCGTCCGGTCGAGATACAGGATATCGGCTCTGTGGAAACCCTTGCCGGCCTGCTGGTCGATGAGCTGGCTGAACCCTCGAAACATGCGGTCTATGCGGAAAGCCTCGTCGGCAGCATCGTTGCCGGCCTGCTGGATATTCCCGGCCCTTCGCCGGAGCAGGCCAATGGCAGGCTGACGCAGGCGCAGTTGAACAAGCTTCTTGCTCAGGTCGAAAAGCGTGGCGACGACCGTATGACGGTTGCCGAAATGGCCGATATTGTCGGGCTTTCGGAAAGCTGGTTCGCCACCGTATTTCGCCAGACCACCGGCAAGACGCCGCTGCAATGGCAATTGGAGCGGCGCATCAATGCCGCCCAGAAACTTCTGCTGGAAGGCGATCTGACGGTGGCCGATATCGCCGCCCAGCTCGGCTTTTCCGATCAGGCCCATCTGACCAAGGCTTTCCGCCAGTCCGTGGGAAACACACCCGCCGCCTGGCGACGGCTGCACAGGCTGCTTTGAAGCTGGGTGAGGTCGATGCGCAGTGTTTTGGTGAGGCGCGCAAACCTCACCTTTCGTCATCCTCGGGCTTGTCCCGAGGATCTGCGACCTTCAGACTTGATGAGACGTGGTTAGATCCTCGGGATGAGCCAGAGGATGACGTTGTGCATTAGGGAAATTATGCAATATATTGAAAAATATTGCTAATATCGATTTTCACCATGTCTTTCGCAAAGTCACGGAAAACGCCCGGCCGGGATTGTAAAAGTCAGCGCCGAACCCGCCATAAGAGACGTGTTTTTCGTTGAAGATGTTGGAAACATTGACGTCCAGCGAGGCGGTTTCCTGAATCTTGTAGCTGAACGCCGCATCCACGGTCACGCTGCTTCCGGTTTCGACCTTGTTGGCATTGTCGAAATAATAAGCGCCGGTATAGCGGCCGCCGAGACCGAAGGTCATGTCGCCGAAATGGTCGTTGCCCGCAAGCGTGTAGTTGACCCACAGCGAGGCCTGATGCTCGGGCACGAATTGCGGCCGGTTGCCGACATTGCCGCCGGTGCCGTTTTCAGTGATTTCCGCGTTGAGATAGGAATAGGCGGCCGTCAGGCTGAGATTGTCGGTCACTTCCGCCTTGGCTTCGAGATCGAGACCGCGCACGCGCACCTCGCCGATGGTCGTGGGCAGGCTGGTGATCGGGCTGGTAACGGTGATGTTGTTCTTCTTCAGATCGTAGATCGACGCGGTGAACAGGGCCGGGAAAGCATCCGGACGATATTTCACGCCGAGTTCGATCTGTTCGCCGCGCTCCGGTTCAACGGTGAGCCCTGATGCGGGCACCACCGATTCGGCGTAGCTGATATAGGGCGCGATCTCGTTGGTGATCTTGTAGGACACGCCGATACGCTTGGTCAGTTCGCTGATGTCGCCGCTGGCCGAAGTGCCGCGAAGGCGGTTGGTCTGCTCGGTGTCGATCCAGTCGTTGCGCAGGCCGGCGCTGATGATCAGCCTGTCGAAGAAGGTGAGGTCCTGCTGGAGATAGATCGCCTTGGTCTTCTGGTCCGTCAGGGAGTCGGCATAGAGCGGCACCGAGGCGGGTGCGCCGGTATAGACCGGGTTCATCCAGTTGATGCTCGGTGCGGCGCCGAAGTAGCTTTTGCTGCCGGAGGTGTAGTCATTGTAGAAGACGCCGACGAGGCTGCGGCTTTCGACATTTTCAAACCGCGTATCGTATTGCAGGCGCGTGTCGATCAGGAAGTTTTCGGTCTCGGTGTCGTTGCCGAAATAGGACCGGTTGGCGATTGTCGAACCGTTAGTCGGCGTGGACGAGATATAGGCGTAACCGAAGTCCGTATTCGCCTTGCTGTAGCGGGCGTTGGAACTCAGCGTCAGGCCGGAGCCGAAATCGTGGTCGAACATCACGCTCAGCGAATTGCGGTTTGTGCCGCGATAATTGTAGTCCGGTTCGCCGAAGAAACGGCTCCGGTCGAAATGCGACCCGACGGGATGGCCGCCGCCGCCCGGAACGCCATCCTTGTTGAGATGATCGTAAACCACGGTAAGGCTGGTAACGTCCGTGGGACGCCATGTCAGGCCGCCCATGAAGAATTTCTCGTCGTCGCGGGAATAGTCATATTCCGCATCGGCATTTCTGAGCTTGCCGGTCAGGCGATAAGACAGCGTATCGTCGCTGGTGATATTGTCCCCGAAATCGAAGCCGGTTTCGGCGCGGCCATAGGAGCCGCCGGTGACATAGGCTTCACCGAAACGGGTGCGTTTCGGCACCTTTGTGGAATAATTCACCGAGCCGCCGGGATCCGAAACGCCAAAGGTGGTGGAATTGCCGCCCTTCAGCACTTCCACGCGCTCATAGGCATAGGTTTCCTCGCGCAGTGCGCCGAAGGGACGGCCAAGCGTCAACCCGTCGCGATAGGTATAGGCGTCGAAACCGCGAATCTTGAAATAATCGAACCGGTCGTCAGAGCCGTAAAAATCCGTGGTCACACCGGCGGTATATTGCAGCGCTTCTTCCACGCTCTGCACGCCGCGCTGCTGCATTTCCTTGGCGGTGATGACGGAGACCGAGGCCGGTGTGTCGAGAATATCGGTCGCCATCTTGCTGCCGCTCGTCGTGCGGTTGGCGACGATGGACTTCTGGTCATTGTCACCGCTTTCGATGGTGATCCGTTCCAGAACCGTGCTGCTGTTCGTGGTGGCAGCCTCCTGGGCCAGCAAGGCGCCGGGCAGGGTGGCGACAAGCGCCGTGCAGGCAAGCAGCGCCGCATCCTGATAACGACGTCGCGCGGTTTTGCGGTGTCTGCCTTCGGTTTCGATATTCATTGGTATGTTCCAGAAGTTGATGCCCCGATCGCCGCTTCCACGGCCCACTCTCGAAGCGCCCAATAACTTGAGAAAGTTTGTCCGGTATTGTAACTTTTTGCGGTTTTGTACAAAACCCCGGAAATTTCACCGCTGTTGCGACGGCATTTCTTGCCTGGGCTTGACGGAGGCAATTGAAGCTGAGAGTTCAAGTCCACTTTTGAACTTTTGAGAGCTCGCCAATGCTTCGCCCGTTCCGCTGCCTCATGCCGATATTTGTGCTTTT
This sequence comes from Agrobacterium sp. T29, assembly GCF_006970545.1. NCBI lineage: Bacteria > Pseudomonadati > Pseudomonadota > Alphaproteobacteria > Hyphomicrobiales > Rhizobiaceae > Agrobacterium > Agrobacterium sp. T29. The sequence continues at coordinate 2,033,863 of NZ_CP040641.1, forward strand.
CCTGTCGCTGATCGCGCCGAATATGGCCTCGGCGGAGGAGACGACCAGCTATCCCGTCGTCATCAAACATGCTTTCGGCACGACCACGATTGCGAAGAAACCGCAGCGGGTCGCGACTGTCGCCTGGGCGAACCATGAGGTGCCGCTGGCGCTCGGCATCGTGCCTGTCGGTTTTGCGGCGGCCAATTTCGGCGATGATGACGGCGATGGCCTGCTGCCATGGGTGGCAAAGCGGCTCACCGAACTCAATGCGGCAAAGCCGGTGCTGTTCGACGAGGGCGACGGCATCGATTTCGAGGCCGTGGCGGCGACGCAGCCGGATGTCATCCTTGCCGCCTATTCAGGCCTCAGCCAGTCCGACTACGATACGCTGAGCCAGATCGCCCCTGTCGTCGCCTATCCCGTTTCTCCCTGGGCGACGGACTGGCGCGAGATGATCCGATTGAACAGCGCCGGCCTTGGCATGATTGCGGAAGGTGAGGCGCTCATCACACGCATCGAGGGCGAGATCGCGCAGGTCGTTGCCGGCCATCCGCAGCTGAAGGGCAAGTCGGCCATGTTCGTCACCCATCTCGATGCCACCAATCTCAGTGTCGTCAATTTCTATACGGCCAATGACACCAGGGTGAAGTTCTTCGCCGATCTTGGGCTTGCCTCGCCGAAAAGCGTCGTGGAAGCCACGAAGCCGGGGCAATTCGCCGCCGGCGTCAGCGCTGAACGTGTCGATGCCTTCGACGATGTCGATATCGTCGTGACCTATGGCAGTGAACCGCTGCTGAACGCCATGAGCGCCGATCCGCTTCTCGCCCGCATGCCGGCCGTTGCGAACGATGCCATCGTCATGCTGGGCCGCGACCCGCTCGGCACCGCCTCCAATCCCACGCCGCTGTCGATTTCGTGGGTGTTGAAGGACTATGCCGATCTTCTGGCAAAGGCTGCGGATAAATCCTCCGGGAAATCGCAGTGACGATGTCTGGACCCGGCAAAGCAACGGCCGTGCTGCTCGCCGGCCGCTCCAACCGCGTGCGAACGGCTTGGCTCGGCGCGGTGCTGGCGCTTCTCGCACTGCTTTGTGCGCTGTCCATCGCGATCGGCACGCGTGACGTCTCTTTTGCGGATATTGTTGGTGGGCTCAGCGGCCGCGTCGAGACGGTTGCAGAGGCGGCCGTCGCCGTACGCCTGCCGCGCACGCTGCTTGCCCTGCTTTCCGGGGCCGCACTCGGGCTGGCCGGGGCCATCATGCAGGGTGTCACGCGCAATCCGCTTGCCGATCCCGGCATTCTCGGTGTGAACATGGGGGCGTCGCTCGCCGTCGTCATCGGCATTGTCTGGTTCGGCATCGCCTCGGCTCAGGCCTTCATCATGGTCGCAATTGCCGGGGCGGGGGTATCAGCGGTTTTCGTTTATGTTGTCGGCTCGCTAGGCCGAGGCGGGGCGACCCCGCTCAAACTCGCACTTGCGGGCGCTGCCACCTCCGTCGCCTTTTCCTCGCTCGTCATCGCCGTCGTTCTGCCGCGCAGCGATATTGCCGGCGGAATCCGCTCCTGGCAGATCGGCGGCGTCGGCGGGGCGACTTTCGAGCGCATCGAGACCGTGCTGCCCTTTCTGGCCGCCGGCTTCATCGTCAGCCTGCTTTCGGCGCGCAAGCTGAATTCTCTGGCGCTCGGAGACGAACTCGCGGCCGGGCTTGGCGAGAATGTTGCCGTCGCCCGAGCCGTAGCCTCCTTCGGCGCCATTCTGCTCTGCGGCGCAGCCACCGCCATTTGCGGGCCAATCGGTTTTGTCGGGCTTGTGGTGCCGCATCTCTGCCGTCTGCTCGTCGGGGTGGACAATCGCTGGCTTCTGCCGTTCTCGGCGCTTGGCGGGGCGTGCCTGCTGCTTGCCGCCGATATTGTCGGGCGCATCGTGGCGCGGCCGTCGGAACTCGATGTCGGCATCGTCACCGCCCTTGTCGGCGCGCCTTTCTTCATCTGGATTGTCAGACGCCAGAGGGTGCGCGAATTGTGACCATATACGCTCCCGTCATCGAAAATCTCGTCTTCAATCGCCATGCCCGCCAGCGCCGGCGTCGCCTTGTCATCGCTGCCCTGTCGGCGCTTCTGATTGCCGCTTTCGCAACAACGCTGATGCTCGGGCAATCCTTCACGCCGCTTGGCGATGTCATTCGCGTTCTGCTGGGGGAGGACATCGCCGGCGTCACCTTCACCGTCGGGCAGTTGCGCCTGCCGCGCGCGCTGCTTTCAATTCTGGCAGGCCTGAGCTTCGGGCTTGGCGGCGTCGCCTTCCAGATCATGCTGCGCAACCCGCTCGCCAGCCCCGATATTATCGGCATCAGTTCCGGGGCGAGTGCGGCAGCCGTTTTCGCCATCGTCGTCCTGCAGATGAACGGGCCGCTGGTCTCGGTCTTCGCCGTCGTGGCCGGTCTTGGCGTTGCACTTCTCGTCTATCTCCTGTCCTTCCGCAACGGCGTGGCCGGAACGCGGCTGATCCTCGTCGGCATCGGCGTTTCAGCCATGCTGGAAAGCTTCATCGCCTATATTCTCTCCGTTGCGCCGGCATGGACGTTGCAGGAGGCGATGCGCTGGCTGACCGGCAGCGTCAACGGCGCGAAAATCGCCCAGTTGCTGCCGCTCCTCATCGCTCTCATCCTTTTCGGCGGCCTGCTCCTCAGCCGTGCGCGCGATCTGGAAGCGTTGAGATTGGGTGACGACACCGCAGCAGCGCTTGGTGTGAGGGTGGGGCGAACGCGCATCATCGTCATCATCGCCGCCGTGGGCATGATCGCCTTTGCAACGGCGGTCTCGGGTCCGATCGCTTTTGTCGCTTTCCTCTCCGGGCCGATTGCGGCGCGCATCGTCGGCAGCAACGGCTCGCTGCTCCTTCCTGCGGCGCTGGTTGGGGCGGCGCTGGTGCTGGTTGGCGATTATTGCGGTCAGTTCCTGTTGCCGGGCCGTTACCCGGTCGGCGTCGTTACGGGTGCGCTCGGTGCGCCCTATCTGATTTACCTTATCGTGCGGGTCAACCGCAGCGGAGGCTCGTTATGACCGGTCACTCCCTTTCCGTGAACGGCCTGTCGGCCGGCTATGGCGAAAACCTCATCATCGAGGGGCTGGATCTCACCGTTCCGCGCGGGAAGATCACCGTCATCGTCGGCGCCAATGCCTGCGGCAAGTCCACCCTGCTGCGCAGCATGTCGCGGCTCATTGCGCCGCGCGCCGGTCAGGTTCTGCTCGATGGAAAATCGATCCATCGTCTTCCCTCGCGGGACCTCGCACGGCGCATGGGCCTTTTGCCGCAATCGCCGATAGCGCCGGAGGGCATCGTGGTTGCCGATCTCGTCAGCCGTGGCCGGCACCCGCATCACGGCCTGTTCGCCCGCTGGTCGAGACAGGACGACGAGGCCGTTGCCGCAGCCCTTGTCGCCACCGATACGGTGGAACTGGCCGAGCGACCGGTGGACGAGCTTTCCGGCGGCCAGCGGCAACGCGTCTGGATCGCCATGGCGCTCGCCCAGCAGACAGACATATTGCTGCTGGATGAACCGACCACCTTCCTCGATATCAGCCACCAGGTCGAGGTGCTGGATCTTCTGACCGATCTCAACCACGCCTGGGAGACCACCATCGTCATGGTGTTGCACGACCTCAATCTCGCAGCCCGTTATGCCGATCATCTCGTCGCCATGAGGGACGGGAAGCTGCAAGTCTTCGGCACACCGGAGGAAGTATTGACGGAGGAGAATGTCCGCCACGTCTTCGGCATCGAAAGCCGGGTCATCAAGGATCCGACCTCTGGCAAGCCGATGATGCTGCCGATCGGGCGGCACCGGACGGTGGCTGATGACGTCAGGCGCTGATCATGCCGCCTTGTGTTTGCTGGTGAGCTGAAAGCCCAGGGAGTTGAGGACGGCTATCGTTGTTTCTAACGTGGGATTCCCAGCCTCGCTGAGCGATTTGTAAAGATGCTCTCTGGCAAGTCCGGTTTCACGCGCTACCTGCGTCATACCCTTTGCGCGCGCGATAACACCAAGCGCATTTGCTATGTATGCCGCATCATTGGTTGCGAACGCATCCTCCAGAAACACCTCAATGGCTTCATCGCTCTTGAGGTGTTCGGCGGGATCAAAGTTCGTAAACTTCTCAATCATCATCATCACTCCATTGCGCCGCAATCTGCTTCGCGGCTTTGATGTCCTTCTCCTGCGTACTCTTGTCCCCGCCGGTCAGACCGCACAGAAGGTGGCCGGACCGCAATGATTGCGATAGGCCATGGACATTACATCCTTATGCCAAGACGTCACGGCCAGGCCGCATAGGATGGTGGTGGCACGTTCTGCATTCGCGTTGCCGTTCTCCTGAAACGGCCGGGAGACGTGCCCTCGTTGCGGGTGAAGAAGCGATTGAAGTAGCCGGGGTCCTGAAATCCCAATCGGAACGCGATTTCAGCGACTTGCAGCGATGAGTTCAGAAGAAGGTCACGCGCTTCGGAGAGCAGTTCCCGGTGAATATAGGCCTGCGGCGAAAGCCCAGTGGCCTTGCGCACCGCAAATCCCAGCCGTTCGCGGCTGACACTCATATATCTAGCATAATCGTCCACGCCCCATTGGTCGCGCTTGTGCTGGCTCACCAGCAGGACGAAGCGTTCGGTAAGGCTGCCGGGCGTGGAGACGGCTGCGGCAATATCGGCGATGGCGTGCTGGCAGATGCGAATGAGCGTGACGGAGAGCAGGCTGGCGATAATCGTGTCCGAACCGGTTGTCGCGCGGACATTTTCGCTGGCGATGGTCTCGAGATAACCCGCCAGTTCCTGCCGGTCCTTCTCTGCCGGCGCCTGCGTCAGAACACGCTGCAATATATTGCGCACGGCGCTTGCGCTCGTGCCGGTCGGCATCGCATGGGCGAGCCCGATTTCCGTCGTCCCCAGCAGCGATCCACGGCTTCCGGCAGCCAGCCGCAGGCGGCCGGCGGGGCCGATGGGCAGCCAGACAAGCCCCGGTGCCGGGACAGGCAGCGTCTTTTCACCCAGTATGATCTCCGCTTCCCCGGCGGAAAGGAGAAGCAGATGGGCGCTATCCGATTCCAGCCGGAATTCGGATATGCGCAGCGTCGAGGCGAGGGTGCGCGCCGTGATCTCCACGCGATTGCCGGCAATCTGGCTGTGCAGCGGCATTCGGCCTCCAAAAGTACAATAATGCGCTACATTAGTGCATTTTATATGCGGCTGTCATTGCTAAACTTTGATCAGCGCAGGGGAAAGCCTTGAGGAGAACGGCAACCCCGATAAGGCGCTTTGGGAGGAACATCATGAATAATCTGAAGCGCAGAACGCTGTTCTGCCTGCTCTCCGGTGCTGCCCTGTCGGCGGTATCTTTCGGTCACGCCAATGCGCAGGACCGCACCTCGGTGAAGATCGGTTATGCCGTTTCCAAAAGCGGCGCCAACGCCACGGGGGCTGGCATCACCACCATTCCGAACTACAAATTATGGGTGAAGGAGGTCAACGATGCCGGCGGCCTCACTTTGCCGGATGGCAAGCGCCTGCCGGTGGAAGTGGTGGAATATGACGACCGCTCTTTGGCCGAGGATGCGGTGCGGTTCACCGAGCGTCTGGCCAGCCAGGACAAGGTCGATTTCATTCTGCCGCCCTGGGGCACGGGTTTCAATCTGGCCGTTGCGCCGCTTTACGACCGTTTCGGTTATCCGCAGCTTGCGGTTACCGGCGTGACCGACAAGGCGCCGGATTTCGCGGCGCGCTGGAAAAAGAGCTTCTGGATGCTCGGCGGCGGCCATGATTATGCCAATGCGCTTGCCGACGTCCTGAAAGCTGCGCGCGATGCCGGCCAGATCAACGACAAGGTCGCGGTGATTTCCGTGGCTGACGGTTTTGGCATCGATCTCATCAAGGCCGCGCGGCCGGCGCTGAAGGAAGCTGGTTTTACGCTTGCCTATGACAAGACCTATCCGGTCGGCACTTCCGATTTCGCCGCACTGGTGAACGAGGCGGCGGCGAGCGGCGCGGACAGCTTCATCGCCTTTTCGTATCCGCCCGATAGTTTTGCGGTGACGAAACAGGCGCAGACGGCGAAGTTCAACCCGAAGGTCCTTTATGTCGGCGTCGGCGGTGCTTTCCCCATCTTCCCGAAGGTCTCCGATGGCAAGCAGGAGGGCGTGATCAGCATCGGCGGCGTCGATGGCAGCAGCGACAAGATCGAGGATTATTTCAAACGCCACGAAGCCTTCATCGGCACCAAGCCGGACAGCTGGGCAAGCGCCATCACCTATGCGAGCCTTGAAATGCTGGCCCAGTCCGTTCAACGCGTTGGCCTCGACAAGGCGGCGGTGGCAAATGAACTTTCGACGGGAAGCTTCGACACCGTCATCGGCCCGGTCAAGCTTGAGGACAATCAGCTTCGGCAGCTCTGGTGGGCGGGGCAATGGCAGGGTGACCGCTTTGTGGCGATTGCACCGGCAGACCGTTCAGGCGCGGCAAAGCCGGTCGTTCCGAAGCCGCAATGGTGAGCCTTTGCCGGCCGGGGCCATGAACCCCGGCCGGAGGCCTTCGGCCATGTTCCATACTGGAGATACTCCCTTGTTTTTATCCACCCTCATCTTCGGTTTGATGCTGGGAGGGACCTATGCGCTGATCGCGCTTGGACTTTCGCTGCAATATGGCATCGCCCGCATCATGAACCTTGCCTATGGCGAAGTGCTGATTGCGGCTGCCTTCATCACCTTCGTGCTGTTTTCCGCCTATGGCCTGTCGCCGCTCTGGTCGCTGTTCATCATCGTGCCGCTCGGTTACGCCCTCTCTTTCGTGATCTACCGGGTCATGATGCGGCCGCTGGTGCGCCGTTCGGGTGGCTCCGGCCGTCTGGAAGTCGATTCCATTCTGGCGACCTTCGGGCTGCTCTTCGTTATCCAGGGCATCATGCTCGTGGCGTTCGGCGGCAACTACCATTCCTATTCCTATCTCTCGGATGGCGTCGACATCTTCGGCACGACCGTGGCGCTGAACCGGCTTTTGTCGTTCATCCTGTCGGTCGCAATCGGCGGCGGGCTTTATCTCGCGCTCACCCACAGCCGCTGGGGGCTCAACCTGCGGGCGGTGGCGCTTGCGCCCAAATCTGCGCCGCTGGTCGGCATCGATGTGAACCGCGTGGCCTCAATCGGCTTTGCCCTTGGCGGCGCACTCGCCGTGGCGGGTGGAGTGATGATCTCGATGTATCAGACCTTTTCCGCCTCCTATGGCGTGGTCTTCACCATGAAGGCGCTTGTTGTCGTCATCATGGGCGGTGTCGGCAATCTGCTTGGCGCGCTGGTGGCTGGGCTGCTGCTCGGCCTCGTGGAAACCTTCGTGCTTGTTTATGTCGATCCCGGCCTCACGCTTGCCGCCACCTATCTGCTTTTCCTCGTGGTGCTGCTCTGGCGTCCGGAAGGCATTTTCGCAAGGAGGGGCAAATGATCCCGCTTCTCATCGGCCTTGCCGCAGCCGTGCTGCTGGCGCTTTCCCCCTTCTTTTTCGATGCCTATGGTGTCGGCGTCATCATCGGCCTGCTGGGCTATGCGACGCTCGCCTCCGCCTGGGCGATGTTTTCCGGTCCGACCCGTTATATTTCGCTCGCCACCGTCGCCTTCTTCGGTGTCGGGGCCTATACGGTCGCGGTGCTGAGCGAGGTTTTGCCATGGCCGCTCGTGCTCCTGTGCGCGGCCCTTGTCGGCGCGGCGCTGGCGCTTGTCGTCGGGCTTTCCACACTGCGCGTCGCGGGCATTTATTTCGTGATCTTTTCCTTCGGTCTTGCTGAACTCATCCGCCAGCTCATCACCTGGTATGAGGTGAATGTGACCGGCACGCTCGGGCGCTATATCTTCCTGCCGCTGGAGCCGCAGCATGTGCTCTGGCAATTGTTGGCGCTGGCTGTCATCACCCTTCTGCTGGCGATCCTGATCGACCGCAGCAAGCTCGGACTGGCGTTGAAGGCAATCGGTGACGACGAGGTCGTTGCCGCTCATGCGGGCATCAATCTCGCCCGCACCAAGCTGACGCTCTTCGTACTTTCCGCCACGATCATCACGCTTGTCGGCGCCATTCAGGCCCCGCGCTGGGTCTATATCGAGCCGGCCATCGTCTTTAATCCGCAGGTATCGTTCCTCACCGTCATCATGGCGTTGCTTGGCGGAGCCACACGCCGCTGGGGACCCATTCTCGGTGCGGTGCCGCTGTTCCTGCTGTTCGAGTGGCTGGGCGCCAATTTCCCCAACCATTTTTCCATCATTCTCGGCGCTCTCTTCATCCTCATCGTCTTTGTTCTGCCGGATGGCGTGCTGCCGGCGCTGGAGAAGCTGCGCAAAAAGGAGAAAGCCGCATGAGCGCCGTTCTCGAAATCACCGATATCCGCAAGACCTTCGGCGGGCTGAAGGCGGTGGATGGTCTTGGCCTCACCATCGAAGCCGGCGAGGTCGTCGGGCTGCTCGGCCCGAACGGTTCCGGCAAGACGACGCTGATGAACCTGATCTCCGGAGCACTGAAGCCCACTGAAGGGTCGATCCGGCTCAAAGGGCAGGAGATTGCCGGCAGACGGCCGGATGTGATTGCGCGCGCCGGCGTGGCGCGCACCTTCCAGCTCGTGCGGCTTTTGCCGTCGCTTTCCTTGCTTGAAAACGTTGCCGTATCGGCCATGTTCGGGCCGCAACGCCTGTCCCGCCTCGAGGCGGAGAAGGTCGCGCGGGCCTGCCTCGAAAGAATAGGTCTTGCCGGGCGGGAGACCCTGCCGGCTGGCGATCTCACCTATATCGATCAGAAACGGCTTGAACTGGCGCGTGCGCTGGCGGGCGAACCGAAGCTTCTGCTTCTTGACGAGTGGCTCGCTGGCCTCAACCCCACGGAACTGCAGGAAGGAATAGCGCTGATCCGGCGGCTGGCATCGGAGGGTACGACGATCCTGCTGGTGGAACATATCATGGCTGCCGTGCGCGCACTCTGCCCGCGCTCCGTTGTCATGGCGGCCGGTTGCAAGATCGCCGATGGGCCGACGGCATCGGTGCTTGACGATCCGCAGGTCATTTCCGCCTATCTGGGAGCGGCACATGCTTGAAATAGATGCACTGACAATCCGTTACGGCAAACATCTCGCGGTTGACGGCATATCGCTCAATGTTGCCAAGGGCGAAACGGTGGTGCTGCTCGGCGCCAATGGCGCTGGCAAGTCATCACTGCTGAAAGCGGTCGGCGGCATGGTGGCTCCCGCCTCTGGAGACGTGCGCGTCAACGGCGCGTCGCTTGCCGCTGTCCCCGCCCATCAGATCGTGGAACGGGGCGTGGCGCTGGTGCCGGAGGGACGCGGGATTTTCGCGGCGTTGACGGTGGAGGACAATCTCCGTCTCGGGGCCAATCCCCGCCATGCCCGTTCAGCGGAAAAAGCGACACGAGAGCATATTTTCTCGCTGTTTCCGCGCCTTGCGGAGCGGCGGCAGCAGCTTGCCGGCACCATGTCCGGCGGCGAGCAGCAGATGGTCGCCATCGGCAGGGCGCTGATGTCGGCACCCGATTATCTGCTGCTGGACGAGCCGAGCCTTGGCCTTGCGCCCATCGTCACGCAGGAGCTTTTTGCCGCCCTGGCGGAGATCAAGAAGAGTGGCCTTTCCATTCTGCTCGTGGAGCAGAATGTGCGCGAAAGCCTCGCGCTTGCCGATCGCGGATATTTGCTGGAAGCAGGGCGGATTGTCGGGGCAGGCACGGCTGAGGCCCTGTCCGCTGATCCCGCCGTGCAACGGGCGTTTCTTGGCGGTACCACCGCCGCCATTGTCTGAATTCAGGAGGAAGACCATGCAGACAGTCAATCTTTTCATCGGCGGCGATCATTGCCCGGCCGCAAGCGGCAAGCGCTTCGAACGCAGCAACCCCATCACCGGCGATGTGGCGACCAGCGCGGCGGCTGCAACGGTGGAGGACGCTACCCGTGCGGCCGATGCCGCGGCCGCGGCCTTTCCCGTCTGGTCGGCAACCCCGCCCGGTGAACGCCGCCGCCTGCTCCTGGCTGCCGCGCAGGCGCTTCTCGCCGCCGGGCCTGATATCACCCAGGCGATGAAGGAAGAAATCGGCGCGACCGATGCCTGGGCCGGGTTCAACGTCAAACTGGCGAGCGACATGCTGGTGGAGGCGGCAAGCCTGACGACCCAGATCAAGGGCGAGATCATTCCCTCCAACCGTCCCGGAACCATGGCGATGGCGCTGCGTCAGCCGGCGGGCGTTGTGCTGTCCATCGCGCCGTGGAATGCGCCGGTCATTCTCGGCGTGCGCTCCATCGCCACGCCGCTTGCCTGCGGTAACACGGTTGTCATGAAGACCTCGGAACTTTGCCCGCGCACCCATGCACTGATCATCGAGGCGGTCGCTTCGGCGGGTCTGCCGAAGGGCGTGCTCAACGCCGTCTCCAACGCGCCGGAAGATGCCGCAAAGATCGTCGATACGCTGATCGCGCATCCCGCCGTCAGACGCGTGAATTTCACCGGCTCGACCCGCGTCGGCCGCGTGATTGCCGAAACGGCCGGCCGTTATCTGAAACCCGCTTTGCTGGAGCTTGGCGGCAAGGCGCCGTTCATCGTGCTCGACGATGCCGATATCGATGCGGCTGTCGCGGCTGCTGCCTTCGGCGCCTATATGAACCAGGGCCAGATCTGCATGTCGACGGAGCGCATCATCGTGCTCGACAGTGTCGCCGATGCATTTGTGGAGGCCTTCGCCAGAAAAGCTTCGAGCCTCACGGCCGGCGATCCGCGTGAGGGCAAAACACCGCTCGGCTCGCTGGTTAGCGCCGAAGCGACATCGCGCATTCGGGCGCTGGTGGATGACGCCGTTTCAAAGGGCGCGCGGCTGGTCGCGGGCGGCGGCGGCAATGGCACGATGGTGGATGCGATCGCCGTCGATGGCGTCACGCCCGCCATGCGGCTTTACGCCGAGGAAAGCTTCGGTCCCGTCGTCTCCATCATCCGGGCCGGCAGCATCGATGAGGCGGTGAGCATCGCCAACGAAACCGAGTTCGGCCTCTCCGCCGCGATTTTCGGCAGGGATCAGGCACGGGCGCTTTCGATTGCGGCGCGCATTGAAAGCGGCATTTGCCACATCAACGGCCCGACCGTTCACGATGAGGCGCAGATGCCTTTCGGCGGCGTCAAGGCCTCCGGTTACGGCCGTTTTGGCGGCACGGCGGGCATTGCGGAATTCACCGAGCTACGCTGGGTCACGCTGCAGGACGGGCCGCTGCATTATCCGATCTGAACCAATAGCGCTGGCGGGCGGCGTCATCGCCGCTCGTCGATCAGCCAGCCGGTGAGTTTTCTCACCGCGCTATCGCTGCTTTTCGGTCGCATCAGCCAGTAGCCGCGCCCCGGTGCGTCGAGGCTTGGGCCGGCCGTCACCAGCACGCCGGCCTCCAGCAACGGATCGACCAGCCCGGCCCAGCCGAGCGCGAAACCCTGCTCGCCAATGGTTGCCTGCACCACCATAGTGTAATTGTTGAAGCTGATGTCGCCGCCATCGTGGTCGGCCATTCTCTGCACGCCGAAATGCTTGAAATAGGCAGGCCAGTCGAACCAGTGCGCCTGCGAGGTGTTTTCGAGGTGGATGAGCTTCCGTCGCGAAAAATCCGCAACGGTTGCGGGCGCCGGTGTCTCGGCCAGCAGCGCCGGCGAGCAGACCGGTGTGACCTTTTCCGAGAGGAGCAGCACGGCCCCGTCGCCCGCTTCCTGCCGCGTGCCGAAAATAATCATCACGTCGCTGTCGTGTTTGCCCTGGCCGAGCGGGTCCTGCGTGGCGACGATCTGGATATTGATATCCGGATTGAGCGCGCGAAAGCCGTGCATGCGCGGGATGAGCCACAGGGACGAGAAGGCATAGTCCGTGTGCAGACGGATGGTCTGCCGTTCCTCCGTCCGGCGAAGCTGCTGCGCGAGAAGGTCAATGGCGTCGACATTGCGCGAGACGATCTCGAACAGCCTCTGACCCTCCGTCGTCAGTTCGATGCCGCGATGTCTGCGCTGAACGAGCGCCACACCCAGTTCCTCCTCCAGCCGGCGAATCTGATAGCTGACGGCCGGCTGCGTCAGCCGCAGGGATGCAGCCGCCGCCGTCAGGCTGCCGCGGCGGGCAACCTCGGTGAAAATACGCATCCATCCCAGATCGAGCGGCCTGTCTGACATTAAAATTCCTTATATCAACTATCGAAAAATACCCGCTTCACAGGCAAAAGCAACGTGGTGTTCAATAAATTGGATTGATAAAAGGGGAGCCGCAATGAAAACCATTTCTCATCTGCATCGCATCGCCGCCGGTCTCTTTCTGTCCGTGGTGGCCTTCTCCACCCCGCTTCAGGCGGCCGATGACGCGGCCTGCAAGACGATCCGCCTCAGCGATCCCGGCTGGACCGATATCACCGCCACCAATGGCGTCGCTTCCGTTTTGCTCGATGCCTTGGGTTATGAAGCCGACGTCAAGACACTGTCGGTACCGATCGGCTATCAGGCCATGAAAAACGGCGAAATCGACGTTTTCCTTGGCAACTGGATGCCGGCGCAGAAATCCTTCGTGGACGATCTGAATGCTGCCAAGGCGGCCGAGGTGATGACGAAGAACCTCGAGGGCGCCAAGTTCACATTGGCAGTACCGGCCTATATGGCGGAAAAGGGTGTCAAGGATTTCGCCGATCTGGCCAAACATGCCGATGAGTTCGAAAGCAAGATTTATGGCATCGAGCCGGGTGCACCGGCCAACCAGAATATCCAGAAGATCATCGACGCCAATGATTTCGGCCTGAAAGGCTGGCAGCTCGTCGAATCCGGTGAGCAGGCCATGCTGGCGCAGGTGGAACGGGCGGGCAGGGACAAGAAGGCCGTGGTCTTCCTCGCCTGGGCGCCGCATCCGATGAATGAGAAGATCGATATTGCTTATCTCTCCGGCGGTGACGCCTATTTCGGCCCGAATTTCGGCGGCGCGGAAGTCTATACGCTCGCCCGCACCGGCTGGCCGCAGCAATGCCCGAATGCGGCGACGCTGTTCAAAAACCTGAAATTCGATATCGGCATGGAAAATACCTTGATGGGCTCCATTCTCGGTGGCGAGGATTCAAAAGTGGCGGCGACGGCATGGCTGAAGGCCAATCCGAAAGCGCTGGATGGCTGGCTGCATGGTGTCACCACGCTGGACGGCAAGCCGGGTGCGGACGCCGTCAAAGGCAAGCTTGGCCTCTAAAATCGGAAAGTGGAAATGCCGCGTCCCAATATTCTGATCCTGATGGCCGACCAGTTCAACGGGACGTTTTTTCCCGACGGCCCGGCCGATTTTCTCCACGCACCCCATCTTAAAACACTGGCGAAGCGGTCCGTCCGCTTCGCCAACACCTATACGGCAAGCCCGCTCTGCGCGCCCGCCCGCGCCTCCTTCATGTCCGGGCAATTGCCGAGCCGCACGCGGGTTTACGACAACGCCGCCGAATTCGCTTCCGATATCCCGACCTATGCCCATCATCTGCGAGCGGCGGGTTATTACACCGGCCTTTCAGGCAAGATGCATTTCGTCGGGCCCGACCAGCTGCATGGCTTCGAGGAGCGCCTGACGACGGATATCTATCCCGCGGATTTCGGCTGGACGCCTGATTATACCAAGCCGGGTGAGCGCATCGACTGGTGGTATCACAATCTCGGTTCGGTCACCGGTGCGGGCGTCGCCGAAATCACCAACCAGATGGAATATGACGACGAGGTCGCCTATCACGCCACCCGCAAGCTCTACGATCTGTCGCGCCGCCTCGATGACCGGCCGTGGTGCCTGACGGTCAGCTTCACCCACCCGCACGACCCCTATGTGGCGCGGCGGAAATTCTGGGATCTTTACGAGGACTGCCCGGCGCTTGATCCGCAGACACCGGCGATTGCCTTCGATGAACAGGATCCGCATTCGAAACGGTTGCTGGAAGCCTGCGATCATGAGGCGTTCGAGATAACAAGCGAGCAGATACGCCGCGCACGGCGCGGTTACTTCGCCAATATCTCCTATATTGACGAAAAGATCGGCGAAATCCTCGAGGTTCTGAAGGCGACGCGGATGGAGGAGGATACGATCATCCTCTTCCTGTCCGACCATGGCGACATGCTGGGCGAGCGCGGGCTGTGGTTCAAGATGTGCTTCTTCGAGGGTTCCGCCCGCGTGCCCTTGATGATCGCCGCGCCTGGCTGGCAGCCGGCCCTGATCGACACGCCGGTCTCAACGCTCGATGTGACGCCGACGCTCTGCGGTCTGGCGGGGCTCGATATCACCTCGCTCAAACGCTGGACGGATGGTGAAGATCTGGCGGCGCTGGCGGCGGGAACTGGCGAGCGCGGCCCGGTGCCGATGGAATATGCCGCCGAAGGCTCGATAGCACCGCTCGTCGCCCTTCGCGACGGCCGCTACAAGCTGTCGGTCTGCGAGGCCGATCCGCCGTTGCTCTATGATATCGAGGCGGACCCCGAGGAACGCACGAACCTTGCTGGCGATCCCGCTTTCAGCGACGTTCTCTCATCGCTTTCCGCCGAGATTGGCCGGCGTTGGCAATTGCCGCTGTTCGACGCTGCCGTTCGCGAAAGTCAGGCGCGGCGCTGGGTGGTCTACAAGGCGCTGCGTAATGGCGCCTATTATCCGTGGGATTACCAGCCTTTGCAGAAAGCCTCCGAGCGCTATATGCGCAACCACATGGACCTCAACGTGCTGGAGGAAAACCAGCGTTATCCGCGCGGGGAATGAAGGGGGCAGGGCGGATCAGGGCGTGCGCACCTTGGGAGCGCCGCCTGCCGCCTGCACGGCAAGGCTTCCGGCTGCAACACCGGCCTCAAGGCAGAGCGTCTCTTCCTCTCGCCGCAGCCATGCATCGATGAAGCCGGCATTGAAGGCATCGCCCGCACCGGTCGTATCGACCACCGGGACTTTTTTCGCCGCCGCGTGATGGAAACCCGCTCGCGAGGAGACCCAGGCGCCCTGCGCGCCGCCCTTCAGGGCCACGACCGGAAACGCCCCGGACAAAGCGGTGAGAGCGGCTTCAGGGTTCGCATGGCCCGTGATCGCTTCGGCTTCTTCGAGGTTGGGCAAAAACACGTCGACGCCGGCACAGGCCCTGAGCAGACCCTTGTCATAGATCAGCGAAGCATCCCAGCTCGGATCGAGTGAGACGGACAGTCCACTATCCTTGGCGCGGGAGATGAGATCGGGGATTTCGTGCAGCGTGGCGAATTCGGCGATATGCAGATGGCGGGCCTTTTGCCAGCTAAAAGCGGCATCGAGGGTGGATGGCCGGGCGGCGCCGGCGCGGCGCGTCAGGAATGCGCGGTCATGACCAACCACCGTCGCAACGGTGACCTGCGGCCCCGCATCCGCCGAATGTTCCAGAAATTGCAGGTCCACACCGCTCTGCCGCATTTTTTCGCCGATGGCGCGTGAGAAGGTGTCGGTGCCGAGCCTTGCCAGCAGCGCGGCCGGGCGGCCGATATGGGCGAAATGGGCGGCGGCGATGAAAGCTCCGCCGCCGGCGGCGATTTCCATGTCGCTGGCAAACAGTTCCCGGCCGAGCACCGGCAATTCGTCAAGCCCGGTGAAAATGAGGTCGCAATAGATCCGGCCGATGCTGATGACGGCTGATTTTTCCGTTGTCATCATGCGCGGCCCAGAAGCTTTTCCGTTTTGGCGTCGAAAAGGTAAAGCGCGCCCGTTTCCGCCCGGCATTGCAGCTGGCTGCCGACGGCGGGAATGGATTTGCCCCTTGCTGTTGCGATTACGGAGGTGGTTGCCGTATCCAGATGGACCAGCGTTTCCGGGCCGAGCGGCTCCACCGCCGTTACCGTTCCCTCAAGCGAGAAGGCGTTCCGGGTGGCATCGGCTTCTCCAACAAGCAGATCATGGGGGCGAATGCCGATCAGCAGCTCGCCCGTGGTCGACGGCGCGACGCTGTTCGTCGTTCTGGTGCCGCGCAACAGGTTCATCGAGGGGCTGCCGATGAAACGCGCGGTGAAGACATCCACAGGCGTCTCGTAAAGTTCCGAAGGCGTGCCAACCTGCAGGATATGACCGTCCTTCATAACCACGATACGGTCCGCCATGGTCATGGCTTCCACCTGATCGTGGGTCACGTATACGGTAGTTGTCTTAAGACGCTGGTGCAAGCGCTTGATTTCAATGCGCATCTGCGATCTCAGTTGCGCGTCGAGATTGGAGAGAGGCTCATCGAAAAGAAAGGCTGCGGGATCGCGCACCATGGCGCGGCCGATGGCGACACGCTGCCGCTGACCACCGGATAAAGCCGCGGGCCGACGGTCCAGCAGTGCCTCCAGCCCCAGCACCCGCCCGGCCTCTTCGATGCGGCGGTTCTTTTCCGCCTTGTCGAGCTTCGATGTGTAGAGCCCGAAGCCGATATTCTGGCGAACCGTCATATGCGGGTAGATCGCATAGTTCTGGAAGACCATGGCGATGTTGCGTTGTTTCGGCTCTTTCTCGTTGACGACATTTCCGGCGATTTTCAGCGTGCCGTCGGAAATCTCCTCCAACCCGGCGATCATGCGCAGCGTGGTGGATTTGCCGCAGCCGGAGGGTCCGACGAAAACCACGAACTCGCCGTCTTCAATGGCAAGGTCGATGCCCTTGACCGCCTCCACCTTGCCGTAGCGCTTTACCAGTTGATTGAGTTCGATTGTCGCCATTATCGCGCTCCCGTCAGGGCGGTAAATTTCTCTGCCAGCTCGGCGGCTTTCGCCGCTTCGTAGTCGGCGGATCGTTGTGCTTCGGCCTCAAACGCACCGAGCTTGCCGCGATAGGCCGCAATCGCCTCCCGCATCGGTTCGGGGGCAGGGCCGCCAAAGCGGCTGCGAACGGCGACGAAGTGCTCCGGCGAAACGATCTGCCTGAACTTCTCCTCGTCAATGCCGGTGTCGCGCCCTGTCAGCTCATGGAAGGCCTTGCGGAACGGCTGGTAACCGTCATTCGGCAGATCGCCCTTCAGCACGACGACGCTTCTGGCGACGGTTGCGGCAATTTCATGGGCCTGTCGGAAAGACAGGTCCTCAATACGGACGAGCGAATCCGCCAGTTCCGTGATGGTGATGCAGGAACGGCGAATATTCTGCTCGACCCTTTCCGGGTCGATGCTGATCTTGCCGACGAGGCTGGCGAGGAGATCGAGCACCCGGCCGGCAGAAGTGAAAGCTTCGTAACCCATGCCCTGGGTCTCGCCCTCGCTGTCATTCATGTCGGTGAAGGGCGTGTTGTGCATCACGTCAAGTACGGTCCGCGCCCGGCCGAATGTCTGGCTGGCGAGGTGGCGCAGATGTTCGATCGGCACCGGGTTGCGCTTCTGCGGCATGATGGAGGAAATCTGCACCAGCGAATTCGGCACGTAGATCTGCCCGACTTCGAAGCTTGTCCAGAACTGGAAGTCCTGAATGAGCCGGCCGAGATGCAGGAACATCAGTTCGATCGCGCTATAGGTTGCCGTCGTATAGTCGACGGCGGCGATGCAGGAATAGGAATTGCGTAAGGGTGCGGCAAAGCCCAGCAATTCGGCGACACGCGCGCGATCAATGGGGAAACCCGAGGTGGTGATGGCAGCAGCCCCCATCGGCGAAAGATCGACGATACGGCGGGCCTCCGCGAAGCGGTCAATATCCCTGATCAACACCTCGATGGCGGCCGAGAGGTAATGGCCGAAGGTGGTGGGTTGGGCGGGCTGCCCATGCGTATAGGCCACGATCAGGGTGGATTGATTACGCTCGGCGGCATCGATCAGGGCTTTCAGCAGCACGCGCGCCTTGGCAGTGAGCGTATCGATCTTGTCCTTGAGGCCGATCTTGAACAGCGTGTGGTCGATGTCGTTGCGCGAACGGGCCGTGTGCAGGCGGCCGGCGACATCGACGCCGATGCGGGCTTTCAGTTCCTTTTCGATCAGGAAGAAAAAATCCTCGACCTCGCCGGTATAGACCAGCTCCGATGGCTCGATGGTCCTGTCGATGTCTTCGAGCGCGCCGGCGATCTTCGCCGCCGTGTCCGCATCGAGAATGCCGGTTTCCCGAAGCATGACGAGATGAGCGCGGTCGATGCGGCGGAAACCGTCCACATGGTGGTTCTTGGCGCCGTCGAACAGCGGGCGCAGCACGGTTTCCTTGTAGACGGGGTCGGGAAACTTGCTGGTATCCGACTGGCGCGGGTTCATATCGGCCATGATATTATCCTTTCAGACCCGCCAGCATCACACCGCGAACGATGTAGCGTTGCAGGACGATGAAGACGATAAGGGTGGGAATGGTCGCAATGGCAGCGCCCGTCATGATCATTTCCCACTGGATCTGCTGCTCCACCGCAAAGCTCGAAAGCCCGACCGGCAGCGTGTAAAGCTCCTTGCTTGTCGTGACGATCAGCGGCCAGAAAAATGCCGTCCAGTTGCCGAGGAAGGTGAAGATCGCCAATGCGGAAAGCGCCGGCGTCACCAGCGGCAGGGCGACTTTCCACCAGATCTGGAACTCGTTCAGACCGTCGACGCGTGCGGCCTCGATGAAGTCGTTCGGAACCGTCTCGAAGAACTGCTTCATCAGGAAGGTGCCGAAAGCCGTCATCATGCCGGGGAACATGATGCCCCAGTAGCTGTCGAGCCAGCCGAGCTGGCTGGACATCAGATACCACGGAATTACCAGCATTTCGGTCGGGATCATCAGCGTCGAGAGGATTGCGAGGAAGATGAAGTATCGACCACGGAACTCGAATTTCGCCAGCGTATAACCGACCAGACTGTCGAAGAAGCAGTTGGACACGGTGACGATGACCGCTACCAGCATCGAGTTGAAGAACCAGCGCAGAAAACGGCCGTCTGCCATGACGGTGATGTAGTTTGCGAGCGTCGGTGCAGCCGGAATGAGCCTGAGATCATAGACCTGGTCAGCCGTCTTGAACGACGTCGAGAACATGAAGAGCAGCGGTGAGACCATGATGAGACCGCCGATAAACAATATTGTCCAGGCGACGACGCGGCCGGGGCGGATGCGGGCGTGGGAGAGTGGCGGCGCTTCGCTCATTTCTTTTCCCTCAGGACCCAGAGCTGGATCAGCGATACGACGAGAAGAATGGTGAAAAGAACGACCGTCTGCGCGGCGGCATAACCCATCGCATAGGAATTGAACGCGGTCTGGTAGATCATCAGCACCAGCGGCTTGGTAGAGCCGAGCGGTCCGCCCGGATCATTGGTGGTCATGTTGTAGACCTGGTCGAAAATGCGCAGGAAGCCGATGGAGGAAAACACGACAAGGAAAACGGTGGTGGGTTTCAAAAGCGGCAGCGTGATCTTGCGCAGGATCGCCCATTCGCCGAGGCCGTCGATGCGCGCTGCTTCATAAAACGTTGTCGGAATGGAGCGCAGGCCGGCCATGAAGATGATGATCTGGAAACCGAGGCCCGCCCAGATGGCGGTTATCATGATCGAATAAAGCGCCTGATCGGTGGAGCGGATGAAAGGTTGCTGCGGAATGCCGAGAAGCCCGAGCACGTCGTTGATGATGCCGATGGGCGGCGGCTGATAAAACCAGCGCCAGACCCAGGCCATCGCGGCGGCCGTCGTCAGATAGGGCAGGAAATAGAGCGCGCGGATGAAGCCGTGCAGGATGCGTACCCGGTCGAGATAAAAGGCGATGACGAAAGCCAGAACGAGGCTGATCGGCGTGCCGATGATGAGATAGGTGAAGGTGTTCCTGAAGACCTTCCAGAATTGCGGGTCCTTGAACAGCTTCACATAATTGGCGATGCCGATGAACTTGGCCGGTCGCAGCAAATCCCAGTTGGTGAAGGACAGCCAGAAGGCCTGCAGCGTCGGGTAAAAACGAATGACGCTGTAAAACAGGATCGGGATCGCCAGAAAGCTCCAGATCCACAAGAGCCGTTTCGTGCGCATGGAAAGGCGATCTCCGAAGGAGCCGCCGGGGCGGCCGGATGCCGCCCGCTGTTGATCGATCGCTGTCATGTCGGACCTGCGGGTTTTAAGGTTTCGCCGCGTCGATGATTTCCTGCTCGGCCTCGGCGGCCTGCTTCACGGAATCCTCGACGGACTGGCCCTCGAGCAAGATCCGGTTCGTCATGTCGATGGCATTCTGCCGCTGGGCGGCTTCGTCCTTGAACAGGGTGGTATGGGCGTATTCGAGGCCCTTCAGGAAGGGCGCGTAGACCGGGTCCTTCAGGTTCTCTTCGGTCAGTGCCGCTGCGCGCCGCGCCGGCAGCTCGCCGACAGTCTTCAGCCAGATCGCCATGGCTTCCGGCGAGGAGATGTAAGCAAGGAATTTCTTGGAGGCTTCCAGTTCCTCGCCGCTCGTCTTGGCGCTGATGCCGTTTGCGAAATAGCTGGCATAGTTGGAGCGGATATTCTTGTCATTGGTGGGAAGCTCGGTCACGCCCCACTCGAAATCCTTGATGGTCCTGAAGGATCCCAGACGGAACGTGCCGTCGATGGTCATGCCCGCCTTGCCGGCGCGGAAGGCGGCCTGGCCTTCATCCATGAAGCCCACCTGACCTATCTTCTTCTCAAGCTGCAGGCTCGTATAGAACTTCAGGGCCTGAACGCCTGCTTCGCTGTTATAGGCGACCTTCTGGTCGTTGTCGGTGTAGGGCTCGCCGCCGAACTGGCGGACGAGAACCTCACGCCACCATTGATGGTCCTGTCCGCCCATGTCGAGCGTGGAGCCGGCAACGGTGAGGTTTCCGGCGGCATCGTGCTTGGCGATCTTTTCCGCAGCGGCAACAAACTCATCCAGCGTTTTCGGCGGATTGGCGGGATCGAGGCCGGCTTCGGTGAAGAGCTTCTTGTTGTAGAAGAGCGCCAGCGAGCGAACCGCCGTCGGCAGGCCGTAATAATCGTCGCCGCGCTTCATGGCGCTGACGATGGGGAAAAATTCACTTTCAATCTTGTCATGCGGGAAAGCATCGGTCGGCAACGGTTGCAAGATGCCGCCGGCTGCGAATTTATCCAGCCAGCCGTAGAAGAGCTGCATCACGTCCGGGCCTTTGCCGGAAAGATTGGCGGCGATGACGCGCGTCTGGTAATCGGCGTAGGGGAAGGTCACCTGCTTGACGGTGATATCAGGATTGGCCTTCTGGAATTCCGCGATCAGCTCGTCCATGGCCTTCACGCGTGTATCGAAGACATATTGCCAATATTCGATTTCAACCGCCTGCGCGGCGTTGAATGCGAATGTGCTGAAACCGGCGACCAAGCCGGCGAACAGAGTTGCCCTGCGCATGTAAGCCTCCATTTCCTCCGTCCGGTCTTCCGGATGCGGAGCGATCGTTCCCTTTATCCGCGCTTTCGCGCGCGCTCATCGATTTGCCGGCAGCGGAGTTTCCTCTTCCGCCCCATGCAAGCCTGACCCCCGGTCGCTCTCTACGGTTCTCTGAAGGCACGCATTTGTCAATAAGATAATTTACTTGAATTATTATATTGCGCTTATCGTCAATTCGACGCTATGAATTTTCCAAGAGACGGGAAGTTGAAGAGATGACGGTGCACACGGTGGACGCTTATCCCGTAGCAATCGGAAAAAATCCTGAGCGGAGCCGCGAACACAACAGGCGAGTCGTGCTCGACATCGTCCGGCGGCACGGGTCGCTCGGTCGCGCCCAGATCGCCAAGATCACACATCTGACACCGCAGGCGGTCGCCAATATCGTCGACGAGTTGATGGGCGAGGAATTGCTGAAGGAACTCGGCCGCCGCCGCACCGGCAGGGGCCAGCCGCCGATCCAGTTCGCCGTTAACCCGGATGGCGGGGCGACTATCGGTGTGGAAATCGCCGCCGACCATATGGTCACCGTCGGTCTCGATCTTGCCGGCGTGTTGCGTACCCATCGTGTTACTCCCCTCAAGGACACGACGCCGGACGCCATATTCAAGACCTTTGCCGCCGAACATGCCGCTGTTGCGAAAAATCTCGGCTGCAGGCTGCTCGGCACCGGGGTTGTCATGCCCGGTCCCTTCGAGATCGACGGCATGACTTCCGTCGGACCGACGACGCTTTCCGGCTGGGGTGGCATCGATGCCCGGCAGATGCTGGGGGAAGCCTGCGGTCAGCAGGTCGTGGTGGAGAACGATGCGACGGCCGCAGCGGTCGGGGAACGGCTGTTCGGTGCGGGGCTGGCCATCCCGAATTTCTGCATGATCTATTTCGGCGTCGGTATCGGCCTCGGCATCATTCAGGACGGATCGCCCTATCGCGGCGCGTTTGGAAATGCCGGCGAAATCGGGCATGTGACCGTCTCGCCGAAGGGAAGGCCTTGCCCCTCCTGCGGGCAGAGAGGTTGCCTCGAAGCCTATGCCTCGGTTTACGTGCTGAAGGAAAAACTTGTCTGCGCCGGTGTCGTGGATACGGAGCTTGACGATCTGGAAGCCCTGTTCAAAGCGGGCAATCCAGTGGTGATGGAATGGATCGAGGATGCCGCCGCCCATCTGGCGCCCATGGTTGCCATGCTCGAGAATATTCTCGATCCCCAGACGGTCATTCTCGGCGGTGCGCTGCCTGAAATCGTCATCAGCGAAATCATTGCGCGGATGGGGCCTTTGCCAACCTCGGTCGCGAGCCGACGGCAGCGGGAACTGCCGCGTGTCATCCACGGCAAGTCCGGCCAATTGACCGCCGCACTCGGTGCCGCCGCCTTGCCGCTGTTCGACATCGTCACGCCAAAACTCGAGACATCCATGGGAGCCGCAGCGCAGGCACCCGGCTGAATATTGGAGGAGACCGCCCATGCTTAACCCCCGGGAGCGCATCGAACGGCAGATGGCCGATCCGTGGCTCGTCCGCCTGCACCGCAAGCTGAGCGCGCTGAAATCAACCGTCACCGTTATGCATACTGGCGCACACCCGGACGACGAGCAGAACGGACTTCTGGCCTATTTCCGCATGGAACTCGGCATGCGGATCATCATCGCCTGCTCGACGCGTGGCGAGGGCGGGCAGAATGCGCTGGGGCCTGAGCGGCTCGGCGCGCTTGGCGTCATCCGGTCGCGCGAGCTGGAGGAGGCCGCTCGCGTCATCGATGCTGATATCAGCTGGCTCGGCCATGGCCCGGCGGATGTCATCCACGACTTCGGTTTTTCCAAGGATGGCGACCAGACCTTTAACCGCTGGGGGCAGCAACGCATCGTCGAGCGGCTGGTGCGCGCCTACCGCAAGGAACGTCCGGATATCGTCATTCCGACCTTTCTCGACGTGCCGGGACAGCACGGGCACCACCGCGCCATGACGCGGGCGGCAAAGAGCGCCATCGCGCTCGCGGCCGATCCCGCCGCCTATCCCGAGCATTTCGCCGAGGGGTTGAGACCTTGGAAAGTAGCGAAGTTCTATCTTCCCGCCTGGTCGGGCGGTGGCGATACCTATGATGACGAAGTGCCGCCGCCGGAAACGACGCTGACGATCAATGTTCCGGGCAGGGAGCAGGCCACCGGTGCGCAATATGACCGCATCGGCGAATGGTCGCGTTATTATCACGCCTCGCAGGGAATGGGGCATTGGCCGCAGCGGGCGCAGGAGGTCTGGCCGCTGCATCTCGAACTCTCGGATGCCGTCAGTGGAGAGGAAAGCTCGATCCTCGACAGGTTGCCGTCTTCACTCACCGACCTTGCGACTTTTCCGGGGCTGGATGCCGGACTGGCAAAGGCGCTGGTCAAGGCCGAACAGGCAATAACCGAAGCAATCGCGGTATTTCCCGACAGGCAGCGGATCACGGCGTCACTTCTTGCGGCGGCGGCTCTTTTGCAGATGGTTGACGAGGCCGCAGCTGCGGATTTCAGGGAGCTGCACGGGCATCGGATCGCGCGCAAGCGGGCGCAGGTCGACGCCGCTATCCTGACGGCGCTCGATGTTTTCGAGCGGGCCTATGCCGAGCCGGCGGAGATCGTTCCGGGCGGGACATCGTTTCTTTCCGTGGAGCTTTCAGACAAGGTGGCTGAATTTGATGTCGAGGTCACGCCGGTCCTTCCATCGGGTGTCTCGTCGTCCGTTCAGTCGCGTGGTGAGACGCTGGTTTTTTCGCTCGCCGCCGATCAGGATGCTGCTGTTTCGGGGCTTTACCAGCCCGACTGGAAAGCCTTAGGCGGCAATGGCCATGCCTCTGTGTTACTTTCCGCAACGGTTGGAGGCAGAAAGGTCTCGGCCGCCTTCGATCTGGAGGAGCCGTTTTTCGTGACGCCCGCGCAGTCGCTGACGATAGCGCCCGATGCCCTTCTGGTGCCGCTTGGACAGGGGCAGGACGCCCATGTCTTTCAGGCGCATATAAAGGGTGCCGATGCGCCGCTGTCGTTCAGGAATACGGGCGGCTGGAACCTGCGCAAGCGCGGTGGCGACTGGATTGCCGAACGTACTGGCGATGCGAAGGCGGGCCTTGCCCAGATCGAAGCGCTTGTCGGTTCGCAACCGGCTTTCCAGATCACGCCCATCGCTTATCCGCATATCGGCAGGGCAAGGTTTCTGGCGCCTTCCGTTTTGAAAATCCTGTCACTGGACCTCAAACTGCCCGAGGGCGCGCGCGTCGGTTATGTCGGTGGCGGCGCCGACAGGGTGGGTCTCTGGCTTTCGCGCATGGGCCTCGATGTCACCGAACTCGATGCTCAGGCGTTTGGCGGCGACCTGTCGTCCTTCACGACGATCGTTATCGGCATCTTTGCTTTCGGCATCCGCAGGGATCTGGCTGCGGCAACAGAAAAGCTTCATCGTTTCGTTGAAGATGGCGGCCATCTCGTCACGCTCTATCATCGGCCGACCGATGGATGGAACCCGGAGACGACGCCTGTGAGGCGGCTTGAGGTCGGCAAGCCTTCCTTGCGCTGGCGGGTGACCGACCCGCGGGCGGAGGTGACGGTGCTGACGCCCGAACATCCGTTGCTTGTCGGCCCCAACAGGATCGATGCCGCCGACTGGGCAGGGTGGGACAAGGAACGCGGACTCTATTTCGCCTCACGCTGGGATGATGTCTACGAGCCGTTACTTGCGATGCATGATGTCGATGAGCAGCCGCTCAAGGGCGCGCTGGTCTCCGGTATCATAGGCAAGGGCCGTCACACCCATACAAGCCTCGTGCTGCATCACCAGATGGACAAGCTTGTGCCGGGGGCCTTCCGCCTCATAGCCAACCTTGTGCAGCCGGCGTGAATGGCGACGGAAAGAGCGAAAGTCTGGAAAATCCGCGCGACGCCAATGCCCGCGCGGGCATTGGCTGGCTGCTTATGGATATGGCCCTCGTTTCGGGTGGAATGACCGCGCTCGTCAAGGCGCAGGGCGTTACCTATCCAGCTTTCCAGCTCGTCTTCATAAGGGCGATGATCGGTCTGCTCTTCATTCTGCCCCTCATCTGGCGGCACCGAATGGAAATGGTGCGTGTCCGATATCCCTGGCGCAATATTTTCCGGATCTGCTGTAACGCCATTGCGCTCACCAGCAATTTTATCGCCATCACCCTTCTGCCGCTTGCCACCGTCAACGCTGTCGGTTTTTCGCGGCCGTTGGTGACGATGGCGATGGCCGTTGCCATTTTGGGAGAAAAAGTGAGCCGATATCGCTGGGCGGGGGCGTGTCTGGCCTTTGTCGGCGTTCTGATCGTCATCGGGCCGGGCGGCGCGGCATTCAATGCGGGGGTGCTGGTTGTCCTCGTCTCGGTGGTGTTTGGTGCTCTTGCGGTGATCCAGACCCGGGCGCTGCGGCAGGAAAACACCACGGTGATGATGGTGTTCTATACGGTCGGCCTTGCCCTCATCACCGCCGTTCCGGCGATCTGGACATGGAAGCCGGTCGCGCCGCTCGACTGGGGGCCGTTGCTCGCCATCGGCCTGCTGGCGCAACTGGGGCAATATTGCTTCCTGCGGGCCTATCGCATTGCCGATGCCAGTGTCCTTGCACCCGTTGGCTATTTATCGATCCTGTTCGTGACCGCTGTTGGATATTTCCTGTTTGACGAGGTGCCGGAGGCCCGTGTGGTGGTCGGTATCGTCATTATTCTCGTTGCCTTGCAGTTAACTGCCCTTGCGGAATATCTCCTGAAAAGGCTGCGCCGCAAACGGTGACGGAGCGCTCTGCCTCTATTACGCAAGAAGCCGGAGCCTGACCCAGTTCAGTGCCGCAAGTTTGAAGCGATCGTAAAACGACCGCGCGAAACGCACATAGCGCATGATCCATGCGAGCCAGGGATAGGTGAGGAGCTTTTCCCGTCCAGCGTGATAAATGCGCTCGACGATCAGGAATGTCGCGAGATGGGCAAAGACCGTCAGAACCAGCCCCACCTTGACGGCGCCATGGGCAATGAGGACGAGACCGATGATCTTCATGGGTTCCGCGATGGCGAAGGGCACCGCAAGGCAAAGGAGAATGGCAAGACGCGGCAATCGCGCGATCCGGCTTTCCAGTCGCTTGATGAATGTCAGCCCGGATATGGCCCTGATGACGGGCCGGTAGAGCGGGCGGAAAATGCCGTCGAGGATCAGGGCGAAAACGATGATCGCCCGAAGCGGAAAGACGAGGATCGTCCGGATTATGCTCTTCACCTCGGCGGGTCTCCAAAAAGGGCGCAACGCCCATCCTTAATCGCCTGAAACATGTCAAAACGAAGTCGTTTTGTCGTTCAGCCTTGCCGCACGCTCGCATACATGCCGGTGGTGCGGAATTCGCTCGGATTGGTGCCGTAGAGTCTGCGAAAGACCTTGGAGAAATAGTTCGGATCCTCGAAACCGCACAGCACCGACACTTCCTTGATGGGAAGGTTGGCCGCCGAGGTCAGAAGCTTCGCCGCCCGCCGCAGGCGTCGCTGCAGCACGAATTCCGCTGGCGAAAGGCCTTCGCTTGCTGCGAAGATGCGGGAAAAATGCGCGCGGCTGAGGCCTGCCACCGCCGCAAGGTCGCTGACCGAAAGCCGTTCGCCGAGATGGCTGTCTATGTAGCTCAGCACCTGCTGCATGGTGCGATATTCGCCGCCGAAAGAAGGATGGGAACCGAAGACATCGTCATAAAGCGTCATCGCCGCCTCATAAGCGACGGCTGAGGCGGCGCCTGGCGTTTCCGCGCCATTGACGAGGCGTGAGCAGCATTCCGCGAGATGATCCACCGTCTCGGGCTGGAGTTTGAGGATCGGGCCGGTGACGGAGAGGATATTGCGGTGAATGCGCAGGGCTTCCTCGCCATTCATGGAAATCCAGAAGAACTCCCATTCTCTGCCTTCTTCCAGCCAGTAGCGGTGATTGTGCGGTATGAGCAGCAGCAGGGTTTCGCCCGGCCTCACCACATAATGGCGGTTCTCGTAACGCAGGTTGCCCTGTCCGGCGATGCAATATTGCAGCACGGTGAACGGCGTCTGGCCGCGTTTGCGCCCGTCCCAGTCGTAATTGCCGCCACGGCGGATTTCATAACCGCTGCTGGTCGGCATGGTGTGCAGCGTCTGGCGGCCGCGCGGCAGCGAGACCGTTCGCATGCCGGGTCCCTGATCGATCAAATCTCGCAGCACAAAATTACCCATGAAAGCATAATCCTTCTCTGGTCCTCACCGATATTATACGCATAATCCCGATCCGAGGAGACAGCCAGCAGGATATTGTTGCTGAAAAATTGGAGAGGAAGGCCGGTTTTCCGGGATTCTCACGGGTATTTTTCTGCAGCGCCATTTCATGATCCTTCGGCCCGTTTCACCCGTTCGATTTGCAACAGAGGTGGCGTTATGAGTTTCAAAATCGCTATTATTGGCGCAGGCAGCGTCGGTTTCACGAAAAAACTGTTCACCGATCTTCTGTGTGTGCCGGAGTTTCGCGATATTGAAGTCGCGCTGACGGATATCAGCCAGCACAATCTGGATATGATCAGGGCGATCCTCGAAAAGATCGTCGAGGCCAATGGTTTCCCCGTCAAGGTGACGGCCGATACCGACCGCAGGCGGGCGCTGGAGGGCGCGAAATACATCATCAGCTGCGTGCGGGTCGGCGGTCTGGAAGCCTATGCGGACGATATCCGCATTCCGCTGAAATACGGCATCGACCAGTGCGTGGGCGATACGATCTGCGCCGGCGGCATTCTTTATGGTCAACGCAACATTCCCGTCATTCTGGATTTCTGCAAGGATATCCGTGAAGTCGCCGCGCCGGGTGCGAAATTCCTGAACTACGCTAACCCGATGGCTATGAACACCTGGGCGGCCATCGAATATGGCAAGGTGGATACCGTCGGTCTCTGCCACGGCGTTCAGCACGGCGCGGAGCAGATCGCCGAAATTCTCGGTGCGAAAAGCGTGTCCGAGCTGGATTACATCTGCTCCGGCATCAACCACCAGACATGGTTCGTCGATCTGAGGCTCAACGGTCGCAAGATCGGCAAGGACGAGCTGGTCGCCGCCTTCGAGGCGCATCCGGTCTTCTCGCAGCAGGAGAAGCTGCGCATCGACGTGCTGAAGCGGTTCGGCGTTTATTCAACCGAGAGCAACGGCCATCTGTCCGAATATCTGCCGTGGTATCGCAAGCGGCCGGAGGAAATCGCCCGCTGGATCGATATGTCCGACTGGATTCACGGCGAAACCGGCGGTTATCTCCGCCATTCCACCGAAACGCGCAACTGGTTCGAAACCGAGTTTCCGCAGTTCCTGGCATCCGCCGCCAAGCCCATCGATCCGGCCAGGCGCTCCAACGAACATGCAAGCCATATTCTCGAGGCGCTGGAGACAGGGCGTGTCTATCGCGGTCATTTCAACGTCAAGAACAACGGCGTCATCAGCAATCTGCCAGCCGATGCCATCATCGAATCCCCCGGTTTTGTCGACCGTTTCGGCATCAATATGGTCTCGGGCATAACGCTGCCGGAAGCCTGCGCAGCCACCTGCATGGCCTCCATCAATGTGCAGCGCATGTCTGTCCATGCGGCGGTCAGCGGCGATATCGATCTTCTGAAGCTGGCCGTGCTGCATGATCCGCTGGTCGGCGCCGTCGCCACACCCGAGGAGGTCTGGCAGATGGTGGATGAGATGGTCGTCGCGCAGGCCCGCTGGCTGCCGCAATATGCCGATGCCGTACCGGCGGCGAAGGAGCGGCTTGCGAAATCCAGCGTCAAGACCCGCGACTGGGCCGGTGCCGCCCGCCGCAATGTGCGCTCCATCGAAGAACTGCGCGCCGAAAAATCGGCGCTGAAAAAGGCTGTTTGAAGGAAAAGGCATGGGAACAGGCCGGGCGGCGGAAGGGAGTTCGCCGCCACGGCCAGAACGATCACAGAGGGTGGGCGGTCGAAGAGCTGCCATTTGGGAGGAATGACGATGTTACTTCAACGCAGGATCGGTATCATCTCGGCACTGGGTCTCGGTGTTTCGATGATCGCACTCAATGCGAATGCCTTCGAGACCGCCACGCCGCCGGAGCCGCCGCAATTTCCGGCCGAAGGCAAGATCAATTATGTGGCGCGCGACTCGATCCTCGAATTCAAGGCGCTGCCTGATTACAGCGAGCCTGACTGGGTCAGCGAGAAATTCGAAAAGACCGGCAAGCTGCCGCCCCTGAAAGAGCGCCTGCCGGAAGAACCGCTGGTCTACAAGACCGGCAATATGCCCGACGGTATGGGCGTTTACGGCGATACGATGCGCCATGTCGTGGGCGGCCGGCCCGAGGGCTGGAACTATATTGCCGGCCAGAGCCAGGGCTGGGGCGGCATCGATATCGCCCTTTCCGAATGCCTGACGCGCACCGCACCGCTCTTCCAGGTGGATGCCAAGGATACTGAACCGCTGCCCAATCTCGCCAAAAGCTGGGAATGGTCCGAGGATGGCCACAAGCTGACGATGCATCTCGTCAAGGGCGCCAAATGGTCGGATGGCGAGCCCTTCAACGCCGATGATGTGATGTTCTACTGGGAAGATGCGGTCGTCGATCCCAATGTTTCACCGCTTGGCGGCGGCGCATCGCCCGAGGCTTTCGGTGAGGGAACGACGCTCACGAAGGTTGATGATTATACGGTGGAGTGGACCTTCAAGAGCGCCTTTCCCAAGCAATATCTCTACACCATGGCCTATCCGAGCTTCTGCCCAGGGCCGTCGCATATCCTGAAGCCGCAGCATCCGAAATATTCCAAGAATACCTATAACCAGTTCAAGAACGCTTTCCCGCCGGAATATATGAACATGCCGGTCATGGGGGCATGGGTGCCAGTCGCTTATCGGCCCGATGACATCATCGTGCTCCGGCGCAACCCCTATTACTGGAAGGTCGATGAGAAGGGCCAGCAGCTGCCTTATCTCAACGAGGTCCATTACAAGCTTTCCACCTGGGCCGACCGCGATGTGCAGGCCGTGGCGGGATCGGGCGATTTCTCAAATCTCGAACAGCCGGAGAATTTCGTCGCCTCGCTGAAACGCGCCGCCGACCCCAATGCGCCGGCCCGTCTCGCCTTCGGGCCGCGGCTCATCGGCTATAATCTGCAGATGAATTTTTCCGCCAATGGCTGGGGCAATCCGGATGAGCGCGGGCAGGCCATTCGCGAGCTGAACCGCAACGAGGTGTTCCGCCAGGCCGTCACATCGGCCATCGACCGCAAGGCAGTCGGCGACTCCCTGGTGAAGGGGCCGTTCACGGCAATCTATCCGGGCGGCATTTCGTCTGGCACCAGCTTCTATGACCGCGCCTCCACGGTCTATTACCCTTTCAACCTCGAGGCCGCCAAGGCCGCACTCGCCTCGATCGGCCTGAAAGATACGGATGGCGATGGTTTCCTGAATTTCCCGAAGGAAACACTTGGCGGTCGCAATGTCGAAATTACCCTTCTCGTCAATAACGGCTACGCGACGGACAAGAGCCTCGCGGAAGGTCTTGTCGGCCAGATGGCGAAACTTGGCCTGCGCGTCGTCATCAACAGCCTCGATTCCAACCAGCGCGATGCCGCCCATTATGGCGGGCAGTTCGACTGGCTGGTGCGGCGCAATTCCACCGAGCTTTCGTCCGTGGTGCAGAACACCGAGCAGCTTGCCCCTGTCGGCCCGCGCACCAGCTGGAACCACCGCTCGCCCGAAGGCAAGGAACTCGATCTGATGCCGTTCGAGAAGGAGATGGCCGACATCGTTCGCAAGTTCATCTCCTCGCAGGACAATGCCGAGCGGGCCGAGCTGATGAAGCAATATCAGAAGGTCTATACGCAGAACCTCTATACGATTGGCCTCACGGAATATCCGGGCGCGCTGATCGTCAACAAACGGTTCTCCAACGTACCGCAGGGCACGCCGATCTTCATGTTCAACTGGGCCGAAGATTCCATCATTCGCGAACGCCTTTGGGTCGCAGCGGATAAGCAGGGCAAATACGAACTCTTCCCGCAGCAGCTTCCCGGCAAGCCGGGTGAGGGCGGGCCGATTAACTAAAGCATTTCCAGTAAAAGTGCGTAGCGGTTTTACGTCCGGAAAATGCGTAGAAACAAATAGCTAGCGCATTTCCGGGAAAACTGGACCCCGGTTTTCCGTCCGGAAATGCGCCAGACTTGAAGAACTCCTCCCGGAGAACACCCGGTACCGGTCGCGCGTGAAGCGCGGCCGGAGGCACCCGGCGGACCGTTATCCATCACGGCCCGCCCAAACGGAGGAAAACCGTTCGATGCTGAGATTCTTGACGATACGCATAGGCTCCGCCATTCCGGTGCTGTTGATCCTGAGCGTGGTGACATTCGCCATCATTCAGGCGCCGCCCGGCGATTATGCCGATTACATCCGCTCGCAGCTGATGAACCAGGGCGGCGCGTCCTTCGAACAGGCGGAAGCGCAGGCGCAGGCCTATCGTGTCGAACACGGCCTCGATAAGCCGCTCGTCATTCAATATTTCAACTGGATCGGCGGCATCGTCACCCGCGGCGATTTCGGTTACAGCTTCTATTACAACAAGCCGGTTGCCGATGTGGTTGGCGAACGCCTGCCGCGCACCATTGCGCTGGCGCTGGTCTGCCACATCTTCGCATCCATCCTCGGCATTGCCTTCGGCATCTGGGCGGCCACACGGCAATATTCCTGGGTCGACAACCTGCTCTCCACCGTCGCCTTCCTTGGCATGACGATCCCGCGCTTCCTGATGGCGCTGATCCTCGTCTATCTCATGGTGTTTCATTTCGACGTGTCCGAGATCGGCAGCTTCTTCTCGCCGCAATATGGCGGTGCGCCGTGGTCATGGGGCAAATTCGTCGATCTCGTCAGCCATGTCTGGCCGGTGGTCGCCATCGCCGTCTTCGGTGGGCTCGCCTATAATATGCGGGTGATGCGCGGCAATCTGCTCGATACGCTGAACGCGCAATATGTCGAGACGGCCCGCGCCAAGGGGCTTTCGGAAGGCGCCGTCATCATGCGCCATGCCGTGCCGAATGCCGTGCACCCGCTCGTCATGTATCAGGGCGTGGTGCTGCCCTACATGCTGAGCGGCGAGATCGAAACCGCGATCATCTTCGCGCTGCCGACCGTCGGCCCGGCCATTGTCGGCTCCATGGCGGTGGGCGATGTCTATGTCACCGCGACCTTCATGATGGTGCTGGCCGCCACGCTGATCGTCGGCAACATCATCGCCGACATGCTGCTCGCCATGCTCGACCCACGCGTCCGTGAATTCGGGAGGGCCTGAGATGATGGCGTTTGACGAGATGAAGACCGAAACCGCCACCCCCGCAAAACCCGACCGTTCCGCCCATGGTAACGAGACCTATCTCGCACTGGTCTGGCGGCGTCTCAGACGCTCCTTCACCGGCATGGTCGGGCTGGTGCTGGTGGCGCTGTTGATCCTGATCGCCATCTTTGCGGATTTCTTCGCGCCGATGAACCCGCTCGAAACCCATGGCAGCTTCTCGCCGCCGCAGGTGTTGCGCTTCACCGACAAGGACGGCAATTTCAGCCTTGCACCGCGCGTCTATGCCATCGCTGAAACGGAAGAGCTTGATCCTGTCACCTTCCAACCCATCGTCGGGCCGGATTACGACAATCCCGTCTATCTCGGCTTCTTCGTCAAAGGTGCGGAGTACAGGCTGCTGGGCCTTATCCCGATGAGCCGTCACTTCTTCGGCTCGACCGACGGCCAGCCGGTGCATTTTCTCGGCACCGACAAGTTTGGACGCGACGTGCTCTCGCGCGCCATCTATGGCTCGCGCATCTCGCTTGCCATCGCCTTGAGCGTCGTCGCCATCGTCACCGTCATCGGCACCAGTGTCGGTCTGATATCAGGATATTTCGGTGGGCCGCTGGATGCCTGGGTGCAGCGTTTCGTGGAAGTGGTTCTGGCTTTCCCGCAATTGCCGCTTTACCTCGCGCTGACCTCGCTCATTCCCGTCACCGCACCGACCACCGTATTCCTCGTCTTCGTCGTCGGCGTCATGTCGGCGCTCGGCTGGGCGCAGATGTCGCGCGAGGTGCGCGGCAAGACGCTGGCGCTGGCGCGCATCGATTATGTGCGGGCGGCGATTGCCGTCGGGGCGACCGACCGGCGCATCATTTTCCAGCATATCCTGCCGAATGTGATGAGCCATGTGATCGTCGCCGTGACACTGCATATTCCGAGCGTCGTGCTGCTCGAATCCTTTCTCGGTTTCCTCGGCTTTGCGGTCAAGCCGCCGCTCATCTCCTGGGGGCTGATGCTGCAGGATACGGCGACCTATTCCGTCATCGGTTCCTATCCCTGGATTCTCGCGCCGGTCGGTTTCGTGCTGGTCACAGTCTTCGCCTTCAACGCGCTCGGCGATGGCCTGCGCGATGCCGTCGATCCCTATTGAGAGGAGCGTAACATGGTTGCTGCTGCACAGAACAACACTTACGCGCCCGCCATCCGCTTCGATGCCGATGACCGAAACGACGACGCCATCATCGATGCGCGCAACATCGCCGTGACCTTCAAGGTGGAGCACGGCACGGTGGAGGCGGTGAAGGATATTTCCTTCCAGCTTTACCGGGGCGAGACGATTGCCATCGTTGGCGAATCCGGTTCGGGAAAATCCGTCACGGCCCGCACCATCATGGGGCTTTTGACGAAGCGGGCGTCCGTTTCGAAATCCGCGACCGTGCGTTTCAACGGCGACGACATTCTGAAATTTTCCAGCCGCCAGCGGCGGGCGCTGCGCGGCAACCGCATCTCGATGATCTTTCAGGAGCCGATGAGTTCGCTGAACCCGATTTATACGATCGGCAGCCAGATCGTCGAAGCGATCCGCGTTCATTCGAAACTGAGCCGGAAAGAGGCCGAGGTGAGGGCGCTCGATCTTCTGCGGCAGGTGCAGATACCCGAACCGCAAGCGCGGCTGAAGCAATATCCGCACCAGCTGTCCGGCGGCCAGCGGCAGCGTGTGATGATCGCCATGGCGCTCTCCAACGATCCGGATGTGCTGATCGCCGATGAGCCAACCACTGCGCTCGACGTCACCGTCCAGGCGCAGATCCTCAACCTCATCCGCGACCTTCAGAAGAAGCGCGGCATGGCCGTGGTTCTCATCACCCATGATCTGACGATCGTGAAGCAGTTTTCCGATTACGTTTATGTCATGCAGCATGGCGAAATGCGTGAGCACAACACTACGGAAAAGCTCTTCGAAGCGCCGCAGCACCCCTATACGAAAAAGCTGCTTGCCTCCGAACCGCATGGCACGGCAAAGCCGCTGCCGGTAGATTCCGGCGTGCTGCTGACGGCGAATGGCGTGCGGGTCTCTTTCATGATGCGTTACGGCGGCCTGTTCAAACCGGAACTGAAGGAACTGATCGCCGTCGACAGTCTGGGCCTCACCCTCAACAGGCACGAGACGCTTGGGCTCGTTGGTGAATCCGGTTCCGGCAAGACGACATTCGGCCAATCCCTGCTGCGGCTGAACGAGCCGGTGGCCGGGGAGGTGATCTTTGACGGGGAGAGGGTCGATGGCCGCTCCCGCGCGCAAATGCGGCCCCTGCGTTCACGTATGCAGATCGTCTTTCAGGATCCTTTCGCCTCGCTCAATCCACGCATGACCATCGGCCAGATCATCGAGGCAGGGCTTGTCATCAACGGCCTTGGCCGGACCAGGGCCGAAAGGCTGGACCGGGTGCGCGACGCGCTGGAGGCAGCGGGCATGCCCGGCAACATCCTCTCGCGTTTCCCGCACGAGTTTTCCGGCGGCCAGCGCCAGCGCATCGCCATTGCCCGGGCAGTGGTGCTGGAGCCGGAATTCATCCTTCTTGATGAGCCGACCTCGGCGCTCGATCTTTCCGTGCAGGCGCAGATCATCGACCTGCTCCGCAAGCTGCAGGATGAGCGGGGCCTGAGCTACCTGTTCATCTCGCACGACCTGAAAGTGGTCCGCGCGCTCTGCCACCGCGTCATCGTCATGCAGCGCGGCAGGATCGTCGAGCAGGGGCCTGTCGAGGACGTGCTGACCAATCCGAAAACCGAATATACCCAGCGGCTTGTACGGGCCGCCTTCGAAATCGCTTGAATTCCCAATGCTGGAGGTAGATATGGCAAGAGATCCCAAGATCACATTCATCGGCGCAGGCTCCACGGTGTTCATGAAGAACATCATTGGCGACGTGCTGCAGCGTCCGGCCCTTTCGGGGGCCACCATCGCGCTGATGGATATCAATCGCGAGAGGCTGGAAGAAAGCGCCATCGTCGTCAACAAGCTGATTTCGACGCTTGGCGCAAAGGCGAAAGCCGAAACTTATACGGACCAGAAAAAGGCGCTTGCCGGTGCGGATTTCGTTGTCGTGGCCTTCCAGATCGGCGGTTATGAGCCCTGCACGGTCACCGATTTCGAGGTGCCGCGCAAATACGGACTGCGCCAGACCATTGCCGATACGCTCGGCGTCGGCGGCATCATGCGCGGCCTTCGCACCGTGCCGCATCTGTGGAAGATTTGCGAGGACATGCTGGCCGTCTGCCCCAACGCCATCATGCTGCAATATGTGAACCCGATGGCGATCAACACCTGGGCGATTGCGGAGAAATATCCGACGATCCGCCAGGTTGGCCTTTGCCATTCGGTGCAGGGCACGGCCATGGAACTCGCCCACGATCTCGATATTCCCTATGAGGAAATCCGTTACCGTTCGGCCGGCATCAACCACATGGCGTTTTTCCTCGAATTCGAGCACCGCCAGCCGGATGGCAGCTACAAGAACCTTTATCCCGACCTCGTGCGCGGCTACCGCGAAGGCCGTGCGCCAAAGCCTGGCTGGAACCCGCGTTGCCCCAACAAGGTGCGTTACGAGATGCTGACGCGGCTTGGTTATTTCGTCACCGAAAGTTCCGAGCATTTCGCCGAATATACGCCCTATTTCATCAAGGAAGGGCGCGAGGATTTGATCGAGAAATTCGGCATCCCGCTTGATGAATATCCGAAGCGCTGCATCGAGCAGATCGAACGCTGGAAGGGGCAGGCGGCGGCCTATCGCTCAGCCGAGAAGATCGAGGTCAAGCAGTCAAAGGAATATGCCTCTTCGATCATCAACTCGGTCTGGACCGGCGAACCTTCGGTTATTTACGGCAACCAGCGCAACAATGGCTGCATCACCTCGCTGCCGGCCAATTGTGCGGCGGAAGTGCCCTGCCTTGTCGACCATAACGGCGTGCAGCCCACCTATATCGGCGAGTTGCCGCCGCAGCTCACCGCGCTGATGCGCACCAACATCAATGTGCAGGAACTGACGGTGCGGGCGCTGATGACCGAAAACCGCGAGCACATCTTCCACGCGGCGATGATGGACCCGCATACGGCAGCGGAATTGGATCTCGACCAGATATGGTCGCTGGTGGACGATCTGCTGCTGGCCCATCGCGACTGGTTGCCGGAATGGACGCAGGTAGAGGTGAAGCGGGCGCGGGCGGTGTAAGGCGCGGTTGCTGCGACAAAATACGAAGGTACAGGCCCTCTCCTCCGTCATGCCGGACTTGATCCGGCATCCAGCCACGGCGTCTGCGTCATGAGAGGACTCTTCCGCGATCAAGGACTTGATCGCGCTGGACCCCGGATCAAGTCCGGGGTGACGGGGGGCGGATGATGCGGCTTTGCCAAACGAGGCCGTTTCATAGGGCTTTGCAACCCCTGAGGCCTGCCATCATCAGCCGGTTTAGGCGTCTGTCCGAAACCCTCAAAGCATTTGACTTGTGTCAAGGCTACAAAACACCTTGACGTCTAGACATCACCTGAACCCGATCTATCCCCTCTTAAATAGGAGAAATGTCGGGTGCGAATACTAAACGCAATGGTGGCTGGCTTCTTCGGTTTCATCGTATTAGGGTTGAAATTCGAAGGGTTCATGGGGAAGACGGATGTCTAAAAAAGGCTTGCTCGTTGGTCTGGTGATTCTGGTTATTGCCGGTGTCGCCTATTTCTCCTGGTCAAAGCTGAAGGGTGAGGGCCTTCCCGCCGGATTTGTGGCCAGCAACGGCCGGATCGAGGCCGTCGAGATCGACATTTCCACCAAGACCGCCGGTCGCCTTCAGGACATCATGGTGCGTGAAGGCGATTTCGTGAAGGCCGGGCAGGTGCTTGCCCAGATGGATACGGCGCAACTGGAGGCGAGGAAGCGTCAGGCGGAAGCACAGTTTCGCCGCGCGAAAATAGCGATCGATACGGCCCACAGCCTTGTCGCCCAACGGGAGGCCGAAAAGACCTCGGCGCTGGCGGTGGTGGAACAGCGCAAGGCCCAGCTCGATTCCGCCTCCAAGACCTATGCGCGCTCGAAACAGCTGCTGACCGGCAACGCCGTCTCGCAGCAGATCGTCGATGATAGTGAGGCCGCCGAGCAGTCCGCCCGCGCCACGCTCGCCTCCGCTGAGGCCTCGCTTGCCGCCTCCGATGCCGCAATCAACGCCGCCAAGGCGCAGATCGTTGATGCCGAGGCGGCGGTGGATGCCGCGCAGGCCGATATTGAAAGCATCGAGACTGATATCGCCGATGCGACGCTGAAATCGCCCCGCGACGGCCGCGTGCAATATCGGATCGCTCAGCCCGGAGAGGTGCTGTCCGCCGGCGGACGGGTTCTGAACCTGGTCGATCTCGGCGATGTCTATATGACGTTCTTCCTGCCGACGGCCGAGGCTGGCCGCACGTCCATGGGCTCGGACGTTCGCCTGATACTGGATGCCGCCCCGCAATATACCATCCCCGCCAAGGTTTCCTTCGTCGCCGATGTCGCGCAGTTCACGCCGAAAACGGTGGAGACCGAAGAAGAACGCCAGAAGCTGACATTCCGGGTGAGGGCGCAAATCCCGCAGGAGCTGCTGCAGAAATATATCCAATATGTCAAAACCGGGCTGCCCGGCATGGCCTATGTCCGGCTTGATCCGCAGGCCGCCTGGCCGGAAAACCTCGAACGCAATCTCGTCAAGTGACGGTGGCCACCATGGTCGCGTCTCCCGCAACGAATGACAGGCATGCACCGGTCGCGCGATTGGCCGATGTGCGGTTGACCTTCGGAAGCACCATTGCGCTGGCCGACATATCGGTCGAGATCCCCGCCG
This sequence comes from Agrobacterium sp. T29, assembly GCF_006970545.1. NCBI lineage: Bacteria > Pseudomonadati > Pseudomonadota > Alphaproteobacteria > Hyphomicrobiales > Rhizobiaceae > Agrobacterium > Agrobacterium sp. T29. The sequence continues at coordinate 2,072,348 of NZ_CP040641.1, forward strand.
GGCGGATGATCGGGCTTATCGGGCCGGACGGCGTCGGCAAATCGAGCCTGTTGTCGCTCGTCTCCGGCGCGCGCGCCATCCAGGAAGGCAGGGTGGAGGTTCTGGATGGCGACATGTCCGATCCGCGCCACCGCGAGGATACCTGCCCGCGTATCGCCTATATGCCGCAGGGTCTCGGCAAAAACCTTTATCCCACCCTGTCCGTCTTCGAGAATATCGATTTTTTCGGGCGGCTGTTCGGGCAGGGCGGCAGGGAGCGGCAGGCGCGCATTGCCGAGCTGCTGAAAAGTACCGGGCTCGAGCCCTTCGCCGACCGCCCCGCGATGAAGCTTTCCGGCGGCATGAAGCAGAAGCTGGGGCTTTGCTGCGCGCTGATCCACGATCCCGACCTGCTCATTCTCGATGAGCCGACCACGGGCGTCGACCCGTTGTCGAGGCGGCAATTCTGGGAACTGATCGATTCCATCCGCGCCGGGCGTCCGGGCATGAGCGTCATCGTTGCCACGGCCTATATGGAAGAGGCCGCCGGTTTCGACTGGCTGGTCGCCATGGATGGCGGCGAGATTTTAGCCACTGGCTCGCCTGCCGAACTTCTTGAGCGCACCTCCGCACCCAATCTCGATGCCGCCTTCATCGCGCTCCTTCCAGAAGAAAAGCGCAAGGGTTACCACGAAGTCCATATCGCGCCGCGCAAGGTGGCGGGTGAGGGCGATTATGCCATCGAGGCGTCGCATCTCAGCATGCGCTTCGGCGATTTTACCGCCGTCGACAATGTCAGCTTCAAGATTCCGCGCGGCGAAATTTTCGGCTTTCTCGGCTCGAACGGTTGCGGAAAATCCACCACCATGAAGATGCTGACGGGGCTTCTGGCCGCCAGCGAAGGCGAGGCGAAGCTTTTCGGGCACAAGGTGGATGCCAGCGACATGGCGATCCGTCACCGCGTCGGCTATATGAGCCAGGCCTTCTCGCTCTATTCCGAACTGACGGTGCGGCAGAACCTCGATCTTCACGCACGGCTGTTCAAGCTGCCGGAAGAGACCATTCAGCCGCGTATCGCCGAAATGGCCGAGCGTTTCGATCTCGGTGCGGTCATGGAAACCCTGCCGGACGACCTGCCGCTCGGCATCCGGCAGAGGCTGTCGCTGGCGGTGGCGATGATCCATTCGCCTGATATTCTCATCCTCGATGAACCGACCTCCGGCGTCGACCCGGTGGCGCGGGACGGGTTCTGGCAAATCCTCGCCGATCTCTCCCGCAACGACAATGTCACCATCTTCATCTCCACCCATTTCATGAACGAGGCGGAGCGCTGCGACCGGATTTCGCTGATGCATGCCGGCAAGGTGCTGATCAGCGATACGCCTGACGCGATTACCAAGAGCCGAAATGCCGCAACGCTCGAAGAGGCTTTTGTCGCCTATCTCGAAGATGCTTCCGGCGTGAAAAAGGCGGAGCCCGCGGCAGCACCCGTCGCGGCAGCGCAGGTGTCGGCGACGCAACATGCTGCACCCAATCGTAAGAGGTTTTTCGATTTCAGGCGCATGTTCAGCTATACCCGCCGCGAGGCGCTGGAACTGCAGCGGGATCCCATTCGCGGCACGCTGGCGGTGCTCGGCAGCGTCATCCTGATGTTCGTCATCGGTTACGGTATCAATCTCGATGTCGAGGACCTGACCTTCGCGGTGCTGGACCGTGACGATTCCACCATCAGCCGCGATTACGTGCTCGACATTGCCGGCTCCCGTTATTTCATCGAGAAGGAACCGATCCGCGATTATGCCGATATGGACCGGCGGATGCGCGACGGGGAACTCAGCCTTGCGATTGAAATTCCCCCCGGTTTCGGCCGCGACGTGTTGCGCGGCAAGACGGTGGAGGTGGGCGCCTGGATCGACGGCGCCATGCCGCAGCGGGCGGAAACCGTTCGCGGATACGTGCAGGGCATGCACCAGACATGGCTGGCGCGCAAGGCCGCCGAGATATATGGCGGCGCGGCGACGCAAAGCAGCTTCAGCATCGAAACGCGCTATCGATACAATCCGGACGTCAAGAGCCTTGTCGCCATGGTGCCGGCGGTTATTCCGCTGTTGCTCATGCTCATTCCCGCCATGCTGGCGGCGCTCAGCGTCGTCAGGGAAAAGGAACTCGGCTCCATCGTCAATCTTTACGTGACGCCGACCACACGGCTGGAATTCCTGATCGGCAAGCAGCTTCCTTATATCGCCCTCGGCATGCTCAATTTCCTGCTTCTGACGGCCTTCGCCATCTTCATCTTCCAGGTGCCCTTCACCGGAAGTTATCTCGCCTATGCGACGGGAGCGCTGCTCTATGTCATCATCGCCACCTCCATCGGCCTTCTCATGTCGTCCTTCATGAAGAGCCAGATCGCGGCGATCTTCGGCACGGCTTTGCTGACGCTCATTCCGGCAACGCAATATTCGGGGATGATCGATCCCGTTTCGTCGCTGCAGGGGGCGGGCGCCTTTATCGGCAACATCTATCCCGCCACCTATTTCATGACCATTTCGCGCGGCACCTTCTCCAAGGGGCTGGATTTCGCCGGGCTCTCCGGCTCGTTCCTGCCGCTCCTCATCGCTATTCCGCTGCTTCTCATTGCCGGCGCCGCACTTTTGAGGAAACAGGCGTCATGAAGCTGTTTTCGTCCAACATCTTCCAGCTCGGCATCAAGGAACTGCGCGGCCTTGCGCGCGACGGCATGTTGCTGCTGCTCATCGTCTACGCCTTCACGCTGCAAATCTACACCGGCTCCAGCGCGCTGCCGGAGACGCTGAACAATGCCGCCATCGCCATTGTCGACGAGGATCAGTCGCCGCTTTCCGGGCGCATCAGCACGGCTTTTTATCCGCCTTACTTCTCCCCGCCGAAGCAGATTTCCATTGCGGAAATGGACAAGCGCATGGATGCGGGCCTCGATACCTTCGCGCTTAACATCCCGCCGGATTTCCAGCGCCGGCTGATGGCCGGGCAGCAACCCGCTATCCAGCTCAATATCGACGCCACCCGCATGAGCCAGGCTTTCAGTGGCGGCGGTTATGTGCAGAACATCGTAACGAGCGAAGTTCAGGAATATATCAACCGCTATCGCGGTGCGACGTCGGTGCCGGTGGACCTGACGCTACGCTCCCGTTTCAACCCGGAACTGGACAAGTCGTGGTTCGGGTCGATCAACAACATCATCACTGCCATCACCATGCTGTCGATCGTGCTGACGGGGGCGGCGCTCATTCGCGAGCGCGAGCATGGCACAGTGGAGCATCTGCTGGTCATGCCGGTCACGCCGCTGGAAATCATGCTCAGCAAGGTCTGGTCCATGGGCCTTGTCGTGCTGGTGGCCTCGGCATTTTCCCTGTTCGTCGTCGTCAGGGGCCTGCTCGCCATTCCAATCGAAGGCTCGCTCTTGCTCTTCCTGCTCGGCACCGCCTTGCAGCTCTTCGCCATGACGTCGATGGGTATCTTCCTTGCGACCGTCGCAGGCTCCATGCCGCAATTCGGCATGCTGCTGATCCTGTTCCTGCTGCCGTTGCAGGTGCTCTCCGGCGCCATGACGCCGCGTGAAAGCATGCCTGATATCATCCAGTACATCATGCTTCTCGCACCCAACACCCATTTCGTCATACTGGCGCAATCGGTGCTTTTCAGGGGGGCGGGGCTGGATGTGGTCTGGCCGCAATTGCTGGCGCTGCTGGCCATCGGCTCCGCGCTTTTCGTTTTCGCGCTTCGCCGTTTCAGGCGGTTCCTGCGCTGACGGCAGCGGGATCGTGCGCTTATTTCGCCCATCTCCGCGCAAGTTGAATTAATTGTGTTCGGTAACGGTATGTTCGCCTTCCGGGAATATGCCTATGAGGACGGCTGGGTAAGCGGGCTTTGTTCAGGAGTAGCAAAATGAATATTGCAGCACGTCTGTCACTGGCAGCCATGATCGCACTGGCGGCAACGCCATCTCTCGCGTCAGAAGATATGACATCGGAGACGAGCGAAGCGATATTCGGTTTCGGCGGCGCCCTGACGAAAGAGGATATGCTGAAAAGTGCGGCCCTCATTCCGGTGGAATATGAGCGCAACGCCATTCTGGGCGGCGGCTATCAGTTCTATCCCTACCATATCGGCAATCTGAAACTCGGTGGCGAAATCGGCGTCGCCGCCAGGTTCGGCAAGGGCTTTACGGGTGAAGTATGGGCGGGTCCGGTTGCACGTTACGAGCAGATCAGGCTCGGAGAGCGGCTGTTCATCACGCCGAGCTTCACGGCAGGCCTCAGCCTTGTGACGGATGCGCAGCCCGGCCGCGAGCGGGAACAGGAAATCAAGGACAACGGTAACGCGAATGTCCTGTTTTATCTCGGGCCTGAGATCAATGTGTCCTTCAGCGAGGATTCCTCGACGGAATTCTTCTGGCGGCTTCACCACCGCTCCGGCGGCGGCAAGACGCTGGGCAATATGAAAGGCGCGACAAACGCCAATGTCTTTGGTGTCCGCTACAAATTCTAGGCTGCTGGACGGGGTCTGGTTCAGTAGGCTGCCAAAATTTCAGCTGCCTTTCTCATTTTCGCAGGTCGCAGATTGGAACCCGTGCACACAGCGCATGGGTGGATTGCCTTATTCTGCCTGTTAATTCGTCATCGAAAAGCGCATATAGGGGGCATCAAAGGACGCCGGAACGAAAACGTTACTGACGTCACCTAAACCTCAGAAAGGGTAATGTCATGAACGTAGCACGCAGCTTCAATAACTGGCGCAAATATCGTCAGACCATCAACGAACTCGGCCGTATGAGCACCCGTGAACTGCACGATCTCGGTATCGATCGTAGCCAGATCACCAGCGTTGCCCGCGCCGCCGTTGGCAGGTAATCAAGGCGATATCGCCTCTTTTGAATGCCCAAACGCCCGCTCAGCGGGCGTTTTTGTTTTGGGGATATGGGACGCTTCTACCGCGAATATCCGCCAGATAATCCGGCGATGTGGAAGTCCGAGCCGAAAGGTGGGGTTTTCTCGACGTCAGGCGATAAATATCGCCATGCATTGAATGCATATCTGTGCTGCAAGCTTATGCCTGTCAAATGCGCAGAAAAATGCTATCTTCCAATCATCGAAAGGGATGTACCTCCTCCCACATCCTTTTGGTAAAGCGGGTGATCCTACTCCTCCTCCCAAAGGATTGCCCCGGGGACAGCGGTTTTCCTCCTCCCATATCGCTGTTCATCTTTTCAAAAAGCCTGCCGCACCTCCTCCCGCGGCAGGCTTTTTTGTTTTCAGCGTCTTTCCTTTGTCTTCAGGAAATATCTTAGTCGAAAGCCATCATGCCGATGGGCGTCACGGCATGGGTGCCTGCACGTTTGGCAAGGGCGTAGGCGAGGCACTGTTCCACGGCATCCTGCGGCACGGGCTTGGCGATCACGCCGGCGCCGATGCCGAGATTGACGACGACTTCGGGGTTTGCTGTCATGAAGATCACCACCACGCCATGATCTTCGGAAAGCCGCCGTCCTATCTCCGGACCGGTCTGTCCGTCGGCAAGGTTGACGTCGACAAAGGCGATATCGGCGCGGCTGCCAAGCGCCACGGCGTCTTCCAGCCGGTTGGCGATGCCGATGACATCCGCCTCTTCTTCCGCCTGCAAAATGGAATCCTCTATATCCATGGCGATGAGGAATTCGTCTTCCACGATCAGCACACGCGGCTGTTCCGTGCGGAAACCCGGTTCGTTTTGCAAGACGTCTGCCAACATATGCCTGCCTCCATTCTGTGTTTCAGAGCATCGGATTGAAAACTGTAGCGCGGCTGCGGATCATCCGAGGCTTCAACTAAACCCGCAGCGGCGGGACCGGTTCCGTTTTATTTCCCGCCGCTCCAGCGCGGTCGGCATGCAAACACTTCTCGGCGCAACTCGTTCCAAAGTGAGATAAACATAGTGAATGGAGTGTAAACGGCGTGCCTTTTCGGCTATCACCTTTCAAGAGCGAAGCAGTTGATTCGGTTCGGTTTTCATCCGGGGAAGGGGTCGGAGAACGTCGCCGTGGAGCATCTTTCGCCCCCTGGAACACCGTTCTTTCGCCATTATGGGGTGAAAGGCCGGCATGAAAATTCAAAGCGTTACAGCCTCTTTCCCCTATCGGGGAGGAAGCGCTGGAACCTTGCCGATCATTCGCGTGCCGCAGTCAAAAAACGGCGCGGGACCCTATGAGTTTAGAAAGAGAATAAGACGATGACCCAGTCTCCGCGCGCCACCATTGCCCGCAACACGCCCAATATCGCCGTCGTCGGCGTCGGTGGCGGTGGCGGCAACGCGATCAACAACATGATTGCCGAGGGCATCGGCGGCGTCGATTTCATCGCCGCCAATACGGACGCGCAGGCGCTGAAGAAGACCAATGCGCCGCGGCTCGTGCAGCTCAGCTCCGAGCTGACCGGCGGGCTTGGCGCGGGTGCCGATCCCGAGGTTGGCCGGCAGGCGGCGATTGATTCCCTCGACGAGATCATGGATCACCTGAGCGGTTATGACATGTGTTTCATCACCGCCGGCATGGGCGGCGGCACCGGCACGGGCGCTGCTCCCGTCATCGCCGAAGCCTGCCGGGCGAAGAACATCCTGACCGTCGGTGTCGTGACACTTCCCTTCAGTTTCGAGGGCGCGCGCCGCATGCGGGCTGCCGAATATGGCTTTGCCAACCTGCTCAACACGGCCGATACCGTCATCGTCATCCCCAACCAGAACCTGCTGCGCATTGCCGATGCCGGCACGACCTTCGAAAATGCGCTGAAAACGGCCGACAAGGTCCTGTCGCTTGGCGTGCGCTGCATCACCGATCTCATCCTGCGCGAAGGCCTGGTCAATCTCGATTTCGCCGATGTACGCTATGTCATGAAGAATGGCGGCCGGGCGCTGATGGGCACGGCGCAGGCCAAGGGCGAAAAACGCGCCTCGGAAGCGGCGGCCGCAGCCATCGCCAACCCGCTGCTCGGCGAACCGTCGCTGAAAGAAGCGCGCGGCGCTCTCGTTTCCATTTCCGGCGGCAACGATCTGACGCTTTACGAGATTGACGAGGCAATGACGCTGGTGCGCGAGGCGGTCAGCGAGGAAACCGATGTGGTGATGGGCGCTTCTTTCGACCCGACGCTGGACGGCGCTTTCAAGATTTCCGTCGTGGCCACCGGCCTGCGCAACTGATGCTGGCTTGAGGCGCGGCGTGCTCCTCAATCCCTGGTTAAATCGCCTTCTTTAGTCGGCGATGCTCTATAAATAGCGTCCACGCCACAAACTGAACGATCAAAAGCCGTCGCGGGCAATTTTCGCGACGGCTTTTTGTTGTTTTTGAACAATTATTCCGCCATTCGAAGAGGCTGCGGCGCTGCGCGGCGTTGATCGGGAAAAAATATAATAGTACTCTTTATGTCGACAAGAGGGATTTGATGATGACGGATATAATTGCTTCTGCCGAGCGCAAGCGCGGCTCCGGCGTGAAGATGGTCTATGATCTGCTGCGCGACGAGATTCTCGATCTGGTCCTGCCGCCGGGCAGTCCCATCGATGAGGTGCAGCTTGCCGAAAGGTTCAAGATGTCGCGCACGCCGATCCGCGAGGCGCTGGTGCGGCTTTCGGGCGAGGGGCTGATCGATACGCTGCCGAACCGTTCGACGATGGTGTCGAATATCGATTTCCTCAACATGCATACCTATTTCGATGCGCTGGTGTTGATGTATCGGGTAACGACGCAGCTTGCCGCGCAATATCACCGCCCGGAAGATCTGGCCGGAATCCGCGCCCACAATGCGGAATTCGCCATTGCGGTTGAGGAGCAGGATGCGCTGGCGATGATCTCCACCAATGCCGCCCTTCACCTTTCCATCGCCGAAGCCGGTCGTAACCCCTATTTCACCAGCCTGTTCAAGCGGCTGCTGGATGAGGGACGACGCATTCTCAGGCTTTATTACCAGTCCTATGATGATCGGCTGCCGAAGCGCTTCGTCGACGATCATGATGAGATCATCGCTGCGATTGCCGCGCGCGATATCGCTCTTTCCGAAAGACTGGCCCGCGAGCATGCCGAACAGATCGTGCGGCAGGTGCAGAAACTGCTGGTGCGAAACGAGCGTCTGGAAATAAATCTGTAGCTTGTCGATTTCTTGTCGACAAATAAAATACAAGATTGTAATGTCCTTGTCGAAAGGGTGGCGCGGAGGTGCGTCCATTCCCGAAAAACATGTCCCTTAGGAGCTTGAAATGACGGCCAGCATTTTTTCCGGCGTGATTCCCGCCTTGATGACCCCCTGCAAGGATGATCGCACCCCTGATTTCGATGCGCTTGTTCGCAAGGGCAAGGAACTGATCGCCGATGGCATGTCGGCCGTCGTTTATTGCGGTTCCATGGGCGACTGGCCGCTCCTGACGGACGAGCAGCGCATGGAAGGCGTAGAGCGCCTGGTGAAAGCCGGTATTCCGGTCATCGTCGGCACCGGCGCGGTCAACACGGCATCTGCCGTTGCCCATGCCGCTCACGCCCAGAAGGTTGGCGCCAAGGGCCTGATGGTCATTCCGCGCGTCCTGTCGCGCGGTTCGGTCATCTCCGCCCAGAAGGCGCATTTCAAGGCCATCCTCTCGGCTGCCCCGGAAATCCCGGCCGTCATCTACAACAGCCCCTATTACGGTTTCGCCACCCGCGCCGATCTCTTCTTCGCACTGCGCGCCGAGCACAAGAACCTCGTCGGCTTCAAGGAATTCGGCGGCCCGGCTGATATGCGTTACGCCGCTGAAAACATCACCAGCCGCGATGACGACGTCACCCTGATGATCGGCGTCGATACCGCCGTTTTCCACGGTTTCGTCAATTGCGGCGCCACCGGCGCCATCACCGGCATCGGCAATGTTCTGCCGAAGGAAGTCATTCACCTCTGCAAGCTGTCGCAGGCCGCCGCCAAGGGTGACGCGGATGCCCGCGCTCGCGCGCTGGAACTGGAACAGGCGCTGGCCGTTCTCTCTTCCTTCGATGAAGGCCCGGATCTGGTGCTCTATTTCAAGCATATGATGGTGCTGAAGGGCGACAAGGAATACACGCTGCATTTCAACGAAACCGACGCCCTGACCGACAGCCAGCGCGGTTATGTCGAGGCGCAGTTCAAGCTGTTCAACAGCTGGTACGCCGACTGGAGCAAGCTTCCGGGCGCCGTGCAGGCCTGCAAGGCGGCCTGAGTAGTCGCTGACGTGAAAACAAAAGGCCCGCAAATGCGGGCCTTTTTTGCATGTGATGAGATCTGATATCTCTCCTCCGTCATGCCGGACTTGATCCGGCATCCAGCCACGGCGCGTCTGCGCTGTGAAAGGACTCTTCCGCGATCAAGAACTTGATCGCGCTGGACCCCGGATCTAGTCCGGGGTGACGGAGCGGGATGTTATGCAGTCGCAAAAAAACGCTGAGTGACATTATCACCATGAAAAGGCCCGCATATGCGGGCCTTTTCATTTCCACATCCAAACGCAATCAGGAAACCGCGTCCAGCCCCTTTTCCAGCAGCCGGTCGAGCCCGGCCATTTCGGCGGCGGTAAGCGTGATGCCTTCGCTTTCGGATTTGGCGCGGGCGGTGAAGCGGCGGCCCGAGGGCAGGCGGGCGCCTTGGCCGATGATGGCGTCGAACAGCACTTCCGCGCGCTGGAAGGGATCGCCGGGGCGGCCCTTGGCGAAGGCCTCAGGCGAAAAAGCGATAATCAGCTCGCCATGGGTGGGGGCAAGTGTGGTGGTGCCGAGAAATTCGAGCGCTTCGGGGCTGGTGAGATCGCCGATCATGATGCCGGCGAGAAGCTCGATCATGGTGCCGATGGCCGATCCCTTGTGGCCGCCAAAGGGCAACATGGAGCCGGCAAGGGCGGCTTCCGGGTCGGTCGTCGGCTTGCCGTCGGCATCCAGAGCCCAGCCTTCCGGCAGGGGCTTTCCCGCACGCCGATGCAATTCTATTTCACCGCGTGCCGCAACCGACGTCGCGAAATCGAAGACATAAGGTGAGGTGTCCTTGCGCGGCCAGCCGAAGGCGAAGGGGTTGGTGCCGAGCAACGGTTTGATGCCACCGGTAGGCGCGACGGTGGAATAGCTCGGGCACATTACCAGCCCGGCGAGACCGTTTTCGGTCAGCCCTTCGACTTCCGGCCAGAGCGCCGAGAAATGCGTGCAGTCATTGATGACGAGCGCTGCGATGCCCGCGCGTTTCGTCCGCTCCACCAGAACCGGCAGACCAAGTTCGAAGGCGGGGTTGGCGAAGCCGCCATGGGCATTGACCTTCACGATGGCCGTGCCGTCGTCTTCCGCCACTTCAGGTATCGCATCGGGCTTCACCTTGCCGGCCTTGACGGTGCGGAGCGCGCCTTCGATACGGTAGATGCCGTGGGACTTGCAGGCGTCCCGCTCGCCCGCCGTGATGACGCGCGCCAATGCACCCGACTGTACATCATTCACCCCGGCCCTCAAAAAAATCGACTCGACCCGCTGGAAAAGTGCCTCAATGGTCAAGGTGGTCGTGTCGCTCATCATAGTCCTCCGATAGGGCTCGCACATTTTGAATACATAAAGTATACAAAGGCGTGAGTATTGCAACGTGTCTTTTCGATCAAGCTCAGTCAGAGCAGAAGGCCACCCTGCCAGACACGAAGATACCTTAAGCCCCCATTCCTGTGCTTGTCACAGGAATCCAGTCGGCGCGCGTCTGCGCGTCGGAAAGCCTCTTTCAGCCCAAAGACTTGGGCTGGCTAGATTCCTGTGACAAGCACAGGAATGAGGGATGCTGGATGTTTCGCCCACCTTGTCCGCTCCCCCCGCGCCGGCTTGCGCAATCATCCGCGACACCTCATCAGTTCGCACATGCAAAAATTCTTTTTGTATACTCGTTGTATTTTTATGTTGATTTATCGCCGCCATGGGGAAATAGTGACCGCGCCTTCAAGGGCAGACCAATTGTGGGAGCAAATAAAGAATGAAAAAATCGGTCATCGTCGCCGGCCTCTTGGCCGCCACTTTCGCTATTACGCCGGCCAAGGCCGACAAACTTGACGACATCATTTCGTCCGGCACGCTGCGTTGCGCCGTCGTGCTCGATTTCCCGCCCATGGGCGCGCGTGATGACGCCAACAACCCGATCGGCTTCGATGTCGATTATTGCAACGATCTCGCCAAGGCGCTCGGCGTTACCGCTGAAATCGTCGAAACGCCGTTCCCGGAGCGTATTCCGGCGCTGATGTCCGGCCGCGTCGATGTCGGTGTTGCCTCGACCTCCGATACGCTGGAGCGCGCCAAGACGGTCGGCATGACCGTGCCTTACTTCGCTTTCGAAATGGCCGTTACCGCCAACGACAAGTCGGGCATCAAGTCCTTCGAAGACATGAAGGGCAAGACGGTCGGCGCAACGGCCGGTACGTTCGAAGCCATCGCGCTCGAAAAGACGGTCAAGGAGTGGGGCGTCGGCGAATTCCGTCCGTACCAGACGCAGGCAGACGTGTTCCTCGCGCTCAGCCAGGGCCAGATCGACGCCACCGTTTCCACCTCGACGGTTGCGCAGTCCAACGTCAAGGGCGGCAAGTTCGCGGGCATCTCCGTGGTCGGCAAGGCGCCCTATGACATCGATTATGTCGCGCTCTTCACCAACCGTGACGAATACGGCTTCATCAACTACCTGAACCTCTTCATCAACCAGCAGGTTCGCACCGGCCGTTACGCCGAACTCTATGAAAAATGGGTTGGCGGCGAAGTTCCCTCGCTCACCGTCAACGGCGTTTATCGCTGATCAGGACTTTTCGTAAACGGCGCGGTCAAGATGATCGCGCCGTTGATCGTTTCTGAAGAGGCGGGACGCTTAATGTTCAACTATACATTTCACTGGAATCAGGCGCTGAAGGCTTTGCCGCAGCTTCTGGACGGTGCGGTGGTGACGCTGCAGATCGCCATTCTGTCGATGGTGATCGGTCTTTCCTGCGCCATCGTGCTGACGCTGTTCCGGCTCTCCGGCAACCGCATTCTCGGCGCTTTCGCCGCCGTCTGGGTGGAAATCGCCCGTAACACGCCGGCGCTGTTCCAGATTTACATGGCCCATTTCGGCCTTGGCAATTTCGGCATTCATTTGAGCCCCTATACCGCGCTTCTCGTCGGCATCGCCTTCAACAATGCCGGTTATCTTGCGGAAAATTTCCGCGGCGCGCTGAAAGCCATTCCCGATACGCAGACGCGCTCCGGCCGTTCGCTCGGCATGACCTCGATGCAGACCTTCCGGCTCATTATCCTGCCGCAGATGCTGCGCGTCGCTTTTCTGCCTGCCACCAACCAGATGGTCTGGGCGATCCTGATGACCTCGCTCGGTGTTACCGTCGGCATGAATACGGATCTTGCCGGCGTCACGCAGGCACTCAATGCGCGCTCGTTCCGCACCTTCGAATTCTTTGCGCTCGCCGCGGTCATCTATTACGTGATCGCCAAGATCGTCACGCTCGCCGCCAGATTGCTGGCCGCGCGTCTGTTCCGTTATTGAGAGAGGTGAGCCATGTTTGAAACCGCTCTCACCTGGAGTGATCTCGCCTTCCTCGCCAAGGGTGCCGGCATGACGCTTGCCGTCACCGCCGTCGCCGTCACGGCAGGCACCGTCATGGGGATCATCTTCGGTATCATCCGTTTCCAGTTCGGCCCCTATTGGTCGCTGCCGCTGACCTTCGTGCTGGATATTTTCCGTTCCGTGCCGCTGCTCATCCAGCTCGTGCTCGGCAATGCCTTCCAGTCGATCGCCAAGCTCGGCTGGCCGCCATTCACCACTTCCTGCGTAGTGCTGTCGCTTTATACGGCGGCCTATTGCACCGAGATCGTGCGCGGCGGCATCGATGCGGTGCCGTCGAATACGCGCCGCGCCTGCCGGTCGCTCGGCATGACCTGGTCCCAGGACATGCGCTACATCGTGCTGCCGCTTGCTACCCGCGTGTCGCTGCCCTCGTGGATCGGCCTTACCCTTGGTGTGATGAAGGATTCGGCGCTGGTGCTGTGGCTCGGCCTCATCGAGCTACTGCGCGCCTCGCAGATCCTCGTCACCCGCCTGCAGGAACCGCTGACCATTCTGATGATCTGCGGCGCCATCTACTTCCTTATCAGCTTCCCCATCGCCCGTTTCGGCGGGTATCTCGAAAGACGGTGGTCCCCCAATGATTGAGATCGAAAACGTCCGCAAATCCTTCGGCCCGCTGGAGGTTCTGAAAGGGATCAACCTCACCGTCAACAAGGGCGAGGTCGTCACCATCATCGGCGGCTCCGGTTCCGGCAAGTCGACGTTGCTGACCTGCATCAACGGCCTCGAGCCGATCGACAGCGGCAAGATCGTTATCGACGGCACGGAAGTGCATGCGAAGTCCACCGACCTCAACAAGCTGCGCCGCAAGGTCGGCATCGTCTTCCAGCAATGGAACGCTTTCCCGCATCTGACGGTGCTCGAAAACGTCATGCTCGCGCCGCGCAAGGTGCTCGGCATCTCGAAGGAGCAGGCCGAGGAAATCGCGGTGAAGCAACTGACCCATGTGGGTCTTGCCGAAAAGCTGAAGGTTTATCCGAACCGCATGTCGGGCGGCCAGCAGCAGCGTATGGCGATTGCCCGCGCGCTTGCCATGTCGCCGGAATATATGCTGTTCGACGAAGTCACCTCGGCGCTCGACCCTATGCTGGTTGGCGAAGTACTCGATACGCTGAAGATGCTGGCGGATGAGGGCATGACGATGATCTGCGTCACCCATGAAATGGCCTTCGCGCGTGATGTCTCGAACCGCGTCGCCTTCTTTCATCAGGGCGTGATGGCGGAAATCGGCACGCCGGATCAGCTGTTCGGCGCGCCGCAGCATGCCGAGACCCAGAAGTTCCTGGCGAGCGTGCGGTAATGCCAGCCAATGATGTCATCGTCATCGGGGCCGGCGTCGTCGGCCTCTCGGCGGCAATCGCGGCGCAGGGCCGTGGCCTCTCGGTCACGGTCATCGACCGCGAGGGACCGGCGGCGGGCGCTTCGGCCGGCAATGCCGGCGCCTTCGCCTTCACCGATATCCTGCCGCTGGCATCGCCCGGCATTCTGTGGAAGGCGCCGAAGTGGCTGCTCGATCCGCTCGGTCCGCTCAGCGTGCCGCCGGCCTATGCGCTGAAAATTGCGCCGTGGATGTTCCGCTTCTGGCGAGCCTGTGCGGCTTCGAAGGTGGAGCATTCCACCGCCGCCCAGACGGCGCTGATGGATCTCGCCAAGGCCGAGCTGGAGCCGTTCCTGAAAAAGACCGATACCATCGCCATGCTGCGCAAGGAGGGCAACCTCCAGGTCTATGAAAGCGAGGCGGAATTCGAGGCCTCGCTTCCCGGCTGGAAGGCGCGCGAGCGGCACGGCATCGAGTTCCGGCATCTCAATGCCGAACAGATGGCCGAGATACAGCCCGGCATCGCGCCGCGTTTCACCTGCGGCACGTTCACGCCCGGCTGGTATTCCATCGCCGATCCCAAGCTTTATACGCTGGCGCTGGCCGAGCATTTCCGCACCATTGGCGGCCGTATCGAATGCCTCGATATCGCTTCGCTTCGACCACTGGAAGACGGTGTCGAGGTGGTGAGCCATGATGGGCGCACCCGCAAGGCCGCCAGGGTGGTGCTGGCGGCCGGCGCCTTTTCGCATCGCATCGCCCGTTCGCTCGGGGAAAAAATTCCGCTGGAAACCGAACGGGGGTATAATACAACCCTGCCGTCTGGGGCCTTCGATCTGCGCACGCAGGTGACTTTCGGCGGCCATGGTTTCGTCGTCACGCGGCTTTCCTCCGGCATCCGCGTCGGTGGCGCGGTTGAATTGGGCGGGCTGGAGCTTCCGGCCAATTTCGCCCGTTCCGAAGCGTTGCTGACCAAGGCGAAAGCCTTCCTGCCGGGCCTGAAAACCGAAGGCGGCAAGCAGTGGATGGGCTTTCGCCCCTCGCTGCCGGACAGCCTGCCGGCCATCGGTCAAGCAAGGCACACGGCGCGGGTGGTCTACGCTTTCGGCCACGGGCATCTGGGGTTGACGCAATCGGCGGGCACGGCCCGCATCGTCGCCGATCTTCTGACGGGGCAAAAACCCGCCATCGATACAAGGGCATTTTCGCCGCAACGTTTCTGACGGGGATTTCCGATGTCTTCTTCCCTCTCGACAACAGCCGTTCCTGAAGCCCGCAGCATTTTGGCCGGTTCGGCCGAAGGTCCCGTGATTGCGACGACCGAAGCGCTGAGTTTCTGGGGCGGCGTCGATCCCGCCACCGGCAGGGTGATCGACGTGCACCACCCGTTGCATGGTGTCTGTCTCACCGGCGGCGTGCTGTTCATGCCCACCAGTCGTGGCTCGTGCACCGGTTCGGGCGTGCTGCTCGATCTTATCCTGACGGGCCGCGCGCCCTCGGCGCTGGTCTTCTGCGAGGCCGAGGACGTGCTGACGCTGGGCGCGCTGATCGCCGCCGAAATGTTCGGCAAGCCTTTGCCGGTGCTGCGCCTCGACGCGGAAAATTTCGCCCGGTTCTCCAAAGCCGTTGATATCCGTATCGATGAGACGGCCATCGAAGCCGATGGCGTTTCCCTTGCCATCACGCCGCCGGCGACGGCGCATCTCGATCTTAAGGGTGACGACCGGGCCATGCTCGAAGGGCGTGATGGCGTCGCCGTGCAGCAGGCCATGCGCATCACCGTCGCCATGGCCGCCCAGCAGGGGGCGTCGGCGCTTGTCGATGTCACGCAGGGTCACATCGATGGCTGCATCTATGCCAGCCCCGCCAATCTCACCTTCGCGGAAAAAATGGCGGAGATGGGCGCGAAGGTACGGGTGCCGACGACCATGAACGCCATTTCGGTGGACAAGGTGCATTGGCGTTCGCAGGGCATGCCGGAGGATTTCGGCGACCCGGCCGCAAGGCTGGCGGATGCCTATGTGCGCATGGGCTGTCGCCCGACTTTCACCTGTTCGCCTTACCTGCTCGACAGCGCGCCGCAGGCCGGTGAATCCATCGCCTGGGCCGAATCGAATGCCGTGATTTTCGCCAATACGGTTCTTGGCGCGCGCACGGCCAAGCATCCGGACTTTCTCGATCTCTGCATCGCGATGACGGGCAGGGCGCCGCTTTCCGGCGTTTATCTGGAGGAAAATCGCCGTCCTCAGCGCATCGTCAATGTGGCGTTGCCGCAGGGCGTGGATGATGCCTTCTGGCCGCTCATCGGTTATCTGGCGGGCAAGGCCGCGCCGGATTGCATTCCGCTGCTGCGCGGCCTTGGCCCTGCGAAGCCGTCACGGGATGATCTAAAGGCGCTTTGCGCCGCTTTCGGCACCACCTCCGCTGCGCCCATGCTTCATATAGAGGGCGTAACGCCGGAAGCCGCTCTTCCGCCTCTCGAAACGGCCGATATCGTCACTGTCTCACCCTCCGATATGGCCGCCGGCTGGTCGCTTCTCAATGAAGGACCGGAAGAGGTGCAACTTGTCGCCATCGGCAGCCCGCATGCCTCGCTGGAGGAGTGCCGCGCGCTTGCGGCTGAATTTGCCGGCCGCCGGCGTCACGCGGATGTCGCCGTCATCGTCACAGCCGGCCAGCAGGTCATCGATGCGGCCGGGCAGGACGGCACTTTGCAAAGCCTGCGCGACAGCGGTGTGCAGGTGCTGCCTGATCTTTGCTGGTGCTCCATTTCCGAGCCGGTCTTCCCGACGAAGACCCGTGCCCTGATGACCAATTCCGGCAAATACGCCCATTACGGACCCGGCCTCAGCGGCCGCGCAGTGCGCTTCGGCAGCCTTGCCGATTGCGTTGAAAGCGCGCTGACCGGCCGTGCCCCATCCCTTCTTCCTTCATGGCTTTCCTAAGGAGTTTTGAATGCGCAGTATCAAGACCGTTCATGTCATTTCCGCCCATGCGGAAGGGGAAGTCGGGGACGTGATCGTCGGCGGTGTCAGGCCGCCGCCGGGCGAAACGATCTGGGAGCAGAGCCGCTTCATCGCCCGCGATGAGACCCTGCGCAATTTCGTGCTCAACGAGCCGCGTGGCGGCGTGTTCCGCCACGTCAACCTGCTGGTGCCGCCGAAGCATCCCGACGCGGATGCCGCCTTCATCATCATGGAGCCGGAAGACACGCCGCCCATGTCCGGCTCCAATTCCATCTGCGTTTCCACCGTGCTGCTGGATGGCGGCATCGTACCGATGCAGGAGCCGGAAACCCATATGCTGCTGGAAGCGCCGGGCGGGCTGGTGAAGGTGCGCGCCGAATGCCGCAACGGCAAGGCCGAGCGCATTTTTGTGCAGAACCTGCCAAGCTTTGCCGCAAAACTCGATGTCGAACTCGAGGTTGAAGGCCTCGGTACGCTGAAAGTGGACACGGCCTATGGCGGCGACAGCTTCGTCATCGTCGATGCCGAGGCGATGGGCTTTAGCCTGAAGCCGGAAGAGGCGCATGAGATTGCCCGCCTCGGCGTGCGCATCACCAATGCCGCCAACAAGGCTTTGGGCTTCGACCATCCCGAAAACCCGGACTGGCGGCATTTTTCCTTCTGCCTGTTTGCGGGTAAGGTGGAGCGCACGGCTGAAGGTCTGCGGGCAGGGGCGGCCGTCGCCATCCAGCCGGGCAAGGTGGACCGTTCGCCGACAGGCACGGCGCTTTCAGCCCGCATGGCGGTGCTGCATGCGCGTGGCGAGATGAAGGAGGGCGAAACCCTGACGGCGGTGTCGCTGATTGGCTCTACCTTCACCGGCCGTATTCTTGGAACGACAACGGTCGGCGACCGTCCGGCCATCCTGCCGGAAATCTCCGGCCGCGGCTGGATCACCGGTATTCACCAGCACATGCTCGATCCGTCCGATCCGTGGCCGGAGGGGTATCGTCTGACGGATACGTGGGGTGCGCGGTAAGTTGGGCCTTTAAAGGTCTATAGCCCAGATCGGGCTGCATCGGTTCGGCGTATTTCTTCTCCCCGTCGGGGAGAAGATGGCCCGAAGGGTCAGATGAGGGGGCAACGTTGCCGGATTTCGGAGAGCCTGCCCCCTCATCCCGCTGCCGCGGACTTCTCCCCCCTTGGGGAGAAGAAACAAGTGGCGCCCGCTCTAGCTAGAGCCTCACCCACCCAGCCGTTTCGTCGTTTCCCGCACGATCAGCTCGAAGCCGACATCCACCCTTGCGCCTTCGGGAACAATGGCATCCTTTTCCGCCTCCAGTATCGAAAGCAGCAACTCGCCCGCCCTGCGGCCGATCATCTGGGCGTCCACGCGGATCGTTGAAATCGCCGGGTAACATTGCCGGCCGATATCGAAGTCGCCGAAGCCGAGGATGGAAATGCGGTCAGGGACACTGATTCCCCTTCGATGACATTCCATCAGTGCGCCGACGGCGGAAATATCCGATACGGCGAAGATGGCCTCGACATCTGGCGCCTTGGCCAGCAGCGAGCCGAGGGTCTTTGCCCCGTGGTCATAGGAGACAGGGGCGCTGCCTTCGCGGATGATGAGATCGTCGGCAATGCCGGCTTCCCGCAGGGCCGCGCCGAAACCGAGCAGGCGGCTTTCGCCGCGCCAGTCCTTCACATCGCCATCGGCCCTCGATCCGAGCGCACCGATTCGCTTGAATCCAAGCGATATCAGATGCTTGGCGGCGGTTCTTCCCACTTCGTAGTTGGAAAAACCGACAGCATGGTCGATCGGGTGTTCGGGAACATCCCAGATCTCCACGATCGGGATACCGGCGCGCATCAGCACCTCGCTCGCCATCTTGGTATGCACCGTGCCGGCGACGACGATGGCATCGGGGCGGCGCTCCATCATGGTGCGGATGACGCGTTCCTCCTCCTGCAGATCGTACATGGTGTAACCGATCAGCAATTGGTAATCGGCGGCGCGCAGCGCATTGGCGAGCCCCTGAGCGCTATCGGCGAAGTTGGAGTTGGTGAGCGTCGGCAGGATGGCGGTGATGAAATTGGTGCGGCGGGAGGATAGCGAACCGGCGATCCGGTCTGGCACATAGCCCAGCTTCTCGATGGCTTTCATCACCTTCTGACGTGTCTCTTCCGACACCAGGGCAGGATCGGCCAGTACCCGCGAAACGGTCATCTTGGAGACGCCCGCGAGTTTCGAGACATCGCTCATGGTTGCTTTTTTTGACGTGACTAACGCTGCGGCCAAGGGCGTGCGCTCCACCAAAGCATGTCTCCCTAAATTCGAACCGGTTCAGGACAAGACATACACGAAGATATCAAGGGAAAGCACGCCGTATGATTGCAGATCGATGCGGCGTGCACCGGATTTATGCGACGCGGCTATAGACCAGATGATAAAAACGCCCGTCGCACATGCTCATCATCTCATCCGTCAGCACCCGACCTTCCAGCCTGACCGGCGAAACCAGCGCTTCCTCCACTGCTTCCATCGACGGATAGTCGATTTCCTGCACCATGATGATCGAGGCGGCGTCCGGGTCCGTGCGCTCGGTGCGCATCACCCGCACCGCCTGGGCATTCGGCATGCGTTTCCAGACCGGCAGCAATTTCTCCTCGACGATGCGGAAAAACTCCTCCTCCCGGCCGGGGTGAATCCTGCCTTCGAAAATTGCCGAGCGTGTGTACATGTTTCCTCCCGAATGATTGCCGACCGAAACAGTTCTGTAGATCGGACTTGCAATGATACCGATAACATGCATTATTGATCCTGCCAAGAACGTGAAACGGTGTCGAACAGAGGAAAATCGATAACCAGCCAAAAACATTGAATTTAATGGGAAATTCATCCAGTTTTGTGCTTTCGCGGTTTCTTGGGAGGAGTTTTTAGTCAATCGCGTTAAAATGTTATCGAGAACATTTTTCGGTTTGCGCAAGGCCGCTGTTCCATTATGGGCAGCCACTATAAGGTTGGAGGAGAAACCATGAGCATATCCAGATTTCTGAAGAACATGACCGTTGCCGTCGGTGTTGCAGCAGCAACGCTTGCCGCCACCACGTCCGCCCATGCCGTCTCGCTCAGCGAGATCACCGCGCGCGGCAAGGTCAAGATTGGTGTTCTGACCGGTGCGCCGCCGATGGGCATGGTGGATGAGAAGGGCAATCCCTCTGGTTACGACGTCGATGTCGCCAATCTCATCGGCTCTTACCTGTCGCTGCCGGTGGAGCTGGTGCCGCTGACGCCGCCTGCGCGTATTCCGGCCCTTCAGACCGGCAAGGTCGATTTCCTTGTTGCGACGCTTGCGCCGACCGGCGAGCGCGCCAAGACCGTCATGTTCACGCAGCCCTATAGCGCCTTCAACATGGACATCATCTCGGGCAAGGACCAGAAGTTCGAAAATCTCGACAGCCTGAAGGGCAAGCGCGTTTCGGTCAATCGCGGCTCCTCGCAGGAAACCGCGCTGCGCAAGGCCAATGTCGAAGGTCTTGAAATCGTCGTTTACGAAGACGATTCCACCAGCGCCCAGGCACTGCTCGCCGGTCAGGTGGATGCCGTCGCCCTGCCGTCCACGGTTGGCGAAGCAATCATCAAACAGCGTCCGGAAGCCGGTCTGCAGGTTGGTTTCACCTTCTTCCAGCAGGGCAATTCCATGGCGACCAAGCTTGAGGACTTCGAGCTGCGCCAGTGGCTGAACACTTCCATCTACCTCATGAAGATGTCCGGCGATCTCGACCGCATCTCGGTCAAGTGGACCGGCCGTCCGCTGCCGCAATTGCCAAGCTTCTGATTGAGCCTTTCAACGCGCCCGCCGGGAAGGCTTCCGGCGGGCCCGGGAAATGTCAACGGAGTGACGCATGTCCTATACATTCCAATTCGGCGCGCTCGCCCAGTATCAGAACGAGATTCTGAACGGCATATGGCTGACGATCAAGCTGTCGGTCCTGTCCATCGTGCTTGGCTGCGCTTTCGGCATTCTTTTGGCTTCGCTGCGGTCCATCAATGGCGGCATCGTCCGCATCATCGTGGACGGTTATGTGGAAGTCATCCGCAATACGCCGTTTCTCGTGCAGCTCTTCATCGTCTATTTCGGCCTGCCGGGCCTCGGCTTCAGGGTAGGGGCGGATACGGCGGCGCTGATCGGTATGACGATCAATCTTGCTGCCTATTCGACGGAGATCATCCGCGCCGGCATCGAGGCGGTGCACAAGTCGCAGATCGAGGCGGGCGAGGCGCTGGGTTTCACCAAGTACCAGATCTATCGCCACGTCATCATCGTGCCGGCCATCGCCAAGGTCTATCCCTCGCTGTGCAGCCAGTTCGTGCTGATGATGCTGGCATCGAGCATATGTTCGGCCATTTCCACCCATGAGCTTGCGGCCGCCGCAGCCTTCGTGGAATCGCAGACCTATCGCTCCTTCGAGGTCTATATCGTCGTCACGCTCATCTATCTTGCGCTGGCGCTTTCGCTGCGGCTCATCCTTGCCCTTGTCGGCATGTGGCTGTTCGGCCGTCGCGTTGCCCGCAAGACGATGACCGCCATGCCGGAGGTGCAGTCATGACTCTTCGAACTTTCGGCTGGAACGAATTCGGCTTCCTGCTGACCGCCCTGCAATGGACCGTGCTTCTGACGATCATTGCGCTTATCGGCGGCGGCATTGTCGGCTTCTTCGTGGCGCTCGCCCGCACCTCGAATTTCAAGGCGCTGCGCATTGCCGCCGGCACCTACATCCAGGTGATCCAGGGCATTCCGGTGCTGATGATACTGTTCCTGTCCTATTACGGCCTCAGCCTTGCCGGGCTGGAACTGCCGCCGCTCTTTGCCGCCGGCGCCTCGATGACGATCTATACATCGGGTTACCTCGCGGAAATCTGGCGCGGCTGCATCCAGGCGGTGCCGAAGCAGCAATGGGAAGCGTCGGAATCGCTGGCTCTCACCCGCGCCCAGCAATATCGCTACGTCATCCTGCCGCAGGCGATTCGCATTTCGCTACCGCCGACCGTCGGTTTCGCCGTTCAGGTCGTCAAGAATACGTCCATCGCATCGATCATCGGTTTCGTCGAACTGGCGAGAGCGGGGCAGCTCATCAACAATGCCACGTTCCAGCCGTTCCGCGTCTTCGTCGCCGTGGCCGTGCTTTATTTCATCGTCTGCTACCCGTTGTCCCAGCTCTCGCGTTGGCTGGAAAGGAGGCTTCATGCCGGAAGTAATCGTTGAAAACGTTCACAAGAGCTTTGGCGCTCTGGAAGTCCTCAAAGGCGTGTCGCTGACGGTCGGCCGCGGTGAAGTCTTCGCCCTCATCGGCCGCTCGGGCTCGGGCAAAAGCACGCTGCTGCGCTGCATGAACGGGCTGGAGAAGATCAATTCCGGCCGTATCGAAATTGCAGGTCATGCGATCGGGGAAGATGCCAAGGCGCTGCGCAAGCTGCGCACCGATGTCGGCATCGTGTTCCAGAGCTACAATCTCTTCCCGCATCTGACGGTCGGCGAAAACATCATGCTCGCGCCGCGTATCGTCAAGGATGTGGCGAAATCGGAAACCAAGGATATTGCCCGCGAAGTTCTGCAACTCGTCGGCCTTTCGGAGAAATTCGATTCCTATCCGGACCAGCTTTCCGGCGGCCAGCAGCAGCGCGTGGCGATTGCCCGTTCGCTCGCCATGCGGCCGAAGGTGATGCTGTTCGACGAGGTGACCTCGGCGCTCGATCCTGAATTGACCGAGGAAGTGCTGACCGTCATGGAAAACCTCGCCAAAGACGGCATGACCATGATCCTCGTGACCCATGAAATGGCCTTTGCGCGCCGCGTGGCGACCGAAACCATCTTCATGCACAAGGGCAAGATCTGGGAGCAGGGCCGTTCTTCGGAACTCTTCGCCAATCCGCAAACGCCGGAACTCCGGCAATTCGTCAAGGCCGATGTGAAGTAGTTCACCGGCGCAAAGGAAACTTCATGACCACTGAAATCGTGCAATTGTGCCCGCTCATCCCGGCACTGGAAGAAGAACTCGCGCAGCGCTTCACCGTGCATCGCCTGTTCGAGGCTGCTGACAAGGCGGCGTTCCTTGCTGAAAAGGGTGCTTCAATCCGCGGCGTCGTCACTGGCGGCCATATCGGCCTGCCGGCGGATATTGGCGCTGCACTTCCCAATCTTGAAATCGTCGCCATCAACGGTGTCGGTTTCGACAAGGTGGATCTGACTGACGCCAAGCGACGCGGTTTTCGCGTCTCCAATACGCCTGACGTGCTGACGGCCGATGTCGCCGACCTCGCGCTCGGCCTCGTTCTGGCGCAGGCGCGCAAGCTGCCGCAGGCGGATCAGCATGTGCGCACCGGTCAATGGCTGAAGGGCGATATGGGGCTTTCTACTCGCGTGGCCGGCCGCCGTTACGGCATATTCGGCCTCGGCCGCATCGGTCAGGCAATCGCAAAGCGGCTTGAAGGTTTCGATGCGCGTATCTCCTACACCGCCCGAAATCGTCGCGATGTTGCCTATGATTATTATGACAGCATCGAGGCGCTGGCCGCCAATTGCGACGTGCTGATCATCGCCGCCGCCGCTACGGCCGAAACCCGCCATATCGTCAATGCGGATGTGCTGAAGGCGCTTGGACCGCAGGGTGTGCTCGTCAACGTGGCGCGCGGTTCGCTGGTGGATGAGAAGGCGCTTGTCGAGGCTCTTGCCAGCGGCACGATCGGTGGCGCGGCGCTGGATGTCTTCGAGGATGAACCGCGCGTGCCGGAAGCGCTTTTCGCCTTCGACACCGTCACGCTCGCCCCGCATGTCGGCAGCGGCACGCACCAGACGCGCCGCGCCATGGCTGATCTCGTTCTCGCCAATCTCGATGCCCATTTTGCCGGCAAAGAACTGCCGACGCCGGTGGTGTGACGGTCAACGAATTGCCGCCTGTGGTTTTGACGGCGCAGCTTCTGTTGCGCCGTTTTGATTCAGGGAGGTTGCTGCAAAAGGCTGGTTTCCCGGCAATCTACTGTCGTTGTTCATATTTATATAATACGTATAATCCTACTATTCTGCTTCCTTATAAAATGATGAGGCGGAGAGGTGCGTTCCAAAGGCCCGAAGACACCCGAAGAGAACCGGATGTCGCGAAAAAAGCGCGATGTCACGCCATCCGCCACTCCTGACATGAGCGAAAACAGCAATCCTTCCGACCGGCACGCGCTTCTGGAAGCGATGATCGACCACGTGCCGGATTTTATCTATGCCAAGGATCTGGAAGGGCGCTTTCTTTTCGCCAATCGCGCCATCGTCACCGAAAACGGCTTTGACACGGTCGAGCAACTGATCGGGCTCACCGACTACGATATCAATGGTGAGGCGGCGCAGCGCGCCGGCATTCCCGATACCGAGGCGCGGGTGATGCGCACCGGCGAACCGGATCTCGGTTACGAAGAGCGCGCCATGCGCGGGGATATCGACCGCTGGCTCATGATGTCGCGCGTGCCGCTGAAGGACAAGGCCGGCAACATTATCGGCGTGGTCGGCGCCTCGCGGGACATAACCCAGAAAAAGGCCTCCGAAAGACTGCTTCAGGCGCAGGCGCATATTCTGGAAATGATCGTCGCGGCGGCGCGTATCGAGGATTTTCTTGAGGAATTCGTCAAGGCCATCGAAAATCTCGCGACCGGACTGGCCTGCGCGGTGCGGGTGTTCGATGCGGCGGAAGGGGAGCCTTCCGTTTATGCCTCGCCGGCACTGGCGCAGCAGGAAGGGCTGGCCGCGCTTGTCTCCAGTGTCAGCGATCCTGAGAGCCTTGTCCATCCGGCAGAAAATATTGCGTTTAGTTTCGATATTCCGGCCAGCGAAGGCAAGGCGCATGGTTTCGTCTGGTGCATGCTGGCCGGCCGCCAGCCGGATGCGGCGCTGGTGGAATTCATAGGCGCGGCAGCGCGCATGGCGGGTTTGGCCATCGACCGCAAAAGGGCGGCGGAACATATCGCTTTCCTGGCGGACCACGACATGCTGACCCGGCTGCCGAACCGTCGTTTCCTCGATACGAGGCTGCCGGAAATACTGGCGGCGGCGGCAAAGGCGAGCCGAAGGGTCGGTATCGGTTTTCTCGATCTCGACAATTTCAAGCAGATCAACGATACGCTCGGCCACAGCATCGGCGACGCGTTGCTGTCGAAAACCGCCGAGCGCATTGCGAAAAGCCTCCGGAAGAACGATCTCGTTCTCAGGGTCGGCGGCGACGAGTTCGTCATCATTCTCGAAGAGCGCAGGGACGATGTCGAAAACCGCCTGCAGCGCATCCGCGCCGCTGTCTCGCAGCCATTGCGTATCGGCAATTACGATATCAAGGTCACATGCAGCATCGGCATGGCCTTTTTCCCGGAGCATGGGGAAACCACGGCGGAAATCGTCGCGGCCGCCGATCTTGCCATGTATGAAGCCAAACATAACGGGCGCGACAGCATTGCCACCTTCACCCCCAATATGGCGGATGATCTGAGGAAGAAGTTCACCCGCATCGAGGAATTGCGCAAAGCCGTCAAGAGAGACGAGTTCGTGCTGCACTTCCAGCCGCAGGTCGATCTTGTCAGTGGCGCAATCAGCGGCGTGGAGGCGCTGGTGCGCTGGCAGCACCCCACGGAAGGTTTGCTTGGCCCTGCGGAATTCATCGGGCTTGCGGAAGAAACCGGGCTGATTGTGGAACTCGGAGAAAGCATTCTCAGGAAGGCCTGTCGTCAGGCGCAGGCATGGGCGGCCGCCGGCCTCTTGCCCGTCAAGATGGCGGTCAATATCTCGCCGCGGCAGTTTCAGGGCGGGCTGGTGCAGCAGATCAGGTCGGTGCTGAAGGAAACCGGCCTTGCGCCATCGCTCCTGGAAATCGAAATCACCGAGACGCTTATCATTCAGGATGTCGAAACATCGGTCCGGATCATGCGGGCCATCAAACAGATGGGTGTCAGCCTGGCGCTGGATGATTTCGGTATCGGTTATTCCTGCCTCGGCATGCTCAAGACATTCCCGCTGTCCTGCATGAAGATAGACCGCTCGTTCCTCACCCATCTGCCGGAAAAGACCAAGGACAGCGCCATCGTCTCGATCATGATCCAGCTTGCCGGGTCTCTGGGCATTGATGTCATTGCCGAAGGTGTGGAAGCCGGCGAACAGGCGACATTTCTGCGTGATGCTGGCTGCCCCTACGGTCAGGGTTATTACTTCAGCCGCCCGGTGCCGGCAGAGGCGATCGAAGACATGCTGGCGAAGACGACGATATTCGCGACTGGTTTACCCGAAAACAGCCCATAGGCTGCCCGGACGACCGGTTGTTTCAGATCGGCCAGATATGGCTTTCCCGGAGAGGCCGGGCGGCTTTGCCGCCTTTGCCCTGTGCGGTTCTGTAACGAAACCACTTCGTTTCCCCTAGCCTGTAAGATGTCTCCCGATCTCGTGCGGAGCGGGAGATTTTTCATTCTATTGATTTGCAATTTAGTATTATATGGATAATTATATAAGTAATAAATTGTATTATTTCGAAATAATAATTCAAAATATTATATTTTAAACTATTAATTTGTTGTAATTTTACTACGAAATTAAAATGCTTACTTTATATGTATTTGTATTTCGCCGATTTAAATTGCGAGTCTACAGCAACTTCTGTCATTTGCTGAATCAGCGCAGGGAAGCGGGCGGCAGGGAAAAGACCAGCCCTCAAATTTGCGCATTCGTTGAAAAATTTTTGACTGGAGATTACAAATGAACATCAAGAGCCTTCTGATCGGCTCCGCTGCGGCTCTCGCAGCAGTATCCGGCGCACAGGCCGCTGACGCCATCGTCGCTGCCGAGCCCGAGCCCATGGAATATGTTCGCGTCTGCGACGCTTTCGGCACCGGCTTCTTCTACATCCCCGGCACCGAAACCTGCCTGAAGTTCGACGGTTACGTTCGTTTCCAGACCGACTTCGGTCGTGACCAGTCCGGCACATCCGACTGGGATTCCTTCACCCGCGCCCAGTTCAACGTCGACACGCGTTCGGACACCGAGCTCGGCGCTCTGCGCGGTTACTTCGGTTTCCGTGGTCAGGCCGACCAGGACAGCAGCCGCGCTGTCGTTCTTGACCAGGCTTTCATCGAAATCAGCGGCCTGAAGGTCGGTTTCTACTATAACTGGTGGGATGACGGTCTCTCTGGTGAAGTCGATAACCTCAGCTCGAACCAGACCCGTCTGAATGCTATCCGTTACACCTACGACGCTGGCTCCTTCTACGCTGGTGTTGCCGTTGAAGAACTGGAAGGCGTTATCGCCGGCAACTCGATCAGCGGAACGACGATCCAGCGCAACAATCTGGGCGTAAACCAGCTCAACTGGACGACGCAGAACCGCCAGGGCGACAACAATGTCGGCGTCAGCGCCATCATCGGCGCCAAGTTCGGCGGCGTTAAGGCCAACCTGCTTGGTGGTTATGACACCGACGCTGAAAACGGTGCGATCCGCGCCATCGTAACGGCTGAAGTTGGCCCGGGTACGTTCGGCCTCGCCGGTGTATGGGCTTCTGGCGCCAATGCGTACTACGAAGAATCCGAGTGGTCCGTTGCTGCTGAATACGCCGTCAAGGCAACTGAAAAGCTGACCATCACCCCCGGTGTTCAGTACTTCCGTACGCTCGATATCGGCACCGATGGTGATTTCACCGGCAACCGCGATGCATGGCGCGCTGGTGTAGCAGTTGGCTACAAGATCACTTCCGGCCTCTCCACGCTCGTTTCGGTTAACTACCAGAGCGTTGACGGCAACGAGCGCGTTCGTAGCGGCATCGGCAGCGGCGCTGGCGACCAGTGGACCGGTTTCGTTCGCCTGCAGCGTTCGTTCTAATAGTCTACAAAAAGCATAGTAGGGTTAGACAACTCAGATCCACCCCGTTTCCGAACGGGTGAGTAACTAGCTCCAGTCAAAGTTTCTGACATGATGTCAGGTTTACTCCCCGGACCCCTCCAGGCCGGGGAGTTTTTGCGCTTATAGTCGATGCGTGGATGACGGCTCCGTCCATTTGGTTGGAGAATGCGTGCGGGCTTGCTACTCTTCCTTTGCTCCCCCAAATGTCCATGCAGCAAAATCCGCTATCCCGTGATCAGGGCGATTGAGTAATTGTCTGCAGTATGAAATATTATTGTATACAATAAATCAGGTGCTCCCATGGAATTCGATTTTACCGCGCTTGAGCCGCAGAGCCGTTATCGTTTGCTGACCAATTTTATCGGTCCACGGCCGATAGCGCTTGTCACGACGCGCTCGGCCGCTGGCCACAATAATGCCGCGCCGATGAGCTTTTTCAACGTTTTCTCCCATGATCCGCCAATCGTTGTTCTCGGCATCCAGCCGCGTGTGACGGGCGAGGAGAAGGATACGATGGCCAATATTCGCCGCACCGGCGAATTCGTCATCAACATGGTCGATATGGCTCTGTCTGAACAAATGCTCGTCTGTGGCCTGGGTTTCGACAGCGAAGTTGATGAACTTTCGATTGCCGGACTGACGGCCACGCCCTGCAGCAAAATCGATGCAAGCTTTGCGGCGGAATCGCCCTGCGCCTTCGAATGCCGTGTGGAGCGCCTGATCGATTATCCGCGCCGTACCCTTGTCCTGGGGGAAGTGGTGCACATGCATGTCCACAAGGATTGCCTCGATGCGGGGGGGCGCTATGTCGATCCGGACCGATATCAGCCGATCGCGCGCCTGCATGCCGATAATTACATCAGCTCGGATCGCCAGTTTGTCCTTAAGGCGCCCGCGATGACCGACTTCATTAAGCCTGATGGCGAGTGAGGGTTCTTGCGACTGAAGCGCCGAATACCTTTTTGCCTGCCGCCGCAGACTTGAGAAAATGAGAGGGTAGGGCATCGAGGCGGCGATGACGATTGGTTTCGCTTCCCGGCGCTGTGCGGCAGGTCAGGCGAAACGACGGATGGGTCAATGCCGCCATAAAGCTGCGTCCAGTGCGGTTGGAGTGGACGACCGAACGTCGACGCCCATGACTGCCCGTGCCTGACGGAATCCAGTCTTGCCACCCCGCGCGGTTTCAGGAAAACAACGGCATCCATTTGCGGGCTTCCCCGCCTCGTTCTAGTGTTCTCCTGCTCGCACCATCCGCAGGGTCGCGAGCGACGCGGGAGGACGCATGATCGACAAGCTGGAATTTTTCATTGCATTGGCGCGCGCAGGGCATTTTGGCCGCGCGGCGGAGGAGTGCGGCGTTTCCCAACCCAGTCTCTCGGCCGCGATCCGGCAGCTGGAGGACCAGCTTGGTGTCGTCCTTGTGGTGCGTGCGGCGCGTTATCAGGGTCTGACACCGGAAGGCCAGCGCGTTCTCGAATGGGCGCGTCGCATCGTCGCCGATACGCGCACCATGCGTGAGGAAATGCGGGCGGCGCGCAAGGGTCTGGCGGGCCACATCCGCCTTGCGGTCATTCCGACGGCGCTTGCGATGGTGCCGCGATTGACGGAATCCTTTCAGGCGCGGCATCCCGACGTGACCTTTTCCGTGACGTCACGCACCTCGCTTCAGGTCCTGAGCCAGATCGAAAACCTCGAGATCGATGCGGGAATCAGCTATCTCGACAATGAACCTCTTGGCCGAGTGACCACAGTGCCGCTCTATTCGGAGCGATATCACCTGATTGCAGCAGCCGGAACGCCGCTCGCCGATCAGGAAAGCGTTACCTGGAAGCAGGTTTCAGGTCTTAGGTTATGCCTATTGACTTCGGATATGCAGAACCGCCGTATCATCAATAAGCATATGGCTGAAGCGGGCGTAGAGGTGAAGCCGACATTGGAATCCAACTCCATGATTGTGCTGTTTTCGCATATCCGAACCGGACAATGGGCTTCAATAATGCCGCGTAACATAGCGGAATCATTTGGTTTTCCAAAGCAGATCAGAATGATACCGATCACCGAGCCGGATGCGGAACATCTGGTGGGGCTGATCGCGACCTATCGCGAACCACACACGCCACTCGTTTCCGCGCTTCTTCATGAGGCGCGCCAGCGCGCAGCGGCGATGGTTTTTGATAGGAATTTCCTATCGGTTGACGAAAACACATTATTGACCTGATCCGGCCGACCTCGCCATTCTCCCGAACCATGCAGGGGCTGCGCTGGCACTGAAACATGTGCCGCTCGCCAAACCTGCCCCTGTCGGTTTGGGAGGACTGGCTTATGAATATCCGTGCGGTTGCCGCAGATGAGGCGGCCCGTGTCTCCGCTATCATTGACGAACTTCTCCACCTGGAGGGGCCATTGCTGCCCATTCTGCACGCGGTGCAGGAAGAATTCGGCTACATACCGGAAAGCGCCAAGCAGATCGTCGCATCCGCGCTGAATATATCGCGCGCCGAGGTTCATGGCGTCGTGACCTTCTATCCTGATTTTCGCGATCATCCGTCCGGCCGGCATGTGCTGAAGCTCTGTCGCGCCGAGGCTTGCCAGTCGATGGGTGGCGAGCCTCTTGCGGAAACCATCAAGTCCCGGCTCGGTCTCGACTGGCACGAAACGGCAGCCGACGGTTCCGTCACGCTGGAGCCGGTCTTCTGTCTCGGGCTTTGCGCGCAGGCGCCCGCGCTGATGCTGGATGGCGAGCTACATGCCAGACTGGACGAGCACTGTCTTGGCGACATTCTGGCGGAGGCGCGCCGATGAGTGTCACCGTTTTTGTTCCGGGCGATTCCGCCGCGCTTGCCGTTGGCGCAGACCGTGTCGCCGAAGCGATCGGCCGCGAGGCGGTCAGCCGCAATCTTGATGTGCATATTGTCCGCAATGGATCGCGCGGCATGCTCTGGCTTGAAGTGCTGGTGGAAGTGCGCACCGAACATGGCCGTATTGCCTATGGGCCGGTCAAGGCCAGCGACGTTGCCTCGCTTTTCGATGCGGGTTTTCTGACCGGCGGCGAGCATCGTCTCTGTCTCGGGCCGACGAAGGACATACCGTTCCTGAAAAGCCAGACGCGACTGACATTTGCCCGCTGCGGCGTTACCGATCCATTGTCGCTTGCGGATTATCGCGCCTATCAGGGCTTGAAAGGCCTCGAAAAAGCCGTCGCCATGGCGCCGCTCGATATCGTTGCCCAAGTAACCGAAAGCGGCCTTCGCGGACGCGGCGGCGCGGGTTTCCCGACCGGTATCAAATGGAAGACCGTCGCCGATGCGGTGGCCGATCAGAAATATATCGTCTGCAATGCCGATGAGGGCGACAGCGGCACCTTCGCCGACCGCATGATCATGGAAGGCGATCCCTTCGTGCTGATCGAAGGCATGGCGATTGCCGGCCTCGCCGTCGGCGCGACGAAAGGTTTCATCTATACGCGCTCGGAATATCCTTACGCCATCAAGGTCATGGAGCAGGCGATCGAGATCGCCCGCCGCGAAGGCATCATCGGCCCATCCGTGCTCGGTTCCGGGCGGGCCTTCGATCTCGAAGTGCGCATGGGTGCCGGCGCCTATGTCTGCGGCGAGGAAACCTCGCTTCTGAACAGTCTGGAAGGCAAGCGCGGCACCGTGCGCGCCAAGCCGCCGCTTCCTGCTTTGCAGGGCCTGTTCGGCAGGCCCACCGTCGTCAACAATGTGATTTCGCTCGCCTCCATTCCGGTCATCATGGATCGCGGCGCGGCGTTTTATCGCGATTTCGGCGTCGGCCGCTCGCATGGCACCATCCCCATCCAGCTTGCCGGAAACATCAGGCATGGCGGGCTTTACGAGACCGCCTTCGGTCTGCCGCTCGGGCAGCTGGTCAATGATATCGGTGGCGGCACGATCACCGGCCGCCCCGTCAAGGCGGTGCAGGTGGGCGGGCCGCTCGGGGCCTATTTCCCGGTTTCGCTGTTCGATACGATCTTCGACTATGAAGCCTTCACCGCCGCCGGTGGCCTGATCGGCCATGCCGGCATCGTGGTTTTCGACGATACCGCCGATATGCTCCATCAGGCCCGGTTCGCGCTGGAATTCTGCGCCGTCGAAAGCTGCGGCAAGTGCACGCCCTGTCGCATCGGCTCCACACGCGGCGTCGAGACGGTGGACAGGATTGCGCTCGGCATCGAGCGGGAGAAAAATACGGCACTCCTCGCAGACCTCTGCGAAACCATGAAATTCGGTTCGCTCTGTGCGCTCGGCGGTTTCACGCCCTATCCCGTCATGAGCGCACTCCGGCATTTTCCTGATGATTTTGCCCCCACCCCACGTGTTGAAGCGGCGGAGTAAGACCATGGCCCTTGTAACAGAATTCGACTATGGAACCCCCAAATCCCACGCAACGGACATGGTGACGCTCACCATCGACGGCAGGCAGGTGACTGTGCCTGCGGGAACCTCGATCATGCGCGCCTCGCGGGAAGCGGGTATCGATGTTCCGAAACTCTGCGCCACCGACATGGTGGATGCCTTCGGTTCCTGCCGCCTCTGTCTCATCGAGGTGGAGGGCCGCAACGGTACCCCTGCCTCCTGCACCACGCCTGTCGCCCCCGGTCTCGTCGTGCACACGCAGACCGAGCGGTTGAAGCAGATTCGC
This sequence comes from Agrobacterium sp. T29, assembly GCF_006970545.1. Taxonomy (NCBI): domain Bacteria; kingdom Pseudomonadati; phylum Pseudomonadota; class Alphaproteobacteria; order Hyphomicrobiales; family Rhizobiaceae; genus Agrobacterium; species Agrobacterium sp. T29. The sequence goes on from NZ_CP040641.1 coordinate 2,104,788, forward strand.
AAGGGCGTGATGGAGCTTTATATCTCCGATCACCCGCTCGACTGTCTGACCTGCGCCGCCAATGGCGATTGCGAACTGCAGGATATGGCCGGCGCCGTTGGCCTGCGCGATGTGCGTTACGGTTACGAAGGCGACAACCACGTCAAGGCCCGCACCGGCGATGGCGATCTCAATGCCCGCTGGATGCCGAAGGACGAGAGCAATCCCTATTTTACCTACGATCCTTCCAAATGCATCGTCTGCTCGCGTTGCGTGCGCGCCTGTGAGGAAGTGCAGGGCACCTTCGCGCTGACGATCGAAGGACGAGGTTTTGAAAGCCGTGTGTCGCCCGGCGCGCATGAGGCGTTCCTCGATTCCGACTGCGTTTCCTGCGGCGCCTGCGTGCAGGCCTGTCCGACGGCGACGCTGACGGAGAAATCGGTGATCGAGATCGGCCAGCCGGAGCATTCGCTGGTCACGACCTGCGCCTATTGCGGCGTCGGCTGTTCCTTCAAGGCGGAAATGCGCGGTGAGGAGCTGGTGCGCATGGTGCCGTGGAAGGACGGGCAGGCCAATCGCGGCCATTCCTGCGTCAAGGGCCGCTTCGCTTATGGTTATGCCACCCACAGGGACCGCATTCTCAACCCGATGATCCGCGAGAAGATCAGCGATCCATGGCGGGAAGTCACATGGGAGGAGGCCTTCTCCCATGTCGCGTCAGAGTTCCGGCGTATCCAGGGTCAATATGGCCGGGAATCCATCGGCGGCATCACCTCGTCCCGCTGCACGAACGAAGAAACCTTCCTCGTCCAGAAACTCATCCGCGCCGGCTTCGGCAATAACAACGTCGATACCTGCGCCCGCGTCTGCCATTCGCCGACGGGCTACGGTCTTGGCCAGGCTTTCGGCACCTCCGCCGGCACGCAGAATTTCGATAGCGTCGAGCAGTCCGATGTGGTGCTGGTCATCGGCGCCAATCCGACGGATGGGCATCCTGTTTTCGGCTCGCGGCTGAAGAAGCGGCTGCGACAGGGCGCGAAGCTGATCGTCATCGATCCGCGCCGTATCGATCTCGTCCGCACGCCGCATGTGGAGGCGTCTTTCCACCTGCCGCTGAAGCCCGGAACGAATGTTGCGGTGCTGACAGCGCTTGCGCATGTCATCGTCACGGAAGGGCTGTTCAACGAAGCCTTCATTCGCGAGCGCTGCGACTGGTCGGAATTCGAGGATTGGGCCGCTTTCGTCGCCGAGCCTCAGCATAGCCCGGAAGAAACCGAAAGCTTCACCGGCGTGCCGGCGGAAGAGGTGCGCGGCGCCGCACGTCTTTATGCCAGGGGTGGCAATGGCGCCATCTATTACGGGCTCGGTGTCACCGAACACAGCCAGGGGTCTACCACGGTGATGGCAATCGCCAATCTGGCCATGGCGACCGGCAATATCGGCCGCCCCGGTGTAGGCGTTAATCCGCTGCGCGGTCAGAACAATGTTCAGGGTTCCTGCGACATGGGGTCTTTCCCGCACGAGCTTCCGGGCTATCGGCATATTTCCGACGATGCCACGCGCGACATCTTCGAGAAACTCTGGGGTGTGAAGCTCAACAACGAGCCGGGGCTGCGTATTCCCAACATGCTCGATGCGGCCGTGGATGGCAGCTTCAAGGGCATCTATATTCAGGGCGAGGATATTCTCCAGTCCGATCCGGATACGAAGCACGTTTCGGCCGGTCTCGCCGCGATGGAATGTGTCGTGGTGCACGATCTCTTCCTGAACGAGACGGCGAATTACGCCCATGTCTTCCTGCCGGGTTCCACCTTCCTCGAAAAGGACGGCACCTTCACCAATGCCGAGCGCCGCATCAACCGCGTGCGCAAGGTCATGTCCCCGAAGAACGGCTATGCCGACTGGGAAGTGACGCAGAAGCTGGCGCAGGCCATGGGTCTTGCGTGGAATTACGCGCATCCGTCCGAGATCATGGACGAGATCGCCGCGACGACACCGAGCTTTGCCGGCGTTTCCTATGACTATCTGGAAGAAAAGGGCTCGGTGCAGTGGCCCTGCAACGAGAAATTCCCGGACGGTTCGCCGATCATGCATGTGGACGGTTTCGTGCGCGGCAAGGGCAAATTCATCCGCACCGAATATGTGGCGACGGACGAACGCACGGGGCCGCGTTTCCCGCTGCTGCTCACCACCGGCCGCATCCTGTCGCAATACAATGTCGGCGCGCAGACACGGCGCACCGAAAACGTTGTCTGGCATGAGGAGGATCGGCTCGAAATCCACCCGCACGATGCCGAACAGCGCGGCGTGAAGGACGGCGACTGGATCAAGCTCGCCAGCCGGTCGGGCGACACGACGCTGCGGGCGCTGATCACCGACCGTGTGGCGCCGGGCGTGGTCTATACGACCTTCCACCATCCCGGCACGCAGGCGAATGTCATCACTACCGACTTCTCCGACTGGGCGACCAACTGTCCCGAATATAAGGTGACCGCCGTGCAGGTATCGCCTTCCAACGGGCCGACGGAATGGCAGGAGGAATATGATGCGCTCGGCCGCCGTTCGCGGCGGATCAGCGGCAAGCTCGAAGCGGCGGAATAAGGAGCGCCGGGTGCGCCCGGCCCTGTCACACACAGAGGCGTCGGCCGGCAGGCGGCGCGGGGGAAGAGGTCATGTTGCTCAACCACACCGATGAAAAGCTGGTGAGAATGGCGAACCAGATCGCGACGTTCTTTCTGTCGCAGCCGGAAGATATACGCATCGAAGGTGTCGCCACCCACATCAACAAGTTCTGGGAACCGCGCATGCGACGCCGGTTCTTCGAGATGGTGGATGCCGGGGCCGGTGATTTTCTGCCGCTTGTGCTTGCCGCATCGAAGAAGATCAAGCGGCCCGACGATCCGGCGGCCGATGCCGTGGGGCTCGGCGACGATGCCAAGGGCGCGCCGGGCGGCAAAGGACCAATTGCGGGCGAGTCTCTTTCGGAACCGAGCGTACCGGAAAGCACAGAGGCTTGAGCGGCGCGACCGCAAAATCACACTTTCGGCCGGACGGGGGACGTCCGGCGATATCGGTGTTCGCCCGGCGGGGCGAACGTGACATGTCCAGACATCCACGAGGGAGGTAATGTCAATGGCAGTAGCAGGTGCGACAGCGGGAGAGGCGGCGCAAGCCGGGTTTTTGGACCGCGAACGAATAATCGCAAGACCGGGTTTCAATCGCTGGCTGGTGCCGCCGGCGGCCCTTGCCATTCATCTATGCATCGGCATGGCCTATGGCTTCAGCGTGTTCTGGCTGCCGCTGTCGAAGGCGCTGCCGGCCACGGACCCCAGTTGCTCCAGCCTCACCCTTCTGGGTGCGCTGTTCACCACTGAGTGCAACTGGCGTGTGGCCGATCTCGGCTGGATCTATACGCTTTTCTTCGTTCTTCTCGGCTGCTCGGCGGCCATCTGGGGCGGCTGGCTGGAAAGAGTGGGGCCACGCAAGGCCGGCTTCGTTTCCGCCTGCTGCTGGTGCGGCGGTATTCTGGTGGCGGCAATCGGCGTCATCACGCATCAACTCTGGCTGATGTGGCTGGGCGCCGGTGTCATCGGTGGTATCGGCCTCGGCCTTGGCTATATTTCGCCCGTATCGACCCTGATCAAATGGTTTCCGGACCGTCGCGGCATGGCGACGGGCATGGCGATCATGGGATTTGGCGGTGGTGCGATGATCGGCGCGCCGCTCGCCAATCTGCTGATGAACAACTTCAAGACGGATGTTTCGGTCGGCGTCTGGCAGACTTTCGTGGTCATGGCCATGATCTATTTCGTCTTCATGATGGCGGGCGCTTTCGGTTACCGTATTCCGCCGTCGGGCTGGCGTCCGGAAGGCTGGACCGCGCCTTCCGCCAAAAGCGCGATGATAACCCATCGTCACGTGCATCTGCGCGATGCGCACAAGACGCCGCAGTTCTGGCTCATCTGGGCGGTGCTGTGCCTCAACGTTTCGGCGGGTATCGGCGTCATCGGCATGGCCTCGCCCATGCTGCAGGAAATCTTCGCGGGATCGCTGATCGGCCTGCCCGGCGTCGGCTTTGCGGATCTCGACGCCGGGCAGAAGGCGCAGATCGCGGCCATTGCTGCCGGTTTCACCGGGCTGCTTTCCCTGTTTAATATCGGCGGCCGCTTCTTCTGGGCGTCGATGTCCGACAAGATCGGCCGCAAGAACACTTATTTCTGCTTCTTCATTCTCGGCATCATTCTTTATGCGCTGGCGCCGACGCTTGCGACGATGGGCAACAAGGCGCTCTTCGTTCTGGCCTTCGGTATCATTCTGTCGATGTATGGCGGTGGTTTTGCGACCATTCCCGCTTATCTTGCGGATATTTTCGGCACGCAGTTCGTCGGCGCAATCCACGGCCGCCTGCTGACGGCGTGGGCGACTGCGGGCATCGCCGGCCCGGTCGTCGTCAACTACATCCGCGAAGCACAGATCGCGGCGGGCGTGGCGCCAGGACCCGCGCTCTACACCAGCACCATGTATATTCTGGCGGGCATGCTGGCGATCGGCCTCGTGGCCAATGCCTTCGTGCGGCCGCTTTCGGACAAGTGGTTCATGTCGGATGCGGAGGTCGCGACGCTGCAGGCAAAGACGGCCGCCGCCAATGCCGGTCCGACAGGCTCCTTCGGCATCGGTCGTGGCGGGCTGGACACCAAGGCGGCACTTGCCTGGGTTGCTGTCGGTATTCCGCTTCTGTGGGGCGTATGGGTTACCGTGAAAAGCAGCCTTGCACTGTTCGGCTGAGCATCCATCGGCCCGGAAAACATATGCCGGCTCATGGCCGGCATATGATCTGATAAAAGCGAAAACGTGCAGCTTGCCGGCAAGGCGTCCATCAACGCCAGCTGGCAAGCAGTCCTTCGAGTGTTGCGCGGTCCTCTTTGTCCAGACGGGCAAGTCCCGGAGCGCGAACGGGGCCAACCGTCATCCCCAGAATTTCCATCGCTTCCTTCACCACGGTCACGTTTGCGCCGTTGCGATATCGTGTCCGCAGCCGTTCGAACAATTCGATCTTTTCGATGATCTTCCGTGCGGCCGGGAAATCGCCGGCCGTCAGGGCGTTGTGAACCTGCAGGGAAAATTGCGGCGCGACATTGACGAGACCGGATGTGAAGCCGCGCGCGCCAACCGCCGCGAAGGCAGGTGCCCAGCTTTCAGCCAGTCCGCAGACATATAGAGCGCCGTTCGGATCGGAAGCGGCAATTGCGCGCGACAGAAGCATGATGTCGGTCGTTGCGAACTTGATGCCGGCGACATTCGGGTGGCTCGCAAGCCGTACCATGTCATCGACCGAAAAGCCGTCCGCCCGGACATAGGCGACCAGCGGCAATTCGCTGCCCTCCGCAAGACCGATAAAATAGTCGATCTGCGATTGCGGGGCTGCAAAAGGGTCGACCGGCTGATGCGACATGACGGCGGATGCGCCCATTTCTTTTGCCTGACGCGCCATGGAGAGCGCTTCGCGCTGCGAGCGTCCAATCGCCGCCGTAACCGGGGCTTTGCCGCTGACGCCTTTTATCGCGGCCTCATAAACCTTCAGAATTTCCGCGGGCGTCAAGGCGTAGAATTCGCCCGTATTGCCCGCCGCGACGATATTATGGATGCCCGCTTTTGCGACACGGGCGTAAACCTCGGCGGTAACACCGGTCTCCACTTCGCCGCTTGCATCGTAAGCCGTTACCGGAACGCCGGAGATGCCCTGCAGGGCCTGGCGAAAATCGAATGTCGTCATCAACTGGGTTCCTTAGGATCAAAAGTCATCTTCAGATGGAGAATTTGTGAACGGGCGTGCCGGCGACCGGGACATCGAATGCGACAACCGTGCCTGCGGTGGTTATTCCGTCCGTCTCGGTGACGAGACTTGTGAGGTATATCGTCTTGAGGTCGGGACCGCCGAAACACGGCATGGTCGGCCCCTTGAACGGCAGCCTGTAGACCTCGAACAATTTGCCGTCCGGTGAAAAGCGGTTGAGACGTCCCGCCTGAACGCCGGCGCTCCAGTAACAGCCCTCGCAATCGGTCGCCGCACCGTCCGGCCTGCCTTCATCGGGCGCGAAATCGTGCAGGCGTTCGGCCGGGCCGATTCTGCCGGTCGCGGGGTCAAAATCGAATACCTGATACATCAGCCCGCTGCTGTCGGAATGGTACATGCGCCTGCCGTCCGGACTCCAGGCAAGCCCGTTCGATGTGAACATGTCGCCATCGATGATGCGTTCGACGCCGCCATCCGGGGCGATGCGATAGAGGCGTGCATTGCCTGTCTGTATCGCGGCCTCGTCGCGGGTCCCCACCCAGAAATGGCCGTCCGGACCAACCTTTCCATCGTTGAGGCGGCTGTCGGGCCGCCCGTCGTCCGGGTCGCAGAGAAGATCGAGCTTGCCGCTCGCGGGATCGAGAAGATGCACGCCGGTCTTGAGGCCCGCCACGATCAAGCCATTGTCGCAAAGGCCGAGACAGCCCACCTGGGCCGGCATGTCGTATCTGTCGAGTTTTCCGCCGGGATGCAGGCGGAAAATGGCGGGCGCGAGAATATCGACGAACCACAGATCGCCGGTTCGCTCGTCCCAGGCAGGCGATTCGCCGACCTTCAGCGGGGTATCGATCAGGGAACGGAGCTTCGGTTCTATGATGTGCGGCTGGCTCACTGGTTCCTCTCCCTCATCCGCCCTTTATGATTCTATTTTCGACATTGCAGAGTGCGGCCTAACTGCCGACGCCCTGAAACATGCGGGCGCGCGCCTTCAATATGTGGTCTTTCATCGCGTCATGCGCGGCCTGCTCGCGCCGCGCAAAAATCGCTTCCACGATGGCCGTGTGCTCGTTCTGGACTTCGCGCACATGCTGCGGCGTCCGCTTGAGGCTGAGGCTGCGTGTCACCGACTGGCCGATGGCGAAATGGGGTTTGAACCATATCCGCACCGTGATGTGGAACTGGTTATGGCTCGCCTTCGCGATGGCTTCGTGCAGGGCGAAGTCTTCCTCAGCACCGAGATCGTTGCGCTCGAGACACTGTTCCAGCGCGGCAATCGCCTGCTCGATACGCACCCTGTCCGCTGCCTGCCAGTTGCGCGCCGCAAGCTCAGCCGCGGAAGCCTCCAATCCGGCCCTGAACTCAAAAAACCGCTGCACGTCGGCCAGCGAGCCGACCGGCACCTGTTGCAACACGGAAGAATCCGGCTGCTGGCGTACATAGGAGCCGGATCCCTTTTGCGAAACGATAAGCTCGTCGTTCCGAAGCCGCTCCAGCGCTTCCCGCACAACCGGCCGCGACGCGCCGAACAGCGACGCCAGATTCTGTTCCGATGGCAGCCGCTCGTTCACGGGAAACCGCCCGTCCGAAATCATGCCGACGATTTTTTCGTAGATGATGTCGCTCAGCCGAGTTTCGCCTCGAGCGGCGGCAGATGCAGTGTGATTGTCCATCAGCAGCCCTTCCGTTGCAAATCGCTGAAGTTAATGGGTTTCCTGCATTTCAATCGCAACAGAAATACCGGGGTTTTTGTGCGCGAGGGGGCTGTCGTACTGATTTTTTCTTCAAGCCTGATCCTGAAAACCGGCCTACAAATAAAAAAGATGTAAAAATATGTCAATACTTGTAATCATCTGAAAACGCCCATATGGTCTGCCCCTGCCGATGGAGGATCGGCGTGCTGGCTGGCCGGGAGGGCCGTCGCGGTTCGGTGAAAGCCGTCTCGCTGCCGGTGATTTTTTGGGAGGATTGTCGATGCGCGATGGCGAAGCATTTTCACTGGGCGTAACGCGCCGAACCTTTATGGCGGGTATTGGCGGCGTGGCCGCCCTTTCCGTCATCGGGACCTCGGCGCGGGCTGCTGCCGGCAAACAGGCGCCGGAACTGGAGGCGCTGGTAAAGGACGGCAAATTGCCGCCTTTGGCCGAACGTCTGCCGAAAAATCCGATGGTGGTGACGCCGCACGAGAAAATCGGCACCTATGGCGGCACATTGCGCCGTGGCCTGCGCGGTTCGTCGGACCATAACGGCATCCTGCGCATGGTCGGCAATCAGGGCCTTGTCCGCTGGAACATGGATTTCACCGAGGTTCTGCCGAACCTTGCGGTGAAATGGGAAGTCAACGACGATGCCTCGCAATTCACCTTCCATTTGCTGGAGGGCGCAAAATGGTCGGACGGCCACCCCTTCACAGCCGATGACGTGGTGTTCGCCATCGAGGACTGCATCAAGAACAAGGAGCTTTACAGCGCCACGCCGGCGCAGCTTTCCGTGGCCGGCAAGGCGGTCGATGTCGAAAAAGTCGACGATTTCACGGTAAAGTTCAAATTCGCAGCGCCGAATGCGCTTTATCTCGAAAATCTCGCCACGCCGCTCGGCCAGCATCCGACGCTGTTTCCAAAGCACTATTGCAGCAAGTTCCTGCCGAAATACAACACGGCGCTCGATGCCGATGTGAAGGCGGCGGGTGTCTCCAGCTGGACAGAGCTGTTCCGCGCCAAATGCGGCGATATCGAAATTCCGTCCCGCTGGTCGAATGTCGACAAGCCGACGCTCGATCCCTGGGTGGTCAAGGAACCCTATTCGGGCGGTGCGACCCGGGTGGTGATGACCCGCAACCCCTACTTCTGGCAGGTCGATACCGAAGGCAACCAGTTACCCTATATCGACGAAATCAATTTCGGCATTTCGCAGGATGTCGAATCGCTGATGCTGAACGTCATTTCCGGCAAGATCGACATTCAGGAGCGCCATATCAGCGTTCTCGCCAACAAGCCGACCCTGTCTCAGAACATGAAGAAGGGTGACTACCGTCTGCTGACTTTGGTGCCGTCTGCCGCGCAGCAGTGCCAAATTTACCTGAACATCACCCATAAAGACCCGGCGATGCGCAAGATGTTTGCCGACAAGTCGTTCCGTCAGGCGTTGTCCATCGCGCTCAACCGGCAGGAAATCATCGACATCGTCTATTTCGGCCAGAGCGAGGGCTATCAGGCCGGGCCACGCCCGACACACCCCTGGTATAATGAAAAGCTGGCGCGGCAATTCACCGAATATGATGCCGACAAGGCAAACGAGCTTCTCGACAAGGCCGGTTACGACAAGAAGAACGGCAACGGCATGCGGTTGCGGCCCGACGGCCAGCCTGTCTTCTTCTCGATTGACGTCATCCCGACGCTCTATCCCGATCTGGTCGATGCGCTGGAGCTGGTGAAGGCGCAATGGGCGCAGATCGGCGTCGACATCAAGGTCAACACCATCGAACGCGCGCTCTATTATACGCGCGGCGATGACAACGCCCATGATGCCGCCGTCTGGCCCGGTCCCGGCGGTCTCGATCCGATGCTCGACCCGCGCGATTTCTTCGCCTTCCACCCGCAGGGGTCGCGTTACGCCATTCCGTGGGCGCTCTGGTACACCTCGAATGGCCAGAAGGGCGAAGAGCCGCCGGAAAGCCAGAAGCAGCGCTTCAAGCTGTTCGATGAAGCGCGCTCGACGGCCGACCTTGCCAAGCGCGGCGAGAAGATGAAGCAGATTTTCGACATTGCGGCGGAAGAGTTCGAGACAATCGGCCTCTGCCTTGCGGTGGGCGGTTTCGGCATCATCCGCAACAATCTGCGCAATGTGCCGGAAACGGAACCCGACAGCTGGACCTGGCCCAATCCCGGCCCGGCGCTGCCGCAACAGTTCACCTTCACAAGCTGATATCGCCACATGGGCGTCGCTGCCGTAACGCGGCGACGCCTCTCAGGTTGCTTCGACCACCCACAGCCGTCTCCTTAGTGGAGGGCGGCGCGTGCGGCACAATGTGATTGCGAGAACGACATGCTGCTTTTCATCGTAAAACGCCTGCTGTGGATGATACCGTCCCTGTTTGCCGTCAGTTTCCTTGCCTTTGTCCTGATCCAGCTGCCGCCCGGCGACTATGTGACGACCTATATCGCCACACTGGCCGCCTCCAACGAGGTTATCGACCACAATACGGCGGCGCAGCTGCGCGAACGTTTCGGCCTCGATGACCCGATGATCGTGCAATATCTGAAATGGATATGGGGCATCGTCAGCCGCGGCGATTTCGGCATTTCGTTCGAGTGGCAGCAGCCGGTTTCAGGCCTCATCTGGGAGCGCATGGCGCTGACACTGGTTCTGGCCATCGCAAGCCTTCTCGCAACCTGGGCCATCGCGCTTCCCATCGGCGTCTTCTCCGCCGTGCGCAAATATTCGATTGGCGATTATCTCTTCACCGCCTTTTCCTTCTTCGGCCTTTCCATACCCTCGTTCCTGCTGGCGCTGGTGCTGATGTATGTCGCGGCGGTGGAGTTCGGGGCCGATGTCGGCGGGCTGTTTTCCGCGGAATATGAGACCGCCTCGTGGAGCATCGCCAAGATGATGGACCTCATGGCCCATATCTGGCTGCCGGTCGCCATTCTTGCCGTGTCTTCCACCGCAAGTCTCATCCGTGTCATGCGCGCCAATATGCTGGACGAGTTGCCCAAGCCCTATGTCACCACCGCGCGGGCGAAGGGACTGTCGGAGTTCAAGCTGCTGACGAAATATCCGCTCAGAATTGCGCTCAATCCGTTCATCTCCACCATTGCATGGCTGTTGCCCAACCTCATTTCGGGCTCCGTGGTCGTCGCCATCGTGCTCAATCTGCCGACGGCCGCGCCTCTGCTCCTGCAGTCGCTGATGGCGCAGGACATGTATCTCGCCGGCGCTTTCGTGCTGTTGATCTGCGCGCTGACGCTGATCGGATCGCTGATCAGCGACATCCTGCTTGCGCTGGTCGATCCGCGCATCCGTCTCGAATAGGAGGGCGCCATGAGCGATATCACCATGACCACCAATGCCCGGCAGGACCGCGCCGCCGTCGCCTCGCAGTGGCAGCTCATCTGGTGGGCTTTCAAGCGCCACAAGCTGGCCATGGCAGCCCTGTTCATCACCATCGCCATGTATATCGTCGCGCTGATGCCCGGCTTCTTCGCCATCAACGATCCGGTGCTGCAGAATGCCCGCGCCACCTTCCATCCGCCGCAGCGTGTTCATTTCATCGATACGACCGAGGGTTTCTCGCTCGGGCTGCATTATTATCCGCTGAAGCTGACCCGCAATCCTGAAACACTGGCGGCGGTCTTCGTCGAAGATACGGCGAAGAAAATCCCGGTCCAGCTTTTCGGTCGCGGTTACGAATATTCCGTATTCGGCCTGTTCACCACGGATATCCATCTGCTGGCCTCCACCGATAAAACGCGCCCGCTCTTCCTTTTCGGCGCGGATCGTCTCGGGCGCGATGTCTTCAGCCGCGTGGTGCAGGGCGCGCAGGTTTCCCTGTCGATCGGTCTTGTCGGCGTGTTCTTCTCGTTGCTGCTCGGCGTCGTTCTCGGCGGCATTTCAGGATATTACGGCGGCCGCATCGATTTCGTCATGCAGCGCGTGATCGACTTCGTGCTGTCGCTGCCCACCATTCCCATCTGGCTGGCGCTGGCCGCCGCCCTGCCGCAGGGCTGGCCTGCCACGCTGCAATATATGATGATTACCATCATCCTGTCCCTGACCGGCTGGGCGCAGCTTGCCCGCGTCGTCCGCGGCCGGTTCCTGTCGCTCAGGACCGAAGAATTCGTGGCCGCGGCCCGGCTGGATGGCGTGCCGGAAGGGCGCATCATTTTCCGCCATATGTTGCCGAGTTTTTCGAGCCACATCATCGCTTCGGTCACGCTTGCGGTTCCGGCCATGATCCTTGCGGAAACATCGCTCTCCTTCCTAGGCCTCGGTCTCCAGCCGCCCACCATTTCCTGGGGCGTGCTGCTTCGCGAGGCGCAGAATATCCGCTCGATAGCGACTGCACCCTGGCTGTTCCTGCCCGGTGTGGCGGTCGTCATTGCCGTCATGGCGCTCAATCTGCTCGGCGACGGTCTGCGCGACGCAGCCGACCCCTATAATAAGTGAGGCCCCGGATGAGCGACATTCTCTCCATGAAGCCAGCCAAGCCGCTGCTTGAAGTCCGCAATCTGGTCACTGAATTTCCGGTCAGAAACGGCGTTTTCCGGGCGGTCAACGATCTGTCTTTCTCTATCGATCCCGGCAAGACGCTCTGCGTCGTCGGCGAAAGCGGCTCCGGCAAATCCGTCACCGCCCGCTCGATCCTGCAGATCATCGACAGCCCCGGCCGCATTGCGTCCGGATCGATCATCCTCAACCGCGCCGACGGCACCTCTCTGGATCTGGCAAAGCTCGATCCGCGCAGCCGGGCAATCCGCTCGGTGCGCGGCGCTGATATCGCGATGATCTTTCAGGAGCCGATGTCGTCGCTTTCACCCGTGCATACCGTGGGTGACCAGATCACCGAAGTCCTGCGTCTGCATCTGAAGATGAGCAAGGCGCAGGCGCGGGCCGAGGCCATCGAGTTGCTGCGGCAGGTGGAAATCCCCAATCCCGAAAAGGCGCTGGATCGTTACGCCTTCCAATATTCGGGCGGCATGCGCCAGCGTGCCATGATCGCCATGGCGCTGGCCTGCAAACCGCAGCTCCTGATCGCCGACGAACCGACGACGGCGCTCGATGTCACCACACAGGCCGAAATCCTCGACCTGATATCGCGGCTGCAAAAGGCGCATGGCATGGCGGTGCTGTTCATCACCCATGACATGGGCGTGGTGGCGCAGATTGCCGATGACGTGCTGGTCATGCATCACGGCGTCGCCAAGGAATATGGCACCGTCGAACAGATATTCCACAGCCCGCAGGACGCCTACACCCGCATGTTGATCGGCTCCGTGCTGAAGCTGGAGCAGAAGGCGGAAATCCGGCTTGCGCGGCCTCCGCTCGATCTAACGGCTGCGCCGGTGCTCGAAGTGAACGACCTTTCCATGCATTTCGGCGAGATGAAGGCGCTGGATGGCGTGTCGATCAAGCTATTGCCCGGTGAGACGCTCGGCATCGTCGGCGAAAGCGGCTCCGGCAAGACCACGATGGGTCGCTCCATCATGCGTCTTTACGATCCGAGCGGTGGCGCGATGCTCTATCGCCGGGCGGATGGTAGCGTGGTCGATCTGGCCAGGATCGAAGGTCCGGAGCTGAAAGCCGCGCGGCGTGAATTGCGCATGGTCTTCCAGGATCCTTTCGGCTCGCTCAATCCGCGCATGACGGTGGCGCAGGTCATCGGCGAGCCGTTGCTGGTTAACGGCATTGCCAGGGGCAGGGAACTGGATGAACGCGTCTGCGCGCTGATGGAGCAGGTGGGTCTCGACCCTGCCGGGCGTGAACGTTACCCGCACGCCTTTTCCGGCGGCCAGCGCCAGCGCATCGGCATCGCCCGCGCCATCACCCTGAAGCCGCGCATCATCGTGGCGGATGAGGCGACCTCGGCGCTCGATGTTTCGGTGCGGTTCCAGGTGCTTGATCTTTTGATGCGGCTGCAGGATGAGCTGGGGCTCGCCTATATCTTCATCAGCCACGACATCGGCGTCATCCGCTACATGTGCGACCGCGTCGGGGTGATGTATCGCGGCAAGCTGGTGGAAGTGGGAGACGCCGAAAAGGTCTGCAACGCGCCGGATCATCCCTACACGCAGGCGCTTCTTTCCGCCATTCCGCGCCCGGACCCGCGTGACCGGGATCGTACCCGCAGATTCCGCTACGTCGAACCATCAGAAGTCAAGAACGGGGCCGTGGCCCGATAGTGCCGGGTCTGTTGCACGCTGTCATTCACGAGGAAGACTAAAAGCATGAAAATCGATCGCATGCGGGTATTCGTCACCCGCGACAAGGACCGCCCCCGCGTCATCGTCGCTCTCGATACCGATGACGGTTTGACCGGCTGGGGTGAATGTTACAATCACGGCCCCGATCTCGCCCTGCCGCCGGTGCTGGACTACCTCTACAGCTTCCTTGCCGGGCAGGACCCGACACGGGTGGAGTATCTCTACAACCTCCTGCTCCAGCAGAACCGCTTTCCGCCCGGAGCGCTCGGTCTGTCCGCCATCTCGGCGCTCGATCATTGCCTCTGGGACCTCGCAGCCAAGGCGGCGGGTGTGCCCGTCTACAAGCTGCTGGGCGGCGAAGTGCGCGACCGTATCAAGGTCTATGCCGGTGTCTATACGGCCCCGGATGCGCCGGCGGCAAAGGAGGAATTCGACCGTCTGAACGAGGACTGGGGCTTCACGGCCTTCAAGCTCAGCCCATGGCGCGTCGATATTCACGCCCATCGCTGGGGGGAGGTGGTGCGCAGTTCGGCCGAATATTTCCGCTCGCTTCGCGAAACGGTGCGGCCCGACTACGACATCGCCTTCGACGCCCATGCCAAGATTTTCGAGCCAGCGGCCGCCCGCCAGCTTGGCAATGCGCTTGCCCCTTACGACCCGCTGTTCTTCGAAGAGCCTTTGCGTCCCGAAAATATCGAGATGTGGGGAGACCTGAAACAGGGGCTGAGCTGCACGTTGGCAACCGGTGAAAGTCTCTATAATCGCAATGAGTTCCTGCGTCTTCTTCAGGTAAAGGGTGCGGATATCATCCAGCCCGACATCTGCGTTGTTGGCGGCATTTCGGAGATGCGCCGCATCGCCACGCTGGCGGAAGCGCATTTCGTGAGCATCGCGCCGCATAACCCGATGGGACCGCTCGCCACCGCCGTCAATGTGCACTTCTCCGCCGCCCAGCAGAATTTCCGCATTCTCGAATACCGGCTGCCGAAAGGGCAATGCTACGTTTATGGCGGCACCGATCTTGAAAAACGCGAGGATGAAACCCGCTATGTCGTCGACCCCTACCTGCCGAAGGACGGATATCTGGAACTGAGGCCGGACCGCCCCGGCTGGGGCGTGGAGATGGATGAAAAAGCCATGCAGGAGGATGGCTATGTTCACTGGCAAAGACGGGTGCCGAAACGGCCTGACGGCTCCTATGCCTTCGCCTGAAACCGTTGTGATTGCCTGCGGGCGGCTCTCTGCCCGCCTGCGCCCCGCCTGGGGTGGCAGAATGACCCATCTGCGGCACAAGGACTACGGCGATATTCTGGTGCCGACAACGGAGCAGGAGTTCGAGCCGTTCAACTGGCCGAGGGCCGGCGCATACCCGCTGTTTCCCTATCACAACCGCCTATATGGCGGGTCCTTCGTCCATGCGGGTATCCGCCATGACCTGCTGCCGCATCCGGCGCTTGCGCCTGACGCCATGCATGGCCCGGCTCACCGCCGGCCGTGGGAGATTTCAGATCTGTCTTCGGATCGGGTCTCACTGGCACTGGACTACGAGGCTGACGGGGAGTGGCCTTTTTCCTTCCGCGCCGAGCAGTCTTTTCTGCTGGAAGACGACAGCCTTACCGTGGAACTGTCGATAACCAATCGCGCGAACGGGCCAGCGCCGATGTCGCTGGGCTGGCATCCCTATCTGGCGGCCGGGCTCGGTTGCGATGCGCGAACGGACGCCAAATTGCAATATCCTCTGGACGCGCAGAACGTGCCAACCGGCCAGCCGCCGGCACCTCGCCCGAAGCCCGCCATTCCCGCCGCAACGGGATACACATTGCATTTCGCCGATTGGTCAAGCGCACAGGTAGACTTCGACAGGTTTTCACTACGGCTTAAGGCCGATCCTGTTTTCGGCCATCTCGCCGTGCACCGCATGGAGCGCTATCTCTGTCTTGAGCCCGTTTCCATGGCCGCCGGAGCGCTTGGTTTGCCGCAGGCGCAGCGGGAAGGGCAGGGTCTAGGGACGGTTGCCCCCGGCGAGCGCCTGTCGGGGCGCATCAGGCTCTTCCTTGATCTTTAGGAGGGGTGGGTGCGTCTATGACGCCCACCCTTCACCTTCAAAAAAAGCCGTATGCCCATATTTTGAGCGCCAATTATTGCCGCTCAAAAATAAGCTTGACGACGGCAAAAATTTCTCACCAAATGAACCAATATAGGATTGGTTCAGTAAATGGTGCGACTTGACGGTGAACCCCAACGATAACTCCAACTACGCGCTGGCGAAGTTGCGGGAGTACATTCAAACGCAAGATCTTGCGAAAGACCGTCGCCTGCCGACGGAACGGGCCTTCGCGGAAACCTTCAATGTCGGCCGGCGTGCAGTCCGTCGTGCTCTTGAGGTTCTGGAAGCCGAAGGTCTGATCTGGCGACGGCAGGGGGCGGGAACCTTTGTGGGCGAAAAGCCGGACGATTGGTCCGCCCAGGTGACGGAACTGGTCGCCGGCACGGACATCATGGAAATCATGGAAGTGCGCCTGCGCATCGAGCCGCAACTGGCGCAGCTTGCGGCCATGCGCGCCAAACCCGCCGAGGTGGAGCGCATGCGCGCCCTCGTCCAGAAGACCGGCCAGAGCACGGATGCCGACGCCAAAGAGTTGTGGGATGGTTCGCTTCACCGCCAGATCGCCCAGAGCGCCGGCAACAAATTGTTCCTGTCCATCTTCGATGTCGTCAACCGCATTCGCCAGGACGATGCATGGCAATCGATACGGGAACTGGCGCGCCGCAGCGGCACGAACGGCAAGGCTTCCTTCGAGCAGCACATAGCGATTGTCGATGCCATCGCCGACCGCGACCCCGCAAGAGCCGGCGAAGCGATGCGCCAGCACCTTCTCATGCATCAGGAAAGGCTGATCCGCGCCACCTCGCTCGGCTTTCTGGAGGAGAAAACCGCAGAAGAGATTGCCGCCCGCAGCACGGGCGATGCCGACAATCCGCTCACGCCGGCCTCATAGGCAGCAGGGCAGACCTGCCGGCCTTTCCGGGCCGGCCAATGAAAAACAAAGATAACCTGACCAGAGGATAGAACATGAAGAAAATCAAGACATTGACTGCCGCCTTATTGGCCGGTGCATTCCTGTCCACGCCAGCCATCTCGTCCGAATTGCGCATCGGCCTTAACGATGACGCCGACGTTCTCGACCCCGCGCAATCGCGCACCTTCGTCGGGCGTATCGTTTACACCGCCATGTGTGACAAGCTCGTCGACATCTCGCAAGACATGAAGATCGTTCCCCAGCTTGCCACCGAATGGGCCTGGTCCGAGGGCGGCAAGGTGCTGACGATGAAGATCCGCGACGGCGTGAAATTCCACGACGGCGAGACACTGGATGCGGCGGCTGTGGTCGCCACCATCGAGCGCAACATGACCCTGCCGGAATCCCGCCGCAAGAGCGAGCTTTCCTCGGTCGAAAAGGTCGAAGCCACCGGGCCGCTGGACGTCAAATTCACCCTGAAGACGCCGGATGTCACGCTGCTTGCGCAGCTTTCCGACCGCGCCGGCATGATCGTCGCGCCGAAGGCGGCCAAGGAACTGGGCGCGAATTTCGGTTCGAAGCCGGTTTGCGCCGGGCCGTTCAAATTCGTCGAGCGCATCCAGCAGGACCGTATCGTGCTCGAGAAATTCGCCGATTATTGGGACAAGGACAGGATTCTGGTCGACAGGGTCGTTTATCTGCCGATCCCGGATACGACCGTGAAGCTTGCCAATCTTCGCTCGGGAGACCTCGATATCGCCGAGCGCATCTCGGCCTCCGATGCCGAGTCCGTCAAGAACGACGCCAATCTGACCTATGCGGATGTCATCGGACCGGGCTACATGGCCATGTATGTCAATATCAACAATGGTTCGCGTGCGGATAATCCGCTCGGCAAGGACAAGCGCCTGCGTCAGGCCTTTTCTTATGCGATAGACCGGGAAGCGATCGGCCAGATCGTCTTCGAGGGCACATCAAAGGCAGGCAATCAGGCCTTCCCGCCCACAAGCCCGTGGTTCAACCAGAATCTGCCGGTGCCGGCGCGCGATATCGACAAGGCCAAGCAACTGATGAAGGAGGCGGGTTACGAAAAGCTCGACATCGAGCTTCAACACGCCAACAACACGACGCAGACGCAGATGATGCAGGTCATCCAGTCGATGGTCGCGGAAGCGGGCTTCAACGTCACCCTGAAGGCCACGGAATTTGCGACGCTTCTGTCCGAGCAGACGGCCGGCAACTACCAGCTCAGCCGTTCCGACTGGTCGGGACGTATCGATCCGGATGGCAATCTGCATCAGTTCGTCACCTGCAAGGGCGGCATCAACGATGTGAAATATTGCAATCCCGAGGTCGACAAGCTGCTGAACGAGGCCCGCGCCTCGACCGAGGATGCGGTGCGCAAGGAAAAATACGATGCCGCAAGCGTCATCCTCAACGATGACATGCCGATCATCTATCTCGGTCACCAGCCCTATGCCTATGCCATTTCCAACAAGGTCAAGGACTGGGCGCCGTCGCCGGATGGCATGATCCGCCTTCTCGGCGTCTCCAAGGACTGAACGCTTCGCATGCGCCGCACGGCCTTGCCGTGCGGCCCTCACGAATTGGCACGAACGAGGGCCATGCCATGCCTGTTTATATCGGCAAGCGACTGCTGGTCGCGATCCCGACGCTTCTGATCATCTCGATCTTCGTCTTCTCGCTGCAGAAATTGCTGCCGGGCGATCCGGTGCTCGCCATGGCTGGTGAGGAGCGCGATCCGGCGACGATTGAATTCCTGCGGGAGAAATATCGCCTGAACGACCCTGTGCCGCTGCAATATGTCAACTGGCTGGGCGGCGTCGTGACGGGCGATTTCGGTATTTCGCTGCGCACCAACCAGCCGGTGCTGGAGCTTATCGGTCAGAAGCTGCCGGTCACCATTCAACTGGCTGTTATGGCGATGTTCTTTGCCATGGTCATCGGCATTCCCATAGGCATTCTGGCCGCCGTCAAGAAGAATACGTGGATCGACTACACGGCCAATATCGTGGCGCTTTCCGGCCTCTCCATCCCGAATTTCTGGCTCGGCATCATGCTGATCCTGCTGGTGTCGGTGAAACTCGGCTGGTTACCGGCATCCGGTTATGAATCGATCTTTGTCGATCCCGTGCGTTCCATCGAAACCATGATCATGCCCGCCTTCGTGCTGGGCAACGCGCTTGCGGCGACGCTGATGCGGCATACACGTTCGGCGATGGTGGCGGTGCTCAGTTCCGACTATATCCGCACCGCCCGCGCCAAGGGTCTTTCGCCGCGCGAGATCATCCTGTCGCATAGTTTCCGCAACGCGCTTCTGCCCGTCATCACATTGCTGGCGCTGCTCTTCGGCGAATTGCTGGCCGGGGCGGTGCTGACGGAGCAGATTTTCACCATTCCCGGCTTCGGCAAGATGACGGTCGATGCGGTGTTCACCCGCGATTACGCCGTCGTGCAGGGCATCGTTCTTTGCACCGCCGTCGGCTTCATTCTCATGAACCTTCTGGCCGACATTGCCTATGTCCTGCTCAACCCCCGCCTCAGGGCGACGATCTGAGGCCCCGATATCATGACCGTTCTCGATCAAAACCTCTCCGTAGCGGTAACGCGGCAGGAAAGCCGCGCCTGGAAGAAGATGAAGCGCAACAAATCGGCGCTTGTCGGCATGGTTATCGTGCTGTTTTTCGCAGTCCTTGCCATCGCCGCGCCGATCCTGCCGATTGCCGATCCGGTGGCGACCAGCTGGTCGGCCATCCGCAAGGCGCCCTCGGCCGCCCATTGGCTCGGCACCGACGATCTCGGCCGAGACATCCTTTCCCGCATGATCTATGGCGCGCGCGCCTCGCTGATGGCGGGCGTGGTCTCGGTGATGATCGCCGTGGTCATCGGCGTGCCCTTTGGCCTGATTTCAGGTTATTTCGGCGGCTGGGTGGATATGGTCATATCCCGCATCACCGAAGCGTTGCTGGCCATGCCGTTTCTCATCATGGCGATTGCGCTTGCCGCCTTCCTCGGCCCGAGCCTCACCAATGCGATGATCGCCATCGGCCTTTCCGCCATGCCGATTTTCGTGCGGCTGACGCGTGGGCAGGTGCTGGCGGTCAAGACCGAAGACTATGTCGAAGGCGCAAGGTCCATCGGCCTCAACCACATCGACATCATGACGCGTTACATCCTGCCGAATGTCTTTGCCCCCATCATCGTGCAGGCGACCCTGACGGTGGCGACCGCCATCATCGCGGAGGCGAGCCTTTCTTTCCTCGGCCTCGGCCAGCAGGCGCCGGCGCCCTCCTGGGGTTCGATGCTGAATACCGCGAAGAATTTCCTCAGCCAGGCGCCGTGGATGACGATGTGGCCCGGCATCGCCATCTTCCTCGTCGTCATCGGCTTCAATCTTCTGGGCGACGGCCTGCGCGACGCGCTCGATCCGCGCGAAGCATGATCTTTTACAAGGAATATCCGAATGAATGAATTCACCACACGCCCTGAAATCCTTGGCACCTTCGGCGTCGTCACCTCAACCCACTGGATCGCGTCGGCCGTCGGCATGGCGATCCTCGAAAAGGGCGGCAATGCTTTCGACGCGGCCGTCGCCACCGGTTTCGTCCTGCAGATCGTCGAGCCGCATCTGTGCGGTCCGGGCGGCGATATGCCCGCCGTGTTTTATTCGAAGCAGAAGGACAAGGTGGAAGTCATCTGCGCACAGGGCCCGGCGCCAAGCGGTGCGACGATTGAACATTACACGTCGGAAGGGCTGAAGCTGATCCCCGGCGACGGGCTGCTCGCCACCGTCATTCCCGGCGCCTTCGACGGCTGGATGCTGATGCTGCGCGACTATGGCACGATGAGCGTGCGCGACGTGCTGGAACCGGCCATCTACTATGCCGAACACGGGCATCCGACATTGCCGCGCGTCTCCGCCACCATCAAGGGTCTGGCCGATTTCTTCGAGAAGGAATGGCCGACATCCCATGAGACGTGGCTGCCGGGTGGCACGGCGCCCGAGCCTCACGCCAATTTCCGAAATCCGGTTCTGGCCGCGACCTATCAGCGGATCGTCACCGAAGCCGAAGCGCGCTCCGGCCGCGAAAACCAGATCGAGGCGGCACGCGATGCCTTTTATCGGGGTTTCGTTGCGGAAGCTATCGACGGTTACGTGAGGACAGCGGAAGTCATGGATGCCAGCGGTGCTAAGCACAAGGGTGTGCTGACGGCGCAGGATATGGCGGATTGGAGCGCGACCGTCGAAGCGCCGCAGACGCTCGACTATCACGACTGGACGATTGCCAAGACGCCCGCCTGGGGGCAGGGTCCGGTTCTGCTGCAATCGCTTGCGCTTCTGAAAGGTTTCGACGTTGCGGCCATGGACCCCTCCGGTCCCGATTTCATCCACACCATCGTCGAAGCCATGAAGCTCGCCTTTGCCGACCGCGAGGTCTATTACGGCGATCCGGAATTCGGGCAGATCCCGACGGAATATCTCCTGTCCGAAGGCTACAATGCCGGCCGCCGCGCGCTGATAAGCGGCGAGGCCTCGCTGGAGCTGCGCCCCGGCACCGTGCCGGGTTATGAAAAGCAGGTGGACGCCACCATGGCCATGCTGGCCGAGATGAGCGGCACCGGCACGGTCTACGAGCCGACCATGTCGCATCTGACGGAGAAGCGCGGCGATACGGTGCATATCGATGTCATCGACCGCTGGGGCAACATGGTCTCCACCACGCCTTCCGGCGGCTGGCTGCAATCCTCGCCCATCGTGCCCGGCCTCGGTTTTGCGCTCAATTCCCGCGCCCAGATGTTCTGGCTGAAGGAAGGCCTGCCGACCTCGCTTGCACCGGGCAAACGTCCGCGCACCACGCTGACGCCTTCGCTTGCGCTGCATCAGGGGCGTCCCGCGATGGTGTTCGGCACGCCGGGCGGCGATCAGCAGGACCAATGGCAACTGCCTTTCTTCCTGCGTTACGCTCATCACGGCAAGAACCTGCAGGCCGCCATCGATATGCCGCTGTTCCACACCGCGCATTTTCCGGGCTCGTTTTATCCGCGCACCAGTTCGCCGGGTGAGATTACCGTGGAAAGCACGGTGGGCGAAGCGACCCTGCAGGAGCTTCGCCGCCGCGGGCACCGCGTCACTGTTGCCGATGCATGGTCGGTCGGGCGGCTCACCGCCGCGCGTCGCGATGCGGATGGTCTGCTGCGCGCCGCCGCAACACCGCGGTTGATGCAGGCCTATGCGGTGGGACGGTGAGACCATGGAGACAAAACCAGTCCTTTCCGTCCGCAACCTCACCACCTCCTTCCTCGTCGATGGCGCGTGGAAGAGCGTGGTGCGCAATGTGTCCTTCGATGTCGCGCCCGGCGAAACCGTCGCGATTGTCGGTGAATCCGGCTCCGGTAAATCGGTGACGTCGCTGTCTCTTATGCGCCTGCTTGCCCCGGCCTCCAGCCGGATCGAGGGTGAAGTGCTGCTCAACGGGCGCGACCTTCTTGCGCTTTCCGAAAGAGAAATGCGCGGCGTGCGCGGCAACGATATCTCGATGATCTTTCAGGAGCCGATGACCTCGCTCAATCCGATCTTCACCATCGGCCGCCAGATTTCCGAAGTCCTCATCCGGCACAAGGGGCTTTCGAAGCAGGAGGCACGGGCGGAGACGGTGCGGCTTTTGGAAAAGGTTCGCATTCCCAACGCCTCCGGCCGTTTCGATGAATATCCGCACCAGTTTTCCGGCGGTATGCGCCAGCGGGTGATGATCGCCATGGCGCTCGCTTCACGGCCGAAACTGCTGATCGCCGACGAGCCGACGACGGCGCTCGACGTGACCATTCAGGGCCAGATCCTCGACCTGATAAAACTGTTGCAGGAAGAGGAGGGCATGTCCGTCCTCTTCATCACCCATGACATGGGCGTCGTGGCCGAAATCGCCGACCGGACGATCGTGATGTATCGCGGCGATGAAGTCGAGACCGGACCGACCGAGGACATCTTCCGGCGTGGCAAGCATCCCTATACGCGGGCGCTGCTTTCGGCGGTGCCGAAGCTCGGCTCAATGCGCGACCGGCAATGGCCGACACGGTTTCCGGTGCTCGACATGAAAACCGGCCTTTCGAGCGAGCCGCAGGAGGTGGCCGGAACAGTTGCGAGCGGGCAGACGCCGGTTCTGTCGGTCCGAAACCTGGTGACGCGTTTTGCCATCCGTTCCGGCCTGCTGGCACGCCAGACGGGTGCGGTTCACGCCGTCGAAAACGTCTCCTTCGATCTGTTTCAGGGTGAAACGCTGTCGCTGGTGGGTGAATCCGGCTGCGGAAAATCCACCACCGGCCGCTCGATCATGCGGCTTGTGGAGCCGACGGCCGGCGACGTGTCGCTCGATGGTTACGACGTGATGCGGCTCGATACGGTCGGCCTGCGCAATATGCGCAAATCCGTGCAGATGATCTTTCAGGACCCGTTCTCCTCGCTCAATCCGCGCATGACGATAGGCACGGCTATTTCCGAGCCCTTCATCAAGCACAAACTCGGCAGCAGCAGACAGGCGAAGGAAAAGACTGCCGATCTTCTTGAAAAGGTAGGCCTGTCCGCCGATATGGCCAGCCGCTACCCCCATGAATTTTCGGGCGGCCAGCGCCAGCGCATTGCCATTGCCCGTGCGCTTGCGCTCGATCCGAAGGTTATCGTCGCCGATGAGAGCGTCTCGGCGCTCGATGTTTCCATCAAGGCGCAGGTCTGCAACCTGCTGCTCGACCTGCAACAGAGCCTCAACCTCGCCTTCCTGTTCATCAGCCATGACATGGCGGTGGTGGAGCGCGTCAGCCATCGTGTGGCGGTGATGTATCTCGGGGAGATTGTCGAAATCGGGCCGCGCGCGGCGGTTTTCGACAATCCGCAGCATCCCTATACGAAAAAGCTGATGTCCGCCGTTCCGGTGCCGGACCCGGCAAGGCGCGGGATAAGGCGCGGCATATCCAATGACGAGCTGAAAAGCCCGATACGGGCCATGGGATATGAAACGCCGGTGCGAAACTACAGGACGGTTTCGCCCGGCCACCTGGTGCAGGTGGCCTGAGACGATTGTTGCGGCATGGATGCTCCGAACAGGAAGCCGTTATGCGGGGTTCTTGGGCGGAACGCCGCGCAGGTGCTCCATAAGATAGGCATGGGTCGCGGCATTGGCGACGATCAGCGTACCGGTCTTTTCATAGAATTCCGGTCCGCGTCCCCACCAGTCGGTCACGATGCCGCCGGCCTCCTGCACCAGCAGAATACCGGCTGCCGTGTCCACAAAGCCCGTTTCCTCGTAATAGCCGGTCAGCCGGCCGCAGGCGACGTAAGCACAGGAATTGGCGGCGCTGCCGACCACACGGACCGCGCCGATGGGCGCACGAACGGCGTCTAGGCGCTGATAGGCGCCGGGATAAAGCTGGAGATTGGGCGTGGGCAGGCCGGTGCCGACGCACATCAGGGCGACATCGGTGCTGGCATTGACCCGCAGCCGCTCGCCGTTGAGATAGGCGCCGTCTCCCTTGATCGCGGTGAACATCTCGTCGGAAACGGGATTGTAGACCAGCCCGCAGGTCGTTTCATTGCCACGGCGAAGCGCGATGGTGATGGTATAGTGCTGGCCGAAGAGGAAATTGGTGGTGCCATCGATGGGGTCGACCAGCCAGCGGTGATCCTGATCCGTCCCTTCGACGGGCGCGAATTCCTCGCCGGTCAGTCCCCAGGGATATTGCCCGAGCAGACGGTCGCGGATCAGTGTTTCGGAATCCCTGTCCGCGTCGGAAACGAAGTCCCCCGGTCCCTTGACGCCGATCTCGATCTCGCGGAAGCGCCTGAAATGGTCGAGCGTCAATGCGCCGGCTTCGCGGGCGGTGGCGACCATATGGTCGAGGATGGTGCTGTAATTGACTATCATCGGCTAAAAACCTCGGCGAGCCCTTCCGGATCGTCGGTGGTGATCTGGTCCACCTTAAGCCGCAAGAGGCGTTTCACCTGTTCTATGGATTGCGGTGTGACGCTGTTGATCGTCCAGGCGTCGACACGGCGACCGGCGGCGTGGATGGGGGCGATGATATCGACACCCGCATCCTCGGCGGCAAGCACGATCTCGTAGGCGAGATAGATCATGTCGGCATCGGGTGCCGTGGCAAGGGCGTCTGCGATGAAGCCCGGATAGTTTCCGCTTGCCTTCAGGGCGGCTAGCGTGCCGCGATGGCAGGGATCATATCCGGTGCGAAGGCCGGGGGCTGAGCCGGCAAGCGTCGCGATGGCGTCGAAATCGCCGCCCGACAGGATCACCGACTTTGCTATTGGCGAAACGCTCGCCCCGAAGTCGGCGACCACCTGCGGGGTAAGCGCCTGCCGGTCTTCCTTGAAATCGAGCTGAAGCAGGGCGTCAGGATGAACGGTGCCCTCGGCAAGCAGGGCGCAAAGGTCTTCGAGCAGCATTACCTTCGCATCGATGGGCTGGCCGTCATTGTCGCGCAGGTGGAGCTGACGCAGGGTGGCGGCGGATGTATCGCGCACCCGGCCGGTGCCGGTGGTCTCCCGCTCCAGCGTCAGGTCATGCAAAACGGCGCAGCCGTGATTGCCATGGATGACGAGATCGACCTCGATGCTCGCACCGAGCCGCATCGCCTCGATGATACGCTCGCCGGTAAAGACCGGATCTTCGGCACGACGCCGGGCGCGATGCCATTTGAGCCATGTTCTGTGGCCGTCGCGGTCGATAAGGATCGGCTGGTTCATGTCAGCTCCGGTAGATTGGGCGGTTGTCGCGATAGGCGGTGACGGCACGGGGCGAAATCTGCACGCCCTGTCCCGTCTGGAACATATCCGGGTGGGCGACCATGGATTTGATCCTTGTACCATCGGCAAGATCAAGGTCGACAAGGCCGTGGGTGCCATAATCCGTCACCCGGTGCACACTTGCTTCCGGCGTTTCGGAAATCGTCAGATCGATGGCTTCCGGGCGAACGGCGAGAATGGCCGGTCCGTCGGAGACGGGGAGCGGCAGGCTGAAGTCAGCACGCATGAAATTTCCGTCTGAAACCTCGCCCTCTATCAGGTTCATCGTGCCGATGAAGCCGGCGACGAACGGGGTCTGCGGTTCGCGGTAGATGACGTTCGGCCGGTCGATCTGTTCGGTCTTGCCATTCGCCATCACGACGATGCGGTCGGCCATGGAAAGGGCCTCGTCCTGACCGTGGGTGACGAACAGCGTGGTGATGCCGAGACGTTGCTGAATATCGCGCACCTCTTCCCGCAGCCGCTCGCGCAGATGCTGGTCGAGGCTGGCGAAGGGCTCGTCGAGCAGGAGTATTTTCGGTTCGAGAACCAGCGAGCGGGCGAGCGCTACGCGCTGCTGCTGGCCGCCGGAAAGCTGGCCGGTGGCGCGCTCGCCATAACCGGAAAGTCCGACGAGTTGGAGCACCGCCTCCACTTTCTCTCTGATGACGGCAGCCGGCATGCGGCGCAGCTTGAGGCCGAAAGCGAGGTTTTTGAAGACGTTCATGTGGCTCCAGAGCGCGTGGCTCTGAAACACCATGCCGGTCGGCCGCCGCTCCGGCGGCAGGTGGGTGACATCTTCGCCATCGATGGTGATCTGCCCGCCCGTCGGCTGCTCGAAGCCGCCGACCATGCGCAGCAGCGTCGATTTGCCCGAACCGGAAGGGCCGAGAAGGCAGACGAGTTCGCCATCGGCGACATCGAGCGAGAAACTGTCGACTGCCTTGGTCCCGCCGGAATAGGTTTTCGTGACCTGGCGGATGTGAAGTACGGACATGATGATTTCCTAACCGCCGAAACCGCGGGCGAATGCGCCGCCACCGATGACGCGGCGGGCGAACATGAGGGCAATGAAGGACGGCACCCAAAGCAGGACGGAGAGGACCGCGCCATACTGGATAACCATCTGGTTGTTGATGTAGCTGATCATCAGCACCGGCATGGTGCGAATGCCGGGCGCACCGATCAGCCATGCGCCTTCCGTCTCGTAAAAAGTGCCGACAAAGCTCAGCAGCACGGCGGCGGCAATGGTCGGTCCCGCCTGCGGCAGCGTAATCGACCAGAAGACCCTGAGCGGACTGGCGCCGACATCGCGGGCGGCCTCTTCCATGCGCCGGTCGACGGACTGAAATGCCGCCACGGGAATCCAGATCATGAACATCAGCGTACCGACGAGCTGGATGAGAACGACGCCCCAGAAGGTGCCGATGAGGTTGAGCTGCAGGAAAATGGCGGCAATCGCCACCAGAAGCCCGAATTTCGGGAAGGCGTGGCCGGCGAGGAAAGAGAAGAACAGCAGGTTACGGCCGGGAAAGCTCATGCGCGCAAAGGCATAGGCGGCGGGAAGGCAGATCACCGCTGAAAGCAGCGTTACCACCGTTGTCAGCCGCAGGCTCAGCATCAGGGCGTTCCAGACATCGGCGCGGCCCAGCGTCTGGCCCCAGAAGCGGAAACCGAATTGCTGGGGAATGACGTTGGGAAAACGCCAGACCTCGGTGAATGCCCAGGTGCCCACCACAAGCAGCGGCCCGACGATGGCGACGGTGAGAAGGGTGGCGAAAAATATGCCGGGCCAGTCCATGCGCGTTCGCGCCGACGTAAGGGTCGTCATGTCATTTCCCCTGGTTGCGTGTGACCGAACGCACGTAGAACAGGCCGAATGCGATGCAGAAACCGAAAGCGATGACGGCCTGGGTCATGGCGCCGATAGGATCCTGCACTTCGCGCAGCGTGCGCTGCATGAAGGGGCCGAGCATTTCGGGAGAGGCCGGTCCGAGAAGATAGGGCAGGGTGAAGGAGGAAAAAATGCCGAGCACCGAAAAGGAAAGCGCCACGAGGATGGAATTGGAAATGCGCGGCAGGATGATGTGCCAGAAGACCTGAAGCGCGTTTGCGCCCACATCCCGTGCCGCCTCCACCGACTGGTTGGCGACGCTGCCGAGGCCCGCGAGCAGGATGAGAACGGTCAGCGGAATATTGTCCCAGACAAGACCGATGACCGGTCCCCACGGGGTGAGATAGGGCGTGCGGATTTTCGGCAGATCGACCGCGTTGAGCAATATGTCCACCATACCGTTGGGCCCGAGAACGCGGATGAAGGCGAAGGCGAGGATGATGGAGGGCACGAACATCGGGAAGATGGCGAGCGCCTGCACATAAGCCGAAAGGCGGCCTTGCGAAAAGCGCAGGTAGAGCGCGATCGGCAGGCAGATCGCCAGCAGGAGGATCGCGCAGACCATTGTTGTCCACAACGTCACGGCAAGATTGTCGAGGCTGTAGCGGTCCGAGAAGAAGAAGCCGTAGCTCGAAAGATCGACACCCGTTTCACCGTTCGCTCCGGTGCGCCAGACGGTGCGGCCGATGGCGTTGATGGCAGGCCAGATGACGAGCCAGATCATCAGGAAGACGGGAATGGCGACGAGCAGGAGGCCGATTGGCCTCCTGCCTGCCGTATTGTCGATGAGCGGGCGAACCGCTCCTTCCGCAACCTCGGTCACGACTTGCGGTCGACGTTGGGAGCGACGTTGCGATACCAGCCATCATTGATGGCGGTTTCCCATTTGCCGGCCGGGAAGGTCGGAATGGTCTGCGGGATGATGTCGGCGAAACGCTTGCGCAGTTCGGCCGGCACATAGTCCCAGGAAACGCCGGGGAAACCGCCGAGTTCGGTGAGGATCGCGCCCTGAATTTCTTCCGACAGCACGAAATTGGCGAGCTTCAGGGCAGCATCGCGATTGACGCCGTTGGCAAGCACCACGGCGCGCGAGAAATCACCGCAAAGCGCCAGATCCTGAAGCTGGACGAGGCCGGTTTCTTGCGGCAGAACGCCCTGATCGATGGCCTTCAGCACCTGATCGGACCAGACAGGGGTCATGGTGACGACGCCCTGCGAAAGCAGCTGCAGCGACTGCGTGTTGCCTGAGGAATATGCGCCCTTGTCATAGAGCGACGGGGCGATGTCCTTGAGCAGCGCCCATGCCTTGCCGAGAGCCTTGTCGCCGGCTTCCTGGGTGTAATTGTCGACCGTGAAGGCCTTGGGGTCGAGGCCGTTGGCCTGATGGATGGCGCGGCGGACGAAGTTACCGCCGGAGCCGCCCTTGTCGGGACGGTTATAGACGAACTGGCCGGGATTGGCCTTGATCCATTTGACGAGTTCATCCCAGGTCTTCGGTGCATCCGCCGGCTTGAGCTTGCTGGTGTCATAGGCGAGCAGAACCTGGCTGCCGCGATAGGGCAGGCTGTATTCGCTGCGGATGGCAAGCGGGTTGACGCGCGAATAGTTGGAGAGGCCGGCTTTCGCCATGTTCACATAGATGCCGGCATCGATGCCGCCGGTGGGCAGCAGCGGATCGGCCGTTTCGAAATAATCGGCCTGCGGATCGGTGCCCGTCTGCTTTGCGGCGATGGCGCGCTCACCGATGGCGGTGATGCCGGCGCTGTCGCCGGCATCGACGAGGTTGAGCTTCAGGCCGGGATTGGCGGCTTCAAAGGCGGGCTTGATCGTATTGGACCAGAAATCGAGGATATTCGTATCCGAACTGGTGTACCAGTCGATCGTGCCCGGAGCCGCGAAGCTCATGCGCGGTGCAAGGGCGAGACCGGCGGCGGCGCCTGCGGCGGACATCATAAAGGTGCGGCGTTTCATCTATGTCTCCGATGTTTTCGGCGCGAGTGGAACTGCTGAGCGCTGCCCCCGGAAAGATGGGGAAGGCTCTGGCCGGTCGTTGCACAGCCGTGCATTTTTTGAACGGGCCGGCGGCGGTTCTAATGTCTTTCCATAACGCTTTCGTGACGGTTGCTGCCGACAGGCATCGCCGGCACGCCCTGTCCGGGTGGCCGTTCGAAAGCAGGCCCTACTAAAGGCGTTGCCGGGCAGGTAGAGTGATCGCACTAGCATCGGAGGGAGGGGAGCGATGATCGCAGCCTATATCGACGAATTCATCATGTTTTGTGCAGGCCTGTGGATGACATGCGTCGGCTTCGGTTATCTGCCGCTGTCAAAAAATACGGTCAATCAGCCGCCGGTTGTTCGTCACTTCAGGTGGATGGGGCCTTTGCTGATCGTCATCGCGTTTGTTCTGGCCCTGGCTAGCTGAGGGGAAAATCCTCCGCAAAACGTCGGTAAAAAAAGAGCCGGCCGGTGATCGGGCGCGGGCGTCCGTGCCACGAAAAGATCACGATTCATTCAGCCGCAGTTCACCCGGCGGGGCGCTAAATCCCCTCACCCCACAAGGAGGGAGATAAGATGCGCAAGATGATTCTAACCGCCGGACTAATTCTCGGCGCCCTGTTCGGCACCGGTGCTAACGCCATGCCTGTCGGTCAACCGTCTGCACCTTCGGCATCCCACATTCAAAAGGTGGATTATGCCTGCGGACGCGGCTTCCATTTGACCCCGCGCGGCTATTGCCGTCCGAACGGACCGCGTTATGAGCGCGGCTGGGACCGGCGCGACCGCTGGGAAGCTCGCCGTGAACGGCGCGAGCGTCAGGCCAGACGGGAATGGCGTGAGTGGCGCGACCGCAGAGATTATCGCGACTACCGCGATCGTCGCGATTATTATCGATACTGATGGGGCAAGGCCCTCTCCGCGTCGGGAGGGCCTTTCTCATATGGGCCGGTGAGGTTCATCCGCCCTTGGGGAGGGTGTGAATACAGCGTCCCTGCTGCAAATCAGCATGGCCTGCGACAGAATTGCCTTCAATGTGAGGAAACCCGGACCGCAGTTCGGGGTTAGTCCCGTATCACCGTTCATAAGGAGGATACGATGGACATCACCAGACGCACGATTCTCACCGCCGGCGCAGCCACCGCCGCCGCTGCAATCTTTCCCCGCCCGCATATCGCGCGTGCCGCATTGCCATTGATGCAGCCCAAACTTCCTTTCGCCGAGGCCGATCTCGCGCCAGTTATTTCGGCGAAAACGGTAGGTCTTCATTACGGAAAACACCACAAGGCCTATTACGACAAGCTGAATGCGCTTGCCGCCGGCACGCCCTATGCCGACATGGAGCTGGCGGATATCGTGACGCAATCCGCCAGGTCGAAAGAGGCGGCGGACGTCAAGATCTTCAACAATGCCGCACAGGCGTGGAACCATGTCGCCTATTGGGATCAGTTCGTACCGGGCGGGCCGAACCGGCCGACGGGCGATTTCGCCGCTTCGGTAGACGAGACCTTCGGTGGCTATGATGGTTTCATTAAACGCGCGGTCGATGTCTCCGATACGGTCTTCGGCACCGGCTGGGTTTGGCTGACGCGCGGCGACGACGACCGGCTCGCGCTGATCGGATATGAGGACGGCAAAAATCCCGTCGCTGTCGGTCGCCCGGCCTATCTCGGCATCGACATATGGGAGCATGCCTATTACGTCGATTATGAAAATCGCAAGGCCGAACATATTCGCGCCGTGCTCGACAAGCTGGTCAACTGGCGGGTCGTCGAAGAGCGCCTGAAATCATAACGATCCTCTTTCTCCCGAAGCCTGCCGGGAGCGGCCGGCCGCCTGCGGGTTGCCCTGAGGTGCATTTTAGCTACTATGCGCCCATGGCGAGGAGGCCATGTTACAGGAGGGTTCATGATTTACCGGTCTTCAAAACGGCGCATGGTGCTGAAACTTGCCGCTGCGGCGGTTTCTTTCGGCATGCTGGGAACGGCTGCGGTCGCGCAGGGCTTCCCCGATCGAACGATTACTCTGGTCGTTCCTTTCGCGGCGGGCGGCTCCACAGATGTGGTCGCGCGTGTTATCGCACAGAAGATGGGTGATGAGCTCGGCCAGCAGATCGTCGTTGAAAATGTCGCCGGGGCCGGCGGCAATCTCGGTGCCGACCGCGTGGCCCGCGCCGATCCCGACGGCTATACGATCCTGATGGGCACGGTTGCCACCCACGCCCTCAACCCGCTCATTCTCAAGACCAAGCCTTACGATCCGGAAAAGGATTTCACGCCGGTTTCGCTGCTCGTGGTGGTGCCGAATGTGCTGGTCGTCAATCCGAAGCTCAACGTCAACAGCGTGGCGGAACTGATTGCCCTCTTGAAGGCCGAACCGGACAAACATGCCTATGCCTCTTCCGGCAATGGCACCCCGCTGCATCTTTCCGGCGAGCTGTTCAAGAGCATGGCCGGTGTCAGCATGCAGCATGTTCCCTACAAGGGCGCAGGCCCGGCGCTCAACGATCTGCTCGGCAACCAGATTTCCATCATGTTCGACAATCTGCCGTCTTCGTCCGGACATATCAAATCCGGCACGTTGCGGGCGCTCGGCGTCACGACCAAGGAGCGCGCCTCGTCCTTCCCGGATCTGCCGACAATCGCCGAGACGGTGCCGGGTTATGAGACCTATACCTGGAATGCGCTCTTTGCGCCTGCCGGCACGCCGGCCGAGGTGGTCGACAAGCTGAATGCCGCGGCCAAGAAGGCGCTTGCCGATCCGGGGGTTGCCGCACGCATGGCGGAATTCAGCGCCAAGATCGTCGCCTCTTCGCCGGATGAGCTGAAAACCCACGTCGCGGCGGAAATCGCCAAGTGGGGACCGGTGGTCAAGGACGCGAATGTGCAGATGGACTGACCGGTAACGGCAGATACCATCCCGATTTTCCGCCGCACATCCTGCCGGTTGCGGACAGAAATAACGACCTGACAAAGCCGTGGCCGATGCCATTGTCGCATCGGCCACGATTTATAGTGACGCACCCAACCGGTGTGGCCATTCCGCATCACTCACCAGCCGGTTGCAAAAACCCGCTTGGCAAGTTCCGACCGCTGAGTTACAAATCTCGTTACCGCGTCAGATCGAACAAAGGGAGGCGTTGCATGACACCAGCATTCTTCGAAACCCTCCCGCAGGGAATGACCCGACACTAGGTCATATCCATTCGCGGCCCGCCCTGAGCGCGCCCGACATGCGGTTTTACTTCCCCCATAGCCCGATTGATCTGACGGGATCACTTCGTCTCCCGCCCGGGCTGTGCCATCCAACTTCCGTTTTGAGGACCGGTCGCCGATTATAGGGCGCTGGGCTGGTAAAAATGACTCGCAAGAAGCTCGATTTCCGCGCCGATGCCTATCGACATGTGCTCGGCTTTGTTTTCAACCATTGGCGTCATCGGCCGGCGCTGGTGGGTTTCATCATCGTTCTGGTGATTGCCAGCACGCTGGCCGAAGTGATGGTGCCGGTCTTTTCGGGCCAGATCGTCGATGCCATTGCCGGTGGCGCCGAGGCCGGCAATGGGGCCGGCAACGGGGCGGATAAGGCGCTGCGCGCTTTCGTCATCGTGGTGGCGCTGGGGCTGGTGAGCGTGGTGCTGCGCTGGTTCATCTTCAACGGCATCATCCGGCTGACGCTGAAAATCATGGCGGATGTCGCCAATAACGGCTTCCACAAGGTACAGCGCTTCTCCACCGACTGGCATGCCAACAGCTTCGCCGGCTCCACGGTCCGCAAGATCACGCGCGGCATGTGGGCGCTGGATTCGCTCAATGACCTGCTGCTCGTTGCGCTTTTGCCTTCCATCGTCATGCTGGTGGGCGCCACCATCGTGCTCGGCAGCTACTGGCCGGTCATGGGCCTGATCGTCGGTCTCGGATCGCTGATCTATATCGGCGTTACGGTCGGCCTTTCCATGGGGTATGTGTCGCCGGCGGCAAGGCTTGCCAATGCCTGGGATACCAGACTTGGCGGTGCGCTGGCGGATGCCATCAGCTGCAATTCGGTGGTCAAGGCCTTCGGTGCCGAGACCCGTGAGGAAACGCGGCTGGGCCATGTGCTGGTGAAGTGGGACAACCGCACGCGCAGGACATGGAAGCGCGGCACGCTGAACGGCACGATCCAGAGCTTCATGATGGTCTCCATGCAGGCCGGCATTCTGGGTACGGGTCTCATCATGTGGCAAAAGGGGCTGGCGACGCCGGGCGACATTACCTTCGTGCTGGCGATGTTCTTCGTGCTGCAGGGTTATCTGCGCGATGTGGGGCAGGATATCCGCAACCTGCAACGCGCCGTCAACGACATGGAAGAACTGGTGCTGCTGGACAAGATGCCGCTCGGCATCGAGGACAGGCCGGATGCAGGGCCGATCAGAATTGGAAAGGGCGAGATCGTCTTCGATCACGTTACCTTCCAGTATGGCGCGCATCCCACGCCGCTTTACGATGACTTTTCGGTCACCATCAAGGCGGGTGAACGGGTGGGTCTGGTTGGCCATTCCGGTTCGGGCAAGACAACCTTCGTCAAGCTCATCCAGCGGCTTTACGACATCAAGTCGGGCGCGATCCGCATCGACGGCCAGAATATCGCAGGCGTCACGCAATCGAGCCTGCGCGGCCAGATCGCCATCGTGCAGCAGGAGCCCATCCTGTTCCACCGCACGCTGGCGGAAAACATCGCTTATGGTCGGCCGGACGCCACGCGGCGTCAGATCGAGCAGGCGGCGAAACAGGCCAGCGCCCATGATTTCATCATGTCCCTTCCGAAAGGTTATGAGACGATGGTGGGTGAACGCGGTGTCAAGCTGTCCGGCGGTGAGCGTCAGCGCGTCGCCATCGCCCGCGCTTTCCTCGCGGATGCGCCGGTGCTGATACTGGACGAGGCCACTTCCAGCCTCGACAGCGAAAGCGAAGTGCAGATCCAGCAGGCGATGGAGCGGCTGATGGTCGGCCGCACTACGCTCGTCATCGCCCATCGGCTCTCCACGGTCCGGGCGCTGGACCGGCTGCTGGTCTTCGACAGGGGCAGGATTGTCGAAGAGGGTGACCATCAGGCGCTGATCCGCCTCAATGACGGCATCTACCGCCGGCTGTTCGAACGGCAGGCGCTGGAGCTGACCAAGGGCCTGGTGGCCTGAAAAAACGAAACGCCGGGGGGTATCCTCCCGGCGTTCCCTTCCCGAACATTGACCCCGCGCCACGAACACGCCGCTTTTTTTGCGTAAGGGGGTGTTCTGCGCAACACCAACAGGACGGTGAACCATGGATTTCCACCCGATCACAAAGCCGCAACGCCTTGTCATCAGGGGAACCCATATCCATGCCGCATTCCATCACTCTCTCGGACCTCTCGTGGTCGACACCTGACGGTCATCCGCTCTTTTCTAACATCAATCTTCGCTTCGGACCCGAACGCACCGGCCTCGTCGGGCGCAACGGCGTCGGCAAGACGACGCTTCTGAAATTGATCGCCGGCGAACTGTCGCCGTCCGCGGGCGCGGTGTCCGTCTCGGGCAGCGTCAATCTTCTGCGCCAGAGTGTGCAGGTCGTGTCCGACGAGACCGTCGCCGATCTGTTCGAAGCGCGCGATGCGCTGGAGGTGCTTGCCCGTGCGCAGGCGGGAACGGCCACTCTGGAAGAGCTTGAAGACATCGACTGGATGCTGGAGGAGAGAATTGCCGGGACGCTCGCGCAGGTCGGGCTGGATGCCTTGCCCTCCACACCGCTTTCGGCGCTGTCCGGCGGACAGCGCACGCGGGCCGCACTTGCAGCTCAAATCCATGCCGCGCCGGATTTCCTGATCCTCGACGAACCGACCAACAATCTCGACCGGGACGGACGCATTTTCGTTGCCGATTTTCTGGCGGGCTGGCGCGGCGGAGCGATCGTCGTCAGCCATGATCGGGAGCTTCTCGAAACCCTCGATGCGATTGTGGAAATGACCACGCTCGGTGCCACCCGTTACGGCGGCAACTGGAGCCACTATCGGGCACAAAAAGCGCTGGAACTGGCCGCCGCCGAACAGGACTTCGCGAATGCGGAAAAACGTCTGTCGGATGTCAGGCGCCGGTCGCAGGAGGCGCTGGAGCGCAAGGCCCGCCGCGATAGCAGGGGGGCTGCAAAAGCGGCGAGGGGAGATATGCCCCGCATCCTTGTCGGTGCGATGAAGAGGCGTGCCGAAAAGACGAGCGGCGACAATGCCAATCTGGCCAGCCGCCTGACGGCCGCGGCGACCGAAGACCTGAAGACGGCGCGTGAGCGGATCGAAATCCTGCAGGGCGTCAGTGTCACATTGCCGCCCAGCGGGCTGCACGCGACAAAGACCGTTCTCAGCCTGCAAAATCTGACCGCCGGGTATCAGGCCGAACACCCCGTGCTTCGCGATTTGTCCTTCGAGATCATCGGGCCGCAACGCGTTGCCGTCAGCGGTCCGAACGGGTCTGGAAAAACGACGCTGCTTTCGGTGATCACCGGGGACTTGCCGCCATTCGAAGGCGCGGTGCATGTCGGGGTGAAGTCCGTGTTTCTCGACCAGCAGGTCAGCCTGCTCGATGCGAGCCTGTCCATTCGCGACAACTTCCTTCGGCTTAACCCTAAGGCCGGGGAGAATGCCTGCCGCTCCGCGCTTGCGCGCTTCATGTTTCGTGCCGATGCCGCCTTGCAGATCGTTGCAACGCTCTCGGGCGGGCAGATGCTCAGGGCCGGTCTCGCCTGTGTTCTGGGAGGCCCGCAGCCTCCGCAATTGCTGATCCTCGATGAACCGACGAACCATCTGGATATCGATTCCATCACGGCCGTGGAGGCTGGCCTTCAGGCCTATGACGGCGCCTTGCTGGTCGTGAGCCACGATGAGGCGTTCCTCGCCGCCATTGGCATCGAGAGGCGGCTGGAATTTGGCGGGGAAGAGGTGTGTTCGATCTCTCAGTAATTCACCGTCACGACGACCGTATCGGAGTAGTTTCCCGGGGCTGGTGTGTTCTGCGCCGGGACGCGGCCATAGACAGTCAATGTCTGCAGGCTGCCCGTTCCGGTGCCGGTGGCGATCTCGCCCGCCGCACTTCCCCAGACATTCGTGCGGTTCACGTCGCGGTAGAGACCATAGGTTATCGATGCGCCCGCCTGCACCATCTGGCGCGTGGCTGGCGGGCTGTTGCTCAGGCCGCCATTGAGCGCCACACTGTAGTTTAGATTGGTGGTGCAGGTCAGATTGATCGCTCCGGTCGCATTGACTGCCGTGTTCAGCACGCCGTGACTGCCGAAATCGATGTTCTGGGCCGAGATGATGCATGTGGGCGCCACTGCGGCCGACACGTTGAACGGCACCTGCGTGGGGTTCTGGGTCACGGAAGAGCAGCTCGGTGCGAGCAGGGTAAAGCTCGTATAGGTGAAGCTCGTTTCCGCGCCGGCGAAGCTGGAAAGATAAAGGCCGCGCGCTGCCGAGGCCTGACCGGCGTTGATCCGGCCATAGACCGTGCGGCTCGTGGTGTTGATCAGGAGCGGCAGCGCCATGTCGATTGGCGGAGGCGAGCCGAGTGCGGGCTGCGTGACCGATCCCCATGAGGTTGTCCGCGCCGCGTTCTGGTAGAGCTGGTAATTGAGGATGTTGCTGCCCTGAAGCATGCGACGGATGCCGCCCGACTGCCCGCCGCTTCCGGCATTGATATTGGGGCAGATGCGGATGGAAAGCGCCAGCGACAAGGGGTTGGAGCAGGTGACTGACAATGTCGCCGTTGTGTCCACGGCGCTGCCGCTTGCGAGATTGACGAAGCCGAAATTCATGTCCGACATGCTGAAGGTGCAGCTTTGCGCCAGTGCCGGTGAAGCCGAGAGGACAGCGGCGATGGCAAGGGCGGTACGGGTCAGGACCTTCATGGAATGCTCCTGCATGTGGTTTCGAAAGTTGCGCGTGAATTGCCGGCAGAAGGCACGGTGATCTGCGCTTCGCATTCGCCCTTCGTCGGCTGCATGATGCGGAGGCGATGCGTTTCGCTGATATTGTCGAGATAGGCCTGTCCGTCATAACCGACGATGAAATCGCGCTTGCCGTCGATTTTGCCGGTCGATCCGGTTTCGATGAATTCGCCGCTCTCGTCTTTCAGCGTCACCAGCGCCACCTGACCCTCGGTTTCAACCTTGAAATTGACCACCGCGCCGGCCTGCTGCGTCGGCCTGACGGTCTGTTTCGTCCGGTCGATGCGGGCGTCGACCGGAAGATTGCTCGGGTCGAGCGTGATGTTGTTGACGTCATAGGAACGCAGGTTCGGAAGCAATATCTTGCCGCGGCGGTTGGTCTGGCCAATGGGGCGGTTTTCCAAAAGGATATCGACGCCGGGCGCGCCCGCATCCACCACGGCGAAAGCGTCATCGATCCGGTTGCCGACAAAGACATCGCCGCCGGCGAGCGCTATCGATCCTTCGATCTGCGCATAGGCCTGTGTCGTGCGGTTGAATTGGTCGACGCCGGCCGAAACGCGCGCGGCACTGCCGCGGTAACTGCCGGAAACGGAGGCGATATCGTTGCCGCCGGTCGAGCCGCGCAGGCGCCAGCCATAACTTCCCTCGGCCTGCTCTTCGGATTTTCCGACCTCGGCCGTCAGCGAATATCCATCCGCATCCGACGACATGCCGGCCGAGCCGGAGACGCCGCCGCCGAACGACCAGGAGAGGCCCGCGAAGATGCCGTAGGATTTATTGTCCTCAAGGTCCTTATAGGCGGTGATGAAGATATTGCCGTTCTCGCCGAACGGCCGCGTGGCGGAAAGGCCGAGCAGCCGGGATCGCCTTTCATCGAAGGTTTCGAGTTCCGTATAGGAGAAATTGAGGCTGGTCTCATCGAAACCGAGCTGGGTGGAAACGGAAATCTGGTCGAGGGCACGCGGCGGCCGCGCGCTCAGCAGTCCGGATACCGTGCGGATATCGGACAGGTCGGCGGAGACGGAGGCCATATCGTGATAATCGCCGAATGTCCTTTGCGACCGTGCGTGAAATTTTACCCCCAGCAATTCCGCTTCGACGCTTGCGGAAAGCTGATAACCGCTTTCCGCGCCAAAGCGGCTCGATGCGCCCGAAACCGCCGCCAATCCCTGCGCTCCAAGGGTGAAGACGCCGCCAAAGCCGATATTGTAGAAATTCTCGCCGCCTTCCGCATGGCCTTCCAGCGTCAGGCTGTCCGACACGCCATAACGCAGCGTCGCAGACCCCAGCGGTCTGTCATCGTAATCGAATGACGAGGTTCCGTAATTGCGCCGGGCAAAGCCAAGCTCGGCCGAAAAATCGATGAGGCCCTGCGCCAGCAGATCCGGTGAAGCATAAAAGGGCGTTTCGGACACGGTTTCGCGCCCCAGCGCATCCCGCACCACCAGCCGCGCATTGCCCGCGCCGCTGATGACAGGGAGATTGGTGATGGAGAACGGCCCTTCGGGAACATCCTGCGACAGGCGGCGGACATTGTTGACATAGACGTCGACGGTGGAGGGCACGGCTGCGGAACCGGCAAATTCCGGCATCGGCATGGTGACGATATCCGGCCGCAGGTCGAAATTGCGGCGTATCTGCAGGCCGCCCAGCCGCGTCGGGCGTGTCCAGCTCAGCCCGCCGGTGATGAGATCGCCGGCCCGATAGCTCGTCAGTGTGTCCTCGTCCGAATAGCTCCAGGTGGTATCGAGGCGCTGGGTATCGAACTCCGACAGGCGCGATGTGCTCAGAACCTGCGATGAGGACAGCACGCCGAGCGGACCGAAGGCCCTGCTTTCCAAAAGGGCCGAGACACCGTTGAAATCGGCGATATCCGACCATTTGTTGCCGCCGGAGGAACCATAGATCGTGTAATTCACCAGACCTCCAAAATCGCTCGTGGCCTTTTCCCGGGTCTCTTCGTCTTGCTTCTGCGCAATCTTGCCGGAGGCGTCGATCACCCTGTTTGCCCGCGCCGCCATCGGCAGGGTGAAATGCATGGACTGGGTGCCTTCATCGTAACGTGCCACCACATCCGGCAGCCGGGAAATATCGATCCAGCCATCGTCGCCGGCAGCGCTTTCAACCGGGGAAATCCCGATATTGGTGAGCTGTTCCGGCTCGATGAGAAACGATCCGGCGTCGTTTTGACGAAATGTGGCGATCAGTTCTGTCGAAACATCGTTGATGTAGACTTCGAGCTGCAATTGTCCCGCTTCTTTTGCGGCAAAAGAGGCCGGTTGCGCCGCAGGGGGTATATCCTGCGCCACGGAGAAATTGCCCGATGAAATGACCGTCAGAGCGGCAATCGTCAAAACGGCGAGATCAGCCGCCCGAGACGCGCGCCGTCGCATTGACGGGGCCGCCTTCGCTGTCTGCCGAAATCTTCAGCGTGCCGCCGCCTTTTCTGCCGCCCGTTGCCGGAACCACAAAGCTTGCGGCGGATCCGCCAAGCACATATCCCACCAGCCCCTGCTGCCGGGCAATCGCCTGTCCGTTGCTACCGGAAAGCATCAGGTTGGCGATCCTTATCCGCTTTGCGCCCGTGTTGGACACCGAGACCCGGTAGCCATTGCCCTGCGGCGTTACCTTCCAGGCCGGTTCCGCATCGCCTGTGGAGGCGGGTGAGAAGAAAACGGGTATGGAGTGGCGCACCACCAGATTGACCGTGCCGGATTGCGGTCTTCCCGCCGGCGGCAATTCGTCGACAATGACGCGGTAACTCTCTTCGGCCCGCAGCGGCGCCTTGGAAAGCCGGACGATACGGATGAGGTTTTCCGCGCCTCCCTTCAGTTGCGTCATCGGCGGGCTGGCGACGACGTCCTGCGCCGCCGTATAGACGTCCTGCCCATTCTGCTGGGTCCAGCGGAATATCCTGACCTGAACGTTGATCGGGGTTTTCGCATCGTTCCAGATGCGGAGGCTGGAGGCCGCCGTGGGCGCTTTAAGATCCAGAAGCACGGGTGCGACCCGTAGCGATGCAGACTGTGAAGGTGAAACACTCAAACCGGCAAAAAACGCAGCCGCTAAGGTAAAAACACGCATGCGCGATCCTCCCTGTGGCGATCAGTAGTTGAGCGTGGCCGTCACCGTATCGGTATAGACGCCGACCGCGGGTGTCGTTTGGGCAGGTACGCGCCCATAGACAGTGAATGTCTGCGGCGCGCCGGTTCCGGTTCCCGTTTGCCGGTCCGTTCCCACGGTGTTCCCCCACACCGTGCTATGTGCCGCAGTCGTATAAAGCGAGTAGGAAATGGTCGCGCCCGCAGGCGATGTCATCAGACGGTTGGCGACCGTCGCTCCAGAGCCGGCACCGGCGCTGAGACCCAGGCTGAAGGGAGTGCTGGCGGTGCATTGCACGACAATATCGCTGGTCGCATCGATATTGCTACCGATCACACCGTTCGTGCCGAAATTGAGGTTGCCGGCGGAATTGATCTGGCACGCCGCCTGAATGGTGATCTGGACGTTGAAATTCGTCGTGGCAACCTGCGCGACACCCGATGCCGGTGTGAGGACCAGTGCCGCAAATGATAATAAATAGCCTGATGCTGCAAACTTCATGCTGCCTCCCCAAGCTGCTGCGCTGCTGATTTTTCGATGCGCAACATGGAATTACGCCAATAACGGGTAATTAGAATAATCTAATACTCGTACCGATTTGGTTAATAAATCCTTAATGGGGGATGCCTGAAAAACCACTGGCTGAAATGCAGCGGGCGCCACAATCAAAAGTGTCGCGACGTGGTTGCAAAGCACAGGATCGACGCTAAATCCCGTCTACGAGTTTTTTACTGAAATGCGACATCTTGTCAGCCGGCCCCGGTTGGCGTACTCGAAATCGATAGAAACCCGGGCCGATCAACAGTACCGTTCGGTGACGCTGTGTTCGGCCCCATAGACATCATGACGTTGGGATTGCGATGAACCTTTACTTGGATTACCTGGCTGAAATCAAAAGCAGAGAACCACAGGGTCTCGCGCCCAAGCCGATCGATGACGGTGCACTGACGGCCGAGATTATCGAGCTGATCAAGGATGCGGGCAGCGAGCACCGCGCTGATGCCCTGAAATTCTTCATCTACAACACCCTGCCGGGCACCACGAGCGCCGCCGGCGTCAAGGCGGCCTTCCTGAAGCAGATCATCCTCGGCGAAGTCGTCGTGACGGAGATCGCGCCTTCATTCGCGCTGGAGCTGCTGTCGCACATGAAGGGCGGCCCGTCGATCAAGGTGCTGCTCGATATCGCGCTCGGCAACGATGCTGCGATTGCCGCTGAGGCCGGCGAAGTGCTGAAGACGCAGGTGTTCCTTTACGATGCCGATATGTTCCGCCTGCGCGACGCCTACAAGGCTGGCAACGCCATCGCCAGGGACGTACTGGAAAGCTACGCCAAGGCCGAATTCTTCACCAAGCTTCCGGATGTCGAAGACGAGATCAAGATCGTCACCTTCATCGCCGCCGAAGGCGATATTTCCACCGACCTCCTGTCTCCCGGCAATCAGGCGCATTCGCGCTCGGACCGCCAGTTGCACGGCCAGTGTATGATCTCGCCGGAAGCGCAGGCGGAAATCGTCGCGCTGCAGAAGCAGCATCCGGACAAGCGGGTGATGATGATCGCCGAAAAGGGCACGATGGGCGTCGGCTCGTCGCGCATGTCGGGCGTCAACAACGTGGCGCTGTGGACCGGCAAGCAGGCCAGCCCCTATGTGCCCTTCGTCAATTACGCCCCCATCGTCGCCGGCACCAACGGCATCTCGCCGATTTTCGCCACCACCGTCGATGTGACGGGCGGCATCGGCATCAACCTGAAAAACTGGGTGAAGAAGCTCGGCGAAGACGGCAAGCCGATCCTCAACAATGACGGCAACCCCATCCTCGAGCAGAAATATTCGGTCGAGACCGGCACGGTCCTCAAGATCGACGCCAAGAATCGCAAGCTGCGGGACGAAAACGGCACCGAGCTGGTCGACCTCGCTTCGTCCTTCACGCCCCAGAAGATGGAATTCATGAAGGCGGGCAGCTCCTACGCCATCGTCTTTGGCAAGAAGCTCCAGACTTTTGCCGCTGAAACGCTTGGCGTCGAGGCGACCCCTGTCTTTGCACCGAACAAGGAAATTTCGATCGAAGGCCAGGGCCTCACGGCCGTCGAGAAGATTTTCAATCGCAACGCCGTTGGCGTGACGCCTGGCAAGGTGTTGCACGCCGGCTCCGACGTTCG
This sequence comes from Agrobacterium sp. T29, assembly GCF_006970545.1. Taxonomy (NCBI): domain Bacteria; kingdom Pseudomonadati; phylum Pseudomonadota; class Alphaproteobacteria; order Hyphomicrobiales; family Rhizobiaceae; genus Agrobacterium; species Agrobacterium sp. T29. Next base: position 2,147,401 of record NZ_CP040641.1, read on the forward strand.
CGTCAAGGTCAACATCGTCGGCTCGCAGGATACGACCGGTCTGATGACCGCGCAGGAACTGGAAGCGATGGCGGCCACCGTCATTTCGCCGCTGGTGGATGGCGCCTACCAGTCGGGCTGCCACACGGCCTCCGTCTGGGACAAGAAGGCACAGGCGAATATTCCGAAGCTCATGTCCTTCATGAACAACTTCGGCGTCATCACCGCACGCGATCCGAAGGGCGCCTATCACTCCATGACGGACGTGATCCACAAGGTGCTAAACGACATCACCGTGGATGACTGGGCGATCATCATCGGCGGCGACAGCCACACTCGTATGTCCAAGGGCGTTGCCTTCGGCGCTGACTCCGGCACCGTCGCACTGGCGCTGGCAACGGGCGAGGCGACCATGCCGATCCCGCAGTCGGTCAAGGTCACCTTCAAGGGCACGATGCAGCCCTATATGGACTTCCGCGACGTGGTGCACGCCACGCAGGCGCAGATGCTGAAGCAGCATGGCGACAACGTCTTCCAGGGCCGCATCATCGAAGTGCATATCGGCACGCTGCTCGCCGATCAGGCCTTCACCTTCACCGACTGGACGGCCGAAATGAAGGCCAAGGCGTCGATCTGCATCTCGCAGGACGAAACGCTGATCGAATCGCTGGAAATCGCCAAGTCGCGCATCCAGATCATGATCGACAAGGGCATGGATAACCCCGCCCAGACGCTCAAGGGCCTGATTGCCAAGGCGGATCAGCGCATTGCCGAAATCCGCTCGGGCGAAAAGCCGGCGCTGAAGCCCGATGACAATGCGAAATATTTCGCCGAAGTCGTCGTGGATCTGGACGTGATCGACGAGCCGATGATCGCCGACCCTGACGTCAACAACAACGACGTGTCGCGACGCTACACCCACGATACGATCCGCCCGGTCTCCTATTACGGCGGCACCAAGAAGGTCGATCTCGGTTTCGTCGGTTCGTGCATGGTGCACAAGGGCGACATGAAGATCGTCGCCCAGATGCTGAAGAACATCGAAAAGTCCGAAGGCAAGGTCGAGTTCAAGGCGCCGCTCGTCGTCGCCGCACCGACCTACAACATCATCGATGAACTGAAGGCGGAAGGCGACTGGGAAATCCTGCAGAAATATTCGGGCTTCGAGTTCGATGATCTGAAGCCGAAAACCACCAACCGGACGGAATACGAGAACATTCTCTATCTCGAACGCCCGGGCTGCAACCTGTGCATGGGCAACCAGGAAAAGGCCGAAAAGGGCGACACGGTTCTGGCAACCTCGACCCGCCTGTTCCAGGGTCGCGTGGTGGAAGATACGGCTGAAAAGAAGGGTGAATCGCTTCTGGCCTCCACCCCGGTCGTGGTGCTCTCGGCCATCCTCGGCCGCACGCCGAGCATCGAGGAATATCGCTCTGCCGTCGAAGGCATCGACCTGACGAAGTTCGCGCCCCCGAAGGTAACGCCGATCGATTCGCAGTCGGTCCATTACTGAGGTCGTGATTATCGCGGTGCGTGGGCTACAGGCTCCGCGCTGGCGATGCACTGAAAATGCCGAATGAACGCGGACAGCGGGGAGAAATCTCCGCTGTTTTTTATGGGCCGGCGGTGCTCCGACCAGACCATTGAAGACTGGAGACATGTCTCGGCTTGGCCTTCGCCCCTTTTTGCGGTAACCAGGCAGAATGATAAAAGCCTCGAGTATCATCTGCATCTAGCTCCCGCCGCCGCGCGAGGAGCATCGAGCGAAAGGCCGACAGGCTTGGCGCTCGGCGTCGGCTTGTCTGAAGGCAAGCGAATGCGAACATATGCAGTGAGATTACTCCAATGGAAAATTACTTCGAAAGCCCGTTCCGGGGCATCACGCTTGACAAGCAGGTCAGGAGCCCGAACCTCGTGGTCGGGAAATACAGCTATTATTCCGGCTATTATCACGGCCATAGTTTTGAGGATTGCGCCCGTTATCTGCTGCCGGATGAGGGCGCGGACAGGCTGGTGATCGGAAGCTTCTGCTCGATCGGTTCGGGCGCCGCCTTCATCATGGCCGGCAATCAGGGCCATCGTAACGAGTGGATCAGCACCTTCCCGTTCTTCTTCATGCCGGAGGTGCCGGAATTCGAGAATGCCGGCAACGGCTATCTGCCGGCGGGCGATACCGTCATCGGCAACGATGTCTGGATAGGCTCGGAAGCGATCATCATGCCCGGCATCACGGTCGGCGATGGCGCCGTGATCGGAACGCGGGCGCTGGTGACGAAGAATGTCGAACCCTATGCCATCGTCGGCGGCAATCCCGCGAAAACGATCCGCAAGCGGTTCGATGACGACAGCATCGCCATGCTGCTCGAGATGAAATGGTGGGATTGGCCGGCGGCGCGGCTGAAGGCGGCAATGCCGCTCATGACCAGCGGCAATGTCGCCGAGCTTCATCGGTTCTGGCGATCCGATAAGCCGCAGCCGTAAAAACGCCCGGCCCGTTTCATGGAGGCGGGCCGGACCTTTCTCCGGGTCAGGACAGATAGTAATCCGATTTGACAATATGGGTGGAGGTTCTCGTCAACTGACACCCTTCAGGGCGCGTGACCGCAAACGTCGCAGCCGGACCTCCATCTGCCTCTTTGCCTGAATGTCGCCACGCCTGACGGCCACCGCGATGCCTTCCACCCATGCCGCAATGGCGCCGTCATCATCTCCCAGCCGTGCGCGACATTCGCCGAGTTCGGCCCAGACCGCCGAATAGTCTGGGTCCTGCCGGACGGCCTCCTGGAGATGAAGCGCGGCATCTTCGAACTGCCCGGCCACCTTGAGCGTCTTTGCGATTGAAAAGCGCAGGAGCGGACTGTCCCGTCCGTCTTCCAGCATCCTCATGAGTTTTTCGATCATCGTTGTCCCGTTGCAATGGTGAGCACCATGCAATCGGTACGACCTCAAGCGCAGTTGAGGTCAAGCGGGATTTCGCGCTATCACTTCGCCATGCGACGCAATGCAACCGGGTCCCATATGTCGTCGAGCGGGCCTTCGAGAGCGGTTCGCGGGGGGATGAGCTTCGGTTCGATGATGGTGACTTCCGGCTCGGTCCGGTTCTCTTCCAGCAGTTCGAAACCCTTTTCGAGCATCTGCGCGATATCGGGTTTAATCATATAGACCGGGAAGGGAAGGAAGGATGCGAACGGGTCGTAGTCGAAACAGCCGACAACGATGTCGCCGAAGGCCTCGCCATCATGACGCCCCATGAAACGAAGCAGGCCTTCGAAATTTATCGATGAATTGACGAAGAAACAGCGGGGGAGGCGGCCCCTGCGCTCGAAGAAACGTTCGAAGGCCAGCTCCGTCATATGCGGTGAATAGCCGGTGATCTCGATATCGTCTCCGCTTTCCGCCCCGAAATAAGCGGCCTTGGCGGCGTGGAAGCCGTCGATACGCTCGCGGCTGGCGTGGTCGTCATGACCGCCGAACAGGATGACGTCGTCAAGGCCGAGAGGCCCGCCTTTTTCCGCATGGGCAAGGATCGCCGATGTCAGTATTTCCGCACCGTGCCTGTTGTCGGAAATGACGGAGGGTACAAATTTGCCGGGAAGGTCAATATTGACATGCGGCAGTGCTGCGCGGGCGCAGACCTGGTGCACGCCGTCGGGATCGGTCGCGCCCGCAATGAAGAGGGCATCGATCGAATAGGCGATCAGGGTCTCCACGGTGCGGCGTTCTTCCTCGGGATCGCGCCGCCCGGAGACCACCATGGGCGACAGGCCGCGTTTGCGCGCCTGCCCTTCGAATGTTTGCGCCATCGATGAAAAGAACCGGTTGTCATAAATGGGCACCAGAAGCCCGACGAGACCGGATTTCGAACTCCTCAGGCCGCGGGCCTGCAGGTTGGTGGTGTAGCGATGCGCCTTGGCGAGGGAGAGAATCTTATCGGCAGTCTCCTCCGAAATCCGCCGTTTGCGCCACGATCCGTTCAACACCGCGCTCACTGTCGAGGCTGATGCGCCCGACAATATCGACAAGTCATAAATGGTGGCTTTCTTGGAAGTTATACCCGTCACTGTGATCTCCCCAACTGATTCCAATTATTAGAGCACACATCCCCTTGACGGAAGGGCGCTTCATGATATGGTTATTGCACCATCGATTGTGCAACTTGGCAATATCGATTGTGCAAGATGGTTGCTGTGGGAGTGGCAAGGGAGAGTCTCGAATAAGCGAGATGAGAAATTTTGAACGCGCCAGATGAAAATGGCTGCGGCGGGTTTCGTTTGCCTGGTTTTTTGAGGAGGAACATCATGAAGAAAATTATTGCTGCAGCGGTCGGCCTGTCGCTCGCGCTGCTCTCGTCCGCCGCCTTCGCCGAAGGGCCGAAGGTGGGCGTCGTCGTCAAGATCGGCGGCATTCCGTGGTTCAACGCCATGGAGGCCGGTATCAAGGAGCAGAGCAAGAAGCTCGGCGTTGACGGTTTCATGGTCGGCCCGACCAGCGCCGACCCGGCCCTGCAGGTCCGCGCCATCGAGGACCTGATCGCCCAGAAGGTCGATTTCATTGGCGTTGTGCCCAATGATGCAAAGGTGCTGGAGCCGGTGCTGAAAAAGGCCCAGGCCGCCGGCATCAAGGTCATCACCCATGAATCGCCCAAGCAGCTCGGCGCTGACTGGGATTTCGAACTGGCTTCCGCCAAGGGCTTCGGCGAAGCGCATGGCAAGCTGCTGGCTGAAAAGATGGGCGGCAAGGGCTCCTATGCCGTCTTCGTTGGTTCGCTTACGGTTCCGCTTCATAATGCCTGGGCGGATGCCGCCATCGCTTACATCAAGGCCAATTATCCGGACATGAAGCTCGTTGGCGATCGCTATGGCGTAGCAGAGGACCTTGACAAGAGCCGTTCGACGGCGCTTGACCTGATGTCCGCCAATGCCGATCTGAGCGGTTTCCTCGCCTTCGGTTCGCAGGGACCGATCGGCGCCGGGCGCGCCGTCGAAGAGCGACGCAAGGATGGCAAAGTCTTCGTCATCGGCCCGTTTTCGCCGGGGCAGGGCGCCAAGCTGATCAAGTCGGGGGCGCTGACGGGCGGCTTCATGTGGAACCCGAAGCAGGCTGGCGAGGTCTTCATCACGCTTGCGGATCGTATCGCCAAGGGTGAGACACCCAAGGCCGGTGACAATATCGAAGGTCTCGGCACCATCAATCCCGAGGGTAACACCATCGTCGTCGACCAGCTTTTGAAGATCGACAAGGAAAGCATCGACAAGCTCGTTTCCATGGGCCTCTGATCCTCCCCAAGGCCAAGGGCGTCGCGCGAGTTGTAATACTCGCGCGACGTTCCATCTGGAAAACATGCCGAGCGCCACGTCTGCAATGCTGCCGCGGCGAAGGAGATTTACATTATCATGAGCGCAGAACCGCTCCTGTCCCTTAAAAATGTCAAAGTCACCTTCGGCGGCGTCCGCGCCCTGAAGGGTGTTTCTTTCGAGGTCAATCCCGGTGAAGTGCATTGCCTCGCCGGCGAAAACGGCTGCGGCAAGAGCACGCTGATCAAGGTCATAACGGGCGTTTACACGCCCCAGAGTGATGCTGAACTCTATTTCGACGGCAAGCCGATAGCCACGATGACCCCAACGCTTGCGCAATCGCTTGGCATCCAGGTGATCTGGCAGGATCTGGCGCTTTTCGATGAAATGACGGTGGCTGAGAATATCGGCTTCCAGTACGCGGTGAATGGAAAATACGGGCTGGTTGACAAGCGCGCCATCGAACAGGCTGCCGAAAAGGCGCTGGCCCGTCTGGGCGTCGAGATCGATCTCGACAGGCCGCTCAAGGAACTGCCCATTGCCCAGCGTCAGATCGTGGCGATTGCCCGCGCGCTGGTCGGGGAAGCACGGCTCGTTTTCATGGACGAACCGACCGCGTCACTCACGCAGTCTGAAACGGATTACCTGATCGACATCGTCCGCAACCTGTCGGCCTCGGGTGTCGCGGTTGTCTTCGTCTCGCACCGCCTTGCGGAAGTGCTTGAGATTTCGGATCGCATCACCGTGCTGCGGGACGGCTCGCTCGTCGGTGTCTTTCCCGTTGAGGGCATGACCCAGTCACGGGTAACCGAGCTGATGACCGGCCGTAATTTCGATAGCGCCGTCATTGCCGCCGATCACGATGACAAGCCCGTCGTTCTCTCGGTGCGCGGGCTGAGCCGGGCCGGCGAGTTCGAGGATGTTTCGTTCGATCTGCGGCGGGGCGAAACGCTCGGCATTACCGGCCTTCTCGGAGCCGGTCGCACGGAACTGGCTTTGACGCTGTTCGGCATGCATCGGCCGCAATCGGGTGAAATCCTCATCGATGGAAAGAAGGTGGATTTTCATTCCAACCGCGACGCGATCCGGGCGGGCGTCGCCTATCTTTCCGAGGACCGGCTTTCGCTTGGTCTCAACCAGCCGCAATCCATTGCCGACAATCTCGTCATGGCCTCGCTCGACCGGCTGTTGAGCGGCGGCCTGATCTCACCGTCGAAAAAGGCGGATGTCGTTTCCCGCTGGATTTCGGCGCTTGGCGTCAAGATCGGCCTGCCGGAAGATCCGATCCGCACGCTTTCGGGCGGCAACCAGCAGCGTGTGGCGATTGCCAAGTGGCTGGCCATCGGCCCGAAAATCCTCATCCTCGATGCGCCGACCGTGGGGGTCGATGTCGGCGCCCGCGCCGGCATCTTCGAAATCGTCCGCAAGCTCGCCGCAGAAGGTCTCTCGATCATCGTGATCTCCGACGAAGCCCCGGAAGTTTATTTCAATACAGACAGGGTCATCCATATGGTCGAAGGCCGGTTCCACGCCACCTATGATCCGCGACGCCTGTCGCTGACCGAACTGGAGTCCGCCATCTATGCGTAGGCTCATTCTCGGACATACGACCGAATTCACGCTGCTTGTCGTCATGGTGCTGCTTTGCGCGGGACTGTCCTTCGCCACTGACCGGTTTCTCACCATCTCCAATGCCTTCGATGTGCTGAATGTCTCGGCGGTCAACATCATCTTTGCGGTCGGCCTGCTCGTGGTGCTGATCTCGGGCGGCATCGACATCTCCTTCGCGGTCGCGGCCTCCGTCGTTCAATATGTGACGGTGCTGGCGCTCAATGCGCTCGGCGGCGGCAACTGGGCGGAAGGTTTCATCATCGCCGGCGCGGTTGGCCTCAGTCTCGGTTTCGTAAACGCCTTCCTCGTCTGGCGGCTCAACATCATTTCCATCGTCGCGACCATTTCCACCTTCAACATCTTCTTCGGGCTTTTGATGTTCTTCACCAAGGGCGTGTCGATCTACGATCTGCCGGAATGGCTGTCGACGCGCGTGGTATTTTACGAACGCGAGATGCCCGATGGTTCCTGGGTAGAGCTGACACTGCCCGTCGTGGTCATGATCCTCTGCTGCTTTGCCACCTGGTTCATGATTTCCCGCACCACCGTCGGCCGCAAACTTTATGCATTCGGTGACAATCCGGAAGGCGCACGCCGCTTCGGCATCAACATCGGCGCCATGCACTATATTTCCTTCGGCTGGCTCGGTCTGATGGCGGGCATTGCCGGGCTCATGCAGGCGCACTATGCGCAGGAGGTGGTGCCGAACGCGCTTTATGGCCGCGAGCTGGATGTTCTTGCCGCAACCGTGCTTGGCGGTGCGCGGCTTGGCGGCGGCAAGGGCTCCGTCATCGGCTGTGTGCTCGGGGTGCTGATGGTGTCGATCACCCAGAACGGCCTCAACCTCATGGGCGTTTCTCCCTTTGCCTTCAAGATGATCGTCGGTGCCATCATCCTCATCGCCATCACGCTCTCTTCCACCCGCTTCGACAAGCTCCTGCCGAGCGCCTTACGGACATCCGCAAAGAAGGGGAGCGCCCAGCGATGAGCAGCCTTGTCAGGAAATTCAACGCGATTTTCGGTGCCGACATGGCCGGGCCGGTGATTGCTTTCATCGCTGTCATGCTCATTTTCGGAACCTTTGCCGATAACTTTCTCTCGCTCGCGACATTCGGTTCGGTCGCCTTCCAGCTGCCGGAACTCGGTCTGCTGACACTGGCGATGCTGCTGCCGCTGCTGACGGGCGGCATCAATCTGTCCGTCACCTTCGCCGCCAATCTTTCCGGCTTGGCCGCAGCCTGGGTGCTGCAGGCCCATGGCGGGGTGGATGCGCCGCCGAGCGTATTCCTGTTTGCCTGCCTTGCCGCACTAGCCACCGGCGGCGCTGCCGGAGCCATGACCGGGGCGGCGATTGCCTACACCCGCGCGCACCCCATTCTGGTGACGCTGTCGATGATGATTTTCCTGCGTGGCCTTGGCGAGTTTCTCACCCGTGGCGGAGACGTTTCCGGTTTCCCCGCCTATATGGCGCCGCTCGGTCACGGCACGCTTCTCGGTCTGCCGATCCCGCTTCTGATATTCATCGTCTGCGTCGGCCTCTGGCATGTGCTGCTGACGCGAACCAAGCTCGGTTTCGGCCTGTTGATGATCGGCTCGAACATCGAGGCCGCGCGTTATTCCGGTCTCAATACGCGCAAAATCCAGGTTCTCGTCTATACGCTCTCGGGTCTGATGTGTGCGGTTGCCGGCATCATCATGCTTGCCCGTTTCAACTCGGTCCGTGTCGGCCACGGGGAATCCTATCTGCTGATCACGGTGCTGGCGGCCTTTCTCGGCGGCATCAATCCGTTCGGCGGTTTCGGTCGGGTGCTGCCGGTCTTCGTTGCGCTCATCGTTTTGCAGCTCCTGTCGTCCGGCCTCAATCTTCTCGGCGCCAACCAGCATCTGGCAACGGCGCTCTGGGGCGTGCTGATGATTGTCGTCATGGCGGCGCGCGGCCTGTTTTCAAGCTACTTCGCATCTCTCAGAAAGAAGGTATGACGTGAAAGGCTTCGGTGTTCACGCAATGATGTGGTCCCTGAACTGGGACCACGAAAACGCCAGACGGTCCATCGCCGCTGCCGCGGATTACGGTCAGGATTTCATCGAGATTCCGCTCATCGATATCCCCTCCGTCGATGCAAAACACACGCGCGCCCTGCTGGAGAAATACGGTTTACGCGCCGTCTGCTCGCTGGTGCTGCCGGAGCCCGCCTGGGCGTCCTTACGTCCCGATGCGGCAATCGACCATCTGAATGCCGCGCTCGACAAGGCCGCAGAAATGGGCGCGGAGGCGCTGACGGGTGTTACCTATGGCGGCACCAATGAGCGAACCGGATTTCCGCCGACACAGGGTGAATATGACAATCTGACAAGGGCGCTCTCCAGGGCTGCCGGCCACGCAAAAACACTCGGCCTGCAATTCGGCATCGAGACTGTCAACCGCTACGAGAACCATCTGCTCAATTCCGCCGAACAGGCGGTGGGGCTGGTGGAGCGGATCGGTGCCGACAACGTCTTTATCCATCTCGATACCTTCCATATGAATATGGAGGAAAAGGGCATCGCCAATGGCATCATCGCTGCCCGCAACCATCTGAAATACATGCATATGTCGGAAAGCGACCGCGGCACGCCGGGTTGCGGCAATGTTGCCTGGGACGAGGTGTTTTCGGCGCTCGCAGCCATCGGCTTCAAGGGCGTGCTGACGCTCGAAAGCTTTGCGGCGATGCCCAAGGAGATGGCTGGCGCGATTTCGACCTGGCGGCCGGTTGCGCCCAGCGCCGATGAGGTTCTCGACAAGGGACTGACATTCCTGCGCGACAAGGCAAACCAGTACCGCATTTTCTGAAAGCACTCATTATCGGGGCGAGAACCTTGAACACTATTGACGATAATGCCCGCGAGATTGCGGACCTTGCCCTCCAGCGACTGGAAAGGTCAAAAGGCCGGCGTGTGATGATTGCGATTGCCGGTGCCCCCGGATCGGGAAAATCAACCATCGCCGAATGCGTGGTCGATGTGTTGAACGCAGGCGAAGGCGTGTCCGCCGCACTGTTCCCGATGGATGGCTTTCATTATGACGATGCCGTTCTGGAAGAGATGAAGCGCCGTCCCTTCAAGGGCGCCATCGATACTTTCGATGTCCACGGCCTGCGCCACATGCTTGAACGCCTGAAGGCCAATCAAGACGATGTCATTGCCGTCCCCGTCTTCGACCGCGCCATCGAAATCGCCCGCGCCGGCGGTCGCCTGATTCCGCAATCCGTCGATATCATCGTCTGCGAGGGTAATTATCTCCTCGCCGGCCAGTCGCCCTGGGATCGCCTCAAGCCGATCTTCGATCTCACGATTTTCGTTGATGTCGACGAGGACGATCTGCGCGCGCGGCTGCGGGACCGCTGGCGGAGCTTCGGTCTTGGCGAGGACGAGATCAACCGGAAGGTGGAGGAAAACGATCTCCCCAACGGCCGCTTCATCACATCCACAAGCACGGAGCCGGACCTTCGCATCGGAAATCCGGGAAGCAGTTCCGCGTCCTGAACCTGCCTGAAGGGCTGCGCCTCCCTATCCAAAGTCAAGCGAAACAGAAAAGCGAAAGAGACCCCCATGAAACACGGCATCTATTATTCCTACTGGGAACATGAGTGGAGCGCCAAGTTCGGCCCCTATATCGAGAAGGTCGCCAAGCTCGGTTTCGATATCATCGAAGTCGCCGCGCACCACATCAATGAATACAGCGACGCCGAACTCGCCGTCATCAGGCAGAGCGCGAAGGATAACGGCATCATCCTCACTGCCGGCATCGGCCCTTCGAAAACGAAGAACCTGTCGTCAGAGGATGCCGCGGTTCGTGCAGCCGGCAAGGCGTTTTTTGAACGTACCCTGTCCAATGTCGCCAAGCTCGATATCCACACCATCGGCGGGGCATTGCATTCCTATTGGCCGATCGACTATTCGCAGCCGGTCGACAAGGCGGGCGATTATGCGCGCGGTGTCGAAGGCATTCACGGCATTGCCGATTTCGCCAATGATCTCGGCATCAACCTGTGCATCGAAGTCCTCAACCGCTTCGAAAATCACGTGCTCAACACGGCGGCCGAAGGCGTTGCTTTCGTCAAGGATGTCGGCAAGAACAACGTGAAAGTCATGCTGGATACCTTCCACATGAATATCGAGGAAGACAGCTTTGGCGAGGCCATCCGTACGGCGGGCCCGTTGCTGGGGCATTTCCATACCGGCGAGAGCAATCGCCGCGTACCGGGCAAGGGCAGGATGCCCTGGCACGAAATCGGCCTCGCCCTTCGCGATATAAATTACACCGGTGCGGTCGTGATGGAGCCTTTCGTCAAGACCGGCGGCACAATCGGCTCCGACATCAAGGTGTGGCGCGATCTCAGCGGCGGCGCCGACCTCGCAAAAATGGACGACGATGCCCGCAATGCCCTGGCATTCTCCCGTTTCGTCCTTGGCTCCTGAATAAGCGCATTGACCGGGCGGCGGCCATCTGTCGCCCGGTTAACACCGAAAAATGTCCCAGCAGATCGCTGGCTTGTCCCGCTCGCTATCCCCATAGTTGAAAAGACAACCGCTTGTGGGCTAAAGCTCTGATGTCTCTTCAGGATCAAAAACGATCCGCCCAAGACCATTGGTTTGCATGATCCCTGTCGCACTCCCCTCCGTCGAAGCGCTGCTTCTCCTTGCTTTCTTGCTCATCACGACCCTCATATGGATCGTCTGGACGCTCTCGCTGTTCGTTCGATATATGGCAGGCCGCTGGAAGCGCCCGATGATCCTGCCCTATGGGCTCGTAACCGTCGTCGCGCTTTTCACGCTCTTTCGGTTCGGTGATTTTTATCTCCAGATGCGCGCCTATGACAAAGAGAGGGCGGCAAGCCATCGGCCGGAACTGCTCGAGCTGGCGCGCCTTGGCCAGATCGATATGCCCAAGGGCACGAAACTCGAACTGGCCATTGCGAATAATAGGGAGGCCTTCGACCGGGCCGTGTTTCCGCATCCCGTGCGGGTGGCGGATATCGATGCCGTCGAAATCACCCGTTATATCTCGATAAAAACCAACGAGAATTATGAAACGGTGGGCTTTACCCCGCAGACCATGCGGATTACCGGCAACGGCGTGACCACCCAGAGCGGCTGGCGCTGCGACGCGACGCAACCGGTGGAGTTCGATCTTTCGCCCGATGGCGGCATATCCGCTTTCAGCAACTGCACTCTTTCCGATGGCAATGTTGTCGACGGCATCACCCTGCCGAAAGGCACGTCCCTGCGTGCCTCCACCGGCAATGTCTATACCGATGGCTTCGTCGATTCCGATAGATGGGTTCTCGACACGGCTAAGGACCAGACCGTTCACATCGACAGTTTCGATCTTTCCGAGGCGACGCTTGCCCTTGATGCAGAGCGAAAACTCCACGAGATCAAAAGAGGTGTCCTGTCAAAAGACGCAACGCTCGGGACGCTTCACCATGCCGCCGGAACCAATATTCGCTACAATCCCCGGCATCTTCGCAACGACTATCCCGGCGCGTGGTTGATAATTCCGCCTCTGCCCACTGCCGATACTCCACCGGTGCCGTCGCATGATATCGTGCAGGGCAGGGACGGAAAGGTTCTGTCCGTTCTCCAGAATTGATCCCGCGCGGCGGCGAGGTGCCGTGGGCATGGCAGTTCGATAATTGTCTCACCAGCCATAGCTGAAGGTCAGGCCGCTGCTATTGTCTCCATCCTGCACCACATTGGTTTGCGTGTTGCGGCCATACTGGAAAATGCCATAGGCGTTGTTGTTGCCATTCTGCTGCAATGTTGCGGCATGGCCGTTGCCCCGTTGCCGGATGAAGCCGAGATTGCCGCCGCCGTTCTGGGCGATGCCGGCGGCGTTGCCACGGCCGAGCTGCCGGATATCGGCATCCTTCAGGCCACGGTACAGCGAATATGCGCGCAGCCCGGTGGAAAGAAGATCTCCATCCGCTGTATTGCCCGGTGCGAGGTCGAATGAAATCCGGCCGCCGGCCTGAGCGGGTGCGGAAAACCCGATTGGCGCGAGGCTGCCGACAAGCGCAGTAATGGTAAGAAGTTTCAATAGGTTGTTGGTCATTCTTATCTCCATCTGTCAGCCTCTTGCCGATGATCCACCGTCGCATTTCGCAACTGAACCAGACCGGAATTGCCCATTCACATGTCGTTCAGCGGTTCGGCACGATCAAAAGAAAAGGGCGCCGAAACCGGTGCCCTTTCTGGTGAAATATACGACATGACGACAGCCTAATCGCCGCCAATCTGCTTCGTGCAACTGAAGCTCCTGCCATCGATCACGAGATCGAGCACGGCCTTGTAGCGGGCTCCCTTCGCATCGAGCGTCACAGAACTCAGCAGTTGCGAACGTCCGGCAGCGGCGTCGAAGTCGCCGCCCTGATTGATGACGGAACTCCCGCCGCCGCTCGATTTTTCGACGTGAAAGGAGTAGGCCCCGCGGCCACCGGCGTCACCCTTCGTGACGGCCTCCAGCCTTACCATGCCGGCCTGCGGTGTTGCCGTGATCTCGCAACGCTGTCCTTCGGCCGGTTCCTTTGCAGTCGATATGGCCGCAACGGCGCCGAAAGGAAGCAGGGCCATTGCAAGGATCGCCGCCAGACGGCGCGGATGTCTGAGGGTATGGGGCATGGCTCGTCTCCCTGACGATCTGATATTTCGATCTCGACGCGTTTTACCTCATCGCGGGCTGCTTAAGGGCAGGCCTGCACGAAGGCCGCGACATTGTCGTTGCCGCCCTGGCTCACATTGGCGCTGCAGCCACGGCCCACCTGAACACCGGCTGCGATATTGCCGTTGCCGTCCTGGGTGAGGATGGTGGTGTGGTTGGAGCCGAATTGCCCAATGCCGGCCACGTTGCGGCTGCCGTTCTGATAGGTGGAGCCGTAATTATCATGCCCCTCCTGACCGACGGCCGAAAGGTTTTGGCGACCATATTGATGGCCGACAATCCGGTTGTAACCGCCGTTCTGGTAGGTGCGGATCCGGTTACCATAACCTTCCTGCGCGCCACCGGCAGAGTTGGACCAGCCATATTGTTCGATGCGCACATCGTTGGCCATGGCGGGCGCCGCGGCAGCGATGCCAACGAGAGCAACGAGTGCACTTGCAATAAAAGACTTCCGGATCATGACTGTGTCTCCTCAGGCGGATAGGACCGCGGTTGAACGTCTTTGTTTTAGACGGTCCCGTTGGAACGGAAGCTGAAGAGATTATTCAGTCGTAGTTCATTCGGCCGCATTGTCGTTGCGGCGCTGTGCGCCGGTATCAGACCAGGGCCAGAATACGGGCTGGGCCGCCCGTTCCGCCGCGGTGTGCCGGCGCGCCGACGATTATGGTCGCTCCCTTGACCGGCAGAGCCTCAAGGTTGTTCAGCCCTTCGATGCCGTAGCGCCCCGCCGGGAGCCAGGAATTGTGAACCGCGAAATCTGCGGAGTTGCCGGGATCCAGCGAAAGCGTGTCGACACCAATGGCGACGGTGTCGAGCTTGAGCAGAAGGTCGGTCGCCGATTTGCCGAAACCGGGAAAGGCGAATTTTCCAGCGTCGTCATTGCGGAATGAGGGGCTCTTCACTTTGGGTGCCCAGCCGGAGCGCAGAGCCACGATTGCACCTGCCGGGATGTCGCCATTCGCAGATATCCAGCGTTCGATGTCTTCGGCTTCAATGGTGGAATTGGCATCGTCTTTGGCGCGGTCGGTGATGTCGACGATGACAAGCGGCGCGACAAGTTTCTGCGGCTCCAGTTGGTCGACGCTCGCGCCATCCGCGCTGAAGTGGAAAGGCGCATCGATATGGGTGCCGGTATGTTCGTAGATGGTGAGTTTGTGGAGCTGATAGCCGTCCTTGGCGATCTCCGCTGCCCACTCATATTCTATGCCCGGTTTGCCATCGAATGTGGGAAATGTGGAATCATAGGTATGGGTGAGATCAACGACCTGCCGGGGCGATTGCGCCAGCACCGGGGCCGCCAGGCTGCCCGCCGTCATGGCCGTTAAACCGGCCACGGCGCCCTTGAACAGCAGGCGTCGTGACAGCATGTTCCGTTTTACGTTCTCGATCACGCAGTTGTTGCACATGCCTCAGTCCCTCCATTGAGAAATCCCTGTTCTCAAGCGTAGCGCAAAGGTGGAGTGACGCAAGGCAGGACCTGCCCCAATTTTTAACCTGTTGCAGGTGGCGGCTCTGGAAATTCGCCGCTCATCCGGTTGCCGCGGGCGTCATGTCGCCCGCGGCCCAGGAATGGTAGGGATCAGTCGCGACGCTGCACGACGGCGAGTGCGACCGTCAATGTGGCAAGGACGGCAGTGAGAGCGAGCGGCGCGGTCGCACCGTAGGAGTCAACGATGTAACCGCCGAGCACCGCGCCAATGCTGATCGCCACCTGGAAAGATACCACCATCAGGCTGCCGGCTGCCTCCAGAGCATCGGGTGCACCACGGGAGAGGTTTGTCGGCAGCACGACCGGCCCCATGCCGAATGCAAGGCCCCAAAGTGCGACGAGAGCAAAAGCCGCACTAGTATGAGCGCCCCAGATAACGAGAGCGATCGTCGCAAATGCCGTCACCGCGGCAGTGACGATGAGAGCAGCGCGGATACTGGCGTCAGCCATCCGGCCCCCGACGACATTGCCGATCACGGAGGCAACGCCAAAGCCGAGCAGGGCGAGTGCAATCGGCGTGGTGTCAAGAAGCGTGACCTTTTCGAGGAAGGGACGCACATAGACCGAGCCTGCAAAATGCCCCGTCATCAGCAACAGGATGGCAAGCATACCGAGCTGAACGCTGCGGCGCCGCGTCAATCCAAGGACATCGGAAAGACTGTTGCTTGTACTTGCCGGCAGCGACGGCAGGCTGAGTACCTGCAACAGCATGGCAATGACGGCAAGTCCCGCCGTCATCGACATGGCGATGCGCCATCCCAGCCAGTCGCTGATCAGGGCGCCCATCGAAGGAGCAGCGATGGTGGCGAGTGAAACGCCGAGGGTGACGATAGCCATGCCGCGCCCGGTCGAGTTTGCGCCGACAAGCCGCGCCACAACGGCAACCGACAGCGCCCAGAAACCGCTGAGCGCAATACCTAGCCCGGCGCGGCCCAACAGCAATAACCAGAAATCGGCGGCAACCGATGCCAGAACGTTGGAGGCGATAGCCAGCGCGCTAAGACCGACAAGCACTGTCTTGCGGTTCATTCTGCCGATCAGAACATTGCTCAACAGAGCCGTCACCGCGCCTACGGAGGCGGTTGCGGTGACGACTTGCCCGGCTGTCCCTTCAGTAATGCCAAGATCGCGCGCCATGGGCGTCAACAGGCCCGCGGGCAGGAACTCGGCAGATACCAGCGCAAAGCTGGTGGCCGCCATGGAAAGAACGGCGAACCAGGTCGCGGCCGTCCATGCGGGTTCTTCTGTGGTCTCCAGGGGGATAGCTACCCCATCAAACTGCGATGTCGTGTCCGTCATGACGTCTCTCCTTGAGTTGAGAGAGTTTTAGACGGTTTTCTCCGGATGATATGTATCTAAAAATCCGAATTTCATGCCTATTCCTCCAAAATTTGTGCATCGCACAACGTTCGTCGCGCCGTTCGCGTGACGAGGATGCCTTTGCATCGACCGGGCCGGTTCCGCCAACCGGAAACTGTTTCGGGCCGGCAACTTTTCAAACCGTCATCCGTTTATGCATCCATGACCGATGCTGACGCAAAACCGAACCCGATCGATGGCACCGGCCAAAAGGGTGCAGAGAATGTTCATGCCAACGACGCACCCGATGATCCTCTTCCGCCGGAGGAGTTAGAGCCCGCTTCGGGTTTGACGCCGCAGCAGGCCGAAGAGGCGCGCAAGCGATATCTTCTGAAGCGCTTTTTGATCAGCGCGCGGGGTTTCTGGAGCCGCCGTGGGGATGGGCTTGCCTGGCCGTTCTCCATCGGGCTTCTGGCGATGATCGGCGTCAATGTCGGTTTTCAATATGGCATCAACGTCTGGAATCGCGGGATTTTCGATGCGATTGAAAAACGGGATGCGTCGACGGTCTACTTTCTCGCTTCCATATTCCCGCCGCTGGTTCTCGGAAGCGTTTTCATCGTGACCTCGCAGGTTTACGTCAGAATGCGCATTCAGCGGCGCTGGCGGTCGTGGCTGACCAAGGTGCTGGTCTCACGATGGATTGCAAATGGCCGCTATTATCAGCTCAACCTGATCGACGGCGACCATCAAAATCCGGAGGCGAGGCTGTCGGAAGATATGCGGATCGCCACCGAGGCGCCCGTGGATTTCGTGGCGGGCGTCATTGCCGCCTTCGTGTCGGCGTCCACCTTTATTGTCGTCCTGTGGACGATTGGCGGCGCACTGACGCTGCCGATCGGCGGGGTATCGGTCACCATACCCGGCTTTCTTGTGATTGCGGCGGTGATCTATGCGCTCATCACATCGAGTTCCATCGCGTTGATCGGCCGGAACTTCGTCCGGGTCTCCGAGGTCAAGAACCAGCTGGAGGCGGAATTCCGTTACACGCTCACCCGTGTCCGGGAAAACGGGGAGAGCATCGCCCTGCTTGGCGGCGAAGAGGAGGAGCGAAGCGACCTCGACAGGAGGTTCCGCAATGTCCGGCACCAATGGAAGCAGATGGCGCAGCAATATATGCGCACCACGGTCGTGTCGCATGGATCGATGTTGATCGCGCCCGTTGTTCCGCTTCTTCTCTGCGCGCCCAAATTTCTCGATGGAAGCATGTCCCTCGGTCAGGTCATGCAGGCGGCATCCGCTTTCACCATCGTTCAATCCGCCTTCGGCTGGCTGGTCGACAACTATCCCCGGCTGGCGGACTGGAATGCCTGCGCACGCCGCGTTGCCTCCCTGATGATGTCGCTTGACGGGCTGGAGCGGGCCGAACAGAGCGATAAGCTCGGCCGGATCGTGCGCGGTGAAACGGAAGGCGAAACGATGCTCAGCCTCAAGGATGTCTCGGTGTCGCTCGGTGACGGCACGGCCGTCGTCAAGGAGACCGATGTGGAAATCGGGCGGGGAGAAAGAGTGCTCGTCGCAGGCGAGTCCGGATCCGGCAAAAGCACGCTCGTTCGGGCGATTGCGGGCCTGTGGCCATGGGGCGGGGGCAGCGTCAGTTTTCGGGCCGGCAGCCGGCTTTTCATGTTGCCGCAGCGGCCATATGTTCCCTCCGGCACCCTTCGCCGGGCGGTCTGCTATCCGCAGGCGGCCGAGAGCTGGACTTTCGAAGAGATAGGGGAGGCTCTCGACAAGGTCGGTCTCGGCCATCTCAAAGACAAGGTGGAGGAGGAGGCGCCGTGGGACCAGACGCTGTCGGGCGGTGAAAAACAGCGGCTGACCTTTGCCCGCCTGTTACTGAACGACCCGGATATCATCGTTATGGACGAGGCGACCGCGGCTCTCGACGAAAAAAGCCAGGACAGGATGATGCAGACGGTGATCGATGAATTGCCCGAGGCCACCATCATCAGCGTGGCGCATCGTGCCGAGCTGGAGGCCTTCCATAGCCGGAAGATAACCCTGGAACGCCGGGAGGGCGGCGCAAAGCTGGTCAGCGATATCCACCTCATTCCCCGTAAAGCCCGATCCCGTTCCTTGCTTCGGCGCATGGTCAAACGCAGGTAAGTCGCTGCGGCTGTCGGGAATGCTTGCAGGCATGCAGCCTCCAAAATTCTAACGCGAACGAATATCGCCCTTTCCGGTGTTCCCGCCTTGTGCGGCGTCACCCGTAAGAACGATAGACGGCAATTCGGCGAAGTCATAAAATGGCTGGCAGAGGAGGCAACGATATACTCTTGGGAGGAAACCAATGCCTATCTTCATGGACCGGCACGAGCTTGCCGGCGTTTCCGCTGCGGATATCGCCGCAGAACATCTTAAAGATCTCAACATCCAGGATCGGTACGGCGTCAGGTTTTTGACCTACTGGTTCGATGAAAGGCGCGGTACGGCCTTTTGCCTTATGGACGCTCCGGACGCTGAAACCGCGCAATGCGTGCATCGCGAAGCGCACGGGTTCGTCGCCAGCGAGGTGGTGGAAGTCGCGCTGTCGGCGGTGGAAGCGTTTCTCGGGCGAATACAGGATCCGGTAGCGCCCGGGGCCGCCTCGAAAAATATGGACCCCGGCCACCGCGCGATCCTTTTCACGGACATCGTCGGTTCAACCGAAATGACGGCTCGCCTCGGCGATCGCATGGCAGCGGAACTCATCCGGGCACACGATGCGCTTGTGCGCGGTTGTCTGGGGCGGCGCTCGGGACGGGAGGTCAAGCATACCGGGGATGGCATAATGGCCGTGTTCTCCTCCACGCCATTTGCCGTGGACTGCGCCATCGATATCCAGCGCGAGTTCCATCGTTACAACAGCGACAGGGGCGAGCCCATCCACATCCGTATCGGTCTGGATTGCGGGGAGCCTATCGAAGACAGCAATGATTTTTTCGGCACGACAGTGCAGTTGGCGGCAAGGCTTTGCGCCGCTGCCGAGAGCGATCAGATCCTGATATCGGACAAGACTTTTCAGGAATATGGCGGCGCCGATGTCCTCGTGCATGGCGATCGTTACAGGCTGAAAGGCTTTGCCGAGCCGGTGCTGGCCTATAGTTGCGAGTGGCTGCACTAGCTACGGCTTGTGCAGCCACCGAAGGGGCAGAAATCGCCCGATTTATTCGGCCGTCGCCTGAATGTCGACCTTGTCGAGAAGCCCCATCGGATTGTCGGAGGCGGCGACCAGATCGAAAATACCGAGGCCGTTTGCGCCGGTGGATTTGACCGTTACCGTCAGGGTCCCGGGTTTGCTGATGAACTGGACGAGCGCTTCCACGGCGTTTTGCAGCTTCGGCTGTTCAGCTGCCACCTGCGGCAGCATCATGCTCGCCACCAGAGTCAGAGTGGCGCGTACCTGATCTTCCGTCATGTCGTTCTGCAGGGCATAAAGCTTGATCGCCTTGGCCATCAAACCTTCGTCCTTGATCGTGAGCTTCACTTCGCGGCCGGCAAGCCCGAAGAGCGCCGCCTGCGCGCGATTGACGTCGAAGGAGAAGAATTCTTCGGTAAAGCCGCTTACCAGACCGGCAAAATTGACGCTGCCGAAATCCTTGCTGCTGAGCGAGATATCGCGGATCACCAGATTGCTGTTCGGTTCGTCCCAGCCGGCGGCGAGACCATAAGAGAAGGCCAGCGTTTCGAGACCCAGTTTGCGGGCTTCGACGAAAACCTCTTCCGTCGAGTCCGCCGGGATCGGAAGCGTGAGCTCGTCCTGCCTGATCTCGATATCGGTCGGAATGCCGTTGAAGGGCTTGGTCAGCCCCATCTCGAAATTCTTGAGTGAGAATTTGATGCGTTCCGGCGTGCTGGCCGTTTCTTCCGCCGTCTCCTCCTCCGGCTTTTCCGGCGCGGCGATGTCGACGTTGATGCCGCCGAGGCGCACCCGGCCAAGTTCCGGTATCAGGCGATTGAACTGGAAGGTCTCCATCTGCGTCTCGTCGAGCGCGATGATCTCGGAGATTCCCTTGAGCGTCGAACTCCAGTCGAAGCCCTTGAGGCTTGCTTCCGCGACTTCGATCCTGCCGTCGCCGTCTCCGATCGACATGCCATTTATGCCGAAGTCGAGCTTGCGGCTGTCCATCTGCATGTCGATGCGGTCGATGGTGGCCTTGACCCTTTTGCCGGCCGCTCCCTCTTTTTCATCCGGCGCATCGACCTTGAAGCCGATGAGCTGCATGTTGCTCTTGCCGAACATGTCGAGAATGGACACGACCTTTGCGAAAAGCGCCTGCCGTTCCTCCGGTGGAAGCTGGTCGGGATCTTTGGTCGCCGTCAGTGCTTTCAGGGTCTCCAGCAGCGGTTCGGATGGCATGCGGGCGGTAAAGCCGTCGCTGCGGATTTCATCGTAGCTGAAATGACCGTCTCCTTCAGAGAAGGAAACTGCCTTGACGGAGAGCGGCCCGTAGAGCGGCTTCGCTTCCTTGTCGTCCGGGCCGGCCTTTTCCGTATAGAGCCGGGCGAGATAAGCGACGTCGATGTCCTGGCCGGCGATCGCGCCGGTCGACACGACCATATGCTTGTCCTTCATCGCGCCGTCGCTGTCGGGAAGCTGCATCTTGATGTCGTAGCTGCCATTGTCGATAGAGTATCGGGCAATGCGGCCGCCGGCGATCTCAGAGAGAGCCAAGTTCCTGTAAAGGGTCTTCTGCTCGGTGGTTGCGACGGACTGGGTAAACGTCACCTCCGGCGTGGAGATGCTTGTCGCCGCGAAGCGCTCGATGCGCCGGGGCAGGGAGCCGCCGTTTCCTTCCGCCTGTGCCGGCTTTTCGAATGCGGCATTCTCGACGCGGGCCTGCGCCATCGAGATCTTTCCGGTCGGCACATCGATGTCGATGGTGTTCATGTCCAGCGCGCCGTCCAAAAACGGAAGTTTCGGACGTCCGTCGATAGCCGCGATCTTGATATTCCTGCCCTCTTCAAGCGGCAGCGTCAGATCGCGAACATGAATTTTCCCGAGAAAATCGACCTCGATGGAAGTGGCCGTCGCACCGCTGCGGGCAACGAGTTCTTTCACCTTTGCTTCGTAGAAGGTCTTGCCGCCGATGACGCCTGCGGCAGCAACGGCAATAATCGCAACCGCCGCCCAAAGCGCCCTGCGCCGACCCTTGCCGGTCTGGATGTTTTCCTGTTCCACGAAGTGAGTCCTCTCTAACGAACTGATATTGGCCGCCTTTTAAGCACGCAAAAGTTGCTTAGCAAGTGGTCATTGCCAGTTGGTTCTTTGCGTGGGAAATCTTGACGGAGAGGAGGTGTCGGGTAATCCGAAGTGCTGGCTGGCCTCTACCTGGGCTGCGCACCATGGCGCAACATCACCATTTCGACATTCTGTGCCTTCATCTGTTCTTCAACCACAAGAATGGCGGCGCCCATGATGCCTGCGTCCGGGTCCGGGGGCGAGATCACCAGTTCCAGCTCCCTCGTCGCCAGGGGGAGCGAGCGCTTGTAGACCAGCTCGCGTATGCCGGCCAGAAGGTGGTCGTTGGCGATGGCCAGTGTCCCGCCGATCACGATCATCTGCGGGTTCAGGATGCTGACGAGGCTTGTCATGACCTCGCCGAGAATGCGGCCGGATTCCCTGACGAGGTGAATGGCAAGCGGCTGGCCAAGTTCGACCAGCCGGGTCACGTCGCGGGCGGTGTGCGCCTCGATGCCCTCTTTGCGCAATTCGCGTGCGATTGCCCAGCCGGCGGCGCGCGCTTCGACGCAGCCGATCTTGCCGCAGCGGCAGAGCGGCGCGGGTTCACGCGCGAACTGGATATGGCCGATATCGCCCGCCGCACCTTGCGCACCGCGATAAAGGCGGCCTTCCGTAATGATGCCGCTGCCGATGCCCGTCCCGACCTTGACGAATACCATCTCGCTCACATTCGTCCGTCGCTGTCGATGGTCGCTCAAGGCCAGAAGGTTCACGTCGTTTTCGGCGTAGACGGGAACACCGAATCTTTCTTCAAGATGTTGCCTGATTTCGAAATTGTCCCACCCGACCATCACGGAAGGACCGACGACCCGGCCGTTGGCGTAGTCGACAGGCGCAGGCAGGCCTATGCCGATGCCCAGCACATCGGCGGTTGTTTTGCCGATCTTCGATAAAAGCGCCTCGAACTGCTCTTCGATCCAGTTGAGAACCACAGCGGGGCCGCGCAGAATATCGAATGTTTCCGAGATTTCCGTCAGGATTCGCGGCTGCAGGTCGGTGACGGCGACGCGGATATGCTGCTCACCGATATCGGCGGAGAGGACGACGGCGAAGTCGCGGTTGAGATCAAGGGCGCGCGTGGGGCGTCCGCCGCTCGGAAGCGTTTCCTCCGTCTCGCGGATCAACCCCGCATCGATCAGGCCTGCGAGTTTCTGGTGTACAGTCGCGCGCGAGAGGCCGGAAAGTTCGGTCAGGGCGCTGCGCGAACGGGCGCGACCCGAACCGACGAGCGACAAGAGCGCCGCGCTTGCCTTGATCGCGTTGAGATCGCCCTGCCACTCGCGAGGGGTAGATCCTTGTCCGGAGGTTGTGCTTGCCATTGCCGGTTTCCGTTCCTCACAGCGTCTTTTAGTGTCTGGCATGCGGCCGCGTGCCTGACGAGACTGCTTACCAACATTTGGTAGAAAATCCCCTTATAATCCGAAATTTCCGATATTGCTCCTGATATATGTATAAAAAAATACAAAATGGTAATTAGATAATGTTGACAGTATTCATAATTGCGGTCAGTAATAATCGTGCCAAGACGGATTACGTCCTCCGGATGGGAGGGAGCGCTTGGTAATCTGGGAGGATTTCAAATGAAGTTTTTTGAGAAACCCGCTTCTGCGGGCAGTTTTGCCATGTCCGGACGTCTCGGCGCCGCAGCGCTCGCTCTGGGGGTAAGCCTTGCCTTCATTCCCTTGAACGCGCAGGCTGAAGACATCCTTATCGGCGTCATCACCAAAACCGAAGCCAATCCCTTCTTTGCCAAGATCCGCGAAGGCGCGACCTTGAAGGCCAAGGAACTGGGTGGTGTGAAAATCCAGAGTTTCGCCGGCAAGTTCGACGGTGACAATGAAAGTCAGGTGGCTGCCGTCGAAAACCTGATCTCTGCCGGTGCAAAGGGTATTCTGATGGTGGCGAGCGACACCAAGGCGGTGGTGCCGGTGGTGGAGCAGGCCCGCAAGGCGGGTATCCTCGTCATCGCGCTCGATACGCCGCTCGAACCCGCCGATGCCGCCGATGCGACCTTTGCGACCGACAATTTCAAGGCGGGTGAACTGATCGGTTCCTGGGCCGCCAAAACGGTCGGCGATGCTTCCAAGGCCAAGGTCGCCTTTATCGATGCGCTCGAAAACCAGCCGACGGTGGATGTCGCTCGCGATCAGGGCTTCATGAAAGGTTTCGGCATCGATCCCAAGGATGTGACGCGTTATCTGGATGAGGACGATGCGCGCATCGTGGGCCACCAGTGGGGGCAGGGATCGGAAGAGGGCGGCCGCACCGGCATGGAAACGCTTCTCCAGAAAGACAGCGATCTGAATGTGGTCTACACCATCAACGAGCCGACCGCGGCCGGCGCTTATGAGGCGTTGAAGGCCACCGGCAAGCAGGACTCCGTCATAATCACCTCGGTGGATGGCGGTTGCCCCGGCGTTAAAAACGTGAAGGCGGGCGTCATCGGCGCAACGTCGATGCAATATCCGCTCAAGATGGCGTCGCTTGGAGTCGAGGCGATCGTCGAATATGTGAAATCCGGGAAGAAGCCCGAAGCCAGCCCCGGCCTGCCGTTCTTCAACACCGGCGTCACGCTCGTCACCGACAAGCCGGTTGCCGGCGTTGACTCGATCACTTCCGATGAAGCGCTGAAGGCCTGCTGGGGCTGAGCTGCCTTTGACGCCCCGTCCTCTCTAAGGCGCGGGGCGTCACTCCTGGCAAGGTCAGTTTCCGAATAAACACCGTCTGGCCACGCTTTTGAAAATCTGCCGTAACAGAACGCCGCACTTCCCTGCTGATGTGAAAAGGCGCTCCAACGTGTTTAATCCGTGCATCGCATTTTCCGGCAGCCGATCCTGTATCCGGGTTGAAGCCGCAGACCTGCGAAGGGTGTATCTCGATGACTGAACCCAGCAAACATGCTTCGACTGGTCCGGCAGGCTTTGAGGCCGGTTCGATAGCAAAAGAAACATCTCATGCCGTGTTCGAGGATCAGGACACGAGCCCGCTTCGCAGGCTGCAACGTTTCCTGCACGGCAATCCAACGGTGGTGCCGTTCATTGTTCTTGCAGCCAGCGTCGGGGTGTTTTCCATCATCGTCGGCTCACGGTTCTTTCAGCCTTTCAATCTTTCGCTCATCCTTCAGCAGGTCACCATCATCGGTATTATCGGCATCGCCCAGACGCTGGTGATCCTGACGGCGGGCATCGACCTGTCCGTCGGCGCCATCATGGTATTGACCTCGACGCTCATGGGCCGCCTTGCTATTACAGCCGGGTTGCCACCGGAACTCGCCTTCCTTATCGGGCTCGGCGGCGGGTTGGGTTGCGGCCTCATCAACGGGTTTCTCATAACCTATATGCGTCTTCCGCCATTCATCGTCACCCTCGGGAGCTGGAGCGTCTTCGGGGCGCTGAACCTCTGGTATTCCGGCAGCCAGACCATCCGTAGTCAGGAAGTCGCGGAGGTCGCACCGATCCTGCAATGGATGGGGGCTGCGCTCCAGTTCGGTGGCGCGCGCATTACGCTCGGAACCGTGCTGATGCTCGCTCTCGCAGCTCTCGCCTGGTATGTGCTCAACCGCACCGCCTTCGGCCGCCATGTCTATGCGACGGGTGACGACCCGGATGCGGCGACGCTTGCCGGCATCGATACACGTCGCGTGCTGCTGGCGGTCTATGCCTGTGCGGGTCTCATCTCCGCCATCGGCGCCTGGGCGTTGATCGGCCGGGTCGGCGCAATCAGCCCGACCTCCGGATCGACTGCCAATCTGGATTCCATCACCGCGACG
This sequence comes from Agrobacterium sp. T29, assembly GCF_006970545.1. Taxonomy (NCBI): domain Bacteria; kingdom Pseudomonadati; phylum Pseudomonadota; class Alphaproteobacteria; order Hyphomicrobiales; family Rhizobiaceae; genus Agrobacterium; species Agrobacterium sp. T29. Next base: position 2,172,826 of record NZ_CP040641.1, read on the forward strand.
GTGATCGGCGGAACATCGCTGTTCGGCGGGCGCGGCACCATCATTGGCACCCTGATCGGCGCGCTGATCGTGGGGGTCTTTAGAAACGGCCTTGCGCTCGCGGGCCTCGATGCGCTGTGGCAGGAATTCGCGGTCGGTATTCTGATCGTGGCGGCCGTCGGCGTCGACCAGTGGCTCCGGAGGGTTTCGGCATGACAGGCGAACTTGCGCTCGAAGGTCGCGGCCTGACCAAACGATACGGCAATGTCGTTGCACTCAACGGTGCGGACTTCGAATTGCGTCGCGGCGAAATTCTCGCCGTGATCGGTGACAACGGTGCCGGAAAATCCACCCTCATCAAGGCGCTTGCCGGTGCGGTTATACCCGACAGCGGCGAAATCCGGCTGGAAGGCAAACGTGTCGATTTCAGAACGCCGATGGATGCGCGCTCCGCCGGCATCGAAACCGTATTTCAGAACCTTGCCCTTTCGCCGGCGCTGTCCATCGCCGACAATCTCTTCCTCGGGCGTGAAATGCGTGTGTCCGGCATCGGTGGATCGGTCTTTCGCCTGCTGGACCGCCCCCGCATGGCGACCGAAGCGCGGCGGCATCTGTCGAGCCTCGGTCTGATGACGGTGCAGGACATTCACCAGAGCGTAGAAACGCTGTCCGGTGGTCAGCGGCAGGGCATTGCCGTCGCCCGTGCCTGCGCGTTCGGTGGGCGCGTCGTCATTCTCGATGAGCCGACCGCAGCTCTCGGGGTCAAGGAATCCCGCAAGGTTCTCGATATGATCCTTAGCATTCGCGACAAGGGCCTGTCGATCGTCCTTATCAGCCACAACATGCCGCATGTGTTTGAAATCGCCGACCGTATCCACATCCACAGGCTCGGCAGGCGGGCGGCCGTCGTCAATCCGGGAGACGTCACCATGTCGGATGCCGTGGCGATCATGACCGGCGCCATGGCTGCTGCCAGTCCGACAATGTGAAGAATGGCAGTGTTCCACTTCCCCTCAATTGCGAGATCCCATGCCCCTGAATGATGCCCACACCATATTTGCAAGCAGTCGCGAGGGGGCGTGAGATCATGACCGATACCTATATGATCGGCATGGATTTCGGCTCGGAATCGGCGCGCGGCATTCTCGTCAATGCCCGCACCGGTGCGCAGGAAGGCCACCATGTCCATCCGTATCGCAACGGCATTCTGACGCATTCGCTGCGCGGTCGAAGCCTGCCCGCCAATTTCGTGCTCCAGGTCGCAGACGACTACACGGAAGCCGCCGAGATCATTCTGTCGGCGCTCGGCAAGGGCCGCAACGTTGCGGGAATAGGTATCGATTTCACCGCCTCTTCACCCATGCCCGCACGTGCCGACGGCACGGCGCTTTCGGTGCTTTATCCGGATGAGCCGCATGCCTATGTGAAGCTCTGGAAACACTCGGCGCAGGCTCATGCCGATGCGATCAATGCTTTGGGCGGTGATTATCTTGGAAACTTCGGCGGAAAGCTTTCCGGCGAATGGATGCTTGCCAAGGCGGCGCAAATGCGCGCTGAAGCACCTGCATTGTGGGCGGAAACCGGGCGCTTCATCGAGGCGGGAGACTGGCTGGTCTGGCAATTGACCGGCAACGAGGCACGAAGCCTCGACTTCGCCTCCTACAAGGCGCAATTTTCGCGGGAAACCGGCTATCCGGAGGACGTGGTGCCGGGGCTTGCGGAGCGTCTTTCGAAGCCACTTCAGGTCGGCAGTCCCGCCGGTTCCCTGACGCCGAAATGGCGTCGCCGCACCGGAATTACGGGTGACGCCGTCGTTGCGGTTTCGGTTATCGACAGCCATGTCGTGCTGCCTGCGGTCGGCGCCGTCGGTCCCGGTGTTTTTGTCGGCGCGCTCGGGACCTCCGCCGGTTTTCTCATTCTGGACGGCGAGGGACGCGGCCTGCCACAAGGGCTCGAAGGGGCGGCCTTCGGCGCTGCCCTGCCGGATCTGTGGTGTTACGAAGCGGGGCAGGCGGCGTTCGGCGATATGCTGGCCTGGTATGTGAAGACTTTTCCGCGCGATGACGACCTTTCCCGCAACTTCGCCCTGCACAATGAGGCGGCGCAGGCGGTCGGCCCGGGCGGGGGCGGTGTTCTGGCGCTCGACTGGTTTGCGGGAAACCGCATCCCGCTGGCCGACTCCATGCTGTCGGGATTGCTGGTGGGCCTCAGCCTGAAATCGACCTCTGCCGGAATCTACCGGGCGCTGATCGAGGCGCTGTGTTTCGGCACGCGATCCATTCTGGACATGGCGATAGCGGGCGGCGTGCCGATCAGCCGTATCGTGATGACGAGCGGTCTGGCCCGCAGCAACCCGTTTCTGGTGCAGACGATGGCGGATGTGTTCGGACGCACGATCGAGGTTCCTGATGTGGAGAACCCAACGGCGCTCGGCGCGGCAATCCATGCGGCGGTGGCGGCCGGGATCGTTGGCTCTTTTGCCGAGGGCGCGGAAAGGCTCGGTGCGCGCAGTCTACGCGAATTTGTGCCGAACCTGCACCATTTAGAAAAATACGAGACGCTTTATGCCGAATATCGCCGGCTTGCGGCGGACGAGGAGCTCCGGCGGGCCATGCGTTCGCTTCATCTGTTTGCCGCACGTCAAAATGCACATTCGCAACCGCAGTCGCCGAACGCCGAGGCGGCACAGTGAATTTGGCGATGGAAGCGGCGGTTCGTCAGGTCAATGGCGCGGGGGCTGCGGGCGAAACCAGCGTCACCTTGCACTCCGTCGCTTTGAGCGAGGTCATCGCATCCTGCGAAATGCCGTTATCGGTGATGACTTCATCTATCTGCGAAATATCCGAAAGCGTGCAGAAACCGGGCGCCGCGAATTTGGAGCTGTCGACCAGAAGCACGGTCCTGCGGGCGGCCGCGATCATGGCGCGCTTGAGCGAGGCCACTTCCAGTGAGGTTTCCGTCAGCAGCGTGCCGGTAACGGCCGAAGCCCCCGTCATACAGATATCGGCGTGCAGCGTTTTGATGAAGCTTTCCCCCGGCTCGCCAGCAAGATGGCGGTGCCCGGGCCGCACCGTGCCGCCCGGCAGGATGGTGCGCCAGGATTTGATGTCGGCGGCGAAATCGGCGATCTGCAGACTGTTGGTCACCACCGTCAATGGAAGGTCGCGTTCGGCAGCGGCCCGCACCGCCTCCATCACCGTCGAGGAACTGTCGAAGATGACGCTGTCGCCGGCACTCAGCCGCTCCGCCGCCTCGCGGCCTATCGCAACCTTTTCCGCGTGCTGAAGCGCGGCATTGACCGTCATCTCCCGTTCGAAGGTCGCACGCATCGGCTGCAACAGATGCGCACCGCCGTGGGTGCGCTCGAGATAGCCTTTTTCCACCAGATGTTCGAGATCACGCCGCACGGTCGATTGCGATCCGCCGATCGTATCCGCGAGCTCCTGAATGCCCGCCGCGCCATTGATGCGCAGGTGCTCCAGAATGAGCGCCCGTCTTTTGGCGGGAACCATATCAACACGCTTGCTCGAAGACTCCATGCAATCACCCGGTTTTCGGCCCGCAAAAACGCGCCGATTCTCTCCAATGTCCGTCAAGCTCTACCAAATCGTGTATCCGCAATCCACCGCAACGATTGTGCCGGTCATGGCGCTGGCAGCGTCCGAAGCCAGAAACAGAATGGGCGCGGCGATCTCATCGGGCCTTGCAACACGCTTCATCGGCGTCATCTCCATCCAGACCGGCATCAGGGTTTCATCTGAAAAGCCGCCGCGCGACATGACGGTATCGACATAGGTGGGCGCAACGCAATTGACCCGAACGCCGCGCTCAGCCCATTCGCCCGCGAGGCAGCGCGTCATGTGGTGAACGGCGGCCTTGGCCGTGTTGTAATGCACTTGCCGCTGCGGCTTGTTGGAAATCAATCCGGACATCGAACCGAGGGTGACGATGGAGCCGTGTCCCCGCGCCAGCATCGGCCGGGCGAATTCACGGCATGACCAGTAAGCGCCGTTGAGATCGACATCCACCACCTTCAGCCAGACCTCGTCGCTCATCTCTTCGCCCGGCGTGTCCGGCCAGGCGATGCCGGCATTGGCGATCAGGATATCGACGGCGCCGAAGCGGTCGTTGGCGGCCCGCGCGGCCTCGGCGACGGCCTTCGCATCCGTTACATTGAGCTGCATCGCATCCGCCGCATGGCCTTGTGCCTTCAGTTCCGAGAGGCCCGCCTCCAGCACCTCGGCATTCATGTCGGAAATGATGACATGCGCGCCTGCTTCCGCCAGCGCTTGCGCCGTCGCAAGGCCGATGCCGCGCCCGCCGCCGGTGATGAAGGCAGTTTTTCCATCCAGACGAAATCGTTCGAGAAACATCGTGTTTTCCTTCAGGCCTGTTTGAGGGCGGCGGGGGCGGTCGCGACGCCGGGATTTCCGAGAACGAGAAGGCACCCGGCCGTGAAACTGTCGCCGAGGCCAAGCGTGGTAGCGGGCTTTTCAACATAGGGCGAGGCGCAGGCAACAAAGGTCCAGCGGCCTTTCCGCACGCGATTGTCGAAGGGCAACGCGTGGAACTGCGCCAGCGCATCGGTACGGATCGCGTTTGCCGGTTCCCCATTGGCAGCCCGGGCGCTGGCAATGGCGCATCCGGCCATCAGCGCCAGTTCCTCCTCATCGGGGTCGTTGCGTGTCACAGCGGCCGCCCAGGTGTCGGCATGCACGCAGACGCGGTCGATATCCAGCCGGTCTCCAAGAGCGATCAGCGCCTCCATCGGATGCTGGGCGGCGCTATCCATTGCCAGCAGTTCCGAATGGCTCATGCCGAGCGAACTGATCGCACCCCTGGCGTGATCGAGCAGCTCGCTTACGGCGTCCTGCGAAGCATAGCCGGCAAGCTCGAAATGCACCGTCTTCAAGCCCGCATCCATCCAGTCGCGGCTGAGCGCAAAGACATGGCGGGCGGCGGCGCCGACATTTTCCGCGGCCTCGTCGTTGAGGCCGGACAGAAGGCCGGCAGCGGCGGTGGAGGCGCGCTTTCGTGATACCGCCTCAAATGCCGCATCATGCTGGATACCGCGATCACAGAAACGCACGATGATGCGTGTCGAACGATTGGGTATGAGCGCACCGATTGGCTTGCCCGCCGTGAATTCGAAGATGAATATTTCAGGGATATGCCGTTCTGTCGGCGTCACTTCAGCTGCCGTTTTAAGTGCATTGCCCTCGGCCAATAAAACGCCCGGTGGGATCTGGCGAAGCTGTTGCTCATGGCGATCCTCCAGCGCCACCAGAGACGCGACGCCGAGCCGCGAAAGCACCCAGGCGGCCTGCGGGCCGGTGCCGCCCAGCGCGTAGCGAACATCCAGATGGTCGCGCAGCCATTGCGGGCCGTCCACCCAGTCGGCGCGTACTTCACCGCCGATACCCTTTGCGGCGCGCGCCAGCAACATGGCGGCGAATTGACCGGCCGGCGTTTCGGCTGGGGCATCGAGAAGCGGCTGCATATTGTGCATGTCGACCCGTGCATCGACACAGGTGGACATGCCGCACAAGAACAGCCCCGCCCGCGAAAGCGCCGATGTTCCAATCGGGCCGGAGCGCGGATCGGCGAGCGCAGCATAACGCTCCCCCCAGTCGCCTGTAAAAACGTCACCCATAGCCGAGTATCTCCTCCTCACGCGGCAATGATGTCAATTGCTACCATTATCTCTCAAATCGTCAACGAGATTTTGCGCTGAAAATGCTATTTTGCCAGAATTTGCGCAATGCAGCGCATTTTTAAAGCGGCGCAGCACATGTTTTGCGCATGCGAACGTCTTGAGCGGCGTATTGACCCCTAATTTACCGAAAATAAAGACATTTCAAGCGTGTGAGTGGAGGATCATCGTGGCACTGATGTTTTGTTGATATGGCATGAAAAGGCGCTGGAAGATGTCTGGATGAGCAATTTAAAATATTGATTTCTATTTATAAAAATCGAACTTTGGAAACTTTTGGTCCCATCCTTCGGCCAAGGATATGGGGTGTGCCGCGTTCATTTAGAGAGAAAAAGATAGCTATTGACAGAATATGAGAAGTGGCCGTTTATAAATGCAAGTCTGCGGTCGCAATCGAAGCGCTGGCAGCCGAACTCCAACATTCATTGAGGGCTACGATGGTCACGAGACTCGACAGAAAACTGGCGAATATTCGCGCAGGGCGTTACAAACCGACTGATTTTATCATTGCCGATGCGAAGGACAGCGATGTCGGCGCGGGTGTCTCCGCCACCGGTTTCGATTATTCCGTCAAGCCGCCCCGTCGCCGCACCCGGCAGGAATTCATCGCCCAGATCGAGGAGATCATCGATCAGGACGTGGTCGACATCATGCTGGTGTCGCAGTCCAATCTCGATCTGCTGGACGAGCGCGGTGCGTTTTCCGGCAGCGAGGTGAAACCGGCCATTCGCGGCAATCTCGAAAGCATGTGCTGGGGTGGCGTGCGGCATGGCACCTATACACAGTCGCCATCCGTGCCGTTCCGCGATACGGGTCTTGCCCGCGCCATCGCCAACTACCCGACCTCCGGCACCGATCTCTGCCTTTATTCGGTGTGCTTCACCAACGATCTCGACCGCGACATATGCACGCTGAAAGCTTTCGCCGAGTTCCGCGCCGAAGCGTCGAAGCACAATTTCAAATATTTCTATGAGGTCTTCAACCCGAACGTCGATATCGGCCTGACGCGCGAGCAGACCGGAGAGTTTGTCAACGACCACATCATCAAGTCACTGGCGAGCGTGCCGCGTGCCGAGCGACCGCTGTTTCTCAAGATGCCCTATAACGGGCCGAAGGCGCTGGAGGAACTCGCCTCTTTCGATTCCGAGCTGATCGTCGGCGTTCTTGGCGGCGGAGCGGGCACCACCCGCGATACGTTCGAGCTGGTGGCGCAGTCGGAGCGTTACGGTGCGCGGCTCGCGCTGTTCGGGCGCAAGATCAATCTGGCTGAAGCACCGCTCAATCTGATCGTGCTGATGCGCGCGGTTGCCGACGGTGCCCTGAAGCCGGAAGAGGCGGTCCGCGCCTATCATGGCGAGCTGCAGACACTGGGGCTTTCCCCGGTGCGCCCGCTCGCCGACGACCGCGTCATTACCGAGGATGTGCTGAAAGCGGCGGCGGCCAAGGCGGCCTGATAGCTGCCGGGATTTCGAGTGAACGCGGCTCTGGGGAGGGCCGCGACAAAATCGGGCGGCAGGTCCGCCGGCGTCTTTAAACAATGCGTCTTTAAACAATAAAGGGAGGAATATGATGAGGAAGACGTTGTTTCTTGCAACGACAGTTCTGACTGCCGTTCTGTCCGCTGCTGTCGCGAGTGCTGCGCAGAAAGAAGTGACCGTGTGGTCATGGTTCGTGCAAAGCACCATGAAGAAGTCGATTGCGGCCTTCGAGAAGGCCCACCCAGACGTGAAGGTGAACTATACCTATTACAATTATTCGCCGGAATATATCACGGCGCTGAAGGCGGCGGCGGCATCCGGGAGCCTGCCTGACATCATCGGCCTGCAGCCGGGGTCCCTCACACAGCAATATCGCGATAATCTGGAGCCCGTAAACGAACGCGCCGCCAAACAATGGGGTGCAACGTGGGAGGAGAAGATTTTCCCCGTCAACCGCAAACAGATGTTGATGGGCAACCCCGCCGGCGACAAGAATTTCTACATCATTCCCCAGGAATCGCAGGTTCTGTGCATCTGGTATAACCGCAAGCTCTTCGAAAAACACAATATCGCTGTACCGAAGACCTATGCGGAACTGAAGGCTGCCGCCAAGACGCTGAGCGATAACGGCCTCATCCCGATGTTTCAGGGTGCTGCGGACGGCTGGCAGAACGAAAACGTCTTCCTGATGCTCGCCAACCAGTTTTCCCCCGGCATCGTCGACAAGGCGCAGGCGGGTGAAACGCCGTGGACCGCGCCGGAGCTGGTGGCTGCCATGAAGGCGTGGAAGGGCCTCTTCGATGACGGCATCTTCCAGCAGGGTGCGCTTGGCGCGCATGCCTATCCGACCGGCGCGCAGCTCTTCGCACAGGGCAAGGTGGGCATGATGGCGCTTGGCTCCTGGTGGATGCAGGAAAGCAAGTTCCCGCCGCCGCTCTCCGACTATGTACAGAACATGGACGGGTTCGACTTCTTCTACATGCCACCCGTCAAGGAGGGCAACAAGGTAAGCCCACCTGTCGGCGGCATCGACATTGGTTACGGCCTGACGAAGAATGGCGGCAAGAATGACGCCGCATGGACTTTCCTTGCCGAACTGACCAATGGTGTCGGTCTGCAGGAGGCGCTGAACGACCTGAACGATCTGCCGGCCTTCGAAGGCCATACGCCGAAGGGCGATATTACCGACCACGTCAAGCAATTGTCGGCGCGGTTCATGGCAGATCTGCCCAAGGCTGAAAACCAGCGCTTTTCTTCGCCGGCCGTGGCCGAGGCGCTGGACAACGCCCTGGCGGGCGTAGCCGCCGGCAGCATCGAAGCCGAGGCTGCGCTGGCCAAGGTGGACGAGGCGACCAAAAAGGCGCTCGCGTCAAAGTGACAGGCGGCCTCAAGATGCCGGGCGCTGCCAAATGCGCCCGGCGGGTTGAAGCGCATCGACCACGACAAGACCTCCCTGGTGCGCTTCAACACCTTTCGATGCCGTTTCGTTTGATGGTGGCGTGATTATCAATCGGTGAGAACCCATGCGTGCAGAAGTTTTAAGGGCCGGTACTACGCCTGTTATCATTGAACGCAGCAGAGTTTCGAGGACGTCCATGCTTTATGTCTTCGCCCTTCCTGCCGTTCTGCTGTTCGTCGTTTTCATTGCCTATCCAATCCTTTGGGTGACGGGACAGAGCTTCTATGCGGCTTCCGGCGAGGCACGCAGCTTTGCGGGGTTTTCGAATTACGCCACGGTTCTTGGTGACCCCACCTTCTGGATCGTCGTGCGCAACATGGCGCTCTGGGGCGTCATCACCATTCCGGTTCAGATGCTGGTGGGCGGGGTGCTCGCCTGGTTCATCGAACGGCACACGGACCGGCTGCGCGGTTTCTTTCGCACCATGTTCTTCCTGCCCGTCGTCACCTCCGTTTCGGTGGTCAGCCTTGTCTGGGTGCAGATTTACGCGCCCTATTACGGCATCGCGCAGGAATATCTGAAATATGCCGGCATCGTCATGTCGACCTCGCCGATCGGCGATCCCAAAACGGCGATCTATGCCCTCATCGTTGTCAACATCTGGCAATGGACCGGGTTTTCCATGCTGATGTATATCGCCGGCATCGCCAACATGCCGTCTGAGGTGCTGGATGCGGCGCGCATCGATGGCGCGAAGGGTTTGAAGCTTGCCGCCCATGTCGTGGTTCCCATGCTGGCGCCCGCCACGAAATCGTTGCTGCTTCTCGGCGTCATCGGCACGCTTCAGACCTTTCCCATCGTGCATCTGATGACAGGCGGCGGCCCGAACCGGGCAAGCGAGGTTTTCGGCACCTTCATCTTCAAGCAGAGCTTTGTGCTGGGCGATACCGGCAGCGGTGCGGCGCTTTCCGTGATCGTTCTTGTCGTGGCGCTTGGCCTCTCGCTGCTGCAGATCGCAGCACTCGGCGCACGGCTGACGCCTGCCGGAAAGGATCGGTCATGACGGCTTTTGCCCGCAACCGCGCACGCGGCCTTCTCACTCATGCGGTGCTGTTCATCGTGCTCGGCATCTGGATGGTCCCGCAGATCTATATGCTGTCCGTAGGTCTGAGAACGCCGGCCCAGGCGTTCGACGCGGCGCTTTTCACATGGCCGGTGACCTTCGATAATTTCATCACCGTCATCCGCGACAATCCGCTCGGCGGCATCTTTCTGAACAGCCTGATCGTGACGGTCGCGACGGTGGTGATTGTGGTTGCCGTATCCTCGCTTTTTGCCTTCTCCATCGCCATCCTTCGGCTGAAGGGCACACTGTTTCTCTACACCACGCTTCTGACCACGCTGATGGTGCCGCTCGCCTCGATGGTGTTGCCGCTTGCCATTCTCCTGAAGAATTTCGGCTGGGTGAACACCTATATCGGGCTCATATTGCCCTATGCCGCACTCGGTGTGCCCTTCGCCATGGTCATTCTGAAATCCTTCATGGAAGACGCGCCGCGTGAACTGTTCGAGGCGGCCAAGGTGGATGGCTGCAACGCCTGGCAGACCTACTGGCATGTGGCGCTGCCGCTGGTGCGCCCGGCGCTGGTTTTCGTCACCATCTGGCAGTTCATCGTCACCTGGAACGAATTTTTCCTGGCGCTGATCGTGCTGACGAAAAGCGAGATGAAGACGCTCACCATCGTGCCGATGCAATATTCCGGCCTCTACATGGCCAATCCCGGTGCGCTGTTTGCGGTGCTGACGCTGATCGCGCTTCCCCTCATTCTTCTTTATGTGCTGGTGCAGCGCGCCTTCGTGCGTGGCCTGACTGCCGGTGCGGTGAAAGGCTAGACCCATGGCGACGCTTTCGATCGACAAAATCACCAAGGCCTTCGGCAGCCTGACGGTCATTCCCGAATTGTCGCTGACCATAGAGGATGGCGAATTCTGCGTGCTGGTCGGCCCCTCGGGCTGCGGAAAATCCACGCTGCTGCGCATCATCGCCGGGCTGGAGCCGATCAGTTCGGGCCGCGTGCTGGTGGATGGCGCGGATATGAGCGATGCCGAGCCGCCCGAACGTGGCGTGGCCATGGTTTTCCAGTCCTATGCGCTTTATCCGCATATGAATGTCGCCCGCAATATCGGCTTCGGGTTGGAAATCGCCCGGACGCCCACAGCCGAAATCGGCGAGCGGGTGGGCCGCGCGGCCGGGAAACTCAAGCTGTCGAGCTATCTGAAACGCAAGCCGCGCGAATTGTCCGGCGGTCAGCGCCAGCGTGTCGCCATCGGCCGGGCGATGACGCGCAAGCCGAAGCTTTTCCTGCTCGATGAACCGCTTTCCAACCTCGATGCGGCCCTGCGGGTCGGCATGCGGGTGGAAATCGCACGGCTGAAGGCGGAGCTCGGCTGCACGATGATCTATGTCACACACGACCAGGTGGAAGCGATGACGCTTGCCGACAAGATCGTCGTCATGAATGGCGGCCGCATCGAGCAGATCGGCTCGCCGCTTGCGCTTTACCAGCGTCCCGCCAATCTTTTCGTCGCGGGTTTCATCGGTTCGCCCGCCATGAACCTTCTGAAAGCGCGCGTTGTCGCCGTCGCAGAAGGCATCGCCACCGTGTCTCTCGCCGCCGGCCCCTCCCTCGATATTGCGGTTTCAAGGCCGCTTGAGCCTGGCGACACCGTGACCCTCGGCATCCGCCCCGAACATATTGCAATCGGCGACGGGCAGGGCGGACAGTCCTATTCGATGAAAGCGACGATGGTTGAACTGCTCGGCAGCGATACTTTCATCCATGTCCGCGAGGGCGAGGAAACCATCACCATAAGAGACAGTCTTGGCCGCATGGCGCGCGCGGGCGACCGGATTGCCGTGTCGTTCCCCGCCGTCGCCTGCCATCTGTTCGATGCGAACGGGCAGAGAGTGTCGCGGGATATGAACACCCCGCAGGAAACTGAAGCGGTGCGTATCAATTGAAACGTTGTGAAGGGTGCGGAATCTTCGGCGCCATGAGGGAGGAGGACGGGAAATGACGGATTTTCAGGGCAAAACGATCCTTGTGACAGGCGGCAGCGGCGGTATTGGCGAGGAAACGGTGCGCCATCTCGTGCGCGCCAATGCCGATGTCATCGCGGCAGGGCGCTCGCAGGAGGCGCTCGAGGCCATCGCGAAGGAAACCGGTTGCCGCACAGTGGCGTTCGATCTCGCCCGCGACGATGACATCCGCGCCGCGCTGGAGGGGCTGGATCTGTGGGGCGTCGTCAATTGCGGCGGTTTTGGCGGCGAGATCGCTACGCCTATGGACACGGATATCGCCATTTTCGACAAGGTCATCACCATCAATGCGCGCGGGGCGCTGCTGGTGACGAAATATGCCAGCCAGTCCATGGTGAGGCTCGGCAAGGGCGGCGCCATCGTCAACGTGTCCAGCCAGGCAGCCCTTGTGGCGCTGCCGGGCCATATCTCCTACGGGTCTTCCAAGGCCGCTCTCGACAATATCACCCGCTGTTCTGCGCTGGAGCTCGGCCGCTACAATATCCGCGTCAACAGCGTCAATCCAACCGTCGTCATGACGCCGATCTCGTCCGGCCACTGGAGCCAGCCGCATGTGGCCGAGCCATTCCTGAAGCAGATGCCGCTTGGCCGGTGGGCGAGCGAAGCGGAAATCGCCGCACCCATCGTCTTCCTGCTCAGTGACGCAGCCTCGATGATTACCGGCGTTTCGCTGCCCATCGACGGCGGTTTCACCTGCTGCTGATCGGGTAAGATGTATGGCGTCGCGACCCCGTCTGGGAAGCGTCGCCGCCGCATCACGGCTCTTCGAGCCAACATGAGGCTGCGCCGATGAGTTCAGCCTCACCGAAAACACCTTCGCCAACCCATGCCACGATCCCTTCCGGCCCCACGAGAACCGCAAAGTTCAGCGCACTGCGCCCCACAAGCGCGTGACGCGCACCGAGATCGTAACGCAGACCGATGCCCCAGACGCGTTCGACTTACACGCCCCTTATGATATTGCAGATGCCTTCGCGAATGACGTTCTTGTCGGCGATCTGTCCTGCCTGAATATTGAAAACGGCATCGATCCGCACAGCATTGCCTTTCTGCCGCGCCACCACCCGCAGCGTCTGGATTCTGCCGCTGCCGCTGGTTTCCTGATGGGCATCGATGGATGAGAGCGCCTTGTTGATCTGGATACCTGAAAAACCTTCAGCAGCGACGGCCTGTGCAAGCTTTTGAAGCACCGCGGGCGCCTTGGCCTTCGGCAGTTCCTGCCATGATTTGTAAGAAACGGCGGTCACCATCGGCACGCCGGAAACGGTGAAGTTCTTCTCGCAGGAAGCTGCGAAGGCAGGGCTTGAGAGGGCGATGAGGCCAAGGGCTGCGATGAGGGATTTCATTGGCATGATCCGATCGTTGGTGAAGGTTTTCAACGGTTGCCCATGTCAGAACGACGACCGTTTTCCCCGGTAGGTCGAAGGCGGCGGCAGGGCTTCATGGGCTTGCGCCAGCGTTTCCAGCCATGTTGCGAGGCGATCGGGAACGGCTTCATTGCCGGCTTCCAGCGCTTCGATCCATGAGAGCTCGCATTGCAGGGCAGAGGCAATATTGATTGGCGTCCAGCGGATAACCCGCAGACATTCGTTGAAGCGGTCTGGTGACATGATGATTTGTTATGTTCCCCGTCATTTTCCTGGCGAAGCTCACTCACATGGCCGCGAGAGTCAATCATTTTCTGCAACTTTTGATGGATCGTTTCCCCTGTGCCTTTGCCTGATAAAACTTAGTCGACCTGCTGAGTTTCTGCTTGCCCCATCTCGATGAAAGATGATAGTTAGCAATATGACTAAGCATCATCAGGACCTTTCACTGATCTTCCAGGCTCTGGCCGATCCGACGCGGCGGGCGATTTTGACACGCCTCGGCGGCGGGCCGGCACCGGTCATGGAACTGTCCGCTCCCACGGGGCTGCGTCTGCCCACGGTCATGCGGCATCTTTCCGTGCTGGAGGAGGCGGGGTTGATCGTCACGTCCAAGGATGGGCGGGTGCGCACCTGCGCCATCGTGCCCGAAGCGCTGGAGCCGGTAAGCACATGGCTCGATGAGCAACGGGCCGTGTGGGAGAGCCGGCTTGACCGGCTGGAGGCATTTGCAATGCAGGCCATGAAGGAGGATTCAGAATGACAACGAAACCGGATCAAAAAAGCGCACACGCTGAACCGCATCAGCCGCAAGACCGTTTTGCGACGCTCAGCTTCGAACGGGAAATTGCCGTTCCGCTATCGGCTCTCTGGCAGGTCTGGCTCTCACCCGCCGCCCGGGCGGTGTGGGCCTCTCCCACGCCCTCGGTCACCGTGGAGTTCCTGGAAGCGGACAGCAGGCTGGGCGGTCGCGAAGTGTCGCTCTGCAAGGTCGCCGGCCAGCCGGATATTCGCTGTGAATGCGGCTGGCTGGAGCTGCAGCCAACCCGCCGCAGCGTGAACTACGAGGTGGTCTCATCCGGCGGCGTAACCCAGTCGGCAGCGCTGGTGACTGCCGATTTTCAGGCGGCGGAAGAGCGTAGCCGCTTGACCGTAACGGTGCAGCTTTCCTCATTGGCCGAGGATATGCGCGATGGCTATCAACAAGGTTTCAGCGCCGGTCTCAACAATCTGGCCAGCGTGGCCGGGCGAACCATGGTGCTGGAGCGAACGATAAAGGTGCCGCGAAACATCGTCTGGAAAGCCTGGATGAGTGAAAATTCGCTGCCGCAATGGTGGGGCCCGGAAGGGTTCTCCTGCCGCACGAAGAGGATTGATCTGCGCACCGGCGGGGAATGGGTCTTTGACATGATCGGCCCTGACGGCACAGTCTTCCCGAACCATCATCGTTATGTCGAGGTCCGGCCAGAAGAGAGGATCGCCTATACGCTGCTGTGGGGCGAAAACGGGCCGAAACATGCCGACGCCTGGGCCTCTTTCGAAGATCAGGATGGCGCGACGAAAGTTGTGCTGGGCATGGTGTTCAGCACGGAAGCTGAGTTCCAGCAAGCGAAGGGTTTCGGCGCCGTGGAGCTGGGGCAGCAAACGCTGGGCAAACTGGAACGCTTCGCCAAGGCGCTATAGATGCGCCGTGCCGCCAGCTCCATGTGCAGAGGTCTCGATACTGGCTCCTGTCCAGCCGGCATTAATCTTCAAAGCCGCTCTGCGCGTGCGAGATCGTCTTGCAGGTCCCGCCATCCTTCTCGCCAACCATGCGCTTATCACGAATGACTGAACCCTTGGCGATGTCGATCTCCCATGCCACCGAGCCTTCATTCAGGCTCGCTTTGCCACCGGCAAAGGTGCCTTTCTCCATTCTCTGACTGCCAGAAGCCGGGACATAAACTCCAAATGTCCTGGCGGCTTCGTCGAGAGCGAAATTGAACACCTGAGGGGTTCCCTTCGGAGTTGCGAATTCACAGCTAAGATATGTCGGCGCGGCAAGGGCAGCGGAGCCTGAGAAAAGCAGGGCGGCAGCGGCAAATCCGGTTCCTGTGATGACCTTCAATTCTTGATCCTCATTCGTGTTTTTCGCCCGATTAGAAATATTTCGCGCTTCTGTCTGGTGTCCTCGCTGCTTGAGACCCACGTGAGGAATTCCAGAAATGCTATTTTCGGCTCTGCTCCAAATAGCCCAATTTCTTTACGCGGCGAGGGTGATTTTCTATTGTTACCACCCAAGTAGGAAGAGCAAAAATCGGGAAGGCCCATTTTGCGGCTTCGATAACGTCGTCTTACAGACAGACTAATCTTCAACGCTAAACTAGTTGTCTAATCAGACGCCGGAACTAGATTCACGAATTCTGCTGTTTCGCTTTTAGGCCGCAAAAGCTCATCGAGCGGTTTCACTGCCAGTTTGAGCGGCATTTGTCCTGCCATGCCGCTAAATATGCATGTGCCGGTCGGTAAAGTCGGAATGGATTCCTCGGTAAGCTTATCGATGTAGGATACGGCGCTTGCGATCGATTGCAAATCTTTCTGATTGATTAATCGATGGATGAAATAGTTATGAGCCTGAGAGGTGATAGTATGGGAAATATCATTCGGTCTTTGACTTGAAATTGTGACAAATACGCCAAATTTGCGACCTTCCTTGATGATCTCCTCGAAAGTCTCCAAGCGGTAATCTTTCCAGCTCTCTGACTCCCGAAAAGATTCTCTAGACAGAATGTTGTGGGCTTCGTCGATCACGATGTTCAGTGAGCCAAAACCGCCGATGCGTTTATGATCCTCATAGATTTTCTTAGCGACCAATAATGGAACTGTCTTTTTCATCTCTAAATTGATGTCACTTAGCGCAAATACAAGGACATTGGATGTGAAAAGATCGGCGCCTGGTGTAGGATCGAATATTTTTCGGATGTCTGCCTGTTTACTTTTCAGTTTATTTATTGCCGGTGCGATATGTTCATTTTGCGCGCGATTCGCCAATACGTCGGAAATCAACTGAACATAGCAGAGACTTATAAAGTTATTGATGTCATCGTCGTCAAGCTCAAGTAATTCTGCGGTTCGATATGCGGTCGTTTCCGTGATCCGATCCGGATTTGACTTGAGGAAAACTGACTGCCCCCGAATCTTGAACTCGGACTGAACGTTATGCCATTCAACGTCTCCGGTGATCTCAATAATCTGATTATTTGCGTCATGCTCGGGCAGCACCTGTCTGAGGTAATCGAGCAGCAGATCCGCGCGCATCTTATCTGACATCTGCAATATCTGGATCACTTGCCGCTGCACGATGGCCCGCAGGTATTGGGCTGGAACCGTTGCCTCACTTACCTGCTGCTGGAGTTTGAGAGCCCGCTTTAAAAATGGCTTTTGTGTCTTTTCGGTCGCGTCCGCGAGGATGCTGACTATCTCGATGTCGTTGAATCCTCCTGCTCCTAACGGGATTTTATCGCCGTTGTCGTTTCTTGTGCTCAAATTGAACACCCGCTTGTGTTGGGTAAGGCAATTGTCCCTGATGTACTCATTGTTAAAATCGAACAGGACTACGCGGCAGTTCGCTTCGAACGCAGCCTCGTTGCGAGCTCGCATTTTCGCGATGAACTCCTGATAGATCATCGCTAACGTGTTCGACTTGCCACTACCAGTGTTTCCAAAAATGGCAATGTGGCTGTTCATCAGGCCATCGACGGGTAGCGATATGTCGTACCCCTCGTACTCGGACCGCGCGATCTCTAACGCGATCCCGCCACTTTTCAAAAGATTATGGACTTGGTGCACCTTCTCCTTGGTGAGCAGAAAGGCCTCGTTTCCGACGAGTGGTAGCTCCTTTGTGCCCCCAAAGAACTCACCCTTTCGATCGAGAAAGCCTACAAGGGACACGCTCAGGTATCTTCGGCCGTTCATATACGCCAGCTGGCTGGGCCGCTTGTCGTCGGTCTGGGCATTCTCACCCTCAACCTTTCCTATGAGGCTTAGAAAACCCTTTCGAATATCGACATAGCTCCCGACACCGATGTTTCTGATCACATCGCCATCGAAAAATAGTTCCGAGAGATTTTTGTCGCGGTCAACGGAGATGAAAACTTTGCGTCCCGTCACAGCCGAGACTTCGCCGACGCGAAGTACGGCCTCCTTCTGAAGGCGGTCCGGTCGATCAGCCATTCTTGATCTCCGGCAACACCGCGGCGAGGATATTGTTCAGGCGCGGGAAGTTGATGTAAATGCCCGCGGGTGGCCCCATAATACTAACATTCCGATGCTTAGCGAACTTCCCTTCATATATAGCAATGTCGTTGTGGCTGTAGGCGAAGATGATTAGCTGTGACGTCGGGTTTCTTAGTGCCCTTTTTGTTATGTCGAGGATGTGCTCGTCGCTAAACGAGAACCCAAATGCTATTAGAGCGGCATTCTCTTGCTCCATCGATTTCGAGAAAAGCCGCAGCAAATCATAGTATACCCTTTCCATAAGGGTCTCATGAAATTTTCTGAAGTTTGGCATAATCAGAAAATGTTTACTGAGATACTCAGAAACCTTAGCTGGATTTGCCTTTTCTGCAGACGTTAGCGGCTGGATGGCTTTTGGGTTGTATACGAGGCTTGAACCCCTCCTAGCCCAGTTCAGCGATCCATGAGGTTTGACGAGATTGATGGTTGGGATCTCGACGCGACGAGCATAAAGTGAGCTTGCCCGATAAGTTCTGTCGAAATACTTCTCAGGCGTAAAGGCAAAATCTTCAGACCGTCCCGAAGATCGATCAAATCCATCATTGATGATGATGTTAGGCGAATTACTCGCCGCAAACTCGATGAACATGTCGTAGTTAGTCGAAAAAATCGTGGCTTGGCGGGGCAATATCTCGTTTTTGCGATAGAATAAGATGTTATCTATCGTGGATATGAACTTAACGTAATAGTTGAATGTTTCGTCAAGTTCTTCCGGATAGATTGCGTCGTCCTTCAATTGCCTATAGGTTTTGCCGATTTCCTCAATGAAGACGACCATTTCGCGGTCTGCTTCTTCCGCCTTGCCGTCCTTAATCAGCTTATCCAGTTTCTTCTCTATATTGCCAGCCGTCTTGATGGCTGGCAGGGAAGCCCCGGAGCCGATAAGAAAGTTGAGATTGCCGGACTGAACGTAGGGCGCCAGTACTTTCGCTGTTTCATCATCGTCGTTACTGATTATGTGGGATTGCGCCATAGCAAGCCATTTCTGAGGTCAGTAGAATCTACAATCATTATATACTAGATGGCTCGCAACCAAAACGATAGTCCTCGCTCACTATCAGAGATAGAGAGAGGGTGACGCGCCGATCCTGCCGCCCACGTATGCTGATCTAGGAAGGCGCAAACGGATTCTGCTTGAATC
>NZ_CP040642.1:0-451191 GCF_006970545.1 Agrobacterium sp. T29
CATCCAGCGCGAGCTTCAGCGCAACGAAGATGCGCAGCGTACCGGCCAGCGCGAACAGGATGGATCGGAAGTCAAGAGCGTCGAACTCGAACGCCATATCGCCGAAGGCATCACCCTTCTGGAGCGCCGCAACGCCTTCGAGTTCATGCGCGATGTTGCCGCCGACCTGTTCGAGGCGCAGACCGGATCGACATGGCGGCCGCGCACGGGCTCCAAGGTCAGCCACGCCAACATGACCGCGGCGATGATCGACTCCAGGGATTTTCTCTCCGCCCGCCGGCGCGCCGAGACCGATGTGCTGATCCCGACCGGCACCAAGATCGCTGTTGGCGGCGGCATGGACTATAACGACCATGAGCGGATTTGGGCCGCACTCGACAAGGCCCATGCCAAGTATCCCGATCTGGTCTTGATGCATGGCGGTTCGCCGAAGGGAACTGAGCGCATCGCTGCTTGCTGGGCCGAGGCCCGCAAGGTGACGCAGATCGCCTTCAAGCCTGACTGGACGAAACACGCCAAGGCGGCCCCGTTCCGCCGCAACGATGCCATGCTCTCGGTCATGCCGGCGGGTGTGATCGTCTTTCCCGGTTCCGGGATTACCGACAATCTTGCCGACAAGGCTCGCCGGTTCGGCATCCCGGTCTGGCGCTTCGGCGGAGACAGTGCGTAAACGACCCTTTCGGAGGCCGCGCGGCCCATTCGCAGCGGCCTCTGAAATATTCCCGGACCATCGTGTGGCCCGGTGCTGTCGACTTATTGCGCGCAAGGAAGGTCGACGTTGTCCCTGAAGGCGCCAGGCATGGTTGATGTAGCATCTGCGGATGTTATAGTTCGATCAGGATATAGTATGACTGACGAGGGGTGCCATGCCGAACTCTGTTTCATCGTTTGAACAGCGACGCTCGTCTCTTCGTCGAGCGGAGATATTCGTCATGTTTCCATTCCGCACAGCCGTCGTGCTCGGCGTTCTTGGGTTTGTTAATTTCGCGCTTGTGTTCAGGCAGCAGGAGAGCCCATCGTGGCTGGCGACCGCAGCAGCAGTCGGCATGTGGGTCCTCGTATTGGCGAGTATTCTTCGTTCAGTGGTCGCACTGATAACCTCCCCGGACGGACGCTATAACCGTGGTGCGAGTTTAACTGTTGCGTTGATCGGGAATTTCATATCGGCTTTGCCCGAACTCAAGCGCGGGTATCTTGAGACTCGGTTCGAGAATCCGGCATCATCAATACGCTTCCGTTTTCCGTGGCAGATGAGGCATAGCGCTGTCTCGCCGTCGCTGCGGTGTATCGAGGTGCTGCTACTGTTGGTGGGAGCAATGCCTTCCGCGCTGATCCTTCTCGCCTTCGGCTTGATTGTGGGCAATGCCGATCTATGGGGACCGTCCTTCGGACAGCCTGCTTTTGCGATCATTCTCGTTTTCGGGTGGGGGATTGTTGTTTTGAGCGCTATTGCCGTCTTGCTTGTTATGATCGACGCAGTGTTTCTGCTATTTGCCGAGGGCATCAAGGCGGATTTCGCGAACAGAGCACACCGGATAGGGCACTGGTTATTGTCCCTTCGCTGACGGTTTCATTCAGTTGACCGGTCTTCAACGCGCAGTCCGTCTACGCGATCGAACTCACCGAGATTGTTGGTAACCAGCATCAGGCCACGGGCCTTGGCCCGACCTCCTATCAGGACATCGCGGGAGCCGATAGGCATTCACTTTGCGGCGAGGGCCGCCCGGATTCCCCCCGCGATAAAAGCGTCGTGTTGATCGAAATCGCTGATCGGCGGCCAAGCAGCGTAATGACCGCATTCGTGTCGAGACGATAGGAGATCACGGAAACACCGTATTAAGGCTCCGGCCGGTCCTGTGGTTTTGGCTGCTCGCGCCCACCCTCCATGAAATCGTCGCTCACGCCGCGCGTCATCGCTACTTGTAGGGACGACCACGCGTCACCACGCTCGACTTCCGGCGGTCGGTCAGGCAAATTTTGCCGGTTGAATTCTTCGGGCACCAGCCTAGCTTTCAAAGAGTATGGCGGCATAGTCCATTGATCCATGTAGAACGTGGACGATGACCACCTGTTCAGCTTCCACTCGATAGAAAATCAGGTAACTGCCGTGGACCCTGCGACGAATGCCGTGCTTTTCATATCGAGGTACCAAGGGAAATGCTTTGGTCGAAGCCGCAATCGTCAGGCATTTTTGTTCCAGTTCATCAATGAATGATAACGCACGGGATGGATTGTCCTTCACGATATAGTCACCGATCTGCTGCAAATCCGCCTTCGCTTCAGTCGCAAAACGGACCTTCATTCGCCCGTGTCCGGAAGCATGGCTTTGTACCGCTCACGCAACCCGTCAAAAACATCTTCTGCGGCGTGTGTACGGCCAGCGTCGGCATCTGCAATGCCCCGCATGATGGAAGCATCGAGTGCGGCAAGGTGCGTCTCTCGATCTTGAACGAGCCGCACGCCTTCGCGCAGAACTTCGCTCTTCGAGCCGTACCGGCCCGAGTCAACGAGCTTCTGGACGTAGTTTTCAAGCTGCTTGCCAAGATCAGCGCTGATCATATGAATTTCTCCATTGGTCACAATGGCTCCATTGTAGTCCGCTTATCAACTATTATCAATCCTAAATCTCTGCGTTCTCTTTTGGGTCCACTCCGAAATGACTGGCGAATGTGAAATGCCGGGAATGTCACAAGAGGGTGGTCGGCAGGGGTCGGGTAAGCGCCATGTCCTGCACATAGTGACCCTCAAGTCTTGCATTTTCGGTGATTTGTGTACACATTTCTTGCTCAAATGGAGCCTTGTTATGTCTCAATCCCGGCAACAGACATCTTCCCCCGTCGTGTCGGTGTGCGTGAGTTTCGCGGCAACCTGACGTCCTTCCTGAAACAGGTCGAGGATGGTCAGCGGTTTGTTCTCACCTCCCATCATAAGGTCGTCGCGGAAATCGGGCCGCCATCAAAGGATATTGTCGTTCGCAAGCCCGGCGCATTGCGCGGGAAGATTAAAGTCGCCGAAGACTTCGACACCCTGCCAGCGGACGTTCTGGCCTCGATAGAAGACGAGGCGTGAGGCTACTTCTCGATACGCATGACTTGTTGTGGTGGCTGAACGACAATGAGAAGCGGGGAAACCATACGCGTCGCCTTATCGGGATCCTGAGAATGACGTTCTCGTCAGCTCGGTTTCCCTTTGGGAAATCACCGTGAAGCTGCGGATCGGCAAGCTCGATGCCGATATAGAAGAGATTCTTGCGATCCTGCCGAAACAGGGTTTCGATCGGTTGGACATCACGGATGCGCATCTTATCGCTCTTGCTGCTCCCCCGCTTCATCACCGCGATCCCTTCGATCATCTCCTCATAGGCCCAGGCCATAGCAGGGGTTTGAGTAGCAACGGAACAGAAAACCTACATAAGGGTTTGCTGCACGCTTAGCGAAGCGCTCGTGCATATGGTTCCAGCGCTTGCGGTTCACGCCATCGATGTGGCTGTGTCGCTTTATGGTTTTCACGGTATCGCCCGAGATTTGCGGCGGAGACAACCGAAATCAGTTCGCCGCAGATTTCGACCAGAGGCCCATGGAGAAGAGGGCTTTCCCACGCGTAGGGAACATCTCCCCAAAACATGGTTGTCGGACGCTCTTCTGGCCCTTGAACAAGCGTAAGCTCGCACACTGTTCCAAGAAAACGAAACGCCCGTTTATGGCGGAAGCGCTTTTGTGGCATTTCCTGGAAATCGAGAAGCTCGCGAAGCACCCTGTCAAATACGTGGAAGTCCTCGCCACAGTAAAGCAGATCGATATCACCGTGCGTCGATGGCGCACGTACACCAAGGATCTCTTCAGCCCAGCCTCCGAACAGGTGGCAGACAATTCCAGCCTGTCGGAGAGCGGTGGCAACTATGGCCACTTTCTCACGGGTGTTTTCCATCATTCCTCCCTCGATAGCGATCGGTGAATCTGTAGTCCGGGTGACCTCATGGTTCATCGTCCGGATTGATGGCTTTCGGGTCGCGTAGAGGCCTGAGTTCGCCTCGCGCAACGAATTCCGGTAGTGTGAAAGCATATCGGCCGAGCATGTTGATGTGGCGGAAACTGAGCGGCGACAGGCGTGCGACATCCTCCGGTCGGACTTCATAGCCTTCGGCGACGAGCTGGTCGATCGCCGCATCCATGTAGATCGTGTTCCAAAGCACGACGAGATTGACGACCAAGCCGAGCGCTCCAAGCTGATCTTCCTGCCCCTCGCGATAACGCTGCCGCAGTTCGCCTCGCTTTCCATGGAAGATGACGCGGGCAAGCTGGTGTCGGCCTTCGCCACGATTGAGCTGGACGAGGATCCGGCGTCTGTAGCTTTCATCATCGATGAAGCGCAGGAGGTAGAGCGTCTTGATAAGGCGGCCGAGCTCCTGCAGGGCGCGCGCAAGACGGGTCGGCCGATCATTGGTCTGAAGGGTACGGGTGAGACCAGCGGCCTGGACGACGCCGAGCTTGAGGGAGCCGGCAAGGCGCAGCAGATCGTCCCAATGGTCGGCGATCAGCTTCATGTCGATCCTGTTCGAGGCGATGTCGTCGAGGATTCCGTAATCGGCCTTGGCATCTGTCCGCCAGAATCGTGCGCCGCCGACATCCGCGATACGCGGGCTGAACTGATAACCAAGCAGATAGAATATTCCGAAGATCGTATCGGTATATCCAGCCGTGTCGGTCATGATTTCGGTCGGCTGAAGCTCGGTCTCCTGCTCCAGCACGATGGCGAGCAGGTTGAGACTGTCGAGCAGAGTGCCAGGCACGGTCATGGCGTTAAGGCCGGTGAACTGATCGGATGCGAGATTATACCATGTAATGCCGCGCTGCTGTCCAAAATACCGGGGATTGGGGCCGGAATGTATGGTGCGGATCGGGACGACAAACCGCAACCCATCGGCGGACGCGACATCCCCGCCGCCCCACTTTGTCGCCAGCGGAATCGCATTCTGCGCAGCGACGAGGGCAGCATTTGCGGCAGTTAGCGTCTCGGCCCGCAGAAAATTCTGCTTGACCCAGCTCAGTCGAGAGCGTCGTAGCGCCCGCACATCGAGGCGGACAAGAGGCTCGAAGCCGGTATTGGTTGCCTCCGCGACTAGTACGGCACAGATGCTGGTCGCGATGTTTTCTGCGCGTGAGCCGCCCTCGCTGGCATGGGTGAACAGATCGGCGAAGCCTGTTCTCGCATGCATTTCCATTATCAGTTCCGGTAGATCGAGCCGAGGCAGACGCGCGTCGATCGCCACTCGCAGTGCGACGAGGCTTGCCGGCTCCTCGATCTTCTCCAGGCGTTCGAGGGAAAGATCAGGACCTTCCGTCGTGTTATGGACGGTGACGGCGGGGTTCATCGGAATACGTTCGGCGGTTTCCCGATAGGCGAGATCCAGCCGGCTCGACAAAAGCCGAAGCTCTTCATCTGCGACGGTGGACACCCCCACGGTGCGGCAGACTGTCGGGCGGGCCGCCTCCCAAGCAGGCCCTGAGAGCAACCCCTTGCGTGGATCGGCATAGCGCAGGGAACGCACCGGAAAGACGTCGCGCCGGCGGATGGCACGACGAAGCCCATCGAGAACGCAGAGTTTGTATCCGGTGAGATCGATGGCACCATCAGGGTTTTTCAACTGCCGGAGCCATGCCTTGGGTGCGAAGGCGATCGGTGGCGGACCGGGCCGCTTGTGTCCGGACTGGACGACACGAAGATAGTCGATGGCTTCCAGCAAAGGGCGACCAGCCGGAGCTGCGCCGAGATCGAGACCGGCGAGCAGGCCCGGCGTGTATGCAATTTTGCGATTATGCTTCCTGAGTTCTGTAAAATAGGTGGCGTCGTGCGGTTCCGCGAGCGTGCCGACCCGCTCGGCGGCCGCATCGAGCGTCTGCCTGTCGATCAGGTCGAAGATGGCAGTACGGACAGCGTTATCGGGCGTTTCGGGGTCGAGGATGACGATCGCAGCGTCACGCAGCTTTAGCGCTGCGGCGTCGAGATCGCGCAAAGACCGTAATCGGGCCTGTTTGGCCGCGGTGGCTGCCTCCGACACCATCGATGTCGTGACCGCATCGAACAGGTCGATGACATCGTCTCCGGCCGAAGCCTCAAGAGTCCTGATGAAGGCCAGCAGGGTTGCCGCGCGCCGATCGTCCGGCATTCGAGAAACGGCCTGAGCCTTTGCGGCGCTGGCAAACCGCGCCAGCGCCGTTACCCTGCCGGGCGGCAAACGATCGATCGACGGCAATCCGTCCGCAAGCGAGCGTATCTCCTCAAGCCGATCGACAGCACGGCTGATCTCACGGCCGCTTTGAATGTAGGGGCCATCACGCAGTCGATCGAGGGGGCTTTGCCTTTCACCCTCGGGAACCGCGACCAGACTATCGAGGCGAGCGCGCTGTTCTGTCGTTATCCCTGCGATCAGCAGTTTATGAAGTCGATCGGTCGCCCGCACGCGAACCCGCGCCACCGCTCTTTCAAGTACAGACCGACCTGGCAGCAAAACCTTGGCTTCCAGCAACCATGCTGTCGCCCTGTCGAACAGGGCCGAAGGTCGGTCTGATCCTGTCCAGCACAGGGCATACAGGAAGCGGTTGAGGCGAAACGCGACACCGTGGTCGGTATAGGTCCGGTAGCCATAGTGCTGACGGATACGAGGCAAATGTCGCCACCGTCCCTCGCTGCGGGCATAATCGGCGATCAGCCCTTCGGGCTCGGCAATGGAAAGCTGGTGGGCCATATAGCGCTGGGCAGAAGCTGGAGCGTCTTCCGGTCTTTCCAGAAACATGCCTAGCATGCGCACTGAGCCGAGTTGGACAGCAACGCCCAGGCGATTGTGATCGCCACGATGCGAGGCGACGAATACATGATCGGCGTCGCCGAGGTGGAAATAGCGGGCTAACTGATCCGGTGTCAGCTCGCTCGGAAAGCGGCCATATTCGCGCGCCTGAATGTCGCTCAGGAATCCGACCGGCAAGGTCGTCAGGCCTGCGCTGCGGTGTCGCGCTTCGTGGAGCGCCGGGTGAGCAATTCGTTGGCTCGCTCGCGCGGTTTCCCTTTCGCATCGACATAGGCGTAAAGGGTGGACAAAGAGACGCCGAGTTCGGCCGCGACATCGCGCGCGGCATTGTCCCTGTCCGCCATCATCGCCATGGCGACCTTCAGCTTCTTGCGCGTCATCACTCGCGGGCGTCCGCCAGCCCTGCCACGGGCGCGGGCCGCCGCAAGCCCTGCCATCGTCCGCTCGTGGATGAGATCACGTTCGAACTCGGCCAAGGTGGCGAAGATGCCGAAGACGAGTCGGCCAGTCGTGGTGGTGGTATCCATGTCGCCGGTCAGTACCTTGAGGCCAACGCCGCGCTGCTGCAGATCGTTCATCAGGCCGACGACATGCGGAAGCGACCGGCCGATGCGATCGAGTTTCCAAACAACGAGCGCATCACCGGCCCGCGCGATCTCCAATGCCTTTGAAAGACCGGGACGGTCAGTTGCCCGCCCGGAGCAAACGTCGTCATAGATCTTCTCGCAGCCGGCGCGCTCCAATCCGTCTCGTTGAAGGTCGAGATTCTGCTCGCCGGTCGAAACTCGCATATAGCCTATCAGCATGACCGCTCCCCGCTTCATATAAACTTAGACGGTAGGGAGTTTATAGGCTATACGTTTCTGCACGGGTATTTATGAAATTCAATGGCCGTCCCGAGATTTTTCCGAGAGGCTTTCCCGCCTGACATCAAACCGGGGTTTGTTGGAGATGGGGGAATGACAAAAGCCACCACTATTATGATGGCTTCAAGCGACTGCCGTGCCGCCCGAAGAAATTGGCCCGACTGACGATTAAGGCCAAAGACGAACCCGCTCCCACTCACTCTGATCGGAAGATAGTTTAAAACGCAGGCGCTTGTGATTGCGGTCGCTCGCCCCTTGCCAGAACTCAACGACTATCGGTGCGACCGCATAGACCTGCCAACCAGGAGCCACAAAATCTGGGTTGGCGATAAGGAATGCATCCGCTTCGGCCAGTTTCCTGGTCAACTCCGTCACGTCTGACAGCACAGCGCTCTGTTGCGAGGCAAGAGCGCTTGCTCGCGAGCCTTGCGGACGTTCAGAATAGTCAGCCGCACATTCTTCAGCCGGAAGCAGTGCGGCTGGTCCGCGCAATCTGATTTGTCGACCAAGTGCCGGCCAGTAAAAGGTCAGAGCGACATTCGGTTCGGTTGCGATCTGCCGCGCCTTCGGGCTCTCCGCCTTGATCGCAAAATGCCAACCGCGTTCATCGAGGTTTTTCAAGATCAGGACACGTGCATCCGGCCAGCCATTTTCATCGCAGGTCGAAAGCGTCATCGCATGCGGCTCGCGTACCCCGGCCTCTAGTGCTTCCTGCAACCAGATAGCAAAGGCTTGGTGTGGTGTTTGGGGAAATGCGGAAAAATCCATGTCTGGCAGCGGTGCTTTGAGCGATGGAATGCGTCGAAGTTCATCTTTGAGGTCTGCCATTGCGGTGGTCATGACTGGCTCCTTTCATTGATGGGGGCGATTGGAATGAGCGTTGCAATCTCACGTAACATTTGCACGGAGAGGCCAGAGGCAGTCCCAGGCCCGTGAGGCGCAAGGTGGATGGTTGCCAGTCCGGCCTCACGACCACCATCGATATCGGCTGCCGGGTTGTCGCCGATCATCCAGCAGGCCTTTCCTGGCGACAGCGCGCTTTTAACATGGGCGAATAATGCGGGCGCCGGTTTTTCGAGGCCGATGCGACCGGAGCAGAATATGTGATCCACATGCGATGCGAACCCAAGAGCAGCCACCAGATCCGGCAATTCCGGCGCAAAATTCGACAGGATGGCATGGGACCATCCACGCTCCGTCAGGGCCTGTAAGGTGGCGAGCGCATCGGGATCGCATTCCCAGCCCGCCGGGTCCAGATAGATACGACGGGACGCAATTAAAACTGTCTCGATCAGATCCTGCTCCATCCCATTGGTGATCAGCGCTTTTCTTGCAGCGTTAAGGATGACAGCCCACCACCTTTGCGGATCATCGGCATGCGGATGCGCGAGCTTTGGGCCGTGCCATGGAAAGGCTCCTGATAGATGGGGGCGCAGGCGATCCGCACTACCCGCAAAATCGGGATCGAGTTGCTCTGCCGCACGTTCCAGCGCTCCCGTGTATCGGCCTTTGCGTGTAGCGAGTGTGCCTTCAAAGTCCCAGATGATGTAGGCAGCAGTCATAACGATTCATCTCAATTTCATACGAAAGGTATATACCTTTAATCAGAGGTATATGTCATTGCCATGACAAACTGGAGACTCTTGGCTATGATCCAATCTGACGATGCCCCCAAAGTTCTTTGGCGCCGCGTGGCGCTGACTATTCGCGATCGCATTTTGAATGGTGAATTAAGCCGCGGCGAGCGCATGCCCTCGGGAGAGGCGATCGCAAAGGAGTTTGGCGTCAATCGCATGACAGCGCGGCGCGCCCTCGCGGAGCTTGAGAAAGAAGGCTTTCTGCGTATTCGCCACGGCGATGGAACCTACGTCGGCAACGCACCAATCCCTTATCCGATCAACAAGAGGACCAGGTTCGATCGGAATCTCAACGCTGTCGGGGTAGATCCGTCGCGCGAGCTGCTGCGATGGTGGATCGAACCAGCCTCGGCTGAAATTGCTGCCCATCTTCGCCTCACAGAGAAGGCTCCGGTCCTTGCCATGGAAATCAGGGCTATGGCGGGCGGTCATTCCATCGGCCTTGGAGTTCGATATGCCTGTGCCTCACGTTTCGCAGGGTTTCCAGACGTGTTTGCCGCCTCGGGGTCCATCAGCGAGGCGCTGCGGCAATTTGATGTTCCCGAGTTCTTCCGCGCCCCCACAACGGTCAGTGCGCGACTGGCAGACCGGAGAGAAGCAGGTATTCTGGGTTGCTCTACGTCTCAGCCAGTGCTGAGCTACATTGCGGTAGATAGCGACAACAGGGGCGATATCGTGGCCATTTTCAAGGGATGCTTTGTAGCCACCTTCGTCGAGATGCATTTCGAGAATGATTGAGGCGAGTGTGAGGGGGAAGCGAGAAAAAGCAAATTGCGTCGATGCCAAAAGCGGCAACATTCCCTTCCAGTCGCCTTGAAGCCGACTGTGCTGTTGCGAAACTATTGTTATGTCCCGGACCTCGCACTCTTCCGTCAAGGTGAGCTCATGTAGGTTTTCTGTTCCTTTGCTACTCACCCCCCTAGCAGAGGAGGCGCATTTCGTGCCGCAGGATCAGAATGTCTCGCTCTATGGCATTCCGTTTGTGACTTGTTCGGATCCTGTCGCCTTTTGAGCGCCGATGGGTCTGGCTCCGTGGATGAAACCGTCCCAGTTCGCTCGGTTGCTGGCCTGCCGGTAGGCAGCGTGCCAGAGGGTTCGCTGTCCGGATGAATGAGGGATAGCCGGGCAAGCTGGCAAAGATCGCGCATCGGATATCGCGCGCGCAGCGCCATCAGATGTTGCCGAACGGTTGGTAATGGGCAAGACGGTCGCGGTGCCGATCGTCCCGCCCGCGAAGGCATGGCGAGTGGGAGCGTCACCGCATGTCTTTTGGACCGGGAATGGTCGCCGGAAGGTGGGTTCACTCGGATGGTGGTGGAGGTGCGCGCGAGGGGTGCGGTGGTATCGCCCAGCGCCGGACCGGGCAGCACTGAGGGACTCTCGCTCTTCGATTGCCCCGGACCATTCCCGTTGTATGTCGCTCGTATAGACGACCGCCTGCTTTTGCGGCCAACCCCTGAAGGGGTAAGACTCGCCCGAAATTTTTGCAAAATTCGATTTCGGTTCCTTTGTTTTAGCGGAAAATAGAATTTTGCAAAATTTTCAGCCGAGCTGACCGCAGCAGCCGGTCGTCTCTTCGTGCGCCATCGGGAATGGTCCCGAGCAACCGAAGGAGACAGAACCATGGCCACCACAATCGCAACCCTGACGCAGAAGACCGACGGCAGCCTCGAAGGCGTTTTCGCCACTATCCGGGTCAACGCACCGATCGCCATTGTCCCGAATGCCCAGAAGGCAACCGAGGAAGCACCCGACTTCCGCGTCATCCACCGCCGGACCGGCTTCGAGATCGGCGCAGGCTGGAACCGCATCGCCCGCCAGACTGGCGAGGAATACCTCTCAGTGAAGCTGGAGGCGCCCGAAATCGGAGTGATCTTCGGCAATCTCGCGCAGGCCCCCGGTGGCGATCCGGCGAAGAAGGTGATCCTCTGGAACAACCCGAACTGAGCGGCAGGTAGCCGGCCCTGAGCGATCAGGGCCGGCTTCGGCATTTTTGTGCCGGCCAATCCGCGTAGTCATGGGAGCGAAAGCGGGTATCGAGCCCGCTTCCGCTCCTCTCCGGTGCCAAACGAAACCAAACTTTGTCTGCTCAGTCCGTCCGAGGGTGCCATGGCGACCCGAATGCCTCAAGGACGAGCGGTTCCCCCAATTTTCAGCCGCAGCCCCTGCGGGACCGTGTCAGAAAATCGGCTCCCCCACTCGCCGCCTCCGGCGGTCGCGTGCCGCGCTCCTTGACCCCTCCGGCCCGCCATGACCGTGGGCGGCGTCTGTCACAAACATCAAGGAGATGACCAATGTCGATCGATCAGCACATCGAAGAACTGCGCGCCGAGCTGCGGAACGCCGTCCATCGCAACGAGCGCCGCTGGATCGAGAAGGAACTGGCAAAGGCACTGGCCGAGCGCGAGATGCTCTGGGCCGCGCAGGCAGCCTTCCTCAAGAACGAGCCGCCCTTCTAGGGCGGCATCACGCTTCTGGCGCACTCGGCGGCTTAGCCGTTGAGCGCGTCCTTCACGGCCTTCGCCGGCGTGAAGGTCAGCTTCTTCGACGCTGCGATCTTGATCGTCGCTCCCGTCGCCGGATTGCGGCCTTCGCGCGCCGGCGTCTCTTTCACCTTGAATTTGCCGAAACCCGGCACGTTCGTCTCCGCGCCGCTCTTTGCCGCTTCGCCGATCTGCCGGAACACGCTGTCGACGATAGCTTTTGCCTGTGCTTTGGTCAGGTTCTGCTCGCCAGCGATCTTGTCCGCGATCTCGGTTGCTGTCGTCATGGAAGAAATCTCCTTGCCAGGTTGATGATCCCTTCCTGTATCGCAATCGGCCAGCGGCGATGGTAGGACAAAGAATACGGTACCGCCCTGAATCCACTGGAAATCGACGTTTTCGTCGTGTCACCTGCCTTCAGGTCGTACCATCATCGCGATATCCCCTTCGGCGTTTTGCCTTTTGAAGCCGCATCGCGGCAGTTGCGGCATCGTGGTCGCTGTCGAAGGTTTCGATCTTCGACTGGCCGTTTGTGCCGATCCGGCCCCAGTTGCGGATGACCGATGCGCCGCCGAAGAGCGTCGGCTGGATCGCGAGCACATAGAAACGCCGCATGTTCAGCGACGGATCGATGCGGCGAAGATGAATTGTTCCCGTATCCTTATTTTCCATGAACGGAGTCTCGCTTCCTTTGGGAGACCCGTCCAACGACTTCTTTGAATCGATCCGCCCCGACCGATTCATTGCGGTGATGATTGGTGGGTTCGATCCGGTGCCTTCGGTCAAGAAGGGTTGGGCGAGACCCCTTGCGGGGCGCGGCTCTACTCACGCCCGAAGGGGCGCTCTCGGAGCCCGCACGCGGTCTCCGCGCATCCGCGTGACGATCCTCTCGCAAGTATAACACGGACCAGTAGGCAACTGGACCGTTTGCAGCTCCGTCGCCACCCCCCAAAAAAAGAAAAAAGGGCGGGCCAGAAAATCGGCTCTCCCGCTCGCCGGCGGTCGCTCCGTGATCCCTGACCATCTGAGTCAAAATATGACTGCTCTCTGTCTCTCGTCATGCGGAGAGAGCGTGTCCGGTACGCACCAATCCTTGTGCTGCGTTTGTGCTGGCGTTAGACTCGCGCAAACAAGCAAGTAAATCTTGCCACCACGTTCCGCCGGGCGCTTGCCGGGCTGCTTGCAACAGGAGGTGCATCGATGACCGTTGAACCTTGCTCATCCCACCCAGTTGCTGAAGAAACTCACCCAAGTCCCCTTGGACGTATCGTATGGTTCACGGTGAGGCTGCCCCTTGTCACTTTTGGCGTCATCGTTCGGGGGCTGCTCTACAGCGCATGGTATCTGGCCTTTTATGTGCTCTGTATGTTTCGCCCCTTCACTGGAATGATGGTGCTCGCAGCGATCGTCATGCTGCCAATGTCGATCGTCGTCCTCGCGCATCCCGAGGCTGCCCGTGGAATGCCGTTCTGGGCATTTGGCCTGATGGGGCTTGGCTTTGTCGCGTTTGCGCTCGGTTACACGCTCTTTGTCGACTGGATCACCCCGCCTCGGGCTGAGGATCCCTTCACACGCTATCGTCGGCGCCCGAGGTGACCGCCAGGTCTCTGCAGTACCTGCCACCCACTGATGCCCACCTTGTGGATCCCTTTTTCGGCGAGGATAAAATACCAGTGATTGTCGCTACGACGATAAGCGCGCCGGCTTGAATCAGCACCCAAAAATCCGGCCCGTAGATCACGCACCAAAGGGCGGCAATCAAGCAAACCAGCATGCTGAAGATCAGGCATTTCACCTGCCAGCGAAGATGCTTTCCCCGCTGCGACAGGAGCAGATAAAGCGTGATCGCGATTGCCAGCAGATCGGCAAAGGTAAAGACGAGTTCCATCAAAATCCTTTCTTGTTTAAATTCTTTAAAAGCAGGCTTGGCCGTTTATACAGGGGGCCTCCACTGATTTCGCGGTTAAGCAGCATCGCTCTGTGATATCCTTCTCTCAGCCTCTTCGAATGGTTGAACTCACGGAAATAAAACAGTCTGCTGTTCCGAAGCTCCCAGAGTGTCCACCGCCGAGCAGGTCTGAGCATTTACGGGCCGAGTTTGACAAAACGATTTACTCTTGCCGCCGCATCCATTTCCTTGCGCCGGAAGTAAATCGCCCGCCCGCAGCGGATCGGGCTATGGCCCTGCACGATGATGATCTGCTCGTCTTTCCGCATTGACTGGGTGATCTCGTGCGGCATGATCAATGGCCGGCGCTGGAAATTCACATTCTCCGATTTGCGCGACGCGCTGTTTTTCGTATCCCAGCCGATATTACGCGAGCTTCCCTTCACCTCGACCGTCATCTCGCCGCATTGCGCCGAGACGTTGCGCGCCGTGTCGAGCGCCTTGATTGCGGCATAAGAGGCGAAGGCGCAGCCATCGATCCATGACGTCGCGCCGTCCTTCCCGAAATGCCGCTCAAGCTGGCCGACGGACTGGTACATCAGCATCATCGAGATTCCGTACTTGCGGCCGCGATCGCGCGCCTCTTCCAGGACGCGCATGTAGCCGAGCAGGTCGACCTCATCGAGCATGAACAGCGCCCGCCGCTTGAAGGCTCCATCAGCCTGTGTCATCGCATTGATCAGCGCGCCGATGATGACACGACCGATGCCCGGATAGGAGCGAAGGATCGACGCCGGGATATTCAGGAACACGTCCTTCTTCCCGGTGACGATATCGCTTGATTTGAAGGCATTGCCGCAAACGAGCGCCGCATAGCTGTCGAGCGACAGCCATTGCGTATCCTTCGACGCCGTCGAATAGACGCCGGAGAAGGTCTGCTCGGTCATGTTGGTGAACACGCCCAAGGTTTCGCGGATGAAGGTCGAGCCAGAGTTCTCCTGAATGTCGCGCAGCATGGCGAGCACCGACGGCTCGGGCTCGGACACGATCTGGCGTAGGCTGCGCAGGTTTCGCCTTCCGGTGTAGTCCGGCGACAGCATGACATGGGCGAGTAGCCCCGTGAGCAGATTGTGCGCCTGGCTCTGGAAGTAGGAGCCGGTCGAGCTTTCGAAGCGAATGCTCTCTGACAGGAGCATATGGGCAACGCCGACAATATCCTCTTCCTTTTGCCTGGATGTCTCGATGCCATCGAGCACGTTGAAGCCCATGATCGGATTGGTCGGATCGAGCACCATGACATCGCGGTTCAGAACGCGGCTGCGATGTTCGATCACCATCGGCACGACCTCGGTCGAGGGATCGAGGCAGATCAGCGGCCCGGTATAGCGCAGCGCTGTCGGCACGACATTGCTGGTAGTCTTGTAGCCGCCCGATCCGGCGAAGAAGAGCACATGGGTAGAATCGAAATCTTGGTTGTAGGTGAGGAGCGGGGCTTTGCCGCCTTGTCCCCATGTTGAGCGATCGTTCGGATCGAAAGGCAATTCATGAACGATTTCCTTGTCGACACGGTAACGCTCGCCGACGACGATCTCACCGTCCGACGGAAAGAGTTTTCCGGCGGCCGACATTGAAAGCCAGTCCGCATCGCCGAAGGTCGCTCGCCGCGCGCGCTTGACCTGTTCGGGAACGACGGTGGAAATGCGGGCCGAGGCCGCAACCGCCATGAAGCCGCACAAGGCTCCGACCACGGCAACCATGTCGAGATAGGAAAGCGCATAATCCCAGCTCACGACACCGTGCTCGACGGACGGCGCGAGGCGCCCGTATTCCCGCAAGGCGTAGAAGCCGACAATGCCGAGAAAGCACAGGAGGCTCACCACGGCGATCGGTCGCCGGCGGTGCATGGGCAAGGCCCATACCGTCAACAGGCCGGCGAGCGGTCCCAACAGAAGCGCCGGTAACGGAGCGGCACGCAGAAACCAATATGCCGTTTTGCCGGAGATGCCGGTCGCCAGTCCCGTCCACCGCCAGCCGACGATATGGACTGTGATCGCCGTGACAACGATCGGCACGAAGACGAGCAACAGGCTCGGATGGAGTTTTCCCTTCAGTGCCATTCCCGCATCTCCCGGGCATGCACGGCCTCACCCTTCAGCGCTGATGCCTTGAACGCCTCTTCGCCGATATCGCGCAGTCGCCGGTGTTCGGGAGAGCCCGCTGCCACGCGCGCCAGTTCGAGCAGGCCGCCGAGCAGGAAGGCCCGGTCGGCTTTCGACAGGCCTGCCTTGACGATGATGCCGCCAAGCAGGAATTTTTCGCGGGCTTCCTTCTTGTGATCAGCCATCATGAGGAACCTCCGTCGCCGCTCCAGTCCCGCCACCTGGCTGTCCACGCGGCGAAGGAGCTGCGCCACCAGCGCCTTTCTTTTCTTGCCTGCGAAATCGCGCGGCGATTTCCTCAAAAATGCGATCGATCTCCTCGTCAGCGATCTCCATCTCCGCCAGCCCCGACTTCGTGGCGGCCCTGGTGAAACGCTCGGCGGATTTAACTATCAGAGAACGCCTGCGCTCACGCAGCTTCTCGATCTGGGCATCGATATCCAGAATGGATGTTTTTGCGGCCATCTACCTATCCTTTCCCGTCGCGACAATCTTTCGATTTATCGATTATACTAACTAGAATACGATAGTAAAATAAGCTACCTTGCGCAAGTCCCCAAAACGTCGATGCCGGAATTCCGGCCTGGGCCGTCTTCCGGAAAAGCGGCATTGGACCTGCGGTCCGATCAGTTTGAGGGCGCAATATACGTCGCTCGCGCGACGTGCTTGGAAGGTCTGGAGACGACGATGGCGATCATGTTCGTCAGAGCGCAGGTGATCGGAAGGGGAGCGGGGCGCAGCATCGTCTCGGCCGCCGCCTATCGTCATCGTGCCCGGATGATAGACGAACAGGTGGGTACGTCGTTCAGCTACAGGGGCAGTGCGTCCGAACTGGTGCATGAAGAGCTGGCGCTGCCGGACCAGATCCCGACCTGGCTGAAAAGTGCGATCGACGGGAAATCCGTGGCCGGCGTCAGCCAGGCGCTGTGGAATGCGGTCGATGCCTTCGAAACCCGGGCGGATGCCCAACTCGCCCGTGAGCTTATCATTGCCTTACCGGGAGAGCTGACGCGGGCCGAGAACATCGCCCTGGTCCGCGAATTCGTGGCGGACAATTTTACATCGAAAGGCATGATCGCCGATTGGGTTTTCCACGACAAGGACGGCAACCCGCATATTCATCTGATGACGACGCTGCGGCCTCTAACCGAGGAGGGCTTTGGGCCGAAAAAGGTGCCGGTCCTCGGCGAGGATGGCGAACCTTTGCGCGTTGTCACGCCCGACCGTCCGAACGGCAAGATCGTCTACACGCTTTGGGCCGGCGACAAGGAAACCATGAAGGCGTGGAAGATTGCCTGGGCGGACACCGCCAACCGGCATCTTGCGCTTGCCGGCCATGAGATCCGCCTCGATGGTCGTTCCTATGCTGAACAGGGCCTCGACGGCATCGCGCAGAAGCATCTTGGGCCGGAAAAGGCAGCGCTCGCTCGCAAGGGGATAGAGATGTATTTCGCGCCGGGCGATCTTGCGCGCCGGCAGGTGATGGCGGACCGGCTGCTGGCCGAGCCGGAGCTTTTGCTGAAGCAGCTCGCCAACGAACGCTCCACCTTCGATGAGAAGGATATCGCCAAAGCGCTGCACCGCTATGTCGACGATCCTGTCGACTTCGCCAATATCCGGGCGCGGCTGATGGCGTCGGATGATCTCGTGCTGTTGAAGTCGCAGCAGGTTGACGCCGAAACCGGGAAAGCGGCGGAGCCTGCAGTCTTCACCACGCGCGAGATCCTGCGCATCGAATACGACATGGCGCAGTCGGCGAGCGTTCTGTCGAAGCGCCGGGGCTTTGCTGTCGCGGCGGAGGCGGTCGCTGCGGCGATCGGGAATGTCGAGACGCAAAATCCGCAAAAGCCCATCTGCCTCGATACAGAGCAGGTCGATGCCATTAGGCATGTCACTGGCGACAAGGGAATTGCCGCGGTGGTCGGCCTTGCCGGTGCAGGCAAGTCGACGCTGCTTGCCGCGGCGCGCGTCGCCTGGGAAAGCGAAGGTCGCCGGGTCATCGGTGCGGCACTTGCCGGCAAGGCGGCGGAGGGGCTGGAGGACAGTTCCGGCATCAGGTCGCGAACGCTCGCCTCCCTGGAACTGGCATGGGCCGGCGGCCGCGACCTGCTCGAACGTGGCAACGTGCTTGTCATCGATGAGGCCGGAATGATCTCTTCGCAACAGATGGGGCGGGTGTTGAAGGTTGCCGAAGATGCTGGCGCCAAGGTCGTTCTGGTCGGCGACGCCATGCAGTTGCAGCCGATCCAGGCGGGAGCGGC
Source organism: Agrobacterium sp. T29 (assembly GCF_006970545.1). NCBI lineage: Bacteria > Pseudomonadati > Pseudomonadota > Alphaproteobacteria > Hyphomicrobiales > Rhizobiaceae > Agrobacterium > Agrobacterium sp. T29. The sequence continues at coordinate 18,100 of NZ_CP040642.1, forward strand.
GTTTCGGGCGATCAGTGACCGTATCGGTTTCGCCGAACTTGCGGGCGTGCGTCGTCAGAGGCAGGAGTGGGCGCGCGAAGCCTCCCGTCTGTTTGCGCGCGGCAATGTCAGGGATGGTCTCGACGCCTATACGCAGCAGGGCCGCATTGCCGAAGCCGAGACACGCGCCGAAATCGTCGATCGTATTGTTGCGGATTGGACGGATGCCAAACGCAACCTCATTCAGAATACGACCGATGAAGGAGATGCGCCTCCGCTTCATGGCGACGAACTGCTGGTTCTGGCGCACACCAATGAGGACGTGAAGCGTCTCAATGAGTCCCTGCGCAAGGTGATGATGGAGGAGGGGGCGCTGACCGGCGCCCGCGAATTCCTGACGGCGCGCGGAGTTCGCGAGTTTGCCGCCGGCGACCGGATCATCTTCCTGGAAAACGCTCGTTTCCTTGAACCGCGTGCGCGCCATCTGGGTCCGCAATATGTCAAGAACGGCATGCTCGGCACGGTCGTTTCCACCGGTGACAAACGTGGCGGGCCATTGCTTTCGGTGCGTCTCGACAATGGACGCGATGTCGTGATCAGCGAGGACAGCTATCGCAATATCGATCACGGTTACGCCGCGACCATTCACAAATCGCAAGGTGCGACCGTCGACCGAACCTTCGTGCTCGCCACCGGCATGATGGACCAGCATCTGACCTATGTCTCGATGACCAGGCATCGTGATCGCGCCGATCTCTATGCGGCACGCGAGGATTTTGAACCGAAGCTGGAATGGGAACGAAAGCCGCGTGCCGATCATGCGGCCGGCGTTACCGGCGAACTGGTCGAAACCGGCCAAGCCAAGTTCCGGCCCCAGGACGAGGACGCGAAAGAAAGCCCCTATGCCGATGTGAAAACCGATGACGGTGTTGTTCATCGCCTCTGGGGCGTCAGTCTTCCGAAGGCGCTGGAGGATGGCGCTGTCTCGCAGGGTGATACCGTCACGCTGCGCAAGGATGGCGTCGAAACGGTCAAGGTGGAAGTCACCGTCGTTGATGAGCAGACCCGAGAGAAGCGAACCGAAGAGCGCGAGGTAGATCGAAACGTCTGGACCGCGGAACTTAAGGAAACCGCCAAAGCTCGCGAGCAGCGCATCGAGCAGGAGAGCCATCGGCCGGACCTGTTCAGTCAGCTTGTCGAGCGTCTCGGCCGGTCTGGCGCGAAGAGCACGACGCTCGATTTCGAAAGCGAGGAAGGCTACCGGATCCATGCGGAAGATTTCGCGCGTCGGCGTGGCATCGATACGTTCGCCGGGATTACGGCCGGGATGGAGGAGGGCGTTTCGAAGTGGCTGGCGTGGATTGCGGATAAACGGGCTCAGGTGGCAAAGCTCTGGGAGCGGGCGAGTGTTGCGCTCGGATTCGTGATCGAGCGCGAACGGCATGTCTCTTACAATGAGGGCCGCACCGAAACTCTGGCAACGGAAATCCCGACAACCGCAAAATATCTGATCCCGCCCACCACCAGGTTTGCCCGCAGTGTCGATAAGGATGCGCGCCGTGCGCAACTCGCTTCGGAGCGATGGAAGGAGCGGGATGCGATCTTGCGGCTGGTACTGGAAAAAATCTATCGCGATCCGGATTCGGCGCTTGCCCGTTTGAATGCGTTGGCTTCGGACGCGGCCAACGAGCCGCGTAAACTTGCAGACGACCTCGCCGCAGCACCTGATTGGCTTGGGCGTCTTCGGGGCTCAGATCTTATGGTCGATGGCCGTGCCGACCACGATGAGCGCAATGGCGCAACGACGGCGCTTTTGGAGCTGTTGCCGCTGGCTCGCGCTCATGCCACGGAATTCCGCCGGCAGGCCGAGCGCTTTGGCATCCGTGAAGAGCAGCGACGAGCGCATATGTCCCTGTCGGTCCCGATGCTGTCGAAGCCGGCAATGGCGCGCCTTGTTGAAATCGAGAAGATCCGCGAACACGGTGGCGACGATGCCTACAAGATCGCCTTCGCCTATGCCGTCGAGGACCGACGACTGGTCCCGGAGGTCGAGGCCGTCAACGATGCCCTGACTGCTCGCTTCGGTTGGAGCGCTTTCACTACCAAGGCCGATACGGTTGCCGAGCGCAACGTGACCGAGCGCATGCCCGAGGACATCGCACCCGAGCGCCGGGAAAAACTCTTCCGCCTGTTCGCCGTCGTCAGGCGCTTTGCCGAGGAACAGCATTTGGCCGAAAAACAGGACCGTTCGAAGATCGTTGCTGGCTCAAGCGTCGAGGTCGGAAAGGAGACTTTGCCCATGCTGCCGATGCTCGCTGCGGTGACCGAGTTCAAGATGCGGGTGGAAGAAGAAGCACGCAACCGTGCGGTCGCGGTCGCGCACTATCGTCATCATCGCGCCGCACTCGCCGTAACGGCAGCACGTATCTGGCGCGATCCCGCAGGTGCGGTCGCAAAGATCGAGGAACTGGTCCGACAAGGCTTTGCCGGTGAGCGGATCGCGGCGGCTATCAGCAACGATCCCGCGGCCTATGGTCCGTTGCGTGGCTCTGACCGCATCATGGACAGGTTGCTCGCCGCCGGTCGAGAACGGAAAGAAGCTCTTCAGACTGTACCGGAAGCCGCCGCCTGCGTGTGTCCACTCGCTACGTCATGGGCTACCGCGCTGGACGCTGAAACTCAAGTGATCACCGAGGATCGCCAGCGTATGGCGATTGCCATTCCCGGTCTGTCTCAGGCTGCGGAGGAGGCGCTTCGGACATTGGTGGCGGATATGAACAAGCAGAAGAAAAAAGAAGACAGGGGCAAAAAAACGCGGCGAGATTTTACTGCGGGATCGCTTCCCGCGGACATCAAGAGCGAGTTCACCGCCGTCAGCCGGGCGCTAGACGAACGTTTCGGCAGCAACGCCATCCTGCGTGGCGATAAGGACGCTGTCAATCGCGTCCCACCAGCACAACGCAATGCTTTTGAAGCAATGCGGGAACGTCTGCAGGTCTTGCAATTGACAGTACGAATAGAAAGAAGTCAGGAGATTGTTGCCGAACGTCAGGGGCGCGCCATCGATCAGGCACGTGGCTTAATCCGATAGGCACTTTGGAAGCGAAGAGACGTTGAACATGGCTCATCAGGTCACCGCCTCTCGGGATGCGCAGCCCTCGCAACCAAGCACGGATACACGCAGAGCATGTTGTTGCACGTGAGTTGGAGAGAATAGCGCACGGGACTAGGCGCCTGTCCCAGGTCTGTCAGGCTGGATAGTAGGGATGGCAATAACGCAAGGTTGGCGTCGTGTTTCTGCTGCAGCTAGAGAAGGAAACAGCGTTACAGGTTTTCGCCGAATGTGTGAGGTTGCTCGAGAGAGGGGCTGTCTGGAAAACTACGGCCCGGACAAATCACTCGATAGCCTGTAGTGAGCTTAGGGCATCAACCATACGCGCCGTTGTGCATCGGCATGTCGCCGCTATCGATTCCACATTCTGCGCTGTACGAGGTTAATTTTCAGAAACGGTAATTTGTCCGCGGGAAGCCATTCTAATCCCCGCTCGCCGCAAGAGAGGTCTTTCACGAGGCTCCCTTCAACAAGAGTCCGGATTCCATAGAAGGTAACGAGATCCCCGGCTGAAACATTGAGAAACAGGCCTTCATCCAACGCTCGGATGATCATTCGCCCGCCCCCGAAGTCCAGCAGCCTGTCGGGGCCTGTAGACACGATGGATCGACAAAAATCCTGGACTTTCACGCAAATCGTTTCGGTTACGCATTGTGTATGTGCGACGGCGATGAAGGATTCGGCAATATGTTTGTACATTCGATCTCCATTTCAGCCTAACCGAGTTGAACTCATCTTCAATGGCAAGGCTGGAGCCAGCGCCACCGGTTGAAAGCCTCTTCAACTCATGATGTCGGATTCCGGAGCTGCGTCAGCACGGAGGCCAATTCGAGATATGTAGATGTTTCATAAACGTACTCGACAGGGATTGCCGGTTCAGGCAGCAGTGAAACATATTTCTGCAGGTTTTCTGTACTGTTGCTCGCTGCCAATTCGTAAAAGTTACCGCTATTCCACGTGACTACGCAGTGCCGGAATTGGTTGTAAATTGCGGCGGCCATTGCTTGGAGAGTGACCTCGCAATCGTGCATTGTATTTAGGACCGCGTCCTTTTTTCGGACGATCTCGTCCGTGCCGAAATAATGTGTCTTAAAGCCGAAATCTTTCTGTGCTTCTCTCGCGACATAATCGTTTTCATCGGCTGAGCGGAATTTCTCCAAAAACAACATGATGCCGTCGGGCTTTAGATGCTGGGCGATGAATTCGATCTGCATCTCGCGGTTCGCTGAATACATCTGAAACGTTGTATCTTCGAAAATAAAATCGAACCCCCCGGAAAATCGCGCAAGCTTTGCGTCTGCGCGCAAATATTCCTTTGATAACCGATGGAATGGCCCGAGAAAGAAACTGGCATGGGGCGGATCACCAAATGCCATAAAGCATTTGTGGTTTTCTTCGTTGGGACTGCAGGACAATGATTGGATTTTGCCCCCACTCAGTTCTGATAAAGTGCGCGCCATTGTCCCCTCGGCCGTGCCAAGGCTGTATAAGGAAAGACTTTCCAAGCTTGACCTGCTATAGCGCAGGATTGTGTATGCCATGCGGCATTCCTCTTCCAAGCGATACGGGATGCTGCTGTGATAATGCTGATCAAAATTGCCCTGCCGACGCGCGTGCAACTCAATGAATTGGCGCATAAGAACATCATTTGGCAGTAGGCGGGTGTCGACAACAGGCTTGCGACGCGGGATTCCACTATCGCCAGCTGCGGTTTCGCTAAAAAATTTCGCGAGCTGGTTCAACCGCGGTCCGCGGTCACATTCCGATATAAATTGATCAAATTCCTGCATCGACGCACATCTCTCTCAATAGCTAAGGGTGATGCCGTTGCAAAAAAGCAATTATGGATTGCTATCCTGTAGCATTGCCCAACGTCCATAACGCTTCATAAGCAGGAACGAGGGATGGCAGCTTTCATAGACACGTCATTTTGTCATAAGAGTGCCATGTTTTACCAACCTAAGGTAAGCGGGAGATTGTTGAGAAAAGAAATCCAGTTTTATATTTTAGCCTAAACCATATTTCAGAGGAATTTCCTCTTTGACTGAAGTATTCACATTTCGGCCTGAAGACGTTCGATCGTCCAACCATCGCAAAATGGTTCATCAATTTATGGACTGGGGTACGGTCCGAGTAGATATCGTAAAAAGGACCGGGCTTGAGCGTCAGGAAACCAATATCACCCTCGACCGTCATTCCTTTCTCATTAACCTGAAAGGTGAAGCTAAGCTTGGAGAAGACTTTATCGAAGGAAAATCTGTTGGATTCACCCCGCGCCGTCCAGGATCACTGGTTTTCATACCCGCAAACCATGAGTGGAAAGGGTGGGATGAAGGAGATGCGGTAGGCTCATATCTTGCCTTCTCGATAGACGCGAGTTTCACAGAGAAGGTTTTGCGTCCTGAACACGTAAGGGCATTGAGGCCAACAATCGGGTTCCGCGATAATGTGATCGAGAATGCTCTCCAAAATGTTGGAATGGAACTCAGAAATCCAGATTCGATCAGTATGGTAGTGGCAGAAAGCCAAGCGGTGCAAATATTCGCGCAGTTAATAAGGCTGAACGGAGCCAAGCCGCAAATTATCAAAGGAGGTCTTTCATCTTTCGATCTCAAACGTGTGGTTTCGATCATTGAAGATAGTGTGTCAGCGCCTCCCTCTCTTGAGGAGCTCGCTGCCACAATAGGTCTCAGCAGGCGGCATTTTTTCAGGGCATTCAAACAGTCCACCGGCAAAACGCCGCATACGTATCTGTCAGATTACCGGTTGAAGTGCGCTGTGGACTTGCTTCGAAACGCAAACGTGTCTGCAACTGAAATCGCCTTGGCGTGTGGTTTTTCAAGCTCTAGTCATTTTACTTACGCTTTTAAGCGGTTATTTGGCGTTAGTCCTCTCGAATATCGCCGTAGATGGCGACGGTGATTTCAGCATTAGATTTTTGGCATGATTTTGATATCTCGACGAAAATATGAAAGCGCTGGTTTTATTGAATATTAGATTATCGGCATAAAAATCACGAAGAGCGCCGATGAACCGATCTGAGGAAACCACATCTGCTGACTCCCCTCAATTTTACTGGTTTCTTGGGGCGACACTTACTTCGGCAGTAGGGCGCAACGGCTATAACATTGCATGTGCCTGGTTGCTTGCTGTGTCAGGAGATGGTGTATCTGCGGTCGCCGCATTTTTTGCGATATTAAGTATTGTTGAACTCTTAGCGAGCCCTGTTGCGGGTTGGATGGTCGACCAGTACGACCGCCGTCGCCTATCAATGCTTTCGGATTTGCTTCGCATTATGACAGCGCCTTTTTTGGGGTGGTTAATCATGTCGGGTGATCCAGACTGGGTGATATGGCTGTCAACTTTCCTGTTTGCATCCTGCGACCGGCTTTCACTGACGGCCACGCAGTCTATGGTACCTCGCGTTGGCGCGCGTTTTTCATTGCACACAGCAAATTGCTTGACCTATTTTTCCATGCAATTGGGCAGTCTTGTTGCCGCCGCTGTTATCGGAGTAATCCTGTTCATATCGAACGCGTTGGCGGCATTCGTTGTCGTCGGCGCCTTTTTTACATTGTCTCTTTTCTCGATGTATCTGGTTCGTCACCAAGAGAGGGATCGGCGGCTCGCAGTAGATGCGGGAGGCAACCTGAGGCAATACAGCTCACGATTGCTTGGCATTGGCCTCATATATTCAACGCTTTATGTCGGCGGTTTGCTGATCAGTGCTGTCGGGCCTAGCTTCGTATTTGACGAACTTCGCGGCAATGCGATGGATTTTGGTCATCTTGAGAGTGTGTGGTCCGCAGGCTCTATCCTCGGAGCCGTTCTTCTCATTCCATTGGCGCGAATGATAAAAACACCCAAACTTTATCTCCTTATCCTCATCGTAACCGCATTATCATTTGCGGCGTTTAATACTCACGAATTCCCATTGGTGCTCGTGGCGATTGGAATAATTGGTTTCGCTTATAACCTCGGTAGAGTTGCCATTGAGGTGGCGTTGCAAGCGAGTGTTTCTCATTCCGCGCTGGGAAGATCTAAAGGGGCTTTGCATAGCGTTGCGGTTCTTTTCGGATTGATATCGCTTTCGGCAATCGCCACGGTTTCCGACGTCATGAAACCTTCTGCGATTTTCCTGGTCTTCTCCGGCATCGTTGTTTTTATTGCCTTTTCACTAGCTGCTATGCAGTCCTTTGGGAATCTCAAAGACTGAGTTGCTATTTCTGGAAGCCGCTCGAAAGCGTCTGGAAAATTCGCAATTTTGCCGCGCAAGGAAATTATGCGCTGGAACTGACTCCCTGTATCCATTATCTTACTTTCTGAGGCAGTACGTGCTGTCTTGGGGCGTGGAAACCCCTCTGTGCGACTGATGCTGGTCGGTTCAGCATCAAACTCTTCGACCTTTCGGGTCGGGGAGCCTGTGACGTATGTCCAGGTTCTCCGGAACTAAAGGCCACAGGGCTGTCACAGACGGTTTCCAACTCCCCGATCATTCGGAGGTTTAGTGAGTCTTACGCGGGGACGTACCGCGCCAACTCACTCGATGGGGAGACGTCCTTGCCGAATCGGGACATCTACAATCAGCAGAATTTTTGTACCGTCTTCAGCGCAGATATTTCTGCTCCAGACGTTTATTGCCTTTTTTCGCAAGCTTGGCGACCGATTCACATGCCGGCGCAGCAGTGTTGCGGGAAGAGTTTGTCTAAATCCGGCGAGGTGAGGTCATGAAGACACCTCTTTTCGACCAGCACACCGCTTTCAAATCAGGCAACTGCCGGACAACGTCTCACAGGCAGAAATCTTGGCAGGGTATACAGGTCGATCTCGTTCGCCGGACAGGATTGGAGAAGGAGGAAACGGCAATCATTTCGGATCGTCATCTCCTGCTTCTCAATCTGCAGGGAAGTTCAGAGCGCGGCGATTATTTCCTGGACGATAGAAGAACAGAATTTGTGCCGAGAAAACCTGGCGCCTTATTATTTGTCCCAGCAGGATGCAAATGGCGGGGGTGGGAAATCGGTGCTTCTAGTGCGGCTTACCTGTCAATTTGCGTAACTCTCCCACACGTCAGCCAACTCTTTGCTTCACAGCATAGTGGAAAAATGTCGGCGTTTTCTCCGAACCTCGGATTTGAAGATCAGGTCATCATGAACGCGGCTCGAGGCATTGGCGCAGAGATTTCTGATCACAATTCGTTAAGCGGTATGCTTGTCGAGGCCTATGTAGCAACGATTTTCGTGCAATTGATGCGGAAGCAGAAGCACGTTAAACCAGCTCGAAATGGTGGGCTTGCATCCGCGAACTTGAGCCGCGTGACACAAAAAATCGACGATGAGCTCGATCAGGTTGTCTCGCTTCAACAATTGGCTGATGTTGCGGGTTTGAGCGTTGCCCACTTTTGCCGAGCCTTTAAGCAAACCTTTGGATGCCCACCCTATGAATTCATCGTCCAGCGTAGAATAGCGCGCTCCAAGGAGTTTCTTCGGGGATCGGCAATGTCGATTACGGAAATTGCTCTGTCGTGCGGGTTCTCAAGCTCCAGTCATTTCGCAAACGTCTTCAGGAGAAATGTGGGAACGACACCTGCGCACTACCGCAGCGAATGGATGAATATTGCTGTTCACTGATTTCACGATAAGATCGCGCACGAACAGCAAGATACTGCAAGTTTGAATTCGATACATGTGGCACTCTCGGCTTATGAAAAGCTGAGGGCAATCCAGTGAATTCCTTGCAATTTGCAAACAATCTTCATTCTACTTGCGAAAATGCGCCTCCCGCATTGCAGATCCTCGATCTGAAAAAACGTTTTGGTGATTTGGAAGTCCTTAAGGGAATATCGATCTCGGCAAGAGCTGGGGATGCTATCTCTATATTGGGTGCAAGCGGCTCGGGAAAAAGTACATTTCTGAGGTGTCTGAATTTCCTTGAGGCGCCAACCGATGGCGAAATCTGGGTTGCCGGTCAACACGTGCGGATTGGTTCGGGTTTAACGGCGCGACGCGATATCAATGCACTGCGTGCCAAACTGGGAATGGTGTTTCAGAACTTCAATCTGTGGTCACACAAGACCGTGCTGCAAAATATCATCGAAGCACCCATCCATATCAGGGGCATATCTAAAAAAGATGCTTGCCTGAAAGCGGAGGAGCTTCTTTCTAAAGTCGGGTTGATCGAGAAGCGGGATGCTTATCCCTCTCATTTATCCGGTGGTCAGCAACAAAGGATTGCGATCGCACGTGCTCTCGCCATGGAGCCGGAAATCCTTCTTTTTGACGAGCCAACCTCCGCGTTGGATCCCGAGCTGGTCGGAGAAGTTCTGAAGGTCATTCGATCGCTTGCCGAAGAGGGACGAACGATGTTGATCGTCACGCACGAGCTCAGCTTTGCCCGTCAGGTGTCCAATCGGACCATTTTCCTGCACCAAGGCCTGATTGAGGAGGATGGAAAACCGGATGATATCTTCGAAAGCCCTCGTTCTCCGCGACTGAAAAAGTTTCTCTCTTCTCACGTTGGAGGGCACTGACGTGTGGTCATTGCAAGGCTTCGGCGACCAGATTGTTGCAGGTGCAATAACAACTCTTCAGGTGGCGCTGACAAGTCTGGTTTTGGGAATTGGTGTTGGGCTCATTGGTGCCATTGCCAAGCGCAGCCATCTGGCTTGGGTGAGGTGGGGTGCTCACACCTACACCACAGTCATACGCGGAGTGCCGGAGCTCCTTCTTATCTTGCTGCTGTATTTCGGCGGGACAGTCTTACTCACGGCCATGTTCGGGCGCTATGTTGAAGTTAATGCATTTGCTGCCGGCGTTTTTGCACTGACTATCGTGTTTGGCGCTTATGCAACAGAGGTGTTTCGAGCTGCAATTCTCGCAGTGCCTCGAGGGCAAGTTGAAGCGGCGCAGGCCCTTGGACTATCACGTCGCGCAACCTGGCGTTTTGTCATTCTCCCGCAAATGTGGCGTTACGCATTGCCTGGAATAGGCAATCTCTGGCTAACATTATTAAAAGACACCGCCTTGATCTCTGTGGTCGGATTGGAAGATCTGATGCGAAAAAGCAGTATCGCTGCGGGATCGACCCACGATCCGCTGACCTTCTACGCGATCGCTGCCAGCCTTTATCTCATATTCACAGCCGTTTCCCTTGCAAGCCTACAACTGATGGAGCGGCAGGCGAACCGTGGCATCCATGTCTCTCGTGAGGGTGTCCGGTTATGAACACACCCCTGATTTTGGAAGCAATTCCAAACCTATTTGAGGGACTGCTCCTCACGGTTCAACTGACGTTCCTTTCAGTCCTCGTTGGCCTTTTGATGGCAACGCCTCTTGCACTGCTTCGTGCGTCACCGCGTTTTCTGTTCTCCCTTCCTATCCAAGTTTATACATTCGCGTTCCGTGGGACACCACTGCTCGTCCAGCTGTTCCTGATTTATTACGGTTCCGGTCAATTGGAGTGGATCCGAACAACGGCAGCCTGGACGATACTGCGTGAGCCTTACTGGTGCGCGCTCATCGCGTTCTCCCTGAACAACGCAGCCTACACGACCGAGGTTATCGCAGGTGGAATTCGTGCCGTTCCAGCGGGGGAGGTTGAGGCCGCAAAAGCCTTGGGTATGTCTGGTGTGACGCGCATCCGCAGGATTATTCTGCCGATTGGTTTTCGTCTTGCGCTGCCCGCATATGCCAATGAGGTTGTCCTTATGCTCAAGGCCAGTTCGCTTGCCAGTACTATCACATTGATGGAATTGACGGGAGCTTCGCGGAAAATCGTCGCGCAAACTTTTTCCCCATACGAGGTATTCGCTTCGGCTGCCGTGATTTATCTCAGCCTGACGTTTTTGATCGTCTTCGTATTTTCCAAGTTAGAAAAGCTGTTGAACAAACACACCGGACGTGACGGTTCACGGTCCTCGAATTCTCAGCGTCATGCAACGTCCTCCTCCCAAGCGGTGACACAATCATGACTATCAAGGAATCGACCGCAAATGCGTGGTATAGCTCTCTCAGTGGCGCAGCTCTACGCGGCAGTTGGTATCAGATCGATCTTGGTGCTATACGCCACAACTATCGCCAGATCCGGAGGCATCTTTCTCTGGAGACGAAGATTTATGCGTGCCTGAAACGAAACGCCTATGGGTGTGGTGCCGGACCAGTTGCCGCTGCTTTAGCCGAAGAAAACGTCGACGGTTTTGCCGTTGCGTCAATAATCGACGCAATTTCTATCCGAAACGGCGGAATTACCAGCCCTATTCTCCTGTATCCAGGAGCCTTGCCAGTCGCAGCTTCGGCGATTGAAACGCTCGGCTTGATACCAACTATATCCAGTCTGGATGAGTTGCGACAGTGGCGCAGCGCTATTCGAACGCTGCGGATATTCCTTAAGGTCGACTTGGGATTTTTTCGCGCTGGCGCAACGCCCCTTCAAATCATCGATATTCTCGCCGAAGCCGCAGCAGACCCAAACGTTACCGTTGAGGGAATCTACGCTCATATGAGCGAGTTGCCGAATTCAGCCGAGTCAGAAGCATACAACCAGTTCGAGATAATGAAACGCACGCTGACCGATGCGTTGAGTATCGGTGTTCCTCTTCCGATTGTCATGATGTCAAGCACAGACAGTGTGTTGCAATATCCGGAAATGGATTTCGACGCTGTCGATCCTGGAGCGCTGTTCATTGGATTATCTGACCGTGGTCCACCAAAAAGAAACGTAATATTGCGTCCGGCGTTGACGGAAATAGCGGCAAGTCTTGTTTCGGTGAAACGTCTTGATGCATCTCTAGGCCCACTTCCAGCTATCCCTGGTCTGCATGCGGGCATGACACTCGGCGTTATCGGGATGGGATGGGGCGATGGCCTTCCAAGAAACATTCCATCTGGAGCGACCGCACTGGTCAGAGGAAAAAGGGCAAGGTTGCTGCCCCCCGCCCACCTTGAGCATATCCGTATCGACCTCACTGACGTTCCAGATGCAGCTTTCGGAGACAGGGTGATCCTCCTTGGCAAGCAGGGAGAGGAACACATCGATCATGATGAAGCCGCACATTTCTGGGGGACGGACACCATGGGCCTCTATGCGCATCTGAGGGATCACATTCCAAGAGTTTATATCCAAAGCTAATCAACATAAGGGGAAAATTGTGAATAGTTTCAAACTATCATTCGGGCTGCTCATCTTCTTTGCAATCGCCTCGGGAGTACACGCTCAAGATATAAAAACAATCAAGATTGCCACCGAAGGAGCTTTCCCACCTTGGAACGCCGTCGATCCGTCCGGAAACGTGATCGGCTTCGATGTCGATGTAGGACGTGCTCTATGTGAACGCGCTGAGTTGAAATGCCAGTTTGTAACGCAGGCTTGGGACGGTATTATTCCAGCGCTAACGATAGGAAAATACGATGCCATTATGGCAGGAATGTCGATTACCGAGAAGCGGAGAGACGTGATCGAGTTTTCGGCGCCATATGCCCTGACATCAAATTATTTCGTATTTGCCAAATCCAATGGGCTTCCTAAGATGGACGTTACGGCAGCCGTGGACCTCTCGTCCGAACAACCTAAAGGCCTAAGCCTTATTGAGGTATTGAAAACAAACCTGAAGGGCAAAACCATCGGCGTTCAGGGATCTACAAATGCCGAAGTGTTTCTCAGACAATATTTCGGTGAGCAAGTGCAGGTCCGGATTTATGATAAACAGGACAGTTTAAACCTCGATCTCGTCGCCGGGCGCATTGACGGTGGCCTGGCAGACTATTCTGTTTGGAAAGCATTTCTGGAGTCTAATGAGGGCGCAAAAGCGACACTCTACGGCCCAAGGATTTCGGGTGGAGTGTTTGGCCCTGGGGTGGGTATCGGGCTGAGGAAGCAAGAGAAAGAACTTGCTGATCGCTTCAATCTTGCAATTGAAACAATGAAAACTGACGGGACATTAAGAGGGCTCAGTTTGAAATGGTTCGGAGCAGATATCGTCTCAAAGTAACTGTTTTCATCTCGAACTGATACGCTATTGCTGCAACGATAGCGTATCAGATGCGACAATCTCAAAAGTTCCATAAGATAGATTATGCGATCTCAATTTGTAAGGGCTATTTAGTAATGCGACAGTTGGGCCAGTTAGAGATGCGACAGTCTCGCCTCTCGACGCACTGGTCAAAGCCAACGTTGGGAGCAAGGATGACGATCTTCAGCCTGGTCGAGACCATGAGCGGTCGGAGTCGTCATGTCCTTTTTGATCACCATGTCGCAGAAAGAATTGCATCGCCTCGAACTTATCCAGAAGATCCGTGACGAACGCCTGAGCGTCGTCCAGGCGGCGGACCGGCTCGACCTCAGTCGAAGTCAGGTCCATCGGCTGCTGCAGGCCTATGACCGGGATGGCCCGGCCGGGCTCGTTTCGAAGAAGCGATCACGGCCGAGCAATCGGCGCCACAGCGAGGAATTTCGCAATGCGGCGCTGGATTTGATCCGCGAACGCTATCTGGATTTCGGCCCAACGCTGGCGCGTGAGAAGCTGATCGAGCTGCACCGGATCTCGGTCGCCAAAGAGACGCTGCGGCAATGGATGACCGAGGCCGGGATCTGGATCTCGCGCCAGGAACGCAAGAAACGGGTTTTCCAGCCACGCGGCCGACGTGACTGCTTTGGCGAACTGGTGCAGATCGATGGCTCACATCACTGGTGGTTCGAGAACCGTGGGCCCAAATGCGCCCTGCTCGTCTATATCGATGACGCGACTGGCAAGCTGCTGCATCTACGCTTTGCTGGCTCGGAGAATACATTCGACTATCTGCATGCGACGAAGGCCTATCTGCAGCAATGGGGCAAGCCGCTGGCTTTTTACAGCGACAAGCACGGCGTTTTCCGCTCACTGCATGCGTCGAGGAAAGACCGAACGAGTGGCCTAACGCAGTTCGGCCGGGCGCTTTATGAGCTGAACATTGACATCATCTGCGCCAATACCCCGCAGGCCAAGGGCCGGGTGGAACGTGCCAACCAGACGTTGCAGGACCGGCTGGTCAAGGAGATGCGGCTTCGCGGCATCGACACGATCGAGGAAGCCAATGCCTATGCGCCTGAGTTCATTTTAGATTTCAACGCGCGTTTCGGCAAGGAACCGCGCAATCAGACGAACATGCACAGACCGTTGGCCGATCACGAGAACCTCGATGGCGCCATGTGCCGCAAGGAAGTCCGCACCCTGTCGCAATCTCTGACACTCCGTTACGACAAGGTGCTGTTCATTCTCGATCCGACCGAGATATCCAGGCCATTGGCGGGCCAGAAGGTGATCGTATGCGATTATCCCGACGGCCGGCTCGAGATCATGCACGAGAGCTTTGCCCTGCCCTATAGAACCTTCGACACGTTACGCTCGGTACATCGCGCCGAAGTCGTAGACAACAAGCGACTGGATGACATGCTGTCGCTGGTTGCCGAGATGCAGGCCGGTCGCGAACAGCAACGCAGCAAGGGCGGCCCTCGCCGCACCGGTCAGACGGATCATATGTTCGGCATTCGCGACGGCAGCACGGCGAACGGGTATCAGAAGCGTGGCCGCAAGCCGGGTCGGCGGACGGATTTCATGAACGATCCAGCGGTGATTGCGAAGCGCGAGAAAGCATTATCGAAGCAGCCGGCGGCGGAATAAGACGTTTCAATGCACCCCGATGTCGCTTTGTGTATCCGATTCCAGCTGCAGGCAGGCGGACCAAAGTGGCGTCTTGTGGAAGGATCCATCCTGAAGGAGCGTGAGCCCTTCTCGTGCCTCGTAGAGCAGGCCCAGCCAGCACAGGCGCCTCAGCACGCCATATTGGACATCGGATTTCAGTTTCCAGGCTTCCAGTGTCATTTCGGTCTCAGACAGGGGGGCGAAGTGTGGCTTGAGGATTTTTACAATCTGCAATGGCGTGCACCCTTCTCCGGCCTTGATATTGAGAAGATTGAGGAACATGCGCCACCAGCGTAACCGTGCTTGGACCTCCTCTTCCCGTTCGGCGGCGTGGATGTAGGAATAGAGATAATCCGTGGCGACCAGATCGAAGAAGGCGTTAGGGTTCACGAGAAACTCGCGGCCGCGTCTGGTTGGCAGCAGCACATCCTTTTTCCGACGCAACAGCTTCAGATGACGGGTCATGTCCCGCACGACCCAAAGTGGCGGCATGTCGCGTTCATTGAGCACCTTGTGCATGCTGTAGAGATCTTCGGCTGTAAAGTCGGGCCAGAGGAAGTTAACAGCGGCCCAATGCACGAACTTGCGGTTCATGGCGCCGGTTGCCGTCAATCCTATGCCCCCTTCACCGTCAGCATAGGCAACCGAAAGAAGCATGCCGCGAAGAAGTGGTGACAGCGCGGCGACATCGACGTCACCATGCAGCTTGATTTCCGGAAGCATCATGTCGCTTTGATCCCTACCCGCCCGATGCAGGTGCAAAACGATTATCAGCTGACAACCAGATAATTGCTACTGAGGAAGCTAAAGCCGAAGAGGGAGTTTCATTACCCGCCCCCTCCCTACCCTTGCAACCCGGCCCAGCCGGTCCGGTCGGGGGCTGATTGTCGGAGCCAGTGTCGCGTTTCTAACGGGCCAGCGGCGTCGCATCTCTAATCAGCTTTGACACAATTTGTAGCCGGGTACATTCTATTTCCAAGTGCGACATGCCAATAATTTCAATGGCTTCACTTTGGAGATTTTTACATGTCCGGATGCTATACGCAACTGACCCTCGCCGATCGCCGCCTCCTTCACCGTCTGGTTGATCAGAAAGTCTCCGTCAATGAAATGGCCCGGCGGCTGGGACGCCACAGGTCGACCATCTATCGAGAAATCCGTCGCAACACCTTCCATGACAATGAACTGCCCGAGTACACCGGTTACTTTGGTACGATCGCTGATGAACTGAGGCGCGAGCGGCGGCGACGTCTGCGCAAGCTTCGACGCTATCCAGATCTTCGTGCCGAAGTCATTCGTCAATTGGAGGCCCGGTGGTCACCCGAACAGATCGCCGGGCGTCTGGTATCGGAGAAATTGAGCCTTGTCCGTGTCTGCGCCGAGACCATTTACCGGTTCATCTACAGCAAGGAAGATTATCAGCTCGGTCTCTATCACTATCTGCCGGAAGCACGCCGCAAACGTCGGTCACTGCGGTCAAGAAAGCCGCGCGACGGTGCATTCCCGGCCAGCCATCGCATATCGCAAAGGCCTGATTTCATTGGAAACAGATCGCGGTTTGGGCACTGGGAGGGTGACCTTATCATCTTCGAGCGACCGTTTGGCCATGCCAATGTCACGTCCCTCGTCGAGCGCAAGAGCCGCTATACCGTTCTCATCAAGAATCCAAGCCGGCATTCGCGACCAATCATGGACAAGATCGTGCGGGCATTCTCCCGCCTGCCCGCCTTCGCACGTCAGAGCTTCACGTTTGATCGCGGCACAGAGTTCGCGGCATTCCGGGCTTTGGAAGATGGTATCGGTGCACGAAGCTGGTTCTGCGATCCAAGCGCGCCCTGGCAGAAAGGCGCCATCGAAAACGCCAACAAGCGCATCCGCCGCATTCTACCGCCGAACACCGACCTCAGCCAAATGTCTCAGGCAACGTTGAACCAGGTCGCTCGCATCCTCAACGACCAACCCAGAAAGTGCCTTGGATATCGGACACCAGCCGAAGCATTCATGGCCCATTTGCAGGAGGAGGCCTGATCCCCTACCCTGAAAACCGGCATGGTGCACTTGAGGTATGATGTCCAAAAAAATCCAAAAGACACAGATTAAATGAACCGGCGGGGCCTGCGTCAAAACGACCATGCCCACTGACCTTGCAATGGAGATAAAAAAGGAGCATTTTTTGAGCGCTACCTATGAGTTTAGACAATTCTAAACAACAAAATGGAAACACTTAAAATGTCTGACGGTTCTTGGGTCGATTGGTTTCCTTATGTCTTCTTCCCGTTTAAGATCATAGTACTGGGCATTGGCATGTACTATGCAATTAAGTGGCATCACGATCAGGCGAAGAAAGATGAGGAGTCCAAGAGGCGCTGAACGGAAGCAACAACAGATCGCGTGACTACGCGGTGATTCGAGCCGTTAGGCCAGTTCAGGCGGCTGCCCTCCTATGTTGGGGTGCTTGCCACTATTTCATAAAGGGCTTTTTTCGGGTGTACCGCCCCATAATCAACAGATTGAATGTACATTGTAGTGCGATTTCGGAATTTTGACACGAGAAATCGGAAAAATAACTTTTCGTTATGTGTCGCTAACGCCGCAATTTTCTTCTTTTTTCGCATTATTGCCCAATAGCGATATGCTGTCCTTTGCGATGGTGTCCGAGCAACGCCGAATCGGTACTTGCATTCCCGTAGTATCATCTTGATCGGCTTCAGCCCAAAATCTCTGAGCGAGAAACACCGCAACTTCAGGGTTGCGGTAGTAGCCCCCTGTAGTCAGCCAGAGGAATGGTAACGACCGCCATGCCCTCAATCGTCGCGAATATGGCTTCGCCTTTCCACACAGACGGGGTTCAAAGCTTTCGGGAAACGTCTTTGAGCCGCCTTTAAGACCCAGTTGAGAGGTCATCCCCGCCACCTTGGGTCACGGTTGTAATCATCAATGTCCTTGCGTAATGCGTTCCCCCTGATCTTAGACAACATGCATACTAAATCCGGACGACGCCTCTTCGGACAATCTCTTTGTCAGCCAAGCTTACGCGTCTTCTAGAGCACGTCTATTGAACGCGGAATCGCGTTGAGGATTCCTCTGGCTTCCGAATTCTGATTCCATCGTCCCGACTGTTGATTTGGTCGGAGGCAATATGACCCGAGCTTTCAGTGATGATCTGCGTAGCCGCGTTCTGGCTGCGTCACGCGATGGCATTTCAACGGCCATCGTCTGGATCGCCAGCGCACGGGCGGGTCAGTTGACGCCTGCGAAGCAGGGCCGACGCGGTGGCTCACGAGGACTTCATCATCGGCATGATCGAAGAGGAAAAGGATATCACGCTCAACGAGATGATTCTGCGATTGCGTGAGGACAGAGCCTTATCAATCAGCCGCAGCGCGCTTGACATCTGGCTGTGAAAGCGCGGCTGGACTTTCAAAAAAGACCGCACATGCACTGGAGCAGGAGCGTCCTGTTACCGCAGCAGCTCGGACTGGTTTGAGACCTGCTCCTGAAAGCCGATCCCGGAGTGTGGTCCACCTGAACCATAGGTGCTTGGTTACACCTGAACGATGAGCGATTTATGCTGGAATTGGTTGCGGGGGCAAGCTTCGACCGGCGGCATAAAATCGGCTGGCCGCTGGGTCTCCTCGGCTCTGGCGAAGTTGAGGATGTCAAACAAAACGCCACTTAGAGTTGCGTTAACCTCGCCCCGTTTCGCGCCCGGGGTGAGTGTGATTTCCCCGACGAGGCTGCGCAGCGCCTCCGCCGCCTGCAAACCGCCGTCCGGGTCGGTGAGAGCGTCGGCAAGGCGTTCCACACGCAAGCGGTAGAGATTGGCGATGTTGGGATGCACGTCCTGCATTTCAGCGGGTGCCTGCGCCTGACGGGCGACGATACCCGCCTTCTGCCGTTCGAGATCATCCATGCAGGCTTTCATGCTCGGCTGATACATGCCGTCCTCGATTGCGGCTATGATGCCCGCGATTGCCTTCTCGACCCACGCAAGCGCTTTCTGATCGGTCTGGGCCTGCGCGACGATCCCGGTGGAGCTGGTTCATTTCCTCGACGTAGGCGCGAACGGCTTCCGCGACCGCTTCCGACGACACCAGCTTGTCCTTGAGGCCAGCCAGCACGCGAGCTTCGATGACATCGCCCTTGATCGTGCGGCAATTGTCGCAGGTGCCGCGCCTGTGATGGTTGAGGCACGCATAGCGGTTTAGCGTGATGATGCCGTACTTGCCGCCGCAGCATCCGCAGGTGAGAAGGCCGGAAAGAAGATGAACCGGTCGCTTCGCCTGCCGCGCGCGCTTCATGCGGCCTTCCAGCGTGTTCGCCGGGTTAGGGCCATAGATGGCCGAGATTTGCGCCTGACGCGCCCGGACGGCGCTCCACAGCGCATTGTCAACGATTCTCAGGTGCGGGAGTTCGGCCCTCGTCAGGGCGCTTTCCGGGTTCGGGCGCGATACCCGCTTGCCGGTGGACGGGTACTTGAGATAGCGCTGCCGGTTCCAGACCATGACGCCTGCATAAAGCTCGTTGTTGAGAATGCCTGTTCCACGGCTGACATGCCGGCGAATGCTGGTGTCGCCCCATGCGCGCCCGAGCGGGCCGGGAACACCTTCCCTGTTGAGGTCTTTGGCGATTGACTTCGGGCTTTTTCCAGACGAGAAGTCGCGGAAGATGCGGCGGATCACATCTGCCTCGTCGGGGATGATCTCGCGATCTCCCCGGAGAGGTTCGCCTCGCGTGTCGAACTGCTTGACGACACTGTAACCGTAGCACAACCCGCCGCCCGCCTTGCCCTTCTCCACCCGCCCGCGCTGGCCGCGATGCGTCTTCATGCGAGGTCTTTGAGAAACAGGGCATTCATCGTGCCTTTCAGGCCGACATGAAGCTCCGAGATTTCCCCCCCCTCGGCCAATGTGACGATGTTGACGCCCGCGAACTTCAATTGCTTGTAGAGGGTCGCAACGTCCGCCTGATCGCGCCTGGTGCGGTCCAGCGCCTCGGCGACGACGATCTTGAACAAACCGCGCTGCGAATCGCGCACCCGCCGCTGAATGCCGGGGCGCAAGATCGTGTTGTCCCCGGAAATCGCCGCATCGTCATAGGCCTCAACCACCTGCCAGCCTTCGCTGTGCAAGTTCGCGGCAGAGCCGGAACTGATCTTCAGTCGACGCAGCGCTCCGCTTGTCGTCGGAATAGCGGGCATAAAGCGCGGCACGGGTCGCAGACATGGGGCAATCTCCTTAAAGGGTTAATCCTCTGTCGCCCCATCGCCATCGTCTCCGGCGCCTTTCGTTATCGTTGGCGGCAGACTTCATCAGCCGTTCGAAGTCGTCGCGGGCCATCTGCCGCCCGATCAGGCTGGCCAAACCCAGCACCAGCCGGTCCATTTTCCGGGACGGCGCACTATCGTCGCCGCTCTCCGCCTCTCCCGTTTCCGGGATATTGTCATTGGCCGGGCTCAAACCTCCCGGCTGACCTTTCCTGTCGTCTTCCATGTCGCTTTTCCATACCGTCTTCCGAAGAGAAACAGGCATGAAACGCCACAGGATTCAGTCTGTGAAGACTGAAAAGATCGTAGTAGCCCCATGGCGAAGTATCGGCGGCAATCGGCGAGAAACGACGGTTTTGGCGACTTGACATTTTCTTCGATACCGCTCGGTCAAACGCCTTCTCTTGCCCTCGGTGACACCGCCAGACCGAGGAATACCATCATCGCCTGATTGAGTCGCACGATGTCCTCATCGTCAAGTCGCCCGACCTGAACACCGATTTTCGACTTCGGAACGGTCGTCACCTTGTCCACCATAAGGCGGGACACGGCACGAAGGCCATTGCGCTCGTTGGGCTCCATCGGAGGCCGGAACAACGGCGCGTCCGTCGCATCCGACGTGAAGACGCAGATCGTGATCGAGTCAGTCCCGTCGAAACTGTCGTCCTGCACGATCACGAAGGGGCGCGGCTTGCCCGCATAGTCTTGGCTCCCCGCCACCGTCCAGATATCGCCACGCCTCATTCATCACCGCCATTGTCGAAATCAAGGGCGGACACGGCGTCGATGAACGCCTGATCGTCAGCGGCCTGCGCACTCATGGCGACGGCGAGCGACTGACGCCGTGCCTCGGCCTTGAACGAAGGCGCGCGCACGTCCGGCACCCAAATCTGGATCGGGCGCAGACCTTGGGCGCGCAATCGCGCACGATGCTCTCCGACCTTCACGCGGGACGGCTTGGGGTGCGATGCGGAAGCCATGTCGTTCTCCTTCATCCATAGTTACATGTAACTTATCATAGCCTTGCAAACCTGCCAAGGTTTTTCAACCGACGCGACCGGCTCCACACACACTCTCTGCCCTCATCTTCCGATTGGACGGCGACGCCCTCGGTCCCCGCTCAGGGAAAGACTATCGCGCTTGCGCGTCCTCATCCCGGCCAAAGGCCGGCAGCACGAAGGATCGTCGCGCCTGCGGTGCGGAAACCCGTGAGGGGTTCCGTGGAGCGGCGGCAAAGCCGTCGCGAAGCAGAGCTTGCCCCGAAAGGGCGTGCCCAGGAATTCATACATTCCACAAAGAAAACAAATGAAGAACATGCATTCTTGTGATATCTCCCCTATCTGATCGTTTGATACCGGAGAAACTGAGAATGACGGGCAATAAATCTAGCCGAGACGCTTTGATCGAACAGAAAAGGAAAGACGGCGCGACGCTCTCAGCCTTGGCGGCGGAATTCAATGTCTCAAAATCTCTGATTACACAGGTTCTGGCGAAACGCGAACGAAATCGTCGCGCTATAAAACGTCGCCTTGAGGCTCCTCTAAGACGAGTGACACAACCATATGATGGCGAGTAGAACTTGGCAGTCAGGTACAGTTTTTGGAGTTTCTCTAAGCGCTACATGGACCCCATCCGCCAGATTTTACTGGAAATAGAGGCGGTACAACCTCTTTTTGACACTTGCTAAAATGACGTAAGCCGGGCTTTGAGTATCGGTGACGAGGGCTATAGAAAAGACTACCTAATCGACAATATTCATTTCTATATCGAACACAGAGGCGAGTTCACGTTGATGGGTGACTGCTACAAGCAAACAGTCGGGAAGCGTTTTCCGCACTACTTCGTACATCGACCTAGCGGAATTCGTATCGAGATGGCTCGTCGCTTCGTCTAGCAACATGACTTGTGGTCTGTGCAGCAGCAGTCTCGCAAAGCCGATACGTTGCTGCTCACCACCGGAGAGGATCGTGCTCCACGCTGTTCGCCGCCCCAGATCATCAGAGAGTGTTGACAGCCCTACCATTTCGAGAGCACGTAGGATCGCGTCATCGCTGAACACTTCAGAGGCTGGATAGCTGACGACGTGCCTCAAAGTTTCCTCTGGAAAATAGGCGCGTTGGGGGAGAAACATGGCATCCGGCGTTATGGACCACTGACCGGAGCAATACGGCCACAGGCCTGCCAAAGCACGCAGCATGGTTGTTTTTCCACATCCACTGCGCCCTGTCAGCAGCACATGGCCAGAGGCGGGAAAATGCATATTTAGGTTGGAAAGAACACGCTGCCCCTCCCGCGAGAAAATGTTGGCATTTTCGATGTGAATGGCTGGCTTGGTATTGGACTGATCAAGATATTTATGCTGCTTCGCTGCCGTGATCGTATTCAAAGCCTCATCGAATTGGGAAAGGCGCTGCACGACAGCGGCCCATTCCATGATTTTCCGATAGTAATTCAGGAACCAGTTCAGACCGTCGAGAACGCTTGAAAAAGCATTCTGCGCCTGCATCAGGTCTCCGAAAGAAATGGTCCTTCCGAGATATAGAGGCAGAATTGAAAATAGGGGAATGAACCACGCAATCCTCATTTGGGCTGCGGAAAAGCACTCGATCTTAAATTCCCGGCCAATCAGTTCAGACCAGTTCGTTTTGATCCGGGCGAAGTGCCGTTCAAGCCTTCTTGCCTCTGCCTGCTCACCACGATGAAATGCAATCTGCTCCGACGCGCTCCTGACGCTGATGAGCGCAGCCCTGTAATCTGCCTCTCTTTTCTGCCGCTCAATATTCAATGGTAAGAGCTTACGGCCAATGTAATGCATCACAGCTGTAGAAAGCACGGCATAGATTATCGCCAGCCATACGAGGTAACCAGAGACACGAAACTCCAGACCTGCGATTGAAATGTCCTGTGTGCCAGAGATTGTCCATAAGATTGCGGTAAAGGCATAGAGCCGCGTTACGTTGAGAACGAAAGATTTGAAAAGATCGAGGCTCTTTTCTGAAAGAAGGGCGATATCCTCGGCGATACGCTGGTCTGGATTATCCGGCTCATGACCGAAGCGCATCCGGTAGTGATTGTAATCCTTAAGCCATCGGTTTTGATATTCATCGGTCGTCCAGCTTCTCCAGTCGAAGGCTAGCCGTTTCATAAACCAGTTGCCTGCCGCTATGAAAGCGACTGCCAGCGCCAGATAGGATAAGTACAGCCCAGCCAGATGGGGAATGCTTTCGGCATCAAAAGATGCAAGCGCATCAAAAAATACCTTGTTCCAGGCATTGATCGCAACGCTGACCCTGACAAATCCAAGCGCGCAAACAACCATGGTGGCAAGCAGAAGCCATGCGCGCAGCCTGTTGCGACTGAACCAGAATGGTTTTGCGATACGAAGAAAAGCACGAAACGTCTGCATGAGGTGACTTCAGATATGTACAAAAGCCTCCCGAAAACGATTGGAGGCTTTTGTACTTTTAGAGTTCATCAGAACTTCTTTGTCAAAGTGAGGGCAAAGTTCCGGGGAGCGCCATAGAAGTTGTTCAGCCCCAGTGTTCGAGTCCTGTTGTTTTCAAAGTAACGTTTATCGAAGATGTTGTTGACGACGAGTTGCAAAGCGGTGCTTTCGTCGAAGTCATATTTCAGGCTGGCATCCCAAATTCCATAGCCACCCTGTTCAATGCCGCCGGTACCACCAGTATTGTTGACACTGCGGGTATCGCTTTGGATCTGTACGCCTCCACCGACGGTCCATTTTCCATCCTGCACTGGAAGCTTATATGTAGAATGAAGTCGGAACATATGGACAGGCGTATGAGGGCTAAAGAACGCGCCGTTTGTATAGACAGTCGATTCTGCGTTGAGATATTTGCTGCGATTGAAAGTATAACCGGCAAAGAGATTGAGCCCATCCAGAACTTCCCCGGAAAGTTCTATGTCAAGTCCACGACTTTTGACTTCTCCCTCGGCGTAAGAGAAATTAGTACCGGTAATGGCGATGGCGCGATTTTTCTGGTTGATCTGGAACAGGGCGAAAGATGCGTTGAGGCGTTCGTCTAGCAAGGTTGTCTTGACGCCGATTTCATAATTCGTTCCCTCGACGGGTGGCAGCATTTTGCCGCTTACATCCAATGCGGTCTGCGGTTTGAAGATATCGGCGTAGCTTGCGTACAGAGTTACATTAGGGACGAGATCATATGTCAGACCCAGATATGGAATGAACTTTGTGCGATCATAGCTGCTTTTGCTAATTTCGCCGTCCGGGGCGCCCGCGAATGTTACGTAATGGGTGGTGCCACCATACTCGAACTTTGTCAGGCGACCACCGGCGACAAGATGCAGATCATCCCGGATGTTATAGCGTGTACCGAGATTGAAGGCCGTTTCCGATATGTTATAATCATAGTAAATATCGTCACGAACACTGCCATCCCAGTTAGGCTGAATGATTTCGTTACCAGTGAATGTGTAAACATTATATGGGGTGCCGTTAAGGACACGGCGGTAACGGGAATCGAAATCGCCCCGCGTATAGGAAAGTGCTGCGAAGAGGTCGTGCTCCTGATCGAAAAGATCGTATTTACCTGTGAGTTTAGCCTCCAGACCCAATTCGCCGCCATCATTATCATACCGAAGCATGTTGTTGACGTTAGCAAGACCATTTGAAGCGACACCTGCGTTACGCGTCAGACCCGCGAAAGCGGTGCTGGAATCGTAATGCGTATAATTTGCCTTTAAATCGAGTTTCCAGTCATCGGTCAGTTGATGACCAAGTTCGACAAAGACATTTTCCTTCTGGTTGTCGAGATCGTTCCATGATGCGCCGAGATAACGGGAGCGATCAAAATCCAGCGGTGCTCGGCTGCTTAGTAGTGGCAGTCCATAATAATCAGGGGTTTCGGAACTTTTTTGATACAGCGCACCGGCTGTCAGTGTTGTGTCTTCCCCTATGTCTGCCTCGACTACGCCGTATACAGTCCCATGAGCGCTATCGACATTATCCTTGAACGAACCCGCTTTCTCGCCCACAGCAATAACCCGCCCACGCAGGGTTTTCTGCTCATTCAGGCTGCCTGAAACATCCAAAGTCTCACGATATTTATCCCAGCTACCGACAGTGGTGACACTGCTGGCCTGGAAATTCTCAGTGGGCCGTTTGCGAACAAGATTGACAGTGCCGCCTGGCTCACCTGTACCCTGTACCAGACCGGTGGGACCACGAAGCAATTCCACATGGTCATAAATATCCAGATCATTCAATCTGGTTCCACCATGGTATGGATTGACCCTCGATCCGGCCACGAAGGAGTTGATACCATCTTCCTGAAGCTGATCCATATAGAAACCACGGGATAGGAAACGGGGCTTGCCGGAATCGCGGATAACATTGACGCCCGTGGTTTTCTTCAGCACATCCTGAAGTGTCGTCGTGCCTTGATCCTTGATCTGCTGGTTGCTTACCACGCCAACGGATTGAGGCGTATCTTTTGCGCGAAGTGGCAGTCCTGTGGCGGTAGACATGGATTCTATGCTGTAGAGGCCGGTATTTTCAGTACGCCCGCTTGCTGACTTTACGGTAATTGTTTCCAGCACCGTGCCGCCAGCATTTTGAGCATCAGCGCTTGCTTGGCTGGTGCCGGTAATCGTTACCGTGTTGGCGTTGCTGAATCGGAAGCTCAGGCCAGAACCGGCAAGAAGCGTATTCAGGGCTTGCGAGGTGCTAAGGGAGCCTTTAACCGGCTTTCCCATTCTGGATGCTGCAGCAGCATCAGGAAAGACCACATCAATGTCCGTAACCCTGACGATATCATTGACTGCTTGCCGGATGGTTTTTGCCGGAATATTGAACTCATGTACGCGTTCGGCCTGTGCGGCAGCCTGTTTTACGTAAACAAACGGCTGAATTGAAACAGCCATTGCTGTCGTCGCAAACAGGACCATTGCCCTGCGTCCCCAAATATTCCCCTGCATTCAACTCACCTTCAAAAATGATATCTGAGGCTTACCGTCTGATCATGCAGCAAACCTTTCAATGCCATATCGTCCGGCCGCGATCTTTTCCCTCACGGAAAATGTGAAAAAAAGAAAAATTTATTGTCGTATGACAGCCAGCCGCGAGCCGAGAACGGTCATGTTAAAACCAACTGAGGATTGCATGGCCGCAAGTGCCTTTTCGGGATCATCCAAAGCAATGTTGCCAGAGACGCGGTGTTCGGCAAGAGACTGCCCCAAAACCACCAGACGGCCTTCCCGATAACGCCCAATCTCAGCAAGTACGTCTCCAAGACGCGCATTGGTGAAGATCAACCGACCATTTCGCCACGCCAGAACTTCCTCCAGATCAACGGCATGGGGCTTGCTGAGGCCATTCAGTCCGTAATCTACACTTTCACCGGGCTTGAGGATAACGTTGTCACCTCTCTCAACCCAAACGGCAATACTGCCTTTTGCGAGTGTTACAGTTACTTCGCTGTCGTTTTTCGTGGCAATTTCGAATTCTGTGCCCAAGACAGTTGCTTCGCCAGACCTCGCCTTCACTTTGAAAGGCACTGTGGAATGTGCGACTTCGAAATAGGCATTTCCGCGCAGAAGATGAATGCGTCGCTCATTTGCGGAAATTGAAACTTTAAGCGCTGTATCGGCGTCCATGAAAATTTTCGAACCGTCCGAAAGCATAATGTCACGCCGCTCACGCCGGTCCGAAATGAAGTCGGCCTGCATGTTCTGAAGCAGGTGAGGCTGCTCCAGCCATAACCAGAAACCGGCAGCAAACAATGCGAGGCAGCCGATCACTGAAGATGCAACGCCGGAAAGCTTGCGCTTGCGCCTATGGTCTTCAATACGATCCAGCGCTGCTGAAAGCGCAAATTGTATACGTGTGTCCTGTTGCGCTGTGTCTGAACCAAGCGTCGACCATATGGCTGAAATTCTGCCATAGGATTGGCGATGATCCTCAGTCGCGTCGAGCCATGCAGCAAAGTCGCGGCGCTCACTACGCGTTGGTTTGCCGTTCATGCGGGTAAACCAGGCTACAGCCTCTTTTTCGATGAGCGCCTTATCGCGCCGGGGACAATTTTCAGGGTCAGTCATTTGCCGTATCGAGTGCCTTGCACGCCAAAAGTGCGCGCGCCATCTCCCGTTCCACTGTGCTGCAGGAAATTTCAAGCCCCACGGCAATCTCGTCATAGGTGCAATGGTGGATGCGGTTCAAGATGAAGACCAGCTTCGTCCTTTCCGGAAGGGCGTTGATGATGTCTTGGAGGCGTGAAATGTCCTGCCGGGCCATAAACATCTGATCGGGTTGAATGGATGGCGCGGCATATTGATCTTCTGTTATTGCCTTGAGATATAGCAAGCGGCGGCGCTCTGCCCTGAAATAGCTTATTGAGGTGAATTGAGTGGCGCGGGAAAAATAGGCGGGTGTAAGCATCAGGCTGTCTCTTGCTTTTGCCCAAACCGCCGTAAAAACATCCTGAACAACATCCGGCGCATCGACTGTTCCAGCATGCCGGGCGGCAATTCGTTCAAGGCGCTTGCGCTCCGAAACATAAAGTGCCTCGATTTGCTTGCTTTCTGCAGTCAATGTCAATCACCGGACGGCTTTAAAGTTGATTAATATGATCATCTTTATAGTTGCTCTGCTTTTTTCTCAACTGGAAATGCATCCGCTTTGTCAGCGGGAGCGGTTTCGCTTCCGGCATGCCATCTATCGGGTGAGCGGCTGTCGGTCACGGGTGTCCGTTTCCCACTATCGTCGGCATGCTCCTCAGTCATCGGATGCGTTGAGCGTCCGCTCCCTCCACGCCGCAGGGCCAGCAACCCAGCGACGCACATCGGATTCATGCCATCCCCTGCCGCTGATGCTGATATTGACCTTCGGCGGTAATCGGCGGTTTTGATGATCCGGATTTTTGCCTGAACTGCCCGAATCACTACTAGCGCGGTTTTCTGCGCGGCGCTTGAAGGTGTACCCCTAGGCCGCGTCCCCATAAACAGGGTTCATCTTCGTCATGGTGTGTGATTCAATCTCTTTGAAAGGAGATTGCCATGCGCGGTCACGAATTGAGCGACGAGGAGTGGGCGGTCATCGCACCGCTTCTTCCGACCGATATCTGCTGCAAACGCACGAGATGCTGTTTGACGCCCATTGGCACGGCTTCCGTGTGTTCGGCGGCGTCCCTGCTCGCGGCATCTACGATAATATGAAGACGGCGGTCGATCGCGTCGGCCGCGGCAAGGAGCGACAGGTCAATATCCGGTTCCTTGCGATGACGAACCACTACGTCTTTGCGCCAGAGTTCTGCAATCCTGCTGCGGGCTGGGAGAAAGGGCAGGTCGAGAAAAACGTTCAGGATTCTCGTCCCCGCCTGTGGCAACAGATGCCCGACTTCCCAGATTTGGCAACGTTGAACCTCTGGCTGGAACAGCAGTGCCAGAACCTGTGGCAGGAGACACCGCACGGGAGCCTGCCCGGTTCGATCGCCGATGTTTGGGGTGACGAGCAGCCTGCTTTGATGGCATTGCCCGCCATGTTTGATGGTTTCGTCGAGCAGAGCAAGCGGGTCTCGCCGACATGCCTGATCACCTTCGAGCGTAATCGTTACAGTGTGCCAGCATCATTTGCGAACCGGCCCGTCAGCCTGCGGATTTATCCTGAGCGGCTGGTCGTTGCAGCCGAGGGCAATATCCTCTGCGAACATCCGCGGATCATAGAACGCAGTCACGACAAACCACCGCGAACGATTTACGACTGGCAGCATTACCTTGCCGTTATCCAACGCAAGCCTGGTGCCCTGCGCAATGGTGCTCCCTTCCTGGAATTGCCGCTGGCCTTTCGACAACTGCAGGATCAGATGCTTCGCCGTGCCGGTGGTGATCGGGAGATGGCCGACATCCTCGCTCTGGTGCTTCATCACGAAGAACAGGTTGTCGTCAGGGCTGTGGAACTGGCTCTGGATCAAGGCGTGGCGACCAAGACGCATGTGCTGAATCTGCTGCATATGCTGATTGACGGCAAAACGACCGACGGCCCCGACATCGACACGCCGCAGGCGCTGACCTTGGTACGTGAACCCAAGGCCAACGTCGAACGTTACGATGGCCTACGTGTCAGGATCGTGGGAGGTCGCCATGCGTCATGATCCCGCCAGTGCCGCCGTCGTCATCATGCTTCGTAGCCTGAAGATGTATGGCATGTCTCAAGCGGCCACGGACCTGATCGAGCAAGGTGCTCCGGCCTTCGATGCAGCCGTGCCGATCCTGTCCCAGTTGCTGAAAGCCGAGATGGCTGAGCGTGAGGTCCGGTCCATCGCCTATCACATGAAAGCTGCCCGCTTCCCTGCCTACAAGGACATCTCCGGATACGACTTCGCCGCCAGCGAGATCAATGAAGCGACGGTGCGCCAGTTGCATCGATGCGAGTTCATCGACGGGGCCCAGAATATCGTGCTTGTAGGTGGACCGGGCACAGGAAAAACACATGTCGCGACCGCCCTCGGTGTCCAGGCGATCGAGCATCATCGTCGCAAGGTCCGCTTCTTCTCGACCATCGAATTGGTCAACGCGCTCGAGCAGGAGAAGGCTAAAGGCAAGGCAGGCCAGATCGCTGAGACGCTGGTTCGTCTCGATCTGCTGATCCTCGATGAGCTCGGGTACCTTCCGTTCAGTGCCTCAGGCGGAGCGCTGCTCTTCCACCTGTTGAGCAAGCTCTACGAGCGCACCAGCGTCGCCATAACCACCAACCTCAGCTTCAGCGAATGGGCCACCGTCTTCGGCGATGCCAAGATGACGACGGCTCTGCTGGGCCGACTGACCCACCGTTGTCACATCCTCGAAACCGGAAACGACAGCTTTCGATTCAAAGCCAGCTCGGCTGCAGCCGCATAGAAGAGAGGAGAAAAGGCTAATCCCTTGACCAAAGCCTGATCAGAAAACCATACTTAGAGGTGGCTCACTTCTCGGTGGAAAAACCGGCTCGGTTCTGCGCGGAAACCAACACTTCGGAGCATGAACCGTGAGCCAGAGAGCCTTCCCGTAATCGTCCGATACATATTTGAGGCGGTAGCCCGCCGCCGTCTTGAAGCGGGCCTTGTTTATCCCGCGCCATTCCCGATGCGCGCCGATAGCGTGACGGATCCGAGACGATGTCGGTTTGCTTCATAAAAGAGAACGTAAATGTCTTCGCCACTGACATGTGATGCGAACGTGGTGTGCTTCACGGCTTCGGCACAGAGATCAGTGACATCGATCTGGAAACCGAGCCGTTCTAGCCAGACACACAATGCCGCCAGATCGACGATGGACAGCATTCTGACGCCGGAAGGATCGTCGTTGCGATGACGCGGGCGAAGAAACGCCCATCGGAACGGTAATTCCAGCGCGGCCACAAACGCCTTGATATCGATGACCGCGGGTGGATCCGTCCTGCGGTCGAGCGTCAGCAGAAGGTCCCCAATCTCTACCTCGGAAGCCCATCCGGTTGCAGCGATGTTTGCAATCATCGCTTCGGCTCGCGGGCGGCTGGGTGGAGCCGGTCGCTGAAGCGCAAACCATATCCGCTCGATTACATCGGGATCGAGATCCATATTTCCTCACCACAGTTGAGTTTCCCGACCGCGGCGAACATCATGGCCCACTCGATTCGATACCGGATGGTACATTCGATGATGATTACTTAGGAAGGATCTAGCACTACTTTGGCAGATTGGGGCAAGGCTGGTTTGAGATGATTTGTGCTCTCTTCGTTGGGGGCCACGATATGGCAGATTGGGATACGGAGCTTTCAGCGTTTTTGCAGCCATTTCTGGACAAGCTCGGACACAAGAAGCGACGACAGATGTGCCCGGTTTATGTGTCGGGGCTGATTGGTCCCGGTGACCGCAAGAGCATCGAACCGATGGCGGAACGGTTTGCTCCAGGCCAGTACGACCGCCTCCACCATTTCATTTCCGATGGCCATTGGGATGCTGTTCCTCTTGAGACGGAACTCGCGCGACAGGCGGACAGGATCGTTGGTGCATCCGATGCGTTTCTGGTGATCGATGACACCGGTCTGCCGAAGAAGGGCGACCACTCGGTCGGTGTCGCGCCGCAATACGCCTCGATGCTGGGCAAGAGGGCAAACTGCCAGACGCTGGTTTCGGTGACGCTTACGCGAGACGAGGTTCCTGTTCCGGTTGGCTTGCGCTTGTTTTTGCCCGAGAGCTGGACCAGCGACACGGAACGGATGGCCAAGGCCGGGGTTCCCCATGCCATGCAGACATCTCGCACGAAGCCGGAGATTGCTCTTGCCGAGATCGATCGGTTGATCGTGACCGGTGTCCGGTTTGGTACAGTGCTGGCTGACGCAGGCTACGGCCTGTCGGCGGCCTTCCGCCAGGGGCTAAGTGGACGTGGCCTCACCTGGGCGGTCGGTATCCCCAAGCATCAGAAGGTTTATCCCCATGATGTCGCATTGATCTTTCCCATCTCCGGTCATGGTCGGCCACGCAAGCATCCGATCCCCGACATTCTGTCGGTTGCCGCGGAAACGATCCTGACGCACGCAAGCTGGAAGAAAGTCAGTTGGCGGCGTGGCACAAAGGGCCGCCTGACGGCACGCTTTACAGCATTGCGCGTCAGGATCGCCGACGGCACGCCGCAACGCATTCTCGACAAGTGACAGCAGCACATGCCGGGTGAGGAAGCCTGGTTGGTTGGCGAATGGCGATCAAACGACGAGCGCAAATACTACCTGTCCAACTTGCCGGCCGATGCGACGTTGAAGGTGCTGGCGGCCGCCATCAAGGCGAGATGGGTTTGCGAGCAAGCGCATCAGCAGATGAAAGAGGAACTCGGCCTCGACCACTTCGAAGGCCGATCATGGCAAGGGCTACATCGGCACGCCCTGATGACGATGATCGCCTACGCCTTCCTCCAGCATCAAAGATTGCAGACTGCAAAGCGGGAAAAAAAAGAAGCGGCAAGCACGCAAGGGCCCACCTGAGCCCACCTTGCCTCCTGTCCGTCGAGCCGTCATCAGCGCACTCGCCATCCCCATAACGGGAATCCGATGTCCCCACTGCAAAGGGCAAATTCGAAGCGCAGAATCTATTCTGCCAAAGTAGTGCTAGCAATGCTGACAAGCGGACACTTGCCCCGGCCGTCATCTGGAAACACTGCGAAAGATGCGATCTCGTTCGGGCTGGCGCCATGACTTGAATGAAGATTGTCGCGCACCGACACCATCGGTGGCCCATTACAAACTAAACTCTGCAGCCGTAAATGGATTGGTTTTAGCCTACACGCAGGCAATAGGATTTAAGATCAAGCCTCGGCGTAGCGAGATTTCGGCGGCATTCATATTTTGCTCACCATAGTTGTCGCTGGGGTGGAACAAATTCCGCGCCCGAAATCTTATCGTGAGACATCAAGGGCAGCAATGACTTACATAACTTTTTACAAGCTCGAACAAGACAGAGACGACTTGGTTGAGATTATCAGGACATATATGGCATTACAAAGTCCTGACCCTTTGGAACATGAAACTATTCAGTTCAACCTGAGTTGCCATATTGCCAGACTGCATGAACTGGAGGCAGAACTGGCCGAATTGCGGAACCTTCATGGCGGCGCCACACCCCTTAGAAACATGGAACTCGATGAGCACCTGCAGGTTGCGTGAACTCCAATCTTTTACGGTCGACACTGCCGTGATATAGAAACGCCGCCGGAAAATAAGGCTAGGCGAAGCTTTGTTCGGCAAATTTGCGCTAACATTGGAGGTGCATTGTTCTTTGAACTGACTTCACCGCGCGACATTCGCGGTGATGACATTGTTGAGCAATCCCATAGGCAATGACGTTCCGCGCCCCGGCTCGGGTTTTGCCAGGAACGTCGTTCCTAAGGCTTTCAGGATATCGGCATTCTGCGCGAAGGCGCTGTGCCCCAGAACGTCATCCTGTTTAGCATCGGACGCATCGAGCACCCTGATATTGTATTGCTTCAGCAGCTTTTCGTAGGGGCGGAAATCGGTGGCGCCAAGCCGCTGCACGTCTCCTGCGAGGAAGGTGGAGAGCTTGAGCGCCAGATCGTTCTGCGAAGACAGGATGGTTATCTGGGGACGCTTCTCCCCCATTTCGACAACCTGCCGCTGGAACACGTCAACATCGATATCCGGAGAGGCCAGGAAAACCGAATGGATTTTTGGAGAGACCTTTCCGTATTTGTTTGCCATGTCACGAAGCGATTCCATCGCAAGCCCGGTTCCCATCGAATGGGCAAGGATCGTCACATCATCCACATCGGGACTATCGACTGCTGCTTTTAGCACTTCACCCAGTCCGAACCTGGAATAGATGGTGCTTTCACGATCGTAGACATAATCGAACACGTTGCCGCGTGACGGCCATGTGAACAGAACCGGTGCGGCGTCGAGGCGAGCGTCATGAATAAGTTGTGCGAAGCGATAGACGGACTCGGAGTAATCATTGTTGAACCCATGAACGAAGACCAGCACTCGTCGCTTGCCGTGACTTGTCTTGCGGAACCAGGACATGGCCTGATTGTCATTCACCAAGTCGGCTTTGGTGGTGACGAAGGAGCGTTTCGGATCAGGCTTTCCCCGCTCTGGCCATTGCACCTGACCGATCTGGCGCATTTTTTCGGATGGGATTGAAACGACGATATTGTCGAGGCGCACATCCTCTCCCCGTTCGCCGGTATAACGAAGTGCTGGATTGTCTGACGGCTGGCGCGTTGTTGCGACAAGCATATCGACACGCCCGGTTTGTGGGTCCGAAACCGCGACGGGCGCCATCACATCGATCCGATGGCCACATCCAGCGAGCAAGGCAAGCGCCAACAGAGAGCAAATCAGTTTAATGCCCGCACTTGCCTTCAAGAATATGGATGCGCCGCCTCCCCTTACCGAGGACGACAGGGAGGCGGCGCGGACGACATATGCCGATCCAGAGGGGGCGTGGAGGATAGCAAGTGTCGTCATGGCTAGGTCTCACGGATGGGGGGTAGGTACAGCAAGCGATTTTGTGCTCTTGTTCTCCTCAGCTCTCAGCAGCCAGAGCATCAGGCAAGGCAGAAGCAGGAGCGTAAGCACTGTCGCGATCGCCAGACCGCCGATGATCGCAAAAGCCATTGGACCCCAGAAGATCTGCACTGCGATTGGAACCATGCCGAGCACAGCCGCGCAGGCAGTCAGTACGATGGGCCGTGCCCGATGTACCGACGCTGCGACTATCGCATCCAACGGTGCAAGGCCTTTGGCGACATTCTCATCGACCTCCTGGATAAGGATAACAGCATTGCGGATGATCATACCCGCCAGCGCGATAACCCCAAGCTGGGCGACAAACCCCATTGGCGTTCCTGTTGGCAGCATCGCCGCCACCACGCCGATCAGGCCGAAGGGTGCCATCAGCATTGCCAGCCCCATGCGGGTAAAGCTCTGCAACTGGACCATAAGCAATGCGACAATGACGAACAGCATGACAGGAAGGACTGCAAACACCGATGAACTGCCTTTTTGGGATTCTTCGACAACGCCGCCGGTCTCGATGGAGTAACCCATAGGCAGTGATGCGCGCAGCTCACCCAGGTTTTTGTTGACGGCTTCCGTCACTGTCGCAGGCTGGACACCCTGAAGAACATCGGACTGGACGATGATCATCGGTTTGCCCTTGCGGCGCCAGACGATTGGATCTTCTAGTCCATATGAGATTTCTGCCACCTGCCTGAGGGGGACACTGGCACCATTTGATGTGCGCAATGCAAGATTACCGAGTGTGGCGATGGATGTGCGATCCGCTTCCATGCCCTTCACCACGACGTTGACGAGCCGGTCACCGTCACGAACCGTTGTTGCTGTTGTTCCGGCAAAAACGGACGCAATCTCGCTTGCAATCGATTCCGAACTCATGCCAAGCGCACGTGCCTCAACCTGATTGACCACCACCGTGACGCTGCGCTGAGGCTCGCCGGCGGTCAGATTGATGTCACGGGTCCGTGGGTCCTGGCCGATGATGTTTGCGACCTTCAATGACAGATCCCGCACCTGGGCGTAATCCGGCCCCAGAACCCGGAATTTAAGCGGCCAGCCAACAGGTGGACCAAGCTCCAGCGGCGAGGCGCGGGTGACGATGTCGGCGAAGTCCTTCTCGAACGCCGCCTCAAGCCGTTTGCGGACGGCGTCGCGCTCATGGATGCCCTTAGCCACCACGACCGTCTCGGAGACGTTGTCGTTTTCCAGAAGCACATCCATCGGAAGATAGAAGCGTACCGATCCGGACCCGACATACGTCGTGAAGTGGTCGATATCAGGGTCGGCTTTCAATATCTCTTCGAGTTGCCTCGCCCGCGCATCCGTGGCTGCACGAGAGGCATTTTGCGGTAAGGTCAGGCTGACGAGCAGTTCCGGCCGATCCGATGCGGGAAAGAACTGCTCTTCCAGCTTGGTCATGCCGAAGATCGAAACAACGAACGCAACCAGTGCGACGGCAAGTGTGACCCAGCGGTGGGTCAGTGACCAGTCGAGGGCAGCGCGGTAAGCTTTCATGACCCTGCCTGGCTCATGGCTGCCATGGCCCATCCGATCCGGAAGGATCCATGTTCCAAGCAGCGGTGAGAACAGGACGGCGACAATCCACGAGGCGACGAGCGCGATCAGCACGACCATGAACAGGGAGAAGGTGTATTCACCCGCGCTGGAAGCGGCAAAGCCGACCGGAATGAAGCCCGCGATCATGACCAGCGTCCCTGTCAGCATCGGAAAGGCGGTCGTCTCGTAGGCATAGCTGGCCGCGCGAGATTTCTCATCGCCATGTTCCAGCCGAGATACCATGGCTTCAACAGTGATCATCGCATCATCAACCAGCAGGCCGAGCGCGATGATCAGTGCTCCGAGTGAGATCCGCTGGAGACCGATGCCTGCAAGGTCCATGCCGAAGAAGGTCATGGCCAGAACCAGCGGAATGGAGGCGGTGATCACGAGACCTGCCCTTGTCCCGAGCGATACGAACGAGACAGCCAGAACGATGACGATCGCCTCGATCAGTACCTTGACGAAACCGCCCACGGCATCCTTCACCACGGTCGTCTGGTCGGCAACCTGTGTGACCTCGATGCCATGTGGCAATTTCCCAGCGATATCACCCATTCTGGCTTTCAGAGCCTCGCCGAAATCCAGAAGGTTGCCGCCATCTGCCATGGAGACGGCAAGACCGATGACCGGTTCGCCATTGACGCGTAGGGCAGGTGCCGGTGGATCGACAAGACGTCGAGAAACGGTCGCTATGTCGTCAAGCCGGACGTAGCGTCCGTCGACGCGGAAGGTGATATCATGAAGCGCCTTTTCCGAAGCGAATGCGCCGCTGACGCGCAGCGATATATTCTCACTATCGGTACGCACCGTTCCGGCTGGTGCGACCGCATTCTGCGCCCTGATCGCCTCGATCGCGGCCGATGGGTCTATTCCAAGGCTTGCAAGCTTGGCGGAAGAGAACTCAATGACGATCTCCTCTTCCTGCACACCCAGAAGATTGACCTTGCCGACATCCTTCAGGGTGAGGAGTTCCGCCCTGATGCCATCGACGCGATCGCGTAGTTCCCGTTGCGAAAACCCTTCGGCAGTAAAGGTGTAGATGCTGCCATAGGTATCGCCGAATTCGTCATCGAAAAACGGCCCCTGAACGCCGGTCGGCAATGTTGTAGCGATGTCGTTGATCTTCTTGCGCACCTTGTACCAGATATCCGGGACTTCGGCTGGCGGAGTGCTGTCGCGAAGGTTCACCATGATGACCGACTGGCCAGCACGGGTGTAACTCTGCGTAAAGTCGAGATGGGGCGTTTCCGACAGCTTCTTTTCCAGCTTGTCGGTTAAAAGGTTGACGGTGTCAGAGGTGCTTGCACCCGGCCACATGGCAGAAACCACCATGGTCTTGATGGTGAACGGCGGGTCCTCGTTACGCGAAAGCCGCTGGTAGCTCCAGACACCGCCCAGAATGGTGGCGATCATCAGGAAAATGACGAACGACTGATGTTTGAGAGCCCAGGTGGAGAGGTTGAACCTGCTTTTGAAAGACGATGGAGCGCTCATTTGACGCTCCCATCTTCGAGGAAAACAGCCTCACCGTCTCGCAGCTTGCTGACGCCGGAAGTCGCGACAAGATCGCCCTCAGCAAGACCGTCAGCGATCAGGATCGTCGCATCGGCATAACGTTCAATCCGAACCTCACGATACCGGACAGTTTTTGATGTTGCGTCGAAGACAAATACGGCGCTCCTTCGATTGTTCTGAGTCAGAGCGGACGCTGGCAACTGGACAAGTTTTTTGGCGTTGAGAATGAGCGAGCCTCTTACGGCTGAACCGAACGGCATTTTGGGGCCGGACGTATCCAGGCCCACCTTGACACGATAGGTCCGCGTCGCCGGATCGGCCGATGGCGTGACCTCTCGCACCCTGCCGCTCGATTTGACAGCCGGATCGGAGAGAAGCGTTACCTCGACCAGAGGGTCGTGAACATTCAGTCCAACGATCTTTTCCGGGACGTCGAAGACGGCATCGCGCTCTGCATCGGAAATCAGCGTCACAACTGTCTGCCCAGCACTGACCACCTGACCATTATTGGCAGCGACCGCGGAAACCACGCCATCCTGGGTTGCCTTGAGATCGGTGTAAGACAAGGTGTCCCTGGCATTGGCAAGTGCGGTTTCCGCAGCAGAACGCCGTGCTGTCGCTGTGGCCAACGCCGCCTCCGATTGCTGGAGCTGCGCCTTCGAGGCAACGTTCTTGTCGAACAGGCCACGATTGCGCTCTGCGTTGACTTGCGCGAGTTCCAGATCGGCATTTGCCGTCGCAAGGTCAGCGGTCGCAGACATAACGCCATTTACACTCGACGCACGATCAATCGTGGCGATAACATCGCCCACCTTGACTGTCGTTCCGACTTCCGCCCGGAATGTCAGTTGGCCACCAAGCCTAAAGCTCATCGGCGTTTCCAATCTGGGCCTGATTTCTCCCGTCTGGGAAATCGTCTCTCCCACCTCCTCTAAATGCACAGCGACGGTTCGCACCGGGCGGGGAACTTTCTCGGTGGCCTGCTCCTGCGAGCATCCGGCCAGAAGCACCGCCGCGAGTGCGGCGGCGGCAAAAGCTGCCTTGTTCATTGTTCAAGTCTCCTTGGCCGATAGGCCACGCATGACGGCGTTGATGGTTGCGTCAAGAAGGCTGGCCTTGAGCTCAAGCTCCTTGACAGTAATCAGAAGGGTCACAGCGCCGTGGGTGCCCGCCCAAAGCGTCTGGGCGACGAGATCGGCGTCATCGGACAGAAAATATCCGTCTTCAATCGCCCTGCCGACACGTCGCTGCAGCAGATCGTAAGGGGCGAATCCGGCGCTGCGCTGGAAAAGTTCGGAGCTCGTATCCTGATCCTTTTCGAGGAAAAGCAGGCGAAACCGGTCGTGATCCTCAATGCAGAAGTCAGCATAGGCGAAGAGCATCCGACGGATCGCGGCTGGCGTATGCGTTTCGGTTTGATCGATGACCTCGATGCGCTCGGCCACCGCCCGCAAAGCGTCTTCCCAGTAGCTGACCAGCATCTCCTGCTTACTGGGGAAATATCGGTAGAGAGCACCCGGTGTAAGACTCATTCGCTTTGCCAGAACGCGCATCGACAAACCGGCAATGCCGTTACTTCCAACGATAACCGCGGCTTCTCGCAAGATGCGAGCGCGTGTCGTTTCCAGTTCTTCATCTGTCAGTGGTTGGCGTGGCATCGACGATCCCCGTTAAGTATACGCGTTCAATATACGCGTATAATTCAAAAGTCAACGTGAAGCCGTCGAGTTGAACTGTCAGTTAGAATTTGTATCCTATCTGTAGACCTGCGCGCGTCATACCGCCGTTTGGTCCATCACATAGGTCAGCGTGCGATGAATGAGATACCTGGGCAAGGACATTCCAATGAGTGTCCAGTTTGTAGCCAATGCCGGCATATTCATGAAACAGTAGCCTGCATCCCAATCCTGGTCCATTTGCTGTCTTTCCGAGCGGGCCGTCGTGCCAAACACCGCCGAATCCAGCTTCTACGAACGCCCGTTCGCTAAGATCAAATGTCCATGAAAAGCCTGAGAAAATCTGCGTCGGTTGATGATCTATCCCAATCGACGTCCCAAAATGAATACGCGGACGAACAAGGCGCGCTTTCCAGTCATTTGCAGTCCTCTTTTCAAAGGGATCAACAAAGAAGGTAACTTCGGGAAGTGCCTGCTCTCGAGCGTCTCGGTTTTGAACCGAGGTCGATGCACCGAAGCGGAGCTCGTCAAGTACATTCTCTGCTGCAACTGCTGGAGAGGCACCGTGGACGGCAAGCGCGGCGATGAGCCCAGCGTGACGTTTAAACATAATCCTCTTTGCTCCGCATATAAGTGTCAGCGCCAGACGAACGCCTGATTATTTCAACCAGTTACCGTTCTGGTGAACCGGGACTATTGTTGCTTTACTGGTCTATCCGCCCATGATGGTGGTGTTCCAAGAAAATCACCAACCAAACCACTCACGCCAGTTGCCCTGCCAAACCGCTCGCAGGAGGCATACTTTGGTTTTCCACCCAATTCTGACCGTACGCCATCACGCGTTGGCATTCTGAGAGAAAGGCCGTTGTCCGGTTTGCCGTCGATAAGTAGATTCGCGAAATCCCTGCCAAATTGCGTCGAAACGCCATACGCGTCTCCAACCTCGGAGACACGGGCGCTCGTAGTTATCACGTTTGCGCCTTTCGACCAGACAATCGCGGCCCTTTGCTGGCCCCCGGCATCCGTTGCTTCAGCCTCGACAGCCAGACCTCCCATCCCTATTGGCAATCTCGGCATTCCAACGGGCAGTACGACAGACGTTCCGAGCGTAATT
Source organism: Agrobacterium sp. T29 (assembly GCF_006970545.1). Lineage (NCBI taxonomy): Bacteria > Pseudomonadati > Pseudomonadota > Alphaproteobacteria > Hyphomicrobiales > Rhizobiaceae > Agrobacterium > Agrobacterium sp. T29. Next base: position 58,016 of record NZ_CP040642.1, read on the forward strand.
GCCTTAGATAATCCAGCGACGGTCTCCTGTGTTTTTACAATGCTACTGATAGTCGCTTGTATAGTCAGGTCTGTGGGCTCGCCTGGATTTACAATCACAAACCTCCGGCTCAAGGTATTGCAGAGGCTGCGATCTATAAGATTTGAGACCAACGCTCCGTCATGCGCATCAGAGAGCGCCATTGAAGCAGCTGGAGATATTCGAGTGGGGAAAATCGCCACAGATACCGCTTGCTTCAAAAAATTCGTATCGGCAAAGGTGCGCGCTTTTGCCAGTTGGCCACGCACCGGCCCAAGTGTCTGATAGGATGTTAGCGATCCTGTATAGGTCAAAGGTACAGAGGTGCATCCCGCCTGCACCAGACCAATCAGACCGCAAGCGAAAACTACAACCCGCCAGCGTGAGATGACAAGTGATCTCTCGTTGATAGGTTTACGTCGCAACTTCTCATTTACACTTACATGCGGCTTCGCGCGGACCCAAAAGGAAGATGGTATTCGGCAAGAAAGAGGTGCGTTGTGAAAGTGCGTCCAGTGGATGGCAGCAGATTTTAGAATCAGCATCGTGGCAATCCGAGATTCAGTGAACGCGTTCAGATAAGCCTATATACCTTATCTGTCAATCATCCCGATGCTCACACAAGGGCAGCGTCTTCGAGTGGATTTCTTGGGTTGAACAACTGTAGTGCGAACATTTAGCTCATCGGTGTATAGACCGTGTCAGTCGAGCGCTTTCAGCGTTCAGGTTTTTCGCAAGCCTGTCTTAGCCGCGGCGTACATTGAGAAGTCTGCCGACGAAATCGGCAACATCATAGTGTAATCCGCGAGATCGCGTTCCAGACAAATGCGCTTGCACCGAACGCGAGATCAAAGCAGCTTGCGCTGGATTTCTGATGTTGAAACGCTTTGCTAAGATAGTCCGAGCCGATCATTTCAATTGGGTACCAGCAGAATTAAATATGATTATAAACTGAAGGTTTTATGTTGAACGATCGGGGTGTCTGAACTAAAGAGAAATTATAGTTTATTTTTCTATTGGTCAGCGCGTTATCGAGTGCGGTACTGACTGGATGCTTTTCATGCTGACGACACGCACAAAATGGCTGGCACAGCTTTTCGGATTATACCATCGTGATGCAGTCCGCTTTGCCACACGGATCCTAGGCGATCGAGATAATGGCGAGGAAGTCGTTCAGAATGCCTGGCTTAATCTGTGTGCGAGTCGATCCTCGAGCTCGATTTCGCACCCGAAAACCTATTTGTTCACGGCAACGAGAAACGCGGCAGTCGATTTTGCAGTGCAGCAGCAGAAAGAGCTGAACCGTCGTGTTGAGTGGGACGCACTGACAAAAGCCGACCTCGCAGACAATAGCGTTGCGATTTATGAACAGCGCCGTATGTTGGCCGTTCTTTCGATTTCGTTGAATGAATTGCCTACCTCGTGCCGTCAGGCCTTCATTCTGAACAAGTTTGAAGGGCTATCACATCCGGAAATAGCGAGACGACTTGGCATTTCGGTCAGCATGGTGTGATTGAAAAGAAGATGAAGCAGGCAGGCAGGCGCAAATGCCGGGGTATATAAGCAGTGAGGGAAGCGATCCTCCTCAGATTCTCGCGAAAGTTATAGAGCGCTGCTACGGCGAGCTGAAGAGCTATGCCCGCCTGAAGGTCGGCGATGATATGATCGCAGAGGAGCTCGTCCAGGAAGCCTGCTTGCGGCTGGTCACGACGGGCAAAGACGTTCCTTTCAACCCCCGAGCCTACCTTTATCGCATACTCTCGAACCTGGTTACGGATCATCACCGTCGCAGAGCGCGTTTCAATCGCAGTTTCGTACAGACGGATACATTCGATGCCGAAGACGAGCGGCCGGACATTGAGCGCGAACTCATCGCACGTCAACGGCTGGCTATTCTGGTGCAGGCAGTCTCAGAGCTTCCGCCCCGCTGCCGGAAATGTTTCGTTCTGCGTCGTTTCGACGGGCTTTCGCATACCGAGATTGCCGAGCGCATGAACATAACGCGCAGTGCCGTGGAGAAACATCTGGCGGCAGCAACGGTTCACTGCGCTCGGCGCCTGAAGGCCCATGAATAGTTTTGCGATCGTGCTGAGGTTTTTTTTGCTTCGAACGTCTTCAGTGGCGGGTGGTTGTAATGATCGACCCTTCCTTACCTCAGGGTATGGGGCAGGATGGTGCTCATGAAGAATGCAGGCGCTAACGATCCGCTTGAGGAAGCGGCAATGTGGTTTTTCCGACGGGACGGAGGTTCTTTGCCGTCCGCGGATGAGGCCCGATTTCGCATGTGGCTTGCCGCAGCGGAGGAAAACCGCGCGGCTTACGCCGAAATCTCCGGCACCTGGCAGGAACTTGCAAAAATCCCCGAACCTGCCTGTCCGCCAAAAAGTGTTTGGCGGCGCACCGCGATGCCCGTGGCGGCGGCTTTTGTGTGCCTCTGCATCCTTTCCGCCGGCAACTGGTACTTCGATCTCTCCACCCGGATCGGCGCCGATAGCTACACAGCGACTGGCGAATTGAAGTTGCTGGCGCTGCCGGATGGATCCACGGCCGAGATGAACAGCGACACGGCCATCACGCTGTCCTATTCCCCGAACGAGCGCCGTATCCGGCTCATAAAGGGGGAAGCCGTGTTTACGGTGAGCCCCGATGCGCAGCGGCCCTTCATCGTAGAGGCTCGTGGCGGCGAGGCCAAGGCGCTCGGAACGGTATATGGCGTGCGTGAAAACGCCGACGATGTAACGGTCACGGTCATCGAGAGCCATGTCGCGATTTCCGCAGCCTCGGGCAGCCCGTCCGTCCACCTTGGTGCAGACCAACGTGTTCACTACAGGGATGGCCAACTTGGCGTCATCGAAGCCGTCGATGCCGCATCCGAAACCGCCTGGAGACGGCGGAAGCTGATTTTCGTCGACAAGCCCCTCGGCGAGGTCGTCGATGAGCTGAATCGCTATCACAGCGGCGTCATCAGGATCGTCGACGGTTCGATACGGTCGCGGCGCATTAGCGGTGTCTTCGAGACAGGCGACATCGCCAAAGTCGTCGATGCACTGGAAAATTCCTTTGGATTTAGCGACACAAGGCTCGGCAACCTCGTCATTCTCATCCATCGGTAATTTTTCTGCCGATTTGTGGATTTTCTTACTCCGGTTTTTTCCACTGCGAGCGTCTTAACCCTCGAAAGCATTGTCATCCCAAAGCCGAGGTGACATTTGAAGACAGGGGGTCTTTATGAAGTCTCGATTGGCGGAGCCGCAGCCATCCACAAGAAATCTTTTCGCATTCCTGACCGCAACGGTCTCCGTCCTGGTTCTGGTTCCCACCGACGCGCGGGTGGCGTTTGCACAGGAGAGGACGGCAGCCGTCGGTTATTCAATTCCGGCGGGACCGCTGCCCCAGGCGCTGAACCGTTTCGCGGATGTTTCGGGTCTTCAGCTTGTCTACGACGCAGGGGCAACGCGAACCTTGCGCACGGCTGGTTTCAACGGAAAAGGCCCGGCATCTTCAGTTCTCGCGACGCTTCTGTCCGGCACTGGCCTTACCTGGCGCTTCACAAGCACGGATACCGTTACGATCACCAGTCCGGCAGCCCTTAGTGGATCGCTTCCCGCTGACGGCTCAACAGTCCTCGAAACCATAACCATCCAGGGTGAAGGCATAAACAACTGGAATGCGCCTCCGGAATATGCCGGCGGCCAGGTCGCGACAGGCGCGAAACTCGGCATCCTCGGCAATACCAGCATCATGGATACGCCGTTCAACGTCACCAGCTACACATCGAAAACGATCAAGGACCAGCAGGCCGTCACCGTCGCGGATGTTGTGGCGAACGATCCTTCCGTCCGGGTCTATACCAACGGTCTCGGTTCATCGGCCGGGGTTGGCGACTCTTTCGTCGTGCGTGGCTTCAGCGTCGGAAACTACAGCGTTTTGATCGACGGCTTCGGTGGGATCGCACCGGATCGTATCATTCCAGTCGAGACCATGGAAAGCGTGGAAATCCTGAAAGGTCCGAACGCACTTCTGAACGGGTACACCCAATACGGATCGCTCGGCGGCTCCATCAATGTCATCCCCAAACGCGCGACCGACGAGCCTGTTACGAGCGTCACCACGACGTATGCATCGGATAGTCAGTTCGGCACGCATCTCGATTACGGCCGTCGCTTCGGGAACGACAAGGAATGGGGCATCCGCGCAAATGGAATCTTTCGCGATGGCAACACTTCACTCGATGGCCAATCGGCCAGACTGGGTGTGGGAACGGTAGCACTCGACTATCGTGGTGACGATTTTCGCGCAAGCCTGGACGCCGGCCAAATCGATCAGAAAACCGATGTACCGACGGGATCAGCCGGCTTCGGCTTTGCCTCCGGCATCGCAATCCCGAAGGTCCCAGATCTCAGCAAGCAGATCTATCAGGACTGGGAATATGCCGGAACCAAAAGCGACTATGTTCTCGGCAAGTTCGAATACGATCTAAACCCGTCATGGACGATCTACGGCGGAGCAGGTTATCGGCGATATGATCAGGAGGCGCTCTCCTCCGATATCTATGTCACCGACACGGCAGGCAACGCCACGGCTACGGCCTATTACAGCCCGATACAGGAGGACGCTTTCTCGGCGCAGGCCGGAATACGGGGAGAGTTCGACACCGGTTCGATCAGCCACAAGGTCAATCTCAATACGTCTTACCTGTTCCAGACCATGAATCAGGAAAGCAATTACTACGGCTTCTATTCCTTTAGCACCAACATCTACAACGCCCCGACGATTTCACGCCCGTCGACTGCGGGTTTCAGCAGCAATCCTCCAAAATATTGGGACATCAACGCCCCCGCGATAACGCTGGCCGACACAATGTCGTTCTTCGATGACCGAGTCCTGTTCACTGCTGGCGCACGCTACCAGCAGATCAAGGTGGACGTGTTCGATCCCGATGGCAGCCTTTCCCAGGGCTACGACAAGAGCGCCCTGACCCCGGCGTTCGGTGTTGTCGTCAAACCGATCGAAAACCTCTCCCTTTATGCGAACTACATCGAAGGGCTGCAGCGCGGACCAGTTGCCTGGGCTGGCACATCGAATGCCGGGGAAATTTTCCCACCGATCATGACGGAGCAGATGGAAGCGGGCATCAAGTATGATTTCGGCACGTTCACGGCAACTGCCAGCGTCTTTCAGATCACCAAACCCGGTAGCATCCTAACCACTGACTCATCCGGTGCTTCGGTCTTCAGTGTCAACGGCGAGCAGCGCAATCGCGGCGTGGAGCTGAATGTTTTCGGCGAAGTCACCGCAAACCTGCGTGTTCTGGGCGGCGTCGCCTATACGCAAGGCACGCTTACCAAGACGGATGACGGGCTCTACAACGGCAACAGCGCCGTTGGTGTGCCGCGTTGGCAGGGCAATATCGGCATCGAATGGGACCCTCAAGCCATCGAAGGGCTGACACTGTCCGGGCGCATCATTGCCACCGGATCCCAGTATGTCGATCAGGCCAATACCCAGAAACTGCCCGGCTGGACCCGCTTCGACATCGGCGCGCAGTACAAGACCAGCACCTTCGGCAATCCGCTGACCCTGCGTGCCTCGGTCGAGAATGTCACCAACAAGAACTACTGGGCAGGCGTATCCGACGGATGGGTAACGATGGGCACGCCACGCACGTTCAAGATTTCCGCCACCGTGGACTTCTGATCGTGCGATCTCGCCCCGAAGCAATCGGGATGAAGCGTCGACAATTGTTGAGGGTCGCCATCACTGGCACCCTCTCCACGACGCCAGTGTTACGCAGTGCAAGGGCCAGCAAACCCTCTCCAAATCCACTTGTCGTTCTGGATTTCTCTCACGCACAATCGATTCTGGCGATCGGCGTCGAGAATTTCGGCATGGCAGAGCCCTGGCGATACATGCGCTCCGTTGAAGAACCCCGGCTGCAGAAGACCGTTTTCGACATCGGTACGCTTTCGGAACCAAATCTTGAACTTCTGGCCGAAATCAAGCCGCGGACCATCATCCATTCGCACGAATGGCCGACGAACACGGCACAGCTCGAACGCATCGCCCCTTTACGGGAAATATCGATCTATACGGGCGAGCCCGGGCCTCTTGGAAGGGCCCGGCAGGCGCTCGTTCAAATCGCACAGCTTGCCGGCAAGGAGCCGGACGCTTCGGAATATCTCGCCCGTTTCGATAGCCGGATGGAAACGTACCGCTCCCGCCTGACGCACATTGCCGGCACACGAGCCATGCTTCTCTGGGCAGCGACACCGCGTGACTTCTGGACGCTTGGCAGCGCCAGCCTTCTCCACGAGGTCATGGAATATCTGGGCTTCGACAACGCCATCCGCGAAACCGGCGACATCTGGGGATGGCTGCCGGTCTCCACGCGCGCTTTGGTAGATCTGGACAGCACGCTGGTTGTTCATTTCGGACCTGTTCCATCAATCCTCGCCGACAATCCCTTCTGGCAAAACCTCGATTTCGTTCGACAGGAAAGACTGGTCGTCCTGCCCCGCAGTTGGTTGTTCGGGGGGCTGCCCGAAGCTGAGCGGATCGCGCGGCTTCTTACCCGGACGATGGAGGGAGCAGATCATCACTCTTTCAACTAACATGAAAAACGAGCAATCCCTTTTCTTCATGCCAGCATTGCTGCTTCTGCTTCTGCTGATCGCTACCTTGCTCAGCCTCCGTCAGGTTTGGCAGGATGTGCCGCCAGTTCACTGGTGGCAAGCCATGGTGAACCCCGATTTCAGCGACCACGGCCAGATGCTGGTGCATTTCGTGACCTTGCCACGGATATCCGCCAGCCTGCTGGCTGGCGCGGCACTCGCCCTTTCCGGCGTGCTTTTCCAACAGGTGCTGCGCAATCCCCTGGCGGAGGCCTCCACCGTTGGAGTGTCAGGCGGTGCGGATCTTGCGCTGAAGGCGTCGATCCTTCTCGCGCCGTCATGGGCGCTGTCACCGACGCCTGTCGCCTGTCTCGGTGCCGCAATTGCCGTGCTGACGACCCTGGGGCTGGCTGCCCGCACCCTTGCCTCGCCGCTGACACTGATCCTCGCGGGTCTCATCGTCGGGCTGCTTTGCGGCGTCATGGGCTCCGTTCTCGCGCTCTTCTTCCACGAGGAATTGCGGAGCGTCTTTCTCTGGAACGCGGGTTCACTGGTCAATCTCGGCTGGGATGCTTCCGGTTCCATGGCTCCCGTGCTGATAGCGTGCTGGCTCTGCGCTCTCCTCCTTGTGCGGCCGCTTGGCCTGCTCGATCTCGACGATGGCAGCGTACGTAGCCTGGGTGTGCCGGTTGCCGTTGTGCGCCTTTCCGGACTGCTATTTGCCGTCATTCTATCCGCCGGCACCATCGCTACGGTCGGCACGATCGGATTTGTCGGCATTGCCGCTCCACTCATCGCCCGGATGTCAGGCATCCGCACCTTCGCGGGCCGTGTTCTCGTCGCTCCGCTATCCGGCGCCATTCTCCTCTGGCTGTCGGACCAGATCGCGCAGGTCAATCCCCTGTCGGGTGGAGAGCTGCCAGCTGGCGTCCTGACAGCCGTTCTGGGTGGACCGCTGCTGCTCTGGATGCTGTCGCGCTTCAGGGCATCTCATCTCGGTCACGACACCGTCCATACCGCGTTGGCGGCTCGCGCGCGCCGTTCGACCAGTACGACCATCGCCATCGCTCTCCTGTTGCTGGGTGTCTTCTCCTGGACCGCTCTATCCTTCGGACGAAGCCTCGACGGATGGCACTGGTACGGTCTGTTAGTAAACAACCCCGCCTTCGAATGGCGCTGGCCGCGCGTTGCAGCGGCGGCCTTGGCAGGTGCCATGCTGGCCGCGGCAGGCACGATCATCCAGAAAGTCACCGGCAACGCTATGGCCAGCCCGGAAATTCTAGGCATCAGTTCAGGGGCGGCCTGCGGCGTCGCCATTCTCTTCCTGTTCGATACAGGAGCCGGTCAAGTCGCGAAAATCGCCGCCGCCAGCGGTGGAGCGATCCTTGTGATGATGCTGATGTTCGCGATGATCAGAAGCCGGTCGGGGTCTCCGGAGCGCATGCTGTTAACGGGTGTCGCGCTGACGACTGTGCTTGGCGCGCTCCTGGCCGCCATCACCGCGCGCTTCGATCCGCGGATCACAGGCCTGCTCGTCTGGCTTGCAGGTTCGACCTATTCCGTGACGGCCTCGCAAATCGGTGCCATCGCCCTCATCGCGCTCACCGTTGCAGCAACCCTTCCCCTGACCATGCGGTGGCTGGCAATATTACCGTTGGGAGAGGAGACGGCCCGTGCAGTCGGCATCGACGTCGGTCGCAGCCGCAAGCTATTGCTCCTCGTCGCATCCTTGCTGACCGGTGCGGCCGTTCTGACGATCGGACCTTTGAGCTTTGTCGGACTGATCGCACCGCATCTTGCCCGTATCTCCGGTTTCCGGTCACCAGCCACACAGATTTCAATCTCTGCCGTATCCGGCGCAATCATCATGGTCGCAGCCGACTGGCTTGGCCGCAACGTCCTGTTTCCGAGCCAGATACCCGCCGGCATGCTCGCAGCCCTTGTAGGAGCGCCCTATTTCATATGGCTGATGTGGAGGCGAACGACTTGACGACAGGACCAGCTTTTCGTCTCGAAGACGTGACGTTCCGGGTTCCCAGACGCGACATTCTCTCCTCCTTTACCATAGAGCTTCCCTGGGATGGAAAGCAGAATGGCGCCCTTCTGTGGGCTGAAATCAGACAGCGGGACTTTGATGACAGCAGGACAACCCTTTATCGGTGGCTCGCCGCAAGGCGGCAGAAGCCCACGATTGGTTCAGCTGCGCCTCAACGTCGACCGCCGTCACGTCGCGTTTGCGCCTGGCTCCTGGGTGAAGAGCCGAGCCCACTTGATGAAAGCACCCGATGCTTCCTCTATCGTCTGTTCAAGAATGCACCGGGCTCCCGGTCGCAGGTGAATTGGCGCGATGGTCTGCTGCGCTCATCCGCGGCGATCACGAGAAGGCCCTCGACCAGTGGATCGACGATGCCGCCGGCACCGAACTGGATGCTCTGGCCAAAAGCATCAGACGCCATATTGATGCTGTGAGAGCAGCTATCACTCATCCCTGGTGCACCAGTCCGGTCGGAGGTCGCATCAACCGGCTCAAGACGCTGAAAAGACAAATGTACGGACGGGTCGGATATGAACTCTTGGGGAGCCGTCTGCTGGCGGCCGCCTGAACGCTGACAGCCAAGTGGCCAGGACCGCAAACTTTGTTCGGCACCAATTTGGGGAAGATTCCTAGATTGCCGCTATGCAGATGCCCCTGAAACGCCGGCAATGCCCTCCAGCACTAGCCATGAGAGGCGATAACCACCGTCTGAGTAGGGGTATCAAATGAGGATGCAATGGCTATTGGCAAAAGCGCCGGGATTTCAAGCGCTACCCGGAGCGGATCTCAGCGCGATCTTCAACTTTACCTTCCTGTGGAGCCTGTTAGAAGGCCAGGTCATCGGCAATTTCGCACGCGCCGATCTAGGCCGTGAGTGTTGGTTTCCGCGCAGAACTGAGCCGGTTAGGCGCATAATTTCCATTGAGAATTGAGCCATGTGAACCTTCCCCCCAACGCGGAGAGCGACGGGGGCAACGGAGTGATCTACATGGGACTTTTAAATATCATCCGTCGGATGGCATTGCGCGAGAAGCAGTCGATCCGCGAGATCAGCCGGCGCACTGGGTTGTCGCGGAACACGATCGCAAAGTATCTGAACGCGGGCACGATCGAACCGACATTCACGGTACCGGAACGGCCGAGCAAGCTTGATCCTTTTGCCGACAAGCTGGCGGCCTGGCTGAAGACAGAGGCCGGGAAGTCGCGCAAGCAGCGACGAACACTGAAGCAGGTTCATGCCGATCTGATGGTTCTCGGCTTTACCGGTTCCTATGGCCGGGTTGCCGCCTTCGCCCGTGATTGGCGAGCGGACCGGCAACGTGAGCAGCAGACGACGGGCCGCGGCATATTCGTTCCGCTGTCTTTCCGCCCAGGCGAAGCATTCCAATTCGATTGGAGTGAGGACTATGCCGTCATTGGCGGCGAGCGCACGAAGCTGCAGGTCGCGCATATCAAGCTATCGCACAGTCGCGCATTTTTGGTCAGGGCGTATCTGCTGCAAACACACGAGATGCTGTTTGACGCCCATTGGCACGGCTTCCGTGTGTTCGGCGGCGTCCCTGCTCGCGGCATCTACGATAACATGAAGACGGCGGTCGATCGCGTCGGCCGGGGCAAGGAGCGACAGGTCAACATCCGGTTCCTTGCGATGACAAACCACTACGTCTTTGCACCAGAGTTCTGCAATCCTGCTGCGGGCTGGGAGAAAGGGCAGGTCGAGAAAAACGTTCAGGATTCTCGTCCACGCCTGTGGCAACAGATGCCCGACTTCCCGGATTTGGCAACGTTGAACCTCTGGCTGGAGCAGCACTGCCAGAACCTGTGGCAGGAGACACCGCACGGGAGCCTGCCCGGTTCGATCGCCGATGTTTGGGATGATGAACGGCCTGCTTTGATGGCATTGCCCCCCATGTTTGACGGTTTCGTCGAGCAGAGCAAACGCGTCTCGCCGACATGCCTGATCACCTTCGAGCGTAATCGTTACAGCGTGCCTGCATCATTTGCGAACCGGCCCGTCAGCCTGCGGATTTATCCTGAGCGGCTGGTCGTTGCAGCCGAAGGGAATATCCTCTGCGAACATCCGCGGATCATAGAGCGCAGTCACGACAAACCACCGCGAACGATTTATGATTGGCGGCATTACCTTGCCGTTATCCAACGCAAGCCTGGTGCCCTGCGCAATGGTGCTCCCTTCCTGGAATTGCCGCTGGCCTTTCTACAGTTGCAGGACCAGATGCTTCGCCGTCCCGCTGGCGATCGTGAGATGGCCGATATCCTCGCTCTGGTGCTTCATCACGACGAACAGGTTGTCGTCAGGGCTGTGGAACTGGCTCTGGATCAAGGCGTGCCAACCAAAACGCATGTGCTGAACCTGCTGCATCGTCTGATCGATGGCAAAACGACCGACGGCCCCGACATCGACACGCCGCAGGCGCTGACCTTGGTGCGTGAACCCAAGGCCAACGTCGAACGTTACGATGGCCTGCGTGTCCGGATCGTGGGAGGTCGTCATGCGTCATGATCCTGCCAGCGCCGCCGTCGTCATCATGCTGCGTAGCCTGAAGATGTATGGCATGGCCCAAGCGGTCACCGACCTGATCGAGCAAGGAGCACCAGCCTTCGATGCGGCCGTGCCGATCCTGTCTCAGTTGCTGAAAGCCGAGATGGCTGAGCGCGAGGTCCGGTCCATTGCCTATCATATGAAGGCAGCCCGCTTCCCTGCCTACAAGGACATCTCCGGATACGACTTCGCCGCCAGCGAAATCAACGAGGCGACGGTGCGCCAGTTGCATCGATGCGAGTTCATGGACGGAGCGCAGAACATTGTCCTCGTCGGTGGGCCGGGTACAGGCAAAACACACGTCGCGACCGCTCTCGGCGTTCAGGCTATCGAGCATCACCGCCGAAAAGTGCGCTTCTTCTCAACCATCGAACTGGTCAATGCGCTCGAGCAGGAGAAGGCAAAAGGCAAGGCAGGCCAGATCGCTGAGACGCTGGTTCGTCTCGATCTGCTGATCCTCGATGAGCTCGGGTACCTTCCGTTCAGTGCCTCAGGCGGAGCGCTGCTCTTCCACCTGCTGAGCAAGCTCTACGAGCGCACCAGCGTCATCATAACCACCAACCTCAGCTTCAGCGAATGGGCCACGGTCTTCGGCGACGCCAAGATGACGACGGCTCTGCTGGGCCGACTGACCCACCGTTGTCACATCCTCGAAACCGGAAACGACAGCTTTCGATTCAAAGCCAGCTCGGCTGCAGCCGCATAGAAGAGAGGAGAAAAGGCTAATCCCTTGACCAAAGCCTGATCAGAAAACCATACTTAGAGGTGGCTCACTTCTCGGTGGAAAAACCGGCTCGGTTCTGCGCGGAAACCAACACCCTCATGCGGTCTTCATACGAATACATGAACTATGTCCTGTTAGTCCAACAATTCGTCCGCACCTCCAGTTGGGGATTATTGCTCCGGTACTGACACCGCCCTCAACCGGAACCGACTCCAAGTCTCTGCGCAAATCCTCCATCTCCCTGGTCTTCCGGAAGGGATAGGAAGCAAATGCCGGTTCATGCAGTCATGCCGGCCAGTCTCATCAAACCGCGGAACAGCATTGCCATAATCGCCAGCGCGCCAACGCTGGCAATCCAGATCAGGGCGAGCCAACCGAACCGCCTCAGCCAGATTCCACGCTTTGTAGGAGTTTTCGGCATCAGTGATACCCCTCGCCAGACTTCACCTTGCCGCGAAAGACATAATAGGACCATGCGGTGTAGGCGAGTATGAAGGGTATGATGAACAGTGCTCCGACAAGCGTAAAGCCCATGCTCTGCGGCGGCGCAGCTGCCTGCCAGATCGAAATCGATGGCGGAATGATTTTCGGCCAGATGCTGATTGTCAAACCGGTGTAACCCAGAAACAGAAGCAGGAGCGAGAACAGAAATGGCGCCGCGTTGCCATTTCCACTCAACGTTTTCAGAAGCCCCCAGGTAGCGAGCACAAGCAGCAAGGGAACAGGCGCGAAGAAGAATAGATTCGGCAAAGAGAACCAGCGGCCTGCGATGTCTGCATGCGTGAGTGGCGTCCAGATGCTGACGATGGCAATAACAAGCAGTAAGGCAAAGGTGACCGGACGGCCGAGTTCACGCATCCGCCGCTGCAACCCGTCTTCAGTCTTCATGACCAGCCACGTCGCACCAAGGAGTGAATAGGCAAACAGGAGGCCGAAGCCGGTAAACAGGCTGAATGGAGTCAACCAGTCAAACAGCCGCCCGGCATAGGAGCCATCCTTGACTTCGAAACCGTTTATGAATGCACCAAGGGCAACGCCTTGCGAGAAGGTGGCGATATAGGAGCCCCATGCAAAAGCCTTGTCCCAGAATGGCTTGTGAGTCTCATCTGCCTTAAAGCGGAACTCGAAGGCAACACCACGCCAAATCAGGCCCGCCAGCATAAGGACAAGCGGAAAATAAAGTGCACTCAAGATCACGGCATAGGCTTGCGGAAAAGCGGCAAGAAGGGCCGCGCCGCCAAGCACCAGCCAAGTCTCGTTGCCATCCCATACGGGTGCTACACTGTTGACCATCGTGTCCCGCTCTTCGCGGTCATGCACGAATGGAAACAGGATGCCGATGCCAAGATCGAAACCATCCATGATGACATACATCATTAGTCCGAAGCCGATGATGATGGCCCATATGAGGGGAAGATCGATACCCATAGCTTTTCTTCCTCAGCGTTGCGCGGGGTCGATGTCGTCGGGTGCGGCCGACAACGGGCGAGCTGGCCGTGGAGACTGGCCCGGATTATGAGGGGTATCGTCGTGGCTTTTATCCGGCCCCCTGGCGACCAGTTTCAGCATGTAACTGATGCCCGTGCCGAAGACAGCGAAATACATGACGATGAAGACAATCAACGTGGTTGAGAGCGCAATCGCCGAATGATTCGATACAGCATGCTCGGTGCGCATCACGCCATAGACCACCCATGGCTGGCGACCGATCTCGGTCGTGTACCAGCCTGCGAGGATAGCGATCAGGCCGGACGGCCCCATCCATGTCGCAAAGCGCAAAAACCAACGCTGCGCGAAGAATTTGCCCCGCCAGCGCAGCCACACACTCCACAGGCCGAGAAACAGCATGAGTATACCGAGGCCAACCATTATGCGGAACGACCAGAAGACCAAAAGCGAGTTCGGACGATCTTCGGGCGCATATTCGCTAAGGCCCGGAAACTGTCCGTCAAGGCTATGCGTAAGGATGATGCTGCCGAGACGGGGAATTTCGATCGCGTAGCGCGTCTCCTCAGCCTGCATGTCGGGGATGCCGAACAGAATGAGAGGAACTCCCGCACGCGGTTCGTTGTGCCAGTGCCCTTCCATAGCTGCAATCTTTGCTGGCTGATGTTTAAGCGTATTCAGGCCATGCGCGTCTCCGATAGCGATCTGCAAGGGTGCGACGATCAGAATCATCCACATCGCCATGGAAAACATTTTTCGAACGCGCGGATTGTTATCGCCGTGCAAGAGATGCCAGGCGCCGGAAGCACCTACGAACAGCGCCGTCGCTAGGAATGCAGCGACCGTCATATGTGCCAGCCGGTAAGGGAATGACGGGTTGAAGATCACTTTGAGCCAATCTACAGGAACCACCACACCATTGATGATCTCGTAACCTTGAGGCGTCTGCATCCAGCTATTCGAAGCCAGAATCCAGGTCGCCGAGATCAATGTGCCGATTGCCACCATTATGGTCGCAAAGAAATGCAGGCCCGGCCCGACCTTGTTCCAGCCGAACAGCATGACACCGAGGAACCCCGCTTCGAGAAAGAAGGCGGTCAGCACCTCATAGGCGAGCAGCGGCCCGGTGATCGAACCGGCAAAAGCCGAGAAATAACTCCAGTTGGTGCCGAACTGATAGGCCATGACCAATCCGGAAACGACGCCCATAGCGAAGTTCACCGCAAAGATCTTAGACCAAAAATGATAGAGATCCCGATACGTCGTGTCCTTCATCCACAGCCAAAAGCCTTCAAGCACAGCAAGATAACTCGCTAGGCCAATAGTGATGGCCGGGAAGATGATATGGAAGGAGACGGTGAAGCCGAATTGGATTCGAGCCAGTTCAAGTGCGGTCAGGCCGAACATGGCGAACCCTCCTGCTGTTGAGATTGATCGATTGTGTCTGAAACTGGAAGCGGAGCCTTATCGAACGCCACGGCGGTTTTGGGGCGGGTATCCACCGAAAGACGGAAGATGTCCGGTCTCGCATAATGTCCTGCAACATCGAGATCGTATTTACCACGGACGATGATGCGGCGATCGATCTCGGCAATTTTGATTGTCTCACCAGTAAAATCCGGTTCAACCAGGACATTGCCAAGTGGGTCCACAATACACGAACCGCCGCGGATGAGCACTGTACTCGGATGATTGCCCTGGAATGGCGCATAATCTGCAGGTCCATCGCCGCGTGTGAAATACTGGCATGCAGAGATTACAAAACAGCGTCCTTCCAGCGCGATTGTGCGCATCGTCGGGAGCCACGCGTCGCGATCATCGACGGTGGGCGCACAATAGAGTTCGACGCCTTGTGCGTACATGGCCGCACGCAGGAGCGGCATATAGTTTTCCCAACAGATGACGCTGCCGATCTTGCCGATCGGCGTCTCGACAACGCCAATGGTCGATCCATCGCCAAAACCCCAGACGAGACGCTCCAGCGCCGTCGGCATCAGTTTGCGGTGCTTATAGAGAAGCTTACCCGAAGGTGCGTAGGTCAGCGTCGAACAGTAGAGTGTACCGCCGTCTCGCTCAATGATGCCGACAACCAGATGAACCCCATTATCACGTGCAATATCCCCCATACGGCTCGCTTCAGGCCCGGGCAGATCGATGGCGCTTTCGAAATAACGGCGAAAATCCTCACGGCCCTCTGGACTGCGCGTCCCCAGCCGCGCCCCAAAGTCGAGTCCCTTGGGATAGCCGCCAACAAAAGCCTCTGGAAAGACAACGAGGTTAGCCCCCTGCCCCGCCGCATCTCTGGTAAGCGCGGTAAGCTTGCCAAGTGTTCTTGGGGTGTCAAACAGGACGGGAGCGGCCTGAACGACTGCGGCCTTGATGATGCTCATTGGAAGATCCTTCAAAAAAATTACACTACAGCCCTCGCACCGAGCGAGGGTTGCGAAATAAGACTGGCGAGTTGGTTCAATCCGTCCTCAAGATCTCCCCGGTCGGGAGCGACGCCAAGAGAAATCCGGACCGCTTCGATGGGATGAGGGACAGTTGCAAAGGCCGTGCTCGGTACGATCGAGACGCCAGCGCGATCGGCATGCTCGGCAAAATCGGCAGCGCGCCAGTGGTCTGGCAGCCGCATCCAAAGATGATGTCCATTAGGATCAGCAGCAAAACCGACGTCTCCGAGGATCGACGTCGCAAGCATTTGCCGCCCGGCGTTTTCCGCGCGGATCGATTTCGCGATCTCATCGAGGGTGCCGTCCACAATCCAACGGCTCACCAGCGCCGACATCAGGGGCGGCGCCATCAGAATGGTAGACCGCAGGATACCGGCAAGCAGCAAAGCCTTGCTGCTGCTGGGTGCAACAACATAGGCAACCCGCAATGCTGGGGTGGCACACTTCGAGAGAGTCGCGATGTGCCAAGTGATGTCACTGGCAAGTTCCGCGAAGGAGACCAACCGATCCGGTCGTAGCGGCGCATAGGGATCGTCCTCGATAATCGCTACTCCATGCTTGCGGGCAATGGTCACCAAGGCCCGCCGGCAGTCCTCGGGCATGGTGGCGGTGGTGGGATTGTCGATACTTGGAATGACATAAAGAGCTTTCGGAGCGCGGTCACGACAGGCCTTATCGAAAGAATCAGGGATGATGCCTTTGTCGTCCATGTCGAGTGCGGCAATCTGAAGTCCCTTCTGTATAGCGACAGCCTTCAAACCGGGGTAGGTCATTGAGCCAGCGGCAATCGTATCGCCGCGATTAAGAAAAAGATCGCAAACGGCAAACAATGCGCTCTGCGCTCCTCCCGTCACGACGATCCGGTCGGCAGCAACACCTTGCATACGTTGTCCAAGCCAGCGTGCGGCCGCCTGCCGGTCCGGCTCCGCGCCCGTATTCTCCTGATAATGCAGATTGAGCAAACCCCGTGGACTATTCAGAACAGCAGCTATGCCCTGCGGAAAAATCCTGCGAAAATCTACCGCCGATGGCTGCGAGGGGATGTTCATGCTGAGATCAATGAGGGGACGGGCAACTTCGCCAACCTCACCCTCCAGCGCTTCACTGATGAAAGTTCCCCGCCCGGCCTGGGCCTGCACCAGACCCCGCCGACCGGCTTCATTAAAGGCCCGCGTCACCGTGGTCAGATCAACCCCAAGCGCTTCGGCGATCGCACGCTGAGGCGGTAACCGGTCGCCGCGGGCGACGCGACCCGACCGGATATCGGCCTCCAACGCGTCAACAATGCCCAGATATTTCATCCGGGCGTTCTCGAGCAGCCTAGGCTTCCACATTACGCCCCCTCAAAATTGTATGCGTAGAAAACATACTATCTTTGTATCATGTATGGATTGTGAAATAAAGAAGATGTTTCACTTCTTTCTGAGCGAAGGGCTCGCCAATGCGGGCCATGGCCACAAATGTGTTGGTAAAGAGCGTCGGCAAGTTCAGGGCAAGAAGCGTGACGATCAGCCCCAAAGTCGGAATCCATACTGCCAACTCAGGGAACCAGAACGAAATGTATCCCGAAACGGCAACTACACCGGCAACGCCAGTCACAATCCAGCAAAATCAGTATGTCCAACCGGTGAAGAATTGTGCACAAGGCCCGATATAATCACCGGCAAAATCTGCAAAGCTACGATATTAGAGATTAGAGAGCAGGATTTCGCCGAGTGCGCGCATTAAGAAGAACAGCATGAAGCCGATAATGGCATACACTAGCAGGATGGATGGGCCGGCAAATGAAATTGTCTTGCCCTAGCCCATGAAAAGGCCGGGCCCGATGGTGCCACCTATGGTTATGAGTTGCAGATGACGGTTTGACACATTACGCGCGAGATGCGGTGAATCCGGGGCTCGCTTATGAGAAGTGGGGCGCGTGGGTGCGTTCATCGGGACGTCGCGATCCTTTGTCTGCAGCTTTATCGAGCGTTCTCTGACTCACGGCGCGTATCGACCGCCGCAAAGGCGGCAATGTCAACGATACCACGGGCCGCGTCAGACGCGGTGAGAACATCAGCAGGACAGATGAGCCGAGAAGGATAAGCAAGAGCGAAATCCCCGTGGCTTCTCAAGGTCTTTGTGGGCTGAATCTCAAGTTTCACTAGCTTTGGAAACTGCTGGTAAAATAGCGCGGTGTCGCCAAGATCCGAAAGCTGGGACCCAGCTGAGGCATCTTGGTTCATTACCTCTACTCCTGCAATGCGATTCTCTGGGTTCAACGCGTCAAGCCAAGTCCATATGCATGCCTCTTTAGCATACATTTGTATTATAATGTATGGCCATTTATCGGAAGGGCAGATTGCGTCTGTTTCGATAGTTGTGAAGGTGAGTTTACGACAGCGGGCTTTACCGAAAGGCGGGTTAGATTCAACGCTGAGAGCAAAAAATCTCAGGAGACTTCATTGCCATATGAGGTCACAGAGAAGTGCATCCGCTGCAATACATGGACTACGTGAATGTTTGTCCCGTCGATCGTTTTACGAAGGCAAGAAAATGCTCGTCATCCATCCTGACGAATGCATCGACTGCGGAGTTTGCGAACCGGAATCTCCCGCCGAAACGGTTCTTTCCGAAAGTTATCCCAGCAGCGACGAATGGGTCGCACTCAACGCCCGCTACGCAGCGATATGGCCAAACATTTCGATAGCGAAAGCGCCAGCAGTCGACGCCGCGTCGTTTGACGGCGTGCCTGACAAATTGAAAAGCCACTTCTCGGAGAAGCCTAGAGATGGAGACGTCTGATATCGGGATAGAAATGCATCTGATAGGGTTTCAGGCGCGCCCGCACTATACGCTGGAAGTGACCGGCGAGACATTGCCGAAGTCGAGATCGCCATGTCCGAAATCCCTCCAGGGACGCCGATCAACATCGCCTTCCTTGGACCAGCGCATCAATGCTGCGCATGTCATTCGCCGCTGCGGCTTCGAGCCCGTACCGATAATTTCTTCCCGCCGCCTGCGATCCTTCGACGATCTGGACACCCTGCTTCAATCGCTGATCGATGAGGCAGCCCCGTCTCGTTTTCTGTTCGTCGGAGGAGATCCCGCCGCCCCGGCAGGTCCGTTTGCAGATACACTGGCCCTTCTTCGCAGTGGGGTCGTGGAGCGCTACGGTATTCGCAGCATCGGCATCGTGGGCTATCCCGACGGCCAACCCGAAGATTGCCACGGACTGCCTCTGGCGATCCCTGAAATGGAAATACTGCTTCCTTCGCGACCTGGGCTGCGATGTCGAGATCACCACACAGTTCGGCTTTAATGCGGATGCAGTCGCGCGCTGGATCGCGCAACTGCGCTCCGAGGGCATTGAAGCCACTGTTCTTATCGGCATGCCCTGCCCCACCGATGTCGGAAAACTCCTTCGATATGCGAAACAGTCCGGCGATGTTGATGCGCCAGTCTTCTACCGCATAGATCGCCTGTTCACGGCGCAAGGACATCACTTCCTCAGGCGAGAGGGCCAGGAACGAGAAAATGCCGGATCCATCTTCGAGATAATCGAAGCTCCGCGTGCCGCTGGCCTCTCGTAGCGCAGCGGCGAGTTCACGCCGCCTGGAGACGATAGAGAGCCGCACTTCCTCCTGTTCCAGGTGCCATATTTTCGCAAGAGCGTCGTTTTCGAGAATTGTCCGGACGATCGCGCTGCCATGGTCGGGCGGCATCGAATAAAGAGGCCGGGCGACAGCGCCATATGCTCTCCTGCGATCGCGGCTGCCTTCGCGTTCTCCGTCATCACCAGCGCGCATCCCGTGCGGTCGGAATAAAGACCGAAATTCTTCGAGCAGGAAAACGCGACAAGCAATTCCGGGACTTGGCGCATCAGCTCACGGACACCCGCAACGTCTTCCTCCAGCCCTCGGCCGAACCCCTGATAGGCGAGATCGACAAGCGGAACGATCCCGCGCTCGTTCATCAGGAGCGCAATATCCGTCCCGGAGGGATTGTGGCAACATCCGTGCAAGAGGACCACATCGCCGGCGGGAATCCCTTTAACCGCAGACAGCATGTCATCGACGCGGAGCGCCGAGCTCAGCCGATCATAATAGGGTTATGTTGCTGTCTTCAGCCCGGCATCGGCAAATATGGTCTGGTGGTTCTATGTTGGTTTCCATACGGAACTGAGCCTTATCTGCCTAACCGGCTCAGTTCTGCGTGGAAACCAACATTTTGCCGTTCGCGTCACGATAGACGCCAATCCCCAGGTCGATCTTCTGCGGCCGGGGATCGGACCGGACAGCGCCGCCGAGCGCCAGAATGGGGTCCACTAGCGGAGTGGGTAGTGTCTCAAACATGTCCGTTGCCCTCTACCGAAGTATTCCGGTCTGTACGCGTTAGCGATCGCCCGACTTTTTGAAGCCGAGCCAGTCCTTCATCGATTTCCGCTTCCGACAGAACCAGCGGTGGCAGGAGCCGCAACACGTTGTCTCCCGCGATCACGGACAAAAGTCCGTTCGCCCGCGCCGCCGTCACAACGAGTTCGACCGGAACCGCGCAACGCAAACCGAGCAGAAAGCCTTCACCACGCACCTCGGTAAAAACATCGCCATAAGCTGCGGCCAGCTTTTCGAGGCCTGCGAACAACCGCGCACTCCTGCGGCGAACATCTTCAAGGAACGCTTCATCCGCGATGATCTCGATCACTTTGTGCGCAATCGCCATGGCCAGCGGATTGCCCCCGAACGTGCTTCCGTGGGTGCCCGGCGTCATGCCTGCCGCAGTTTTTTCGCTGGCAAGGCAAGCTGCAACCGGAAAGCCGTTCCCCAGACCCTTCGCAGCAGCAAGGATGTCCGGCGCGATGCCGCTGTCCTGATAGGCGAACAGATGTCCTGTGCGGCCTACCCCGGTCTGGACTTCATCGAAAATCAGGAGCGCGCCAATGCGATCGCACAAATCACGAATACGGGCAATATCCTGCGCGCTCAGCTTGCGGATACCGCTTTCGCCCTGGATCGGCTCCAGCAGCACCGCCGCCGTTTCATGCCCACAGGCTGCTTCAAACGCGTCGAAATCACCGAAGGGTATGACATCGAAGCCCGGCGACGGGGGACCGAAACCTTCAAGATATTTCTCACGCCCGCCCGCCGCGATCGTAGCCAGCGTCCGACCATGGAATGCCCCTTCAAAGGTCAAGATCCGATAGCGTTCGGGTTGGCCGGAAACGAACTGATAGCGCCGCGCCGTCTTGATCGCCGTTTCGATCGCCTCAGCCCCGGAATTGTTGAAGAACACCCGATCCGCAAACGTCCTCTGACACAGAAGGCGTGCAAGCGCCTCCTGTTCGGGAATGCGGAATGCGTTCGAGACATGCCAGAGTTTACCGCCCTGCCGGTTCAGTTCATCCAGGATAATTGGATGAGAATGGCCCAGCCCGGTGACCGCGATCCCTGTAGCGAAGTCCAGATAACGAACACCATCGTTTCCAGTCAACCAGGCACCCTCACCATGGGTGAAGGCAAGATCGGCGCGCCGGAAACATGCGAAGAGATGATCGGAGCTGTCGATATCGCCGGCAGGCGCTGGAACCGTCATGCGAGCACCGCCTTTCTAGCTTCGTGATAGGCCCAGTTCAGCCAGTCGAGCGCCAGCGCCAGATCGGCGGTCTCTACGGTCGCCCCACCCCAAAAGCGAAAGCCGGGCGGTGCTGTGCGATAGGCACCGACATCCAGCGCGACCTTTTCCTCCGCAAGCCGTGCAGCAACTGCGCTGGCGACCTCCGCTTGTAACTCCGGATTGCTCGCCAGCTTCGGATCGACGATCTTCAGGCAGATCGAGGTTTCGGAACGGATATCTTCGCGGTCAGCAAGAAAGTCGCACCATTCCGTCCGGCTCACCCACTCGGCCGCGCTCTTGTAATTCGCCTGGCAACGCGTTTTCAAGGCAGGCAGACCGCCAATATCACGCGCCCAGATCAGGCCGTCGATCGCATCTTCGACCGCCAGCAGCGATGGCGTGTTAATGGTTTCTCCAACGAACAGCCCTTCACTGACCAGACCCTTGGCGACCATGCGATAGAGCTTCGGCATGGGCCATGGTGGAACATGATCGGTTAGCCGCTCGATCGCACGTGGGCTCAGCACAATCATGCCGTGCGCGCCTTCTCCACCAAGCACCTTCTGCCACGACCATGTTGTTACATCGAGCTTTGACCAGGGCAGATCCATGGCGAATGCTGCCGACGTCGCATCACAGATCGTCAGGCCGGCCCGATCATCCGCGATCCAGTTACCGTTCGGCACACGAACACCCGATGTCGTGCCATTCCAGGTAAAGACAATATCGCGAGCGGGATCGGCCTGGGACAAATCAGGGAGCTGGCCATAGGCCGCCTCAAACACGCGCCGGTCTTCAAGCTCCAGCTCCTGCACGATGTCATTCACCCAATCACTGCCAAAACTCTCCCAGGCGAAAACATCGACTCCTTGCGGACCAAGCAGCCCCCATAGTGCCATTTCCACCGCACCGGTGTCCGAACCCGGAACGATTCCGATACGATAATTATCAGGAATACTCAGTATCTCCCGCGTCAAGTCTATGACCTGCCTGAGTTTGGCCTTTCCCTCCTTTGAACGATGTGAGCGTCCCAGGACAGCTCCCTCAAGGGCTTGCAATGACCATCCGGGGCGCTTCTGGCATGGGCCTGACGAAAAATTTGGATGGATGGTTTTCGCGGCCGGTCGCGGCGCTTCGGCGGACATGATGGGACCTTTCGTTTGAAAAACGACAAAACCGAATTTATGTATGGCTTTAATGCATACATTAAGCAAGGAAAAAATCTAACCGCCCTTGAAAAGAGAGACAATGATCTCTCCATGGAAGCCAAATTTAGTCGCGAGTATCATCCAGATTTTTATCCAAGCCAGCCGCGAAAGCAGCAGTAACGCGCACCAATGGTGCTGACTGATAAAAATAATCATTTTATATCAATAGAATAAATAAGGACACACCGCATACGTTCCGAACGTCATGGATTGCACGCGAGCATTTTGCGCGGGTCTTCCAGGGAATAAAATTTTAATATGCCTCATTAAATCAGAATGGCATGTCTGTAAAATCGGAATACTTGAAGGCTTATTATTTAGAAGAATTGTATGGTATAACAACATACACCAAATGCGGAGCTTAGTGCCATGGCAAGATTCACCCTTAGAACAATCGGCAACGCGCCTGACGAGGCGAAGCCACGTCTCGAGGCGGCTGAGAAGAACAACGGGTTTCTTCCGAATCTGGTTCGACTGTTGGCCAACGCGCCAGTTGCGCTTGAAACCTATCAGACGGTATCGGCGATCAACGGTCGGGCGTCGTTGGGTCTTGCCGAGCGCGAGGCTGTGCAGATTACCGCCGCGGTAACACATGGCTGCGGGTTTTGCGTTGCGGGCCATTCCGCTATCGCAGACAAGAAGGCAAAACTTGACAAAACCGTCATCGATGCGCTGCGTGACAAGACGAGCGTTCCAGACGCGAAACTTGATGCCGTTGCACGGTTTACCGAAGCGGTCATCGCATCGCGCGGCAGCGTCAGCGATGAGGAGCTTGCCGCCTTCAAGGCAGCAGGGTTCGATGATCAGGCCGCACTCGAGGTGGTCCTTGGGGTTAGCCTCGCAACGCTGTGCAATTTCGCTAACAATCTCGGTCAGCCGGAATTAAACCCTCAACTTGCTGTTTACGAGTGGAAAGGGGCGGAAACATCCGCCACTGAGCAATGAGCTCCGTTCTTCCGCAGGATCTGACAGAGTGGCTGTCGGCATCCGCCGACGGGATTGATTTCGGTGAGATTTCGGCCGAGGTCATTCTCCCCCGCCTGGCGCGAGCCGGACTGCCCGGAATCGGCGTGCCTGAAAAAATTGGCGGATCGGGAGGAGATATTGTCCGCTCGGTACATGCGGTGGCAGCGGTTGCAGAGCAATCACTTGCGGCCGCTTTCATGCTCTGGGGACATCGTTGCTTCATCGAATTTCTTCTTAAAAGCGCCAACGCATCTTTGCGAAAAAAGCTGTTACCAGATCTTCTGGCCGGCCGGGTCGCCGGCGCATCCGCTCTGTCAAACGTGATGAAGTTTCTTGCCGGTCTCGAGCCACTTCAGGTAACCGCTCGCAGTGAAGGCGGCGACCTCACCATCGACGGCAAGCTCCCCTGGGTGACCAATCTACGCCAGAAGGGTTTCAACGTCGCCGCAGCGGCTGACCGGACGGAGGGCGGGCCTGCCCTGATTGTTTCTCTCGCCCATGACGATGAGGGCCTGACACGCACGCGCGACCTTGAATTGATGGGCATGCGCTCCTCCGATACTGCGGCGGTGACATTGTCGGGCGTCCGTATTCCGCGTGAACGGATTATCGCAGAAAACGCGCAGGAATGGTTGCCAGGCGTTCGGCCCGCCTTCATAGGCCTACAATGTGGCATGGCGATCGGCCTTGCCCGCCGGTCCTTGACCGAGGCCATCACTTTCGGCGGGGCGGGGCGCGATATTCTTTCCCCTTCCCTCGCAGAAACGGATGTACGGCTTCGCGAGATCGAGGCTCAGCTTTTCGCAGGCCTGCGCAGCGACGCTTTTGTAACGAGGCCCGTTCCACTCTTTGAGCTGCGGATCGAGTTGGCGGAGGTCGTTGCCGACGCCGTCGCGCTGGAGCTTCAGGCGGCAGGCGGGCGTTGCTATCTGCAAGAGCCAGGCCGCGCCTTTGCACGACGCTGGCGAGAGTCCGCCTTCATACCCCTCATCACTCCGAGCCTCGTGCAACTGCGTACGGTGCTGGCGTCAGCAAAGAAGGCAGCATGAGCGAGGACAGACAACAGACTGTGCTCGCAGCGCGCCAGGTCGCGCTGCGCTATGCCGGCGCGGAGCGGCCCGTCCTGGCAAATTTCAGCATAGATATCGCGCCCGGAGAAATCGTCTCCGTTCTCGGCTCAAGTGGCATCGGTAAGTCGAGCCTGCTGCGGGTTCTGGCGGGTCTGCATCGTCCCGACGCCGGTGTCGTGGAGGTGGATGGTGTT
This sequence comes from Agrobacterium sp. T29, assembly GCF_006970545.1. NCBI lineage: Bacteria > Pseudomonadati > Pseudomonadota > Alphaproteobacteria > Hyphomicrobiales > Rhizobiaceae > Agrobacterium > Agrobacterium sp. T29. The sequence goes on from NZ_CP040642.1 coordinate 82,896, forward strand.
CTGCTTGAGGATGTCCATCCTCGTCTCGCCATCGCCTTCCAGAATCCAGGACTTCTACCCTGGCTGGATCTGGAGGGCAACGTTGCCTTCGGTCTGGATTTCAGGCGCCAGCCGCACCTGTCCGCCAGTGAGCGTGAGAAGCGGGTAGACAACGCAATACGCGAGGTAGGCCTTAACCACGCCCGCCGCCTTCGCCCAGCCGCTCTTTCCGGCGGCATGGCGCAGCGGGCTGCACTGGCGCGTTGTCTTGCCCGCCAGCCGCAGGTTTTGCTGTTGGACGAACCCTTCGGCGCACTCGACGAGGTAACGCGTACCGAAATGCAGCAACTAATGGTTCAGGTGGTTACCGACTACCGCACCGCCGCTGTTCTGGTGACCCACGATATCGACGAAGCGCTTCTTGTATCGGACCGGGTGCTGCTTCTCGGAGGTACACCGGCCGGCAACATCGGGGAATGGCGGATAAATCTTCCGCGTCCACGCGAAGACTACGTGGCCGAACTCGGCCAGATCCGCATCGAGATTGTCAGTACATTGCGCAAAGCGATCCGAAATACATAAAGGAGTTTTTCATGCCAACCGAAGATTCCCTTTTTTCCCGCCGCGATATCATCCGGCTTTCGGCCCTGCTCACAGCTTCAGGAGCCCTGCCTCTCCTCAGCTCACGCGCTGCCCGTGCGCAGGATCCTGATGAGCCAGTCAGGATCGGCTATCTGCCAATCACGGACGCGACGCCGCTTCTTGTCGCCCATGGTAAGGGCTTCTTCGAAGCCGAGGGATTACGTGTCGAAAAGCCTGTCCTCTTTCGCGGCTGGTCGCAGATCGTCGAGGCTTTTCTTGCCGGTCAGGTCAACGTCGTCCACCTTCTTTCGCCGATCACCGTATGGGCGCGTTATGGCAGCAAGACACCCGCCAAGGTCGTTGCCTGGAACCACACGAGCGGTTCTGGATTGACAGCCGCGAACAACATCAATTCAGTACCAGAACTCGGAGGCAAGACGGTAGCCATTCCCTATTGGTACTCAATCCACAATGTCGTTCTCCAGAAGCTTCTGCGTGAGAACGGCCTAAAGGTCGTCACAACCGGAAAACCCTCGGCAAATGAAGTCAACCTCGTCCTGATGGCGCCGTCCGATATGGTGCCAGCACTCGCGTCAGGACAGATCGCTGGCTATATTGTGGCCGAGCCGTTCAATGCTGCCGCCGAAATCAACGGCGTCGGCAAGGTGCTACGCTTTACCGGTGACGTATGGAAAGATCATGCCTGCTGCCTCGTCTTCATGCATGAGCAGGATTTGAACGGGCGCCCGGAATGGTCGCAAAAGGTCGTTAACGCCATGGTCAAGGCGCAGCTCTGGACGCGCGACAACCGTGCTGAAACAGCGCAGCTTCTCTCGTCCGCCAATGCCCAGAAATATACCCCGCACAGCCCTGAAATTCTATCCAAAGTCCTGACCCCCGCTGAAGACGATCTTGCCGGATATGTTGCTTCCGGCGCGATACGGCATTCGGAATGGCGTGAGCACCGCATTAACTTCCAGCCTTATCCCTTCCCAAGCTACACGGAAGAACTGGTGCGTATGCTGAAGGACACCCATGTTGCGGGCGAACGCGGATTCCTTGACGCTCTTGATCCGGCTTTTGTCGCGGGCGATCTGGTTGATGACCGCTTCGTCAAAAAAGCGCTTGCAGATATTGGCGGCCTGCCAGCTTTCGGTCTTCCCGACGCTTGGACCCGCGAGGAGGTTGTTCAAGCTTGAGCATGACAGACCGACAGATTGGAGAAATACCGTCCAGTGAGCGAACTGCGTGGATCTGGTGGAATACAAACGGTTTCATTCGTTTGGCATCCGGCATTGGCGGGCTCGTTGCACTGGCTTTGCTCTGGTGGCTGCTGACCGATGTGCTTGTTCCGCAGCACAGCTTTGCGCACCGCTTCTCGCCCTCGCTGGCAGTACCGGCTTTTGCCGATCTGATAACAGGGGCCGATCTGTGGCACCATATCCTGCTCAGCCTTCAACGTGTGTTGATCGGGCTGGGCTTTGCCCTTTTGATAGGCGTCCCGGTGGGATTGTTTGTCGGCGCATCACCAATGGCAGAGGCGGCCACAACACCGGCCTTCCAGTTCCTGCGGATGATCTCGCCACTTTCGTGGATGCCGATTGCCGTCATGGCATTCGGGGTTGGCAATGCCCCGATCTATTTCCTGCTTGCTTTTGCCGCCGTGTGGCCAATCCTGCTCAATACCGCCGCTGGCGTTCGTCAACTCAATCCCCATTGGCTGCTTTTGTCGAAAAGTCTGGCGGCAACCCGTTGGGAGACGCTGGCGCGCGTGATACTTCCGGGTGTCCTTTCCCATGTATTGACCGGTCTGCGTCTGGCGATCGGGATCACATGGATCGTGCTGGTGCCTTGCGAAATGCTCGGCGTTCAGGCCGGACTGGGATATTTCATTCTCGATACGCGAGACAGGCTCGCCTATAACGAATTGATGGCGACCGTGCTCGTTATCGGCATTATCGGCTTTGCTCTCGATAGTGTTGCCCGCCTAGTTTTGAGACGTTTATCTTCAGTATGACAAAGGTCGTCGAGGGGCGATGCGTTTGATTTTTTGCGACGCTCTAACCAGCGACGGCCTGATCAACTGACACGCTCTATGCACTCGTTGGAAAAATGTTGGCTGCTAGGTAGCTGTCGGCACGTCTGTTCCATAGATATGTCACATGAGGTTCGCAGGCCGAAGCGCTCAAGAACCTGTCGCAGGTGCTACTTATTGACGCGATCAATGCCACTGAAATTGGTCGATGAGAGCCATGAACTTACAGTCTGGATTGTCGTTGATCAGTCCGTAGCGGCGCAAAATCTGCCATCTCCCGAAGCATTGTGTCCCAATGAAATACTAGGTCGACAGTGTCGTATAGCCAGTCATGCGCAATCCGAGGGAGAGCTGGCAGCCAAAGAAGACTCCGACGAAGCTGAGGTGTGCCTCACACTCATATACAAGGTTGGCTGAGAAGATAAAAAGTGCTGGCCAACAAGTTATCTTGAGCAGAGACCAGGACAACGCGGAAGAAATGCCTCCGCGGAGGCTCAAGGGCCCGGTTTGGAGAAGCCGCCGATAAAAAAATCGAGCCGGCAGACCGAAGAGCGCCAGCCTGAATCAGCAAGAGATCCGCTGTGCAATATGGAGCAGCGTGGGGCTTGGATATAGACAAGGACATTAATTCAAGATATGTATGGATCATTGCCATACAATGCATGAATTCGAACAAACTCAAGAAAGTCGCCGCTAGCCATCAGATAGCGATCGTCAGTGCCCGATCACGCAGAAAACAAGTGGATTCTAGCAGGATCATAGCAGCTAGGATCGGCCTGATTAAAAGGAGCCATACAATGTCCGCCATCCCAGAAACCGTTAACACATCGAAGGCTGCCCTCGAGGCTGCTCTCCGTGATTGCCCGCTGGTCGCTGTCTTGCGCTGGATCACGCCCCAGGAAGTTGAAGATGTCACCGAGATCCTCGTTGATGCCGGGTTCCGGTTTATCGAGGTGCCACTCAATTCGCCCGATCCTTTCAACAGCATCGAGCGTATCGCCAACCGTTTTGGCGGTGAGGCGCTGATCGGCGCCGGAACAGTCATGACACCGGTCGACGTCACGCGTGTTCGTGATGTCGGAGGGCGGCTTATTGTCATGCCGCATGCCGATCTTTCGGTCGTGCGCGCCGCCAATACTCAAGATATGGCCTGTTTCCCGGGTGTCGTGACCCCGACGGAGGCTTTCGCAGCGCTCGAGGCTGGTGCCGACGGGCTGAAGATTTTTCCAGCCGAAGCCATCTCTCCCGCCATCCTAAAGGCTTGGCGTGCTGTCTTCGCGCCTCGGATCCCGCTCCTGCCAACAGGCGGCATCAAGGCTGAGGCGATGCCGGACTGGATAAAAGCTGGCGCGAGCGGCTTCGGCATCGGTGGCAATCTCTATCGGCCAGGCCTCTCGCTCGATGATATCAAGGCCAGCGCCGTAGCCTTTGTCAGCGCATGGCGGGCCGCCCAATCCTTGGACGAGGCAGTCGTTTCGGAGGGGGCGCCGTGAACGCCCACGACCCGATCAAGAATGTATTTACGGACCGCGCGATCTGGTCACGCATCCTGTATGAGACAAAACAAGCCTCCGCACAGGATCAGTTTGTCGCCTCGGTGATCGCCGATACGTCACCGAGCGCCGCGACCTGCCGGAAGGGATCATTCGCCGTATTGCCAACTTGCTGTCGCCACCGCTGCCTTCGAATGAACTGCGGACAGCGTTGAAAACACTGCTCGACGAGGATTCAACCATCCTTGCCGGCGCGGGATTTGATATGGTTGCGGTGTTGGAGCGTGATCCGGCCACCGCCAAAGCCTTGCATGTTCTGCTCCATTCCAAGGGCTTCCTCGCCCTTCAGGTTCACCGCTTTGCCCATACACTATGGAAGGGGCCGGGCGGAATTCGCCCTTCATTTGCAGGGCTGCGCATCTCGCGTGCTGCAGGTCGACATCCATCCGGCCGCTCAGCTCGGCATCGGCATCTTTTTTGATCACGCCACCGGGATTGTCATCGGCGAGACCAGTGTGATCGAGGGTAATGTCTCGATTCTTCAGAACATCACCCTTGGCGGCACAGGCAAGGAGACCGGAGAGCGGCACCCGAAGATCAGGCAAGGCGTGCTGATTGGCGCGGGGGCTTCCATCCTGGGTAATATCGAGATCGGCGCCAACGCGCGCATCGGCGCAGGTTCGGTCGTGCTGAAACCTGTCGCGCCCGGCATGACCGTAGGCGGAGTTCCCGCCCACGTCCTTCGGCAAGACCCGACCGCAGGCCCCTGATCAAATCACAACCTCTAGAGCCCAACACATGACACAGATACCCGAAGCCGCACAGATCCTCCCCTCCGGCAGTATTCCGGCCCTTATCACCCCGATGCTCGCGGATGGCGCAATCGATTGGCAAAACTACCGCAGGCTGATCGACTGGCATGTGGCGCAAGGGTCGGGCGCTATCGTCGTCATGGGCTCGACCGGCGAAAGCGCAACCGTCTCCATGGCGGAGCACAGCGACCTGATCGCTGCCGCCGTCGAGCAGGCTGGCGGCCGCATCCCCATCATCGCGGGAACAGGCGCAAACGCGACCAGGGAGGCGATCGACATGACGGCATTCGCGGCCGGTGCTGGTGCCACCGTGGTCCTGTCGGTCCTTCCCTATTACAACAAGCCGACACAACGTGGCGTCTTAGAGTATTTCAAGGCGATTGCCGAGGTGACCGATACCCGGTAATCTTCTAAAATGTCCTCGGTCGCACGATCATGGACCTTGCTGATGACACGGTGTTACGGCTGGCCGCAATCCCCAGCATCCTGGGCCTCAAGAACGCCACAGGTGACATCGGCCAAGGGTGTCATGCTGCTGCGGAAGCTCCTGGAAGGCTTTTCCCTCTAATGCTCTAGGCAGCAGATCTTCCACTCCAACACGCGGATTTCCACTTCAGACAGGACGAAGCACACCGAGCTGAAAAAAACATCACTGATGCTCTTCCATCGGTTGCGCCATGGCGCTGTTGAACAGCAATGTCGTAACCGTCGGTTTAGCTGCCATCACCGTGCATTTCAGCGCCGACAGCCAGTGGATCATCTGCGCGGTCTTGCGAAGCTGACTGTCTATTGCTCTTCAGGGCGAGCCTCGCCTTCAACCACGCCGAACGGCTTCAGACTGCACTTATGCTTTAGACCACGAAAAGACATCTTGACACAAAAGCATACAATAAAACAAATATAACTTGCATTGTATGGCATAATGGCTTACTTAAATCTTGTAAATTGTATGCATGACTCGAGCTGGGCTATCCCGCCTAACCGACATCGAGAAGGCAACCGACATGGACTACGCAACCCATTTCCAACACTTGCTCACCGAGATGAAGCTCGATGGACGCTACCGGACCTTCGCTGAGCTCGAGCGCATCGCGGGCAAATTCCCGACCGCCCTTTGGCACAAGCCCGATGGCCAGATCAAAGAGGTCACAGTCTGGTGCAGCAACGACTATCTCGGCATGGGCCAACACCCCGATGTGCTCGCCGCCATGCATGAGGCGATCAATCTCTCCGGCGCTGGCACGGGCGGTACGCGCAATATTTCCGGCACCAACCGCCAGCATGTCGCCCTCGAAACGGAACTGGCAGACCTTCATGGCAAGGAAGCCGCACTGATCTTCACGTCGGGCTGGATCTCTAACCTGGCGGCTCTCGGCACACTCGGCCGCGTCCTGCCCGACTGCGTTATCTTTTCCGATGCCCAAAACCACAATTCGATGATCGAAGGCATTCGCCGCTCAGGCGCGGAAAAGCACATCTTCCGGCACAACGATCCCGCCCATCTAAATGAACTGATGGGCTCCGTCGATCCGAACCGTCCGAAAATCGTGGCTTTCGAGAGCGTCTATTCGATGGATGGCGACATCGCACCCATTGCCGCCATCTGCGACGTCGCCGACAGGCACGGCGCCATCACCTATCTCGACGAGGTTCATGCGGTGGGGCTGTATGGTCGGCGTGGCGGCGGCATTGCCGAACGCGACGGTCTCGCGCATCGGCTGACCATCATCGAGGGCACACTTGCTAAAGCTTTCGGCGTTATCGGTGGCTATGTCAGTGGCCCGGCCATGCTCATCGACGTTATCCGCAGCATGGCTGACAGTTTCATTTTCACGACCTCGCTCTGTCCGCATCTTGCCGCCGGTGCACTTGCCGCAATCCAGCATGTCAAGGCGCATCCGGAGGATCGGGCACGTCAGGCAGGCAATGCGGCCCGGCTCAAGGCGATGCTGATCGACGCCGGTCTTCCGGTCCTCGACACGCCGAGCCATATTCTTCCGGTGATTGTCGGTGACGCGCATCTGTGCCGCCGCATCAGCCAGCGACTGCTCGCCGAATACGACATCTACGTCCAGCCGATCAATTACCCGACCGTTGCGCGCGGGCAGGAGCGGCTGCGGATCACTCCGACACCCTTCCACACCGAAGGCCATATGCGGGCGCTCGTCGACGCGCTTCTTGCTGTCGGCAGCGATCTCGGCTGGGCCGCCGCTCGCCGCGCAGCCTGAACGAGGAGAGCCCAATGCCCCAGAGTGTCATTACTGCCAATCGCCTGACCGACGGCGTTGTCATCTGGCTCGGAGCCGCAGAGACTTGGATCGAACAGCTAGATGATGCTATGATCCTCGACGACGAGTTCGTGCCGACGGCAATCGAACGGCTGCAACAGCGCGATCCGAATGTCGCGGTTGACATTCGCGCGATTCCCGTCGACAGCGTCAATAATCTCCCAGTGCCCCAAGCGCGCCGCGAACGGTTGCGAGGCATAGGCCCCAGTGTCCGTCCCGACCTTGGTGACACGCCCTCTGACCAACGTTGGGCCATTGCGCCTTTACCGGAACCACCCTCGCTCCCCTCTACATCTCCCTTTGCCGGTATCTACCGTTATGACGAGTTCGACCGGCAGTTCCTGCGCGATCGCGCCGAACAGTTTCGCGGTCAGGTAAATCGTCGACTCTCCGGCGAATTAAATGAGGATGAGTTCAAGCCGTTCCGCCTGATGAATGGTCTTTACCTTCAGCTTCATGGCTATATGTTGCGTGTCGCATTGCCCTATGGCGTGGTCAGCGCTTCGCAGATGCGCCAGCTTGCCTATGTGGCCCGCTACTACGATCGCGGCTACGGGCATTTTACCACCCGCCAGAATATCCAGTTCAACTGGCCCCGTCTGTCCGACACGCCCGACATTCTTGCCGTGCTGGCAGAAGCTGATCTGCATGCCATACAGACCAGCGGCAATTGCGTGCGCAACGTCACGACCGACCACTTTGCAGGTGCCGCCGCCGAAGAGGTGGTCGATCCACGACTCTATGCCGAGATTCTGCGGCAATGGTCGACCGATCATCCCGAATTCACCTACCTGCCACGCAAGTTCAAGATCGCCATCACCGGCAGTCCGCAGGACCGCGCCGCCGTGCGCGTCCACGACATCGGCATTCTGGCGAGCCGCAATGCTGAGGGCGAGCCGGGCTTCCAGATCTTTGCCGGTGGTGGGCTCGGCCGCACGCCGATCGTCGGCACCAAGGTCCGCGACTGGCTGCCGGTTCGCGATCTTTTGCGCTATGTCGAGTCTATCCTGCGCGTATACAATGCGCTCGGCCGCCGCGACAACATCTATAAGGCGCGCATAAAAATCCTCATCCGCGAGATGAAGCCCGAACGCTTCATCGAGATGATCGAGGAGGAATTCGCCGGAATGCCAGCCGACCACAACCTCCTTGAGGACGACCTGATCGCCATCGTGGCATCGCGCTTCAATGAACCACCGTTCCTGGCCCTTCGTCCGCGCGCCGCCGAACTCGACGATGCACTGAGCCAGGACCGCGCATTCCGCGCCTGGGTGCGTACCAACACCCATCCTCATCGTCAGCCGGGTTATATCTCCGCCGTGGTGTCCTTAAAGCCTGTTGGGGGGATTTCGGGCGACGTCAGTGCTGACGAGATGGACGTCATCGCCGAAGCGGCCGATCGCTTTTCCTTCGGCGAAATCCGCATCTCGCACGAACAGAACGCGGTCCTGCCCCATGTCCGGCAGGACGAACTCTATAGCCTGTGGCAGTTGCTGGTCGCCGGAGGGCTCGCCTCGGCCAATGTCGGTCTCGTCACCGACATCATTGCCTGCCCTGGCATGGACTATTGCAGCCTTGCCACCGCCCGTTCGATCCCGATCGCCCAGAAGATCGCCGAGCGCTTCGCTGCACCGGAGCGGCAGGAAGAGATCGGTCCCCTCGATCTGAATATATCCGGCTGCATCAACGCCTGCGGTCATCACCATGTCGGGCATATCGGACTGCTCGGTGTCGATAAAAACGGAGAGGAAGTCTACCAGATCACCCTTGGTGGATCTGCTGATGAAAAGGCATCGATCGGTGCCATTATCGGTCCGGGCGTCTCGGCCGACGAGGTCCCCAACGCCGTAGAAGCAATCGTCGACGCCTACATAGCCAGGCGCAATGACAGCGAGCCTTTTATCGAGACCTACAGGCGCTTGGGCGCTGCCCCGTTCAAGGAGGCCGTCTATGGTGCTTATCGATAGTCAAGCGAACGTCGTTCCAGATAAATGGATGTATCCGGATGCCGAGAAAAACGTCTCGGTAGGACCATATTGTATCCTGCCGCTGGGTGCTTTGGCATCGTTGGACAGCGACTCATCGGGCGCACGCCCGCTAGGCGTTTACGCGGCCGCGGGTACCACATCCGATCAGCTTGCTCCCTATTTCGACCAGCTTGACCTGATCGCCGTGGAGTTCCCGAGATTCCGTGACGGCCGAGGATTTACATTGGCTCGAACACTTCGCGAAAAGTATGGCTTCAAGGGCGATATCCGCGCAATTGGGCACATCTTGCCCGACCAGTTCGCTGCTCTTCTACGTTGCGGCATTACCTCGATTCGTCTGCCACCTGACCACCCGGCGCGAGAATGGTACAATACTCTACCCGGCGTCGCATGCTCCACGGCTGGTGGTCCTTTGCTTCAAAGACTGCTTGCGGGACGGGCAAAAACTGGGGGCAAGACCTGATGTCCTACGGGGTACAATCAACCTGGTTGCGAACGCATTTGCGTGATATGAAGGGCTACGTGCCCGGTGAGCAGCCCGGCGCTGGGGCGATTAAGTTGAACACCAACGAGAATCCGTACCCTCCTAGTCCTGCGGTGATCAGCGCTCTTTCGGAGATCACAGGACGCACGCTCCAGCGTTACCCGGACCCTCTCGCGAATAAGTTCCGTGACGCTGCCGCTCATCTGAATGGATTAAGTCGCGACGAGATTATTGTCACCAATGGCGGTGACGAGCTGCTAAGACTTGCCTTGACAACTTTTGTTGATCCTGGACGATCCGTTGGCATCGTGACACCAAGCTATGGTGCCTATTCCGTCATGTCCACGATTCATCAAGCCTCGCTCAGTTGCGTTCCGCTGAAGGCTGACTGGGGGCTTGCATGCGACACTGCAGCTCGGTGGAACTCTGACGGCGCCCAGCTTGCATTGATCACCAACCCTCACGCGCCATCCGGAGTGTTGTTTGACGCCGAGACAATCGAAACACTTGCAGGTGCGTTTCAGGGTCTATTGTTGATTGACGAAGCCTATGTCGATTTTGTCGATCCTGATCTTCGCTACGACGCCACAAACATAGTGGCACGAAATCCCAATGTTATTATTCTGCGGACGCTTAGCAAGGGTTACGCACTTGCTGGTCTTCGAATTGCTTATGGGCTCGCGAACAAGGAATTAGTCGCACCTATGCTGGAGAAAACGAAGGATTCGTACAATGTCGATGCTATTGCGCAACACCTAGGCCATGCCGCGATCAAGGAGTCTTTGTATGCACAGGAAACATGGAGGAATATTAGGGTCGAGCGAGAACGCATAACCCAAAAACTTGAAGAACTGGGTTTCGGGGTCGAGAGGTCACAAGCAAACTTCCTGCTTGTCACGCCGCCCACCTCGTATGGAAGCACAGCCAAAATTCTGCAAAGATATCTCAAGGACCGGAATATCTTTGTCAGATGGTTTGATGAAGACCGGCTGCGCAATCGTCTTCGTATATCTATTGGAACCCCTGGCGAGAATGATGCGCTCGTCAATGCTCTTGGCGATCATCAGGCTCTGACGGTTGATAGCGTAGAATAACGATGTTTTTCAGTGCTCTGCACGGTTGCTTGCCTGAACCGACCATGCAGTTCAATATTAACCAGTTCAGCAGCTTTGTTATCTGTAGTTGGTCGAACTGGGGACGCTGCCTCTAGCGCTTGATAAATGACAGATTCGTCCGGGGAATGAAGGGAACTTCAGAATCGAAACAGCACTCATGTGTGTAGGGCTACGGGATAGATCGCCGAAAAACGGCCTTCATCAACGTTCAGCATTCGGCATTCGACACCATAGAGATTTGCTATCCGGTCAACCGTCAAAATTTCATTCATCGTGCCGCAAGCTGCTTTCCTTCCTTTCGAAAGCAACAGGACAGAGTCCGCATACCGCGTCGCGAGGTTGAGGTCTTGCAGGATCGCCAGCGTGACGATGCCGTTTTTGCGCGTGTAGTCCTGCACCACATCCAGTATATGAAGCTGGTTGGCGAGATCGAGCGCCGATGTCGGTTCGTCGAGCAAAAGAAGTTTTGGCTGACGAACGAGCGCGATAGCCAGACTGATCATTTGCCTTTCTCCACCCGACAGGTTTGCAGGCGAGGTATTGGCGAAACGTTCAAGTCCAAGAACCGAAATGATCTCCTCGGCCCGGCATGCACTTTCGGGTGTGGCCCGCCAGCTCTGACGGCCACCGTTTTGCGCCAGCATCAGAAGCTCAAACACACTGAGCTGAAAGATGCGTCGTATCGTACGCCACATACCCCACCAGACCTGAGCGTTCATGCGGTCCTGTCTGCAGATGTCGGCATCATCAGCAGAACTCGGCCGGTTGCTGGTCTCGGCCCGCATAATCCCTTCATGAAGGTGGATTTTCCCGCGCCGTTCGGGCCGATCACCGCCATGATGCTGCGGCCCTCCAGCGAGAGATCGACGCGGCTGGCATCAATTCTCACATGATAATCAGAGAGAGAAAAAAGCGTCAGAGACCCTCGCCTTTGGTGTGGTGCTACACAAGCATGATGAAGAACGGCAGGCCAGTCAGGGCCGTGACCATGCCGAGCGGCAGAACGGCGCCGGGAACGATTACCTTGGTGGCGATGGAGGCAAAAACCGTGAAAACAGCACCGACTGCTGCCGTCGCTGCGATGCTGAAACGATGATCCTCGCCGACAAGCATGCGCGCGACATGCGGTGCAACCAGCCGGATGAACCCGATAATGCCGACGACCGCCGAGACCATACCCGCCAGCAGTGCCGAAATGATCAGCATAGCCATGCGCAGGCGGCGGACATTAACGCCGAGGACGGCCGCCTGCTCGCCGAAACTTCGAAGCGCTGCCAGTGACCATGCATCGACGAGGACGAGCGGAATGAACAGCACGCAGCCTGCTGCCGTGATCGAAACCTTGAGCCACGTCGCTCGCTGCAGTGAGCCCATCAGCCAGATGATGATACTTTGCAACTGATCGACGCTTGCCGTGTATTGCACCAGCGACAGAAGCGAACTGAAGACGAAATGTAATGCGATGCCGAGCAGGGTGATCGACTGCACGCTGGCGCCGCCGCGCGACAGTGCCAGGACCAGCAGGGCTGCCAAGAGTGCGAAGAGAAAGGCGTTGACTGCCGTAATCAACTCCGCTGGCAGCCATGGCATGAGGGTGGCGAGCGATACACTGAAGCCGAGCGAAAGAGATGCGCCAAAGCCCGCAGCGGAAGAAACACCGAGCGTAAAAGGTTCAGCGAGTGGATTGTCGAGGATGGTCTGCATCAACAGACCGGCGAGCGATAGGCTGATGCCGGTCAGAATCGCCATCATCGTCATCGGCATGCGCAAGTTCCCATACGATGAAGCGGGCGCTGGCATCGGCGCTATCTGGTGAAACGAGCGCGGTTGCCACGTCCACAAATCGGCGGCAATCTGTCAGGGGATCACTGCCGCAGGCGCACGGCGCTGGTCTCTGCCCGCCTACTCACCGGACCTCAATCCGATCGAACAGGCCTTCTCGAAGATAAAGCACTGGATGCGCAACGCACAGAAACGGACCATCGAACATACCTGGCGGCCATTGGCGAGTTGGTCGAAACCATCCAAACCGATAAACGCTCCAACTATCTCAGAAATGCGGGGGTATGTTTCCGTCAAAAGGTGACGTGCTCTAGTCGTCTAGAGAAATGCAATGATTCAGGTTCCACAGCCCGAAGACCGTGGAATGATGCCCGAGCTTTTGCGTCCGTTAGAGGCCACCCATGCAGATATATTTCAGTTCCAGATAATCATCGACGCCGTGGCGGGAGCCTTCCCGGCCAAGACCGGACTGTTTCACGCCTCCGAAGGGTGCGGTCTCGGTCGAAATCAACCCCGTATTAACGCCAACCATCCCATATTCCAGCGCTTCTGCGACCCGCCAGATCTTCTTATGGTCGTTCGAGAAGAAATATGCCGCCAGACCGAACTCGGTGTCGTTGGCAAGCCGAATGACATCCTCGACGCCGTCGAAGCGAAAGAGCGGTGCGACAGGGCCAAACGTTTCCTCCCGGGCGACCTTCATTTCCTGTGTGACGCCGGACAGAACTGTCGGCATGAAGAATGTTCCGGTGCCTTCCTGTCTTGTTCCGCCGGTCAACACAACAGCGCCCCTGGAGACGGCATCGGCGATATGTTCCTCGACCTTGGCGACAGCATGATCGTCAATGAGCGGTCCGATAACGATACCATTCCCGAAGCCGTTGCCGACGGTCATCGCTTCCACCCTGGCAGCCAGCTTTTGTGCAAAAGCATCATAGACACCGGATTGTACATAGATGCGGTTGGCGCATACGCAGGTCTGGCCGGCATTGCGGTATTTCGAGGCTATTGCTCCTTCGATGGCCGCGTCGATATCGGCATCGTCGAAGATGATCAACGGCGCATTGCCGCCGAGTTCCAGACTAACCTTCTTGATCTGCCCTGAACACTGCCGCATCAGAATACGGCCGACTTCGGTGGAGCCGGTAAAGCTGATTTTGCGAACCTTGTCGTTACCGCAAAGCTCCTTGCCAATCGCCGGACCGTCCAGACCGATCACAATATTGAAAATGCCGGCAGGCACTCCTGCTTTTTCTGCGAGCCGCGCCAGTGCCAGCGCCGAAAGCGGCGTCTGTTCAGCCGGTTTAGAAACCACGGCACAGCCCACCGCCAATGCTGGCGCAACTTTTCGGGCGATCATTGCAGCCGGGAAATTCCATGGTGTGATAGTGCCGACAACGCCAACCGGCTGGCGAATGACAATCAGCCTTCGATCATCGGATGGCCCCGGAATCGTCTCGCCGTATATACGCCTGGCCTCTTCGGCGAACCACTCGATATAAGAGGCGGCGTAAAGGATTTCCCCGCGTGCCTCAGCCAGCGGCTTGCCCATTTCGGCAGTGAGAATGACAGCAAGCTCATCGGCATTCTCTATGATGAGGTCAAACCATTTGCGCATGATGACGGCCCGTTCCCTGGCCGTCCTGGCAGCCCAGTCAGGCTGCGCAGCGTATGCTGCATCGATTGCAGCGCGGGTGTCAGAAGGGCCCATGTCCGGCAAGCTGGCGATAACCTCGCCGGTCGCGGGGTTCAGGACATCGAATGTCGATGTGGCAGAGCCGCCGGTCCATTGTCCCCCGACATAGCCCTGATCGCCAAGGAGAGGGGACGCAAGATCGATGTGTCGCGCGAAGGCGGATGTGAATGGCATTTCTGGTTCCCGACGGACTTGGATCACTCTGCATTTAACTGTATGCGGCGCGATCTAAACATCTGTTTTTTATCATGTTTTAATCCAAAAGCTGCCGAACGCTTTTGGGAAGTATGCTCAAGGACTGGAGGAGACATCGAGGATCGATTGCTCAAGTATATCGAGCGCTTCGCTGAAGACCTCATCCTGAATGGTGATCGGCGCAAGGAAGCGGATAACATTACCATGCAATCCACATGTCAGAAGGATCAGGCCCCGCTCCAGCGCCGACAAGCGTACGCGGTTTGCGATGTCTGCGCTTGGAAGCCCGGTCGTCCTGTCGTTGAATTCTACGGCGTTCATAAAGCCGGGTCCGCGGATATCGACGATTTCCGGTACCTTGTCGCGCAAGGATTCGAGTCGTTGCTTCAGACGTGCACCGAGAAGATTGGCGCGATCGCAAAGGCCTTCATCCTCTATGACGTCAAGAACCGCATGAGCGGCCGCGATACCGATCGGACTGCCGCCATATGTTCCGCCCAGTCCGCCCGGTCCCGGCGCATCCATAATATCGGCGCGGCCGGTCACCGCCGCCAGCGGGAAGCCACCGGCAAGGCTCTTCGCCATTGTTATCAGGTCCGCCGCAACGTCATGATGATCCATGGCGAACATCTTGCCGGTGCGGGCAAAGCCGGTTTGCACCTCGTCGGCGACCAGGAGAATACCGTGCTGGTCGCAGATAGAGCGCAGCGAGCGCAACAGGGCGGGCGGTGCGGGGTAGAAACCGCCTTCGCCCTGTATCGGCTCCAGTATGATGGCGGCAACGCGCCCGGGGTCTACATCGGCGGCGAAAAGCTTGTTGAGAGCAGCAATCGACTGCTCAACCGTGCCGCCATGCAATTCGACAGGGAAAGGTACATGGAAAACATCGCCCGGCATGGCGCCGAAACCGATCTTGTAAGGGGCCACCTTTCCGGTGAGCGCCATTCCCATGAAGGTACGTCCATGGAAGCCGCCGCCGAAAGCGATGATCGCGGAGCGGCCGGTGGCAACGCGGGCAATCTTGACAGCGTTCTCCACCGCCTCAGCGCCTGTCGTGACAAAGATCGTCTTTTTGGGAAAGTCGCCCGGCACCAGCGCATTCAGACGCTCGGCCAATGCAACGTAATTCTCGTAAGGCACGACCTGATGGCAGGTATGGGTGAACCGGTCGAGCTGAAGCTTGACGGCATCGATGACGCGCGGGTGACGGTGGCCGGTATTGAGAACCGCGATTCCGGCTGCGAAATCGATGTAACGACGGCCCTCCTTATCCCAGATTTCGGCGTTCTCGGCACGCGCGGCATAGATCTGGGTGGTCATTCCCACCCCGCGTGAGATGGAAGCATTTTTTCGGTCGGTGAGAGTGATGGCGTTCACAGAACCCTCCTGGGATCGATTTCAGGGCATGTTTTATGATGCTCCATCGACATCGAAAACAATGCCGATGAACACTTTGACTTATTGAGTCTACGATTTGTCCGGTCGTAAAGGCCGATCCGGCTTTACTGGAAATGCGCTAATTGAAATGCGCGCGCAGCTTGTCCAGAAGCGCCACCCGGTCCCTGCGGGCTGCGAGGGCACCCTCCATGGTAACCTCAACGAAACGCGTCGACGTATGCGGCTGCATCTGTCCGATCAGGTCCATGTCGGCGGAAATGACCGTGCCGACCATGAAATAACCGCCACCGGATACCGCATCCCTGTGCAAAATGATCGGCTCCGTACCGCTCGGAATCTGGATCGAACCGTAGGGATAGCAACTGTCCACGATATTGGACGGATCGGAACCGGCACCAAATGACTGCTTGCGCTCGATAAATTCAATCTTGCGGCCACCCTTGAAACGATAGCCCATCCGGTCGGCCTCCGGCGCAACCTTCCAGGTATCGCCAAAGAAGTTCTGCTTGGCCGCGTCCGTTAGCCTGTCCCAATAGAGACCGGGCAAGACACGCAATTCTGCGGGTGCGGACGGCATACGGCGCATGCTTTCCCCGACCGATTTACCCTCGGTCGTGAACGAGCCCTGACCGATCGGCAGTTCATCGCCAGCGGCAAGCGCCCTGCCCTTGTAACCGCCGAGCGCACCGATGGGATAAGTCGAGCGGCTGCCCAGTGCAACGGGAACATCGATACCACCGGCAACAGCAATGCAGATACGCGCTCCTGATTTCAGAAAGTCGAAGGACAGAACCTGGCCAGCCCTGACCCTGAACGCGGTCCATCCCGGTACGGGCTCACCATCGACTTTTGCCGGAATGTCAGCGCCTGTGACGGCGACGAGCGCATCCTGCGTGAACTCAAGCTTCGGCCCCATGAAGACCGCCTCCAGACCGGCGGCGCCCTCGTCGTTGCCGACCAGCAAGTTTGCCGCACGCATCGCATAACGATCCATCGCGCCGCCCATCGGAATTCCAAGGTGGAAGTAACCCGGCCGCCCAAGATCCTGGACGCTTGTCGATACGCCGTGATGAAGAACATTAATGGTCATGGAGCAAGCCCTCCAACGTCTGGTTATAGCCGTCGATATCTTTCTGAAACTCGCGAAGATCGAAGCTCACCTCGCGGGTTGGCGGTGTAAAATGCCCTTTGTCTACGTCTTCGACCGCCTGGTCGTATTCGTCCCGGCCAATGGGCTTGAACTTGACGATATCGCCCGGACGGAAGAAGACCATGAAATCCTGCAAATAACTGGTCTTCTGCGATGCATCGAAGATCGGCATCGGCGTGATACCGAACATCTGGTAGCCGCCAGCACCGCGCACCGAATAGATGGCGCCGAAACAGCCGCCATGCCCCACCGTCAGCTGCGGCGTATCGGTTCGTGGCCGAAGATATTTCGGCACCTCGATCTGCCGCTGGCGCTCGACCATCTGGTACATAAAGGGAAGACCGGCCACGAAACCGACCATCGAGACGAACCAAGGCGAACCGTGATGGGCGGCGATGAACGCCTCGACATTCTCGAAGTTGTTGATCCTGGCGGCGTAGTCGAGATCGGTACCGCCGGGTTCCTGGTGCCGCTCCCGAAAACGCATCAGGGTCTCGTGGGTCCAGGGGTCGTTATAAAAGACCGGAATTTCGACAATCCGCGTCCTGATGACCGGCTCGGACTTCCCGGCTGCACCCTCGATCTGCCGGACTTCTTTCAGAATGTCGTCCGGCTTGATGATGTCCGGATTGAACCTGACCTGGAAAGAGGCATTGGCCGGGCAGATTTCCGTAACGCCCCTGATCCGGCTTTCCCGCACGCCTGTCGCCATGGACAGGCTTTTGAAGAAAGCTTCGAGCGACATCTCGTCGCTACATTCGACGAACAGGTGTTCATCGCCTCCGAATGTGTATCGTGCAGAAGACATTATGCAACCTCCGGCCTGGGCTGATTATGGGATGCGAATTCCGTTTCGAGCCAATCCTCCAGAAAGCGGGTATGAAAAGCGCCACTGCGAACCGCATCAGATGCCGCCAGCGCCTGATGCAGCGGGATGGTCGTCGGCACGCCGTCTATTACCAGTCCGTCAAGCGTCTTGCGCAGCAGTTCAATGCATTCCTCACGCGTATCGCCACGGACGATCAGCTTTCCGAGCAGAGAATCGTAGAATGGCGGGATCGTGTAACCTTCGTAGAGCATGGTATCGAAACGTACGCCCTCGCCGCCCGGAACCGAAAGCCGTCTGATCGTACCGGGAGATGGTGCGAAGCCCCTGAACGGGTCTTCCGCGTTGATCCGGCATTCGATAGCGTGGCCTCGTGGCCTGATATCATCTTGCGTGACCGACAACTTTTCGCCGCCTGCCACCTTGAGCATTTCCTGCACGAGATCGAAGCCGGTGATCATTTCCGTAACGGGATGCTCGACCTGGATGCGTGTATTGACCTCGATGAAATAGAAGTCGCCGGTCTCTTCCTCGTAAAGATATTCGACAGTGCCAGCACCCTTGTAACGGACCTCACGAGCCAGCGAGACAGCGCTTTCGCAGAGTTTCTGCCTTACGGCAGGCGGCAAGCGGAAGGCAGGCGCCTCTTCCCAGACTTTCTGGCGACGGCGCTGGAGGGAGCATTCCCGCTCGTGAAAGTGGACGAAGTTCTCGCCATCGCCGAATATCTGCACTTCGACATGCCGGGCCTTGGTAATGACCTTCTCGATATAGAGACCGCCATCGCCGAATGCGGCCGCAGCCTCCGCCGATGCAAGCGGGAACTGCTTGTCGAGTTCGTCCAGGCTATCGACGATGCGGATGCCGCGACCGCCGCCGCCTGCGGCTGCCTTGATCATCAACGGAAATCCGGTGCGCCCGGCGATCTTGTGCGCCTCGGCCAGGTCTGAAATACGGCCGCGGCTGCCGGGGGCCGTGGGAACACCGGCCCGCTCTGCGACTTCACGGGCGGCAACCTTGTCGCCCAGCAGGCGAATTGCATCGCCGCCAGGACCGATGAAGATCATGCCAGCCGCTTCGACCGCATCGGCAAAATCGCCGTTTTCCGACAGAAATCCGTAGCCGGGATGCACTGCATCGGCCCTAGCTTTCTTTGCTGCAGCGATAACCGCCTCGATGTTGAGGTAGGATTTTTTAGGTGCCGGAGGGCCGATATCGATAGCCTCGTCGGCAAGCTTTACAGCAAGCATGTCGGCATCGGCAGCACTATGGACCTGAATTGTGCGGAGGCCGAGACCTTGCGCAGCCTTGATGACGCGGACAGCAATCTCCCCGCGGTTTGCGATAAGAACCGACCTGATGGTCATTCCTCGACCTCCGCGATCACCTGGCCAGCCATGACCGGCTCTTCGTTTTCAGCCAGAAACACGATGTTTTTGCCAGCAAGTCCGGCTTGAATTTCGTGGAAGGTCTTCATAACCTCGATGACGCCGATCACATCGGTTCCCGCAACATCCGCGCCGCCTGCCTTGAATGGAGGGGTATCCGGCGACGATGCGCGATAGAATGTGCCTGGAAGCGGCGACCTGATCTCAAGCTTGCTCATTGTGTTCCCTTTTTATTGATATTCGAGGACGTGAGTAGACGGCGTGATGCTTATGCCAGCGGTGACCAGAGCCTCACGCATTTCCTTGACGATATCCAGTGCGCCGAGCGTGTCGGAATGGAAGCAGATCGACTCGAACTCGATGTCGATGTCGCGTCCTTTGACCGTTCGTACCTTGCCTTCGGCACAAGCGCGAAGAACCTTTTGAGCGATCGCAACGGGATCGGGGCGCCCGGCGTCGCGGGTGAAGACGATGGAGCCGGTATCATCGTAATCCCTATCCGCATAGAACTCCCTGACGACAGGATGTCCGAGCAGCTTCGCAGCTTTGTAAGTGGCCGAAATGCCCATGCAGAAGACGGGGACGTCAGGTGCCGCGACACGCATATATTGAATGAAGGCATCGGAAAGTTCCGCGTTTGCTGCGAGTTCCATGTAGAGGGCGCCATGCGGCTTTACATGCCTTATGGTCGTGCCATTGCTCCTGCAAAATTCCCTGAGCGCGCCGACCTGATAGATAATATCGTTGATCAGTTCTTTGTTGTTGGCGGCGATCTTGCGGCGACCGAACCCCTGGAGATCGTTATAGCCCGGATGCGCTCCAACCGCGACACCATGCTGCATGGCGAGCTTCACCGTATCGTCGATGAGATTGGGATCGCCTGCGTGGAAACCGGCAGCAATGTTGGCCGAGCTTATGTGGGAAATCAGCATGGTGTCGGTGGTGTCGCCGATTTTCCAGCGCCCGAATGCTTCACCCATATCGCAGTTTATATCGACTGACTTTTTCAATGTAATTTCCTCTTCAGTGCCGCGCCGCTGTCTCCCCCGGGCGTTTCGACTGGCTTGATGGCACAAACGTTAGAGCCAACCAGCAGGATTGAAAAATAGATTCTTTTGAACGATATGTTCTGAAAATCAGATAAGAGGTTCTGCTGCACTTCTGAAATATTCAATTATTTATCAATATATTGAGGGATATGCCTAGTTTTAGTTCGCAAATAAGATGATTTATTGCTCAGCAATATCTGATTTCTCCAGCGTATGATCAGGAAAAATCAGAAATCAGAAATCAGAAATCAGAAATCAGAAATCAGGAGGCAGGAGATGGCGCTTAGCATCAGGCAGTTGAAATATTTCGTGGCAACAGCAGAATACGGGCAGGTATCACAGGCTGCGATCAACCAGAATATTTCCCAGTCAGCGATCACCGCCGCGATCAAGGATCTAGAAATTACGGTCGGGGTTCCTCTGTTCAACAGAACAACGCAAGGAATGGAGCTTACGGCTCCGGGACGTCAGTTCCTGTCTCATGCTTATGAAATCCTCGCCAAGATCGATGAAGCAGTGCACCTCAACTTCATAGACAGCGACGTGGAAGGCGAACTGGTTGTTGCAGCGACATATACCGTCATCGGATATTTTCTGCCGATGCATATTGAAAGAATGCGACGGCTTTTCCCGAAAATCCAGGTGCAGTTGTTCGAAATGAACCGTGACGCGATTGAAGAAGGGCTTCTGACCAAGCGGTATGACATGTCGGTGCTTATCACGTCGAACATCGTTAACCCCATGCTGACGACAGAAACGCTCCTGAGTTCAGTGCGTCGTCTTTGGGTTCCTGCACAGCACCCGCTGCTAAGGTTTGATGGCGTGGGACTACGGGAGATCGCCCAGGAGCCATACATAATGTTGACGGTTGATGAGGCCGCACAATCCTCCATGAAATACTGGAGCCGCACCCCGTTTCAGCCCAACGTGATCTTGCGAACGTCGTCAGTTGAAGCAGTGCGATCAATGGTTGCGAACAACCAGGGGGTCGCTATTCTGTCTGATATGGTCCATCGGCCCTGGTCACTGGAAGGGCGGCGAATCGAGACGATCAACGTGCAGGAACAAATCCCGGCTATGGATATCGGTCTTGCGTGGCGCGCCGGTTCAACGCTTACGCCTGCCATGCAGGCGTTCAGAAGTTACTTCCAGCAGACCTTCAGCATTCCCGGAGCAGCTGCTCATGAAAAGTTTGCAGATTGACCTGCTGGCCAGCAGGTCAATCCGGTATTTTTATCTCGGAAGCAAGCCATTGTTGTTTTTCGGTGATTCCGGATAGATAGTGTTCTCGCAATATATTCTTTGTATGCCTTGCGAGTTCTTCCGGAAGCTTGCCAAGCTCGTTCCGGCGCGTTGCCAGATAGAGCTTGCGCCGGAACTGCGCGCCGGGAAAAGGCAGAAGCTCGACATCTTCCGGATCTTGCCAGGCAGACCGCGCGCTCAACGGGGTTGTGATCGTCCAGCCCAACCCGGCGGCAACCATACCGATAACGACATGCGGTGTATCGATTTCGATGTCGCGTATGATTGGCACCCTTGTACGTTTGAGCTGGGCATCGATATTCACGCGCGCGGCCGACTGGTGCCCGAACCGGACCATGGGCAACTCTGCCGCAAGGCTGCGCAGATCGGCGATATCCTTGACGACCCGCCCGCGCGGCACGATGAGGATGAACGGCTCTTCGGCGACGACATGGCTTTTGAGTTCAGCCAGATCGTCCATGGCGTCACTCATGATCATCACATCGATACGCCTTTCCAGAAAGGCCTCACGCTGCTTGTTGGAACTAGCCACCATTACCGAAAGCCGATCCAGACGATTCCCGAGCGCCTCGACGAGCTTCGGGATGAACGGCAGACACAAGGTTTCGACCACACCTATCCGCAAGAAGACCGAACGCGGCGGTCCCACTTCGTCGAAACTGTTGACGAACTGCTTTGCCTCCGTGAGAAGATTTTCCGCGCGACACATGACGTCGTGGCCATCCAGCGTGAGTCTCAACGGGCGCGCCGACCGGTCCAGCAACGCGAGGCCCATCCTCTGCTCCAGCCGCTGGATCAACTGGGAGGCGGCGGATTGCGAAATTCCGCTCCTGCGGCTGGCTGCCGAGATGCTTCCCGTTTCCCCGAACGCGACGAAGACCTCCAGTTCCCGGAGACTTAGAAGATCATGCAGTGATTTTTGCTCGTCCATTCCCGCCTCTCACACATTCAGGGGTACGTGTCCGGCATCATACGCAGACCGGATGGTGACGAAAGAGTGAGTATAGGCGGCAGGCCGCAAAATATAAGTGCCTTTCGGCACCGTTCAGTCGCCGGTGCGAAAGACAGGTACGCGTGCCTCCGCCTCGCGACGCAATGCCACCTTGTCGATTTTCTGGCTTGGCGTCAGGGGAAGAAACGGGCGCAGCTCGATATGTTCCGGCACCATATAGGCAAGCAGGCCTTCCCGGCAGCGCTCGCGTATGTCTTGTTCACGCAGAGCGTCAGGGTTTGCAGGAACAATCGTGGCTGCGATTTCATCCTCGCCATGAATGGAAGCGACCGGATAGACCGCCGCGTCCTTTACGCCGGGAAGGCCACGAAGAAACTGCTCCACTTCCCATGCCGAAATGTTCTCGCCCCGCCGGCGAATGACATCCTTGGCCCTGCCGGCGAAATAGAGATATCCATCGCCATCCAGCCAGCCCAGATCGCCGGTATGGAACCACCCGTTGCGCCATTGCGATGCGTTGGCATCGACATTGTTGTAGTATCCCGTCGGCATCAGCCATGGCACATCGGCGCGAATGACGATCTCCCCCGTTACACCGGGCTCTGTCTGCACGTCGTCGCTGTCGACAATCCGCACTTCGAATCCGGGGCGGGGACGCCCGCAGGAAAAGAACTTGTCGGCAGGATCTTCAAGGGTGCGCGCCACCGGTGCGGCGGCGTCGGTCAGCCCGTAAGTCGATACGAGTCTGACACCGAAACGCGCCTCAAACTGTCTGCCGAAGGGCGGAACGGGCGCAACCCTTACCATCCTGACACGATGTTGCCGTTCGAGCGGATGAGAGGGTGCCTGCCACAGGAAGGATGCCATCGCCCCCAGCAGATCAAATGTCGTGGCGCCTGATTTCCGGATATCGCTCCAGAAGCGCGAGACCGAAAACTTGCGCGCCAGCGCGACGCTTGCACCCTGCAACAGGGCAACCCAGGCGGCGCCACGCAACCCGCTGGTGTGAAAGAGCGGCAGACAGATGTAATAAACGTCGTCCGGACGATAATCGTAGGCCAAGGCGTAGCTATGCGCGATCAGCAGCATCGTTGCCTGATTAAAGACAACTGCCTTGGAAGGGCCGGTCGTGCCCGATGTCAGGGCGAGGCAGGCGACATCTGTAAAGCGCACCGCGAACGGCGCGCCATCATCATCGATCTCGGCAAAAAGGGCCGAAAACGATATCGATCCCGGCAGGCATGCCTCGTTGCGAAGGATGACGGTCTTCACAAGGGGCAAATCGGAGAGAACAGTCGACAGCGTGCCCTGGCACGCCTCATCGGCGATCACGACCGTCGCATCACAAAGCGTCAGATAGTAGGACAGAAGACGTGCCGGCGCATCGGGGTTGACAGGGGCTGCAACGGCCCCTGCACGAGCCAGAGCGAGATAGAGAAGCAGAAGGTCTGCGGAATTCTCCATGAGGATCGCAACATGGGTCCCCGGCCCGATGCCTTTGGCGCGCAGATTGCGCGCCATCAGCCCCGAGATATCATCGACCTCACGAAAGCTGTAACAGCGGCCGGACTCGAGATCGTGCAGATAGGTCTTGTCGCCCCACCGGGCGGCCGCCCTGGTGAGAACGTTATCTATCGTCATCCGGGAGATCCCGGACTCCTTAAGAAATTCGGTTCCCATCGGTGCGCTCAGCCATCATTGCCGGTCGTACTGCCCTGTGCATAGTCCGCTTTCATAAGCTCACCATCCCGGCCGAAGGCAAGCACGGCCTTCACGCGCGGATCTGCAGAAAGCGCGATCTGCGCAAACTTGCCGATGAGTTCAAGGATGACGGCGCGCCGCACGTCGTTTTCTCCGACGAAGCGATCAGCGAGCATATCCGCCTGCCCCGAATTCCGGGGAGCCAGCCCGTGCCGACGGCTGCCATCGACATCCGTAAAGGTCAGGAATGGCCCGACCTGATCATCCGGCGTCAAGTCCAGCGTCACGATCTCGATCTCTGCCAGCGAGACGATGGCGTCGGCCTTCGGAAGAACAAGGGCCCCGGCAGGATCGGCGCCTTTCGATGAGGATGCGTCAATGGGCTTGCCGCTCTGTGCCGTTGCCCGTTCGCGAAGGAAGGCTGCATAATCGGCGGAGGCCTTGACGGCCCGGAATGCGGCATCGGCCTGTTCGAACACCGGCAGGCTGGCCTCACGGAGGCGACGAAGGCCGCTTGCATTGACCTCACGCCCGGTCCAGAACGGGATCAGCGGCTTGTCGGCGCGCTGGGCCATTTCAACCAGATCGACCCCGGTCTGTTCGGCATATTGCCCGGCCGCCTGACCCGACACAACGATATCGACTTCGGGATCCTTCAACAGCAATTCATGCATATGGCGGACCTGCCACCACGTTTCCGAGGTTACCACCTGGCCGGTGATGTCGAGCGGGTTGAAGCAACTGCCATAGCCTGCCTGTAACTCTTTCACCTCGGTATCCGTGGCGTCGCTGAACGTAGCCATGGTGATGCCGACACGGTCGCAAATATCGGCGGAGAGTCCGGCAAGACCACCGGAGGCCGAAATAACCCCGACGCGCTTTCCCTTGGGCCGTGGCAGGTTGATGATCGCATTGGGGATCAGAAACAGGTCATCCAGGCTCTCGACACGGATCGCGCCGAGTTCGGCGAACAGCGCTTCATAGGCCTCATCGTTTCCGATCAGCGCCGCCGTATGCCCCTGCGTGACGCGCTTGCCACGCTCCGAACGGCCGGTCTTCATCAATACGATAGGCTTGCCGTTGTCGGCAGCCAGTTGGCAGGCAGCGGTGAATTTGGGGATATCGCGGATCGATTCTGCGAAGACGGCGATCGCTTTCGTCGCCTCGTCCTGCGCGAAATAGCCCACGCAATCGGCAACGTTGATGCCCGCCTCGTTGCCGGTCGCGATGGCCTTGGAGAAGCCGATGCCGTGTGCCATGGCCCTGTCGAGGAACGAGCCCATGATACCGCCGCTTTGTGTCACCATCGACAGAGGCCCTTCGATGAGCGTCTCTCGCCCGAGAACGGCGGCACCTGAAAGCCAGGTGCCATTGTCACGGTTGATCGCACCGAGCGTATTGGGCCCGAGCAGGCGAATGCCGCCAGCACGCGCCTTGGCAGCGATCTGCTCCTGAAGTTCCGCACCCGCTTCGCCGGCCTCGGCCATGCCGGAAGCGTAGATGATCGCCGTGCGCGTCCCGATTGCAATCAGATCATCCAGAATACCCGTAATGTTCTTCGCACCGACGAGCAGCAAGGCCACATCGGCCGGCCCCGGCAGATCGCGCACGGACTTGTATGTGCGGTATCCGAAAATCTCTTCATATTTAGGATTGATAGGATAAACCGCGCCGGGGAAACCGGACTTGCCAAGATTCATGATCACCTTGCCAGGATACTTTCCGGCATCGGGCGAGGCTCCGATAACTGCGATCCCCCGTGGTTGCATCAGGGCATCGAGGCTGGCCCAATCATATTCGGTCATGTTTTTGCTCCAGAAGAGAAGATTGCGGTCAGAACGATCGGGGCAGGCCGAGGACACGTTCTGCTATGAAACTGAGGATGAGATTCTGCGCGACCGGTGCCACGCGCCAGAGCCGGGCCTCCCGGAAGTAGCGTTCAACATGGTACTCATTGGCGTAACCAAAGCCGCCAAGGGTCTGCATGGCGCGATCGGCGGCCTCAAAGGCTGCCTCCGATGCCAGATACTTGGCCGTATTGGCCTCTGCTCCGCAAGATTCCCCGGCATCGTAAAGCCAGGCCGCCTTGCGCGCGGCGAGGTCGGCAGCCTCCAGCCGGGCATAGCTGTCGGCGAGCGGGAACTGGACGCCCTGGTTCTGCCCGATGATACGCCCGAAGACCTGGCGTTCGTTGGCGTATCGAACTGCCTTCGCCAAAGCCGCTCGCCCAAGCCCGACCGCTTCGGCTGCAACCAGAATGCGCTCGGCATTCAGGCTTTCGAGAAGGTAGCGGAAGCCCTTGCCTTCTTCCCCTACGATACGGTTTGCGGGAACCCGCACGTCTTCGAATACCACTTCGCATGCAGCAATCGAGCGGCGTCCCAGCATCGGAATCGGGCTGACCGCAATTCCGGCGGACTTCATCGGCACAAGAATGAGGCTCATGCCGTCGGTTGGTCGGGCACAATCCTCGATTTTCGCCGTCCGGACGAGCAGAAGGCATTCATCGGCGTCCAGCGCTTTCGATATCCAGACCTTGTTGCCGCGAATGATGTAGTCCTCGCCATCACGACGCGCGAAGGTCGTGATGCGCGTCGTGTCCGTGCCCGCATCCGGCTCGGTGACGCCGAAGCAGATTTGCAGCGACCCGTTCAGGATGCGCGGCAGGATCTCACCGCGAAGCCTGCTGTCAGCGTGTTTGATGATCGCCTGAATGCCGAACATGCTCATATGGACGGCGCTTGCGCCCGCCATACCGGCACCGCTTTCCGAGATTTCCTGCAGGATCGCGGCAACATCGGCAAGCGGCAATCCGCTGCCGTCGAACTCCTCCGGAACGGAGGCACCCAGAAATCCCGCTTCTGCGAAAGCGCTATAGAATTCTTCGGGAAACTCTTCCTTGCTGTCCTTTTCCATCCAGTACTCGTCCGGGAACTGCTTCATAAGCATGCGGACCGTGTTCCTTATGGCGACCTGGTCTTCGGTATCCCTGAACATCAGACGGTCACCTCATGCGCCTTGTATCCGAAGATCCAGTCATAGAAGGTGTTGACGGAACTGCTTGTGAACCGGCTCGCCATATAGGCCTGAGCTCTGGCAGGATCGGCGAGATCTGCGCTGTTGCGGCCACGCGATTCCTTCCAGGAGCAGTTCACGACTTCAGTGGCGCGCTCTATGCGGGCCGCCTGATAGCGCTGAAGCCCTTCCAAGACATCGCCCTTGCTTGCTTCCAGCGCCCGCGCCAGAACGACGCCGTCCTCGATAGCCATGATAGCCCCTTGCCCCAGCGACGGCGGCATGGCGTGACAGGCATCGCCGAGCAGTGCCACGCGGCGGTCCGTCCACTCTTGAACGCTCTCGAACTGGAACTGGCCCCACTTGTAAGGGGTGCCCATGTTTTCGATCATCTGGAGGATATGCGGGTGCCATCCCTCGAAATCGGCCAGGCATTCTTCAGTCGTGCCCTGTTCTGTCCAGGACAGGGTGGACCAGCCATCGCACTTGACGGTGCCGACGAAATTCAGTAGTTCGCCGCCGCGCACGGGATAACAGGTCACGGTCGCATCGTGAGAAAACCAGCCGCCCGCCACATCCCTCTCGCGCTCCGGCACCAGATCGATCGGGATCATACCGCGCCAGAACATGTTACCGGTGAACTGCGGCGTGACACTTTTGCCAAGCCTGTCACGTACGACGGAGTGGACGCCATCAGCTCCGATGACAGCAGCGCCGCGCACGACACGCCCATCCGCAAGCAATACTTCTGCGCCACGCTCATCCTGCTCCAGTCCGGCGACCTTCGATTTCAGGAGAACCGCATCCGGCTTCATCGCAAGTACCGCATCGCGCAGCATTCCGTGCAGATCCGCCCGATGGAGCAGCATGTATGGCGCACCATACCGCTCTTCTGAACCGGCGCCGTGTGCCACGAGGCTCCACGCTTCTCCCGTATTCCACAGGCGCATTTCGCGTTTCGCCGAAAGAACGCCTTTCTCCATCAGCGCATCTTTCAGTCCCAGCCCGAAGAGAGCTGATGCGCCGTTGGGACCCATATGCAACCCGGCACCGATCTCCTTCAGTTCTGCGGCCTGCTCGACGACAGTGACGTCGAAGCCTTTTCTCAGCAACGCCAGTGCTGCGGTCAGGCCACCTATTCCGCCACCCGCAATTATGATACCTTGAGACATAGCTCTTCCCTTCGCTCTCCGGATGGAACGCTCTACCCCGGGTCAGGCCCAGGAAAGATGTGTAAAAATTCTCTGATTATTTCGCCGGCGCGTAGCCTGCATCATCCAGTATTCTCAGGCGGTGTCCCTGCGCATCCAGGCTGTACGCAGCGGCCCAGGCGGTTGCAATGATCGATGACCAGACCGGAATTCCAAGTTCCTTGCGAATGCCCGGCAAGATATTCATGGCTGGCATTTGCGCACAGGCAATGAAGACGGACTTCGAATGCGGGAGAACCGTTTCGTTCACTTTGCGAAGAATGTCAGCCTCGGTGATCTTCATCAGATTTTCGATGCTGCCGGGATAGAAGCTGTCCAGCACCTCCACCTCGATGCCAGCCGCATCAAGATAGCGCCGCAAGCTGTTGTTTGCGGCATCCATATAGGGCGTGACGACCGTGGTACTGTTCACCCCGGATGCACGCAGCGCCTGCTCCATTGCCGCGGCGACCGCGATCACATCCACGCCTGCCACCTTGCGAAGACGCTCGATATAGGCCTTGTGCCGCTCTGGCCCGGACAGGAACCCGGCAACGGTGCAACCGAAGAGCACGATGTCCGGCTCGAAGCTCAGGTTCTCCTCGAGAATCCGCAAGCTGCGTTCTTCCAGTATCGGAAGCGTATCGAGGGTCAGCATGCCCGGGCTACGCGGGACGCGGCCCACCCGGATTTCGCTGAATTCGGGGCAAAGCGCTCGAACTTCCGGCTCCAGCATCGTGCTGTTTTCCGGTGTCACGATAAGGGCCTTGAGAGTACTTTTGGTCATGGTGCTTTCACATGGTGGTGAGGCGTTGCACAAGGCAACGCCTGCGCATTTCACTCGGCAAAATTCAAACCGGCCGCCTTGACGGTGGCAGTGTAGTCTTGCACTTCCTTTGCAATGAGCGCTGCATAGCCGGCAGAGCTGATATTGCCGGGCACGAGTGCCATTCCGCGGAGCTTTTCGGCGACTTCCGGCAGCTTCGCCACGCGGTTCACCTCGGCTTCAAGGCTTGCAAGTATATCCGCCGGAACGCCTGCCGGAGCGAACAGGCCCGTCCAGAGGTTCATGTTCACTTCGAAGCCCAGTTCCTTGAGTGTCGGCACATCCGCCATTGATGTCAGGCGCTCTTTTCCGGTCACAGCAAGAGCACGAATCTTGCCGCCTTCGAGAAGCGGCATCGCCGATGCCGGGTCTGCGAGCATGAAGAGGCTTTCGCCGGTTACCACGCTCATCAGCGCTTCATTGCCAGAACGATAAGAGACAGCCACACCGGAAAGGCCGCTGGTCATTTTCAACTGCTCCGTAGGGATCGTGTACGAAGGGCCGGGAGTGGGATAGTTCGACGCATCGGGATGGGCCTTTGTCCACTCCACCAGTTCCGCGAAGGTTTTGACCTTATGGTCCTTGGGAACGACAAGTATGAAATTCGGGAATTCGGCAATGATCGAGATCGGCGTCAGTCCACCGATGGGATCATAGTTGAGGTTGGGATATATAGCCTTCGCAATCGAGATGACGCCGTTGCCACCCACCATCAGCGAATAGCCGTCCGGCTTTTGACGGGTCATGTATTGGGCAACCAGCCGTCCGCCCGCGCCGGGCTTGTTTTCGACAATGACCTTGGCGCCCTTCTCCTTATACATGTGACTGGCGAGCAGCCGCGCGGTGACGTCAGAGGCGCCTCCGGCACCGTAGCCGACGAAGATGGTCACCAGCTTCTCCGGATAGTCTGAGGCATCCACGGCACTGGCCATAGACCCGCCAGCCATCACAGCAACGGTGGCACCAAACGCAACGGCACGAATTCTTTTTATCAGATTCAGCATTTTTTATCTCCCAGTTTGTTGATGATGCGAATCGGTTACTCAAACTTCAGGCCAGCGGCCTTGACGACGGCACGGACGCCTGCGACTTCCCGCACGATCTGCGCGCCGAACTCTCCCGTAACGAGTTTCCCCGGTTTGACGCCGATCGTATGAAGCTTCTCTTGGACGCTTTGCTCCTTCAGGGCATCGCTGATCAGGCCAGCGATTTCCTGTGCCTGCTCAGGGGTGGTGCCCTTCGGCGCAAATATCCCGGTCCAGAGGCTGCTGCTGACCTCGGAATAGCCAAGCTCACCGGCAGACGGGATTTCAGGCAGCGCGGCAATACGGTCCGCACCGGTCACGAGCAATGCACGGGTCTGGCCGCTTGAGACCGTAGACAGCGTCGTGTTGTGGTCCCCCAGGAGGAAGCTTATCTGCCCGTTCAGAACACCGACAAGCGCTTCCGAGGAACTCTTGTAGGAGATGGCTTGCGCCTGCAAACCGGAGACAAGCTTCAATTGCTCGGTCGGGATCGTATAGGCCGGGGCAACCGCAGCGTAGTTCGACTTTTCCGGATTGGCTTTGGACCAGGACACGAACTCGGCGAAGGTTCTCGCGGGGTGACCGGCGGCGACTATCATCACAAGCTGCGGATAATCCGCGATGATGGCGACCGGCACAAGATCCTTGATCGGGTCGTAGTTCAGTTTGGGATAGATCGCGGCGGCCATGGAGATGGCCGAGTTTCCTGTTGCCAGCAATGTCCCCCCGTCAGGCTTCGCCCGCGTGACGAATTCTGCGGCGAGCTGACCGCTTGCTCCCGGCTTGTTTTCGACGATGAACGGGCGTCCAGCCGACTTGCCCAGCGCCTCGGCGATAATCCGTGCGGACAGGTCATTTCCGCCGCCCGGCGCGTATCCCACGATGAGCCGTGTGGTAC
This sequence comes from Agrobacterium sp. T29, assembly GCF_006970545.1. NCBI lineage: Bacteria > Pseudomonadati > Pseudomonadota > Alphaproteobacteria > Hyphomicrobiales > Rhizobiaceae > Agrobacterium > Agrobacterium sp. T29. The sequence goes on from NZ_CP040642.1 coordinate 114,026, forward strand.
TGTCCTGCGCCAGGGCTGGTGTTGAGGCAACGCAGAGGAAAGCGAGGCATTGCAGCATTCTTTTAAATGTCATCATGATTCCTTTCTCCATTGTCAAAGCAGCGCTCATGTCAGTCCTCCTCAACGAACACCTCGTCACGCTTGCCGCGGATCGCAGGCATTACGGACAGGATCAGAAGTGCTGCGGAAATCGTCAGCAGGACGATGGAAAGCGTAGAAGTGAAAAAGACAGATGTATCACCGCGAGAGATAATCAGCGCACGGCGCAAGTTCTCCTCGACCATCATACCCAGAACCATGCCCAGGATCAGGGGGGCAGGCTCGAAGTCCAGCTTGATCAGCACGTAACCGACCACACCAAATCCGCCTGCCAGAATAACGTCGAAGGCTGAGTTATTGATGGAGTACATCCCGATCGAGCAGAAGACGATGATCGCCGGGAAGAGCAGCCGGTAGGGGACCCGCAGAAGCTTCACCCACATGCCCACGAGCGGCAGGTTGATGACCAGCAGCATAAGGTTACCGATCCACATCGACGCGATCAGACCCCAGACCAGTGCAGGCTGCTTTTCCATGACCTGCGGTCCCGGAACGATACCCTGGATCATCATTGCACCGATCATCAATGCCATGACCGCATTCGAAGGCAGGCCAAGGGTCAGAAGCGGGATGAACGAGGTTTGCGCTGCAGCGTTGTTAGCACTTTCCGGCGCAGCCACGCCTTCGATCGCTCCTTTGCCGAACTGGGCACGGTTGCGGGAAATCTTCTTTTCAAGCGTATAGGCAGCAAAAGAAGAGATCGTGGCACCGCCACCCGGCAATATGCCAAGGATCGAACCAAGGCCGGTACCGCGCAAAACAGGAAAAAAACAGTTTTTGAAGTCCTGCCATGTTGGCATCAGCCCCTGGATCTTCTGCGTCAACACAGAACGGTCCACGCTGCTGCCCTCAAGATTCCTGAAAATCTCTGCAAAGCCGAACAGGCCCATCGCGACCACAGAGAAGTCCAGTCCGTCGGACAGTTCCGGCATGCCAAGTGTCAGGCGTTGCGCGCCGGTCTCCATGTCTGAACCGATCATCGCGAGAAGCAGGCCAAGGGCGACCATGGCAAGCGCACGAAAAACCGATCCGCGCGCCAGCACGACCGCAAGAATGAGACCCAGCACCATCAGCGAAAAGTATTCCACCGCACCGAAGGCCAGGGCCACGGATGTCAAGGGTTCGCCAAGGATCGAGACGAGCAATGTCGAAACGCAGCCAGCGAAGAAAGAGCCGATCGCAGCGACCGCCAGAGCCTTTCCGGCCTGTCCCTTCTGCGCCATCTTGAAGCCGTCGAGGGCAGTCACGATGGAACTGGCCTCGCCAGGTATGTTGACGAGGATCGATGTCGTGGAGCCGCCATATTGGGCGCCATAGTATATACCGGCGAGCATGATGAGCGCAGTTTCGGGTGGCATTCCGAATGTCAGCGGCAAGAGCATGGCCACCGTTGCAACAGTTCCCACACCCGGAAGGACCCCGACCAGGGTTCCCATCAAGGCGCCGACGAAACACATCGCGAGGTTCATTGGCGACAATGCGACGCCGAAGCCCATTCCGAGATTGTAGAGAAAATCCGTCATGCCATCCTCACAACGCAGGCCAGAGTGTGAAGGGCAGCGACAGGCCATAATAGAACAGCGCCGTGCAGAAGACGGTCATGCAGACACCGGCAATCATCGCCTCGCCCCACCGCGTTTCCTTAGTCGCGAGAGCCGCGATCAGGTATGTCAGGAAAGAGGTGACGACGATTCCGAGCGGGCTGACCGCAAACGCGAAGAAGATGATCGAAGCAAACAGCGTCAGTGGACCCCGCAGGGCGAGGCTCGGCAGTGCAGGCCCACGTATGACGAGTCCTATACCGATCAGAATAGCGGAAAGCACCATGAGCAGACTGGCGATCAGGCGCGGCATTGTACCAGCCCCGAAGGTATAGCCATGCATTGCACTCAGGTTGCCGGTCAGCCAATAAGCCGTGGCTGACAGGACAAGAAGGGCGAATCCACCCCAAAAATTTCGCGGAGACGCGATGATCGGACGCGCGCCCGATGCGTTTCCTTCCTTTACCAAAGACTCCAAAACCCTGTTCTCCCTTTTATATTTGGGTTAAAGTCGTGCCGGTCAGTCCCATGCTATCTCTTGAGAGATCCCCTTAAGTCTTTGAGACGCGACCTGCACGATTTCATGGATAATCTGTTCGCAACTCACGATCTCCGTGATTGCTGCGGCAGCCTGCCCCGCAGGCAGGAGGCCGTTCTCCACATCGCCCTGCTCAAGCCCAAGCCGCAAAAGCTCGGGCAGGCCGGCCATGCGCAAAGTCTGGCTGGCGGCCACCGGCCCTTCTTTCAACGATTTCAGGCTCAGCGCGAGGAACTGGAAAAAGCTCAGCTTCTGCTGCGTCCTGAAGTTCCATGCGGCGCGAAAGGCCGGCATCATCTTCCCCGCTGCCGTATTCTGTTCCATCGCGAAAACCAGGCGGTTCGCAATCACCCGTTGCGGCAAACCGTCAATGGCGGTGGAAACAGCAATGCGCATCGGATCAGTGACTTTTGCATAGTATGCAAGTGTGGGCGCCGCAACCCGTGCATTTGTCGTCATCATGAACCGCGTGCCCATCGCGATCCCGACGGCCCCGCAGGCCAACGCGGCGGCCAGCCCCCGCCCGTCCTTGAAGCCGCCTGCGGCCACCACTGGAATACTCACCGCATCGAGGACCTGCGGCAGCAGGACCATTGTGGAGACAGCACCGGTATGCCCACCACCCTCGCCGCCCTGCACAAGCAGGATATCGGCACCTGCCTCGGCGGCTTTAACGGCATGGCGGACCGCCCCGACATTCGTCATGCACACGACGCCATGGGACTTCAGCCGTTCGAGCGTGGCCGATGTAACGCCACGACCGTAACAGAAGGCGCGCACATCATGACGGATGATAGCGTCCACGACCTCATCCAGATTTGGCTGCAAACCAGTGGCATAGACGCCGAAGGGCGCGAATGTCGATTGCCTGATCCTGGCGATTTCTGCATCGACCTCACCGGCCATGACGGTTGTCGAGGCAAAGATGCCGAAGCCACCCGCCTTGCTCACATCGCTCGCAAGCCGCGCATCTGAAACCCAGGTCATCGGGCTCTGGATGATCGGATATCGCGACCCGAGCCGCTCCGTCAGCGAAGTTCGTAGCAAAGCGTGCATCAGTTTTCCCTGCCCAGAAGGAAGTCGCGGACAACCGTATTGAAGCGATCCGGGTGCTCCATCATCGGCATGTGGCCGCAGTTGTCGAATACCTCCAGCCTTGCCCGTTCGATACCCGCGACCAAGGGTTCGGCATCGGACAGCGGCGCACCGGCGTCATCACGGCCCCACACCAGCAGCGTATCAGCTCTGATCTGATCGAGACGATGGCCGATACGAAGATCCGGCCGCGTCGCCATTTCCTTGTGTCCCTTGAGAGATTCACGCCAGCAGTCCATCACCCAGTCCTGCGCATAGGCGGTCATCACCGGCGTGAAGGCGGCATCGGGCAGACAGGCCGGGTCATAGACATAACAGCGCATCCAGTCATGCCAGCCGCGAAGGGTGAGCTGCCCTATCCTCGGGTCGTCACGCCTGAGCGTAGCATCAACGCTGGCCGCCAGGATTTCGGGGCTGGCGAATGCAGCCGATCCGTTGACGACGAGCTTTGTCAGGCGATCAGGCATCCGCAGATGCAAAAGCGTCGAAAGCAGCGCACCGTGGGAACTGCCGCTTGCATAGAATTCGCCGAAACCGAGGGCATCCACCAGCGCTTCGAGATGATCTACCCGTTGCTCGACCGGATGGGCCCCCTGCGAGAAATCGGCGGGTCCTGTGAAGCCGGAGCCCAGTGTATCCGCCGCCACGACATAGAAATTCTCGCCAAGCGCATCGACGTTGCAGAACCAGTGCTCGGCAGAGAGGATGCGCCCATGCACCATGAGGAGCGGCATACCGCATGGATCACCGGCAGTCAGATAGCGGGTGCGAATACCGTTGACGGTGATAAAGCGTGCTTGCATCGTGTGACCCCGCGTCCGTTCAGCCGTAAACCGGCTGCAATTCATCTTCGAAATGCGCAAAATCGCCCGTGAAGGCACCATCGCTGGCGATGTGATGATCGCCGATCCACAGCGACTGTCTGCTCATGACACCATCGGGATGGTTCTCGCCGCCGCCCGGAATCCACCACGGACGTCCGAACCCGACGGCATCGTTGCCGGCGGCACGCACGTCCTCCAGAAGATTGCTGCCGGTGAAGCGGGCCACCGGATTGAACGCATGTGTCAGATGGATGACATAGCCAAGATCGCCTCCACAGGCCCGGCGCAGGGCACGATCCATCAGGCGGCGATCAAAGCCACCGCCTTCCACAGAGCGGATCGCGCCATCGACCTCGACGGTAATCGGCGTCTGCAGGCGTGTGTAGTATTCATGATAGGCACATTCAATGACGATGCGGCCTTTCACGCTTTCCAGATCGGGACACATGAAAAGGTTGCCAGGGATCGAGTAAATCCCGCCAATGGTCGCCTGTCGCGGCTTGGTAAGGCTTGGCGCGGCAAGACGAAACGAGATGTCAGTGCCAAGCGGGGTTGTGATGCGACAGGAAAGCCCATTTTGCTGCGCTTTCGCCACAAGGTTGTCGAGCGTTGACTGGACCAGGTACAGTACATCCAGATCGACCTTGCCATAGAGGCTAGCAAGACCATCCGAGTTCAATCCCACTGCAAGATTGTAGCGCACAATACCCTTCTTTAGCGCAGCGTCGAAAATGTGAGATCCGGCAATGTAAGGCAATGTCAGGTCGATCCAGACCGTAGATTCCAGCGCCGCCGCCGCGACCGTCGGAGGAATGTAGGGATCGGCGAGCGCGCCCTGGAAGGGCAACTGCGCAATAGTCATCACAGAGTATTGGGCACCGGCAAGTCGAACCGCGTTGCAGATTGCTTCGATCGCCCCTACATCTGTGAGCGTATCGGCCGTGACCAGCACCACATCCTTCGCGGTTACAGCCATTTGATCTTGGATTAGCGCGATAGCACCGCGCAGGACGTCTGATTTTTGATAAGCCGACAAGCGTTCCTCCATCTATCCGGCCAAGGCATTTCAATGCCCTGAAGCCCCCGGACTTGACGAAACTCTATATCGCGCTTTTGACCTTGGGAATTACGCTGAGCTTATACTAGAGTTGGCCTTTTCTTATATAAGGCGAGAATGGCGGAGCAGAATAGCCGCTCATAGCGGCGGAATAATTCATCAATGAACAAAGTAAAGTCCAACTGCTTAAGAGACGTCCACAGGCGAGGTCTGGACGTTTGGCACTGCTCGTGATTTTATACCAATAAAGGGATCGGATTTGCGATAAACCATCGCCGCATTGGTCAGAAACGATGCGCTTTGTCATCTGGCAAGGTTATTCTTGGTAGCTGGACAACTCTTCGCAGTTTGATTGATAGAATGCTATCAGATGAAGCGCCTGGAACAATTTTATACGTGGTGAATAGCAAATCCTGGCTCTGTTAAAGGCGACCCGTCTGTCAATCTGGTATGATATATCAGACGTGAGTACCGAGGAGCACGATGATCTGGTAAACTTCCGACGTTTCTGCGGCTTTTACAGATCGGAGTCGACACAGGAACGGATAACGTACTCATTTTCGAAAGGCTCTCATCGTCCGTAGAGTTTCCAACTGCGATGGCAACAATGAGACGCCATAACACGTTGGACTAAACGCCTAGGAGGCTGTCCGAGTAATATCTAGATTGGTCTAGTGATGCATGTTCATGTTCTCTATAGCAATACCTTCCGCGGTTGGGACGTTGATCAAGGCTGTATTCTGCCGACTTTGTTTCATGAATTCATGCCTGCCGGGCACATACCGATTTTGTCCAGGATACTGTTCGGAAGGCGCTTGATCTGTCTGTCATTGTCGATACCTGCGCTGGGGAGCGTGACTAACCGCCGTACCATCTCAGCATGATGGTGGCGCTGCTTCTTTATTGCTACAGTCGGCCCTTATTCGTCATGCAAGCTTGACCGTATCTGCAAGGAGCGGGTTGACGACGTGATGGCGGTGACTGGGTTGAACCGGCCTCACTTCCGAACGATCTCCGATTTCTGCAAGTGCCACCTGTGCGCCTTGTCGGATTTCTTCGCACATGTTTTAGGCTTTCGCCGCTGGGGCAGTTCGGTCATGTTTATGTTGCGGTGGATGGCACTAAGCTGGAGACCTACGCCTCGCATCGAAATTCTTTTATTTCGTCGGGCTGGGCGCAACGGCCATGCCTTACGGCACGGGCCTCGGCCACACCTGCTTCGCCTGGAAAGGTGAAGGTGTCATCCGGTGGCGCCAGAAATGGCCGCGCTGGAAGCCACCTGCAGAAATGATCGCACGGCAACCCGAGCTTGAGAAATATTCAGCATAGAACGGCGGGCAGGAGCCAACCGAGGAATGCGCTTGGAGCACGCACCGTCTATATCTTCCAGAACAGGCATGACATGCGCTATCGTCTGCATGGAACGAAAGAACGGCCATTCATCGGCAAGTCGGTTTCCTCCGGCTGCGTGCACCTCATCAACCAGGATGTCATCGATCTCTACGACCGCGTGCCCTACAAGGCCCGCATTGTCGTCAAACAATAGACCACTGACAGCAGGCTCGTGGGCTTTGCCGGGCACCGAATGTGCCCGGCTCGGAGGCGGCAGTTACATACCATATCCTCACCCGGAGGCTGCATGTCGCGCCAACGGAATCGTGGCGTTTCAACATATCCTCGGCAACCGCATCTTGCAGATAGGAACACTAAAAGATGCTCTTCGGGGATAGATCTGCCCATATCGATCGGCGCATCATCTGTAAGGCCTCCCGAGTGTCCGCAACGCTCGCCAACCAGTCTGCCCCGACAGCCCCTCAGACAACAGAAGAAAGTCGCAAGGCCGATGGCAAGCGCAATACATCATACATGGGCATAAGGGCGCGGCGAGATCGGCGCGGGGATACCTGGAATATCGAGAGCGACGATATCGTCGATTCGCCGATCGAGATCGTTATTACCGATGGGCAGACGCGGTGCTCTCAGCATGCCGGCCGGAAAGCCGAATGCGTTCATGAGAGGCTTGACCGACCTCATTCCCACTCCCCCGGAGCGTAAGATGATCCCCGTAAGTCTCATCAATTTGCCATAGGCCGCAGCCAGAGCGGGATAATCATTAGCCTCCCATGCGTCGATCACCGATTGCACCAGTTGGGGCGCGAAATTGCCTTCGGACCCCATGAAACCGTTGGCACCCAGTCCCAGAGAGTTCAGAGCCAGTGCCGGTCCGGCATTGTGGATTTCAAGTCTGTCTCCCAGCCGGTGAATGAGCTCGGCGTAGTAGCTCAGATCGACGCCACCATAGGCAATACCCTGAATTTGCGAATACTTGTTGCAGAGCCGCTCAACGAGCGACAACGGCAGTTCGTACCCCATCGACTTGGGATGGCTGGATAGCCAGAACTTGAGAGGGGAGGATTCGATAATCGTCGAATAGTAAATCTCCAGTTCCGCTTCATTTGGTTTGACGCCGTGGCCCAGGTCCAGCGAGAATATCTGCGCAGCCCCGACACCCGCCTTCTCGACCTGTTGCATGAAGGAGATGAGTTCCTGCGCGTTTCGTGGCTCAAATCCCATGGCGCGATATGGAACCCTGCCTTCCAATTCCTCGCGGGAGATGGCCAGTACCCTGTCTATCTCCTCTTTCGACATGGAATAAACTTCACTGCTGATTGACGAGACATAAACGGAGCATCTCGCGTCTCTTAATCGCCCAAGGTGTTTTCGATACGCCTCTTCGTCCAGTCTTCCACGATCATCGAAGGTCGTAATGCTTACGACGACCACACTGCGTTTCTTGCTCATCTTTCCTCCAGAGACAAAGTTGAATGTCAAAGGGGCAGCGCAAAAGCGTCGTCCCATTCAATATCACAGCCCGAAAGCGCGTGCCCAGGACGCGTTCGACTTGTCGCGTTCGGTCAAAAGCTCTTTCAGCGGGTAGCGCAGGACCTTGATCTTGGACAATGGCACCATGCCTTCCGGCAACGGTGCATCATCGCGCACGGGGTAACGATAGCCCTCAGCCGCAATCACCTGCCCCTCCTTGGAGAGAAGGAAATCTGCAAACAGACGCGCGGCATTAGGATGAGGGGCCTTGGCCAAAATGGCGGCGCTGCTATCGACTGCTATCGCTCCCTCCGTGGGAAATGCTCCATCCACAGGTGCACCTGTGACGTGCTTGGACGAATCCACCAGATAGTTCCAGTCGATTGCAACATCCAGTTCACCCGAGATCAGTTTGTCGTTAATCGGTCCTACGCCAGCGGCAATGAAGGGTTTATTGGCTGCGAGCTTCTCTGCATACTCGTCACCAAATATGCGCCACATGGCATGTCGCCAGTAGCTTCCACCACCAATGGTTCGGGGATCCGAGATGCCAATGCGCCCTTTGTGCTTGGGATCCAGCAACTCACGCCATGAGGTGGGGGGCGTTGGGAACACGTCCGGATTGTACCCTATGATGAAAAGGCTTGTGTTCACCGCGAACCAGGTCTTGTCCTCGGTCACCGCGTCTTTACGGACATTCGCAAATTCCGGAGAGGCGTAAGAGGCCAGAACACCCCTGGCTCGCAGCTCTTCCATTTCCACCGTGCTTGAAAGGTTCACAAGGTCTGCCTGCACCCTTCCAGCCTGAAATTCGGCGTCCAGCCTCGGCAGCATGGCGGATGATGTTGCTCTATAATACTCGACCTTGATATTTGGGTATTTCTTGTTGAACGCCTGTGCGAGTGCGTCCAGCGTTTCACTGGGCATTGATGCGTAGAAGAGCACATTGCCCTCCTTATTCGCAGTCTCGACATTCGGAGCGTCTTGCGCCGATGCTATGGAAAACGGCGTTGTCGCAGCCGATAGCAGCAGCATTCCTCCCAGGACATTTCCAAAAAAAGCTCGCATATCTTCCTCCCTTTTATTGTCTGTTGAATTTCAGGATTTCCTCCGAAGACTTGATTCAAGCAGGAATCGAAGCTCCTCTTGGAATAACGAAACTGTCTTCCGGCCGGATGCTCATAACCACATCACTGCCGGTTTCGAAGCGCATATATGGCGGCACCCGTGCGCTCACATTTCCATCAGCGGTTTTGATGAGGTATTCGGTGCTGTCACCTAGAAAGACCGCTGAAACCACCTTTCCTGGCAGTGCGTTCTCCAGACCGGATTGATGCGGTGCGTGCAAGGTGATGAGCTCAGATCTGAGGCCAAGCGACAGATCTTTGCGGCTGTTTTCATCAACCGATTGAGTGGTCTGAATCCGCCCACCCGATGGCAGCACAAGCGTTGTCCTGCCGTTATCATTCCCCCCGTTTTGAACCGGAAGAAGAGTGACATTGCCCAGGAAGCTTGCTGAAAATTCCGAGCTGGGGCGCTCATAAATCTGACGCGGACTGCCGCTTTGTACGATCTGACCGCGATCCATGACAACGATTTTATCGGAGATGGCCAGAGCCTCAGACTGATCATGCGTGACATAGATCGAGGTAATACCCAGCCTGAGCTGAATTTCACGGATTTCAGTCCGCATGGATTCTCTTAGGCGAATGTCGAGGTTGCTCAGGGGTTCGTCAAAGAGCAACACCTTGCATTCGCAGGCAAGCGCGCGGGCCAGAGCAACGCGTTGCTGTTGACCGCCGGAGAGATGGCCCGGCTTGGCATCAGCATATTTCGCCAGGCCGACGAGATCCAGCATGGCAAGGCACTTTTCCCTCACCTCGGATTTGCTTCGCTTCTGCGCTCTGAGGGGATAGGCGACATTGTCGAAGATCGACATGTGCGGCCACAGTGCATAGGATTGGAAAACCATTCCCAAATTGCGTCGCTCGATGGGAACGTCGATATTCTGCTGACGGCTGAAAATCAGCTCATCACCGATCCAGATCTGGCCTGATGTGGGTTCCTCGAGACCAGCGATCATCCGCAATGTCGTACTTTTCCCGCAGCCGCTTGGTCCCAGAAAGGTTACCAGTTCGCCTTGCGCGATATCGACATCAATCTCTTTTACAGCGTTGAAGCTACCAAAGCTTTTCGTCAATTTGCTTAGCCGGAGCATTTTATCACCTCTACACTGAATGATTGGTTTTAAGCAGACGTTGAGACACATATACGGCGACGAAGATCAGCGCGCTCAGCGCCACCGACATGGCCGCGACCTGAGAAAAATTCCCCTCCTCCTGCGCGTCGAAAATCAACACTGGCAGGACCACCGAAGCATGCGAATACAGCAGGATCGAAACGTTGAGCTCCTTGATCATCAGGGAGAAACTCAGCACCCAGCTTCCTATGATCGTATTGCGAAGCAGAGGGATCGTAACAGTAGTAGCTGCCCGGATGGGCGACGCGCCCGATACCCGGGCCGCCGCTTCGAGCTCGGGCGACACCTGGGTCATAGAAGCCGATATATTTCGCACTCCGATGGTCAGGTACTTCGCCACAAAGGCGATCAGCAGGATCCAGATTGTGCCGTAGATCGGCAACGGCACATAGATCCAGGCCCAGAGAAACGCGATGCCGAACGCAATGCTGGGTACCGCCAGCGGCAGCGTACTGATGATATCGATGATATTGCGTCCAACCGCTTTGGTGCGCAGCACCACATAAGCAACCGAGACGGCAAGAATCATCGTGATGAGACCGCCGACGATGGACAGGAAAAGGCTGTTATTGACGGCACGGGTGATCGAGCCACGCGTGAAGATATTCTCGTAATTGGCGAGCGTAAACGCAGCAGCCCGTTTCGACCAGAATGGTAGAAAGGAGGCGTAGACCAATACCAGCATCGGCATCAGCACCGTCACGAAGAGATAGACGCCAATTACCAATGTGACGGGCCAGCGCCAGGCGTTCAGCTTGATAAGCTTTGCCCGGTGGCCTTTTCCGGATACCGTTACATAATCATTGGATTTGTTCACGCGACGTTGCAGCCAAAGGCCGATCATCGTGAACATGATCAGCATGATGGCCGAGATGGTCGCATAGGAATAATCGGGCGGCTGACGTGCAACGTTCAGGTAAAGTTCACTCGCAACAAACGGAATATTCGCTGGAAGCGCCAGAATGGCGAGCACGCCGAAGTTCTCGACTGTCAATACGACGCAGAGAAGCGAGACCGCGATGATGCTCGGCGTCACCATTGGCAGGGTAACTTTGTAAAGTGTATAGAGGATGCCACGACCGCAGATGCGTGACGCCTCCTCAACGCTTCCGTCGATAGCGTTCAGCGTACCAGAGGTAAACAGGTACACATAGGGAACCTTGTAGAAGCCTAGGAGCAGGATGATCCCCGTCATCGAATAGATGTTGAACTGGGCGTCCAATCCAACCCAGGTCAATATCCGGTTCAATACGCCGATATTGGGTGCCGCCATGCCAGTCCACGCGATGCCGCCGATCAACGGCGCGACAAAAAGCGGCAATACCAGCATCAGCCTGAAAAAGCCCTTCGCAGGCAGGTTCGTACGCTCCACGCAGAAGGTAAACACACCTCCCGTCACCACTGCGAGTATCGTTGCAAGAAACGCCGAGAGCAGCGTGTTCCACCACGCTTCATGAAAGCGGGGAGACACCAGCGTTTGCCGAATACCTTCCCAACTCATCGACGATTGTCCGCCGGGAACAGAGGCTGCGACGCCGAGCATCACGAGCGGATAGACGATCAGGATGCCCAGAATAATGATCAGGATCACCGAAACGGTGGTTTCGACGGGGCGCCGCCGCATCGTGTCGAAGAGCGCAAGGCTCGATGATTTGCGACCGTCTGGTCCGGCCATGGCGTCCGCATATGAAGATGCTGGTTTCATGTCGTAATCCTTGGGTGTTGCACTGTTGCGACCCATGTTTCAATAAAGGTGACGGTTTCCTGAATGTCTCCGGTCAACGTTAACCATCCATTCACTCATTCAGGACTACAGCCGCTCAGAAGCGATGCGAAGACAACAGTTCGTCCGGATCTCCGAAACGGGCAGCCACGTCTCTGACCACAGCGCTATCAAGTGCGCGCAGGCGACCATTCTCGGACACGATATCATCTCCGACGCGGATCGTAGGAGCCAGAAGATAACCGCCCGTCCCTTCCTTCGTTGCCATGAAGCCCGCCTTGTCGCCGATCATGAAGCAGACCACGCCCGCCTTCTGCACCATGTTGCCGAAGTTGGATTTGACGATACCTTCCTCGATGCTCCCCCGCGGATTGAGGCCGAGAAACAGCTTGGTGCAGATGTTGGAATTCTGCGGATCGGCAAACATCTTGCGAATGGCTGCCGTTTCCTCGCGAATTTCCGGCTCGACATGGCCTCCCTTGATGTCGAACCGCACTGCAGGTGAGATTACATTGGGAATGCGGCGGATCGCCTCGACCATGGCGGTTCCGGCCAAGGTATCTTCGCTGTGGATCATGATCTGGCCAAGCGGCCAGTCGCAGCGTTGGCCGTTACCGAAGGTATCAGCATCGAAACTTCCGCCAAAGAATACGTCGCTGGCTTTGAAGGGTGAAATTACATCGCTGCCATTGGAATCGGTAAATCGTAAGACTCCGTCCTTCATGAAATTTTTGCGCACTTCTCTGGCAATGGCGATGGTGATCTCGGCGGGATAAAGTGAAGCTTCGCTCGCCAGAATCCCTTTGCCACCGCGCAAATCGACCTGTTTAGCGCCGAAATCCCATCTGGCAGTGAGCGCAGACCAGGCATGACCGGTAATAGGATTGGGCGTCTTATCACCAATCCCTATAAAGCAATCGCATCGGTAAAGAGCTTCGACAATAACCGGATTGGGATCGCCACGCATTCCCAGCGCGTCAATCGGTATCGTCGTAATGTCGGCACCGATTTTGCCCCCTACATCACGCAGGACGTCGATGGTTTCCATATCGGACTTCATCGACTCCCACGATGGCATCAGGATAACCTGATCACCGGCCTCGATACCTAGATAGGCAAGAAATTTTTCAGCACCTTCGCGCAGCCTGTCCATGTAGGACTGTTCCAGCTCAGACATATCACCTCACAGCAAATCGTGATTCTATGGTCCATGCCCTGACGTATCCGGTGCACATGCCCGAATACCAAGATCGATGGTCTCGCAGTTTCGTTGTATGGACGGGGTCTGACCCCATAGGATATCTTTATCGGGCAGGCTTTAGAATGCCGGCCCCGGGAATGGCAGCCCACACGGCCAGACGCATGAAACGCGAGAAATGACCGATCAGGGGCTCTTTGTTACGATAGCCGGGGATACGTATTTTGTGTTCAAAGAGCATATTGCCAAGGGTTGCGTCACCCTTGAGCACGTCACTCAGGCAGGATTTGACCTCGACCAGCCGTATTGACCGTGGATCGCCGTCGTCAAAATCACCATCAGCGGAAACGCCGTAGCTGTCCCTTGTTATCTCAAGGTCAAATGCCGGCTCGTCCAGTGGCTCGAACCGAATGCGGAAATCGGCTTGCCCGATTTCCGAGTCCAGTTTCCGGCTGTCATAAGCCAAACGAAACAGGGACTCCGCCCTATTGGCGACTGTATCCATTACAATGTTCCTCCCATTTGCCTTTCACCCTCCCCGGTGAAAGGTTTTTTCTTTCGAATTCACGCTACGCCAATGTGTATCTTTCTTCTCTGTAATGCGGTGCTAAATCGAGGGTGACCTAGCACCCCTCACCATGTCAGCTACGGGCGTTCCAATCGTCCAGAAATTCCTTCTGTGTCGTCACGGTGGAAAATAGAGGCAAAATCTTATCGACGCTGGTCTGGTGGACCTGTTCATCCGGCGAAGCGCAGCAGTCGGAGAGCACGGTGACGTAAAGACCGGAATCGTCGCCAAACCGTGCAGTGCTATCGACCACCATATGCGTATAAACGCCAGCCAGAACGATTCTTTCGATCCTGTGCTTTTCCAGCAGAGCATAGAGATTGGTATTATGGAACGGACTAACTGCCCGCTTCGTGACCACCAGATCGCCGGGTTTGGGCGAAAGTTCGCTCGGGAACTCGGTGCCGAACTCACCCAGGATCATAGCTCCACTTTCTTTCAAATGGGCAAGACGAGACTGCCGGCTTATGGAATCAATGTAGCCTGGCTCGAAACCGACGCGAACGAAGATGACTGGCGCGCTCTTGGCACGCATGGCTGCCTCGACTTCGGCTATCTTGGGTATGAGCCGCTTTTCCGTTACAAGTTTGTGGAACCCTTTCGACCCCACTTTGCCCTTCGGATCGATCAACTCGTTCTGCATGTCCAGAATCAGAAAAGCGGTGCGCTCCAAGATCCAGTTCCTCCCTGGGTTATCGTAAAACTTTATTCGCTCTAAGCGTTAAAGTGTCAGTTCGTTTGTGAGATAAATCATCACCTCTTTCCAGGCTCGTTCATCCCTCCCGACGCGAACCTTAGAAACTGCTATTGAAGCAGTGGAATATCAGAGTGTCGGGGCCATGTTGCTTTTTCAACAAACCTTTAGTGCGGAGATGGGCAACATATAGTTATGTTGCGTCAGCTCGATTTTCTGACCGTCACCTCATTGACCACCTTCAATTGGATCAGATCGATTCCGTCATAGATTGAAATTGTTTCCGACAAGGATGCTTAACTATAAGCGAAAGATTTTTCCGGGATTCATCAGATTTATTGGATCGAAAGCTGTTTTGACAGCCCTCATCAACTCCAAGTGTCACTTATATATTTCTGCCTCAGGAATTCGCAACTGGCGAATCCTATGCTCGGCGCTAAATTGCTGCCAGACTTCCGCTTAGGTGCCGGGAACAGGAAATACCATGACAAGACGACCGTGCCGGAACCATAGTCCGGCTTTCAAGGCGAAAGTGGCCCTTGCCGCTATCCAAAGGTGAGCAGACGCTGGTAGAATTGTCCCTGCAGTTCGACCTGCACGCCAACCAGATCAAACAGTAGCAAGATCAGTTCCTTGAGGGGCGACAGGAGTTTTCGGCGATGAAGGGAAAGCGGAGCCGGCGTGGCCAACAGTCGACGTTATTGGCGTGCTGACGTTAGAGAATGATTTTTATTCGGTGCGCTCGGCAAAGCCGAACTGCTGAGCGGAAAGAAATGATCAACCGCGAGCACAAACTGTCGATTGTTCACCACGCGAAGCTGCTCAGCTTCAGTCGTGAGACCTCTACTATTCGCCCGTCCTGTTTCAGACGGCGATCTGGTCCTTATGCGCCGGATTGACGAACTGCATCTCGAATATACGAGCGAGCAGTTCCAGCGCCTCATGTGCGATCACGGCATCACTTGTTCGATGAGCCGATCCGGAAATGTCTGGGACAACGCCGCAATGGAGAGCTTCTCCTCATCATTGAAAACGGAGAGAACGGCACGCAAGGTATATCGCACAAGGAACGACGCCAGAGCGGACGTGTTCGATTACATCGAGCGCTTTTACAATCCAAAGCGTCGCCACTCGACACTGGGGTATCTCAGCCCGAACGACTTTGAAACCAAGGTGGGATTAGCTTAACCTCGTGTCCGATAAACCCGGCAGCAGGCCAGATATCTGACTTTTTACAATAGCCGACGCCCACATTCATCCCTTGACCGCTAGACGCCGGATCAGGCGCTGATGCCAGTCCTGGCAGCAGCATAATCGAAGCGGAAATCCACTTAGGCAGTGTCCCCATAAACGGGGTTCATCTTGTTGACGGTGTGTGATTCAATCTCCTTGAAAGGAGATTGCCATGCGCCGAAACGAATTGAGCGACGAAGAATGGGCTATCATCGCACCTCTCTTGCCGAACAATAGCCGTGGAATTGAACGCGTCGACGACCGTCGGGTAATCAACGGCATCTTGTGGCGTTTCAGGACTGGTTCGTCCTGGCGAGATGTGCCGGAGCGTTATGGCCCGCGCACGACGCTTTACAATTGGTTCTCCCGCTGGCGTAAGGCGGGCGTCTGGGATCGTCCTCTTGACGCCGTTTCAAAGCGTTCCGATGGCGACATCGTAATGATCGACAGTTCTTGTGTTCGCGTTCACCAGCATGGTGCCAACGCTAAAAAAGGGGCTCTGCCGATCCTTGCATGGGACGTTCTCGCGGCGGCCTGACGACAAAGATCCATGCTCTTGTCGATGCAGATGGAAGACCGGTTCGGCTGGAACTCACCGCCGGCCAAGCTGCCGATGCACCGATGGCTGAGAAGCTGATGAGCGACCTGCAGCCCGGCGCGACAATCTTTGCCGACAAGGCATACGACACCGATGCAATTCGTAACTTTGCCAAGCAACGCAAATGTTGGGCGAACATCCCTGCAAAGGCCAACCGAACGCAGAAATTCAGCTTCAGCCGCTCGGTCTAACGTCAGCGCAACCTCGTGGAACGGTTCTTCAACCGTATCAAGCAGATGCGGGGCCTTGCGACGCGATACGACCGGCGCGCTGATAATTACATGGCCGCCCTGAAGCTTGCAGCGGCGAGGATATGGATCGCCTCAGCTAATGAGTCCGTGTCCTAGCACTACTTTGGCAGATTGAGGCAAGGTTGATTTGAGATTCTACCGGCACCTTTTGACTGGAGGTGCCGATGACGGATATAGGCGCAGAACTTTCGCTGTTTTTACAGCCGTTTATCGATCGGTTCGGGCACAGGAAGCGCGGCGCGATGTGTCCGCTTTATATCGCCGGCCTGATTGGTCCAGGAGATCGCAAGAGCATTGAGCCGATGGCCGCGCGCCTGGTTCCAGGACAATACGATCGTCTCCATCATTTCATTTCCGATGGCCTATGGGACGACGGACCGCTCTGTCTGGAACTGGCGCGTCAGGCGGATCGGATGGTCGGCGCAGACGCTGGTGTCGCTGACATTGGCCCGCGCGGAGGTCCCCGTGCCAGTGGCTTTACGGCTGTTTCTGCCCGAAAGCTGGACTGGGGATCCATCGCGGCTATTAAAGGCCGGCGTTCCCGAGGCGATGCGGGAGCCACGCACCAAACCTGAGATCGCCTTGGAAGAGATTGACCGCCTGATAGCGGCGGGCCTGCGCTTCGGTGTCGTGTTGGCCGATGCCGGGTATGGCTTGTCGGCTGCATTCCGCCAAGGTTTGAGCGCTCGGGGTCTCGTCTGGGCGGTCGGCATACCCAAGCATCAGAAGGTCTATCCCCTTGACGTCGCGCTGATCTTTCCGGTTTCCGGCCATGGCCGGCCGCGCCAGCATTCAATTCCGGATACTCTGTCGATGGCAGCCGAAACGATCCTCGTGGATGCGCGATGGAGGACAGTCAGTTGGCGGAGAGGCACGAAAGGCCGTCTATCGGCGCGGTTTGCCGCAAAACGTATACGTATTGCCGATGGCCCTCCACAGCGCATCCTCGACAAGGGCCAACAGCATATGCCTGGCGAAGAGGCTTGGCTGGTCGGTGAGTGGCGTTCGAACGGAGAACGGAAATACTACTTATCCAACCTGCCTGCCGATACAACGCTCAAGCAACTGGCCGGTGCCATCAAAGCCCGTTGGGTCTGCGAACAGGCGCATCAGCAAATGAAGGAGGAGCTCGGTCTTGACCACTTTGAAGGCCGCTCGTGGAAAGGGTTACATCGTCACTGTCTAATGACAATAATTGCTTATGCTTTCCTCCAACATCACCGCCTTCAGAGCGCAAGACGGGAAAAAAAAGAAGAGGCGCAGGCAAAACGGGCCACCTGAACCGACCTTGCCGACAGTTCGACGCGCCGTTATGGCCGCACTGATCTTGATAGACGTGGAAATACGATGTCCACACTGCCAAGGCCAAATCAGGCACCATTCTCTCAATCTGCCAAAGTAGTGCTAGTGAAACGCCCAAGACTATTCAGACAAACCAAGCCATCTCTCTGAGTTATCCAAGCTCTGCAAAATCGGAACATGTCATCAACTGGCACGCAATCGAATGCGCATTAGCGCAAGCGGCCTGTAATCTGTGCCGCACAATACAGCATCATAGCTTGCTCCCGACTTGTGAAAGCATATGTCTACCCACTCTCCAGGCTCGACGTTACCAAGATATACGACCTTTCGTGACGCAATTATCGGCACTACTTTTCCGTACATTTCGAAAAAGGCGCGATCGGCAAGAGCACTGAAGCTGGGAAAATACAAAAGACCTGCTGCATTGAAATCGACTGACGGACAAGGCAGGATCTTTCTAGTTTCTTCCCCCGTCAAAAGATCATGGTTCCCACGCACCGCGAAGCGCGCGACTGAGGCTGCTTCCCGACCGATACGCTGAACTGCCCGCGGTGCTTCAGGCGGCATTGCTATCACTTTCGGTGTCCGCCGGACGATAGAGTGGTTGCTGGCCGGCTCCGAACGCCCCACAAAAGTGGAGATCAAAACCACCCTGCCGATTTCGTTATTATTCACGGTAATCCTGTGGCTCGAGACCAACCGCCCATGCCCAATCCGGTAAAGGTCGGCGGCGAGGGTTAGCTCACCGCCAAGCTGCGGTATTTCCGGCCTGGTAAAATTCAGGGTTGTCGCGCAGAATGCAGCGTAAAGCGGCTGCCCAGCCGAGCACGTGAACACGGCATCCTTTTGACCCATGGCACGGGCGATTAGCCGCCAGTGCAAATCCCCTGCTCGGCGCAGAAGCCATTGCTCGGAAAGTCCATTATAGCCCATTTCGGCCATTCCAAGAACATGCCGGTCAACCAGCGCTGGCTGCGCAGAGGGGTGGATTGCTAGCAGGCTCATGCGGCAAGCATACCTTTTTGCTTGGCGATGATCTGTTCGGCAAGATATTGGCTGTCTTCGTCGATGCCAAGGAATCGCCCCGAACCCCACGTATTCAACCAACCGAGCCCGATAAAATACAGTCCGGGTACATCAGTCACGCCGCGACGGAATTTGGGCTTTCCGCGTTCGTCGAGGCAATCAACCTGAAGCCAGGAATAATCTGGACGAAAACCGATGGCCCAAATTATAGAGGAGATACCGGCAGCAGCCAAATCGACTTCCGTGATTTCCTTTTCCGGTCGCCATACTTTCTCGAAGGGCGGCTCAACCGGAGCATCGATCCCCTGCGTTGCAATCCACGCATCGATCTGTTTTCGAATACCCAGATAGCTGCGGTCTGCATCATCAAGGTTCTGCTCAAGATCCGGCAAGAAGGTCATTGTGCTGCCCGATCCACCAGCCAGCGAGCCGTAAAGATGGACACCTTCGAGCGCGTATTTGCGCAGATCGATCTCCTTGCCGCCATCGCGCCCGGACATGTAATGGTTGGTCTGGGTCAGCGCTTTGACCGGGTCAGGATGACGGTCGATGGTCACGGCATAGGTTCCGGCATCATAAAGCCAATCCGTTGCGTCCCGCCCGCGATACTGGCGCGGGCTACGGGGGGCCGGACCAACTGCAAGATGAACGGACCGCGCCTCCAGATGGAAGTCATCCATGATCTGGACACCCGATTGTCCGGTTCCAACGATCAGCGTCGCGCCGTCAGGCAATTGCGACGGACGGCGGTATTCGCGGGAATGCATTTGCACGATGGAGGGATCCAGATCGGCTGCATAGGGAGGGACGATCGGATTGTCGTAGCCTCCGGTCGCGATGACGACCTGATCCGCAATCCAGTTTCCTGCTGTGGTTTCAACCCGATATCCGCCCTCATCCCGTGGCGCAACACGCGTAACATCTACGCCTTCGCGTAATGGCGGATTGAAACTTTCGGCAAATCCGTCGAGATAATCGACAATTTCATCTTTCAACATGAACCCATCAGGAGCGCTACCGTTGTAGGCCCAGCCCGGCAGGCGGCACTGCCAGTTTGGCGTGACCAGACAGAAAGTATCCCAGCGATTGTTGCGCCAGCTCTCGAACCTGCGATGACGCTCGAGCACGATATGCTCAATGCCTTCCCGCATAAGGTACCAGCTTACGGAAAGACCGGCTTGGCCACCGCCGATGATCAGGACGGGAATATGGGAGGCCGTGGTGTCGTTCATGATAGACCCTTTCATGACAAGGACAGACAGGTGACCTGCCCGTCGGAGGGTTGACTTTGTGCTGCCGCTTCCAGGCGCGCCAATTGATCCATCGCAGAAGAACATGTGAAACCAAACTTGGCAGCAACCCTGTCGGAGGCTTCGTTAAGACCGGCGCGGGCGCGTTCGAGAAACTCGGAGAGCGGATATGTTTGTCCGGCGTTCAGATGGCGCTGGATTGCTGTTGAGGGAGAGTAGCAACTCTCCTCATTGCCATCCGGCCAGCGAATGGTGAAACGAACCTCAGGCATAAGCGATTTCCTTTGATAAAGAGAGGTATGGGGACGCGGCATAATCCCAGAACGTTGCACGTTCGCCCCCGAAGATCAGATCGACCGCAGGCTTTGTGGTGGCACGTCCGATGGCGGCCGCACTGATATCGCGCGCTGCAAACAACGCGCAGACCTCAGCCACGCGCGCTGGCCGGACCGAAAGCAGGAATCCAAAACTCGGAAAGCTCCTTAACCAGCGGACGAGATCTACACTTGGCGGCACCGGCACCGCTGAAAGATCGATATCGAAACCACAACGCGAGCATTCGGCAAGCATCAATGCTGTGCCGACAATACCGCCCTGGCTTATGTCCTTGCCCGCATCGACCAAGCCACTTTCGGCCAGTTCCGGCAGCAGTTCGTAATCGCCGCGCAGGCGCGCATGTGGCGCATCGAGTGCGGCACACCAGTTATCGAAGCGTGGCCGGTATTCTCCACGATGATCAACAGCGGCGATGAGAACATCTCCGGGTTCTGCTGAAAAACTTGAAATCAAACGTTGCGCCCGCCCTGTGACGGAAACAGAAAGATTAAGCTCACGGCTGCGAAGATTGGTATGCCCGCCAACGATGGGAACATCATAGGCCGCCGCCGCATCCCGCAAGCCTGTGAGCAAGGCATTGGCGGCAGCAGCGTCCGGTGCCCAGATCGTGTCCAGAAGCGCGGTTGCACGTCCGCCCATGGCAGCGATGTCGGACAGGTTTACCATGACACCGCACCAACCCGCAAACCACGGATCGTCCTGCACGAACTGGGGCATGAAGCCCTCTCCCGCCAACAGATCCCAGCCTCCCTCCGGTCGCGGTATCGCCGCTGCATCGTCGCCCGGCTGTCCGGTCGTTCTGGCAGACAACCGGAGTGCAGCGGTTGAAGCCGCAATGTCGAGCTTGCCAAGAATGGAGGGATGCGCCGCAAGCTCAGCCGCGATGGAAGCAAGGTTCATCAGCCCCTCCGCGCCCTGGAAAACCAGCCGGTAGCGGGATCGCATATCGCGGGATAATGTGCGAGGGAGGCCAGCATATGCATATGCGGCACGCCATGAAGATTGACCTCAGCCACAGGTTCCCAGTGCAATCGCCGGAAAAGGGGTACGTTTTGAAGCTGCACATGCGCGTTGAATTCGTGACATCCGCAGCCATTGGCCGTGCTGACGGCAAGCCGGATCAGTTCAGCACCAAGCCTTCCTACCCTGCGGTATTCTGGAGCGACGGCAAGTCGCGAACCCCACCACACACGCGGCGTCGACTGATGAATTCGAACAGTGCCAACGACGTCGGCAGGTTCAGCCGCCAATGTCGCAATTGCCACCAGCGGAATTGCCGTCCTGTCGATCTCATCATGATCGTTCCCGACGAAGATCTTCTGTTCTTCAACGAAAACCTGATGACGAAGGCGCGCCGCTCCCGTCTGTTCCCAATTTTCGGTAGCAGCCCGGATAATGAATTCCGGGCTGATGAACGAGGAATGATCAACAATACTCATGCTGGCACCCTCAGCTTCTCATAGGTGGAAAGCGCCGAGCAGGCACCACATTTACCGCAACCCGCCTTGATATCCGACGCCTTCAGTCCACCGTCGATTACAATCCGGGACAAGGGTTCAAGAATGCTGGCCATGAATTCGGATTTCGGAACCGGATGGCTTTCCAGCGGCGTACCCGAAATCGGCACGAAGGGTACGACGAAAGGATAGACACCCATCGCAACCAGACGTTCGGACATTTCAAGGATTGCCTCGCGGGTATCGCCCAGTCCGGCCAGAATGTAGGTGGAAACCTGTCCCCGACCGAACACCTTCACCGCGGCCTCGAAACTGGAGAAATATTTTTCAAGCGGAACGCTGGCCTTGCCCGGCATGATCCGCTCGCGGACTTCAGGCGTTACGGCTTCAAGATGCATGCCAAGCGCATCTGCGCCCGCGTCTTTCATGCGCTGATGCCAGATATCGTCTTCTGGCGGTTCGCACTGGACCTGTATCGGCAGATCGACGGCCGCCTTCACAGCACGGGCGCTCTCGGCCAGAATAGAGGCACCACGATCCTTGCCGGGAGGTGTACCGGTTGTCATTACCATATGCTTGACGCCATCAAGCTCCACGGCGGCCTTTGCCACTTCAGCCAGTTGCTCAGGCGTTTTGTGTGCAATCGTCCGACCGGCTGAAAGGCTCTGGCCAATCGAACAGAACTGACAGGTTTTCTTGCGGCTTTCGTAGCGTATACATGTTTGCAGGATGGTGGTGGCGAGAACGTCACGGGAGTGCAGAACAGCAATCTTGTTATAGGGAATGCCGTCCGCTGTCGTCAGATCGTAGAACTTCGGGCGGTTCGGGAAACGGATGCGCGCCACTTCCGCCCCCTCCCTTGTGATCCTCGCACGCCCATCGGCACCGGGGGCTTCCACCAGATACGGGCTATCGAACGCAGGCGCGGTATGAACCGGCACCATGACCGTCGTATCGCCGAAACTGACGGCCTTGTGATCGGAGGGACCAGCACCGCCGCGACGGCTTTCATGTCCGGCACGCGGATCGACAAGCCGCATGCCTTTTGTCTGAAGATCGTTGATGAGATCGGGATTGGCAGCTGGTTGCAATTCAAGCATCTTGCGTCTCCTGAACGATAGAATTCTCTGCATCTTCAAAGGCAGGATGGCTCACGCCCACCCGCTCAAGTGTCTGCGCAGGCCGTACGTCATGAACCAGATGTAAGAGCTCTGGCCGCGCATAATGGCCGACGGAATCCATCATCCTCTTGCGTTTGGTAATGAGTCGCATATCCAGATCGCCGATCAGAATTCCCTCACCGGAGGTCAGCGGCGGAACGACATGGCGACCCTCAGGCGTGATGATGCAGGTCATACAGCCATCGCGCAGACCTTTTTGTAATTTCGGATCTGGGTGGATCGAGGCAATCTGCTCTTCACTCAGCCAGCCCGTGGCATTGACGACAAAGCAACCCGATTCCAATGCGTGATGACGCATCGTCACCTCGATCTGTTCGCCAAAGATCGGACCGACGAGTGATCCGGGAAAATGCGCAGCATGAATTTCCTCGTGCTGCGCCATCAACGCATAACGGGCGAGGGGATTGTAATGCTCCCAGCAGGCAAGTGCACCCATGCGGCCTACGGCTGTCTGCACCACCTTCAATCCTGCGCCATCACCCTGCCCCCAGATCATCCGCTCGTGATATGTCGGTGTTATCTTGCGGCGCTTGAGTTTGAGGCTACCGTCAGCGTCAAAAATCAATTGTGTGTTATAGAGTGATCCATGATCGCGTTCATTGACACCCAGCACGATCACTGTGTTGCGCTTGCGGGCTGCCTCAGCCACCGCGCGGGTTTCGGCAGATGGAACCGTGACCGCTTCCTCATAAAGGCGCAGGTGCTCCGGACCTTGCTGTACCGGCGGCAACACGAAACTGAAATAAGGGTACCAGGGCACGAAGGTTTCAGGAAAAACAATAAGCTCGGCGCCTTTGTCGGCAGCATCGGCGATGGCGTTCAGTACGCGCTCAACCGTACCTGCACGGGATGTAAGGTCGGGCGCTATCTGGACTGCGGCGGCGCGGACGGTTCTGGACATGGCTGGCTCCTTGGCAATGACTGGCAATGGAGGCACCGGCAAACAACCGGCCGGGGCCTCCGGGACGGATCAGACTGTCCAGGTGTCGATGATCAGTGCGTTGGCTTTCTTGTGGAGCAGCACGCAATCCAGCACGTCCTGCGGCAGGATCGGGATGATGCCCGGAATAAGCGATGGCTCCCCATGACCGTAAAGCGCCTGAAGAGCAAAGCGACATGCATAAACCTTGCCGCCTTCCTTCATGAAGCGCTCAAGATTCTTGTTGAAGTTCAGATGGCCAGGGAAAGCTTCATCGCCGAGTTTGGGGAAGCCACGCTGGATACCAAGCGTCACGCCTGGGCCGTAAAGTAGAATCGACGTCTCGTAGCCTTTACGCTGCAAGCGAATGGCATTGAGAATATTGACGAGGCCGATTGAACCCTCGAAAGCAACCGTATGAAACGTCACCAGAGCCTTCTCGCCAGGATCTGCTTTGACATCCTCGAAAACCTTGGATTCGTAATCAACGAAGAAGTCGCCATCCTTATGGGGTTCCTGCGTGACTTGGGGCATTTCTGTCGCTCCTGTTAGCGGTTGGGATGGCCAAACGTACGGCAGAAATTGTATGAATCAATAGCAAGTGCAATATACATACAATAATAATTCAAAACAGTCTAAAAGTGCATTTATTTTCGTCAATATGATTAGAAAACGTGCTGGAAAAACCATATATAGGCTATTTTATAGCGCTATTAATGAATGGATTGAACCTGCTTGCATCAACCGGAATTAATCCATACAATTAGAAACAATTTACAATCGTCAGGAAACAAATCAGCATGATAAAATGGCTTCCAGCGCTCAAGCCCGACGGCAAACCGCGCTATATGCAGATCGCAGACGCGATCGAAACAGCGATCAAGGGTGGGGAAATCACGGCTGGAGAGAGATTACCTCCCCAGCGCAAACTGGCAGAGCGCCTTGGCATCGACTTCACGACAGTCAGCCGTGCCTACACCGAAGCCCATGCACGCCGCCTCGTCGAAAGCCATGTCGGACGCGGCACATTTGCCTGCGCCCCCGCACATGCCCGCCATGAAATTGATCCCCGCCGCGCCCGGGACGAGGATCTTTCGATGAACATGCCTCCGGAGCCTCAGGATCCAGATCTTGTGGCCCGCATGCAGGACGGTCTGAAAACGGTTTCGGCGAACCTCATATCACTGCTTCGCTACCAATCCACCACAGGCGGAGTTCAGGACAAGGCGGCGGCATCCTCCTGGCTTTCCAAACGCGGCATGGTTCCCAGCCTCGAACGCATCGCGATTACTCCCGGCGCGCATGCGACGATGACCGCCATATTATCGACGATGACCCGCCAGGGAGACGTGATCCTGTGCGAAGGGGTCACCTATCCGGGACTGCGCGCCATCGCAGCGCGCATGGGGCTTCAACTGGTAGGCCTTCCAATGGACGGCTCAGGCATCCTGCCCGATGCTTTGGATGCCGCAATTTATCTCCATCAGCCAAAAGCTCTTTATCTTAACCCGACCGTTCAGAATCCGACCACGCTTACGATTCCACAGGCGCGGCGCATGGAAATCGCGGAAGTCCTCAATCACCACAGGCTTCCTCTGATCGAAGACGACGCCTATGGCTTCATCCCGGCTGCCGTGCCCGCACCCTTTGCAACACTCGCGCCAAACCTGACATGGCACATCGGCGGGCTTGCCAAATGCCTCGGCGCTGGCCTTCGTCTCGCCTATACAGTTGCTCCCAATGCCAGAGCTGCCTATGCGCTGGCACAGACGCTGCGTGCAAGCGCTGTCATGCCCTCTCCGCTTTGCATGGCACTTGCCACACGATGGATCGAGGACGGCACGGCTGACGCCATACGCCATTTTGTCCGCACGGAAAGCGCCGCCCGTCAAAAGATTGCCACCGATACGCTTGCAGGTTACGATTTTCGCGGCGAACCCGAAGCCTTCAATATCTGGCTGAAGCTGCCGATGGGAGCAAGCAGGGCCGAACTAATGGGGCGCATGGCAGGCCGGCATGTAGGACTGATGCCCTCCGATGCCTTTACAATACTTGGGAAACCGGACGAGCATGTCCGCGTATGCCTTGGCGGCATCGTTCAGCGCGAGGAACTGCGCGCCAGCCTTCTGTTCATGGCAAACTCGCTATCAGATGCAGGCTGGATGGGATAAAACGATACGTCAGACCCTATGCCGAAACAGCATAGAAACCGATGATTCAATAGTATTGGACGGACGAGAACCATTTCGTATTTTCTCCCGATGGGCGGAGGCCCAGGAGGAGACATATCATGAAATATCTCAAGCAGCTTTACGTTCAGGTTCTTATTGGCATCATTCTAGGCATCGTCGTGGGCATTGCCGCGCCTGCCACAGGTATTGCCATGAAACCTCTGGGTGATGCGTTCATCGCTCTTTTGCGGATGATGCTGGCACCCATCATCTTCTGCACGATCGTGCACGGCTTCACACACATCGCTGATATGAAACAACTCGGTCGGCTTGCATTCAAGTCGATCCTCTACTTCGAAATTTTGACGACAATCGCCATGGGCATCGGCTTCGTCGCCGTTAACGTATTCGAGCCAGGCGTCGGCCTTCATGCGACGAACATGGCGCTGGATGCGAATGTCACCAAAATTGCCGATAACGCTTCACACTTCACCGCACTTAGCTTTTTCATGAGCATCATTCCATCGACGCTAGTCGACGCTTTTGCCAAGGGTGAAATCCTTCAGGTTCTGCTGATATCGGTCCTGACCGGTGCCGCACTCAGCATCGGAGGGGCGAAGAAAGATTCTGCCCTTATCCGGGGCATCGGCGAAGCTCAGGATGTGCTGTTCCGCATTCTCGGTTTCATCATGCGCCTTGCGCCCATTGGTGCATTCGGTGCCATTGCCGCCGCTGTTGGCGCCTTTGGAGCGGCGACGCTACTTTATCTCGCAAAGCTGGTCATTCTGTATTGGGCAACCTCGATCTTCTTCGTGGTCGTCGTACTGGGTCTGGTCCTGACATCCATCAAACTCTCACTGATCAAGGTTCTGCGCATGATCCGTGACGAACTGCTGCTGGTTCTCGGGACCGCTTCGAGCGAGGTCGTGCTGCCGCGCATCATGCGCAAGCTCGAAAAAGCAGGGTGTGACAGCGCCATCGTCGGTTTCGTCGTTCCGAGCGGTTATAGCTTCAATCTCGATGGCACGTCAATTTACATGGCAATTGCCATTGCCTTCATCGCACAGGCAACCGACACCCCGTTCACACTCTGGCAGCAACTCGGCGTTCTGGCTATCCTGCTTCTGACCTCGAAGGGTGGAACTACAGTGGCTGGCGGTGCTTTCATCAAGCTTGCGGCAACCCTTCAAACCGTCAAGACACTGCCTCTCAACGGTCTCGGTCTTCTCTTCGGTGTGGATCGTTTGATGGCAACCTGCACCGCCTTGACCAACGTTATCGGCAACACGGTGGCGACCCTCTATATCGCCAAGTGGGAAAAGTCTTTCGATCAGGCAAAGTGGGACGCTTACGACTACAACCATGTTGAAACCGATGAGGTCGTAGAGGAAACCCGGCTCGCACCGTCAACCGCACACTCCCATAGCTGAACGAGGCGATCGCCATGTCAGTCAGAGCCGAGCAACCTCGCGCTTGCCCACTGGCCGGTTTCGACCAGTTGACGTACGCAGGCGCGCAGCAGACGCTCAAGTTCGAGCGTCAGCCAAGGGGTCTTGCTATCCTTGGACGTCGCAATGCAGATGGTCGAAACAACCCGCGGGCGGTCTATAGGGCGAACGAAAAGCTCGCCACGACGCACTTCTTCGGCAACTCCTGCGAAAGTCTGGATGGTCGCTCCGAAGCCGTTCTTGACAAGAGCCTTGACGAGCGGAACGCTGTCGACCTCCAGCTTCACATTCAGCCGGACACCCTGCTGCAGCGCCGTGCGCTCCAGCAGCCGACGGTTGCTGTGAGGCAAACTCGGAAGAATAAGGGGAATGTCGTCAAGCTGGTGAAAGCCAACCGGAGAATCGTCGTTTGCGTCAGGAGCGCTGGCAAGCACCATGCGCTCCTGCAGAAGGGGCTTAAGCTCGATACCATGGATGGGCATGGGATTGTGCAGGATAGCGATATCGATTCGGCGGTCCAGAAGCCATTCTTCAAGCGATGTGCTGATACCTTCGCGGATCGTCAGCGTGGCATCCGGCCACTGCCGCTGAAAAACGCGGAAGATTTCCGGAGCGATCAACAACCCGGACGTAGGGGCAACGCCAAGCGCGATATTGCCCGCGAAATTATGGTTGTCGGCTTTTACAGAGCTGATCGCACGCGAAAAATGCTCGATGAGACTTTCAGCTTCCGTCAGGAGATGAGCACCGGCCTGCGTGATCTCGACGCCTTTCCCGTGGCGGACAAGCAGTACAGCTCCAAGCTCTTCTTCCAGCTTCTTGATCTGCCGGCTCAAAGCGGGCTGGGCAATATTGAGATGACTGGAGGCGGCGCTGAAACTGCCAGCCCGCGCTACCTGAACAAAGTATTTCAGCGCCCGAATGTCCATGCCCTGCTCTCTCCCAAACTGTCGGCAAAGCACTTGCTCGAAACAGGACACGTGCTCAAAAAAAAGCGCGCCTGCGTCAGCACCCACCTGCTTCTGACGCCAGATAGCCCTTTTGTCGCGATGCCTCAAGCGTTGCATTCACATCGCTCAAACCGCACGGAGAATACCCAATGAGAATGCCTGATCTCACCCGAGACGAAATGGACGATGCCCAGAAGCAGGTCGCCGACGAAGCCGCATCGGGTAAACGAGGCCGCATGCCCGCTCCTCTCAGGGCATGGATCCATAGCCCGCAGTTCGGTGCGCGAGCGCAGAAACTTGGCGAGTTCCTACGCTACGACACGATCCTCGGAGCACAAATGTCCGAACTCGCGATCCTCATGGTCGCAAGGCGCTGGACCTCTCATTACGAGTGGTACATCCACAAAAAAGAAGCTCTCAATGCCGGACTCGAACCGCAGATCGTGGACGCGATTGCGGCACGGACAGCGCCGGAATTCCAGGACGACAAAGCAAGATCGATTTACCTCTATGTGACCGAACTGCACGAAAAACACGTCATTTCGGCTGAAACACATGCCTTCGCCGTCGAGCAGCTTGGTGAGCGTGGCGTCGTAGAGCTCGTCGGGTTGCTGGGATACTACACACTGGTCTCCATGACGCTGAACGCATTCGAGATTTTTCCGCCTGAAGGCGAACCGCGCGAACTCGAGAATTGATCCCAGAACCGGCCCACAAGGCTGGTATCGAATGAAGGAGAAACGAAAATGGCAGGAAGACTTAAGGATAAGGTCGCTATCATCACAGGCGCAGGTTGCGTTGGACCCGGCTGGGGCAACGGACGCGCTGCCTCCGTCATTTTTGGACGCGAGGGTGCAAAAATCTTCGCGGTAGACCTACGCGCGGAGACAATGGAAGAAACTGTCGAGCGCACCAGGGAAACCAGCGCCGAGATCGAAACCCATCTCTGCGACGTGACGGACAACGACCAGGTGGCCGAGATGGTGCGGCGTTGTGTGGAGCGTTTCGGCAAGGTGGACATTCTCGTCAACAATGTTGGCGGTTCATCTGCAGGTGGCGCCGTTGCGCTATCCGAAGAGAACTGGGACAGGCAAATCGATTTCAATCTGAAAAGCGTATTTCTGACCTGCAAACACGCTATTCCCGAAATGGAAAAGGCAGGTGGCGGCTCCATCGTCAATACGGCTTCCACATCGGGACTGCGCTTCACCGGCGCGCCACAGGTTGCGTATGCCTCCTCCAAGGCCGCGATCATACAATTCTCACGCGTCACGGCTGTCGAATACGCGAAGAAAAACATCCGTGTGAATACTGTCGTGCCAGGGCAGATGCATACACCCATGGTAGAAGCGCGTCTCGCAGGCCAGCGCTCAGGCGGAGACGTCGATGCCTTGCTGCAATCACGCCTCGCCCGCATTCCCCTCGGCTTCATGGGCGATGGACGAGATACAGCGAATGCAGCCCTCTTTCTTGCATCCGACGAAGCGCGTTTCGTGACGGGTACCGAACTGGTCGTCGATGGCGGCATGGTTGCAAGGTGTGATTGAGGATGTCAGCGTGAACGAACAGTTGAAAAACCGATCCGTGCAGCCCGAAGGCGAACCGCCACTGGCACAGCCCCGCAAGCCAAGAACCGTGCTGCCGTCAGGCTCATGCGATTCCCATTGCCATATCTATGGGCCATTTGCGCGCTTTCCGCTGCCGCAGGACCGGACCTTTACGCCACATGAAGCACCGGAGTCGAGCCTGCGCCGGCTACACGATCATCTGGGCTTTGACAGAGCAGTCATCGTTCACAGCCAGGGGCATGGTTTCGACCACGCCCCGCTGCTGGCAGCGCTACGCGAAAACAAGGGACGCTACAAGGGCGTGGCTGTCGTTGAGCCCGAAATCAATGGAAAGGCGATTTCCGAATATGACGAAGCGGGCATATGCGGCGTTCGCTTCAGCTTCATGTCTCACCTGCGCAAGCCGAACCTTGCCAACGTCGCTGAGGTGATCCGCCTGGTACAGCCATTCGGCTGGCATGCGGCTGTTCATGTCGCCGGAAACGGCCTTGTGGAAATGGAAGACTTCATTCGCAATATGCCCGTGCCTGTGGTGATTGATCATATGGCGCGCCTCGATGTCGGTGAGGGGTTACAAGGCCCAATCACGGCAACGATTCTGAGACTTCTAGACGCGGGTAAAATATGGCTCAAATTGAGCGGCGCGGAGCGTCTTTCGAAAGGCTCAGCTCCCTTCGACGATGTTCGCCCCCTGATGCGCCTTCTCATTTCCCATGCGCCCGAACGCCTGCTGTGGGGCAGCGACTGGCCCCATGTGAATCTGCATGGACCAATGCC
The DNA here is from genome assembly GCF_006970545.1 of Agrobacterium sp. T29. Classification (NCBI taxonomy): domain Bacteria; kingdom Pseudomonadati; phylum Pseudomonadota; class Alphaproteobacteria; order Hyphomicrobiales; family Rhizobiaceae; genus Agrobacterium; species Agrobacterium sp. T29. Next base: position 144,913 of record NZ_CP040642.1, read on the forward strand.
GGACGATGGCGATCTCGTTGATACGCTTGGAGACCTTGCAGACGAGCGGACATTGCAGCGGATTCTGGTAGAAAATCCTGCAAAATTTTTTGGTTTTGCAGAAAGTCATTAAGTGGTGCATGCTATTGCTGGCTATCAGGCCAGCATACTTGCAAGTTCAGACTGTACGCGTAACAGAGACTTAAAATATCTCTCAAAGATCTCCTTCATTGACGTTTCTGTAACCGGCAGGCCAACGTTCAGTGCCGCGATTGTGTTTCCGCGCACGTTTTTTAACGGTACCGCGATTGAACGCAGGCCGATTTCGACCTCCTGATCGATCATGGCATATCCGCGAATGCGGGTCACTTCGATTTCGGCAAGCAGCGCATCGATGTCGGTGAGGGTTTTCGGGGTTCTGGCGACCAGTCGGGATGCTTCGAGGATTTCGCGCTGTCGCTCCGGCGTTTGTGCTGAGAGAAGAACCCGGCCCATCGACGTACAATAGGCAGGTAGCCGAGATCCGGGCATCAGCGCGATGGACATGACCCGCTGCTGCGCGGCACGCGCCACATAGACGATTTCCGTCTCGTCCAGAATGGAGACGGATGTGCTCTGGCCGATCTCTTCCGACAGATGGTCTAGCAGAGGTTGGACGATGCGCGGCAGCGGCATGGTGGCGAGGCAGCCTGTTCCAAGCCGTAGAACCTTCGGCGTTACGGTGAAGAATTTCCCGTCATAGGCGGCATAACCCAGTTCCGAAAGTGTCAGCAGACAGCGGCGCGTGGTGGCGCGGTCTAGTCCGGCAATCTCCGCCGCATCCGAAATTGAAAGGCGCGGGCGTTCGGCGCTGAAGGCTTCGATGACCCTTAGCCCCTTGGCGAGGCCGCCCATCATGTCTCTTTCGTTGACGACCATAGTGCGCCTCTTTTTGTGCGATAATCGAACAAAAATCATATAACGCACAAATTTCTTGCCGTCGAGCCGGTTTCCCGCTTTATTTGTCGTACAGGCGGCCAGCGGGTTTCATGGCATGGCTGGATGGAGGTTTTAAATGGACAAAACAATCAAAAGCGCGGCTGAGGCTGTGTCGGGCATCGGTGACGGCGCGACGGTGATGATCGGTGGATTTGGCGGCTCCGGCGCGCCTATCGAACTCATCCACGCGCTGATCGATAAAGGACCTAAGAACCTGACGGTCATCAACAACAATGCGGGCAACGGCCGTATCGGCATCGCTGCGATGATCGACGCAGGCATGGTCAAAAAGATGATCTGCTCGTTTCCGCGCTCGTCCGACCCCCGCGCCTTCACAGACAAATATCTGGCTGGTGAAATCGAACTGGAGCTTGTGCCGCAGGGCACGCTTGCCGAGCGTATCCGTGCCGGTGGCGCAGGCATTCCGGCGTTTTATACGCCAACGGCCTTCGGCACCGAGCTTGCAAACGGCAAACCGATCGCCGAATTCGAAGGCCGGTCTTACGTGCAGGAGCGCTGGCTGAAGGCCGATTTCGCCATCGTCAAGGCCGAGGTCGGCGACACCTATGGCAACCTGACCTACAACAAGGCAGGCCGCAATTTTAATCCGCTGATGTGCATGGCGGCCGCGACCACCATCGCGCAGGTCTCAAAGATCGTCGCTGCCGGTGAGATCGATCCCGAACATGTCGTCACCCCCGGTATTTTCGTCAATAGCGTCGTGGAAATCGCCGATCCGCAGCAGGAAGAAGAACTTATTCGCGCGGGAGTAGCCTACGCATGACCCAGACAATAGACACCCGCGAAGACATCAAGCTGTCCAATGCCCAGATCGCATGGCGCGCGGCGCAGGACATCGAAGATGGCGCTTACGTAAACCTCGGCATAGGCTTTCCCGAAATGGTTGCCCGTTACCAGCCTCCTGGCCGCCAGGCTATCTTTCACACCGAAAACGGCATCCTGAATTTCGGCGAAGCGCCGCCAGAGGGCGAAGAGGACTGGAACCTCATCAACGCCGGCAAGAAAGCCGTGACGCTGAAGCCCGGCGCCTCTTTCTTCCACCATGCAGACAGCTTCGCCATGGTACGTGGTGGGCATCTGGATGTGGCGATCCTCGGCGCCTATCAGGTGGCGCAGAACGGTGATCTCGCCAATTGGCGCGTTGGCTCCAAGGGCGTGCCTGCCGTCGGCGGCGCGATGGATCTGGTCCACGGCGCCAAGCAGGTTTTCGTCATCACCGAGCATGTCACCAAGAACGGCGAGCCGAAACTGGTAGAAAAATGCGCTTTTCCACTGACGGGCGTCGGCTGCATTACCCGCATCTACACCAGCCACGCGGTGATCGACGTTGTGAACGGGCATTTCGTATTGCGCGAAAAGCTTGCCGACATGACCTTCGATGAATTGCAGGCCCTGACCGGTGCGAAACTCCACATCGAAGGCCCCGTTGCCGATCTGACAGCTCCCGAACTCTGAGGTATAGATATGACTGAAGTATTCATCTGCGATTACATCCGCACGCCCATCGGCCGTTTCGGTGGTGCACTTTCTTCTGTTCGGGCCGACGATCTCGGCGCAATCCCACTCAAAGCCTTGATCGAACGCAACAATTCCGTCGATTGGGAAGCAGTTGATGACGTGATCTTCGGCTGCGCCAATCAGGCCGGCGAAGACAACCGAAACGTCGCGCGTATGTCCTTGCTACTTGCAGGGCTGCCCGTTTCGGTGACGGGAACGACGATCAACCGGTTGTGCGGATCAGGCATGGATGCCGTCATTACGGCAGCCCGCGCCATCAAGTCGGGCGAGGCGGAATTGATGATCGCCGGTGGCGTGGAAAGCATGAGCCGCGCGCCCTTCGTTCTGCCGAAAGCGGAAAGCGCCTTTTCGCGCAATGCCGAGATCTATGACACCACCATCGGCTGGCGTTTCGTCAACCCGCTGATGAAGGCGCAATATGGCGTCGATTCCATGCCTGAGACGGGTGACAACGTTGCTGCTGATTATCAGGTGTCCCGTGAAGATCAGGATGCTTTTGCCGTTCGCAGTCAGCAAAAGGCGGCTGAGGCACAGGCGAATGGCCGTCTCGACAAGGAGATCGTGTCGGTAACGATCCCGCAACGCAAGGGCGATCCATTGGTCGTCTCGAAGGACGAACATCCGCGCACAACAAGCCTCGAATCGCTCACAAAGCTCAAGCCGGTGAACAAACGTGATGGCGCAACGGTGACGGCGGGCAATGCTTCCGGCGTCAATGATGGCGCTGGGGCCCTGGTCATCGCTTCGGCGGAAGCAGCCAAGAAATATGGCCTGACACCGATTGCTCGTATCCTTGGGGGTGCGACGGCTGGCGTACCACCGCGCGTCATGGGCATCGGCCCCGCCCCTGCTTCGCAGAAGCTGCTGGCTCGATTGGGCTGGAGGCAGGAAGACCTCGACGTCATCGAACTGAACGAGGCGTTTGCATCCCAAGGCCTTGCCACGCTGCGCCAGCTCGGCGTAGCGGACGATGATCCACGCGCAAACATCAATGGCGGTGCAATCGCGCTGGGTCATCCACTCGGCATGAGCGGAGCCCGCATTGCCGGTAGTGCCGCGCTGGAACTGGCTTTATCAGGAAAGAACAAAGCGCTCGCGACAATGTGCATCGGGGTTGGTCAGGGCATCGCGGTTGGCCTGGAAAGGGTCTGAAGCAGGCAACAAATCCGGTTGTAGCGACATTTTTACCGCGAGTTCGTCTAAACGAACCCCGGAATATGAATTAGATATGCCTTGATTAAGAGCGCCATGGATCCGTCGGGGATACATGGCGCTCTTTTTGTATCCATATCCATGATCATGCTTTCCGAAAGATGATCCCGGATTGGTTGGGGGGCATAAACTGCCGTTACATCCATTATATGGAAAACGGCCTACACGGATACTTCAAGGCCATCTCTGTTTTTGATGAAGTCCATTTCGATACGAAATGACGCGGCTCTCCTGTAATTTTTTTGCCCGTTGAATATGCATCGGGCGCACCAAATAGGCATTTGATGCTAAACATTTGATCATAAAAGAGTTTTTCAAAAAATATGAACGCACATCCATTGACCCCTTCCTTTTCAGCGGGTACGAATATTCAGCAATAATGAAGCAATTCATTTTTACTGAAATCTCTCCACTTCACGCATCACTGAACTGATCTGCGGGCGCGCTGCGGCGCGTCGCGAATTGGCGCAGTGCGCAATGGAGCGGAATGGCTGTCAGGATCTGGTATGCGGCTGGATGACATCTTGCACCACGACCGTCCTGCGGAATGAAATTGAGGTCAACGATGGTAAACAAAATTGCGGCCGCGCCGCTTCGGGCACCCTTCACAAGAGAGGAGCAGGCACCTCTAGTACGTCTCCTCGATGTCAATCTTTCGCTCGGAGGTCCTCCGATATTGAAAGATATCAGACTGGATCTTACACCCGGAGAATTCGTGTGCGTGATTGGTCCATCGGGGTGTGGAAAGACGACTCTGCTCCGTTTACTTGCCGGACTTTTCCAGCCTTCCGATGGGCGAATATTTTTCAATGGCAAAGAACTGAAAGGGCCAACCCAGGATATCTCAGTTGTTTTTCAGGACTACGGCAAAGCGCTTCTCCCTTGGCGTACAGCGGCTGGCAACGTCTCTCTCGCTTTGGAGGCTGCGCGCTTACCGAAGGCGGAACGCGGCCCGATCATTGCGGATCTTCTAAGAAAGACGGGGCTTGAGCGACATGCTGACAAATACCCCGGACAGATGTCTGGCGGCATGCAACAACGCTTGCAAATTGCCCGATGCCTGGCACAAAATCCCAGTCTGCTTCTTATGGATGAACCCTTCGGTGCCCTTGACGCGATGACACGCCAAGGCCTCCAGGACGAATTGCTTGAAATTCTGGCAGCAACCGGAGCAACGGCTTTCTTCGTCACTCATGATCTTGAGGAGGCAATTTATCTGTCAGACCGGGTCGTGGGGCTTCTTCCGCATCCCGGCAGGGTTGCTGAAGTGTTCGAGGTAGACCTTCCGCGTCCTCGGCATCAGCTTGAAACGCGAGAGTCACCGGAGTTTCTACGCCTGAGGCGAGAATTGACACGCTTCATAACTGCGGCGGAGGCATAAGATGTTTCACCGTTATGCCAGCCTCATGAAAGGGCTCGCGCTTCCCATAATACTTCTGGGTATTGCCGAGGTGTGGGCAATCGCAGTTCATACAGACAGTTACACTCTCGCTCCGCCAAGCCGCATTCTTGTGGCAGGCCTGCGTGCTTTCAGCGATGGCTCCATGATGACTGCCACATGGCAAACATTAGGGTCCGTCCTGACGGGCTTCGCCCTGGGCGGCCTTATTGGCGTGTCACTAGGCCTGATTTTTGGTCTGCAAAGGCCAATGGATCAACTCGCAGAGCTTCCTGTCGAAGTATTCCGAGCAATGCCATCAATCGCGCTCCTGCCCGTCTGGATGGTCATTTATGGACTGGGATACAAGATGGAGGTTGCGGTCATAACCTTTTCGACGATCTGGCCGAACATGGTCATGACACGCGCTGCCGTTCGCGGAGTTACGCCACGCCTGCTGGAAGTTTCCCGTGTTCTCGGATTGTCCTTCGGGCAACAAATCTGGAAGGTCGTATTACCGGCGGTTTTTCCAGGAGTTTTCGTTGCCTTGCGCCTTACACTCGGATTTTCACTGGTCATCGGCATAACCGTGGAGATTGTAGCCAATCCTCAGGGCCTTGGATCCGCCATCATGCTGGCTCGCGAAGCTATGGATCCAGGGCTTATGCTGGCTATTCTCGTATGGACAGGGGTCATTGGCGTTTCTTTCAACATTGCCATGAACCTTCTGAAAAAACACGTCTTTCAGAGACTTCTCTCACAAGGAACCCCGGCATGAGTACCGTTCGGCTGTTTTGGTATCTTGCGAGTGCGTTGCTCGGTGTCTTCCTCATTATCCTCTGGGACCGGGCCTTCAATGCACGCCTGATTTCTCCGGTTTTTGTGCCCTCGCCCGCGCAGGCATTTTACGCTCTGATAGACGGCTGGCAGACCGGCGATCTCGCATTTCTGTTTCGCGCAACACTTATGCGGATGATCTATGGCTGGTTGCTGGCTTCTGTCGTCGGCGTTTTCCTGGGCGCGTTGATCGGAAGCTCCCGATGGATGCAGGATTATCTCGGAACGACATTGGAAATGTTGCGCCCCCTGCCCGCCTCTGCGGTCATTCCTGTCGCGATCGCACTGTTTGGACTGAGTGACACCATGGTTCTGGCAGTGGTCGCTTTCGGCGCCCTGTGGCCGGTCCTGCTGGCGACCGTGCATGGTTTTCAACGGGTGGAACCCAGATTGTTCGAGGTGGCGCGCGTCTTCAACATGTCACGGCTGGAATTCGCATGGAAAATCGCTTTACCGGGCGCCTTGCCGGAAATCCTGTCCGGGGCACGCCTCAGCCTTACAGCTTCACTTGCAATGGCGATTGCCGGAGAAATGTTGGTTGGCGTCGATGGCGTGGGGCAATGGATGCTGGCTGCCGGCCGCTCGTTCCGATCAGCAGAAATTTTTGCCGGTCTGATACTTCTCGCACTGATCGGGATCACCAGTTCGATCCTTCTGGATCTCTTCGACCGGTGGATACTGAAGTGGCGACGCCTGCAACACTGATGTCGCACGAATGTCATTCCAAACCTTTCCCAAGCTTTATAAAAGGAGCAAAAACATGGTCTTAAAAGTCACCCGTCGCTCAGCGCTGGCTTTGGCAGGAGCGGCATTCGGCGCCCTCTCGACACCTGCTATCCTGCGTGCACAGACATCATTCAAAGTTCGTATCGGCTACAATACCGCAGTGGATTTCGTCGGCACGTTTCTTGCCGAGGACCAGGGCATTTTCAAAAAACACGGCGTTAGCGTCGAACTGAGTCCGGTCGGCCCGACGGCAATGGTGCCAGCGGTGGCAACCAACTCGGTCGATATGGTGACCTTGAGTTGTTTGCCGACCATACAGGCAATTGACGCCGGGTTACCGCTGACCATCCTTGCAGGCGCACAGGTTCTGCCTTCGACAGGCAATATCGGTATGATGGCAAGGGCCGGCGCAGGACTGAAGGAACCGTCAGACCTTTTCGGACGCCGCCTCGCTGTGCCTGCGCTGAACAATATCATGCTTTATATGTTCAACTACTGGTTCTCGCAAAAAGGACTGGATTACAAAAAGCTGAAATGGGTCGAGGCGCCTGCGGTCAATTATCGCGATATGATGAAGCGCGGAGAAATAGATGCGGCACTGGTGTTCGATCCATACTACCAGATGATGAAAAATGACGGCACAGCAGTAGACTTCATCAATTTCTACGAAAATGCCCCGGCAGGCGTTGTTGTTGGCGGATATCAGGCCAATGCCGAATGGGCAAAAGGCAATCCGGAAGCCGTCGCGGCATTCCGCGCAGCTTTGGAGGAGGGGACGGCAATAGCGCTGAAGGATAACGTTGCGGCCCGGACCTCCATTTCGAAATGGACCAAAATGGCGCCAGAAATCGTGGAGACCATCAAGGTGCCAAACCTCCTGCCACGGATCACACCTTCGAACCTCACTTACATCATGGACGTGATGCGCCAGCAAAATCTGCTGAAAACAGATATCACTGCCGAAAAGGTAATCTTGCGCTGGCCCGTGTAAGTCACAATCTTAAGCCGCACTAAATAAGAGGTGGCTGCAAAAATGACAGCGCCGGATGATCCGGCGCTGTTGTCGTTTACCTAAAGCCATGGCACTGGAATGACGTGGGCACGGACGTTTTGTTGGTGTGGTGAAACAGGGAGCGCAGGTTGGGCGAATACACGGAAGCTCTTGACATCAAAGCAAACGGCAGGGCCAAACCGAAGGGCATCAATTCGGTACTGAATGGTTTCCGTCTATTGCAGGCGCTTGTTGACAGCGGCGGAGCAATGGGGCTGACGGAACTTTCTCAACAGGCAGGGCTTTCCCCGGCCCAGGCACACGCCTATCTCATCAGTCTCAAGCATGTCGATGTCGTTGAACAGGACGAAACAACCGGCCGATACCAACTGGGCCAATTTGCGCTTGTGCTTGGACTTGCAAGACTGCGATCGATCGAACCGCTGGAGCAGATTTTCCGTCGCGCCTCGCATCTCGCATTTGAAACAAATTACATGATAATTGTTTCCGTTTTCGCTACGAGTAGCCCTGTTGTCGTGCGTGTTTTCAACCCGCCACGGCATTATCTGGTCGCAAGCCGCGTCGGCCACGTACCATCGATGGTTGAGACCTGTACCGGGCGCGTATTCGCCGCCTATCTTCCCCAAAGGGAAACAGAAGGCCTTCTTGCCGCCGAGTTCAACGCGCTCAGGGAGCAAGGCTTTCCTACAAGCTACACTCCGTCCTCCCTGAACCAGGAGATCAATGCGATCCGCCTTCGAGGCTACGGCATAGCAACCGGAACGCCCAACAAGTATCTCACCAGTCTCTCCGCACCCGTCTTCAACAGTTTCGGGCAACTGGAATGTGTTCTGACACTGACGGCTGCCGGAAAGAAAATCTCTGTCGCGCCCGAAAGTGTCGATGTGAAAACCCTTTGTGATATGGCGCGCAGCCTGTCGGAAGAATTGGGCTATCAGCACCAACAGTTCAGTTCACAGCATCGTGGCAAGCCGTTTGCCGATGTGGGCGAGTAACCTATTTTCGATCGTCGATCCAAAAATCGGTATCGAATTCCTTTAGCAACGCCGAGTAAGATCGGTTCTAGTCCTGCAAATCTGAAGTTCGCCACCGCATTCTAATATGCAGAACGAACTTCAGATTTATAGGTAAGTAAGACAGTATCTGATTTTGGCTGATGTGCGGACTTGAAATTGCGCTCTCCACCGAACTGCTTGGGGATACCATTTCAAATCCGCTAAACATCTCTAGACGATATGCACTAAACAGCTTCTTCCTCGAACGCGACCTTGCGGGTGGCGCGGACGCTCGGCAACGCCATACTGATGAGAAGGGCTGCACAAATGCCGAGAAGGATGGCACTGATTGGACGTGTGACGAACACACTCAGGTTTCCGTCCGACAGGAGAAGCGCACGTCTCAAATACTCCTCCATCATCGGCCCCAGAATGAAACCGAGCAAAAGAGGTGCAGGTTCACACTTCAACTTGCTGAGTATATATCCAACGATCCCGAATATGGACATGAGGTAAATGTCGAAGGTGGAGTTGCCCAAACTGAAAACACCCACGACGCAGAAAAGCAGAATAGCCGGGAAAAGCATGGTGTAAGGGATCATGATCATTCTCACCCAGAGGCCAACCAGCGGCAGGTTAAGGATGAGAAGCATCGCATTACCGATCCACATCGATGCGATCAGCCCCCAGAAGAGCACGGGCTGTTCATTCATGATGCCAGGACCAGGCTGGATTCCCTGAATGATCATGGCGCCGATCATCAATGCCATTACCGGGTTGGAGGGCAGACCCAGGGTCAGCATGGGCACGAAGGACATTTGTGCGCCAGCATTATTGGCTGCTTCCGGCCCCGCGACACCGGCAAGAGCTCCTTTGCCGAAATCCTGCGGTCGGCGAGAGACTTTTTTCTCCAGAGAGTAAGAAGCGAATGAAGACAGAAGCGCGCCGCCGCCTGGCAGGATACCCAGAATGGAGCCAAGAAGCGTGCCACGGGTCATCGGCGCAATCATCATGCGCAACTCTTTCATCGTGGGCATGAGACTGCCGATCTTCTCGGTGGTCTTGGTCCGTTTGTGCGCTTCTTCAAGATTGGCGATGATGTCACCAACACCAAAGAAGCCCATCGCCACGATCACGAAATCGATGCCATCGAAAAGGTCCGCGCTGCCGAATGTGAAGCGCTGGACACCAGATGTCACGTCAGTTCCGACAAGACCTAATAACAGACCAAGCACGATCATGCCCAGTGCATGCAGGAGTGAGCCATGGGCAAGGATGATCGACGCGATCAGACCGAGCGCCATCAACGAAAAGTAATCCGCAGGACCGAAGCTTAGCGCCAGCTTGCTGAGCGGAGGCGCGAAAATAGCCAGCAGAAACGTAGCAATCGTACCGGCAAAACAGGAAGCAATGGCAGCGGTTGCCAGTGCCAGGCCAGCCTTACCTTTTCGGGCAAGCTGGTAACCGTCCAGCGCAGTCACGACAGATGATGCTTCACCCGGCAGATTGACGAGGATTGCCGTGGTGGACCCGCCATATTGTGAACCATAATAGATCCCGGCCAGCATGATAAGAGACGTTTCTGCCGGCAGACCGAAGGTCAATGGCAGGAGCATCGAAATAGTGGCGAGTGGACCAAGGCCTGGCAGTACACCAACCGCTGTTCCCAAAAATACGCCTATGAAGCAGTAAAGCAGATTGATGGGTGCCGCCGCGCTGGCGAAGCCCATGGCAAGGTTGCTGATTGCGTCCATAATCATTCACCTCATTCGAAAAGTGTGCCGAAGAGCGGAATAGGCATCTTCAACAATACGATGAATAGCAGGATGGATACGGCCACGAGACCGCAGATGAAGGCTATATAACCGGGCGTCCATCGAACTTCGCGACTGCCCGACGCTGATATGACAAGAAGAAGCGGAAGAGCAATGAGACTACCCAGATGCGTCAGCGTCCAGCCTGTTATGAATATGGCGAGCGATACGATTCCGAGTGATCGCAGCGCAATCGGCTCGACGAGCTCATCCGGCTTCGGTCTGAGTACCGACCTTACAAATGCTATTAGACCGATGATCAGCAGCAGTATTCCAAGGACGACGGGAAAGTAACCTGGCCCCATCGAGGAAAGCTGGCCCATTCCGAAATTCATTCCCTGTTGAATGACAAGAGAAGCAAATCCCATAAAGATTATGCCTATCCAGAACTCACGATTTTTAAGGACAATGTTGCTCATTGTTTTCCCCTTTTATAGTATTGATTTGGCTTGCAGCATTCTCGCTTGCGGCTACTCCCAGTAGGCCGGATGCTACCTGTCTATAAGCAATTTTCTAAATGACGCCCTCCTTTGCCAGACCTTCTATTTCATCGGTCGAGTAACCAAGAGAACTCAGTACATCGCTATTGTGCTGCCCCATTTCGGGAGGCGGTGTTGTTGCAGCTGCGCCGCCATGTTTGTACTGAAAAGCCGCGACAGGAACTTGGTAAGCCTTATCGAGGCCGAAGTCTGGAGGAAATGTCTGAAGAAGGCCGCGTTTGGCAAGCTGTGGATCGGCCAGAGCCTCCTCCATGGTCCGGACGCGACCAGCCGGTATATGCCTTTCCTCCAGATAATCCTCCCATTCCTGCGCACTGCGCTGCTTCATGAGTTGCGTCAACAACTCAGTTTCCCGCTTGCGGTCTGCCAGACGCTCGTCATTATTATTCTTGACCATCTCCGGATAACCAAGCGCAATCCAGAGGCGCTTCTGCTGTCTCAGATTAGCCGCGCCCAGCATGAGTGCCCCATCTGCTGTTTCATAACAACCGAGCGTGGCAAACGGGAAATCGTTTCCGATCGGCCTTGGAACGAGACCGGTTACCGAATGAGCCGTAATATGGGAACTCATCAGCATCAGTGTTGCGTCGAGCATCGCCAGGTCTATGTGCTGCCCAAGGCCATCACGCTCGCGCTTGTAAAGTGCGCTGGCAATCGCGAAAGCAGCCATGGCGCCGGTACCGTAATCGATGACGGGAGCACCCACTTTCATCGGGGCCGTCTCCGGTGTTCCTGTCATTGCCATAAGCCCCGAACTGGCCGCAAAGACATTGTCATAGCCCGTCTGCCAGCCCCGCGGCCCCTTCTGGCCAAAAGCCGAGATGGAGCAATAAACGAGACGCGGATTCAGGGCGCTGAGATCGTCGTAGCCCAGACCAAGGCCAGATAACGCACCAGGACGAAAATTCTCGACGAAAACATCGGCTTCCGAAACCAGTTTGCGCAGGATTTCACGGCCCGTTTCGTGTTTAATGTTCAAAGTCAATGAGCGTTTGTTGGCAGCCTGTGACAGGAACATCGTTCCCATCTGTCTGTGGGTCAGCGGAATGTCCGGTCCCTGGATACGGACCTGATCGGGTTCTGTTGGATTTTCCACCTTCAGAACATCCGCACCCAGCACTGCCAACTGGTACGTTGCGAACGGGCCGGCAAGCACATGCGTAAAGTCGATGACCTTTATGTTTTCGAAAGGTTGCATTTAATGTTGCCGGTTGCCCGGCCTCCTCCCTTAGTGAAATGAACGCCGTTTACTAGTGGCCTGATCGTGACAGTCGCTACCATTTGCTGCACGGTCGAGGACAAATGTCACGATCATGAAAACCACTAGCAAGTATATGATTCTAGTGGAGTTTTTAAGTTTGACATTAGATATCGAGGGCGCGGCAAGTGTGAATCAAATGTCAAATTCATGCCACTAGGCACCCCTTGCCTTTTCCCCATATGAAGAGTTGATCAATTCGTAGATGGGAACACCGTCATCAATGGCCTGGCAACGGATGCTTTCCGCTTCGGATTTTTTCTGGGCCAGAACGAGAACGTCTTCGAGACGTTCTCTGGGCACGAAACAAACGCCGGTTTCGTCGGCCAGTACGAGATCGCCCGGCTCGACACGAACATCCACAATCTGTACGGGTCCGTTTATCTCAACCGTTTCTATGCGCCATTTTCCGGTGACCGGCGTAAACTCGCTCGCCCAAAGAGGGTAACCTATCTCACGCGAATGAGCGAGATCACGGATCGCGCCGCTTACGACGGCGCCTATTTCTCCCTGCCTCAACCCCGTTTGCGCAGAAATACCCCCCATATTCGAGATATTCGGCACACCCTGAATAACGAGGACATCACCGGGCAAGGCAAGATTGTGAGCCTCGAACTCGGCCATCTTGTTCACCTTGTTTTTGGCACCGTTGAGCGGATCAACACGCTGGACGATATTACGCAACGTCAGGGCTGGGCCAACAATCCGCGCACCAGATATAGTCGGTTTCAACACATGGCTGCCGATGACCCCGTGCGGGATACCAAGCTCATCCATTACATCCGATACGATACCGACCGGATCGCCCAGAGCTTTGAAGCCCTCGATCACCGCTGCTGAAATACGCGGCACTTCCATCATGCGAATACGTTCTGCCGCAATTCTGCCCGTAAGCCTTTTCGATTGAATTTGCTGCTCCATCTCACCCTCCATCATTCACAGAACATATGATTAAAGTCGAGCCATCGCCAATTATAGCTAAATATGGCTGTAAACGTCGATTTTCACTTGAATTATATTCACACAAGTGATTGCATGTTTTTGTTGCGTGCGCAACAAGATTCAGCGCTGATCTGGTTGCTTGGGAGAAACCACAGGGCAACAAAGCGAACATTGAAAAAGGGGAAGTCAAAATGAAAACTATCTTCGTTGCAATTGGCATTGCGTTGGCTGCGTCAACAGCATTCGCCGCTGACCTGAAAATCATCGTTCCGTATTCGGCCGGCGGCCCGACGGATTCGGTCGTACGCGTCCTTGCTCCCGCACTACAGGCGGAACTCGGCAGAACGGTCATTGTAGACAACCGTCCAGGCGCCAGCGGCATGATCGGAATGAAAGCCGCTGCCACGTCCGCGGCAGATGGAAACACGGTGGTCGTGGGTACTCAGGGCCAGGTTCTGACTGCGCTTATACAGAAAAGCGTCATCACTTATGACACCCTGAAGGATTTCAAAACGGTAGCCCTGATCGGCGAGACACCGTCCGTTCTGGTCGTCAGCAAAAAACTGGACGTCAAAACGATCGACGATCTGGGGAAGATCGCCAAGGAAAAAACCCTACACTATGCGTCTTCCGGCGTCGGAAACTCTCCTCATCTTGCCGGGGAAATGATGAATAGTGAACTCGGAGTGAAAATGGTGCATGTTCCTTATGCGGGCGCGGCACCGGCCATCGTTGATCTCGTGGCTGGCAATGTGGACTTGATGGTTGCGGATATCGCTGCGGTCATTGGTCCGATCAAGGCTGGTGATATTAAACCTGTCGCGATTCTTGCTCCGGAGCGCTCACCTTCGTTGCCGGATATCCAGACAGCAAGCGAACAGGGTCACGCCGGTCTTTACACAGGCGGATACTATTACGTCACCGCGCCGAACGGTATCTCCGATGCAGATCGCGGAAAGCTCGAGACTGCAATCATCAAGGTCGCCAAAGAACCGGCCATCGCTGAAAAGCTTAAAACTTCGGGTGTGGGTGCGCCGGGAACGGGTGCCGCCATGGACAAAATTCTGGCTGACGAATTCGCAAAATGGGGTCCAATCGTTCAGAAGCTCGACATCAAGATAAAGTAAGATACAAGCCTTCCCAATCTGAAACCAAACAATTTACGGCCCCGCTTGCGGGGCCGTTTCAATGTTTCACTCACGCTTACGACAAGCTCACGGCTCGTTCACGCAAATTCGGGCAGTTTGACGTTCTGCCACTCGACGCGCTGTTCTATTGCGCTCCCGACTGCGAAGACCGTTGCCTCATCGAATGGTCGGCCGATGATCTGCACTGCGGTTGGCAAGCCGTTCGAGGCAAGGCGCACCGGCATGCTGAGCGCAGGGTGGCCTGTGGCATTCGCGGGGGTGGTCTGCATGGGGCTTGCCGAACCCATCGGGTTGGAAATATTGTCGAGGCGTGGAGCCGTTTGCAGCGTCGTCGCGGTCAACAATGCATCGTAACGGGCAAGCTGGCTGTTGACTTCATCGACCAGTTGGCGACGGATCCGCAGGGCATCGATATAATCCGCAGATGAAATCGTCGATGCCACGATAATGCGCTCCTGATTGATAGCAGCATAATCCCTGAGCCTCGCGCGAGCGTTTTCCCGGTGGATCGCATAGCCCTCGGCCATCAATATGACCCGTGCAACCGCCGCAAACATCGTGAAGTCGGGAAGTTTCATATCTTCAACGATGGCTCCTGCGTCGCGCAGAGCCGCCAGGGATTGCTCGATACCTGCCAGCACTTCCGGATCTATGTGAGCCATGAAGAAATCGCGCGGTACACCGATGCGCTTGCCTTTCAGGCTGGCTTTCATACCGGAAAGATAATCCGGCACCGGGTAATGCGCGCTGGCAGGATCATGAGAGTCATGACCAGCCATTGCCTGCAACGCAATGGCTGCATCCTCGATCGAGCGGGTCAATGGCCCAAGATGATCCAGCGTCCAGGAAAGAGGGAAAACGCCAGTGCGCGGAACCAGCCCGTATGTTGGCTTTATCCCCACCGTGCCGCACCATGATGCAGGTCCGCGAATGGAACCGCCTGTGTCGCTTCCCGCAGCGATGCGCAGATAACGGGCGGCTACTGCCGCTGCGCTGCCGGAGGAGGAGCCGCCAGTAAAATGATCAAGCTTCCATGGATTCAACGCCAGCGGAAACGGCAAGTCCTGCGCTGGACCGCCCCATGCGAATTCACTCGTCGCCAGCTTGCCCAGAAGAACCGTTCCGGCTTCGGCGAAGCGCCGCGCGACAACGGAATCAGTGGAGGGCACGTTTCCCAGAAGCAGCTTCGAATGACAGGTGGTTTCTATTCCAGCCGTATCATAGATATCCTTTATACCGATAGGAATACCGTGAAGAATGCCGCGATCTCTCCCAGCTTTCAACTCGGAGTCGGCTCTTTCAGCATCCTGCATGGCACGGTCAGCGGTGACCCGGATAAAGGCATGGATGGAAGGATCGAGATGCGCAATCCTGTCCAGTGAGAAACTCGTAACCTCTACGGACGTCGTTTCGCCACTGCGCAGCATCCGCGAGAGTTGCGATGTCGGTAAATCGAAGAAATCCGTCATTATTCAGCAACCTTGCTCAGATGAAAGACCGTCGAAGGTTCGACTTCGGGCGAAAGCGTGCTGCTCAGCAAGCCGATCTGGCTTTTCAGGTCCGCGTAGGTCGAAAGAAGCGCCTGCCGCTGCTCCGGGGTCGCCGGGATACCCTCCTTTAGCAGTAAAAATTCGAATTCGCGTGCGAGATCGTGCTGTTCATTTTCGGGGTCGGGTTCACTCATGATCATGCCTTTTTGAGGAGTTTTCAGTTATGGGAGAAGCGATCACCACCGCGTCGAGTGCGAAAACACCGGAACCGGCCTTCAACACAAGGACAGGGTTGATATCGACAGAATCCACCGTATCCCTGGTGGCTTCAGCAAAGATTGAAAGGCGGGACAGGAGCATGGCAAGCGCTTCGATGTCTGCAGGATCGCCACCGCGAAAACCATGCAGCAACTGTGCGCACCGCGTTGCCCCGATCATCCGTTTCGCTTCCTCCGTTCCGAACGGTGCCCGGCGTATGCTCACGTCTTCGAACAGTTCGGCCATCGTGCCGCCAAGTCCAAACATGACCATGGGGCCAAATGCCGGATCCCGCTTGATACCGGCGATCACCTCCACGCCGCGCGGCGCCATCGGAACGACCATGATTCCTTCTATCCGCGCATCGGGTGCAGCCCTGGCTGCGCGATCTTTCAATGTCACAAATGCGCTTCGGACAGCCTCCTCGCCATCGACACCGAGGATCACGCCGCCAATCTCGGTTTTGTGAAGGATATCCGGCGAAACGATTTTCATGACGACTGGCGTGCTACCCGAAGAAGACCATGCCAGCACGGCCTCTTCCGCCGACTGCACAAGCGTAGTGGGAAGGAAAGGAATACCTGCTGCCTTTAGAATCCCAAGCGAGGCCAGTTCCGACAACGGGCTTGCCACGTTGACGGCAACGGCTTCAATCACTGGCATCGCCTCAGCGGGAGCGGCATCGAAGCCCTCCCTCAGTCGGGCTAGCGCAGAGAGTGCGCTCATGGCGCGCGCAGTGTCGTTGAACACCAGGAATCCCATGTCTTCATATCGCTTCACGGTCTCCTTGCTTGCCAGCATGCACAGGACGGTCGGGCGGTCTCTGTGGGCACGCGTGCCATCATCGATTGCCGCCATCAGGGCATCGCCAAAAGTCGGCGATGAAGGAAGCATGGTGAAATGGCCGACAATGGCATCGTAGCCCCCCTCCTCGTAGAGCAGACTGAAAGTCTTGCTCAACGTATCGAGATTGTTCAGCGCCCCTGCCGTCACATCGCAAGGGTTCACCATCGATCCGAACGGGGCAAGCTCGGATAGCTTGTGGCGAAGTTCAGGCGATGTCGGCTTCACGTCAAGCTTGTTGCGTTCCGCCGCATCCGCCATCTGGATGCCAAAACCGCCGGAGAGACTGACAAGCGCCACCTTGCGACCTTTGGGGAATTTTTGCCGTGTGCAGGCATAGGCGACATCGACATGCTCCTCGGCACTATAGACCCGGCAAACGCCAAACTCGGCAAAAATCGCGTCGATGACCCTTTCCTCGCCAGCGAGGGCAGCCGTATGAGACATCGCTGCGGCGGACCCCGCCTCGGATTCGCCTGCCTTGAAAAAAACAACCGCCTTGCGGTTTCGGCGGGCCATTTCAAGCGAACGGATGAGGGCCTGTCCATCCCGAATACCCTCGGCATAGACCATGATCACCGAGACATCTTCCCGCTCCGCCATCCAGCCGATGCAGGTGGCCACGTCTACATCGACCTCGTTGCCAGTCGAGGCCCAATAGCGGATACCGACGCCACGTGAACGGCACATATGCGCAAGATGAGCGCCATATGCTCCGCTCTGGCTGATGACAGCAACCTGACCGTCTTCGATTGGTCCTTCATCGAACGTACTGGCGAAGGTGCCTATAAAGCCTGAAGCCGAGTTGAAGACACCCAGGCAATTCGGCCCGAAGATGCGCATACCGCTCTCGCCCGAAATACGGGCGATCTCTGCCTGCGCCCTCATGCCCTCATCACCAACTTCGGCAAAACCCGATGCGAAGACCACGGCGCCAGCCACACCGCGCAGGGCGCACTCTTCCAGCGCTGCCAGCGTGCGCTCAGCAGAGACACAGATCAGCGCCATGTCAGGGTTTGTCGGCACATCTGCCAGCGATCTGTAAGCTTTCAGTCCCTGCACCACCTCGCGCTTCGGGTGAACGGCAAATATATCTCCTTTGTAACCAGCCGACAGCATATAGTGAAGCGGCCTGCCGGAAAGCCTCTGACGATCATCGGAGGCGCCGATGACCGCAACGCTGGCGGGGTTGAATATTCGATCGAAAGTTGTCCTTAACGTCATGCCTACTACCTCCTCAAAGCTTGCGCGCGTCGTCGGGCGTCCGATAGCAGTTATCGACTTTATGTTGATGAAGTCAACATGCCGTGCTACTGCTTTATACGATATAGTGTTGATCTAGTTGAGGGAGGATATCAAAAAAATGTATGAATACAGTGGATTTGCCGGATCGCTTGGCCTCAGTCTCATTGACTGGAGTTATGGATCTGCAAAATTTGCGCTGGACGTAGAGCCCCGCCATCTCAACATGGGAGGCATATTGCATGGCGGTATCATCATGACCATGATTGATGTCACCGGAGGCCGCTCCGGCTGCTGGTCCGGGCCGGAGGACGAGCCGAAATTCTCGCTGACCGTTTCGCTGACATCGAATTTTATCGGTCAGGCCCGTCAGGGATTGGTGACGGCCATCGGCTCACTGCGCGGCAACGGAAAAACGATTTTCACATCCAGCATTGACGTTTTCGACGAGCACGGATCGGTCATTGCAACCGGTATGGGCACATACAGATACCGCAAACCATTTATTGAGCGGCACAATGATGCGAGCAGGGAAGGAAATCAGTGACATGAAACTCGATTATTCGATAGACCGTGAGATTCGAAACCTGATATCGCAATACTGCTATATGCTTGACACCCACCGCCTTGCGGACCTCTCCCGGTTGTTTGCCGGAGATGGTATCTGGACAACCCATTACGGAGAAGCTCAGGGGCCAACAGCAATAGAGCAGCTACTTATCAGGCTCATTCCGCAAAAGCCGTCGCGCAAGCATTTTGTGGCCAATACCATACTGACAGAAGGTGAAGACTGCATTATCGCCACATCCTACTATCTGGTCGTTCGTGAAAGCGATGCCGGGCCGATCGTCTCGGTTGCGGGTACGTATCACGATACGATCATATGGGAGGATGGCTGGAAGTTCCGGCACCGCCGCCTGCAACAGGACATCACCGGTGATCTGGGGCTTGCGCCCGGCGCGATTGACAAGCCGGCAGGTTGAAGGTGCATGCAATGGCTGCCTGACCTGACAGTTCTGATGAGAGGAGAAAACGTATTGGTCACAATGTCGGATACGGATGGGGGCGCTCATCCCGAAACCCTCGGTGAAAGCGATCTGTCAGGGGGGGTACTCGGGCGTATCGATTTGAATTTGCTCAAGGTGTTTTATGCCGTCATGAGCGAACGCAATGTCACGCGCGCAGCTGGGAAGCTTGCCATGACGCAGCCCGCAGTGAGCAACGCCCTCCAACGGCTGAGATCGATCTATGACGACCGGCTTTTTGTTCGATCCCGCGAAGGCGTTGCTCCGACCGAGCGGGCCATCATGATCTGGAACGATATCGAACCGGCAATGGACACCATTCTGTCTGCGATTTCCATCTCCGAGTTTTCGGCAGCATCGACACGGCGCACATTCAACGTTGCCGTAACGGACACTTTGGCGCACCGTGCGGTTCCCGCGATTACGCTCAGACTGAGGCAGGAAGCATCATTTGCACGAATCCATTTTCATCTTCATTCCGATCCGGGTTCACGCACGCTTCTTGAAAGAGGAGTGCTCGACTGCGCTGTCGGCATGTTTCCGAACCCAAGTGCGGGGCTGATGTATGAGCCGCTGCTGGCAGATGACTATGTTTGTGCATCGGCAAAGCGTAACCGTGCCATTACCTTTCCACTGAGTGTCGAAACGTTCGTATCCTTCAAACACATACTTGTTCGGCAGTCCGACAGCTGGACCGGCATTGTGGATACCTGGATGAAACTTCAGGGCCTGCAGCGTGAGAACGTGGTTATCGTCAATTCCGCATATGATGCGATCTCGCTTGTTATCGCATCCGACCTCGTCTCAGCCGTGCCGCACCGTTTCGCCAGGGCCGATCCCCGCCATGATGAACTTGTGCTTACACCTTTACCATTCGCGACAGAAAAGATCATATACAAGCTTTCCTGGCACGAGCGGAATACACGCGACCCAGCCAATACATGGCTGCGCGGGATCATACGACAAACGATTGAAGACGTGTGCGGAACATCTTCCTTTTGATTCAAGAGTCCGTTTGGAAACTCGGCGGCGGAGAGCTGCCGAGTGATTTTTTTGGCGGACGAGGAGAAGATCGTAGGTGATATCCTTCGATATCGACAAGATTTTCGACGCTGTCAGATGCAAATATCACCGTCAGATCGACCCGTACGACGTTTTAAAACGGGCTTTAAGCCTTCTACGTGTTTTTGCTATGAATCAAGGTACGACCGGAATCTCCTACACCTACGAGACCTTTGGGCTCATGGCCAGAGGCGATAAGCCCAATGTTCTCAACAACAAGCTCGCCAAGCCGATACAGGCTTTCCCTGTCGCCGAACGCAGCCGTATGGGGTGTGAGGACGACATTCTCCAGCGACCATAACGGAGACGAGGCGTCGAGCGGCTCACGTATGAATACATCAAGACCAGCGCCACCAAGATGTCCCGTCGCAAGGAGGTCGAACAGCGCCGCCTCGTCGACAAGTTCTCCACGTCCAACGTTTATGACGAAGGCACCTTGTGGCAAGGCAGCAAGACGGCTGCGGTCCAGAAGCCGGTCGGTCTGGGCATTGAGCGGTAAGGTCATAATGACGATCTCCGCTTCAGGCAGATAGCAGTCGAGTTCGCTGATCGGCTGAATGTGGACCGACGCGTCCTGTCGGCCCGTCCTCGCAACGACAGTAACCTGCGCACCGAGCAGACGCAGTACGGGTGCAAGAGTAGCGCCTATGTCGCCGTGGCCAAGAAGCAGGACGCGCAGTCCCGGCAGGGACAGGAGATTTGGCTGAGTGTCTGATCTTGTCCATTTGCTCGACTGGCGCGCGCGCTCAGCATCCGGCAGCCTCCGAAGGAGAGCCATCAACAACGCGAGCGCATGCCCTGCGACCGACCGGCCCCAGACACCTGCGGCACGCATCACCAGAACTCCTTCTGGAGCTCCGAGATCCTGATAAGCTTCATAACCTGCGGCCGAGAGCTGAATCCACTTCAGCATGGCTGCTGTTTTGCGAATCTCAGGAACAATCTGGCGGTACGTTCCGCTCCCGATCACCAACCCCTCTGCCGTTGGCAACTTTTGCACGAGTTCTTCAAGGGAGGAAATGGCAACAGGCTCTGCTCCTGTGTGCTGCGTTATCGCCTGGAAGAGTGGTAGCGGATCCGTCGGGGTAAAAATAAGAATTCGCATCGTTCTGCCTGTCTTTAAAACGCATGTTTACCGGACCCGAAAGCATGCTGTCGCAATCTGCGGATCCAACTTTCCGTTGCCTGCTCACCTTGTTTTTCACAAAATCCGGTTTGCCCAAGTTTTCTACACACAGGGTGTTGCGTGCGCAACTTAATTATGATTTCATCACTCAAATGGATGAAAGTTGGGTGTTTGGAGGTATATTCGAGATTTTCTCGGTAAGTTTATCATTCATGTGAATATTGATTTGGGAGGATCAATTCATGCAGAAAATTATCATGACGGTTGCTTTAGTACTCGGTCTCACCACTGGTGGCGCCTCTGCCGAAAATGTTACATTGATCGTGCCGTTCTCAGCCGGTGGCCCCATGGACCAGATTGGTCGCGTGATCGCGCCTGCCCTTCAGGACGAACTGGGTCAGACCGTCATCGTTGACAACAGACCCGGGGCTGGTGGCGTGATCGGCATGAATGCCGCCGCAGTGGCGAAACCGGACGGCAATACCCTCGTTCTGACGGGACAAGGCCATGTGCTCAGTTCGCTGACCCAGAAAAGCAAGTTACCCTACAAGCCGCTCGACAGTTTTTCCATGATTGCGCTCGTGGGTAAACTTCCGGCAGCTCTCGTAACAAGGAAGGATTTACCCGTCGAAAACCTCGCCGACGTCCAGAAACTGGCGATGCAGAAAAAGCTCCATTTCGGATCTTCCGGCGTGGGCAATTCGCCACATCTGGCCGGTGAAATGATGAATGCCGCAATGGGAACGCAGATGGTCCATGTCCCTTATGCCGGCGTCGGACCGGTCATTGCAGATCTCATCGCTGGCAATGTCGACATGGTTGTCGCCGATCTCCCGGTCGTTATTTCGCATGTAAAGGCTGGCACACTGAAAGGAATTGCCGTTTTCGGATCGGAGCGCGCGGAGGTTATGCCGGATTTGCCGACCAGTGCCGAAGAAGGTTTTGCCGATCTGGTGACCGGCAATTACTATTACGTGCTTGGCCCCGCAGGTCTTTCTGATGAAAAGCGCTCCAGACTGGAACAAGCAGTGCTTGCCGCCACAGCCCGCCCGGAGACGGCAAAGGCACTAAAAGCGGCTGGACTGGGTGAGCCAGCCAATGGGGCGGCATTGCATGAACTGCTGGCCGCCGAACTCAAAAAGTGGGAACCCTACGTCAAGAAGCTCAATCTTGACTCCAACTAGCCGTCCGGATGCATTGGTCCGTATCGAAGCTGATCCGAGCCAATGCATCATTAAATTCATCCGATATGTGAACTGGTGATATAAATGCAAATCGATTGTGTCGTGAAAGCTCAAAACAGGCTTGGAGAAAGCCCGGTCTGGTCTTCTCGTGAAAACCGGCTCTACTGGATCGATAGCCGTGGTCCGGCAATCTTCCGCTACGATCCGGCGACCGGAAAAATTGATGAGAGATCGATGGACACGGTGATCGGCAGCATATGTCTGCGGGAAAGCGGCGGGCTGGTCGTTGCACAGCAGAGCGGGCTTTATTTCTACGACTTCGACACAGATCGCCTGACGCCATTGGCAAATCCTGAAGGTGACCGACCGGAAAACCGTTTCAACGATGGGCGTTGCGATCGCAATGGACGTTTCTGGGTCGGTTCGATGAACGATGTCAGGCGTGATCCCACCGGCTGGCTTTATCGCATCGATGCAGATCATGGCATTAATCCCATCCGCGACGACATCATCGTTCCAAACAGCATATGCTGGTCTCCTGATAACACAGTCATGTATTTTGCAGATACCTATCGCGACATCATGCTCACTTACTCTTTCGACGCGGAGGCAGGCATTATCGACGATCCGAAAGTGTTTGCCGACACCTCGGATACCGAGGGCAGACCTGACGGCTCAGCGGTCGATGCCGAAGGATATATATGGAACGCGATGTTCGGCGGCGGCCGTTTGCGCCGGTACGCGCCGGACGGACGCATTGACCGGGAGATTGCTCTGCCCGTTACGCAGCCTTCCTGCTGCTGCTTCGGCGGCCCGGATCTCTCCACACTTTATATCACCACCGCAACCCAGCGCCTTGCCCCCGAAATATTGGAACAACAGCCGTTGGCAGGCTCCTTGCTGGCCATCGATCCGGGCGTGCAAGGTCTTCCGGAGGCGATGTACCGTGGCTGAAAGACCAGACTTTGCAATTAGATTTTATCCGAAGGACATGACTTCATGATCTACGATCACCGGACCTATACAGTCGCACATGGAAAAATGAAGGAGTACCTGCATCGGTACGAAACCATTGCACTACCGATCTCTCTGCGGCATCTCGGACCGCTGGTGGGCTTCTGGACTTCCGAAATCGGCCCCCTCAATCAGGTTATCCATATCTGGCAGTATGACAGCATGCAGGATAGGGAAGACCGGCGCGCACGTATGTACGCCGATCCGGAATGGCAGGAATTCCTGAAACTCAATGCAGGAACCTTCGTGCAGCAGGAGGTGAAAATTCTCAAACCTGCGGCATTTCACAGACCGGTCGCAGCCGTCTGACGCAGGCATACGGACCGGAAACCGGCCTCATTTAGCAAGATGATGTTTCTCATCATCGATGGGAATTTGTCGGCTATGTGAGCACGAGATAGTGTTTCGGGCATATGTGATCGGCACGCGTCCCGTTCGCATCTTGCGCGTATCCGACATGCGTATAGCCGAAGGCTGCTTTCGCATCGATGGTCTCGTTCTGCCCCGGCTCTGCCGGGGTTTCCTTGTTATTGAAGGCACGGCATGACTTATACACCCCAATCGGTCGCCAGCGAATTCGATCTTCTGATGAGCAGGGCAAAACTCGAAATTGACGCCGGATGGCGCGAACAGATGCTGGTCGAGTTTTCGCATATGCGGCGGGAACTGGACATCATCCACACTCTGGCCAATGAGGCCACTGCGCCGGTGGATGTTGCAAAATCGATAATCTCTGGAAGAGACGAAATATGACGCTTGCCGATCTGTCCCTGCGTTCACTTGGAACGAAACTCCGTGCACGCGAAATTTCCTCCGTTGAGCTTACCCGCTGGACACTGGATAAGGCGGAAGCCTCCAATCGGGCGCTTGATGCATTCATCCGCATCCTGCCTGAAAACGCACTGGCTGCCGCCGAAAAAGCCGACCGGGATTTTGCGGCAGGCATCGATCGCGGCCCGATGCAGGGTATTCCGTACGGAGCGAAAGATCTGTTTGACGTGGCGGGGCTTCCGACGACCTGCCATTCAAAAATCCATAAGGATGCAGTGGCAACGCGTGATGCCGCCGTTATCGAAAAACTTTCCATGGGCGGCGCCGTTCTGGTCGGGAAAATGGCAACGCATGAATATGCCCTTTATGGACCGGATGTGCAGCTCCCCTTCCCTCCGGCACGCAATCCATGGAATTTCGAGCGCATCACCGGCGGCTCTTCGAGTGGCTCGGCCTCGGCGATCGCTGGCGGCGTCCTGCGTATGGCTCTTGGAACCGACACGGGAGGATCGATCCGCACGCCTTCGTCATGGTCAGGAACCGTTGGTCTGAAGCCGACATTCGGACGGGTGTCGAGACGCGGCTGTTTTCCATTGTCCTGGTCGCTCGACCATTGCGGTGCCCTGACGCGAACGGTCGAGGATGCAGCGGTTGCTCTCAACGTGCTTGCTGGGTTCGACCCGCTGGATGATGACTGCGCCGACGTTCCTGTCTCTGATTACACCTCTGGACTTGGCCATTCCGTAAAAGGCATGAAGATCGGTATTGCCCGCTCCCTGCTGGTCACCGCCTCCGATGAGGTTCTTGCAGGCATCGAACGGGTCGCCGACCTTCTGCGTCATTCGGGCGCCGAGGTTTTCGACGTTGAAACGCCACCTCTCGCCTGGTTTGGAACGATCATCCGGGCGTTACTCCTGACGGAAGGCCACCATATTCATGAGGCCAACCTGCGGTCGCGGGTACATGACTTCGGCCCCCTCTCCGCTCGCCGGCTTGCACTTGGCGCGGCATATACCGCAACAGACTATCTTGCCTGCCTGAAGGTCAGGCGAATGCTTGCGCAGCGTGTATCCGCCGTCTTTTCCGGATGCGACATATTGCTGTGCGCGACCACAGCGAATGCCGCGCCGCGCTACTCACCTGTACCCGATCCGTTCAATCCGCAAGGACCGTCGATGACGAACCCGTTCAACGTGACGGGCAATCCGGCCATCAGTGTGCCTGTAGGTCTGAACAGTGAAGGTATGCCGCTATCGGTGCAACTGATCGGAAAACTTTTCGACGAAAAGACCTTACTCCAGGTTGCTCAGGAGGTTGAAACACTGAGCGGATGGACGGAAATCGCACTTCCGGACTACACTGCATAAGTCAGGATAAAGGAGAGTGTATCCATGAATGGCATTCATGATATGGGTGGAATGCACGGCTTCGGTCCAATTCCGGATATCGACAACGAAGAACCGTTTCATCATGAGTGGGAGCGCCGTATTTTCGCGGTCAATTTTGCGGCAGGCGGTCTGGGTCTCTGGACCATAGATCAGGTCCGCTCCGAAATGGAAGCTCTACCCCCCGAAGAGTATCTTCGAGGTGACGACTATTTTCGCCGTTTCGTTCTCAGGCTTGAGCGTCTGGCGATCAAGCACAAGCTTGCAAGCCGCGAGGAAATTAGCAGCGGGAAAGCTATCCATTCGCCACGGCCGGATATGGCGGCCCTGACACCTGAAAAAATTCCCGTCATGGTCGCCAAAGGCAACTCTTCCGTTCGCGCAGCGACTTCAGAAGCGCGCTTCAAGGTCGGGGATCACGTCAGGGCGCGCAATCTCAACCCATCGACACATACACGCCTGCCACGCTATGTCCGCGGCCATACAGGTATAGTGACGATGATACATGGAGTGCATGTCTATCCGGACCACAGTGCACTGGGACAGGAAGACCCACAATGGCTTTACGCCGTGTCCTTCGAAGGACGCACATTGTGGGGCGAAGGCACTGAACCGGGTTGCGACGTGGTGATCGATGCATTCGAGCCCTATCTCGAGCCAGCCTGAGCTGGACCGTCAATCTCAATCAAGTTCTGGAGTGTGCCATGTCCGGCAGCCACGATCACGATCATCATCACCATGATCACGACCATTCGCATCTTACGGAAACGGAGCTGCGCGTACGCGCACTCGAAACGCTCTTTACGGAAAAAGGCTATGTCGATCCACGAACGCTGGAAACGATCCTTGAGACATATGAAACGAAAATCGGTCCGCGAAATGGCGCGCGTGTCGTCGCACGCGCCTGGAGTGATCCGGCATATATGGAGTGGTTGAAAACCGACGGTAGCGCGGCGATCGCCTCGCTTGGATATGCTGGCAGACAGGGGGAGCATATCGTTGCACTCATCAACACACCAGAAGTCCACAATGTCGTCGTATGTACACTTTGCTCCTGCTATCCGTGGCCAGTCCTTGGATTGCCGCCTTCATGGTATAAATCATCCGCCTATCGGTCGCGTGTGGTGATCGAGCCGCGCGCGGTCCTTTCCGAATTTGGACTCGTCCTGCCTGAAACGACTCGTGTCAGGGTTTGGGATTCAACGTCTGAAATGCGCTATCTCGTGATACCTATGCGCCCCGGTGGCGTTGAAGGATGGGCGGAGGATAAACTGGCAGATCTTGTCAACCGTGATTCCATGATCGGCACACGTCTTGCGACATCGGTGTCGGAGCTGAACAGCGGGCAGACCGAATAGGGAGATGACGGCAATGGAAAATATGGAGCCGAAAATTTCATGCGGCATTGAGCCGCCTGTCTGGGATGAAGGCACGGGTATGGTTTTCGCGGAACCATGGCAAGGGCAGATATTCGCCATGACAATCGCGCTCAATGAGGCCGGGAAATTCAACTGGAGCGACTGGGTCGCGGTTTTTTCCAGGCACCGCAAAACAAGCGCCAGCACAGGCCTCCCGGATACGGTCATGACTTACTATGATGACTGGCTCAATGCACTGGAGGAGATAACCGATACCCTGGCGCTCGTCACGCATGACGAATGCCGTATCTATAAGCATGCCTGGGAACACGCGACCCATCGCACACCTCACGGAAAGCCGATCATCTTAGAAGACAGGGACTTTCAGGCTACTCGGTCAAAAACTCAGGAAGAGGTCGGCTAACCCTGATTAGAATAAAACTCGACTATGCATGGCATGAGTTTGCAGAATCCAGCTTTAATCTGAGTGCCGGACTTTGTGGCGAAGAGAGACGCATCTCGGTGTGGCTTTCCACGATTGATTTGATAAGGGAACGAAGCCAGACGCGACCTGGGTCGCGTTTGGATCGTTCGTGCCAGGTGAGATTGTAATCTATTTGCGGGTGCTCGACCGGTATCCGGCTGACCACGAAATCGTTGGCGTTTCGTAAGGCCTCCACGAATGAACGTGGAAGAGCGATAAGCAGATTCGTTGTGCGGACGATCTCGAGGGCATCCATCGCACTGTTGACGACAAGTACGATGTCCCGTTGGCAGGTATTTTCAAGAAGCCAGTAATCGACAACGCCAATATCTCGCCCAGGCTGCTTCAGGAGAACGTGTTTTGCCGCAGCAAACGCTTCGAGCGTCAACGGAATACGCGACAGGGGATGGTTGCGCCTCATGACGCATACATATTCGTCCTTCAGAATAGTTTCGCACAGCAATCCCTGCGGCATTTCCACAAACATCCCGACCGCGCAGTCGAGCTTGCCTTTTTCCAATCCATCGATCGATTTGTCCGGCGAATGCAATTGAAAGTACAGTCTGGCATTCGGTGCCGCAACGACGAAACGCTGCGAAATGGCAGGCACGATACGCGATGCGAGCGTATCTGCTACCGCCACGTTGAAAACCTGCGTTGTCTGCGATGGTTCAAACTGCAACGGGAGGGAGACGGATTTTATCCTTTCGAGCCCTTCCTGCAAATCAGGCCATACATTAAGCGCTTTATCTGTTGGCTCTATACCGCCCGGAACTTTTATGAACAACTCGTCCTGAAAGAGAAACCGCAATCGGCGCAGCGCGTTGCTGACTGCGGGCTGACTCATGGAAAGCCGTTGCCCTGCTTTCGTTACACTGCGTTCAATCATGATCGCGTAGAACACGTTGATTAGGTTGAGATCGATTCTATGTTCACCCATCTTGTTCCCCTTGGCCTATTCTGTTGCTGGCCATATGACTGTCGATCAATATAATTCTGGCATTTAGCGAAAACAGTTCAAAGCCTTTGCACTAAAATCAATTTACCCGACAACTAGCTATTATCTAGATAATCCAATAGCGTCGTGCCTAAAGGCAACACTGGCTCGTGCTATTGCATGTCCACCCTACAGCTTCACCCATCCGCCATTCTGCTTGGAAGACGCAATGCAGGCTTCCACGAAGGCGACGCCTTTCAGGCCATCATCCACGGTCGGGTAAACCACTGCCTTGTCCAGCGCCGTGCCGGTCCGGCGAGCCTGAATGGCATGCGCTGCTTCCGTGTAGATCGTCGCGAAGGCTTCGAGATAACCTTCCGGGTGGCCGGAGGGAATACGGGTGACGCGAGCTGCTGCACCGCCTGCACCAGCGCCGCCGCGGGTAATCAGCTGCTTCGGCTCGCCGAGCTTCGTGAACCACAGATAGTTCGGATCAGCCTGCGTCCACTCGACACCGGCCTTGGTGCCGTAAACGCGCACTTTCAAACCATTCTCGTGACCGACAGCGACCTGACTGCACCACAAAAGCCCCTTGGCAGCCTGTACGCTGCCCTTCGCCTTGAAGCGCAGCATGACGTGGGCATTGTCGTCCAGACGACGGCCTTCAACGAAGGTGTGCACATCCGCCGCCAGTTCGTCCGCTTCAAGACCGGAAATGAAGCAGCCGAGATTATAGGCGTGCGTGCCGATATCGCCGGTAGAGCCGCCCGCACCGGACTGCGCCGGGTCGGTACGCCAGACTGCCTGCTTCGCACCGGTCTGCTCGATGGGTTCAGCCAGCCAGTCCTGCGGATATTCCATCTGCACCAGACGGATATCGCCAAGCGCACCGCTTTCAACGAGTTCGCGGGCCTGACGCACCATCGGATAGCCGGTATAATTGTGCGTCAGGATGAACAGGGCATCGGCCTTGTCGGCAACATCTTTGAGCTTTTTGGCATCCTCAAGATTGGAGGTCAGTGGCTTGTCGCAGATCACATGGATGCCACGTTCCAGAAACGCCTTGGCAGCCGGATAATGCACATGGTTCGGCGTGACGATGGCGACTGCCTCGATGCCATCTTCACGGGCAGCTTCCTTCTCCGCCATCTCCTCGAAGGAGCCGTAGCAGCGATCCTCATCCAGTCCCAATTCGAGACCGGATGCTTTCGACTTCTCGGGCGTCGAGGACAGGGCACCGGCCACCAGCTCGAAACGGTTGTCGAGCCGTGCCGCCATGCGGTGCACGCCGCCGATAAAGGCGCCTGATCCACCGCCGACCATGCCGAGGCGAATGCGCTTGTTCGCCTTGTCGGTTGTCTTTCCTTCAATAGCCATAATATCTCCCCTGAAATGCTTTTAAAGCCCGAGCATACGGCGGTTGGCCGCATCGTCGGTGCCACCGGATGCGAAATCGTCAAAGGCTTTTTCCGTGACGCGGATGATATGCGCCTTGACGAATTCCGCGCCTTCACGGGCGCCGTCTTCAGGGTGTTTCAGCGCGCATTCCCACTCGACCACGGCCCAGCCATCGAAATCATTGGCGGCCATTTTCGAGAAGACGGCACCGAAATCAACCTGCCCATCACCCAGCGAGCGGAAGCGGCCAGCCCGCTCCACCCAGCCCTGATAACCGCCATAAACGCCTTGCCGCCCGGTCGGATTGAACTCCGCATCCTTGACGTGGAACATCTTGATACGGTCTTTGTAGATATCGATATTGTCGAGATAATCGAGGCATTGCAGAATGTAATGCGAGGGATCGTAGAGCATGTTGGCGCGCTTGTGGTTCTTCACGCGTTCCAGGAACATCTCGAAGGTCACGCCGTCATGCAGATCTTCACCGGGGTGGATTTCGTAGCAGACATCCACACCCTGCTCATCGGCATAATCGAGGATCGGCGTCCAGCGCTTCGCCAGCTCATCGAAGGCGGTTTCCACCAGACCGGCCGGGCGTTGCGGCCAGGGGTAGATGAACGGCCAGGCGAGCGCGCCCGAAAAGGTCGCATGTGCCTTGATGCCGAGATTCTTCGACGCTTTCAGCGCCAGCTTCACCTGCTCCACCGCCCATTGCTGGCGGGCCTTCGGATTGCCGCGCACTTCAGGTGCTGCAAAACCGTCGAAAGCCTCATCATAGGCCGGGTGAACGGCAACCAGCTGGCCCTGCAAATGGGTGGAAAGCTCGGTTACTTCCACGCCATTCTGGCGTGCTACACCGGCAAACTCGTCGCAATAATCCTTCGATTCCGCCGCTTTTCTGAGATCGATGAGCTGACCGGCCCATGTCGGCACCTGTACGCCGAGATAACCTTTATCCGCCGCCCATTTCGTAATTCCGTCCCATGTATTGAACGGTGCTGCATCGCCCGCGAACTGACCTAGAAAAATGCCCGGCCCCTTGATCGTCTTCATGTTGGTTCTTTCAAATGTTGCAGTGAATTGTTGTCCAGCCAGCGTGGCTGCGTAAGCCGTTTCAGCATCGCAGGATCTTCTCCAGCTATACGAGCCAGAACGAGTTCCGCTACGTCACGACCGCTTGTTCGGAGATCTTCCTGTGCGATGATGATATTCGGGTCGATCCAATGAAGCAGTTCAAATGACTGCTTCGCCACCATATCGAAATCTTTACCGAGGGTTCTGCCGGCAGCCAGAAGCGCTGCATTGGCAGCAATTGCAGTGCCGCCCGCACAACAGATAAGGGCATCGGGCGGCTCCGATGATCGAAGCAAAGTCTCGAATTCCTGATACGCGTCCCGAAGCGGTGTGTCGGTATGGCTCCACATTGCAGCCTCCGGCAGCGCGAACGCGTTCATCGCACTCCTAAATCCCGAACGGATATGATCGAAATAAGAAAGGTTCTGCGGTGGTGCGATTATGGCGATCCGACGCCGATCTCGCCGAGCCAGCAATTCGACGGCCTGATATGCGAAGGCATGGTTATCGAAATCCGCGAACGGGTGTTCAATGCCCATACTGGAACGGCCATGGGTCGAAAATGCTACTCCGCGATCTGACAAAAAACGCACCCGGGCATCGTGCGGCTCAATACGCGCGATGATGATACCGTCGGCGATTTTATTGTCCACAAGATAACGAACCGATGAAAGACCGTCATTTTGCAGGGTGTGCGGCATTACCATCATGTTGTAGCCGGTAGACCGCAAGGCCTCGGAAATTCCGAACACGAACTGGCTACTGAAGCCAACCCGATCCTCGTCGATACTCAAGACTACCGCAATGACTTTGGTACGCCCTGTGCGAAGGCGAATTCCTGCAGGATCGGGTTCGTAGCCGATCTGCTGAGCGATCAGCCGAACGCGGTCCTTGGTCTTCTGGCTGATGTCAGGTGCATCCTTCAACGCCTTCGAAACGCTGGCCACAGCAAGGCCTGTCATAAAGGCGATCGTCTTCAATGTTGGCTTTACATCTTGCCCGTCCACGGAGTTCTCGTTCCTGCCATTTCTTTTCAATTGCTTTTCACTTCGGCAGGCGCGTGCCAACCTCATGACAATCGATTACGTGATGGTTTCGTATCTGAGCCATTCAAAATACATATGCAGGCTATAACGTTATCGTAATGATGCGCCGTCTTGAAACAGTTTTTTTGGGATGGCGATCAGCTCTCCGTATATCGATGCCCACAATAATCATCTCGAAGAATAGTAGGTGGAGGGGAGCATAATGAAATAACCTATTAGTATCATATATTTGCGTCGAAAACTCTATTTTTTTGCCTAAAAAATTATGGAATGATCAAATTTTAGTCAGCATTTTCTTGTTGTCGTTTTTTGTACAATCCTAGAATTGCTCTGATGAAATTTACGGGTTACCCAAATACGAAATCGATTTCGTAAAAAGGGGAACCAGCATGAAATATGTTAAGAATATTGCTGCCACATCTGCATTGCTGGCAGGGATGACCTTGCCTGCTGCTGCAACGGATCTCGAAGTTACGCACTGGTGGACCTCCGGCGGGGAAGCAGCTGCAATTGCCGAATTGGCGAAAGCTTTCGACGCAACCGGCAACAAATGGGTCGATGGCGCTATCGCTGGGGCTGGCGGCGTCGCCAGACCCATCATGATCAGCCGTATCACCGGCGGCGACCCGATGGGCGCCACACAATTCGCCATCGGCCGCCAGTCGAAAGAACTCATCGATGCTGGCCTGATGCGTGATATCACAAGCGTCGCGGATGCCAATCACTGGCGCGATTTCATCAAACCCATGGCAATCATGGACAACTGCACGGTCGATGGGAAAATCTATTGTGCACCTCTGAACGTGCACTCAAAAGAGTGGTTGTGGGTGTCCAACGAAGCCTTCAAGAAGGTAGGAATTCCCGTTCCGACGACATGGGATGAATTCGTCGCGACTGGACCAAAGCTTCGTGCGGCAGGTATTCAGCCTCTCGCCCTGGGCGGGCAGGCCTGGCAGGCAGACAACGTCTTCGACGCGCTCCTGCTTTCACTCGGCGGGCCTGATCTCTACATGAAAATCTACAAGGACAAGGATGCCAAATCCGTTGCCAGCCCGGAGGCCGCCAAAGTGTTTGCAGCCTTCGCAGACGTTCGCTCTCTTTCTGCTGGCACCAATGTCCAGGATTGGAATCAGGCGACCAATATGGTGATAACCGCCAAGGCGGGAGCACAGATTTCCGGCGACTGGGCTCAGGGAGAGTTCGAAAGAGCGGGTCAGAAGTCGGGAAGCGATTATTCCTGCCTTCTGGGTCTGGGCGTAAACAACTACATCTCCACGACGGGGGACGCGATCTTTTTTCCGAAACTAAAGGATGAAGCCAAGTCCAAGGCTCAGGAAGTACTCGCGGCTCTGCTACTCGATCCAAAGGTGCAGCTCGCCTTCAATACCAAGAAGGGGTCCGTTCCGATCAGGAACGATGTCGACGTATCTGGAGCATCTGAATGCATGCAGAAGGGTATCAAGACGCTCCGTGACGGTAACGCATTGCCCGCTGGCGAGCAGCTTTTAACGTCCGATACGCGTAGCCAGAAGATGGACCTGATTACGCAGTTCATCGCAACGCCAACCATCACTCCAGAAGAGCTTCAGACGCGTTTCGCAAAGATCATCGCCTTTGCAGACTGATCTTCCTGTTCGGCACCCCTCAATCGCTCCTTGCAAGTGAGGAATGCCATCCTGTGAAGGAAACGTGAGAAGCCGCCGGCACGTAAAATGCCGGATGAGGAGGTGGCCGGACATGAAGTTCGGCCTCCATTCAAGAAGGAGAGGACATGAGCGTCGGTAGACACACGCAACGGCCCAGCAGGCTGTTCAAAAACCTGAGCGCAAAAATCGCATGTATTCCCATGATTTTTGTAGCGCTTTTTATCTTTGTAGGGGGGGCTGCCTGGACCGTTCTATATTCATTCACGAATTCCAAGCTCCTGCCGACATTGAATTTCGTCGGCCTTGCGCAGTATGAACGGCTCTGGGAGTCAGAGCGCTGGATCATGTCGGTAGAAAACCTTGCCGTCTATGGCATCTTGTCATTGGTTTTCAACCTTGTGATCGGCTTCGTTCTGGCTGCGGTCATCGATCAGAAAATACGCTTCGAGAACATTTTCAGATCCATTTTTCTCTATCCATTCGCAATGTCCTTCGTCGTAACCGGCCTTGTATGGCAATGGATTCTCAATCCGGATTTCGGCATCCAGTCCATTGTTCGCTCGCTTGGATGGACGACTTTTCATTTCGATCCACTCTATCAGCCGGATCTAGTCATCTATGGCGTTCTTATCGCTGGGCTTTGGCAGCACACAGGCCTGATCATGTGCCTGATGCTGGCTGGTATGCGCGGTATTGACGAGGATGTCTGGAAGGCATCGCGCGTTGACGGTATCCCGACATGGAGAACCTACATTTTTATCGTCATTCCGATGATGCGCCCGGTGTTCATTACCACGCTTGTGCTCATTTCAAGCGGAATCGTGAAGGTTTACGATCTCGTCGTCGCACAGACCGGCGGCGGTCCGGGCATAGCTTCTGAAGTACCGGCAAAATACGTCTATGACTACATGTTCACCGCCCAAAACCTCGGTCAGGGCTTTGCTGCCTCGACCATGATGCTCGCGCTTGTGGCCTTCATCATCATACCGTGGGCTTACCTCGAATTTGGCGGAAGACGTAAAAATGGTTGAGACAGTAAAACATTACGCTGTACAGGTCGGCGTTGCCGTGTCCATGCCAACACAGGCAGGACCTCGTGGGGCCAAACCCAAAGCCGCCTTTTCCGCGCGCAACATCATCATCTATGGAACGCTTCTCGTCGCGACGTTCTATTATATTCTGCCGCTTTACGTAATGATCGTGACCTCGCTCAAGGGAATGCCTGAAATTCGTATAGGCAACATCTTCGCGCCACCTGTCGAAATCACGTTCGAACCCTGGGTCAAGGCGTGGGCAACCACCTGTACCGGGCTAAACTGCGATGGGCTTTCACGCGGTTTCTGGAACTCCGTGCGCATCACGGTGCCATCGGTCATAGCATCCATAGCGCTTGCATCCATCAGTGGTTATGCAATCGCCAACTGGCGCTTCAAAGGGTCTGAGTTCTTCTTCACCGTTCTCATCATCGGTGCGTTCATACCCTATCAGGTCATGCTGTACCCGATGGTGATCTTTCTTCGCGAGCTTGGCATCTATGGTACGCTCGGCGGTCTTATTCTGGTGCACACGATCTTCGGCCTGCCGATCCAGACCTTGCTGTTCCGCAATTACTTCACGTCACTTCCTCAAGAACTCTTCAAAGCCGCCCGCATTGATGGTGCTGGTTTCTGGATGGTTTATTTCCGCATCATGATGCCCATGTCACTTCCGATCTTCGTTGTTTCGATGATCCTCCAGATAACGGGCATCTGGAACGACTTCCTGTTTGGCGTGGCATTCACCAAGCCTGACCTCTATCCGATGACGGTGCAGCTCAACAACATCGTCAACTCGGTTCAGGGGGTGAAGGAATACAACGTCAACATGGCCGCGACCATTCTCACAGGTGCCGTGCCTCTCGCCATCTACTTCATTTCCGGCCGACTGTTCGTACGCGGCATTGCGGCTGGCGCCGTCAAGGGGTAATCCATGAAAACCAGTGTTTCAATTCGTGACCTTTCCGTCAGTTTCGGCCCGGTCGACGTTCTCAAAAATCTCGATCTCGAAATTTACGAAGGCGAATTTATCGTGCTGCTCGGTTCGTCCGGCTGCGGTAAATCAACCCTCCTGAACTGCGTTGCCGGACTCCTGGAACCGACAGACGGACAGATCTTTATCAAAGACCGTAATGTCACCTGGGAAGAACCCAAGGATCGCGGCATAGGCATGGTGTTCCAGTCCTACGCGCTCTATCCTCAGATGACCGTGGAGAAAAACCTGTCCTTCGGCTTGCAGGTGGCGAAACTGCCAAAAGATGAGATCGACCGCCGTGTAAAACAAGCTGCAGCCATCCTTCAGATAGAGGCGCTGCTTGGAAGAAAGCCGGCTGCGCTTTCCGGGGGCCAGCGCCAGCGTGTCGCCATCGGCCGCGCACTGGTGCGCGATGTCGACGTTTTCCTGTTCGACGAGCCGCTCTCCAACCTTGACGCAAAACTGCGTGCTGAGTTGCGTGTTGAAATCAAACGCCTGCATCAGTCGCTCAAGAACACCATGATCTATGTTACACACGACCAGATCGAAGCGTTGACGCTGGCTGACCGTATCGCAATCATGAAAAACGGCGTGATCCAGCAGCTCGCCGACCCGGTCGAGATATACAACAAACCGAAGAACCTTTTTGTCGCGGGCTTTATCGGCTCTCCTTCGATGAACTTCCTGCGCGGCCATATCGCGTTTGAAGGCGAGAAAGCAATCTTCAGCTCAAACAGTGTTTCATTTCCACTCGATGGCTACGAAGCTTCATCGCGACTTGAAGCAGGTCGTAAGGTCATTCTCGGTGTCAGACCCGAACATGTCACGGTGGACGAAGACCATAGCGGCGGAACGCACCTTGCGACGGTCGATATTGAGGAGCCAATGGGCGCGGATAATCTGCTGTGGCTCAAGGTGGCCAATCACACATTGGCCGTTCGTATCGGTGGCCACCGAAGATACGCACCGGGTAGCGACGTGAAGCTCGGCTTCGACATGCGGTTAGCCTCACTTTTCGACGAAGAAACGGAAATCCGTATCTGACTCCGGTCTTCTGGCGCTTCGGGCAAGCCGATGCGCTTTATAGAAACCATTTCCAGTACCAGCATAAAGAAAGACTAAGGAATGAAACTCGGATATCAACTATACAGTGCGCGCAACTTCCCGCCGCTTTCAGATGTTTTTGCACGTCTGAGCAAAGCCGGTTACAGCGCAGTTGAGGGCTATGGCGCGCTGTATGAACGTCTGGATGCGGCAGAACTGGATGCATTCCGCACCGATCTTGATCGCAATGGCCTTACAATGCCAACGGCGCATTTCGGCATCGACCTGCTTGAACAGGAACCCCAGCGCGTCCTCACCCTGGCAGAAAAGCTTGGTATCGAGGCGATTTACTGCCCTTTCATTGGGGCCGACAATCGCCCGGTGAATTCAAAGGGATGGGAAGCATTCGGCGAGCGCCTCGCTGCCGCCGCAAAACCCTACACAGATAAAGGTCTGGTCTTCGGCTGGCACAACCACGCTTTCGAATTCGAGAAGACGCCGGAGGGCGACATTCCGCTCGATCTGATCTTCAAAGGCGGCCCTGATCTCGCCTGGGAAGCAGACATTGCCTGGGTCGTGCGCGGCGGTGCGGACGTCGATGACGCGCTGGCGCGTCATGGCGCGCGTATCAAGGCGGTGCATGTCAAGGATCTTGCGCCATCGGGAGAAGCAGAGGACGAAGGCGGTTGGGCCGATGTCGGTTTCGGCACGATCGGCTGGAGTGAACTTTTGCCAAAGCTGAAACAACTGGGCGTCGTGCACTTCATTATAGAGCATGACAACCCGAATGACCTTGAGCGCAATGTCAGCCGCTCCATCACCTCCGTTTCGAGCTACTGAAATATAACTGGACGAATACCATGACACGCGAAATCGGTATTGGCATCATCGGATGCGGTAATATCTCTACAACCTACTTTTCCCGTGCGCCGCTCTTCAAGGACCTCAAGATTGTTGCGTGCGCCGACATGAACCTGAGTGCCGCAGAAGCGAAAGCGACGGAGTTTGGTGCGAAAGCGCAAACAGTCGATGATCTTTTGGCAAATGACGATATCGACATTATCGTCAACCTGACGATACCGGACGCGCATTACCGCGTTTCCC
Organism: Agrobacterium sp. T29; assembly: GCF_006970545.1. Taxonomy (NCBI): domain Bacteria; kingdom Pseudomonadati; phylum Pseudomonadota; class Alphaproteobacteria; order Hyphomicrobiales; family Rhizobiaceae; genus Agrobacterium; species Agrobacterium sp. T29. Next base: position 182,732 of record NZ_CP040642.1, read on the forward strand.
GCGCCATTCTGGAGGCCGGGAAAAACGTCTATTCGGAAAAACCGCTTGTTTTGACCTTAAAGGAAGGCGAAGATCTTCGTGCGGTCGCCAAGGCTTCCGGCAAGGCGGTTGGTTGTGCGCCGGATACGTTCCTGGGTGGTTCGCACCAGCAGGCGCGCAAGATGATCGATGACGGCACCCTTGGCCGCATCACCTCCGGCACATGCGCCTTCATGAGCCCCGGAATGGAAATGTGGCATCCGAACCCGGACTTCTTCTTTCTGCCAGGCGCAGGTCCTATGCTCGACATGGGACCGTATTATATCGCCAATCTCATCAACCTCATCGGTCCGGTAAAACGCGTTGCAGCCGTGACCTCCATGGCCAGTGAAACGCGCACCATTACCAGCCAGCCCCGCGCAGGCGAAGTCATTCCGGTCAAGACGCCCACCAACATACATGCCCTGCTGGAATTCGAAAACGGTGCTACGGTAACGGTCACGGTAAGCTGGGACGTATGGGCCAACAAGCATTCCAACATGGAACTTTATGGTACGGAAGGCTCATTGATCGTACCAGACCCCAACTTCTTCGGAGGCGCTCTCGAATTCGCAGGACGTGATCGCACGTTCAATCCTGTCGAAGCATGGGCGCATCCATTTGGTGCCGACAATCAGGAGACCCCGCGAGGTCCGCGCGCCAATTACCGCATGGCGGGACTGGCAGACATGGTAGCCGCCATCAACAAGGGCCGCGACATTCGATGCTCTCTGGATCGCGCATTGCATGGCGTAGACGTCATGACCGCCATCCTCACGTCAGGAGAAGAAGCTACGTTCCAGACCCTGACGACGACCTGCAAACAACCCGAAGCGCTCGGCATTGAAGAGGCGAAAGCGCTTCTGAAATAAGCACGAAAAACCTGAGGCGTGTCTTGGAAATTCTTTTCTGAGACATGCTTTAGTCTCTCCAGTAAAAGTCGCGCAGCCTTTTTGCGCATTGATAGAGATTTTTCACCTTTCTCCGCAGGAAGAAAAACTTTTATCACATCATTAAAGTATAAAAGGACGGACTGTCCCATGCAGTTTCCCGGATTTAGTTCGCCTGCCAGCTCTGGTAGCGGCGCTCCAAATGCACTTTCCAGCCTGCTGGGGGCATTTCTCTGGCTGCAGACCGTTCAACATATATTCGTGCCCTATGGGCCTGCGAGGTGTGTGTCGATCGGAGTGCTTATAATTTATCTGATCATCACTTTTCCTCTGACATCCACTGCGGCGAGACGCATCTTCGCAGCATGCCTCATCATATCCTGTGGCTTGCTGGCGGTGGGATCCGATCCGGGTCAACTCTATAACGGATTCGACTTCGCTCTTACCTTCATGGCCTTTTTACCATCAATCTCAATGGTGCGCATGCTATTCAAGGTCGTCCCCTCGCTTGTCAGCCTCGGCGACGACATTCGCGAAATTTCTCCCGACAACCGCAAACGGGCTACACTGGTTTTATCGAATGCACTTGGAGCAATCATGTCCATTGGCGCGTTCGCCGCTATTGCTCCACTTTTCAATCGTGTTGAAAATCCGCTCGAGCGTCGTCAGGCCGGTCTCACCATGATGCGGGGCGCTGCACTTGCAATGCTTTGGACACCGTTCACCGTCGGAATGGGATTTGCTAGCAGTAATTTTCCAGACGTGCCACTTTGGAAGATCATGGCGGTGGGTTTCTGCATCTCGGCGTTTACAATTATTTTCAGCCTCCGCAACGCAAACCGCAGAGATATGTCCTCGGTTTTCGGCATTCTTCGCAAACTGTTTCTTCCTATTACCGGCAGCACGGCCACTCTTGTGATCGCCAACCTCGTCACAGGGATGAGCAGTCTCAAACTTATTATCTTGCTGGTACCGCCTCTATCCATCCTTTTTGTTTTTCTCGCCTCAAAAGATCGCCGCGCAGCGTTCGCTAGTGTCGGGCATTCATTGTGGTCCGATCTGGGGCTGATGGGAAATGAAATGCTGCTTTTCGTCGGCTCAATAACTATGGGCGCACTTCTCAGCACCAACCCGCACTTTCTTGGGCTGTTGAATCATCTCGGCCTTTCGGAGATGCCACCTTACCTTATTTTCCCGGTGTTTGCCCTTGGGCTCATAGCATGCGCGGTGATAGGACTTCATGCCTCAATTATCGGCCCTTTGGTCGTGGCCGTTTACTCAGGCCTAAACGGGCAGCTTAGCCCATTTGCCGCAATCATCCTTCTTCTGTTTGGCTGGTCCAACGCCTCGATGTTGTCAGTATCTTCACTGGGAGTCGCCATCATAACAAGGAGCTTCTCTGTTAACCTGCGTGACGTCGTTTGGGGAGAGAACCTTCTATTCGCCCTCAAACTTGGTGCTTTCCTCAGTGCCAGCTACGCGGTTCTCAATCTATTTGGCATCCAGTGACATGGCGGGAACGGCGTTACGCGCCAGTTTGGCACGGTGTTCCTGTGTATTGACATCCCGACCGGCCTCGGTGGCATCCTCAAATGCAAGATCGACCACCTTGTAAAAAAGCTTTTTTGTCGCAGCCATTTTATCTGGCTCGAAAGACGCCCAACGATGGGCGAGGACGAGGGCTTTTTCATTCACTTCAGCTTCGGGAACGACATAATTGGCAAGTCCCGCAGCAACCATGCGTTCAGTCGATACTGGTTCGCCGAGAGAAGCAATTTCAAAGGCGAGTTTTCTTCCGACGCTATGAGCAAGCCCAGCCATGACGACCGCAGGTACAATTCCATTTCGGATTTCAGGAAACGAGAACCGTGTATCCTGACCGATCACAACCATATCGCAGGCAACGGCCAGCGCTGCCCCACCGCCATATGCGCCCCCCTTAACAGCCGCAACCACGGGCTTGCTTAGATTGCGGATAAGCTCATGCGTGCGCGAAATCAGCCGTGAACGATGTTCTACGGCTTCGAACGCCTCCGGCCCCGCATCCTTGTACTCCGCAAGATCGCCCCCCGCACAGAACATACGTCCGTTTGCCATGAGCACGACAGCGCGCACGCCGGAATCCTCGTCCGCTTTTTCAATCTCGGCATAGAGCCGTTCAGCAAGGTTTGTGTCTATGGCGTTCAACTTATCGGGGCGATTGAGGATGATCTGGCGTACGGCACCGTCTTCCTCGAACAACACGCATTCTTTTTCGCCATTCATGGTGTCGCTGACATGGTCGCTCATGCTGGTCTACTCCTCCTCAGCCTCATGTTCAGGCCCTCCACTGGCCGGCACGATGAAATACATCGCGCACAACCGCTATGTCAGCGCCTGATAAGCGCTCATGTTGATTCAGTCAACTAAAAGGTTTTTTCTGTTCACGTTTCTTTTGCTTATGTCTGAAACTTTGGCTGCTTTCATAAGCGCGATCGCGATGGAACTGAGTTTTTTAAGACTCATATCCAGCACAAGCAGTTCAGCCTCGCTCAGGCATGCTTGAAACGCGTTGTTACGCTCGGTTGCAACTGCGGTCACTTTTCTGTAGAGCGCATGGCCTTTCGAGGTAAGGCTCAGGTCAATGATCCGCCCACCCCTCCTCCCTACCTCTCTAACAACAAGTTCTCTGGCAACCAGACTTCTGATGACCCGGCTCATTTGCCCCTTGTCCAATCCGCATGCTTTTGCGACCTCGTTCAATGCCATCGGCGAACGCTCGGCGAGATGAGCAATCGCGCGCCACTCACCTAGAGAAAGATCGAACTCCGCCTTGTACCGGGCTGCTGCTGATTTCGCCATGATCGCTGCCACGGTCTGGAGGCGGTAGGATAAAAGCTCACGGAGACGAAAGTTCTTTTCTGTCAAAATATTACCTCGCACGTCATATGGGTTGTTTACGCAACAATACTTCCAGCCTGTCAGATGTTCAAAAAGGTGCGGTCATCGCATCCTATTACCCCCCCAGTAGGCCAAAACAGCGCCAGAATAGGTGATAGGCCACAATTGATCAACAACGGCCACAGAATCAGTCGCCACATCAATGTTGACAATGCAACACTTGCTCTTTAGCGTTTCGAAATGCAGCAGGAGGATCCATGAAGATGGCAGGCGTTACGAATTCGCCGGGGCTGCGACACAAAACGGGAAACGATACAATGAAACTGGAAGGCATCTGCCCGCTTACGACTGAAGCGGCACTTGAACGTGCAACCGCCATAGCGCCATATCTCGAAGCCATCGTAGCGAACGATGCGCGTCTGAAGTTCGCAGAATTTGGTGAGGAAGTAGCGCGTATACGTTCAGCTTTGGCTGGATCAGGCGTCAAACACGGGGATCATGTCGGGCTTTGCCTTGGAAGCAATGCCAGGTTTTCCACATTGTTTTTCGCCATCGGCTCTCTTGGTGCGGTCGTCGTCCCCATCAATACACGCTTTCGTGCCGACGAAATTGCCTATGTCCTAAAACAGGCAAGGATAAGCTGGCTGTTCATGGCGGATAAACTGCTTACCAGCAATTATGTCGAGATGTTACGCCCGATATGTCCACAACTCGACAGCGGTCAGCGTTGCGAGCAGTTCCCCGACCTCGAAACGATCACGGTCATTGGCGATGACGTTCCTGAGGGCGCCCTGTCTTGGGACGAATTCATAGCGAGAGCGGGGGTGGCTGTAGAAGCCCGTTGCCAGCCGGAGGACGTATTGCTGATACAATACACTTCCGGCAGCACATCCTTTCCGAAGGGCTGTCTTCTGACGCATCGCGGAATGCTAGCCAATGCTTTCTTCGCGGGTGGACGCGTGGGCTTTCGCACCGGAGACCGATACCACAGCGCACGCCCGTTCTTTCACGTCGCAGGCACCGTTCTCTCCATCCTCGGGGCAATGCAGCATGTCACAACATTGGTAACTATGGAGAAATTCGAACCGGGCGAGGCGTTGCGGCTTCTCGAAGAAGAAAGGTGCACACATTTCTCCGGTAACGACACGATGGTCATCATGATGCTGAATCATCCGGACAGGGCGTTTCGAAAACTGAACCTGCGCGGCGGCTGGGCGTCTGCGACACCGAGCGTGATGAAACGTTTGATGGACGAGTTCGGCGCCCGCCAGGTGGTGACGACTTACGGCCTTTCGGAAGCTTCACCCAATGTCGCTATTTCCTGCTGGTGGGAGCCGGAAGAAATACGCGCACAAAGCAAGGTACTGCCACAGCCAGGTGTGGAAGTTCGCATCCGCAATCTGGAAACCGGAGCGATTTGCGCCGCAAATACAGCGGGCGAAATCCAGGTGCGTGGCTGGAGCGTCATGCTGGGGTACTATGACAGACCTGAAGAAACAGCGAAAACGATTGATCCAGAAGGCTGGCTCTCAACGGGTGACATAGGCATTCTCGATGAAAACGGCCGTCTTCAATTCGTTGGGCGCGCCAAAGAGATCCTGCGGGTCGGCGGAGAAAACGTTTCGCCTCTGGAAGTCGAGGATATATTACATCGCCATCCAAAGGTCCGCTTTGCACAGATAGCGGGTGTGCCGGATGAACGTCTTGTCGAGGTTCCTGCCGCTTTTATCATACTCAGGGACGGCGAAATCTGCGATGAACAGGAACTGATCGCATGGTCGAAACAGCACATGGCCGGTTTCAAGGTGCCGCGCTATGTGAGGATTATTTCCGATTTCGAAAGCATCGGGATGACAGGCAGCGGCAAGGTGCAGCGGAAACAGCTTGCCGCTTATGCTACGGAAGTCCTGGGACTTGTTGCAACTGGGTAGTGTAGACTGATAATGTTCCATGAACCGCGGGGCGCATGGCGTGCCCTGAGCAATGCGTTTTGTTGTATGAAATCCGTGGACACCTGATCAATGCTCGGCTGGTTTCGGCTTTGGAGACTTTTTCGTATCTTCTTGAGGGCGATTGGCTGTGATATTTTTCACCCCAAATTGCTTCTAGTTTTCCGTGACAAAATCTTTTCATCAACGCGATGCGGCAGTGGTACTAAACCATATATTGCTAAAGCATCGCTTACCTATCTGAATCCTGTGTGATATCTAGAAAATGTAGCTTAAAAATCCTAGGCATCCTAATCAGGTACATCAGTTACCATGTCTAACTCAATACCACCGCTTAATCCTCTGCGTACATTTGAAATCGCTGCGAGACTGAACAGTTTCACCTTAGCCGCAGATGAGTTGAACGTTTCGCAAGTTGCTGTGAGCCGCCAGGTCAAAGCCTTGGAGGACTATCTAGGTGTCGCTCTTTTCAATCGCCTGCACCGCGGTCTCGTGCTGACGCGGGAAGGACAGGAACTCTATAATGGAATTTCCGACGCCTTCCAGCAAATCGGAAACGCCGCAAGACGCGTTTCACGGCGCGGTCGACGGGATATACTCGCAGTGCAGGCATATACAACCTTTGCGCAGAGGTGGTTGATACCGAGGCTCGTAGCTTTTCACACGGCCCATCCCCGTATTGAAGTGAGACTATCGTCCTCTGCAACCGCAGCGAACTTCGACACACAGAACCTCGACGCTGCCATTCGTTCCGGAAATGGCGACTGGCCTGAATTGCACGCTGAGCGGCTGGTCGATGTCGAGTTGATACCAGTTTGCTCCCCATCTTTTCTGGAGGAATTCCCCCTCAAGCAACCCAGCGATCTTTCGAACGTCCGTCTTCTGTATTCGATGGCGCGCCCGCGCGATTGGAGCGCTTGGGCAGAAAGCGTTAAATGTGATATCGTTTCGGATAAGGGTGTGAAGTTCGAAAACTCTGCTCTGGCTTATGAGGCGGCTTCCGTGGATGTCGGTGTTGCTATTGCCGTGCGTGTTTTCGTTGAACGTCATCTTCGCACGGGCGTTCTGGTCGCGCCGTTTGAGCAAACCTGCCGCACAGGCGATGGCTATTATCTGACTTGGCCGAAAGACAAACGTCCATCTCAACCGCTCATGCAGTTTTTGAACTGGGTTCGCAAACAGATGGAGGAAGATACTGTCCGCTTGCGATCTTCATAACGAAATACGGACTTGAAAAAAGGAAAAGCGCCGACATCCTATTCGGCGCTTTATAAAGCATGTCTCCCAAAAGTGGCCTCCGGTTTTGGGAGGAGGATATGAGACAAAACAAAGAGTTAAAGCACGTTTCATGGGTAAGATTAAACATAACGTGCTTTAATTTAAGGACTTTTGCTCAGCTATTCGCCGATGACGACAAGAGCATCTCCCGCCCTTACGCCCTGACCTTCCGGCAAGACGAAAACAGGGTTGATCTCGGCCTCGACGAGGCGGTCATCAAGAGAATGCGCCATGTCAGCGAACGACAGGATGGTGGAAACCAGACCATCCGTATCGGCCAGCGGCTTGCCGCGGAACCCCTTGAGAAGCGCGGAGCATTTCAGGTTATCAATCATGGATACTGCCTGTTTCCTGTCGATAGGCAGCAACCGCAGAGATACGTCCTGATACAGCTCCGTTGTGACCCCGCCTGCACCTAGCAGGATATAAGGTCCGAGCTGGGGATCGCGGTTGAAGCCAAGAATAAGCTCGACACCACCCGTTATGTATTCCTGAACCAAGAAACCATCGATCCGAGCGTCGGTAGCGGAGCGAACGCGCGCCATCATGTCGTTACAAACCTTTAAGACCTGATCCCCCGCGACACCGACGGCGACGCCGCCGACTTCTGACTTATGGAGAATCTCGTCCGATAGTATCTTGATGACGACCGGGCCACCGAAAGTCTTTGCCGCTTCTGCCGCCTCTTCAGCTGTCGAAACAGCAAATTCCTTCGTGACGGGAACGCCGAAGCGTGCATAAAGCGACTTGGCGTCGGCCTCGTTCATCGAGCCGGCGACAATGTCGGAGCAATCGATGTTCTGTTGCTCGCGAGCTTCCACGTTTTCGGATTTTCCAACCTTCAACAGAGCGGCAAGCGCGGATGCGCAACTCTCTGGTGCTGCGAATGCAGGAACACCGTTGGTATTGAGGTGACGCACGATGTTTGGAGCTTCCGGGCTGACATAAGCAATCAGAGGCTTGTTCGTCATCGCCATAGAATCAAGGAGCGGCCGTGCCACGACATCCGGCTGCGCGATGGAGGACGACCCCAAAACAACGACAATTGCGTCGAAATTTGGGCTTTCCGCCAGTATCTTGATGATCGAGCGGAAAAGATCCGGGCGCAGACCCGCCAATGTCACGTCGATCGGATTGCGATCCAAAACCGCTTCTTTCAGCTCGAGCGCAAGCAGCTTTTCGGCGGTTTCCTGGTCAGGGCTTGGCATAGCGAGGCCAAGGCAGCCGACATTGTCGGCGACAATCGTGGCCGCACCGCCGGTAGACGTTACGATGGCAACCCGGTTGCCAGCCAACCTGCGACCGGATGCGAGAATCGCGGGGACATCGAGAAGGTCTGCAAAAGTCTGTGCCCTGATAATGCCAAGCTGCCTGAACAGCGCATCGTAAACCTCATCGGCGCCAGCCAAAGCACCCGTATGCGAGACTGCGGAATTAGCACCTGATTCAGACTTGCCGACCTTGTAAACAACGATGCTCTTTCCGGCATCGATAACGCGCTTTGCAGCAGCCCTGAATTTGGCGGCGTTTCGGATGGTTTCCAGATAAAGCGCGACGACAGTCGTCGCCTCGTCCTCTGCGAAAGCGTCGAGAAAATCAGACACTTCCAGATCACATTCGTTCCCTGTCGCCACAAGCTTGGAGAACCCGATACCACGTCCCGCGGCCCTTGAAAGAAGCGAACCCATGATTCCACCGCTTTGGGACAGGAGTGCAATCGAGCCTGACGGAAAATCGTCCATCTCCATCGCACCGGAAGCGGTGAGCATGATCTTGTCGGTCAAGTTGACAAGGCCGATTGTGTTGGGGCCAAGAATGCGCATATCGCCAGCGGCTTCCAGGAGCTGCTGCTGCCGCGCACGGCCCTCTTCACCACTCTCGCCAAACCCCGATGCCAACACGACAGCCGCTTTCGTACCGGCCTGCGCCAACTGACGGACAGATTCGATAACGCGGTCGGCGCCAACAAGAACCAGCCCGAGGTCAGGAGCGGCGGGAAGATCGCGCGGATCGGCATACGACTTGAGCCCGGCAATCGTATCATAGCGCGGGTTGATCGGGTAGATGTCGCCCGCAAAGCCATGCCGCTGCAAGTAAGCCACGGGTCGCCCCGTCAACTTTGACGGATCGTTGGATGCACCAACGACGACGACGCTGCGAGGGTTGAGAATTGTATTTACGATACTCATGTCATCTCCCTCACTTCGAAGACTTGTTAAGGAAATCCTCAACGGACTTGCGGTGTTCAGCGGTCGTGTAGCAGATAGCCTGAGCTTCACGGCCCAGAGCAAAGACCTGCTCATCCGTGCTCTCGAACGTCTTGTCGAGGATCGACTTCGTCAAGGCGATCGCGGCAGGGGAGCCGATGCAAAGCTCTTCTGCCCAGGTCTGAGCATGGTCGATCAGCGCGTCTGGAGAAACCACACGGTCCACCATGCCAATCTGAAGGGCTTCTTCTGCCTCAAGAACCCGACCGGTCAGAATAAGCTCCTTGGCCTTGGCAAGGCCAACGCGTCTTGGGAGGAAATACATGCCGCCGCCATCGGAAACGAGGCCACGCTTGATGAAGCTCATTGAGAGCTTTACGCCCTCCGATGCCACAATGAAATCGCATGCGAGAGCCATATCCAGACCCAGGCCGAATGCGGCACCATTGACAGCGGCGATAACTGGTTTCGAAATGCCGTGGATAGCGGCAACGCCCCGGTGGGTGCTCTGCTGTCGCTTCCAGCCGTTGAACGCGACCTCACCTGAAGGTGCATCCAACCGGGCGCGCATACCGCCGACATCGCCACCCGAGCAGAAACCTTTACCGGCACCTGTCAGGATGATACCGCGTACGGCCTTATCGCTACCTGCTGCTTCAAATGCTGCAATCAGCTCGGCGCGCATCTGGTCGTTGATGGCGTTGCGTACATCTGGTCGGTTCAGCGTAATCGTCGCGATACCGTTTTTTTCGCTTACCAGCACGAACTCGGCTTGGCGGTTGGCAATGTTCATCGTGTTCTTCCTCGAATTTGATGATGCGAACGGCTGCACTCCTCCGCGCCGTTTTGGCATCATTCATGATTAGTGAGAGAGGCCGTAATACTGCAACCGAGGATCAAGTCAGCCTTGGCCAACATTAGGTTGGGCAACATAATCCGCGTGATACGGCAGCTCCGTTCCGGTCAGAATTCTCACCCTTAAGGTCTCAATCTGAGGTTTAGTTAGAACGCTACCTGCCAGTTCATCGAACTTTTGAACGAGTTCCTCCAAGCTCAGGGGATTTTCTGGATCTCCCTTTCTCGTTTCTTGAAGATGATCGAAATAACGACCGTCTTTTAGCTGTACGGCCAGTTTTGCCATGCGCTGTTTGGGATAAAGGCTGGCCAACGTGGGATCGACATTCACGGAGACATTCGGCATCAATGCACGAATATCGGGATTATCGAGTGCCGCGTCTTCAAAGGCGCTCAGCCGAACCGCGCCAAGCACCATGTCGGCGGCGATACAATATTGCGTGCTGAACCGTGCATCAGCCGCGTTTTTGGGATCGGGACGATCACACATGCTTTTGGTCGCATCATATCCATCGATTGTTATCGATCTGATGTCCGACCATGTGAAACCGTGCCGTTGACGCATGAGACGGAGGCCATCGATCGCGGGGAAGATGTGGCCGCAACATCCATGGTTCTTGATCGTCATCTGCTCAATCGGGTTCCGCTCCCCCAAACCTTTCAAAGCGGTAGCCCAGTCACCCATCGAAGCGCTCGTCGCTGCCGCATAACCGGTTTTACCGTGTAAGGCATCTGGAGAGCCCGTCATGCCGCTGGCTGCGGCAAATGCCGCGAGCATACCGGCTTCAGCTGCATGCCCCGCATGTAAAGCCTTCGCCATGCCGCCGTTTTTTAAATTCTGCTGATGGCCACCGGCAAAGCTGCTCGCCAGAGAAATTGCGTGCGCGATCTTTTCTGCATCACATTTGAGCAACATAGCGCAGGCGACAGCCGAGCCCATCGTGCCGATGGTCGCAGTGGTATGCCAGAAGGCGTAATGGCTTGGCTGTACCGCGAGCGAAATTCGGCAACCAACGTCATATCCGCCGATGATCGCGCGATGAAGATCGCCTAAAGGCCTGCTCAGGTGCTGCGCGAGAGCAAGGGCTGCTGCAATGGTCGAGCTGCCGGGATGGTAGCCACCATCTCTAAAGATATCGTCGAACTCAACGATATGGCTTGCGGTTGCGTTCAGCAATGCAGCGGCCCTTGGAGAGCGTGTTGCGCCGTCCGCATAACAAACCGCACGTCCGGGTGCGTCTTCCAACTCCACTGCGCGAAGAAGAGCAAGCGACGTTTCTTGGTTGCTCCCGGGAAGCATCGTCGCGAACCAGTCGAGAAGTGCGCGCCGCGCTGCCGCCTCCAGTTGCGGCGTCAGTTGGGTCGATCTCGACCGATCTGCTTGACCTGCAAGCGCTACCAAGGGACTTTCCATAAGACATCTCTCAGAGAATAAAGGAGCCACTACACTCGCGCGGTGATGCATTTTCATGAGCGGCGCGAGCGTAAATGATCGAATAGTCAACGGTGCCGCTTACGCGACCGTTCGCACTTCGATACTTTCAGCATTCGCCATGTGCATCGGGCCACCCCTGTGGCGCGGGAAACCATAGCCGTTGACCATCACGACATCGATATCACCGGCATTTTCGGCGATATCTTCTTTCAGCACCGCCATACCCTCTTTCTGGATGGTGAGGATGATACGGCTCATGATGTCTGCCTCGGTGAAGGGCCGGCGGGAGATACCAGCCCGCTTGCTTTCATCGAAAATGATGTCTTTTACCTCGTCGTCCAGGACGGGCTTGCCGCTGGCGTAATCATACCAACCCTTGCCGGTCTTTCTGCCAAAGCGACCGGCCTCGCAAAGCCTGTCGGCGATATGGGCCACACGTTCGCCGCCTGATCTTGATGGGGCTTTAGCCTTGCGCTGTGCCCAGGCAATGTCGAGACCGCTCATATCCTGAACCTCGAATATACCCATGGCAAAGCCGAAGTTGCGCATGGCAGTATCAATCTCGGAAGGCAGGGCACCCTCTTCCAGCATGAATTCGCAGTCGCGACGATAGGCGGCCATGATCCTGTTGCCGATGAAGCCATCGCACACACCGGACACGACCGGAATCTTCCGCAAATGTTTGGCAAGTTCGTGAGCTGTGGCGAGAGCAACGGAACCCGTTTTGGCTCCCCTTACGATTTCCAGTAGTTTCATGATGTGGGCAGGGGAGAAGAAATGCAGCCCCAGAATTCTTTCCGGATGATCCGTCGATGCAGCCAACACATCGACATCCAGATAGGACGTATTGGTGGCCAAGATCGCTGTATCCGGCATAATGGCATCGAGTTTGGAAAAAACCTCTCGCTTGACCGCCATATCCTCGAACACAGCCTCGATAACGAGTGGGCATTCTTTCAGTGCATTAAAATCCGAAGCCGTGACGAAGCGTTGCATTGCCAGCTCCGCCGCTTCAGCGGTGATGACTTTACGCTCAGCGCTTTGAGTGAGCGTTGACTGCACGCGCTCCTGCGCCTTTTGCGCCGCGTCAGCTGTCTGCTCTACAAGAGTTACATATGAGCCGGCAAGCAGCAATGCGGCAGCGATCCCCGCCCCCCTCGTTCCACCGCCGATAACACCGACATGTGATAGATCGACCGGAGCCACGGATGCATTCTTGAGGCTCTGCCCGGCGTTTCGTTCTGCGAAGAAAATATGTTTCAATGCACGGGATTCATCAGACAGGGCAAGCCGCAGAAAGCGCTGTCTCTCCCTGGCGAGCGCCGTGTCAGGATCGTACGTTGCCGCATCCTTCAGCGCTTTAAGAGCTTCAACAGGTGCCACCGCGCCGCGTGCCTTCGAACGGACCGAGCGTTGTGCCGCTTCCCAGTCAACACTGTCTGCATCTTGAACTTCGCATTGAAGCAGCGGCTCCACAGGGTTTTTCAAAAGCGACCACGCGTAACGGAGCGCTTCCCCTACCAAATCACCTTCGACAAGCCGATCAATAAGACCAGTGGCCAAAGCTTCATCTGCCGACACAGGTTTTCCGCTGGTAATAAGACTGATGGCTTTTTCCAAAGGGATCAATCGCGGAAGCCGCACTGTTCCACCCGAGCCAGGTATGACACCGAGTGTAACTTCAGGCAGCCCTAGTTTCGTTCCCTTTACAGCAACGCGTCCGTGACATGCCATGGCCAGTTCAAGCCCACCACCAAGCGTCGTGCCATGCAGGGCCGCCACCCATGGCTTGCCGGATCTATCGATCTTTTGCAGCACGTCCGGCAGATAAGGCTGCTGTGGATTTCCAAGTTCATTGATATCCGCGCCGGCAACGAAAGTTCTTCCAGCGCAGCATAGCGCCACGGCTTCGATATCTGCGTCTGCCTCGATCGCCTCGATCACCGAAAGGAGTTCTTTACGGACCTGCTGGTTCAGGGCATTGACCGGAGGGTTGTCGATGGTGACAACCGCGATACGATCTTCGACTTTGAAATCTACCAACGCCAATTTCCTGCCTCCTGTCGTCAACCTCTCCTGTGTGCTTAACCCATCGAGAGGAAAAATGCGGTTGTGAGCGGTGAGGCTTTCGCTTTCCCCCGCTCACTAGCTATTTTCAATTCACACGGTCACTTCTTCAGTTCTGCGACAGCCTGTTCGACATAGCTGTTATCGAAATAGGTTTCCGGTGTGCCTGCAATCTTGGCTCCCTGAAGTTCGCCCAGGAACTGTATGACGCGACCGACCGTTTCGGGGGTGAGTGCCGGTGTTTCAGGATAAGTGCCAGCATTCGACTTCCATGCCGCCTCGAACACTGGATCGGATGTCGCTTCGAAACGCTTGCGAACCGCAGCCTTGGCTTTTTCAGGATCGTTACGGATGAGGGTATCGGCCTTGGTGATTGCCCGCAGGAATTTTACGGCCAGTTCGCGATTGCCAGCGAGCCAACTGTCCTGTGCGGAAATTGCAATCGAAGGATATCCGGCAAGCGGCTTATATTGCCCCGAAGACATATCGATCAGCATCTTTCCCTTGTGGTCGAGGATGGCAATATCCGAGGTCGGCGAAGAGAGGGCAAAGCCGTCAATACGGTCACGGTCGAACGATGCCAACATTGCACCGCTGTCGTTCATGTAGAGAAGGCTCATGTCGCTTTCAGGCGAAAGCTTTGCTGCGCCCGCAAGGTGGCGCACCAGAAAGTCGGCACTACCACCGGCACCGGCTGCGGCAATTTTCAAGCCTTTAAGCGCAGCGAGACGCTTCTCCATAGGCATTTCCGGTGTGAGGCCAATGCGCTTGGCGGCTTCTTCCGTCACCACGATGTTGGACGCGTACTGGTCGATCATCGCACCGATCAGCTTTACCGGTGCACCTTTCTCGGTGGCATTGATAGCGTTCTGCACCGAGCATGAGCAAATCTGAACGCTGCCACCCACAAGTCCAGACATGGCAGCACCGCCACCCTTGAACTTAACGAGTTCTACATCCAGTCCTTCTTCCTTGAAAAGGCCGCCGTCATAGGCAACGAAGAGAGGAAGGTGGACGAAGCCGTCAGTACCCAAGGCGACCTTCAGTGAGTCCGCCGAGTGAGCGGGCCCGCCGATAAGACCGACGGCCATTGTGATTGCAGCAATAATTGACCGAGTAATCATATTTTCCTCCCATGATTTCTCAAATTTGTGCCTTCGAGTATTCGATTTCAGATCGTCAGCTCGCGGTCGTTGGCCACCGTCTTCCAGGGCATCAGCTTCTTTTCGGCAAACTTCACCGCCATCTGCAGGCAAAGCGCGAGGAAGATAATGGCGATCAGCGCCGCGAACACGCCGCCTGTATCGAGCTGTCCCGCAGCATCCTGAAGCAGGTAACCGAGGCCCCGGTTGGATGCCATGATTTCACCAACGATCGCGCCGATCAGAGCATAGGGGACCGAAAGCTTAAGGCCGGTGAACACCCACTGGATCGCCGAAGGCATGATGACTTTTGCAACGAGGTGGCGTTCTTTCGCCCCCATGAGACGCAGAATTTCAACCAGCTCGCCGCTGACACTTCTAACGCCGCTATAGGTATTGAGAAAGACGAGGAAGAAGACGATGACTGCAGTCAGCATGATTTTCATCTCGATGCCGATGCCGAACCACATAATAAAAAGTGGAGCCAGCGCAACCTTGGGTAAGCTATAGAGCGAGATAAGGATGGGATCGAGAAGCTTAGCAAGCGTTTCATTACGACCAAGGATCAGGCCAACCGTGATACCCGCTGCCGCACCGAGCGCAAATCCACCCAATGTTTCCACCAGCGTAATCCAGCCATGATCAAACAGCCGACCTGATGTTAGCAGCACCCAAAAGCGCGCGCCAACTTCAAGCGGACTGCTGACGAAGAATGGATCGGCAAATCTGCCCGACGCAAACTGCCAGATGCAGAGAAGCGCCAGTATCAGCGCAATTCTTCCCAAAAATATTTTCATGTTTACCTCCCGAAATCGGTCTTGACGCCGGCACCGCAAAAGTCAGTGCGCAGCGGTCATTGAAGGCGCAAGAATGTCCCACAGATCGGAGCAAAGTTGCTGATAGGTCTGGTCCTTGCGCAAAGCGAGGATCGAACGCTCGCGAGGAAGCGGAACCTCGATGTTCTTTACGATCGTTCCCGGTCTGCCGGAAAAGACGAGGCATCGATCTCCCAATGCCACAGCCTCATCGATATCGTGCGTGACGAACAGCACTGTCTTTTTAAGCCTGCGCGACAGCTGAAAGAGTTCCGTCTGCATCTTGATGCGCAGTTGCGCGTCCAGAGCGGCAAAGGGCTCGTCGAGAAGCAAAGTTTCAGGATCATAGGCCAGCAATCTCGCAAGCGCCGCACGCTTGCGCATGCCGCCCGAAAGCTGTGATGGATACGACTCCAGAAATTGCGTCAGGCCGACGAGTTCGGCAAGCTCTTCGACGCGCGCCTTGCGCTCGCTCTTGCCCAATCCTCTTATTTCGAGAGGCACCGCGATATTGCCTGCAACCGTCCGCCACGGAAGAAGGTGGTCGCTCTGCGTCATGTAGCCCGTGCGTCCGTTGACGTCGGAGATAGGAACATTGCGGTATTTCACCGTGCCGACCGTTGGCGAAAGCAGACCAGCGGTCAAGTTCAGCATTGTCGACTTGCCGCATCCCGACGGGCCAACAATCGTGACGATCTCGCCTTCGCGAATATCGACATTGATGTCCTTGGTGGCCTGGATCTCGGCGACACCTGCCTTGAATGTCTTACCGACACCTGCAAACGAAATTACGACTTCGGCCTCCGTCTCGACGGGGGTGAAGGAAACGCTCTTTATGACTTTTTTGGTAGACGACATAAATCCTCCCATGCATGCGTCATGTCCATCTCGCCCTGACTAAAGACCAAAGCGGTGATGACTGGAGATTGGCTAGAAATACGAAGAAGATCGAAGAGGCATCAATCGAGCATTGAATGCCCACCGTGACCTTTACGACCCGAGCCTCCCAACTCCTCGCGTGCAATCCTATGCTTCGAGGGTGATCTTTCGACCGGAAGTCCGCAAGAAACTTTCAAGAGCTCTATGCCCAACAAAATGTTGGGCATAGAGCGGAGATTAGAGCATATGCATAAAAGAAATAAGGCTCATCCGAGCCACATTTCGATATGCTTCCGCTGATGTATCTAGAAAGTCTGTGTTACTAACACGTAGTGGTGCGACTAGCTTGCGAGCAAGGACAAATCGTCGGAGAACAGGTCATCGCGCAGAATCTTTTCCTTCAACGCCAATTGAGAGCGAACTCCAAGCGGAGAGGTTAGCTCCATGAATTTTTCCACGAGCTCTCCGTCTGAAAGCGGATTTTCAGGATCTCCCTTTCTGGTCTCCTGATGATGCTCGAGGACCCGACCATCCAGAAGCTCAACCCGAATTTTGGCCTGCCGCAAACGAGGGTAGAGTGCGGCGATTTCATCGTCGGTCGTAACCGTGATGTGGTCCATGAATTGCCGGATCGCTGGATTGCCGAGCGTTTTTTCAGAGAACGCGTCCAATCGTACCTTGCCTGTAACCAGAAGAGCTGAAACGCAATACTGCAAGCTGAACCGGGCGTCTCGTGCGCTTTCCACCTGCATTCGATCGCAGATCGACTTTGTCGGCCCGTAACCCGATACATGAACGCTTTTGATATCATTGCGCACCAATCCGTGCTTTTCCATCAAGATCGACAGCCCGTCGAGGGTTGGGAAGATATGTCCGCAACACCCATAGTTCTTGAAGGTGATCCGCGTGATGGGCGTCCAGACACCTAGTCCCTCAAGAGCGGCTTCCCAGTTACCCCGGTCGTCGCTGGTCGCTGCAGCATAACCATGCGGCGCGTGCAGACTGTTGAGAGAGCCTGTTATTCCGGCGGCGGCGGAAAGACCGGCAAGAACACCTGCGTCAGCCGCATGGCCACTGTGCATCGGCTTCGTCAGCCCCTCACCCTGGAGATTTTCCTGATGTCCACCAGCGAAGCTTGTCGCAATCGCGATTGCGTGCGCGATTGTCCCGGCTGATCCACCTTTCAACATGGCCGTTGCCACGGCAGCGCCAATCGTACCAACTGTGGCCGTGATGTGCCAATTGCGATAGTGGCTCGGCTGCAAAGCCAGTGCGATACGGCAGCCCACTTCGAAGCCACCGATAACCGCTCTCAGGAACTGCTGATATGTCGCACCCATGTCTTGCGCCACGGCGAGTGCTGCAGAGATGGTCGGGCTGCCGGGATGATACCCGCCGTCGCGATAGATATCATCGAATTCAGCCGTGTGGCTCGCAGTTCCGTTGAGGAGAGCGGCATGACGTGCGGAGCTCGCCTGTCCATCGACGTAACAGATCGCTTTTCCCAGACCTCGCTGGGAAACAAGTGCCTTTGCAAGAAGCGGCGCAGGGCCCTCATGACAACCAGGCACGAGTGCTGCAAACCAATCGAGGACAGCTCTGCGTGCATGGTGTTCAACGTCGGGATCAAGCGGCTTCGTGTTCCATGCCGCTGCTACATCTGCCAGTACGATCAGGGGATTGATGGTCATCTCTTTATCTCCGCAGCCTATTCGTCGGCCAGAGCCAGTGAATGCTTCAAGTCTTCCTCACACGCATGAAATAATCGGCATCCTAGCCCCTCTTGAGAAGGAGGCCTCCATCCACGGGCAGAAGAACACCTGTGACGTATTTCGCTTCTTCGGATGCGAGGTAAACCGCAGCATGGGCAACATCCCAGGCGCTTCCCATGTAGCCAATTGGGACAAGACTGTCTCTTTCTGCACGTATATCTTCATGCGTACGACCGGTTTCCTTTACCCTCCGTTCAATAGCCATTGGAGTATCGATCAGTCCCGGAACGATTCCATTTGCTCGCACCCCGAAACCTGCGTTTTCAGCCGCAATATGCTGAGTAAGCGTATTTATGGCACCCTTGGATGTCTTGTAGGCAACCGTTGGACGGCTCGAAAGCGACGAGGTTGACGAGATATTGATGATCGATCCTACCTTCTGGGCGCGCATAACCGGCAGAGCGTATTTGCACGTCATAAACATGCTTTTGAGATTGACAGTCATGATCCGGTCCCAGTCCTCGACAGCAAGATCGGATGTCGGGCGGTCGCCCGTCGATGTTCCGATATTATTGTGCAGAATATCGACGCGACCATAGCGTTCAACCGCAATCTCGATCAGCCGCTGGCAAGCGTCCTCATTCGTGACATCGGCCTCGAATACCGTCGAGCGATCATCCAACCGAAGTGATCGTCTCGTCTCTTCTGCCCATTCTGCGTTGCTATCGACAAGCAGACATGTCGCGCCCTCTTCGGAAAATCGAATCGCTGTGGCACGCCCATTTCCAATGCTCGAACCGGGCTGCTGACCTGCCCCGACAATGACCGCAATCTTACCGCTCAATCTCCCGCCCAAAACATCCTCCTCAATGCTATTTCCTCGCAGAGAGTGTATCAGTCGATACTACTGAATTTGCCTGATGTTTAGTCAGGCTGCTACAGCCGGACCTTTGCAGAAGCGCCAACCAGGTCACATCCGGTTCGCGGGATCACCCGTTCTTGCGTGCCGAAAAAAACTCGGGCGCTTCGCCCACCTGTTCCAGCAGCCAGTCGATGAACCGCTTCGTCTTTACGTTGACCGAGACACTTGTCGGCCAGACGACATAGAAGGCCGACCCCGTGGGGATGGCCTGACGGAGGGGGCGGACCAAACGCCCTTCTGCGACCGCTTCATCAATAACACCGATCTGACCCAACGCCATGCCAAATCCCTTTTCCGCTGCAGAAAAGGTCAAGAGTGAGCTATCGAACTCCATGCGTTGATGATGTGCTATATCGACGTCATGGGCTTCGGCCCATTGATCCCAGGCCCTTCGACGATACCGTGAATGGATAAGATTGCAGTGCGCGACGTCTTCGGGTTGCGACACAGGTCCAACCGTTTCTAGATAACGCTGGCTGCACACCACATCGATTTCCTCATCGAACAGCCTGCGGCATTTTGCATCGCGCCAGGTTCCCGAACCAAGCTGCACAGCCACGTCCAGATGTGTGCCACGAAAATCGAGTGGCTCGACGCGGGTGTCGAACCGGACGCGTATATCCGGAAACCTAGCCGTAAAATCCACCAGCCGGGACATCAGCCAGTAGTTTGCGAATGTCGGGTAAATTCGCAGATTTACGGTACTTTCCGTTTCCTGGTTTATGATGCGTTGCGTTGCCAATTCAATTTCATCGAAAAGACCTGAGATTTCATGCCCGAAAGCACGTCCGACCTCCGTGAGTTTGGCCGAACGCTTACCGCGCTCGAACAAGCTGACATTCAGATAATTCTCCAGAATGGAAATCTGCCTGCTGACGGCAACCTGACTGACGCCAAGCTCTCTTGCAGCCGCTGTGAACGTTTTGTGCCGACAAGCCACCGCGAAGGCGCGAAGAGGATTCAACGGTAGATTAAGTCGTCTCAATTGCATAATGTCAGGTTTTCCTGGAGCGATCATTAGGCTGTAGAAGTTTGCACAGCTCGAGTTAATTTACGAACGATAAGCCACGAACATGATGGTTTACGAAGGATGAGCCCATTGCGGGTCTACTCGATAAAATCTATGTTCCTAAAGGAAGCGCCACCCATGATAAAGCCGCGCCATGTTCCGCTAGATAGAAAGGCAAAGATTGCCGTTCTGGATGATTACATGGGCGTTGCCCACCAGCTTGCGGACTGGGACAAGCTGCGGCAGCGTGCGGAGGTCACTTTCCTCACCCAACCATTGTCTGACCCGGTATCGGAGCTTGCACAATATGATGCGATCTGCCTGCTGCGGGAAAGAACCGCCATCACCTCTGAGTTGCTTCACGCTCTTCCTGGGCTTCGTGCAATCATCGCGACCGGCAGACACAACCGCACCCTCGCATATGAAACCGCCGCCGAACTCGGCATCACCGTGCTTTCCACGACCGGAAGCGGAAACGGGCAATATGCCACCGTTGAACTCGCCTGGGGCCTTATCATTTCGCTCATGCGCCAAATCCCCGAAGAAGCTGCGGCGATGAAATCGGGAGGGTGGCAAACCCGGCTGGGCAACAGCCTCTATGGCAAAACGATCGGCATCATCGGGCTGGGCAGATTGGGCAGCCGTATGGCGCATGTTGCAAAAGCTTTCGGCATGAACGTTTTGGCTTGGAGCCCCAATCTTACTTCCGCGCGTGCGGAAACAGCAGGTGCAGTTCTGGTTCCCCGCAACACTCTTCTCAGCCAGTCCGACGTAGTGACTCTCCAACTTGTCCTTGGTGAAACGACTCGCGGAATTCTCGATGCAAACGCTCTTGAAATAATGAAGCCGGACGCGATCCTCATCAACACATCGCGCGGACCGCTCATCGATCAAACAGCGCTGATCGCTGCGCTTAAAGAAGGGCGGCTGCGGGCGGCTGGTATTGATGTCTTCGACCATGAACCGCTATCCGCCTCTCATCCACTACGTGAACTCGACAACGCGCTGCTGACGCCGCACCTTGGCTATTCGGTTCGTGAAACTTTCGAGAGCTTTTACCAGGAGACCGTCAAGAACCTGGAAAACTGGCTCAATGGCAAACCCGGGCTGTCGGGAGGAGCGACTTAACAAACATGCGAAAACAGACAGGCGCCCGGTCGACCGGGCGCCTTAGGTGGTCTGCATCACTGAGCGACGATACTGCGCTCCTGCGCGAGCTTCGACCAAAGATCCATTTCCTTTTCGACCTGCTCCTTGAATTCCGCAGGAGAGCCTTTGCCAGGCTGAACGAAATTGTCGGCCAAAACTTTCTTGAATGTATCCCGCTCAAGTGCGGCGTGCATGTCGGCGTTGATCTTCTCTACCAGTTTCGGGTCCATATTACCTGGACCGAACAGCCCGTTCCAGCCATCGATCTCAATTCCCGAAACGCCGTTTTCTCCACTTGATTGAACATCGGGCAAGGCGTCATATCGGTCTGGCCCAAGGATAACAAGTGGTTTGACCTGACCGTTGTTTACGTATGGCATAACGCTCGCAGTGTTGCTGATATAGACATCAGCATGGCCACCCATCAGATTGACCTGCGCTTCACCACCTCCGGCATAGTGAACCACATCACCGGGAATATCGCCCTGCTGCATCAACAATTCGGCAGCAAAGTGGCTCGAACTTCCAACACCCGCCGTGGAAAAGAACATAGGGCGCTCTTTCGCCTCTTTCAGAAATTCTGCGAAATTGGTGGACTTCACGTTTGCTCCCGCCACTGCCATGTAAGGGCTGGTAGCGACCATGCCGATTGGCGTTATGTCGGTTTTAGGGTTGAACGGCAGAGATTTCTGCACCGCTGGAGCGGCGGCGTGCGCGGCGGTATTGACCAGCAACGTGTATCCGTCAGGCTTCGATTTCGAAAGATAAGCGGTTCCGATCATCGATCCGGCACCCGGACGATTTTCAACGATCACAGGCTGCCCCCATATTTGGTTCAACTCATGTGCCAGCTGACGAGCGATGAGGTCTGTAGAACCGCCGCCGCCATATGGAATGATGATCGTGACGGTTTTATTCGGAAAATCCTGAGCCGATGCCGTGCCAGTCCCAGCCACGAAGCCAAGCAATGCAATCTGTAGAAATTTCATCTGTTTATCCTCCCGTTTGAATTTGACAGTGGCGGGACCGGTTTCCGGCCCCGCATTTTTTCTAGTCCCGCACCTCCGTCGCGAGATTTTCGAAACGCAGCTTTTCCTTCTTTCTATGGCGAAGCGCAGCAAAGATGTTCCAGGCGAGGATGCCGACGGTGATAGCGAGGATAACGCCGGTAATCGGGCGCTCGACGAGGTGAGTAAGGTCACCTCTTGCGAGCACCATGGCGCGTCGGAAATGCTGTTCGATCAGCGGCCCCAACACGAAGCCCAGCAAAAGTGGCGCGGCCGGCAATCCAAAGATGCGCATGATGTAGCCCAACATACCGAAGCCAAAAACGACCATGACATCGAATGCACTATACTGGACACTGTAGGCACCGATGCACACGAACATGACGATTGCCGGGTAGAGCATCTTGTAGGGCACCGAAAGCAGGCGAACCCACAGACCGATCAAAGGCAGATTGAGGATGACGAGAAGCACGTTGCCGATCCAGAAGCTCATTACGAGTCCCCAGAAAAGGCTGGGCTGCTCGCTGATCAACTTGGGACCGGGATGGATGCCATGCACCATCAGAGCGCCGATCATCAGTGCCATGGTCGCACTACCGGGAATGCCGAGCGACAGGGTTGGAATGAAGCCTGTCTGATCTGCGGCATTGTTCGCGGTCTCAGGAGCTACAACGCCCTCTATCGCACCCTTGCCAAAACGCTCTGGCGTCTTGGATATCCGCTTTTCAACCGCGTAAGCCACGAAGGACGCAACCGAAGGGCCAGTACCGGGCAGCGCGCCGAAGAACGATCCGATTGTCGAGCTACGGAACATCGGTCCCCAGGACCGCCGGATGTCGTCACGCGTCGGCATCATCGAGCGCATGTTGAACGCTTTCGGGTTAAGGTTCGACGTATCGGTCCGACGCACGGATATCATGATTTCCGTAATGCCGAACAATCCCATGGCGAGCGCACTGATGCTTAGACCATCAAGAACATCGAGCGAGCCGAAAGTGAAGCGCTCCGACCCGCTTTGCGGATCCATGCCCACGGTCGCCAGCAATATGCCAAGCACGACCATGGCCAGGCCCTTGACGACGGAGCCGTCCGAGATGGCCGATGCGGCGACGAGACCAAGGACCATCATCGCGAAGTATTCCGCCGAGCCGAAGGACAGCGCCCATCCCGCGATAAGCGGAGAGAAGATGCTAAGCACGATGATCCCGTACACGCCGCCATAGAATGAACCGATCGCCGTGGTCGCAAGCGCCACACCGGCTCTTCCCTGCTTGGCCATAGGATAGCCATCAAGGCAGGTAACGGCGCTGGACGTCCCGCCCGGAATGTTCAGCAGAATGGACGCCGTACTGCCGCCATAAGCCGTGCCGTAATAGATGCCCGCAAGCATGATGAGCGCAGTTGTCGGCTCAAGATGGAATGTGAGCGGAAACAGCATTGAAATCGCGGCAAGCGCCCCGATGCCGGGCAATACGCCCACGAGCGTTCCCAAAAACACGCCAATAAAGCAATAAAGCAAATTGATGGGCGTAAAAGCGGTCTCAAGACCGAGTAAAAGATTTGAAAGCAGATCCATCAGAGTGACCAGTCAATCAGAGGAATGGGAAGCTGGAGACCAACGATGAAGATGAGCCAGGCCATGACGCAGAGCACGACGGCAAGCGTCAGGCTGAAAAGCGGACGGAATTTGAACTCAGCGAAAGTCGCGACGATTGCGCTGCCCGCTACGGCTGGAACAAGACCAAAAGGTTTGATCAAAGCGGCAAAGACAAGCACGCTTCCAAGCACGATGAGCGGAACGATCCAGCGGATTTCGGCGTGCTCTACCATCCGGAAAAAAGCGCCGATAGCAATGATCACTCCAAAAAAAGCCAGCAGCCCGCCAAGCGCGACGGGAATCATACCCGGTCCCATTCTTGTGATCGTGCCAGTTGAATAATTCATTGCGGCATAGGCGGCAAACGCAACTCCCAATGCGAGCAGGAAAATTCCCCCTGCCAATTCTCGCGTGTCGACATTCATCACGTGACGCTCCTCCTCTTCGTTACGTAACCCTCCACGGTCTCGTATTGATGAGGAATGCGGAACAGACATGCAACTTGCAAAAAAAGCATGTTGGCCTAACCAAAGGTCAGGCTAAATTTTCTGTCTCGCGTGATTGTCTGGAGGCGTTAGTAGGAGAGGAGACTGCTGTTTTGAACCAACAACTTCTGGATGCAGGATGGATTCACGATCCGTCCGAAGGATTGATTGCCTATCTCGGAGGAGTGTGGATCCGGGATAATGACGGCGCCAAGGAGTTCGGTTTCGTTGCCGACGAGCGCCACGTCAACAGAAACGGTGTCGTTCACGGCGGCATGCTGATGACCTTCATGGACCGAGCGTTTGGAATGACTGCGCGACTGACGTCCGGTGCGACGCGGGTTGCAACGATCAGCCTCAGTCACCAGTTCATGACGCCGATGCAGATTGGCCAGTTTGCCACGGTTATCCCCAATATAGCAAAAGCAGGCGGTCGCACGTCGTTCGTTGATGGCACCCTGTTTCAGGAAGAGACACCGATCATGCATGCGCATGGCGTCTGGCGGCTTTAATACCACAGGTCTGAAAATTGAAGTATTCAACATTTCAACCGCTTAAGTGCGTTGGGAGGTCTTTTTCAGAATGCCGGATGCTCCTTCGCTTGTGGCCCAGTGGAGGGGGCCGCCAAACCAGCGGGGAAACCCAAACGCATTGACCATGATAACGTCTATGTCACCAGGTTTTTCGGCTACCCCTTCCGCAAGAACCCGCTCTGCTTCATTCACCATGGCAGTCAGCGCTTGGCGTTGAATGTCGCGCGCCGAAATCATGGGCCCAGTCATATTATTTTTAGCAAATGCATGACCATTAACGGCACCAAGTGGCCCATGGGTAAAACCGAAATCAACAAGTGCATTGTCGACATCGACCGCTGACATGCCTTCGGCAACCATCGCCTCACAAGCATTGCGATAAGCTGCAAAAATGCGGTTGCCAGCAAAGCCTGGCACGTTTCTGACGATTACTGCTTTGTGACCAAAAGCCCGAGCAACAGCAACGCCCTCTGCTATTGAGCGCGCGGAACTCATCGTTGTTTTGACGACCTCGACAACGCCTTCAGGATCGCGAGGATTGAGAAAGTGGAGACCGATCATTCTCTCTGCATTATTGACGAAGGAAGATAGAGCTTCTGCATCATCTCCGGTCGCGCTCGCGATGAGCGCATCTGCATTGAAATGCGGTCCGAAGCGTGACAGCGCCGATTTCCTTGCGTCGAGGTTTCCGTCCATCGACTCGATTACGACGCCGCACTCAGACAGGCTGGAGATTTCGTATACCACCGACAAGCGAGTGAGCGCGCTTTCGACAGACGCGGAGGCGGGATTAGCCTCGCTGACCTTTTTATGAGGCGCCGCCTGTATTTCGTCTTCCATTGCACTTGATGTTTTGCCATCAAGCTCGAAAAGCATAACCTGCTGTCCGGCAAGAACGCCTGAAAGGGCTATGGAATAGGCCGCCTCACCCGAACCAATGATGCCAATTTTTGATGGCGTCTTGGCCTTGATGTCCACATCCACTCGCCCGGCAGCCCTCTCCGCAAAAAAGATACTGCGGTAAGCGCGCGCATCTGGAGAAATGCGGAATTTTTGAAAATCCTGTCTTTCGGCGAGAAGGCCTTCGTTGAATGGCAGGTTGCCCACAGCTTCGATGTGCCGAATTGCAGAAAGGATGTGAGGACGCTTTCGTCCAGCAATGGCAGCACGTTGCTCAGCGGCAAATATTTCGTTTTCGTGCTCCGGCGGAACCGGTTTTTCGACCAGCCGACGTTTCGAGTGCAGGGCTTTCGCTGCGTCCACCGCTGCTTCGCGCAGATCACCTGCGCATATCTCATCGATCATCCCGAAAGCTGCCGCCTCAAGTGCTTCAATGCGGCGCGACGAGGTAATGAGGTCTATTGCCCGAACTCTCCCGATCAGCCGTGTCAAACGCTGAATGCCGCCCGCGCCCGGGATCATACCAAGTCCGCACTCAGGTAGTCCGACGACGGTACCGGACAGCGCAAGCCGCGTATCACAACCGAGGGCCAGCTCGAAGCCTCCGCCGAGCGCCGCTCCGTGGAGTGCAGCGATCCAGGGTTTGGCACTGAGTTCGATTGCCTCGATAACTTGCGGCAATTGCGGTGGATCCAGCGGAAGATCGAATTCCTTCAGGTCCGAACCCGAGATAAATGTCTTTCCAAATCCAATGAGGACCCCTGCTCTCAAAGTCGGGTCTTTATCGACAGACGCGATACATTCGAGTAATCCCTGCCTGACCGCCGCAGATCCCGCATTGACGGGTGGGTTGTCGATGACAACCACACCAATGTTGTCCTCACGCTCTAGCCGGACCTTGGTCATAAATACACTTTCTGAAAGACGGAAGCTGCTCAGCTAAGCAAGCCATTACCTGCGCTGGTCGAAACGTCGTTCGAAGACATGTTCGGCTATTCTGTTCTTCATCATTTCAATTGAACCGCCAGCGATCATCCAACCTCGCGTTCGCTTGACGCAGTATTCAACCAAGCTCTCGGTCGAATAACCGTAACCGCCCATCACCTGCAGCGCTTCATTGGATACTTCCCAGCCTGCAAGGTTGCAGGCAAGCTTTGCCATTGCCGTATCCTGCGCGCTAGGGAGCTCTCCATCCGGGATATTGGCGGCGCGATGCAGAAACATCTGAGCGGATTCCAGCTTCATCGCCATTTCAGCAAACTTCCACTGAATTCCCTGGAAATCGCAAAGCGGACGACCGAACTGCTTGCGATCGACGGCATGCTGTTTCGCGGTTTCGAAGGCGTACCGACCAAGCGCCAACGCGCGTGATGCATTGCCGAGGCGCTCCACGTTAAAGCCAGCAATCTGGCGTTTGAACCCGCCGCGACCGAGCAGTATGTTGGATTTCGGTATTCGGCAATTATCGAAATAGAGAGGGCACCATTCCTCACCACTCATGAATGAAGAACGTTCTCCGACCACGAAGCCAGGCGTACCTCGCTCGATCAGCACCGATCCAATTCCATCAACACCCGGTCCAAACCGGACATAAATAAGGAAAAGCTTGGCATCCGGGCTGTGAGTGGAAAACACCTTCGAGCCGTTGATCACGACGTCATCACCATCTTCTTTTGCCGACGTCGTAATTTCGGTCACTGCTGACCCTGCATCCGGCTCGCTCATTCCCAGCGATATGAGCATCCGGCCAGCAAGAAGATCGCCGAGCCAACGCTCCTTCTGCTCCGGCGAGGCATATTCTACGAATGTGCGGATAGGCCCGAAATTTCCAGCCTGGACGATATCGGCGCTCTTCGGGCACACGCTTGCAACGGTTTGAATGGCAAGGACGGCATCCATGAGTGTGCCACCAACGCCGCCATCTTCGACGCCAACTGTAATCCCAAGAAGTCCCATGCCGGACAGTTTCCCGGCCACGTCCCAAGGATATTCGCGGGAGTGCGCGCGTGCCAGGGCACCTGGCGCAAGCTCAGCCTGCGAAAAACGCCTGATCGCATCGACTAGCCCGTTTTGTTCCTCTGTGAGCATCTGTCCAAACCTCTTTCCATCGGATTATGGAATAGTTTGGGATAGTTCGTTGCGCGCAGCAACTTCGCTTAGATAAGTCTAGCCAAACCTCTAATCATGAATGACTTTTCAAAATTTTTCTAAAATAATCTGTACAAAAATCAAGTTAACACCATCTGCTTTGTGGGATAATGGAAAAAAGTGAAGAGAAATGCCTAGCGGATAGAATCCGGTAACCCACAGGTGGTATCAACAGGGCTCTTGCCAGTAAAAGAAATTTTACCCGTCAGCGCCTCTACAACTGCTTTCTGGCACGGAAGAACTGCGGAATATGCGTTCACAAAAGTGCGGCACTCCGGCATGTGGTAGAGCAGGAAAGGAGAACCGAGGGAAACATAAATGGTCGGAAGATGGTTCCATAGTCTTTCCATGGAGGCTGGAAAAAGGCCATGCAAATCGCCCCAACGCGGACCAAGAACCTCTTTTGCCGACATCCCTTCCTCTGCCATGACATAGATTCCGATATCATGGCGATCGGCATCTATAGCATCGCCCGGGCGTAGTATGGTGACGTCAAAACCTGCTTCACGCAGCAGTTCGCCTATCGCAAGTTCCGGTAGCGGACCGGACGGCGCCATCCGGTTTTCGATGAGAGACAGGAGAATGCGTCTGTGCTTGTGAACATCGAGCGGGAGAATGCTTTGTGTGTCCTTGACGCGTGTGACCGCGCGGCGCGCTACCTCGTTACTCCATTCGCCATGCTCTTCAGTTGCCAACATTTCAGAGCGCAAAGCGGTTTCCGGAAGGCTCCCCCTTCCCTTATGAAGACCTAGCGACGCTTTCAGCGCCAGAATGCGAAGAACCGCTTCATCAACCCGCTGCTGGCTCAACGCGCCGCTCCCAAGACCATTTTTAAGGTGATTGAAGTCCGTAGCAATGTCTTTTGGGAAAAGCAGAATGTCGCAACCGCTCTCGATGCAAAGAGGGACAAGCACATCACGGCTACCACATGCCTCGAAGCCGACCATTCCAGTCGCATCAGAAACAATCACACCATTGAACCCCAACTCACCTCTTAACAAACCGATGTTGAGATCTTCATTCAGGGACGCAGGCATATGAGCCGGACTTGAGGCTTTTTCACCAAGCTCCCCGGAATAGGACCGCAACGTTATATGTCCGGACATGATTATCTGCACGCCTTTGTCGATCGCATCGCGAAAAATGCGTCCGAATGTGCTTCTCCAGCCATGCATGCCCATGGTGTTATGTGTCGTGACGAAGTGTTGATCGCGCGTATCCAGCCCGTCGCCTGGCCAGTGTTTCAGGCACGTTGCAAAGCCGTTTTCACGGGCACCATCATGGTAGGCATTGACAAAACTGGCAACGTCATCGGTACGATCACCGAATGCCCTTGTGTTCACGACCGTCGAGTGAAAATTGATGGCAAGATCGGCTACCGGTGTCCAGCTTGTGGAAAAGCCCAGATAACGACCTTCCCTCGCTGCAATGGCTCCCATCCGGTAGGCATTGACAGGATCGGAGGTTGCAGCGACAGCCATCTGGTTTGGAAAAAGAGTTCCGGCTGCCGGACTGCTTTTCTCGGAGAATTCAATATCGCATGCCATCAGCAGCGGAATTTTTGCCTTCGACTGTGCATAGGCAGCACTGCCGCGAAGCTCCTCTTCCTCCCGGCGTATCATACGGTGAAGGCCACCGACATGATAATCAAGGACGCCATCGATCGCTTGCGGCGAAAGATCCCGGCAGACAGGAAGCAGTATCTGGCCCAGCTTTTCGTTGATGCCAAGAGACGAAAAAACACTTTTCACCCAGTCCAGGGCTTCGTCGTCTAGAGAGAACGGCGCTTGCCTCAATTTTTCCAACGAGAAAACCGGACGCACAAACAATACCTTTCAAAACTTCAGACTGGCGAATTCAGGACGGCCAGGCTCAGGATTCCCGATGTCACAAAATTGCCTCCGCCCTGCTGACGGGCGAAAGAATTTTCCAGCAGTTTCAGGATACATATCTATGGTTCTATGCTGCCCGGATGATCTGGCAGCATAGAACGAGCGTGAAACCGGGGGCATTAGAATTGCGCCCGGTATCATAGCCTTCAAATCAGGGGATGCTTGACAAAATGTCCCGAACGGCATCCGGTCTGTCAACCATCGGGTCATGGCCGCATCCATCCAGAACGATTGCTTCCCAGGCGGGATCATTCTGGCAACGCTGCAATGCGGCATCAAAATACGGCTGTGGGAAGAGAGGCGTGCGAACATAGATTTTCTTTGCGACACGATCACGAGCACCGCTCAACGTCAGTTTCTCCAGCGAAACGCCAATCGGTTGCGGTGCGATTTTTGAATCGACCCATGCTGCGCGCGCGGGATCCTGTATCCTCAATCCGGCGGATGTCGGACCGGGCCGCGAAAGTTCGCCCTTTTCCTGTGCGGCATTGAAAGCAGCCTTTTGCTGCTCGTTCAGAAAGTCAAATCCGCATTGGCCGTCGTCAGGCAGAAAGGCATCGAGATAGACAATGCCCGCAACACGGCCTTCGAGCTTTTCCATAGCCCCGCTCACGACCCATCCGGCATATGAATGCCCCACAAGAACAGCATTCGTAAGATCTTCCCAGCGGAAGACATTGACCACATCGTCAATATGGGTCGAGAGCGTTATCTTGTCGCTCAGAAGATGCGAACGTTCACCAAGGCCTGTCAGGGTCGGTGTGAATACGCGATGACCCGCAGCAGTGAGCAGATCAGAGAGATAACGCCAGACCCAGCCTCCATGGCCCGCGCCATGCACCAGAACGAAGGGTCTCGAAGAATTTGTAGTCATTGGAAATCCT
This sequence comes from Agrobacterium sp. T29, assembly GCF_006970545.1. Taxonomy (NCBI): domain Bacteria; kingdom Pseudomonadati; phylum Pseudomonadota; class Alphaproteobacteria; order Hyphomicrobiales; family Rhizobiaceae; genus Agrobacterium; species Agrobacterium sp. T29. The sequence continues at coordinate 213,385 of NZ_CP040642.1, forward strand.
GTGATTTTTTGATCGGTATTCAAGGTATTCACCATGGGATCGTGTGAAAGCGGCGAAGACGTTCTTTCTAGCGGGAGAATTCCGGCTCGACTCCTTCGGGCAACGGAAGCTCGAAGATGTTCACTGTCATGGCCACGAAGGTGTAATATCCTGTGATAGCGACGAGATCGACCATAGCATCCTTGCCCAGATCGGCCACAGCGTCGTCGTAAACCTTGTCGGATATTTTTCGATCGTTGGTGATCTCCTGAACGACCTGATAAACGAGGCTTGCCTCAGCGTCGGGAAAATCCGGTTGCATGCCGTTACGGATAGCTTCGATAATCTCCGGCTCGACACCCGCTTTCAAAGCTTCCGTCTTGTGCGCGTACCACGGCAGCTCCGAATCCCAGAGCCGCACCAGGGCAAGTACTGCGATTTCCGCAAGCCTGGGCGGGAGAGACGATCCATACCGGCAATATTGCCCCAGTTTTTGCCCTGCTTCAGCAAGTTCCGGGCGATGGAGCCATAAAGCAAGTGGCCCTCTTACACGCCCGCGAGGTCCGGATGCGATCACATCATGGACTCTGCGCTGTTCTGTCGTGAAATGATTGGGATCCGGCGGGGCAAGACGCATCTCTGTACTCCTCGTCCTGTGTTTTTTCTGACTATACAGAGAGTCACTCGACAAGAGAGCCTCACTGCACAATGAAATCAAAGTCTAAGCTCACTTTCGCCATCGAAAAGAGAGGCCCGCGCGACATCGAAACCGACAGTCATGCTATCGCCTCTGGAAACGTTTGCCTGCCCATCCATTCTAAAGCGGAACACCTGGCCGGACACGGTTGTCCATACCAGCGTATCGGCACCCATCGGCTCGACCAGATCGATTGTCGTATCGAAGCTGATTGTCGCATTTTCCAGAGCCGCCCCGTGAACGACGTGTTCCGGGCGGATGCCAAGCCACACATTACGAGAATGCTTATCACTTTTGAAACTGTATCTATCCAGCGGTATCTTCATCGAATCGATATGGAAGACCTTGTTCTCGACGTGCCCTTGAAGGAAATTCATGGCTGGCGATCCAATGAAGTCAGCCACATATTTGTTCGCCGGCATATTGTAGATCTCTTGTGGCGTTGCCAATTGCATCACCACGCCGCCCTTCATGACCGCTATACGATCGGCAAGCGTCATTGCCTCGACCTGATCGTGGGTCACATAGATCATCGTGTTGCCCAGCGTCTGGTGTAGCCGTTTGATTTCTACACGCAGGTCAGCACGCAGCTTGGCATCGAGATTGGAGAGGGGTTCATCGAACAGGAACACATCCACGTCCCGCACGAGGGCGCGACCGATCGCGACACGCTGACGCTGGCCTCCGGAAAGAGCGGATGGCTTGCGGCCGAGCAGGGGCTCGATCTGGAGGATAGACGCTGCCTTCGCTATACGGCGATTGATTTCGTCTTTCGGAACACCGGCATTTTTCAGACCGAATGACAGGTTCCCGGCAACGGTCATCTGCGGATAGAGCGCATAAGACTGGAACACCATTCCAATGCCACGTTTGCTGGGTTCCTCCCATGTAACGTTACGACCGTTGATGTGTATCTGACCATCGGTTGGCTCGATAAGCCCCGCTATGCAGTTCAGCAATGTCGATTTTCCGCAACCCGATGATCCGAGCAATACGAGGAATTCGCCTTTGGCAATCTCAAGATCAAGATTTTTCAGGACTTCGACGGTGCCATAATTTAATTTCAACTCGCGAATGGAGATACTCTGTTCCATGACTTATCCCTTGACTGCACCTGCTGCGATCCCTCGAACGAATAGTTTTCCTGAAAGAAAATATATCGTGAGTGGAACGAGGCCGGTCAGAAGCGTCGCGGCCATATTGATGTTGTATTCTTTCACACCCTGCACGGAGTTGACGATATTGTTCAACTGCACGGTCATTGGATAATTTTCAGGTCGCGTGAATATTACGCCGAACAGGAAGTCGTTCCATATGCCGGTTACTTGCAGGATAACCGCAACCGTGAAGATAGGCAGGGCCATGGGCAGCATGATCTTGAAGTAGATCCCCCAGAAACCAGCACCATCGACCCGGGCCGCCTTGAACAGTTCTTCCGGGATTGAACTGAAATAGTTTCTGAACAGAAGCGTCAGGATCGGCATGCCGAAGACAGTATGCACGAGTGTCAGACCGACCAGAGACCCGTAAAGACCGATCTCGCGAAGCAGGATGACGATCGGATAAATCATCACCTGATAGGGAATGAACGCCCCGATCACCAGAATTGTGAAGAAGACTTCCGATCCTTTCATCTTCCAGTTGGCAAGCGCATAGCCATTGACCGATGCGATAGCGATTGAAAGGATGACGGAAGGAACCGTGATCTTGATGGAGTTGAAAAAGCCGCGGGACAAACCTTCACAGTTTAGGCCCGTACATGTCGATGACCAAGCTGCAACCCACGGCTCGAACGTGATCTCGACAGGCGGGGCAAAGATATTGCCAAGACGTATTTCCGGCATTCCTTTCAGGGATGTCACAATCATCACATAGAGCGGAAGAATGTAATAAACCGAAACAAGAAGCAGTGTTCCATACAACAGGAAATTGCTGCGGGAGAAGCGACGTTTCGGAAGAGGCCCTCGAGGCCCTTCCATTGCCATGATATGTTCAGCCACGTTTCTTGCCTCCGAACTCGAGAATGGCCCAGGGAATGATGACGAAAGTTATCGCTACGAGCATCATGGTCGATGCGGCAAAGCCCTGGCCTAGGTTTTGCGACTGGAACAGATAATCGAACACATATTTTGCAGGCACTTCCGAGGAAAGCCCCGGCCCTCCGCCCGTCTGGGCGATAATCAGGTCATACAGCTTGATGATTCCGGAAGTGATCAGAACCAGAGATGTGATGAACACGGGCCGCATCATCGGAATGACGACAAAAATATACGTCTTCCATTTTGCAATACCTTCCACTCGCGTGGCCTTCCATATATCCTCATCTATGCCGCGCAATCCCGCCAGCATGAGGCACATCACCAGACCTGTTCCGTGCCACAAAGCCGCGGCGATGACACCGAAAAGGACAAGGGAAGAGTCATAAAGAGGGTCGAACGAAAACGTTTCGAATCCCAGTTCACGGATAACGTTCTGGATCCCGAATTCCGGATTGAGCAACCACTGCCAGACCAGACCGGTCACAATGAAACTCAAGGCATAGGGATATAGTATGATGGATCTGAAGGTGTTCTCGAACCTCACTTTCTGATCAATCATCGCAGCAAGGACAAACCCGAGCACCAATGAGAGAACCAGCATCATCACGCCATAAATGGCAAGGTTCTCGATGGAGATGAGCCAGCGGCGGGCTGACCACAGTCTTTCATATTGCGCCAGCCCCACCCATTCCGCTTTAGGGAGAAGGCGTGAACTGGTGAACGAATATACAACTGTCCAGACAGTGCATCCCAGATAAACGACAATCGCTGTCGCAACCATTGGCACCGAGGCAAACAGGGCGCTGAGGTTCCTGAACCTCGCCCTTTTCGCGGCAGAATAAGCCATGTTTTATATCTCGACCGTAAGGAAATTCAAAGGAAACGGCACATCAGCCGCCAAGGGCTCAAGATCGGAATCGATCAGTCTGCGTCCTTGATGATATCCACGAATTCCTTCTGGGCACGCTCTGGTGTAAACTTGGCATCGCTGAAAAATTCGACGACCAGATCTGTAATGCGCGCAACGGAATCAGGAGATATCATGCTGTTTACGCTGCGAACGATCTGTCCTTTTGCCAGAATATCGAGGCCACGCTTCATACAGGGCGTAGCATCCGCCATATCCACGTCACTGCGGACAGGCAAGGCGCCTTTGGTAAGATTGAACTTTACCTGTACCGCCGGATCGACGATGACGGATGCGAGAGCGTCTTGCGCGGCGATAATATCAGGATTGGAAACTTTCGGGAAATAGAAAGCGTCACCCGCTGTCGTGATATACTGGTAAAGACCAAGCCCGGGAAGGCACTCGAAATTCTTGCCTGCGACAAGCCCCGCGTGGGTGAACTCGCCCTGAACCCAGTCCCCCATGATCTGGGCACCGGCGCGGCCGTCTATGACCATCTGGGTTGCAAGATTCCATTCCTGGACATTCGACTTTGCGGAAAGCCTGCGAGCGTCTGCCGCCGCGGCAAACACCTTCGCAACGTCTGGACCTGCGGCATATTCCGCATCTTTCTTGTCATAGACGCGCTCAAACAGTTCCGGTCCACCTACGGAGACCATGAGAACATTGAAAAGAAGCTGGATTTGCCAGGGCTGCCTGCCAACTGCGAGCGGAACAATGCCCTTTTCTTCAAGAGCCGGAGCGCTGGCAACGAATTCGTCCCAGTTCTTCGGCACCTGAACCCTGGCCGTCTCGAAAGCCTTGTGACCGACCCAGAGCCACTGCTGCGAGTGAATATTGGATGGAACACAATAGACCCGGCCTTCGAATGTGCAGTCCTTCAGAAGACTTGCTGGATATACCTTGTCGAGCCAGCCATCGCGGCGCGCTATATCTGTCACATCGCGCATCAGACCAGCCTGGATAAGTTCATTCATCGCCTTGCCATGAGTGAACTGCGTAGCTCCCATTGGAGCGCCACCGGTAATACGGCTGGTAATGAGAGGACGGGCTACACCACCGGCGCCAGCAATTGCCCCGTCTTTCCAGGCATTGCCTGTCGCATTGAAGGCATTCGCCAATACTCGGACGGCATCAGCTTCACTGCCGGACGTCCACCAATGGGTAACTTCAAGTTCAGCAGCCGTGCTCAGGCTTGCGTGGCACAGCACCGCCACCGATGCCATCAGTAATTTTTTCATATGCCGTTCCTCCAATAGCAATTATTTAAATCGATTTATAACGTGCAAAAACGACTATTGAAGGAGACTTTTGGTTAATGGAAGGCTAACTAATTGTTAGCCTGAATCGGTTAAATGCTACCAACTTTGCTACCGGATAGTCCTGAGCGAGCGTCTTGCTATCGGAAATCTCTAAAAAATGCGTAGGCGGATAGCTTCTTGGAGACACTCACGGCATTATGTAGCAAGTACAATAAGATTCCCATGAGGACTGTGCTATCTTCAGGCGTAATGCATATAACGGCAGATGTCAGTGAATTGAAAGACGACTTGGCCCGGAATTGTCGCTAGTTTGGCGGATTTGAGATCGCAGACCTTGATCCTCGAAGACCAGAAAACCGCCTTCGAGAGAGTCATCCTGTTCTACGATCTAGAATTCGGAAATACCACTTCATGTCGATGCCCAAACCAAAACGTGCGTCATCTTGGAATTCATCATCGAGCAGGCGCGTCACCTAACTCCTCGAGGGTAAACAATCGCCATGTCGTCCTCGACATTTTAATACATCGCGAACATCCATCGTTGACCGCCGACATCGCAAAGCAATTCTCTTTGGATGTAGAGTTGGTTGAGGATGCGGAAAGGCTACAGACGGCTCTCGCCAGCAGGTACCAGTCAAGGTACTTCGTCGAGACGCGATGATTGATGCCTTGTAGGCTTTCGCGACACGACCGAATAAGCTCTCGATTACGTTTAAGTTCGTGCCGTCGTCCTATTGATATTGGAGGCTGTGGTTCACGCGGTGCATGGAAACAAAGGACGAGATCATCATATTCCTTTCGCTCGTCTGCGATCAAGAGCGCTATCGGATCGACATGCCTTGCGAGGGCCGCCCAAGCACCCGTACCGTTCTCATCCATGATCATCCGCGTCAAGGTTCAGGCAACCGCTGTTCTATCCCCACGTTGCCCGCAGTCTCCTTATCTGTGATCGAGTTTTCATGGAAGAGCGATAAGGAGTTTCTACATGGAAGCTACGTGGGAGGTTTCTCACGGCGCGGCGGAGCGGACGCGAGGTGCATCGTCAATGGCCTGATGAGGTCAAGGCACGGATCGTGCCGGAAAGTTTGGGTCCGGGCGTGACGGTTAATGAGGTCGCTGCCCGCCACGGGCTGAAGGCCAATCATCTGTCGATCTGGCGAACACTGGCACGACAAGGCAAACTGGTTTTGCCCTAGCCGGACGATGCAGTCGAATTCGCGGCGATGGTCGTCGAGACCCCCCACCCGAGCCGCTGAGTGTCAAACCAGATTCCCGTACAGAGATTGTTGTTGGCCGCGTCACGATACGTCTTGAGGAGGTGCGTCTGTTGCCCGGATCGCCGCCATCGCGCGGGCCTTGGCGGCCGCAACATGATCTTTCCATCGAACCGCGTGCGGATCATGGTGGCGACCAAACCCGTGGACTTCCGTAAGGGGCATGATGGATTGACCGCACTGGAGAAGAACGAACTGCACAAGGACCCGTTTACCGGAACAGTCTTCGTGTTTCGATCTCGCAAAGCAGACCGGCTGAAGCTAATCTACTGGGACGGTTCCGGCATCGTGCTTGCCTACAAGAGGCTGGAGGAGCACAGCTTCACTTGCCTGGCATCAAAAACGGCCTGATGACATTGAGCCACGCTCAGTTTGAGGCGCTGTTTGCCGGGCTTGATTGGAGGCGGTTTCGGGCTGTCGAAACGAGAGCACCGGTGGTCGCTATCGAATAGCTGCGACACGATGATTCAGCACGATAGATTCCGGAAGCGGAACGGGTTTGGTTTTGGTAGGCTCTGGCCATGTTGGACGTTGCCAATCTTCCCGATGATATTGTTGCCCTGAAGGCGATGCTAGTCGCGGCGCAAAAGTGGGAGGCAATCAAAGACGCACAGGTGGCCCGCAAGGACGAGCGGATCGAACGGCTTGAGAAGCTGGTTGCAGCCTTCAAGCACGCAACAGACTAATCGCACCACAGCGCGTTGATCCAGGCATTCGGCTTGCCTACTGTTGGGCATACGCTCGTCGCAAGCTGGTAGAGATCACCTGCAACGCAACAGCACCAATTGCCGAGGAAGGTGTTAAGCGCATCGGAGAGTTGTACCGGATCGAAGCCGAATTGCGTGGCCTTGATTCGCAGGCTCGTCTTGCTGGACGGCAGGAACGGTTTGCTCCGCTCGTCGCCTATGTGCGGGTCTGGTTCCACATAACCGGCCGGTGTCGCTCCAAAATCCCCGCTCGGAGAAGCCTTGGCTATGATGTCCGTTGTCAATGCTTTGGGCGCGAGGAAACGACCGTTCCGGAGAAACGGCTGCTCATGATGATGACCGCGCATGGGTGGAGGCGGAACTCAAGGACGTCGGTGATCAAGCTCTGATGCGCGGGTTGGCTACCGCATTCCCGATTGTGCGTCCGGTGCTATTCCGATCTTACTGCGGGCGTCGGTCAAATGCCGGCCACAAAGCGTCTGACGGGTGTTCCCCTGCCGTTGTTCCGCCCCCGCCCATGCGCGAGGTGCAAGTTTGATTCGGCGATCTACAATCTGATCGACTGCGCCTCCCTTGCAACGGCCCACATGAAGCCACTCAACTCGCGGGCAATGGCGGTACAAACCACCGTCGTTCGCTTTCCTCGTCCGGTCAGCGTTCGATAACGAGCCGTCAACCGGCTCTGAGCCTTCCATGCTATCTCCCGCACTTTGGCGGCGCCTGCTCCATACGGTACAGCTTCCTCGCGCCAACCTTCGGCGGATAGCGATATGTCCAGGCGCTCTCGACCAGCATGTGCCGAACACGCCCATTGCCTGCCTTGGTGATTGAGCCCCGTCTGACTGTCTCACCCGTTGATCGCTCACCAGGAACCAAGCCGAGATAGCCCATCAATTGGCGGGGGCTTTCAAAGCGGGTCACGTCACCCACCTCTGTGGCGAAGGTGACAGCGACGATCAGATCGACCCCTGGTAACGTCTGTAGAGCTCGAACGACGGGCGCGAGAGACCAAGTGGGGATAAACTCCTCCATCACCTTCTCCAGTCGCTCGACGCGCTCCTTCGAGAGGCGCACCGCCTCGACAATTTCCTGCAAAGCAATCAGATGCGCGGGGTGATCGAACTGTTGCTCCTGCAGCCAGCGCAAATATCGCATCGTCCAGCCCTTTTTGCGTGGATAGATCCGACTATGCTTGAGCATAAAGGCACTTACCTGTTGTCGATGAACCCGTAATGTCTCGACTGCAGAAGCTCGGGCGCGAACGAGGTCTCGCATCGCCTCATGGCTCTCGTCGGGAACCCACACTGCCGTGAGCTCGCCGGCCCTAAATAGCCGGGCGAGCGCGAGTGCATCTCTACGGTTGGTCTTCACCCGGTCGCCTGGTTTTCTGGGAATCAAGGAAGGCGCAACGACCACACATTCATGGCCAAGCGATTGGATCAGCCGATATAGGCCGTATCCGGTCGGACCCGCCTCGTAACAGAAATGAACGCGATCAAACTTTGCTGCTATCCGCTGGATGATGCGGCGCATACTGGTATCGGACGCGCCAACCTCACCCCAAAAGCGCACCTCTCCGTCCCGGCCGGATTCATCGACAGCAATTGCATTCTTTAACTTGGCGACGTCGATTCCAACAAAAGCTTCCCCTATAATTTGCCACGGCTCGTCCTCCTGTGATGAGGATCGGCTCGGCCTTTCCGAGCAACCCTCGCAAGACCAGTATAGGGCGAGCCACCTCAGCCACGAAGACGGACATACGGTCTTACGTTGCGGATCGTCATCTCCTATTTGAAGGTTGGGCCAAACAGCTCAATCCTTCAAAATCAGAAGCGCATCATGCAAATCCCGCACTCACCGCAAAAGCGGCTTCGTTCAATCCAGAAACCGTTTAGCCGCGACGTGCTCTAAACGCGGTCAGTCCTCGTCGGCCTGAACTCACCGTTCGTAAAAAAGTATAACATTTGTGCGCTTCGAGGCTTCGTCGAACCGCTGAGAGAGCCTCGCGCTCGCGTGTACTCGCTTCCAGGATAATCAACAAATGGACGTGGGTTTGTATCTCTGGCTCAGATTACAAGCTCGATGAGAAAAGGAGACCGCTGAGAAAAGCTTTGACGCATAAGGTCAGCACAGCCTTCAAGCGTTTCGGTTCGTGCGGCCTCGACCCCTAGACTGTTGGCCAGGCGGACCCAGTCTATTGCAGGAGTGGATAGGTCCAGCATATTCATTGCCGTGGGACCGGGCGTTGCACCTACTCCTGTATATTCACCGATCAGGATCGCGTATTTACGGTTCGACAGGATGATAGTTGTCACAGGCAATCGCTCACGCGACTGTGTCCAAAGTGCCTGTAGCGAATACATCGCCGAGCCATCTGCCTGCAGTCCGATCACCCGTCGTTGTCCGCCTGCGGCAATCGCTGCGCCGGTACCTACCGGCATGCCATCTCCGATCGCACCACCGGTCAAGTGCAGCCAGTCATGCGATGGGGCGTTGTGGCTTTCAGCATAGAAGCCGCGACCATAGGAGACACTTTCATCAGAAACGATGCTGTTTTCCGGCATCACGGCGGCGATCAGACGCGCCAGTCCTTCCGGTGTCGGTGAACCTGTTGGGATTTCAGGGCGAGGCCCGCGTTCAGGCAAATATACTGCCTGTGCACCTAGCTCTTCGGCCAGCGCGAGCAAGGCAGCCGCATGATCTTGGCCCGGGCGGGTCAGGGCATGGAATTGCGTATTCGGATTGAAATGTATTGAAGGCTGGCCCGGATATCCAAAGAAGCCAACCGGTGGCTTCGCGCCGACCAGGATAATCTGGCTAAAACGGTCGAGAACCATCATCGCTGCCGCTTGGTTATAGGGTACGCGTTCGATTGGTGGGCGCCCGCGGCCACGTTCCATCCGGGCGCATACGAATTCGCCCAGAATGGCTGAGCCAGTGGTCTGGGCCACACGCCAGGCGGCATCTTGCGAAGCAGCCAGCGTCGCGTGACTTCCCAGAAGGATGAGTGTATTTGAGCCGTTTTCCCGCAGGATACGAGCGGTCGCTTCAATGGTTGTGCCGCACACCGGGGCCGGGGCAATCGGGTGGAGCGGTGGTGCGACCTCGCCACCCTCATCCCAGGATGCGTCCGAAGGGAGAATCAGCGTGGCGATTCCTCCTCCAATCCGTCGCGCGATCTGCAGTGCCATGGCCGCATCACGCCCGACATCCTCCGCCCGGACGGACGTCCGAACCCAATCGGATCCAGCGCGCGCCAGACTGTCGGTATCCGCTGTCAGCGGCGCATCGAAGGGGCGATGCCATGTCGCCTGATCACCGACGATATTGACCATACCGCTGTGCGCGCGCCGCGCATTGTGCAGGTTTCCGAGACCGTTGGCCAAGCCGGGTCCGCAATGCAAGAGCGTGGCGGCAGGCTTACCAGCGATCCGGTAATAGCCGTCGGCCATCCCAGTCACGACATTCTCTTGCAGGCCAAGGACGCAATGAATGCCGGGAATCTGATCCAAGGCTGCTACGAAATGCATTTCACTGGTGCCGGGATTGGCGAAACATGTATCGACACCTCCCGCTATGAGCGTGTGGACTAGGCTTTGTGCGCCGTTCATTCGGTTGGTCATGATTACGGTTTCTTTCTCAGTTCGGGCGCAGGCAACCACCAACTATCAAGCCAACAGACGGAATGCATCCGGTTTATCAATTTCAGGCTGCGTTCTCTTGAAGACACGTGCGCTTTCCACCAACATACTGTCGCCTCCCGGAGAAAATCGTGTCCGCGGTGGAGAAAAGTTGCTGAAGCTCAACGATGGCAGGAACTGACAGTTCGAAGAGCCGCAGATGTAAAAAGAATTCTTCTTGCAGATGAAGCGCATAAAACAACCTTACTGAAAGCATCAAAATGGTCAGGCCGCCTTAAGTTCAGCCTTCTGCAGCGAATTAGACTACATCCTTCATGTGAACGCTCCCTTGCCCCATCAGATGGCAAGCTGAAGCAGGCCTCCGCAATGGCGTGACACGCACGGAATGATTGTGTTTCCGGACTGGCGCTCGGCATCAGTTAGGGTGCCGTCCCGGTGCAAAGTCTTGCCTGCAGAAGGGCGCAATCCGATCCGGCATTGGCCGCATTGCCCCATGCGGCACATATATGGTTGTGGGTGGCCTGCATCTTCAAGCGCTTCGAGCAGGGATTGAGTGGGCCCAACCTCCAGAATCTGTCCTGTCAACAGACGCGCACTGAAAGGGAGACCGAGACCAGCACGGACAAATTCTTCGGACAGTATGGACGAAGCCGGCCAGCCCTTCGCTAGCGCAGCGGACCTTGCCCCTTCTACAAGCCGCTCTGGTCCACATATGTAAAGCTTTGTACCGAAGGGTTGGCCGGACAGGATACGAGTAAGATCAAGCCTGTCGGAGCGCATACTGTCCCACAAAGTGATGCGGGGATCATGGGTATTGATTTCCGTGAGAAATCCTGCACGTTGAACTCCACGAAATCCATAGTGCAACTCCCAGTTCTCGCCACGCCGCTCTGCTTCGCTCATGAGTGCGCGGATCGGCGTTATTCCGATGCCGCCAGCCACAAACAGATGTTTGTGCGCCCGGTTTTCTAGACCAAAAAGATTGATCGGCGCGCGGATAGGGTAAATCATCCCTGCTCTGGCGACCTCATGCAGATGGCGCGATCCCCCGCGACCGTCCGGCTCCAGTTGGACCGTGATTTCAAAATGGCTTCGGTCGCCAGGAGGACTTGTAAGCGTATAGGCATTGCGTATCTGACGTTCGTGGGGGCCGGGTACAGTAACGAGGACATGGGCTCCGGCCGAAAAGGCGGGCACTCTATCTCCATCAAGAGTCCGAAAGCGAAAACTCTTCAGGTTCTCAGCCCTTTCGATGATCTCGTAAAGTTCGTACAGTCTGTACTCGGCAAAACTCATTTCAGGGCAGTCTCCAGCATCTCGGGTATCATGGGATCTTCGGGCATCATCATGTTAGCGATATAAGCGCCAAGTCGGATCGAATAATGGTCGCGCACGACAAGAACGCGTCCGCAACCCGAGCAGGTGAAGGCCTGAAAGGCGACGTTGGAGGTTATGGTATGACAATGTGCGCAGCGGGTGTCGCGCAGAGCACGCCCGGTTCGCTGCAGGATCATGGCGTCAGCAGAATAGCCCTTTTCCCACGCCATCCGGCGTAATGCGCACAGAAGGGGCTCTTCTCCCGCCGCAAGAAGAGCCGAGCCGGCCGGTGCACGATCGATCCATTGTGAAGCCTGTGCAAGCAGGTTGTCTTTACCAGGTATATTCCCTCCGTTCAGTTGAACAACTATCAAACGTTCAGGATGCGGTTGCGCCAGAAGTGCCCGAACCGCTGGAGCGCCGCTTGAATCGCATATGACAAGACAATCCTGCGCCTGGGACCAGCGCAAATCTTCATAAACCGGCCTGCTTGAGGAATATATTCTGTGACGATATTTAACGACGGGTTTCGGCATATTCATCATCGCCACTCTGGATCAAGCGCGTCCTGATCCGGACCACGACCGGGACTAAGTTCACGTCCGTCATCGAATTGAGAGAGCCATTCAACAATCTCCGACCGATTTGTAGTGTAAGCAAACCTTTCGAGTGTCGGATCGAGATCGCGCAAAACGCGATGCATACGGATCGCCCATTTCCGGCATCGGGCCAACTCACGGAACGAGGCGAGATAGTTACGCAGAACGAAGATAATCGCGTTGCTTTTCGGCAAACGATAAAGCTGCTGGAATTCGGTCCTCATGAAAAGATCATCTGGAAGATTACCGGGCTGGTTTCCGAGCGAATCGCCAAGTGTGTACGGGCGATTCTCAAGCGAAATGTCCAACCGCGGTTTGATGGTCAGAAGCCAATTGACGCGGCGCTGCGGGGCATGCGCCGCAAGCGACATTGTCATCTTTAGAGCCCGCTCGATAACCCTGTTCTCGGCCTCGGCCTTAACCGGGCCATGAATGCCTCGCCAATCCATCCCAAATATGAAATCGAATGACCAACCGCCGGCTTCGGTAATCATGCCGGCATCAAGCCAGAGACTTCCGTCACGCTGATCGAGCAGTGCAAAATCGCCTTGCACCTGCCGTGTGATGTATTCCAGCGGGTCGCAGGGCAGGCCTTCCCTGTCACCATATTTCAGGACATGGTCTATTCCCAGTAGGCGGTTTTGCCAATAGATTGTGTTTCCGTCACGGATATAGCTGAAATCCTTCGGGAAATCATAGGCGACGTTGGACATGATGTAATCCATGGCTTCCCACTGGGCTTCGATCATGTGCGGCAAAGCATTGAAGCGGCTTGGATCACGCTTCAGCGTGGCGGCACGGTCCGCGATCGCGGCGAGGTAATGCTCATCGATATCGAAAAAGGCGTGGAAAGCACCTGTCTCGCCGGTACGGTCATGTGGCTCGACACCAATCTTGAGATCGTACCGATCTCCACCAAAAGGGAAAGGATATCTCATAATTTCAGCGTCAGAGTTCCTAAAATTCAGCGCGCCTGCAAAGACATCCGCGTATCTCGCGATAAGATCAGGATCAGTGACTGCCGCGAGATCGACACTCAGATTATTGGAAGTAAACCCAGATAAAGGCATGGTACACCCAAATTTCGAGACTAACTCAATCCCTTTACCTCTTGGTGAAGGATTCGTGCATGATATATCATATGTATTGTTTTGGTAGCCTGATTTTGATGTAATGTCGCTTATAAAGCGGGAAAATATGTCAAGTCACAGTGATATGTTTTATAATTGCAAGGGTAGCGTTCGCCCCATTTCATACCCGTGTAAACTTTCACAAGTCCGACAAAAGCCGTTTTTTCGCCAATCCTGCCAGTCTGACAGAGGCCAGTCTGAACAACTCCAGCCTCTACAGGTTTGCGCTTGCTACACTTACGGTACTTTTATCAGGAACCAACGACCCTCAAGCCGGATGTGTCTGAGTCCATGCCTGTTGACGGAGATAGTTCTCATGCGCCCGGGCAACGGCATCCCGGTTCAGTTCGAAACCATAACCTGGCTTCTTGCTGACTGGAAGGAATCCGTCTACAGGACGCAGGTCAGGCACCTCGATAATATCTTCAGCCAACAGTTGCCACATGATCTGATTGCCATCATCGAGGTTCGATACCGTTGAACCCACTTGATTGGCAATGCAGGTGGTAATGCCTGTTTCAAAAATTCCGTGAATGTTAATGCGTACATTAGCAGCGGCGGCGATGGCAGCTGCCTGACGCCATCTCAATGCACCGCAGGTTTCATGAGGTCCGAGCACGATAGACTGCGCAGCCCGTGTGGAGCACATCGCAAAGACTTCTTCAGGAAGATAAATGCTCTGATCCGCAGCAAGCGGCATCCCAACACCTTGCAACCGAAGCAGCCCATCCGGGCCAAGCGTACCGGGAACCGGTTGCTCCATTATTTCAATGTCAAAAGGTTTCAACCGCTCCATCATCCGGAGCGCCCGAAGAGTATCCCAGGCTTCATTGGCATCAAGCCGCAGCCGAACATATGGGGCGATCTCGCGCACGGCTTTCACGATGGCAATATCCAAGTCGTCTCCGCGGCCCACCTTGACGTAGAGAACCTGAAACCCCTGATCAATCAGCTCCTTAGCATGGTCGGCAAGCTCTTTGGGTGTGTCACCCTGTACGAAGCCGAAATAGCCGATCTTGTCATGGACAGCACCGCCCAGTACATTGCAGACAGGCTGGCCTATCGCTTTTCCGATTGCATCCCACGCCGCAAGCTCGATACCAGACATCGTGCGCGAGAACATACGGTACTGGCTTCCCACGCCGCGCGCCTTGAACCCGGTCATAAAGTAGTCCCAGATCAGCCGGTTGGCATCATAGACAGACTTGCCGATAAAATGCGGAATTGCGTCATGAAGAATAGCAAGCATGGGTTCAATTGTCGGGCCAACGCCGGATTCGGCTACGCCGACAATACCGTCTTCGGTTTCAATCTCTATCAGGACAATCGGTGATGATAGAGTGACTCCATCTGCCCAATGATACTCCTTCTTGAAATTGCATAATAGCGGTATCGTATGGATCGCCTTGATCTTCATTTCGCAGGTCCCATCAATTTGCCGTGGCAGATGTCAAATAGCGTTGCAGGGGGCATTGGGAAGCGATCGCCTTCTGTCGCAATTTTGCATTTGCCCCCGGTGTTTTTGGGTCTTTCATGTGTGGATGCATTGCTTTCGGTTATGTCATCCACAATCGCGGCATAAACCTTATATGCATCGCGTTGCCGCAGGTGCTCGAGAATGTTGAAATTCTGCGACATTGGTCTGCTCAACTGTTGGAAGACTTGCGTGGCAAAAATGTCGGGTGCAATGAGAAATCCGCTTAAGTCATTCTTGGGAATATTGTATCCATTTTTCATCATGTCGTGGAAACCCGCTCTTCCATATCAGATCTTCCAGAAACAGCGGCCACCCGGATCAAGTGCATTTTCTGTATAGAGGGCAGCTGTACGTAGATTCAAAATGTTAGAAGGTCATTTGTGCGTGTGGAATGACGCACGACGCTCTAGGCTTTAGCTTTAATACGCTCCCGACGTTGCTTCAGCTTCTCCGCGCCAATGATCTCGTTGCGGTCGTAGAGCTCCCGGAGTTTCTGAGGTCGCACTCCGGTCTTGCGCACGAAGCTGCCCCTGCTTGCCGGAATGTAGACTTCGTCAGATTTGTTTTTGATCCCGCGAAGAATCGCCGCAGCAACAGCCTCGGGAGTAACTGGATCGCCTGCAAAAGCCAGAGCCATTGCATCATCCTCTGCCTCCTGTTCCAGCATCGGGGTCTCGGTGGCCGTCGGATAGACTATAGTGAAGTCTGTGGTTCCCTTCCGCTCTTCGATCGCAACCGCATGATGGAATGCTCTGAGGGCGTGCTTTGCAGCTGAATAGCTGGCAATGCCTGGAAACGGTAGAAAAGCATTCATGCTCGAGATGTTGACGATATGGCCAAAGCCCTGCTGCTTGAATCTGGGCAAGGTTTCCAGCATACTGATTACCGCCCCCATAAAATTGGTATTGATCGTGTGCTGATGTTTCGCAATCGAAACATCGACGGCATAGCCTGTATGAGCAATCGCCGCATTATTAATCAACACATCAAGTCGGCCAAAGTCCGCCCAGACCTTGTCCAACACCTCTTTCCAGTTTGCTTCCGAGCAGATATCGAGACGCACAGATGATACGTTTGATCCGGCCGATCGCGCAACGTTCTGCGCGGCCTCATCATTGATATCCGCAATGACGACGTTGTGGCCCTGTGCTGCGGCCATACGAACGGTGGCAGCACCAATGCCGCTCGCTCCGCCGGTGATCAGCATGACCTTACAATTCTTCATGAAACTATCCTTTTAGGTTTTTGTCATAAAACTCGCGAATGCAGACTGATTGAGGATCAACGTTTTTCATAACTGCCTACAGGCTCGACCCGAGTGCTGATGTAAGACATTTCAAAATGGCGGTTACCATTTAGGCGCACTCTATTTCGTATGGATTGAACCGTTAGTGCCGAAGCGGAAGGTCTGAACCGTTTCGCGCGCGGCCTTTGCCATCAGCGAAGCGTCACTCGCGATGGTAACGAAACGAAACCCAAGCTCCTGCATTTCGACAGCGTAAGCTGGATCGATAGTATGGATTCCTGCGAAAAGTCCACGACGCGAGGTTTCAGCAACAATGTGCCTGTAAATATCTAGCATCAGCGAATCGCGGCTGTCGAAGACCGGTGGCAGTCCGTGGGAGAAACCAAGATCGCTAGGGCCTACGTAAACTCCGCTGATACCTCGCACATCAAGTATCGCCTCGAGTTGACTAACCGCAGCCACAGTCTCGATCATCGGGATGACCAGCACCTCTTCATTGGCGAAAGACTGATAACTCTGATCCGAACCGCCATAGGAGCCTGCGCGGTTCGGGCCGTTGGACCTGGTCCCATATGGCGGATAGAGGCATGCCGAAACGAAAGCCTCCGCCTCTTGAGGACTATTCACCATCGGGCAAATGACACCCCATGCCCCTACATCAAGAACCTTGCCAATTATCCCCGGTTCGTTTGACGGCACCCTTGCCAGCGGCGTCACCGGAAAGGCAGCAATCGCCTGGAAGCAGTTCACAAGGCTTTGATAGTCCTGAACGCCATGCTGCAGGTCGACTGTCAGCGCATCCCATCCAGCACGAGCCATGACTTCTGCCCCGTAACCGGATGGAATTGAAAGCCAGCCGTTAACGCAGGCTCCACCCGCCTGCAGAAGAGACTTGATCGGATTTTTCACTTCCCCCGCCCTCTTGCCTAAAGCATGTCCGCGCTGTATTGATATATTATGTATCATCTTTCATATATCGCGCAATAAGGATTGTAAAAAATTTGCGCAGCGATTCAGCTGGTCAGCCAACGGGCCGCCTGCATGGAAAATTTCGGGCAATATCGGCAGTGCCGTTGCCCATTGATCAAAACGAGAATGAGGAAAAAATGACACTAGAGTCAGCAAAGGATCAGGCCAAGGTTTCGTATCCCGATGTGCTTCTGCATATTGATGGCAGATGGCGACCCGCAAGCAACGGCGTCACCTCTCCCGTTACCAATCCAGCAACGGGGGAGGTTATCGGAGCATTTGCGCATGCAAGCAGCGACGATCTTGACGAAGCGCTGGCAGCAGCAGACCGCGGTTTTCAACTGTGGAGCCGCGTGTCGCCATTCGACCGTTCAAACCTGATGCGCAAAGCTGCGGATCTGTTGCGTCAGCGCGCGGAATCCATCGCCGCCCTGCTGACGCTGGAACAGGGCAAACCATTAGCCGAAGCCAGGACCGAGATCCTGGCAACGGCGGACATCATCGACTGGTTTGCCGAAGAAGCCCGGCGCTCCTATGGGCGCATCGTACCCGCAAGGGTTCCAGGTGCACGGCAGAGCGTGCTGAAGGAACCGGTGGGCCCTGTCGCCGCCTTTACACCCTGGAACTTTCCTGTAAGCCAGCTGGGGCGCAAGCTGGCTGCGGCCCTTGCTGCGGGCTGCTCGATCATCATCAAGGCCGCCGAGGAAACCCCGGCGTCGCCGGCTGAACTCATCCGGACCTTCGAGGATGCAGGCATTCCGGCGGGCGTTGTCAATCTGGTTTTCGGAACCCCAGCCCAGATTTCTCAACACCTCATTCCGCATCCCGTCATCAGGAAGGTCACATTCACCGGTTCCACACCGGTAGGCAAGCAACTGGCCGCACTGGCCGGGCTTCACATGAAGCGGGTCACAATGGAACTTGGCGGCCATGCCCCGGTTATGATTCTTAAAGACGCCGACATTGAGCGCGCGGTTGCCGTGACCACCGCCTTCAAGTACCGCAATGCGGGCCAGGTCTGCATCTCCCCAACCCGCTTCCTGATCGAAGAGCCAGTCTATGACGAATTCGTCTCGCGTTTCGTAAAGGCTGCGGCAGACATAAAGGTGGGTGACGGCTTTGCGCCCGATACGAACATGGGGCCACTCGTCAGCAACCGGCGGGTCGAGGCGATCGAAAACCTTATTCAAGATGCGATTGATGAGGGTGCAGAACAACTTATCGGCGGAAAGCGCATGTCCAATGACGGCCACTTCTTCCAGCCGACCGTGCTTTCGAATGTCCCACGCCATGCGCGTGCCATGAACGAAGAGCCGTTTGGTCCCGTTGCCTTGATGGTGCCTATGCGATCGGTTGACGAAATTCTCAGCGAGGCGAACCGGCTTCCGTTCGGACTTGCCTCCTACGGCTTCACCCGCTCTGCGACCTCGGCCGCCATGATTGGCGAAGGCGTGGCCGCTGGGATGGTGTCAATCAATCATTCGGGGCTTGCCCTGCCGGAAGTGCCCTTCGGGGGAATCAACGATTCCGGCTACGGGACTGAAGGTGGCGCAGATGCACTCGAAAGCTATCTCAACACACGCTTCATTTCACACCTTCAGATCAGCTAGCGGGCGGCAAGCCGCTTCAGGGATCAACAAAATGGACAAATATGATATCGTCGTCATCGGCGGAGGAATTGTCGGAGCGGCAACCGCCATGACGCTGACCGAGCGATTTCCAGGCCTTTCGGTTTCGATCATCGAAAAGGAAGATGGCCTTGCGCACCACCAGACGGGCCGGAACAGTGGCGTCATCCATGCAGGCGTCTATTACAAGCCCGGAACGTTGAAGGCCATTTACTGCAAACAGGGTGTCGATGCGACGATCCGGTTCTGCCAGGATCATGGCATCCCTTTTGACCAATGCGGCAAGATGATCGTCTCGACCGACGAAAAAGACGTGCCGCGCATGAAGGCGCTGTACGACCGCAGCAAGGAAAACGGCCTAGATCTCGAGCTGCTTGACGCCGCCGAACTGCGTCGACGTGAGCCGAACATCGTCGGCCTCGGCGCGCTTTATTCGCCGACAACCGGCATCGTTGATTATGGTGCCGTCACCCGCGCCATGGCCGAAAAGGTGCGTGCACATGGCGGCGAGATATTAACCGGGCTGGAGGTGCACAATATTCGGGAAGAAACCAGCCACGTGGTGATTGAAGCCGGATCACGGGTGATCCGGGCGGGACATCTGGTGGTTTGTGCGGGAATCATGGCTGACAGGCTTGCAAAGCTAAGCGGTCTGAAGATGGACTTCCAGCTTGTGCCTTTCCGGGGCGAATACTACCGTCTTGCCGATCACCGCAATGACCTGATCAACCATCTCATCTACCCGGTCCCCGATCCGGCTCTGCCCTTCCTGGGCGTCCACCTTACAAAGATGATCGGCGGCTATCTGACTGTCGGCCCCAATGCGGTTCTTGCCTTTGCACGCGAAGGCTACCGGTTCCGGGATGTCAGCATGAAGGATACGCTGGAAATCTTCGGCTATCGCGGCTTCCGCAAGCTGGCATGGCAGTATTTGGGTCTGGGCATCGAGGAGATGGCAAACTCGCTCTCGAAACGCCGTTATCTCGAACTTTGCCGCAAATACTGCCCCGATCTGAAACTGGAAGATTTCCTTCCATACCGTCCTGGCATCCGGGCACAGGCCGTCATGTCCGACGGAACGATCGAGCACGATTTCATCATCCGGACGACACAACGGACGATCCACGTTTGCAATGCCCCATCCCCCGCCGCGACATCGGCCATTCCGATTGCGAACCATGTCGTCGAAACCGCATCGAACCATTTCGGCTGGTCGCAGAAGGTCTGATATATCAAAAACTGTGGAGGGAACCATGACTGTTGAGATCGAACTTAGCAAAAAGTCTTTTTCAGAACAAAAGCGCCTGATCGCCCGTCAGGGCGTCATCGAGGCTTTCGGCTTCCGTTACGCCAGTGGAATTGAGGCTCTAGAGATCCATAATGGTGCAGGAACGGCAGTGCTTCTGCCATTTCGCGGCCAGCAGATTTGGGACGTTGTTTTCAACGGCCGCCGGCTGACGATGCAAACAATCTTTGATGAACCGGTGAACGCCAGCAATTTTCACAGGTCTTATGGCGCGTTCTTCGTGCATTGCGGTGCGACAGCGACAGGATACCCAGGCCCCGAGGATGACCACGAACTGCACGGTGAGCTTCCTTACATCAGCTACGAGCGGGCAGCCATTGTCTTCGGTTCGGATGCGAAAGGGGAATATGTAGAACTGACCGGTCTCGTCCGTGACCGAAAATTCTTTGGCCCGAGCTTTGCGTTCCGTCCTGCGTTGCGGCTGCACGCAAACGCCACGGCATTCGACCTGACGGTCGAGGTAGAAAATTTGGGCGGTGGGACAATGCCGCTGATGTATCTTGCCCATGCAAACTTTCGACCCGTCGATGGTTCGCGTCTTGTCGACACACTGATGCCCGATCCAGACCGACGATGGCAGGTGCCTGCCTACCTTGCGGGCGCCGATGATACGCTGGTCTCATGGCACCGGGAGGTCGAGGCAGATTTCAACCGGCACCGCACCATCAAAGCAGGGGACCGCATCGAAAAGGAGTTCGGTTTTTCTGACGCTTACCATGCCGATATGGATGGCTGGGCGCATGCTATGCAGATCCTTCCGAACGGATCCGCTGATTTTATCAGCTTCCGCCCCAGAGAACTGAGACGTGGCTCGCGCTGGCTGTCCAGAGCACCGGACCGGCAAGCCCTGGGCATCTGCTTGCCATCGACGGCCAGACCGCTGGGACGCAAGCGCACAGAAGAGAATGGCAACCTGCTTTTCCTTGCTTCCGGACAGCGTTTCCGTGCCAGCCTAAGCTTCGGTGCCGTTGATGCGCAGGGCGCGGCCGACCTTCAAGCCCGTATAATAACTGCAACATCAGCCTGACCGGCGCAGCACTCGTCTCAGTAGTGGATCATCGTCATCATAACGAGGGAAAGATAAAATGCCAGTCATGACTTGATTTCGTTGCGATCGAGATTGAGTTCGTTCTTGGTTGTCTCGAAGACATCACCGATAGCCACGACGGCCTTCAACGGCAACGAGGGTCGGAATGTATCTCCCGGCTGGGCTCCATGTGGTGGAGCATGCGAGATCAGCGAGTTCGCAAATAGGCCAAGTCATGAAGCCGCAAGGACTCGTTTCTATCATCAGCGAAAAGACGCTGCCATGTATCTGGATCGAGATCACGGGCGATCTCCTGAGCTTTGCCGGACCTGCTCAGTCTCATCAGTAGCCGAGATGATGCCCGACCTGCCGCAATTCGCTCCTGTATAAACAGCCAGCACATACGGGCTTTCACGTCACACAGCGATGATGCCCAAAGCATCAAGCGCAGTCCCATGATGCACCCAGTCATCGATATCCTCCGAATCACGGGGTAGACCACAGATAAAATATGTAACTATGGCGCAAGGCGACGGAGTCCTGATTACCAGAAGTATGGTCACGACCTCGTAAAATCAACCATTTCAGCCACTTGTTGACTTGGCAGCTATGTTGTCCAGCAACCTTTTCGATCCATCCATTAAATCCGAAATAACCCAGTCGCCCGCTTCCTTGGCCGATTGACGGCGCAAGGCATCGATGATCCTCATGTGCGGGTGGATCTCTGAGGTTGAAGCGTGCCGCGTGGGAAACTGATAAAGCACGAACGGTCCGCTAAGCAGCCACAGATTTTCAATGACCTTCAGCAGAACTTTATTTCCTGCAACCTTATAAATGTTGAAATGAAACGCCTGGTTTGCCGCTAATGCAGCCTTCCAGTCTTTCTGTTGCTGCGAAGCAATGTAGGTGTCATGATAAACTTGCAGTTGCTCAATCTGCTCTGGCGTGATGCGGACCGCACTGAGTTCAGTTGCCAGTCGCTCTAGCGGGACGCGTGCATCCCGGATTTCAGTATAGTCAGCAACTTGGAGTATCGGCACACGCGGTTGATGTCCTAGCTGCATTTCAAGCGCACCATCGGCCACGAGCTGCATAACAGCTTCGCGCACGGGTGTCTGCGAAATGTTGTAGTCGATCGCCAGTCGACGAATGTTCAGCTTATGGCCGGGTTCATACGCTCCAGACATAAGGGCCAGACGGAGGTCGGCATAGATCTGATCGGAAAAACTGGATCTCCGAACACTCAAACTGTGCACGGGGCGACCGAGTTCGGACAAAGAACTCGCTTCTTGATCCTCGCGTACGCTCATTGCTCTGTTACCTTATCGTTGCTGATTACATGAAGACTGCCTCGTTTCGGCAGTATCGGGTTTTCATTTTTCGTACACTTCCAGTGTCCATCCACGCACCAAGCATGCAAAACTAAACCGGCGCTCTTCCAGACTCTGATCGGCATATCCTCTCTCGACCGAACGTTGAACAAAAATCTGGCAGAAATTGCGCTCGGGAATGGTGAAACATGCATTTTACATCAGCCCGCTCGATCTGCGTTGACCAAAGAAGGGTCGTCTTTCTGACAATCCGTCGATGACCCGCGACATCGGGATCATTCCTCCGATCACATGGAATGATGCAGAACAAGCCCAGGCTCGTGCCATTCGAAGGCAACAAGCCGTGGTTCGTGCGAGAGTGTCACATAGCAGGTATGCATGTCAGGACCGCCGAAACATAGGTTGGTGACAAGCAGATCAGGCACAGGATACAGCACATAATCCGTCATCGAGCCACGGAATTCCAAAATCGCGCATAGATCGAGCGCCGCAGCGCAGACCGCACCGGATGCAGAAACCGCGATACTGTCGAACCGGGTCCGCCCGCCGGGGCTGGCATAAAGATGGCCACCGTTTGGAGAAGGCCATGCAGCCTTGCGCACGACGCCGGGCGCCTCAATTGTCCATTTCCAGATGCGGCCGGTATAGGTTTCCGCCACATAAAGTGTCTTGCCGTCCGGGGAAAGGCCAATACCGTTCGGCGAAATCAGCCCGGTGATGACTTCGACAATCTGCGTGCCATCGCAGGACGCCCAGTAAACCGCACCAAGGTCCATGGTGCGCAGACGGCGCTTTCCCATGTCGGTGAACCAGAAGCCTCCCTGACCGTCAAAGACCAGATCGTTCGGCCCTTTCAGCATATGTTCGCCGCAGCGGTCGTAGAGCCGGCTGACACTGCCGGTCGCTAGGTCTACCACGTCGATGCTGCCGCCCGTGTAGTTCTCGGCCTGGGGGCCGCTACGCAGGCGACCGTCCTGAACATCGATCCATTCCACACCGCCGTTGTTGCAGATATAGACCTTGCCGTCCGGCCCGATCGCCGCCCCGTTCGGTCCGCCGGGAACACGCGCGACCAGATCCACCGAGCCGTCCGGGTGCACCCGCTTCAGGGCTTCATCAGGGATGTCGACCACCAGAACCGACCCGTCGGCCATCGCGACCGGTCCCTCGGGATAAATCAGCTTATCTGTCACTACGTGCACGATCTCGATCTCCTAGTCCAGCTTGCGTACAATTGCTTCGATTTCGACGACAACATCGCCTGGAAGTGAGCCCACCCCCACGGCAGATCGTGCGTGTTGGCCGCGCTCGCCCATCACCTCGACCAGAAGCCTCGAGCATCCTTCGACAACGATGGCATGATCCGTAAAAGTCGGTGTGGCATTGACCATGCCCAGAAGTTTGATGAACTCGACCGATTCGAGCGACCCCGTGATCGAGCGTGCCACCGCAAGAAGGTACAGCGCGCACTGACGCGCGGCCGACTGCGCTTCGTCGATGCTCACCGTGTGGCCGACCTTGCCGGTAATGAATCTGCCGTCGTCATGCCGGGAGACCTGTCCCGAAATATAGTGTACGTCACCGCATTTCCGGTATCCGACATAGGAGTATTTCGGCGGACCGAGCACCGGAAGTTCGAGCCCCAGTTCTTTCAGTTTCTGTTCCGCGTTCATGCGCCACCTTTTGCAAACTCACCTAGCTCTTTGGTATAAAGGTCGATATCGACGTTGCGTCCGCTCACGACCACGGCAATCGTGCGGCCTTCGGTGTGTGCCCTTTCCGAAAGGACCGCGCCAAGTGCGATCGCGCCGCTTGGCTCAGCCACCAGACCGAATTCCTCAAATGCTATCTTCATCCCCAGGCGGGCCGTGTCGTTGTCACCTACCAGAATACCGGCCAGATGCGAGGAATTGACCTGAAAGGTCAGCTCGCCCGGCTCGATCGACACCAGCGCATCGCACAACGTGTCGTGAGGAGGCACGATGGTAACGCGCTCACCTTTGGCAAGACTTTGCGCGGTATCGTCATAGCCTGCGGGTTCGACGCCCCATATAGCGGTCTCGGGCGACAGGGCGCGCACCGTGATGGCGCTTCCAGCTACCAGCCCACCCCCGGAGCAGGCCGCGTAAAGACCGTTTAGATCCGCCCCGATCTCCCGCGCCGCCTCCAGCGTTTCGAGTGCAACGGTACCTGCCCCGGCAATGACGTGACGATCGTCGAAGGCAGGGATGAGTACCAGCTTCTCGCGGCTGCGCCAGCTTTCGATCAGCGATGCACGGTCGACCGTTTGACGGTCGTAAATCACGACATCGGCGCCAAGCTCCCGGGTCCGCGCAATTTTGTTGGCCGGGCTCTGCTGCGGCATCAGGATAACTGCCCGCCCGATACCGGCAGATTTGGCGGCCCAGGCGACAGCACGCCCGTGATTCCCCGATGACAGGGCAAGAACCCCACGCGTCATCTCATCGTGTGAACGTAGCTGGATACGGTTCCATGCGCCGCGGACCTTGAAACTGCCCGTGGGCTGAAGAGTCTCTGCCTTTATCAGCAGTCTGCCGCCCACGGCCCGGTTCAGGCTTTCGCTTTCCAGAAGTGGGACGCGCTTGAGAATAGGTGCCAGTCTCAGACTGGCCTGCTTTATTTCATCGAACCCCGGAATATCTATCGGGCGGGCAGGTTTTGTCACGATCTTGCTTTCTTCAGTCCAGAGTTGAATTGAAAGGCCGGAGGAAGCTACTGCACCTGCACCCTGGCGGCGGGCACCGGGGATGCGATCCCTCCGGTTTCCGGAAAATGGCAGGCAACCTTATGGCTATCGTCCGAGGCTCCGAGCAGCGGCTCTATCTGCGCGCAGATTTCCTGGGCTTTCCAGCAACGCGTTCGGAACCGACACCCGCTTGGCGGATTTGCTGCTGTTGGCAGTTCACCGCGCAGGACAATCCGGTTACGTGACTTCTCCCGTGCGGGACTTGGTACGGGTACCGCCGACAGAAGTGCCCGCGTGTAGGGATGTTTGGGGCTTTCGTAGATTTCTTCTCTGGACCCGATTTCAACGATCTTGCCCAGATACATGACCGCCACATGATCGCAGAGATGCCGCACCACGGCGAGATCGTGGGCGATAAACAGGTATGAAAGCGCGAGTTCGTGCTGAAGATCCTTCAGAAGATTCAGAACGCCGGCCTGAATGCTGACGTCAAGGGCCGAGACAGGTTCGTCCAGCACAATGAACTCCGGACGGGCGACAAGAGCGCGCGCAATTCCGATCCGTTGGCGTTGTCCCCCCGAAAATTCATGCGGATAGCGAATAGCATATTCCCCTCCCAGCTTGACCAGAGACAGCGCCTCCTCGACACGGCTCTTTTTCTCGCTGGCGCTGAGGTTCGTCATCCTCAGAGGTTCGGCAACAATGTCGCCCGCTTTCATGCGCGGATGAAGCGATGCATAGGGATCTTGAAAGACCATCTGGATGGACGAACGGAACGGGCGCATCTCCGACTCCGACAGGTGTGCAATATCAACGCCCTTGTACAGGATGCTTCCACTCGTGATCTCGGTCAAATGAAGGATACAGCGGCCAAGCGTTGACTTGCCGCAACCTGATTCCCCCACGAGCCCAAACGCCTGACCGGCTCCGATGTTGAAGGATACGTCGGAGACCGCCTGGATCGGTTTGCCACTGAGACGGAAAAGGCCATTTCTCCGGACCGCGTATTCCTTGACAAGGTTCTTGACACTCAGGACGGGTTCACCAGCCCGATCTTTCTGTGTTCCATCAGAGATTGTCATGGTGCAATGCTTTCGAGTTTGCCGGTGAAATGACATGCGGACATGCCCGCGTCCGAAGGCCGCAACTGCGGTTCCTCCGTTATGCAGATTGCTTGCGAAAACCTGCATCTGGGGTGAAAAGGACAGCCAGAGGGCCGGTTAGCAAGCGACGGCGCAGTTCCCGGGATCGCGCGAAGATGCTCGGTTTGGGAATCGAGCAGAGGCAGCGAGTCGATCAGGCCGGACGTGTAGGGATGGCCCGGATTGTCAAAGATATTCTCGGTGGTACCGCGTTCCACGACACGGCCCGCATACATGACTGCGACACGGTTCGCCATTCCGGCAACCACACCAAGATCATGCGTGATCAAGACAATGCTGACGCCATGATCGCGGCGCAACCCGTCCAGAACCTCCAGTATCTGTGCCTGGACCGTCACATCCAAAGCGGTCGTCGGTTCGTCCGCGATGATCAGCTTTGGCGAGTTGGCCATCGCTATCGCGATGGTCACCCGCTGTCGCATGCCGCCCGAAAACTCGTGCGGGTACTGCGTCAACCGCTCTGCCGGCATTGGGATGGCCACCATGCTCAGCAGTTCGATGCTGCGTTCGGTGACCGCGCTCCGGGTCAAGTGGGGCTGGTGAATGCGAATACATTCTCCCAACTGGTCACCCACGGTCAGTACGGGGTTCAGCGCGGTCATCGGATCCTGAAAGATCATCGTGATGTCCTTGCCTCGTATCGGGCGCAAGGCACGGTCCGGCAGCCCGATAAGCTCTCGCCCGGCGAAGCGTACCGATCCAGTGATCCGCGCCTTGAGCGGCAGAAGCCCCATGATCGCACGCATCGTGATACTCTTCCCCGACCCGGATTCCCCAACCAGGCCAAGCACTTCACCGGAGGCAAGCGAGAATGACACGTCACGTACAGCCTCAAGGTAGCCTCTCGATGTCGAAAGCGATACTGTCAGGCCATTGACTTCAAGAAGCGGAGTGTCCTGCGGATCAAAATTGCTCATGTCAGTCACTCCGCATTCGGATCCAAGAGGTCCCGGACGCCGTCACCGATGAAGTTGAAGCTCAAGACGAGACTCATGATCGCCAGGCCCGGACCCGCCGCGATCCACCAGTAGTAAAAGTGCAAGGCACCTTCCGAAATCATCGAGCCCCATTCCGGGGTCGGCGGTAGCGCCCCGAGGCCTACAAAGCTCAGCGATGCGGCCAGAAGGACGACCTGACCAAAATCCATGGTCGCGTTGACGATGATCGGTGTCCAGGTCAGTGGCAGGATGTGCTTGGTCAGCAGCCTCATCTGCGTGACGCCTGACGTGATCGCCGCATCGACATGTTCAAGGTTCCGGACGGCCAGCACCTGCGCACGCATCAGTCGGGCATAGATGGGCCACCAGACGATTACCATGGCAATTGCCGCATTTGGAAGACCCGGCCCGAGCGAAGAGGTGATGGCGATTGCGAGCAGGATCGGTGGGAAAGACAGCGTGACATCGGCAAGGCGCATGATGATGCTGTCAACGATGCCGCCGACGAAGCCAGCTATCGCGCCCAGCACCACTCCGATCGATACGCCGAAAAACATCACGACGGCCGCAATAGGCAGGGACTGAGCCGCACCATATAATGTCCGGCTGAAGACGTCGCGGCCAAGCGCATCTGTTCCGAGCCAGTGGTCTGCACTTGGCGGCATCAGTCGTCGTCCAACCATGTCCAGCGGGCTGTAGGGTGCCAGCCAGGGAGCGGTGATGGCGATGATGATCCACAGAAGGATAATGCAGCCCCCTACCACAAGAGGAAGTGGAAGGTGCCGGTTCTTGCGAGCGGCAACGGGCGGGGTTGTGATTTCAAGCGTGGACATGGCAGATCAGACCAACCTCATTTTGGGATCAGCTTTCACATAGGCGATATCGGTGATCAGATTGGCGAGAAGGAAAGCCATGCCGCCAACCATCGTCACTCCCATAATCGCAGGGTAATCCAGCGCACGTGCCGAGCCGACCGCATAGGAACCTATTCCAGGCCACGAGAAGATGGTCTCGGTTAGAACTGCACCCGTGATCAGCGAAGCGAAAGAGAACCCAATAATCGTTATGGTTGGGATCAGTGCGTTGAGGAGGGCATGTTTCAGCAGCACCCGCATCTGACTTGCTCCTTTGGAACGAGCCATCAGAATGTAATCCTTCGTCAGGACTTCAAGCATGCTGGCGCGGACCATACGCGAAATTATCCCCATCACGGCCCAGCCCAACACGATGGACGGAAGGATAAGATGCCACACGACCTGACCGAACTTTGCGAAATCGCCAGCGATCAGCGTATCGACGGTGAAAAACCCGGTGACGAACTCCGGCGGTGTTGCGCGTGCGTCAAGCCGGCCGGGACCGGGCAAGACTTTGAAATAGATAGAGAAAAAATACAATCCAATAAGACCTGACCAAAAGACCGGTAACGATGCCCCCATCAGGGCTACGCCACGAGCAATGTGATCGATTACGCTATCGCGAAACTTGGCGGCCAGTACGCCTAGAGTAATGCCCGAGATCGAGGCGACAAGCATCGCACAAAGCACCAGCTCTAATGTTGCCGGAAGCCTTTCCTGAATATCTACGCGTACAGGACGCTTCGTCTGGAAAGACGTGCCGAAATCACCATGGGCGAGATTGGACAGATATACGACGTACTGCTCTGGCAGGCTCTTATCCAGTCCCCACCGCGCCTTGGCCGCAGCAACGGCTTCCGGGTTGCTCAACTGGCGTTCACTCAACACCGAGGAGAGAGGGTTGCCACGCGAGCTATGTGAAATGACAAAAGAAATGCTGATAATGCACAACACTAGGACAGGCATCAGCAACAACCGTCGGACGATGTATGCAACCATGGCTTACCCTTTCTTGAATGGCCCCTGCCTTTAAAGGCAGGGGCAGTTCAGGCTAGTCCATATACTTGAGGTCCGACACCTTCACCTGACAACACATGGCGTTTCTCAGGCCGACCACGTTCTTTCGGTGAACAAGCATGACATCAGGATTCACGAGCGGGAAGATGATCTTGTCGCCAATCATTTGTTGCGCGATTTCGTTATACAGCTGGTCGCGCTCTTTCTGAGATGAGGAAAGCGCCTTGTCGAGCAGGTCTTTCTCCTTGCTGACCAGAACTTCAGAGGTCTTACCAATGCCCGAACGACGGAACCAACGCGTACCCTCGAACATGCCGAACGTATTGATGTACTGGTCAGAACCCAAATAATCTGGCGCATAAAAGCCCATCGTGAACGGAATCCCGTGGGTATTCATTTCCTCGATCCATTGGGGCACGGGAAGAGGTTGCAGGTTGAGCGTAACATTGATCTTTGCCAAGTCCTGTTGCAATTTCTGGCCTAGAAGCGAGAATTCGACCCCAAAGGCATTCGTATTGGGATAGATCGCCTCAAGGTTGAAGCCTGCTTCGGCACCGGACTGCTTCATCAGTTCCTTTGCCTTCTCCAGATTATATTCCGGCATAGGAAGGTTGTCGGTACCTGGAAAACCGTTCGGGATGGCAACCGGTTGCAGACGTCCTTTGCCTCCGACCGTGAATTCGAGAACGCCTTGATAGTCGATAGCATAGCCGATAGCCTGCCGAACTCCGATCGGCATTGGCACTTTGGTCTTTTCCGCTCCCGGACCAAGCGCAAAATACACGAAGCTGTAGGTGGGTGCGCTTTCGACGACGATATCAGGATTGGTTATAAGCGAAGCTGTACTAGGATCAATCTGCGTTGAAAGATCGGCATCGCCACGTTCGACTGCCTGTGCCTGCGAGACAGCATCCTTAACATGCCGGATCACGATTTCATCAATGGCAGCCGGCTTTCCCCAGTAGTTGACGTTTCGCTTCAGACGAAGCACGTCTTCGGGACGGTATTCTACCAAAACATAGGGACCAGAACCGGCCGAATGAGCCAGAAACCAACCCTCAGCCGGGTCGTTCGAGGCATCCTCGCCCGCCCGCGCGCCGCCTTCCGCTGCGGCAACGTCGCTGTTGATGATCCCCGCATAAACGGACGTCATCTTGCCGAGGAATTCGGAGTTGGGCTTCGCCAGCGTCACCACCACAGTCTTTTCGTCAGGCGTTTCGATGCCGACGATGTCTTCAGCAATGAACGAGTTGCCGCCTTTCGCGTTCTTCAGCCGGTCGAGAGTCCATTTGACATCCTTAGCCTCGACCTTTGACCCGTCCGAGAACGTGGCACGCGGGTCAATGACAAAGGTGAAGACGGTGTTGTTTTCGTTGGCGCTGAACTCGGAAGCAATACCTGGAACGAAGGACTTGTCGTCATCTCCCAGCCAAACCAGCGTCTCATATACGGCACCGTTGTAGACATTGCATGTCTCACAGGAGGACCGCGAGGGATCAAGAGAGTTGAGATCAATGAAACGCGCAATCACGAGCGGGCGCGTATTATCGGCACTGGCGGCCTGTATATGCAGCCCCAACGACATGGCCAACGCCACGCCTGACAAAAGAAGTCGAAGTTTTGACATTCTAGCTCCAATCCTTGTTCCCTGTGTCTTTTTAATTGCCTGCATGGTCCACCGCCTGCTCAATCTTGAGGCTAGTGCTTTTCTTTTTTGATATATCCTACATCATATCTCAAGTCTAGAGCGGCTGGAATATTCGGATAATATTTGTGTGTCTGGCGCCCGAATACCGATCACTTAAATGTCAACCGCCCATTTTATTTGAGGGAATAAATCAAGCCTGATTTATGTGAGGCGGTGTTGATTGTGCAATGATGACGTTCGGGTAGAATGCCTCAATGTGCGGAGCGCAGTTGTTTGAACAGCAGTCGATTGAGCTAGCACTACTTTGGCAGAATAGATTCTGCGCTTCGAATTTGCCCTTTGCAGTGGGGACATCGGATTCCCGTTATGGGGATGGCGAGTGCGCTGATGACGGCTCGACGGACAGGAGGCAAGGTGGGCTCAGGTGGGCCCTTGCGTGCTTGCCGCTTCTTTTTTTTCCCGCTTTGCAGTCTGCAATCTTTGATGCTGGAGGAAGGCGTAGGCGATCATCGTCATCAGGGCGTGCCGATGTAGCCCTTGCCATGATCGGCCTTCGAAGTGGTCGAGGCCGAGTTCCTCTTTCATCTGCTGATGCGCTTGCTCGCAAACCCATCTCGCCTTGATGGCGGCCGCCAGCACCTTCAACGTCGCATCGGCCGGCAAGTTGGACAGGTAGTATTTGCGCTCGTCGTTTGATCGCCATTCGCCAACCAACCAGGCTTCCTCACCCGGCATGTGCTGCTGTCACTTGTCGAGAATGCGTTGCGGCGTGCCGTCGGCGATCCTGACGCGCAATGCTGTAAAGCGTGCCGTCAGGCGGCCCTTTGTGCCACGCCGCCAACTGACTTTCTTCCAGCTTGCGTGCGTCAGGATCGTTTCCGCGGCAACCGACAGAATGTCGGGGATCGGATGCTTGCGTGGCCGACCATGACCGGAGATGGGAAAGATCAATGCGACATCATGGGGATAAACCTTCTGATGCTTGGGGATACCGACCGCCCAGGTGAGGCCACGTCCACTTAGCCCCTGGCGGAAGGCCGCCGACAGGCCGTAGCCTGCGTCAGCCAGCACTGTACCAAACCGGACACCGGTCACGATCAACCGATCGATCTCGGCAAGAGCAATCTCCGGCTTCGTGCGAGATGTCTGCATGGCATGGGGAACCCCGGCCTTGGCCATCCGTTCCGTGTCGCTGGTCCAGCTCTCGGGCAAAAACAAGCGCAAGCCAACCGGAACAGGAACCTCGTCTCGCGTAAGCGTCACCGAAACCAGCGTCTGGCAGTTTGCCCTCTTGCCCAGCATCGAGGCGTATTGCGGCGCGACACCGACCGAGTGGTCGCCCTTCTTCGGCAGACCGGTGTCATCGATCACCAGAAACGCATCGGATGCACCAACGATCCTGTCCGCCTGTCGCGCGAGTTCCGTCTCAAGAGGAACAGCATCCCAATGGCCATCGGAAATGAAATGGTGGAGGCGGTCGTACTGGCCTGGAGCAAACCGTTCCGCCATCGGTTCGATGCTCTTGCGGTCACCGGGACCAATCAGCCCCGACACATAAACCGGGCACATCTGTCGTCGCTTCTTGTGTCCGAGCTTGTCCAGAAATGGCTGCAAAAACGCTGAAAGCTCCGTATCCCAATCTGCCATATCGTGGCCCCCAACGAAGAGAGCACAAATCATCTCAAACCAGCCTTGCCCCAATCTGCCAAAGTAGTGCTAGGACACGGACTCATTAATTGAAGCGATCTAGATTCTCGTCGCGGCAAATTTGAGCCCTGCAAGGTAGTTGGCAGCACGTCTGCCGCATCGTGTTGCAAGACCACGCATCTGTTTTATGCGGTTGAAGAAACGCTCTACGAGATTGCGCTGGCGATAGACCCAACGGCTGAGACTGAAGGTCTGTTTGCGGTTGCCCATGGCGGGGATATTTGCCCAGCATTTGCGTTGCTTGGCGAAGTTACGGATCGCGTCGGTGTCATAGGCCTTGTCTGGAAGCAGTGCCCGTATAGTCGCTGATCTTATCGGCGGCCATGAAGAAGCTGAGCTGCCGACCACTGGCATCTGTCAAGGCATGCAGCTTTGGGTTCATACCGCCTTTGGTGCGTCCGATCAGCCGCCCAAGGCCCCCCTTTTTACCCGCAGGCTCGAGGTCGTGCGGTACGCTTTCAAATAGGTGGCATCAATCATGACTGTCTTCGGACAGGCATTTTCGGAGGCAAGCCTCTCCACAATCCGGCCAAACACCCATCTCGCTCAATCGTTTCCATCTTTTGTAGAGCGTCTTAGTTGCGGCTCAAGTAGTTCGATCGGGGCGAACTGAACAATGAGGAAGCGAAGGCCAGCATCATTGCCGAGTACGAGGCGCACATTGCGGCGCTCGACATGTTACCGGACGGTGCTCACAAAGCACAATATCTATCATTGTTTTCCATGATAAAGAAACTCTTCACACAATTCGATTTGCGGCTTGAGCATGGCCGTTCCCGGAATTGTTCGGCATCCAAGCGCGCGCGCAGCTGCCAGAAGCTCCGTCTCTTCCGGCTTCAGCACCACGTCTGCCACAGTGCAAGTTGGATTTATACCATCAATCACGATCGGAAGGCCGAGGTTGCTGACCATGCCGACGGACGTGGCATTGACCAAGAGGTTGGCGTCTTTCAGGCTGATCTCGCCCTCTTGCGCAGCCACAACGACAACGGTCCCTATCGCATCCCGCAACTCGGATGCCAGCCGCTCGGCTTTGTCTGTGTCCCGGTTGACAAGGGTAATTTTGCCGATACCGGATGAGACAAGCGAGAAAGCGATCGCGCGACCAACACCACCCACACCCACCTGTACAACGCTCGCACCCGCCAGTTCAACACCGTTGCCTGCAAGCCCGCGCATAAAGCCCTGACCGTCGATGTTGTGGCCAGTAAGCGTGCCATCTGCCTCGCGTCTAACGAAGTTAACCGAGCCGACCCGCTGCCCAGCCTCCGTCAACCGGTCGACAAGCGGAACGGCATCGATCTTGTGGGGGATGGTAATACAAAGACCTTTGATGTTGTCGATCTTTCGAACCAGAGCGAAGGTTTCAGCAAGATCGCCCGGTTGAACGTGAAGGCCAGTACAGCAGAAATTGTGTCCCTTTGCAGCAAAGTAGCCGTTGAACATGATAGGTGCCCGGAAATGTGCTATCGGAGAGCCGATAATGTAGAAGAGGTTGGTTTCACCCGTGATCTGCATAGGATTATCCTCTGTGTGTAGTTATTCGTGAATTAGGCCAAAGAACTCTGCAACGAGACGCGGTTGCGGCTTGAGCATTTCTGCGCCGGGAATGAACGTGCAGCCGCGTTCAGAAGCAATTGCGAGAAGCGGCGTTATTGAAGGGTTTACGACGACTTCGGCGACCGTCGTCCCGCCTGACAGACCATCAAGTCTAATAGGCAGCCGATCGTTCGGTGCCGTGCCAAGAGATGTGGCATTTACCAAAAGGTCGAGACCACCGGCAGCATCCGCCGTCTGAGGGTCTTCAAGCGACAGGATGCAACCGGGCACCGCATCGGCAATCTCGGCGGCGAGCGCTTCAGCCTTGGGGCGATCGCGGTTCGCAAGGCGTAGTTGGGCGATGCCGGCGTCC
This sequence comes from Agrobacterium sp. T29, assembly GCF_006970545.1. Lineage (NCBI taxonomy): Bacteria > Pseudomonadati > Pseudomonadota > Alphaproteobacteria > Hyphomicrobiales > Rhizobiaceae > Agrobacterium > Agrobacterium sp. T29. Next base: position 247,867 of record NZ_CP040642.1, read on the forward strand.
GCAAGCGCAAAGGCGATCGCGCGCCCCACGCCACCGGTGCCAACCACCATTGCCCGCTTTCCGGCAATGGAAAAACCGTTCGCAAGAAGCCCGGCGACAAAACCCGCGCCATCCGTGTTGGTGCCGGAAAGCGTACCGTCGGCATGGCGGCGCACGAAATTCACCGCGCCAATCCTTCTTGCCACCGGCTCGATCTCATCGAGAAGCGGCAGGACTGCAATCTTGTGCGGTATTGTAATGCCGAGCCCGGCTACGTTTCTCATGAGACGGATGCCTGTGAGACAGGCTGCAAGATCGTCCGGTCGGAGGTGAATAGGTACGATGGCCGCATCGAGGCCGAGCGCATCGAAACTCTCATTGATGAGAACGGTTCCGCGGATATGGTCGACAGGATCGGCCAGCATGAGCAGCATTGCCGTCTTTCCAGTGATATTCATGCCCTATGTTCTCCCTTGGCCATTCAGCGCATTTCCAGACGCGCCACGACACCCTCTTGAACTTCCACGCCCAGCCCGGGCCGGTCGGAGGTCGTCACAAACCCGGCCTTATGCCGGATGGGAGCATCGACGAGTTCGTCCTGCACCGACACGGCGAAGGGCTTAAGCTCAAACAGCCTTGTGTTTGGCGAAGAGAGAGAAAGGTGCAGACTGGCCGCGGAAAGAACTGCCGTGCTCCAGGCATGGGCATTCATGGTGATACCCGTCTGCGCACAGATATCGTCGACCTTTCGAAACCCTGTGACGCCTTCCGAGCGAGCCGGGTCGACCCCGAGCACATCCACCGTACCGGTTTCGATCAGCCGACGGTATCCTGACACAGTAAACTCCCGCTCACCCGTCGCAATCGGTACATTCACAGCGGCTTTCAATGCCCTGTAGTCGGCGATCCGCGTCGGGTAAAACGGCTCCTCGATCCAACCGATATCGTATTCAGCCATGCGACCGACTGTCCGGATCGCCGTCTGACGATCCCAGACGACGCCGTTCCCCGCATCCATCAGGATTGGAAAATGCGGCCCGACTGCCTCACGAAGCAATTTTACAAAAAGGACGTCGTTGTCTGGATTTTTGCCAATGTCCGACAACCCTTTCTTGCCGATACCGAGTTTGCATCCCGAATAGCCCTGATGCTTGAAAGAGACGACTTCCGCAATGTTCTCTTCAATCGTCGCCTTGTTGACATGGCTGCTGGCAAAGGCTGGCAGTGTTTCAACAACCTTGCCTCCTAAAAGCGCATGCAGCGGCAGTCCCTGCTCCCTGCCGTCGATATCCCACAGGGCCATATCGAGTGCCGAATAGGCAATACAGGCAAGGCCGCCTTCGCCATACCACCAGCAATGGGCGCGCATGCGGTGCCAGGCTTCATCGACGGTGATTTCTCCAGCCTCGATCAACAACGGCGCCAGCCCCTCGTCGATCAGGATTTTGGTCGCCCGTGCCGCTTCGGAAGCGAGAGTAACTCCTTCACCCCAGCCCACCGCACCACCGGCTGCAGTCACTCGAACGAGGACAGTCGCCTTGACGCGATCAAAGTCGTTGGTGTCCACATAGGCAATGGCATAAGTGCGTATGTCTTTAATGCGCATAATTTTCCTCCTCCCGTGTCCCCTCAGTTCTTGCGGGTCACCAGCCGTGTATCGAGATAAGCTTGGATAGCCTCCGACCCTCCTTCCGTCCCGTACCCGGAATCCTTGATCCCGCCGAAGGGCACCTCTGGCAACGCCAATCCGAGATGATTGATCGACAGCATGCCCGTCTCGACCTCGTTCCCGAGCCGTGTGGCTGTCTCGCTGCTTCGGGTGAAGGCGTAGGCAGCCAATCCAAAAGGAAGACGGTTGGCCTCGGCAATAGCCTCTCCCAGATCACCGAAGCGGTTGATGACGGCGACCGGACCGAACGGCTCTTCATTCATGATCCGAGCTTCGCGCGGTACATCCATCAGCACCGTCGGCTCGAAGAACCAGCCGTCGTTGCCTATACGCCGCCCTCCGGTTTTCACCTGGGCTCCGTGTGCGACAGCATCGCCGATGAGGCTTTCAAGAGCAGGGATACGGCGATCGTTGGCAAGCGGCCCCATGTCGACGTTCGCGACGAGACCGTTACCAACGCGGATTGAGCGGGCGCCTTCCGTAAAGCGGTCCGAAAATGTGTCCGCAATCCGCTCCTGCACGAGGATGCGTGTTGGGGAGACGCAAACCTGACCCGCATTGCGGAACTTGTTTGCCACCATGAGGCCGACGGCCAGATCGACATCGGCATCCTCAGCGACAATGACCGGGGCATGCCCGCCCAGTTCCATCGTCGCACGCTTCATATGCAGTCCGGCAAGTGCGGAGAGTTGCTTGCCGACAGGCGTCGACCCCGTGAAGCTGATTTTGCGGATAACAGGATGTGCGATCAAATATTGCGAGATTTCCGCAGGAACGCCGTAGACCAGATTGATGACCCCGTTGGGTACACCCGCCTCCGCAAAAACCCTTATCAGTTCGGCGGGCGATGCAGGGGTTTCCTCCGGGGCCTTGACGATGATAGAGCAGCCAGCCGCAATCGCTGCCGAAAGTTTGCGGACCACTTGGTTGATCGGGAAATTCCACGGTGTGAAGGCTGCAACGGGACCGACCGGGAGTCTCAGGGTCATCTGGATAACGTCCGGCGACCGCGCCGGAATAACCTGACCATAAGTGCGTTGTGCCTCAGCGGCGAACCAGTCGATAATATCCGCACCGGCAAGCGTCTCAAGCCGTGCCTGGCTCAATGGCTTGCCCTGTTCCATGGTCATCAATGGCGCTATCGCATCCGCCCTGCTTCGCAGGATATCCGCCGCGCGGCGCATGATCTTGCCACGATTATAAGCAGAAGTGGCTCTCCAGACAGCGAAACCCCGCTCGGCAGCAGCCAGGGCTTCATCCAGATCGGCGCGATCCGCCCAGGCAACCGTGCCGATGGGCTGGGCGGTTGCAGGATTGAGCACCGGGATTGTCCTGTTGCTTGTCCCGGACCGCCATACACCGTCGATGAACAGCAGGGTATCTGCATACTGGGTCATTGGGCTCTTCTCGTTTCTTCCTGGGGTTCAGCGGTTTTCGCCCTTCGCGCGGCCTGAAACATCGGCCCGCCGCGTTTGCGAGGAAAACCGTAGCCGTGTACTTCGACCAGATCGATATCAGCCGCACTTGCTGCAATCCCTTCATCGAGAATTGCGTGTCCTTCCACAGCCATTGCGGACATCAATCGAGCCACAATCACGTCGGCAGAAAGTTTGCTTTGCCCCAACACGAGCGGGGCGATAATGCGACGAGCATCGGAAGACGGCAGCGGTTTGCGGTCGCCAGCAGCGTAATCGTACCAGCCACCGCCAGTCTTCTGGCCCTTGCGGCCGGCGCGAACCAAAAGGTCAGCGGGTGTTTCCGGCACGGTTTCGCCGCGTGCCCTTGCCGCTTCGCGATGAAGGAAGGAAATGTCGAGGCCCGCCATGTCCTGCATCTCGAACGGACCCATCGCATAACCGAAGGCGCGCGTGGCCTGATCGATCTCGCCAGCACCAACGCCTTCTCGGATCATCGCTTCAGCCTCGCCGCGGTAACGACGCAAGATACGGTTACCGATGAAGCCATCACAGATGCCGGAGCGCACCGGTATCTTGGCGAGCCTGCGGGCCAACTCGAAGCCCGTCGCCAACACGTCCGGCGCTGTTTCGGGTGTCGGCACGATTTCCAGAAGTTTCATCACCTGCGCCGGGCTGAAGAAGTGCAGGCCGAGAAAACGATCAGGGTTGGGCACCCCTTGGGCAATCAGGCGCGGATCGATGTAGGAGGTGTTGGTCGCAAGAACGGCGTCTGGCCGGCACACTTTCCCAAGCTCGGCAAAGACCGCCCGCTTTACCGAAAAGTCTTCGAAAACTGCCTCGATAACCAGATCGCAGCGCGCAAGCGCCTCGTATCCGACCCGGGCATCGATCCTGCCCAGACGTTCGGCCGCTTCATCCGGGGTAATGGAACCGCGACGTTGCGACGCCTCGAATATCCCCTTCAGTGTCGAAAGCGCGCGGATCGTCCCCGCCTCGTCCTGTTCGATCACAGTTACCGAGAAGCCCGCATTGACAAGTGCTGCCGCGATACCAGCGCCCATGGTGCCGCCGCCGATGACACCGGCATGTTCGAACGGGCGCGGCGTCACGCTACGAAGGTCAACGGGACGTGGTGAAGCGCGTTCAGCGAAGAAAAGATAACGAAGGGCGGAGGCTTCCTCACTGGAGCGCAGTTCCAGAAAAATCTCGCGCTCGCGTGCGATCCCCGCCTCCGCTCCGTTTTCAATGCCGAAACGCAGGGCTTCCAACGCCCGGAACGGGGCCGCCATACCCTTTGCATTCCGCCGGATCCGGTCTTCCGCGGCCTGCCAGAAAGACGTTTCAGGCAGCGTGACGGCACGAAGCAGGGACGGCAGCGGCAGCGGCTTTTCCAGCACCTCGCGGGCGAATTCGATTGCGGCTGATACGAGAGGTTTGCCAACGGTACGATCGACCAGCCCAAGTTTCGCGGCCCGTTCCGCATCCAGCGTCTGATTTTCGGCGACGACGCCGATCGCATCCGCAACACCGATAACGCGCGGCAGCCGCTGCGTCCCGCCAGCTCCGGGGATGATGCCGATATTGACCTCCGGCAACGCAAAACGTGCATTCGACGCCGCTACGCGGAAGCGGCAACCGAGCGCGATCTCCAGCCCCCCGCCGAGCACCGCTCCGTGTACTGCGGCTATCCAGGGCTTTTCGGCACGCTCGATCCGCCTGACCAGATCCGGCAGATAAGGCGGTTCAACCGGGCGGTCGAACTCGGCTATATCGGCTCCGCCAACGAACAGACGTCCGGCTCCCGTCAGCACCACGGCGCGAACACGCGCATCCGCATCGAGGTCGCCGACGAGCGACTGCAGTCTCTCCCTTACGCTTCTGTTCATGGCGTTGACGGGCGGGTTGTCGATTGTGACGACGGCAATGTCGTCCACGATTTCAAGGCTGACAGTCATGGGAAGGCTCACACACGTTCGAGAATAAGGGCAATGCCCTGTCCGACGCCGATACACATGGTACACAGCGCATAGCGACCGGAACGCCTGTGGAGTTCGTTGACCGCCGTCAGCGCCAGCCGCGCACCGCTTGCACCGAGCGGATGGCCGAGCGCAATCGCCCCGCCGCTGGGATTGACGTGTTCGGCATCGTCCGGCAACCCAAGACCGCGAAGCACGGCGAGTGCCTGTGCGGCAAACGACTCGTTGAGTTCGATCACATCCATCTGGGCAATGGTGAGCCCTGTGCGCGCGAGAAGCTTTTGCACGGCAGGAACCGGTCCATACCCCATGATGCGCGGCTCGAGGCCAGCCACCGCCATGCCCACGATCCGGGCGCGCGGAGTGAGGTTGCTCTCCCGCGCCATGGCCTCGGACGCGACAAGCAGCACTGCCGCTCCGTCGTTGACACCGGATGCATTGCCAGCGGTTACGGTCAGATCGGGGCCGTTTATGCCTTTCAGTTTCGCCAGTTGTTCGCCTCGGGTCTCCGGTCGCGGATGCTCGTCGACCCGTACGACCAGTGGATCACCTTTTCTTTGGGGGATTTCCACCGGCACGATCTCGTCGGCAAAACGGCCCGCTGCATGAGATTCTGCCCGGCGCTGCTGGCTCCTCAGCGCGAATGCATCCTGATCCTGGCGCGAGATGGAGAATTGTTCAGCTACGTTATCAGCCGTTTCCGGCATGGAATCAACGCCATGGAGAGCCGCCATGCGCGGATTGACGAACCGCCAGCCGATGGTTGTGTCGTAAACAGTGGCCGACCGGGAGAATGCGGTGTCTGCCTTGCCCATCACGAAGGGGGCACGGCTCATGCTTTCCACGCCACCGGCAATCACCAGGCTGTTTTCACCAGCCCGGATCGCACGCGCCGCCGTGCCGACCGCATCAAGGCCGGAACCACACAGACGGTTCAGCGTCACACCGGATACACTCACAGGCAGACCCGCGAGAAGGGCCGCCATGCGCGCCACGTTTCGATTGTCCTCACCGGCCTGATTGGCGCATCCGAGAACGACGTCGTCCAGCAGCGACCAGTCGAGAGCGGCATGGCGCTCCTTCAAGGCAGCAATCGGAACAGCGGCAAGATCGTCGGCGCGCACCGAGGAAAGCGCACCGGCATAACGCCCGATCGGGGTACGAAGGCCGTCAACGATATAGGCGTCTGTCATGCCACTGCTCCCCGAGCCTGCTCGGACGTTTGCGAAGGGTCGATATCACGGCACGCGATAACACCGGCATGTGTGAGATTTTCTATCCGTGCGTCATCGAAGCCGAGAACGTCTCGCAGCACACCGCGTGTGTCTTCACCCAGAAGCGGCGGCGCCTTGGGGTTGCGGTTTTCCTGAGCTGAAAGTCCGTGTGCAGGCCGGATCAGGGTGACCGACCCCAACTCCGGATGATCCAGACGCTGCACGACGCCACGTTGCGTCACGCTCGGGCTCTCAAGCGCTTCTGCCACGGATTTCACCTGACCAGCCGGAACACTCGCCTTCAGGCAGGTATCGATCCAGTATTGGCAGGGTCGTTCGCGAATGATCTCCGCCAAAGCCGGGAGCAGCTCGTCGCGGAAAAGAGCCCGTTGGTGTGAGGTGACGAAACGCGGGTCGAGCGCCAATGCCGGTCTGCCGATGACGTGATTGCAGAAATCCACGAACATGCGATCGTTGCCTACGGCAAGAGCGAAGGTACCGTCCTGTGCATCGAAAAGCTGGTAGGGAACCACGGTCGGGTGGGCGTTGCCGTACCGCACCGGCTCCACACCGGCATTCAGATAGCCGGTACCAACGTTTATGAGCAGATTGAGAGTCGAATCCAGCAAGGCAACGTCGATAAACTGCCCGACGCCCGTATCCCGTCGCTGGTAGAGAGCTGCGAGAACCGATTGGGTTGCGACCATGCCTGCAACGACATCCGTGAAGGCAACACCCATCCTGTTTGGCGGCCCGTCGACCTGACCGGTAATGGACATCAGTCCGCTTTCGGCCTGCATGATGAAATCGTAGCCCGGACGGTCGCGCTCGGGGCCGGATTGCCCGTATCCGGAAATAGAGCAGTAGACGACGCCGGGATTGATCTTACGAATATCGTCATACCCGATGCCGAGACGTTCGACCGTTCCGGCACGGAAGTTTTCGACGATGACGTCGGCCTTGGCGGCCAGATCGAGCACGATCTGGCGCCCTTCGGGAGCCTTCAGGTCGAGCGCGATGCTATGCTTGCCACGGTTGGCGCATAGATAATACGTGCTGACACCCTTGAAATTCGGGACGGACCAGGCACGCGTATCATCCCCGCCCTTGATGTTTTCGATCTTCCAGACCTCGGCGCCGAGGTCGCCGAGGCTCATGGTTGTCCATGGCCCAGCCAACACCCGTGTGAGATCCAGAACGCGAACGCCTTCGAGAGGCAATCTTGCTTCAGTCATAAAACTCCTCCAGATCCGCCTTGAGCGCGGCTCGACAAACCTGTCTCGATTGCATTGGGAAAGTGACAGGCAACCGAGTGGCCGTCTTCCCGCTGCATCAGCTGTGGTTCCACCTCTGCGCAGAGTGGCTGCGCAAGCGGACACCGGGTCCGAAAGCTGCAACCGGATGGTGGATTAAGGGGGCTCGGAAGATCACCCTTCAAAACGATGCGCGAGCGCGTCCGTTCGAGCGCTGGATTGGCGAGCGGGACCGCAGACATCAGCGCCTGCGTGTAGGGATGCATCGGCGCGCTATAGAGACGGGCCTTCGGCGCGATCTCGACGATCTTTCCGAGATACATCACGGCAACGCGATGCGAAATGTGCCGGACGACGGAAAGATCGTGGGCGATGAACACATAGGCGGTTCCGAAATCCCGCTGGATATCCTTCAGAAGATTCAGCACGCCTGCCTGCACGGAAACATCAAGCGCCGAAACCGGCTCGTCGAGGACAAGCAGTTCCGGTTTGAGGGCGAGCGCACGCGCGATCACGACGCGCTGTCGCTGGCCGCCGGAAAGCTCATGCGGATAACGGCGACCGTGCTCTGGATTGAGGCGCACCAGTTCCAGCATCTCCGCCACGCGCGCCTTGCGTTCCCGGGTCGAGAGATCGCTGATCCTGAGCGGTTCGGCGACGTTTTCGGCAATTGTCATGCGGGGATGCAGCGAGGCGTAAGGGTCCTGAAACACGAGCTGGATCTTGCGACGCAAGCGCCTCATTTCATTCTTATCGGCGTCATTGATGTTCCGGCCATGAAACAGCGTCTGACCGTCGCTGGGTTCGATCAACCGCAGGATACAACGTCCAAGCGTGGACTTGCCGCAGCCGGATTCACCGACGAGGCCGAGCGTCTCACCGGCATTGACGTCGAAGGATACGCCTGCAACCGCTTTGACCTGTGCAACCTCGTGTTCGAACAGAAGTCCTCCATTAACGACGAAACGCTTCGACAGATTTCGAACGGACAGGATTGGTTCATGTGTCGTCATGCTGCACTCCCGGTCGGAATTCTGGCGAAATGACATGCTGCGCTGTGATCGCCGAAATTACGAAGTTGCGGCGCCAGGGTCCGACAGATCGGGTGGACCTGTGGGCAGCGTGGATGGAAGGCGCAACCACCGGGGAGTTTGCCGAGGGGCGGTGGCGCACCCTCAATCGAAAAGAGCCTGTCTGTTTCGATCGACATGTCCGGGATGGAGGCGATGAGACCACGCGTATAAGGATGGCTAGGCTCTGCGAACAGGGCATCGACATTCGCCTGCTCCACGACCTCGCCCGAATAGACGACGGCCACCCTGTCGGCATGCCCGGCAAGAACGCCAAGATCGTGGGTAATCAGGATCAGACCGAGGTTGAGGCGTTTGCGCAGGCTGGTGAGCACATCCATGATCTGCGCCTGAACGGTAACGTCCAATGCGGTCGTCGGCTCATCCGCGATAAGAAGATCAGGATCGTTTGCCACGGCCATGGCAATCATGACCCGCTGGCGCATGCCGCCGGAGAATTCATGCGGAAACTGGGTGACGCGACGGTCCGGCTGCGGTATCGCCACAAGCGCCAGAAGCTCGACAGCACGCTCCATCGCACCTCTCTTCGACATGTGCGGGTTGTGAAGAAGAATGGTCTCCGCAATCTGTGCGCCGACTGTCATGACGGGGTTGAGCGATGAGAGCGGATCCTGAAAAATCATCGCGATGCGAGAACCGCGCAATGTACGCAGTTCCCGCCTCGACATACCCACGAGTTCCTGCCCTTTGAAGCGCGCCGATCCCTGGACACGCGCCAGTTTCGGCTGCAGTCCGATTGCAGAAAGCATGCCCACAGATTTTCCTGAGCCGGATTCTCCGACGATGCCGAGGACCTCGCCGTGATCGACATGGAGGCTGATGCCGCGTACGGCCTCGAAATATTCGCCGTTTCGCAAGAAGGCGACGCGCAAGTCTTGAACGGAAAACAGCGGTTCTTTTTGCATATCGTGCCTCATTTCGATTTCGGATCGAAGTAATCGTGAAGGCCGTCTCCGATGAAGTTGAAGCCAAGAACGATTGTCAGGATGGCAAGCCCCGGTCCGAGTGCGACCCACCAGGAATAGAACTGCGAGGCACCGTCGGAGATCATCGACCCCCATTCCGGCGTGGGCGGCGTCGCGCCCAGACCGATGAAGCTCAGGGATGCGGCAAGCAGGATGACCTGACCGAGATCCATCGTCGCGCTGATGAGAACCGGCGTCCAACAGAGGGGCAGAATATGCTTGAACAGCAGGCGGAAATTCCCGGCACCTGCAGACACCGCTGCCTCGACATGCTCCCTCTCGCGAACTTCAAGAACCTGTGCGCGCATGAGGCGGGCATAGACAGGCCACCAGACGATCACCATCGCGACCGCGGCATTCTCCAGCCCCGGCCCCAGCGACGCGGCAACGGCCATGGCCAGAAGCATCGGCGGGAAAGACAGCGTAATATCGACGAGGCGCATGATTGCCGACCCGACAAAGCCGCCGACAAAACCGGAGATGGCACCGAGAGCCGCGCCGATGGCAACAGAGAAGGCGACCACGACGATAGCGATCGGAAGGGAATGCATTGCGCCATACAGCGTGCGGCTCAGCACATCGCGTCCAAGCGCGTCTGTTCCAAGCAGATGCTGCAAGCTGGGCGCCTGCAACCGGCGACCGACCATATCGAGAGGGTCGTAGGATGAAATAAACGGCGCCATAAAGGTAACGACCAGCCAGAACAGCACGATCAGGGAGCCGATCGCCAGCGGAAGAGAGAGCCAGTGCGGTCGCCGGATAGTGGGAAGCGAGATTTCGGTCATGAACTTATCCCAATCGGACGCGAGGGTTGGCGATGACATAGGCGACGTCGGTAATCAGGTTGGTGACGAGAAAAATAACGCCGCCGACGATTGTCACGCCAATGATGGCGGGAAAATCGAGACCGCGTGCGGCCTCAACCGCATAGGATCCCATTCCCGGCCACGAAAAGATCGTCTCGGTCAAAATTGCCCCGGTGAGCAGATAGGCAAAGGAGTAACCTATGACCGTCAGCGTCGGGACAAGGGTGTTTCGCAAGGCGTGACGAACGACGACACGTAATTCCCCTGCCCCTTTTGCTCGGGCGGTCAGGATGAATTCGCGGTCGAGAACTTCTAGCATATTTGCCCGCACGAGACGCGATATGGTGCCCGCTACGGCCCAGCCGAGAACAAATGCCGGCAGGATCAGATGCCAGACCGCATCGATGAACAGTCTGATATTGCCGGAAAGAAGGGCATCGATTGTGATGAAGCCGGTGACGGACGGAGGAAGACTTGCACGCGCATCGACGCGGCCGGGACCGGGCAGGACGCCCCATTTGACGGAAAAGACGTAAAGAAGCGCCAACCCAAGCCAGAACACCGGTATCGACGAGCCGAACAAGGCGAAGAAGCGGGCGGCATGGTCGACAAGCGTATTGCGGAAATAGGCGGCGAGAACGCCAAGCGTGATGCCGATCGTTGAACCGATGACCATTGCGGCGATCACCAGTTCCATCGTCGCGGGCAGTCGGAACAGCACGTCCTGAGCGACCGGCCGGCGGGTAATGAACGACGTACCCATGTCGCCGGTGAGAAGATTGCCGACATAGATGACATACCGTTCCGGCAGGCTGCGATCGAGGCCCCAGCGCGCCTTTGCCGCAGCAACGGCGACCGGGTCGTTCATCTGACGATCCGAGACGATGGACGCGAGCGGATCACCCTTGGTCACCGTCGTCAGAAGAAATGCAAGAGTTACGATGCCAAGTACCAGAAACGGCATCGCGATCAGACGTCGCAATATATATCGTGTCACGGTCAAATACCTACATTCTGGGCGTTTTGTCCTCTCGTCCCCGCATTGGAACGGCTACGCATGATGACTCGATATTGACAACAGTCGTGGCCGACGTCAACATAAATGAAATTATATTCCATTTATTGCAGATCGGGTTGCAATCTCAGCATCCGGCGCGGTATTCGTAGACGCAGGAAAGAAAGGAACTGTGATGCGTAAAAGAACGAAACCGACCGATGGCAGCGATGGAGCGGATGTCGGAAATTCAGCGGCTTCGCTGACGCGCGGTCTGGAAATCCTGCGCGCTTTCACAGCGGACGATGCGACGTTGGGCAACCAGGATCTCATCGACAGGACCGGCCTGCCGAAGGCGACTGTTTCACGGCTGACCTACACGCTCGTCGGTCTCGGCTACCTGCACTACGATGAGATGCTGGGCCGCTACAGCATTGGCCCGGCAACGGTTTCGCTCGGTTATTCTGCCTTAAGCTCAAGCCCGGTCATTCACATGGCACGCCCCCTCATGCAGGAACTGGCGGATGAAACCGGTGCCGCCGTAGCGCTTGGCACCCGAGACGGGCTGGAAATGGTCTATCTGGCCAATTGCAGATCAATGAGCCCCGTGTCCCTGCGGCTGAATGTCGGCTCGCGGCTGCCGATCTACAGAACGGCCATGGGACTTGCCTATCTGGCCGAAATGAAACCGGATATCCGCGCCTCCGTCGTCGATGAGTTGCTGAAAGCAGAACCGGAGAAAGCTGCCAAGCTTCAAGGTTTGGTGGACGGCGCGCTGGAAAGCTATGCGAAGTTTGGCTTCGTAAGCGTGTTTGGCACATGGCACAGCTATATCAATGCCGTCGGGGCTGCCTTCCGCCCCACGGACGGATCGCCGCTCGTGTCTATCACCTGCGGCGGTATCGTTGATATCCTGCCGAGAGATATGTGCTGCGAGACGGTCGGCCCACAATTGGCCAGACTGACGGAACGGCTGCGTGCGAGGCTTCAAGGAAAAGCCGACCCATCTCCGACGAAGGACGTCCCACACACCTGGAACACGTCCGCGGAATAAATATCAGCGCTCAAAGGACCCGCCATGCCGATCAACGTCATCTACCCAAAAGTCAGCCTGGAAATGACAAACGGGCGCATCTCACGATGGCTCGTCGCAGACGGCGATACCGTCAACGAAGGCCAGGTCCTGTTCGAAATCGATAATGACAAGGCCGCCGTCGAGGTGGAATCACCGGCGTCGGGTGTGATTGGCGACATGGTCAAGCATGACATCGAGGTTGAGGTAGGCGCAGGGGTCGCCCGCATCTTTGCCACCGGAGAGGTCGCGGTATCGTCCGAGGTCGCAGCCTCCCTGTCCTTTCCAGCTCCGACGAGACCCGCCGCCGCACCGGCACGCGCACCCGAAGCATTACGGAAAGGGCCAAATCCCACACCGCTCGCGCGACGAATTGCGCGAGAGAACGGTGTTTCGCTCGAAGGCGTCCCAGGTACCGGTCCGCGCGGCCGGGTCCAGAAAAAAGATGTGCTAGAAAAACTCGTGCCCGCGAACTCATCCGTGCCGTTGGCCTCCCCAACGCCCGTCAACGAAGCAAAAAATATGGCGTCCGCGCCAAGCCCCACGACCGAGACAACCCGGCTTCACACCACATGGCTTCGACGCGGCACCGGCATCCCCTTTGTCCTGTTGCATGGCTTCGGCGCAGATCTCAACAACTGGCGGGGCATGCTGGCAGGCTTGCGACATGATTGGCCCGTGCTCGCTGTCGATCTACCCGCTCACGGCAAATCGTCGCGCGAAGTTCCACAGGATCTGGATAGGATGGCCGCTCAGGTTGAGACGGTGCTGGCGGGGGAAGGTATCGAGCCGCTCATTCTCGTCGGTCATTCCTTCGGCGGCGCGCTTGCCACCCGGCTTGCGGCACGCGGAATGCTTGATATTCGCGGCCTGTGTCTCTTTGCGCCGGCCGGTCTCGGCCCGGAAATCAACGCATCCTTCCTCGACGGACTGCTGCGTGCAAACAGCGCCAGCAGCCTCCGCCCCTGGCTCGAGCTTCTCGCATACGATCCTGCCACCATTTCCGATGGTTTCCTGCAAGCCGTCGTCGAGCAGCGGCGGGACGAGGGGCTTACGACGGCGATGCGACAGCTTTCGCAGCAGTTTTTCCCGGACGGAACCCAGAGCGTCTCCATCCGTAGCGACCTGACGCGGCTGAAATCCCTCGTTCGCGTCGTCTTCGGCAGACAGGACCGCATTCTGCCCTTCTCTTACACCCACGGTCTTCCAGGCAACGTGGCATTGCATGCGCTCGACCATTGCGGACACATGCCGCATCTGGAACAGCCGGAGTTGGCTGCGGCAATACTGGAGGATATCCGAAGAGGGATTTAGCCGCCTAACTGCGCGGCTGCTGACCGTAGCCGCGATAGCGGGCATGCACGTGTGTCATCTCGTCTTGCGTCAGCAGGACAGGTTCTCCCGCCGCTTTCGCCAAAACGTACTGACGCGCAAGCGTTTCGAGTTTTGCTGCCCGGTTCAGCGCCGATGCAAGATCGTCACCGATCGTCACGATGCCGTGGTTGGCCATCAGACAGGCGGAATAGGTCCGCCCGAGCGCGCGAACAATGGTTTCCGAGAGTTCGGGGCTGCCGAAACAGGCATAATCCGCGCAGGGAATTTCGTCGCCGCCAAAACCCGCGACCATGTAATGAAATGGCGGGATCGACCGGCGCAAGGCTGCCAGTGCCACACAATGATCCGGATGCGCATGAACAACTGCGCCCGCCACCGTCGTTTCATAGACGCGCGCGTGTATCGCCCATTCCGAGGAGGGGCGCCATCGTCCCTGCCAGGTGCCATCGAAGCTCATTTCGACGATCTGTTCGACGGTGAGTTCTTCGGGGGGTATACCCGTTGGCGTAATCAGCATGCCTGTGCCGTGCCGCAAGCTGAAATTTCCGACCGTGCCGCTATTCAGTCCGAGCGCCACTGATTTGCGGCTCGCCGCGATCAATGCCTCTTTCTGACCTTTTGAATCATCCATTGTACGCTCCTAAGGCTTGCTATCCATGGCTGCGAGTGCACGCAGTAAAATATCCGGCGCTCCAAGTTTACCGGGCTTGAGATAGAGCGAAAGCGGCACCGGTTCCTCAACGACGCAAAATCCCGTGCCCATTGGCCCCTCAGGCAGCGCCCTCACAAGATCGATACCCAGTGCCCTCACAACAGCACCCGAGGTTTCTCCACCGGCAACGACAAAGCGGCGAATGCCGCGATCACACAGACCCTTTGCTATCGTGCCCAAAAGCGTTTCAGCGCGTCGCGCCGCACCGAGCGGCCCAAGCGCTGACTGAACACGTTCGACCTCGTCGGGGTTGGCCGCCGTCGATACGGCAAATGGCGCAGTTCCGATCCGGCTTGCCGCCCAGTCCAGCGCATCGCCGACCAAGGCTTCGTCGTTGCGAGGATCAAGAACATCGAGCGTTAAAACAGGATGAATTGCACCGAAGGCCGCAAGTTGTTCGAGGGCCACAGGACCGACGCTTCCGATAAGTACGGCGGCAGGCCCGTCAGCATGACGCGGTGGTGATCGGAAACCGAAGTCGCCTCCCATTGCCAATTTTTTCGCATAGGCAATCACAAGGGGATCGCTGGCTGCAACCACGCAGGACAACCGGGATGCGGCCTGAGCCGTGATATCGACGTCGCCATCATCACTCGCATCCATCAGCACATGGCGCGCACCTTCGGCTTGCAGAGCCTCCATCGCCGCACAAACGGCATCGGCTCCTTTTTGCAGCGTCGTGTGATTGATCAAGGCGACACGGTGCGGGGTCTGCCGGCCGATGAAGCGGGCCAGATCCGGATCTTCCATCGGCGTCAACGGGTCGAATCGCTTGATCGATTCCGAAACCAGCCGACCTCGATAGAAGAGATAACCTTGATGAACCGTCGTGCCGAGACTGGGAAAACCGGCACTCATGACAACAGGCAGCCCGCCCGCACGATCGGAAAGAAAATCGGCGGCGGGGCCGATATTGCCATCCGCCGTCGAATCGAATGTCGCGCACGCCTTGTATGCGAGTTGTCGGCAACCGGCACGTTCGAGCGCGCCAGCCATGTTTTGCAATTCCGAAATTGCCTCGATGACCGGCACCGTCCGCGTCCGTGTTCCGGCCACGACGATTGCGGCAGGCGGCACGGCGGCATGTGGGCCGAACATCACTGGACAGTTTATGCCTGCACTTTCCAGATAACAGGCGACCATCAGGGCACCGGTGAAATCGTCTGCGATGATACCCAGTTCCCGTTGCATGGCTCGCCTCACGCGTTCATCATTTCCCGTGCGATGATGATCTGCTGAATCTGCGACGTGCCCTCATAGAGCCTGAACAGCCTCACGTCGCGGTAGAAGTGTTCAACGGGATACTCCTGCATATAGCCTGCTCCACCGTGAATCTGGACGGCGCGGTCGGCGACGCGGCCCACCATTTCGGAGCAGAACAGCTTGCAGCTCGCGGCCTCCTGAATAATCCGCTCGCCCTCGTCGAAACGCCTCGCAGCTTCCAGTACCATCGACCGCCCGGCAAAGGTCTCGGTCGCGCTGTCCGCCAGCATTGCCTGAATAAGCTGATGTTCGGAAATGGGCTTGCCGAACTGGACGCGGTTGCGGGAAAAATTGACTGACTCGTCGCAAAGACGCTGCGCGGCTCCCACACACACGGCGGAGATATGCAGGCGCCCCCGGTTGAGCACCTTCATCGCCGTCTTGAACCCCTGCCCCTCGACGCCGCCAATGACCGAGTCCGCAGACACCCGGCAGTTGTCAAAGATGACATCGCACGTTCGCGTGCCGCGCTGGCCCATCTTCTTGTCGATCGCGCCAAAACCAAGACCGGAACTGTCACGCGGCACGAGGAAGGCCGTGACGCCGGCCGGTCCCGGTCCGCCGGTGCGTGCCATGACGGTAAAGACGTCGGCGACCGGCGCATTGGTTATATAACGCTTCGTACCGTTCAGAATGTAATGATCGCCGTCGCGCACCGCCGTCGTCCGCACAGAACCCGCATCCGACCCGACATCCGGCTCCGTCAAGGCAAACGAACCGATAACCTCGCCTGTCGCCATGCGCGGCAACCAGTAGCGCTTCTGCTCTGCGGTACCATCAACGATGATGCCCTGGCAGCCAATGCCATTGTTCGTTCCAATGACCGAACGGAAGGCAGGCGACGTATATCCGAGTTCGAAGGCGATAATGACCTCCTCTTCCATCGTCAGGCCGAGACCGCCGAAATCTTCCGGTATGGACATGCCGAAAAGCCCAAGTTGACGCATTTCATCCACGAGGTCGGCCGGAATGGCGTTTTCTTCTTCAACCCGGGCCTCGGCAGGCATCAGACGCTCGCAGACGAACCGATGCACCGTTTCCTTCAGCGCATCCAGCAAATCACGGTCCCTAATCATCGCATTCGTGTCCTTTCCGAGGTCTTCGCAATATCCGTTGGCCTAAAAGCTCGCACAGCTTAGCGTGCGGTTCAACAAAAAAACGGAATTTATTTCCATAAATGAAAAATCCGTTCTCAGGGCTTTTTGTCGAACAAGCCGAATGACAGGCATCGTCGGCAAACGGGAAAAACCACAGACGGCCAGATCGAACGAACAAACCGTCTCCGTGTCCGGGTGCGTATTTTTTCTGTAACGATCATATTCTTCAAGTTGATGGCGCTGGGCTGGCGCGCGAATTGCCAAAAACACACCCAGAAAGACATTTTAAAAATAACGTATATTTTTCAATTTACTAAGTAGAGAATACGCCATCTTGACCACCTGAATAAGCTGCTGAAACCGGACGTTTCCTGCGAGAAAATCAGCGAGATGAAAATTTCTGTTGCATACAATGGCGAGCCCGGCTTAGTCTGAAGATACAAAAACGGAATTTATTTCCATAAACGGATACAGACGGTATACGCCCTCTCAAATCCGCGGGAACACTGAGGACAAGATGGTAAGCCAGACACCCCTTAATCCTTCCGCGCCATGGTTCCGGATCGAACTGGACGAGACGGATTGGCGCGAGGAAGAAGCGCAAAACCTGATCCACTGGTACGGACAGATGCTTCTTGTCCGGCGGTTCGAGGAAAAGCTCCTCGATCTGGAGAAGGCAGGACTGATTCACGGCCCTGCCCATTCCAGTATCGGCCAGGAAGCGGGTGCGGTCGGCGCCATGTCGGCGCTTGTGACGGGAGACAAGATAAATGGTACGCACCGGGCACATCATCAGGTTCTGCTGAAGCTTCTTAACCCTGCGGTTCCGCAGGGCTTCGACATCCGCGAGGATGCATTCACGCCGGAAATGGACGATGCAATCTATCGTTTCATGGCCGAGATCATGGGACTGACACCTGGATATTGCGGCGGGCGCGGCGGCTCCATGCACATGCGCTTTGCGGATGCGGGCGTCGTTGGCACGTCGGCGATCGTCGGCGGAAACCCGCCGCACGCCGCAGGTTATGCGCTTGCCGACAAAGTGCTCGGCCGCGATCAGATTTCAGTCGCCTTCTTCGGTGACGGCGCGACGCAGAACGGCGCAAGCTACGAAGCAATGAACATCGCGGCGGCGCAATCTCTCCCGGTGATCTTCTTCATCGAAAACAATCTTTACGGCGTTTCCACCCGCATTTCCGAAGTTACCCGCGAGACGCGCCTGTCCTCACGCGGCGCCATGCTCGGTATCGCCTCCATCGAATGTGACGGCATGGATGTCGTCGCCGTTCATCGCGCCATGGTCGAGGCACGTCGCATCATTCGCGAAACAGGCGGGCCGGTTGTCGTCGAAGCGCTCTGTTACCGCCATTTCCATCAGTCTGGCGGCCGGAACGGAAGCGATTTTGGCTACCGGAGCAAGGAAGAGGAAGCCATCTGGCGCGAGCGGGATCCGGTGGCACTTGCCGAAGCGCGCCTGAGCGCGCTTGGCCTGTTGTCCAGCGAGGAACTGGCGCGCATCGACGCGCTCGTCACCGATCGTGTCGGTGCGGCAGCCGCGCGTCTGACGGAGCCCGTTCCGGGCGGCAACGCATTGCGCATACCGGACAGTCTGTGGCCTGATCCGGCAACCCGCGATCAGGGCATGCTGGGGGATCTGTCCGAGCTTGCCGGCAAGCGGATGCTGGATCATGACGCGATGCGGGCGGGTCCCGTTGAAAAAGTGAAATTCGTGACCGCCGCTTCGGAAACCCTGGCGGCAGCCATGGCCCGCGATCCACGCATCATCGTCATGGGTGAGGATGTGCACCAGATGCGCGGGGGTGTCAGCGGATTCACCAAGGGCGTTCTGGAGCGTTGGCCCGATCGCGTGCTTCCGATGCCGATTGCAGAAAACGGCTTCACCGGTGTGGCGCTGGGTGCGGCGCTGAACGGGTTGCGCCCCATTGTCGAGGTCATGTTCGGGGATTTCTGCTTCACGGCCGCCGACCAGATCGCCAATGGTGTCGGCAAGGTCCGTCACATGTTCGGTGACGGCTTTCCGGTGCCGCTGGTCATGCGTGTTCGGGTTTCCCCCCATACCGGATATGGTTCACAGCATTCCGGCGACCCGTCAGCGCTTTTTGCGATGTTTCCGGGCTGGCGTATCGTCACGCCGTCCAATGCCTTCGACTACATCGGCCTCATGAACTCGGCACTGGAATGCAACGATCCCGTCGTCGTGATCGAACATACCGAGCTGTACCAGAGGGAGTTCGAAGTGCCGGCGGGCGACCGTGAATTCCATATTCCTTTCGGCGCCGCCAACATTGTTCGTTCGGGAATGCAGTGTACTGTACTTGCGACATCGGTGATGGTTCAGAACACAGTCAAAGCCGCCGAGGAAAGCGGTATAGATGCAGAGATCATAGATCTGCGGAATATCGACCATCACGGTATGGACTGGGAACTGATCGGCACCTCGATCGCCAAGACCGGCCGCGTGGTGATCGCCGAGCAAACGGCGCGCAGCCTGTCCATGGGTGCAATCTGGACTGCAGAGATCCAAGAGCGCTTCTTCGACTTTCTTGACCACGAAATTCTGCGCGTGACGGGGGGGCTTGCTGCTCCCACGGTTTCGGCGGTTCTGAATCGCGCAGCTCTCGCCACGTCCGCCGACATACGCGACGCCTTGCATAAAATAGCGGAAAATTAACGGGAACAGGGCTCCCGCAGCCCGACAAACTGGAGACCTACACATGACAAGACTGCTTTCGACTTCAAGAATTGCATTCTTCTCCATCGCCCTTGCGTCGACGGCGCTCGCTGGACCGGTTTCAACGGCCTCTGCGGCTGAACGCGCGCTGGTGATCGCACGCGACATGGACGTAAACTCCCTCGACCCGGCACGAGCCTGGTGCGATACGTGCCAGATCTACAACACGTCCGTCTACGAGCAGCTCGTGACGCTCGACAAGGACAACAAGCTTCAGCCTCTTCTGGCCACGAGCTGGGAGACAAACAAGGACCAGACCCAGTTCACCTTCCAGCTCGATCCAAGCGCAAAATTCTCGGACGGCTCGCCTGTCGAGGCCAAGGACGTGAAATGGTCGTTCGAGCGACTGAAAAACATCAAGGGCAACGGAGCGTTCCTTGCCGAACCGATTTCATCGATCGATACGCCGGATGCCCATACGGTCATCGTCAAGCTTTCGGTATCGAACTCCGAATTCCTCAATCAGGCCGCCGCCGGTTTCCTTGGGGTCATCAACAGCGACGTGGCCATTGCCAATGGCGCACTTGCGGATGCCACAGCAGCAGACAAGGACAAATCGGAAAACTGGTTTCTGACCAACTCCGCCGGCAGCGGCCCCTTTGTCCTTGCGTCGTATGAGCCGAATGCCGAGCTACGGCTAAAGCGTAATGACAGTTACTGGCGCAAGGCACCTGCGGTGCCCGAAGTCGTGTTCCGCCAGGTCAAGGACGCAGTCGCTCAGGCGCAGATGCTGCAATCCGGATCTGCCGACATCGCCATGCAGATCGACCCGGAAACCGCCAAGACGCTGGAGGGCAGCAACGTCACGGTCGAAAAAGTTCCGTCCTACAATTTCGTGTACATCGCCCTGTCGCCCGGCGCCAAAGCCAATACGGTCAAGCTGACGCCAGAGGTTCGCGAAGCGATTTCGATTGCTATCGATCGCACCTCTTTGATCGATTTCGTCCTTGGCGGGGCCGGACGCCCGATTGCGACCCCGATTCCGCTGGGTTTCCCCGGTGGAGATGGGCATGAAATTCCAGTCTATAACCCGGATCGTGCGAAAGAAATCCTTGCCAAGGCGGGAGCCGCCGACGGCTTCACACTGAAGTCGATCTATCCCGACATGAACGTTTATGGCGTCGATTTCTCGTTGATGATGCAAAAGATCCAGCAGAATCTGTCCAAGGTCGGCATCAAGGTCGAGCTTTCGCCGGTGCCGTTCGCGAACTGGCGTGAAGCTGCCAACGGCGATCATATTCCGCTGACGGCCGTCTTCTTCGCTCCGGACTTTTTCGGTACGTCGCAATATGTCGACGTATTTGGCCTGTCCGAAGGCTCCGTCTGGGCAAAGCGCGCTGGCGGCGTCACCGATCCGTCGATCATCAATGCCAAGACAGGCGAACTGGCGAAGAAGGCATTGTCCGCACCGACAGCGGAGGACGCAAACAAGCTCTGGTTCCAGGCAGGCGACCTGATGGCCAAGGATCGCATCATCGTCCCGATGGTCAGCCCCGACCTGATCCTCGCCCACAGCCCGACCATCAAGGGTGTTCGTTACAGCGCCTGCTGCAATCTGCCGCTGGCGGAAATTTCAAACTGATCGAACGCACGGGAGGGGCAGAAGTGCTCCTCCCGCAACGAAAGGATCGGAAGATGACAAATAAACTGCTGAACAGCCGGGATACGGAACTCCTGACACGTGCTGCCCGTGTTGTCCCGAACGGGGTCTGGGGACATATGGCAACGCGTGCGATCGGACCGGGATATCCCCAGTTCTTTTCCCGTTCCGAGGGATGCCGGGTCTGGGACGCCGACGGCAACGAATACATCGACTTTATGTGCGCGTGGGGACCGAACGTTCTCGGCTATCGCCATCCGCAAGTGGATGCGGCGGCATTCGCGCAAATCGAAAAGGGCGATATCGGTAACGGTCCAACGGAGACCATGGTCGAACTCGCCGAACTGCTCGTCGATACGATTGACCATGCCGATTGGGCGCTTTTTCAGAAAAACGGAACAGATGCCACAACGGCCTGTGTTACCATTGCACGCGCGGCCACGGGACGTCGCAAGATCCTTGTTGCGCGCGGCGCCTATCATGGTGCTGTACCATGGTGTTCGCCTTCCCTCATCGGCGTCACCGCGGAGGACCGGGCCCACATCATCATCTTCGATTTCAATGATGCCGCGAGCCTCGATACCGCTGTCCAGGCAGCAGGAGACGATCTGGCAGGTATCCTGCTAACAGCATTCCGTCACGATGTGGGCAAGGACCAGGAAATGCCGGACCAGGCATTTCTTGAACATGCGCGAGCGATCTGTAACCGGACAGGCGCTGCCCTTATCCTCGACGACGTGCGAGCCGGTTTCCGCCTTGATGCAAGAGGAAGCTGGGCGCGCTACGGGGTCAAACCTGATCTCGCCGCCTATTCAAAGTCGATTGCCAATGGCTGGCCATTGGCAGCCGTGGCGGGGGCGGAAAGGTTCAGGGAAGGAGCTGGAAAGGTGTTCGTGACCGGCTCCTTCTGGTACGGAGCGGCATCCATGGCAGCGGCAATCCGCACCATCCACATTCTTCGCGACACGGATGCGCTGGCGCACACGGAAGCGATGGGAGAACGGCTGCGCACCGGTCTTGACGGAATTGCAAATCGCCACGGCTTCCGCTTGCGGCAAACAGGCCCGGTGCAGATGACGATGGTGCTGTTCGACGGCGATCAGGATCTGAGGATCGGTAATGCCTTCTGCGCAGCGGCGCTGAGACACGGGATCTACCTGCACCCCAAACACAACATGTTCCTGTGCGCCGCGCATAGGCCCGATGACATAGACCGCGCGCTCGAGGCGGCCGAGCGCGCATTTGCCGATATTGTTTCAGCCGGTGTCGAAGCCGCCTGAGGACTTCCCGCCACCATCGTCAGGCGGCGGACAGCATTGATGAACCACGATCAGTTTCAGGGAATTCTCCACATGTCCTACACCGACCATATCTTTGCCGGATACCACAACCGCCTGACCGAGCTTGCGGCCAGCGAAAACCCTTTTGCCAAAGGCATCGTTTATATCGAGGGTGAATATGTCCCCCTCGCGCAAGCACGCATCCCGATCCTGGATCAAGGCTTTCTGCATTCGGATCTCACCTACGACGTTCCCGCAGTCTGGGACGGCAGGTTCTTCAGGCTCGACGAGCATCTGGATCGTTTCGAAAAAAGCTGCGAACAACTTCGCCTGAAAAGCCCGCTTGGGCGGCAGGAAATACGGGACCGTCTCACAGAAATGGTGGCGAAAAGCGGCATCCGCGACGCCTATGTGATGATGATCGTCACCCGTGGCCTCCGCTTCATCAGGCAGTACGCCCCGGAAGAGTGCGAAAACTTCTGTTATCTCATGGTCATGCCCTACATGTGGGTCATGGACGAGCAGACACAGAAGAAGGGTGGCACTGCGGTCATCACCCGCACCGTTCGCCGCGTGCCGCCGGGGGCAATCGACCCGACCGTGAAGAACCTGCAATGGGGCGATTTCACCCGTGGTCTGATGGAAGCCCGCGACCGCGGCGCCATGTATCCGATCCTCACCGACGGGGACGCAAACCTGACCGAGGGATCTGGTTTCAACGTCATACTGGTCAAGGATGGCAAACTGTACACTCCGAAAAAAGGCGTGCTGGAGGGGGTCACCCGCAAGTCGGTTCTGGCCGTCGCGGAAAAGCTGGGCTACCCCTATGTCCTCGACGATATACCGGTGGAGCTCGCCTATCACTGCGACGAAATCCTCTTCGTCACAACCGCAGGCGGCGTCATGCCCGTCACGCTGCTTGACGGGCAGCCAGTCGGTAACGGTGAAGTCGGACCGGTCAGCAAGGCACTCTGGAAAGGCTATTGGGACGCACATTATGACCCAACGATAAGCTTTGCTATCGATTACGAATAAAGCCGGTTGGGAGGAGAACGATGGGCTTTCTGGATTACAAGGTTCGGCCTCGTATCGCAGTGATCGGCAACGGTCACACCTATGACCGCACGGCGCTCATGGCGATGTTCGAGAGTTTTCAAGGGATGGAATGTTTTCTCATCGAGCATCCCGTCGCCGAACGCGTCCTCAATCCGCAGGCCATGTGCGACGTCGATGCCGTCGTGCTTTACGATATGCCCGGAGGGAATCCCTGGACGGGACCGGGATATGAAGTGGCGCCCTCCCGGATTTTCCAGGAGGGTTTCAGGGGATTGCTTAAATCGGGAATGCCTATCGTTGCCCTCCACCACGCGATTGCCGCCTGGACGTCCTGGCCAGAATATGCCGAGGCTCTCGGCGGCATCCTGCTGCATTTTCCGGGCGAGGTGCGTGGTCAAGCCGTGATGGATGGTGGGACGCGTGCGGATATCTCCATGACGATCACGGCCGACAACGCATCCCACCCGCTGTTTGAGGGGCTTCCCGATCGATTCACGCTGATCGATGAGGCCTATCTCATGGAGGTCTTCGAAGACAGTATCACCCCGGTCGCCCGCTCGGATGTGGACTGTAGCGATCGCAACTTGTTTTCACTGAAACTTGCCATGACCGGCGAACGCTGGTCCAACAGGGGATGGCAGAGACCAACCGGCAGCAGTGTCGTGGCTTGGACGAAGCGAAGCGGTAACAGCGCCGTGGCTTACATACAGCCCGGCCATTTCCCGGAAACGCAGGCCAACGGAAATTACCGGCGGCTGGTGCAGAATGCCATCAACTGGTCAATCTCGGAAAGCCGGCGCTCTTGAGCCTGACGGCACGCCGTTATGGGAGACCATAATGAAACTCTATACTTCCGTTGGACCAAATCCGCGCGTCGTCCGCATGTTCGCCGCCGAGCGAGGTATCCATCTGCATGAACACTGGATCGATCTGGTTGCAGGCGAAAACAGGCAGGCTCCATTTCTCGAGATCAACCCGGCCGGCCAGCTTCCCGCGCTGGAGTTGCCATCGGGACAGGTCATCGCGGAATCACTGGCCATATGCGAGTATCTCGATGAAACATCACCCGCGCCGTTCCTGATCGGTGCGACACCGGAAAACAAGGCGACAGTCAGAATGTGGACACGCCGGGCTGATCTGGCATTCAATCAGCCGATAACTGCCGCGTTCCGTTATGGCCCCGGACTAAGCGTTTTCAAGGAGCGTGTTCATTGCGTTCCCCAAGCAGCCGAGGACATGAAAGCAATCGCGTCCAAGGCAGCGGCCTGGTTCGATACGCAGCTTGCCGGGAAGGATTATATTGCAGGAAACGATTTCAGCCTCGCCGATATCGTACTCTATTGTTTCATTGATTTTGCCGCTCGACGGGCTGGTCTTCCGATAGATCCCGATCAAAAGAAACTGCTCGAATGGTTCACAAGGATCGATGCCCGTTCATCGGCAGCGGAATCGCTGACCGGAACCTATGGTCCCGCATCCGCAAAAGAGCGGCGCTGACGTGATATTCACGTTTCTGCGCCCTTTTTGCTTACACGATGCCCAAATATTAATCGAATCAGATTGACTAGTGTCGCGCAGCATTGGCGCCCCGACCTGCATGAGTACTCCACGGAATACTACAAATATCCCGATAGAGTTAATTCAACGCACGCGATTTCCATTTTAAGAAAGACGATTGATAGTCGAATAAATTCGGCTAATATATCCTCGATAAGGCAACGCGCGTTGGCCGCCCGGTTTTACGTGAGATTTCAGCCGGAGAGGGTTCAGTGGTTACAAAAACGGCTTCATACCTTGAAGATGACGACACTGCCCGCCCCCCAGAACTGGGGTTGCTTTCGCAGCGGCGTTTCATTGAAGAATATGCAAATGTCTTCGCGGGCCGCATGGACTTTAAAAACTCGCAACAAGCGATCCTGCGCTTTCCTTTCCCTTTGAAAGAGATGAGTATATTCCCTCCGTTAACGTAGAACCCCACGACAGAACCGGGGCTACCGCCGCACTTCGCACAGTTTTCGACATGGACGAGCACTATCTGGCGAGCGTGGCAAACAGAGCTGCTATTCTCGAGAAAGATCCCGGGCGCTATCAGTCGAAGCCTCATATGATGGATGCGCAATGGGAGGCGACAATCTACATCATGGAAAATCTGGCACGGGATTTTCCAGAAAACTTCGAATTCCGCAAAGTTGGCACGGAGTGCCGATGGATCAACCGGCCACTGCATATCGACCATGTTTTTGCCATCGCAGACCGTCAGTCACTCCCTTGCGAGCCCTTCGAATACATCACGCGACAGGTCCAAGGCGACTTCATGCTCCTCGATCAACGCGAGGAAACGCTGTGGCTGGATGCCGGGATCGTGACGGAAGGTGGCGGCTGGTCATTTGATTTTATTTTTGGCATGGACTGGCGCGGAATCCATGGCCCGTTACGCGGAGAGCGGGAGAGACGCATCGTTGAACGCGCCTTGCGCATGACGCTCAATCTGGGTGCCGATGCCCCGCAAAGGCGCGTGAACTGGTTCGTCACCGTGACGCCCCGCATGGATCTCGCCATGGAATCCCGCTATCGCTGGAATCCGGGCCTGCCGAAGATTACGACAGAAAACGTCGCGGACAATGTCTTTTTCCGCGTCGAGTTCCAGCAGTTGCACCGCTTGCCGGCGTCCAATGCCATCATCTTTGTCCTGCGAAACTACATGCTGTCCATCCGCGACATCGCGCGCGTCCCCAAATGGGGCCGTCGATTGCATCGGGTTCTTCGAGATCTGGACCCTAGCCTGGATCGAACGAAATCGATGATCGCCCGCGAGGAGATTGTCGAGTGGCTCTCGCAGTTCGATGACGGCACCCCGACCACACCCGGGCGCAGCCCCGACCTGAACGCGGTGTTTTGATATGTCATACTCCCGGGCGCTCTCGGATCGAATCTTCAGTTCGACGAAACCCGGGCATACATTGCTTGTATGGCAACCGGTGGCGCAACACCTTCTGGTGCACGACGGACACGGTACACAGGCAATCGTATCTTTCTTGCAGAAGCGGGCTGGATTGCGCGGAAAAATCGACGTCACTTCGCCTTCCGGCTCCGCATAAAAGAGCGACTTTCGACCGAAGGTCCGTTCGATCAGGACATAACCGAACTGGCGGAAGACCTTGTATCTGCCGGGCTGGCGCAACGCCTCGAAAAGGCCAATATGGCAACCGCGCTTTATGCGTGCGGCACCGAGGCGTTCCTGTCCCGTATCCGGCGCGTTGCACTGGAAAGCGATTTCCCGAAAGAGAATCTTTTCACGCAGGTGGCGGGCCCGAACGAATGGGACGTGCAATGCGCCTATTGCAAACGCATCCATGCGAACACCACGCGACGAACCATCCGGTGTGAGAATTGCGGTATCGATCTTCTCGTTCGAAATCATTATTCGATTTCGTTTGGCGCGTATCAGGGTGTGTTCATAAGCCCAGGTGATCCGATATTCGCAGAAGCAAGTCAGGCGGAGCTCGTTTGAAAATGGATGGCAGCCTGCTTCAGGCAATTGTGTCGAATATTTCACAGGTTGCCGGGGGGATCAAAGTCGTTTCTCTGGATGGTACGGGCGAACAGCCGTTGCCCCGTTTTTCTCCCGGTGCCCATATCACGCTTCATTTGCAGGATGGCAGCCTCGTACGGCGCAATTCCTATACGCTGATCGATACGGCGGAAGAGGCAAACCAGTACAGAATTGCCGTACAGCTACAGCCATATGGCAGGGGCGGATCGAAATTCGTCCATGAGCAACTGAAGGTTGGGCACAGGGTTTCGATCAGCCACCCTCTCAACCTTTTCGGCCTGCACCGGCGGGCGCGAAAGCACGTTTTCATAGCCGGTGGCATTGGAATAACGCCATTTCTGACCCTGGCGCAGGAGGCCACCCGGCAAGGAACCCCTTTCGAGCTGCACTATACTTTCCGCCACGCAGCGTCGGCAGCCTTTGTGACAGATCTTCAGGCGCGCTATCCCGATCGGATCAGGTTATATGAAAGCACTGGCGGGCAGCGTCTGGATCCGGCACAGGTGATGTCGGGACAACCAGTCGGCACACATCTTTACGCCTGCGGTCCCACACGGCTGATCGATGCTCTTTCCAGCGCAGTCGATGCCGGTTTGTGGCCGCGCTCCTGTTTTCATTTCGAGCGCTTCAAGGCAAATTTTTCCGGCTTGCCCTTCTCCGTACGCATTCGCTCGACGGGGGAAATCATCGATGTGGAGCAGGATCAGAGCCTTCTGGAGCGACTGGAGGATGCCGGATACAGAATACCCTATATGTGCCGTGTCGGATTTTGCGGTCGATGCAGGATCAAGGTCATCACCGGCAGCGGTAAACTCATCCATAACGATCAGGCGCTGGACGACGACGAGAAGCACCGCGGCTGCGACATCGTATCGTGTGTATCGCGCTTCGAGAGTGATGATATGACTCTGGACCTATGATCCGGCGCCTGTCGATCTGGGCGGTAGATATTCAGGCAGAAAACAACGC
The DNA here is from genome assembly GCF_006970545.1 of Agrobacterium sp. T29. Taxonomy (NCBI): domain Bacteria; kingdom Pseudomonadati; phylum Pseudomonadota; class Alphaproteobacteria; order Hyphomicrobiales; family Rhizobiaceae; genus Agrobacterium; species Agrobacterium sp. T29. Next base: position 275,921 of record NZ_CP040642.1, read on the forward strand.
AGATAGGCTGTTGTCGCCCTGATGCCCTCTTCAAGCGCCCCGGCAGTAATGCGGCCGTCGCGACTGTAAGCAAGCGCCCAGATCCCGTCATTCAGCGCCACCGAGTTCGATAGCCTGGCTATCCAATCCGGTATGGTCGGCACGATAAAATAGCGCTCCAGTATCTCGGCGCGGGCTTCAGCGATCACAACGATACCGGTCATATCCCGCCGCCGGACTTCGGCATTGATTGTCGTGCCAAAAAACAGCTTCATACTTGCAGGATGGTCATTGTAAAATTGCATGACATCGCGCAACCTGTACGCGATCAGTTCCTGCCAGCTCTGCGGGGGCGGGCTGATTGCCTGGCGACCGGCATCCAGGATCATGCCGAAATAGACGTCAGCCAGTTCAATGAGTGCCGCATCCTTGCTCGGAAAAAAATGATAGACCGATGCGATCGGCACGCCTGCACGTTCAGCAATCCGGTTCAGGTTTACGTCGCCAACATCATGTTCGTGCAACAAGGCGTCCGTCGATTCAATCAGGAGTTTCAGGCGCTGCTGGCCGTTTTTACGCATCGATGGTTTGCGCGCGGAAGTCGAGATTGCCGAATCGAGTGCGTTTTCTGCCAGTGTACTCATGTTGGCCTCAGAGACTTATTCCCTCGCAATCCCGCGCAGTTTTCTGCCACAGATTAGCCAAAGCATGCTGAAAATGGAATGCACATTCTCTGTTTCATCGCTGGCAATTTATGGTCAATAACGGCATGCCAAGAGTTGTCTATTACAACCCGCGAAGCACTGCAGCGACAACGCGTTCGAGCGTCGCGATCAGAATTTCTCTGTCTTCCGGCTCCGAGTGCATGATGCGGATGAGATTTCCCTGAATTGCCTCCAGAATAACGAGAGACGTGGCATCGGTCTGTTCCTCCGGGAGGTTCGGCACCGCCCAAACCATAAGATCCCGGAAAAGCATCGCATTTTCCTCTGTATCCCGCATATCGAGGGCGCGTAGCTCGGGATTTCCGCGCAGACTGTCCCAAATGATCGCCGAGACCGGGGAACGCAACAGAAAGTCCGCGATATCTCTTACCAACGCTGCGGCCATCGCCGGTCGCTCGTCTTCCCGCATCGAAGATGAAGGCAGTTGGGAGATAGCTTCAACGACATAGCCCCGCAGCTCCGAGAGATGTTCTACGGCCAATGCCCTCACAACAGAACTAACAGATGGGAAGTAATGATAGACAGAGGCGATCGGTAACGAAGCGCGGCGAGCCAGCTCTCGCATTTTTAGTCCTTCGATGCCTGTCTCGGCGATCAAAGTCGCCGCCACGGAAAGCAGAAGATCAACTCTTTCCCGGCTGCGTGCCTGAACCCCTTGGCTGCGCATTGTCGTACGAGTGATGCAGCTTTTAGTTTGTTCGTCTTTTTTGCGCTTCTCTACCATGGGCTTCCTCATAGATGATTTCTTAAAAATCGATCAATACTCGGTATTGACATATTGCAAAAGCCGATCAATGCTCGATTTAATAATATATAACACATGCAGATCATTTTAGGGGAACTGCACTATGCAAATAACAGACCGCAACGCGGTAGCCTATCCGGCTGCCGCGAAGAAGAAGCATTCGCTATCAACCGCCGGGGTCATCATTCTCGTCATCTCCGCCGCCGCCCCGCTCGCGGCGATGGTTGGCAACGCGCCCCTCGCCTTGACGACAAGCGCTGGTCTTTCGATGCCAGCAGCATTCGTGCTCGTTGGGCTCACATTACTTTGCTTTTCCATTGGCTACTCGGCACTTAGCCAGCAAATCGTCAGCAAGGGCGCTTTCTACACACAGATTGGGCAGGGTCTGGGACGTCCCGCAGGGATTGTCGCTGCCTACTCCGCCAGCTTTGCATACATGACTTATGCAATCGGCATTGCCGCTGCCTTCGGTTACTTCGCCTCGTTGCTGACGAAGGAAATCGGCCACGAGATACCCTGGATGACCTGTGCCGCTGCAGCGATTGTCTTTGTGGCATTTCTTGGGTTCCGATCGATTGATCTGTCGGCAAATGTTCTCAAATATTTCATGATTGCCGAATTCGGCGTGCTTCTCGTCTTTGACGTTCTCGTCCTTGCGCGCAAGGGATTGGCGGCGCTGACACTGGACGTCTGGTCGTCGGCGAATGTCTTTAATCCGGGAATTGGTGCCGTCATCCCATTCGCAGTTGTCTGCTTCATTGGTTTTGAAGCGACTGCGCTTTATGGCGAAGAGACGCCCAATCCACGCCGGTCGATCCCGCGGGCCACCTTCATTTCTCTTGCAGTAATCGCCCTTTTCTATCTTGCATCGATTTGGATCATAATCGGTGCAATCAACGCAGCTTCGATACAGGAGTTCGCCCAGCAAGAATCGGGCAACATGGTTTTTACCCTGGCCACAACATATGGTGGCGAAGGTCTGACCGCAGCGATCGGGGTTCTTCTTGTCGCCAGTATGCTCGCAAGCTTCCTTGCCATTCATAATGCCGCAAGCCGTTACTTCTTCGCTCTTGCCAGCGACCATCTCCTGCCTTCGATCCTGGCGCATTATCATCCAAAGTTCCATTCGCCCCATGTTGCCAGCATGGTAATGACCGTGCTGCAACTGATCATCGTTCTGGGACTCGGGGCCTATGGTGTTTCCCCCTATGTCGGGATCGCCTCATCAACGATAGGGCTTGGAACGATCGGCATCATCGCGATGCAGATCGCATCATCGCTGGCAGTCTTTGGGTTCTTCACGCGGACGGGAAGCGGCTCGCTATTGATAACCAGAATCATGCCGCTGATCGGAGCGGTCGGCCTTACCGTCTGCCTGATACTGGTCGTCAAAAGTTATAGCAGCCTGACAGGTACGGACAACGCTTTCGTCAACGGTCTACCTTGGCTCTTCCTTCCCTTAGGTGCTGCCGCTCTGGTTTACGCGTTCATGCTGAGACACCATCATCCAAATAAGTACGCAAAAATTGCTGGCGCAGAATATCGCCCCATCAAAGAAAGAACGGCAAGCGAAGTCGCCTATGAAAACCACTATTGCATCATCGGCGCAGGTCCGTCCGGTCTCATTATGGCGCGTGCCTTTGTCAAGGAAGGCATTCCGTTCGACTGCTTTGAAAGATATTCCGACGTTGGTGGCCTGTGGGATCCAGAAAATCCCGGAACCCCCATTTACGAGAGCGCGCACTTCATCTCATCGAAATGGACATCCTATTTCTACGGCTTTCCCATGCCGGACCATTATCCGGATTATCCTTCATACCGGCAAATTCTTGACTACATCCGTTCATTTGCCCGCGCCTTCGGACTCTACGATCACATCACCTTCAATACCGCAGTAGCTTCGGCTGAACCGGTTGATGGAAAGTGGAAAGTAACATTGTCCACAGGTGAGGTGCGTACCTATGCCGGTGTCATTGCCTGCCCCGGTGTCACCTGGCATGCAAGCATGCCGAAATTTCCGGGAATGGAGAATTTCAAGGGAGAAGTCCGTCATTCGGTAACATATCGACGTCCCGATGAATTCCGCGGAAAGCGTGTACTCGTCGTCGGCGCGGGTAACTCCGGCGTGGACATTGCCTGCGACGCGGCAAAATTCGCTGACAAGGCATTTTTCAGCGTTCGTCGCGGTTACCGCTTTGTTCCAAAGCACCTCTTCGGGATACCGACCGATGTGCTGATGAACGGCCATGTGCTGCCACCGAAGGGCATATCGCTTTCGACAGATGCCAATGCGATGCTCGATATGCTGAACGGTGACCTTACGCGCCTTGGCCTTCCAAAACCGGATCATGATGCACTTGCCAGCCACCCGATCATGAACACGCAGATCCTGCATTATCTCCAGCACGGCGATCTGCACGCAAGACCCGATATTTCAGAGTTTCGCACGCACTCCGTCGTGTTCAAGGACGGCTCGGAAGAACAGATCGACCTCGCTCTGCTTGCGACGGGCTATGAGTACAGCATGCCGTTCTTTAATCCTGCGCTGTTCGATTGGAAAGGCGGCCGCCCTCAACTGTATCTCAATGTGATCCACCGCAACACGCGCGGCCTGTACGTCCTTGGCTTTACAGAATTCGCCGACGCAGCGTACCGTCGCTTCGACGACATGGCGCAGCTCATCATCGCCGACATCCACGCGACAGAAACGGGAACTGGTCGCCAGTGGCTTGATGCGCAACGGACAGGTCATTTCCCGGATTTGCGCGGCGGCAAGGTCTATGTCGACTCGCCCCGCCACACCAACTACGTCCACACGGAAACCTTCAGACGTCTCATGACCGAATTCCGGCTAAAGCTCGGCTGGCCTGATCTCGATGACAATTTCTACGCGGACGTCCGTCGACCGAATGCCAACATCCATTCGCTTGCAGCCAACAGCAGAAAAGCCGCCGATGGGTCTCAAAGTCAAAAAAGCAGCCACGTTTCGGAGGTTCGTAATTGAGCAGATCAACGCAGAAGGCAAGCAGCCGCATGACAGCGTTAGTGACTGGTGCAGCCGGGGGCATCGGTCAAGTTCTGACCGAACGCCTTATCGGTCAAGGATATCGGGTTTTGATGCTTGATATCAATGGTGAAAGTCTGGCGGGCTGCAAAGCCCGCTTCGGCGACGCCGTGACGCCGGTGGTTTGCGACCTCACCGACCCTGCATCGGTTGAAAAGGCACGCCATGAGGTGGGTGAAACCGTCACCACGCTGGAAGTCATCGTCAACAATGCGGGCTTCATCGTGCCGGGGCCATTTATCGCGGCCAAGGCCGATGCGATCGAAAAGCAGATGCAGATCAATCTGTTGGGCCCCCTACGGGTTCTCAACGCATTCCTGCCGCTCATGACTACGAACGGCAAGGTCGTCAACGTAATTTCCATGGCAGGGATTCTTCCGCTCAAGGACAGTTCCGTCTACGCCGCCGGGAAATTCGGCCTGCGCGGTTTCACCATCTCATTGGCACTCGAACTGAGAGAGCGCGGCATCAAGGTATCGGGCATCTACCCCTCCTCGGTCGACACACAAATGCTGCAGATGGAGGCCCGCAATGGCGGGTCGCCCCTCAACTTTCTGGCAGAGCCTTTGCGGCCGGAGACGGTCGTGGATGCAATCATGCGTGCGATCAGGGAGGGCAAACTCGAATATTACGTACCTTACGGGGACGGCCTCCTGTCGCGGATCGCGTCCGCTTTTCCCTGGTCGATTGCCCACCTGCTCCCGCGCTTCGAAAAAAAAGGATTGGCCGGGAAGCAGCGCTATCTCGCGAAAATCGGCAAAGGCATCAATTAAGCCGCAGCTATCAAAAAGAGGGGACATCAATGCGGAAATCAGGAGCATTTACAGTAACATGCGTCGCTTTGAGCTTTATGGCCAGCATCGGCACAGCCGATGCCGGTGAGGGCGGCGGCAGTAATCTCATGCTGGGTGGCACAACCTTCCAGACGCCTGTCTTCCCGGAGACGGGTTTCTATTACAGCAACTACATCAATTATTATCACGCCAGCCGCTTAAACGACGGCGATGGCAACAATGTCGTGCCCGATCTCAGTCTCAATGCCGTCGTCGATTACAACCAGTTCGTTTACGTCACCCCTTTCGAATTAGGGGATATGAAATTCGCCGTCGGGGCGGTCGTTCCTCTTGCAACCGTTCGGCAGGATGCAGGCGGCGTGACCAGCCGGGAAACCGGGCTTGCCGACATCCTTATCCAGCCTTTGATCGTCGGCTGGGAACAGGGGAATTTTCATGTAGCGTTCGTGCAGGGCGTCTTCCTGCCCACCGGCCAATACGATCCCAATTCCCAGGTGAACATCGGCCGAAATACATGGGCCTATCAACCGCAGCTGTCGCTGGGTTATATCGATCCTCAAGGATGGGAAGCAACCGCCACCTTGTCCTACGTGACCAACAGCAAGAACAAAGATGCCATGATTTCCCTGCTCAATCCCACGGGGGCAGACTATCGCAGCGGTAACGAACTCGGGATCGACTTTGCGGTCGGTTACAATTTCACCCCGAATTTCGAAATCGGTCTGACCGGCTACTACTACAAACAGCTTTCCGACGACAAAATTTCCGATCCCGCGTCCAATCAGGCCTTGCAGGATTTCGCAAACGGCCTGAGGGGCCAAGTGGCGGCAATCGGTATCGGCGCAAGATATCTCACCAGTTTCGGCGAATTCTATGCTCACGTCGATCGCGAATTCGCTGCTCGCAATCGCACGCAAGGAACATCCGCATGGATAAGATGGAACATCGCCTTCTGAGTTTTTGAACGGCTTGCGACGTTGCGCGAAGTTACGACGAATGACCATCGCGAAAAAGGGAGGAGATGCGCATGACGGTACTGGAGGATGAGACATGCCAGCTTGATGGTCTTTCTCAATTGCAAAAGCTCATGTCGACCGGTCAGCAAGCTCCAATTGCGCAGACGATGAGCTTTGCCCTCGTCGAGGCTGAACGTGGTCGGGTGGTGTTTGAGGGCACCCCCGACGCTCGCTTTTACAATCCTATCGGAAGTGTTCACGGTGGCTATGCGGCGACCCTTCTCGACAGTGCGTGCGGCTGTGCGGTGCATTCATCGCTCAGTGCACAACAAGGTTACACCACATTGGAGCTGAAGATTTCCTATATCCGCGGCCTCACACACCGAAGTGGTCCCATCATGGTCGAGGGCCGTACTCTCAATGTCGGCCGACGCGTGGCTTTCGCTGAAGCAACGCTTGTCGATCGCGAAGGGCGGCTATGCGCTTCCGCAACGTCGACTTTGCTGGTGTTCGACCTTGAAAAGCCGAGCGCATAGGCGAGACAGACTCGAACCAGAGGACACAGGCCGTTAGAGCGTTCGTGGCTGACAAAAGCGGAAACGCAGGTGTTGGATATGGCATTGATAGACGACATGAGCATCGATGGAAATGGATTGGAACTTCCACCAAAATCGAGGCCCATCACACCATCACACATACTCTTTCATTTGAGCACCGAACTTTTATCGCGGGGTTTCGATCTTCACGCCGATCCGCGATGGCGTTTTCTCTGTGAGTTGAATCAATCGCGCAAGCCCGCGCGGGTGTCGTTTAGTCAGGCAGAGGTCCTTATTCAGAATGCCCTTGACGCAACGAACGACCCGAACCTTGGTTTGGCGGTTGGTTTGCGCCAATCGTTCGGTTCGCTCGGTCTATTATCCTCGGCATTACTCAGCAGTCCGACACTCAGAAGTGCTCTTGCCGTTGGGATGAAATATCATCGTTTATCCGGCAGCCTGATTGAACTGGATCAATCCTGTGCAGAGAACGGCGACATTCATCTGTCAATTAATGTACGGCATGTCGGAACGACGATTTCTCGCTTCGTAATGCAGGAATTTTGCGGCGGCTTTTCACGGGTATCGCACTACCTGCATCGTGGGAAATCTCCGTTTCGGCATGTTTCAATGATATTCCAAATGATGGACAAGACACCTCTCGAAGAGGCGTTTGCTTGTCCCGTTGAAACGGGAGTGGCAAGAAATGAAATCGTCATGTCCGCAGAAGCTCTGGATTATTCGCTCGAAACAGCTGATGCATATGCCCTGTCCGAGGTTATCGATGTCTTGGAGGCATTGACGCACGCTGCCAAAGCGGAACGCGGCTTTCTGGAGCAAACCGAACAGACCCTCGTCAAATCGATCAAAACCCCGCCTCAGGTGGACGCACTGGCGCGACAACTCGGCACGAGCGAGCGCACATTGCGCCGAAGACTGAACGAGGCCGGAACGAGCTATAGTGAACTTCTGGAAAAACTGCGCCTCGATCATGCGATCCAGTTACTGCACAACAGGAAGCTGTCCGTTAAGCAGATATCAAGTCATGTCGGCTTCACAGATCCCCGCAGTTTACGACGACTGATGATGGATCATGTCGGCATGTCCGCCTCTGAATTGCGACGCAGGGTAGACGTCTGAAAGATCGCTTTCCATGAGAGAACCGGCTTCGAAATATGAAGCCGGCATCCCCTTAACGTAGCTGAATCCAGATCGACTTCGATTCCAGATATTGATCGTGTGCCGCAAGGCCCTTGTCCTTGCCTCCAAAGCCGGATTCCTTGTAGCCACCGAATGGCATGGCGAAATCACCCTCCGAGAAGCAGTTCACAGAAACCGTACCCGCGCGGATCCCTCTTGCCAACCGGTGAGCGACGTTGAGGTCATCGGTGTAGACCGATGCCGCCAGCCCGAAGCGCGTGTCGTTTGCAACACTCAACGCGTCCTCTTCCGTTTCCACGGTCAATACAGACAAGACCGGACCGAACACTTCTTCCTGTGCAATGGTCATGCTGCTTTTGACATTTTCTATGATCGTCGGCTGCACGAAAAAGCCGCCGCTCTCTTCCAATACGCGATTGCCCCCATGGGTCACGCTGCCCCCCTCTTGGCGACCGGCATCGATCAGACCCAACACCTTGCTCAAATGTTTTTCCTCAATCATCGCTCCCACCCTGGTGTCGGGCGAGAAGGGGTCGCCGACTTTCCATTCGTCGAACTTGGCTTTCAAGGCATCGAGAACGCGGTCTTGAATCGGTTTTTGAACGATGAGCCGTGAGCCAGCCGAGCAATTCTCCCCCTGGCAAAACAGGATGCCAGTGGCGATATGATCGATCACCGGCTGTAAATCGCGGACATCCTTCATGACGATTGCAGGCGATTTGCCGCCGCATTCCAATACTATTCTCTTCAGGTTCGATTTTGCCGAATATTCCAGAAAGTAACGCCCAACCTCGCCCGAACCGGTGAAGGTGACGCAATCGATATCCATATGAAGACCGATGGCTTTGCCTGCCTCATGTCCAAGTCCCGGCACGACGTTGAAGACCCCATCCGGAATACCCGCTTCTGCTGCAAGCGCTGCGATGCGGATAAGCGAGAGCGACGTTTGTTCGGCTGGCTTGAGGATCAGAGAATTGCCGCCAGCAAGTGCCGGGGCAATTTTCCAGATGGCAACGAAAATGGGAAAGTTCCACGGGATGACCGCGCCGACGACACCGATCGGTTCGCGGACGATCATCGCCACGACGTCTGAAGGCGATTGTGGCACGCTGTCGTGAAGCTTGTCGGCGAGTTCCGCGTGCCAGCGAAGGGTTTCAATCGAATCCGGTACATCGACAGTGCGTGCGTCGGTGATGGGTTTGCCGCAATCCAGCACTTCGAGCAATGCCAGTTCTTCCATATGTGCTTCGAGCAAGTCTGCAAAACGGAGCAGGATTTTTTTACGCTCACGCGGGGGCATTCGTGACCAGCTGCCGGCCTCAAAAACACGGCGGGCGGCGGCAACGGCGTAATCGATATCCTTTTCGTCGCCTGATGCAATCTTTGCGATAAGACTGCCTGTAGACGGATCGACAGTGTCGAACGTCAGCCCGGAAATCGCCGGTCGATATTGCCCGTCGATAAATGCGCCCGTCTCAAGCTTTAAGCTGAGGGCGGCTTTTCTGAAGTCGGTCATGGTGTTCATAGTCTTTCCTTCATCTTTTCTGTATTTTTGACGAGACGTGGACCGGCGATGCCGAATCCACTCTGGATTGGATCTATTTTTGAAGAGGAAGCGTATAAGCGATCACCGTGTCTCCCAGACGCGTTCCGGAGAAGCTGTGCCCGCCTGCTGCCAGGACGACATATTGACGCCCCTCGAACATGTAGGTCATCGGTGTCGCCTGACCGCCCGCAGGCAGGCGACCCTTCCAAAGCTCCCTGCCTGACTCGATGTCATAGGCGCGCAGGTAATCGTCCATCGCAGCGCCAATGAAGATCACGCCGGTCTTGGTGACAATCGGACCGCCAATCGTCGGCGTGCCGAAGGAAAGTGCGAGTCCACCCGCCAAATCCTCGGTCGTCCCATGCGGTCTGCGCCAAACAATTTCACCTGTTCCCAGATCAACGGCAGCGAGGACGCCCCATGGTGGAGGCGTGCAAGGCAAGCCGAGCGGCGATACAAGCGTCTCATATGACAAGCTGTAGGGCGTATCCTCCATTGGCGCTTCTTCCATGCCGTCCAGCACAGCATCCGTCGCACCGGCGTCGGGCTTGCTTTTAGGGACGAGCTTGATCGCTCCTGCGAGGTTGCTCATGTTGATAATCATCAAGTTACGCTGCGGGTCGTATGCGGCGCTGCCCCAGTTGGCACCGCCTGCAAGGAACGGATAGATCATCGTCCCCTGAACCGACGGTGGTGTGTAGAGCCCCTCTCGACGGAGAGACGATATCTTGCGGGAGCAATAATACTTGTCCCAAAGCGTAATGCCGAAGGCTTTATCGGGCTGCGTCACTGAGCTTACAAGACCTTCAGGCGCGACAGGAAACGGTTGCGTCGGCGAAGTAACTTCACCCTTTACGTCCGTCTGGGGAACCGGTCGTTCTTCGATTGGCAGGAACGGCTTTCCCGTATCGCGATCAAGGACGAACACAAGGCCCATCTTAGACACGACAGCCACAACATCGTGCTCCTTGCCATCTCTCCAGATGGTGTAGAGACCGGGCTGCGCCGGCAGGTCGTAATCCCACAAGTCATGGTGGACGAGCTGGTAGCTCCAGACCACTTTGCCCGTGTCGGCATTCAGGGCCACGATCGAATTTGCATGGCGGTTGTCACCTATCCGGTTGCCGCCATAGTGATCCGGGCTTGGGCTGGAGGTGGCAAGGAAAATCAGGTTTCGCTTCACATCGACCGAAATCGTCGACCAGGTGTTCGCGGCTCCGGTCGTATCAGCGCTGTCGCCTTTCCAGTTCGTGCGCAGCGGATCGTTCGGATCGCGGGGGATCGGGTTGAAGCGCCACTTCAAGGCGCCGGTGCGTGTGTCAAACGCGTGCACGGTCCCAAGTGGAGCGTGCTGCCTGAGATTGTCGCCTATGGAGGATCCCGTGATCACCGTATCACCAATAATTGCAGGCGCAGACGTGATCTGGAATTCGCCCGGCCACCGCAAGCGGATATCCGGCTCGATCTCAACCGCTCCGCCATGGCCGAAATCATCGCAGGAAACTCCAGTATCTGCGTCAAGTGCTATCAAGCGCGAATCTACCGTGCCTGAGATTATGCGCTTGGCACAAACGCCGTTTTCCTTGTTGCTGTCTTTCCAGAACGAGATGCCGCGGCAGGTGTACTGATTGGTAGGTTTGCGGTCCGTCGCAACCTTGGGGTCGTGGCGCCATATCACGGCACCTGTTGCCGGATGCACGGCCACAACTTCGTTGAACTGAGTGCAGAAGATCAGCTTGTTTTCCACCAGAATGGGTGTGGCTTCAAACGCGGTGCTTTTGGCCGCATCTCCCTTGCCCTCAAGAGCACCGGTGTTCATTGACCACGCCACCTGAAGAGTGGAAACATTCTGCGGCGTAATCTGGCTCGCGGACGAGTAACGGGAACCGCCGGGGTCGCGTCCGTAAGAAGACCAGCCATTGTCCTCCTCGACGGGGTCTGCCCTCGCGACCTCTGCCTTACCGGAAATTGTCAGATCGTTGGCACCATTCATTGCAACCCAGAACGCCGACCCTCCCAGGAGGCTGATCGCTACAAACAGCGCCGCTCCCAGAACACTTAACGCCCATGTTCTTCTACGCATGTATTTTATTCCCCTTGCTCATCGTAAAACGTTCCCCCAACGAACCGCATGCACCCTGTTTTCAATGAATCCAGTCGGATAATGGCGGGATCGTTGTGGCATCGCATTCGAACCGGAATGGCCGGATAGAACCCACGTTGATACGGCCAAGCCGCAAGCGCCCGCGGGCAAACTGCCTAACTCGGCAACTCCATATCCGGCGTTTGGGAGACCAGACGTCGCATCAGAATTCCTCGTTAAACGTCATATGATTGGCCGTGAAAGTGAATGACAGCCATCGGACAATGTGCGGACAAATGCGGCCAATGGGCTTGCGTCAGCGCAGCCGTTTCATTGTCTGACCAGCCGATAATTCCGGGCTACAGGAGTTATCGTTCGCCAAAATCCGCGAAAACAACGCATGAGGGTAATCCCCGTGCGTTCCATCGGCGAGCCGGATCCGGTTGGCCGATTTGGTCCTCTCTTTGGCCTTCGAACGACCTTCCATGCCGGACACTTAACCTGCAGGATGACCTCTAAAGACAAAGCCGTGAGGCGTTGTTGAAGATGTATTGATAGGAAGATCGCATAGGCGGGGGCAGGTTGCATGGAACAGAAACATGTCTGGGGTCGGGTTTTCATAACCGGCGCAAACGGCTTCATGGGACGCGCCTTGTCCGCACGGTTGCGAAGCGAGGGAGCCGAAGTCGTCGGAGCGGATATGGTTGCTGGCCCCGGTGTGGTTCAGGGCGACATAACGCAACCGGGAGCCTGGGAGGAAGCTCTGACAGGTGTGGACACGGTAATTCATACAGCCGCACTGCTGTCCTTGACGTCGGGGCTGGACAAAGCTTGGGAGATAAATGTCAAGGCGACCCGCGATTTACTGTCTCGAGCCAAGTCCCGCGGTGTGCGCAGGTTTGTCCAAGTCTCGAGTGTCGGCGTGTACGGCTATGCCTTTCCGGACAATGTTGATGAGACCTGGCCACTGAAGCCGATAGGCAACATCTACGTTGATACAAAGATTGCCGGTGAACACATCGCACTCGCGGCCCATGCCCGTGGTGACCTTGAAGTGGTGGTTGTCCGCCCTTGTGACGTGTACGGCCCGGGATCGAAGCCATGGATCAAGCTCCCGATCGAAACGGCCCGCAGCGGTTTTCTGGTTTTGCCAGACGGAGGCAGCGGGCGTTTCGCTCCGGTCTACATTGATGATCTTGTCGAGGGAATTGTTTTGGCTGCGCTTACACCGTCTGCTGCCGGGCAGATTTACAATCTCGGCGCCGCCGGTTCCGTCTCCTGTGCCGAGTTTTTTGGCTATCATGCGCGGTGGACTGGTCGCAAACGCCCGATGACGGCACCAGCAGCTTTGTTGTCACCAATTCTGGAGACCGCACGGTTTTTCGTAAGCCTGACGGGAGGCGCAACCGAACTTGGCCGGGAAGCGGTTCGGGAGTTGATGAGGCCAGGAGGATACAGTTGTGAGAAAGCAAAAAGAGAACTGGGTTTTGAAGCAAAAACACCCCTTGAAGAGGGTATGCGCAAATCCGAAGAGTGGGCCCGCACTGAAGGTTTGATAGCCAGCAAGTGATGGCAATTTGAAATGTGGCTAATCAAGGTACGTGATTATGGAAGGACAGGCTTTGAGTGAATTGTTTGATCTGGACACCGTTAGTAGGGGGCAACCCTGCCTTTGGATCAACCCAAACGGAAAAACATCAGAATACGATGAAGCCCAGCTTCTCAATGAACTCTTTCAGGCGGAAAACAGATTAAGGGCTTCCGATCCGCTCTTGCGCCGGCTCTTTCCGGAATATCGCTCCGCTGAACCTTTCATTTCTTCTCCACTTGTGGAAATCGAAAAACTGGCAGCAGCAGAAGGCTACGCCCGTCAAAAAGGCGGGCGGTGGTTCGCAAAATGTGACCATGCCTTGCCGGTCGCCGGATCAATCAAGGCGCGCGGGGGATTTCATGAAGTGGTTTGTTTTGCCGAACAAGTTGCGTGGCAGAACGGGATCGATGTTTCGCCAAACAATCTTATCGGACTTGGTTCATCGCAAGCGCGCACGGCGTTTAAGGATTACTCCATTGCTGTCGGCAGCACGGGTAACCTGGGCCTTAGCATAGGATTGCTTGGGTCGGCGCTCGGTTTCAAGGTTACTGTTCATATGTCCCACGATGCCAAGGAGTGGAAAAAAAGGAGGCTGCGTGAGAAGGGTGTCGAGGTCGTAGAGCATATGGGGGATTATGCGCAGGCCGTTGACAACGGGCGGCGCATCGCAGCGGCTGATCCTTACACCCATTTCGTTGATGACGAACGTTCCACCTTGTTGTTCAGCGGCTATGCTGCCGCTGCAAAAGAATTGCAAGGGCAACTCGATAGCATAGGCATTGAAGTGGACGCCAATCATCCGTTGTTTATCTATCTGCCCTGTGGCGTGGGAGGAGCACCTGGGGGCATAACGTTCGGTTTGAAGAAGATTTATGGCGACAATGTCCACTGCTTTTTTGCTGAGCCGAAAGCCTCACCTTGCATGCTTGTGCAACTTGCTTCGGGTGCGCAAACACCGAAGTCCGTTTATGATATCGGGCTTGACAACCGCACCGAACTCGATGGACTAGCGGTCGGACAGGCATCGCTTATGGTCGCCCGCTTGATGCAAGACCGGGTCGCTGGCATTTTTACGGTCACGGACGATGAAGCCCATCGGCATCTCCTTCAGCTTCATCGTATCGAAGCCATGGACGTTGAACCATCATCAGCCACTGTTTTCGCGGGGCCACAGCGTCTGTTTGAAACACCTTCTGGCACGGCATTCTTGAAGCGAGTTCGAGCAAATGAAAAGCTCGAAAATGCTACGCATATCTTTTGGACGACTGGGGGTTCTCTCGTTACAGTTGAAGAACTGTAAGCGCGAATTTTAGCATTACAGTTGCACATTTATGTGTGATCTGAATCTATAGGTCTCCATGATTCGGAGGTCATGGATGACGGGTGCATCAATCGAGACGACGCTTGAGCTTTGGGCATCATCGCTGCGTGACGTGAAGGCCCGCATGCGCGGACTGTTTACGCAGGCGCGAGTTGCAGCATCTGCGAACCTTTTTCTGGACGGTCTGCTGGGTGACGAGCGGCGTAAGACAGGGTGGATGCGCGCTGAGGCGGCCGGTGATCCAGGCCCGTGGCGACAACAAGCTATTCTGGGTCGTGGGCGTTGGGATGCTGACCGACTTCGCGATATCGTACGAGGGTATGTCGTAGAAAACCTCGCCACAGATGATGCAGTCATTGTCATTGATGAGACGGGCTTCCTCAAGCAGGGCAAGACATCGTGCGGCGTTTCGCGCCAATACACAGGTTCGGCCGGCAAGATAACGAACTGCCAGATCGGTGTGTTCGCGGCCTATGTGTCGGTTCACGGTCATGCCTTTATCGATCGGGTCCTGTACTTGCCCAAAAGCTGGACCGGAGATCCGGCACGCCTTGCAGCAACCCATGTTCCTGAGGCTATAGCTTTTGCTACCAAACCAGGCCTGGCTGTCGATATGATACGGCGTGCGCTGGCAGCCGATGTACCGTTTTCATGGGTGGCCGCAGATGCGGTGTATGGCGTCGGCGACGTTGAGGGGACCCTGCGTCGAGCCTGCAAAGGCTACGTTCTCGGGGTTAAATCGGACCATCATTTCGGCTCCTGGTCAGGCAAGCCCGTAGTTGCCGGCACAGCTCTGGAGATCGCCGGTGATCTCGATCCAGATGCATGTCAGCGTCTTTCCGCCGGTGAGGGCACCAAAAGTGCGCGGCTTCATGACTGGGCCTACTGCGAACTCGCCGATCTCGATTCAGACGAATACAATGAGACGGAAACGGGGCTTTGGACCCGCGGTCTCCTCATTCGGCGCAACATCAGCGACGGTGATCTTGCATTCTTCACGACCTGGTGCCCAGCCGGAACAGGCATCCAGACGCTCGTTTCCGTTGAAGGCCATCGCTGGGCGATCGAAGACAGCTTCGAAACCGCCAAAAATGAACTCGGCCTCGACCACTGTGAGGCCCGCTCGTGGCATGGCTGGCACCGCCACGTCTCTCTCGTCATGCTCGCCTTTGCGATGATGGCCGTGATCCGATATCGCGCCAATGTCACGACGCCCCAAAAAAGACCACGGATACCGACCATCAGGATTTGATCCGTTGGTCCATCCAGGAAGTCCGACGCATCGCCAACAGGCTTGCCCGGCAAAGAATAAGACCGGCCTATGTCATCGCGTGGTCATGCTGGAGACGCGCGCATCAAGCTGCCGCTCGACGATCGCATTTGAAATCTAAAATGCAACTGTAATGCTAGCACTACTTTGGCAGAATAGATTCTGCGCTTCGAATTTGCCCTTTGCAGTGGGGGCATCGGATTCCCGTTATGGGGATGGCGAGTGCGCTGATGACGGCTCGACGGACAGGAGGCAAGGTGGGCTCAGGTGGGCCCTTGCGTGCTTGCCGCTTCTTTTTTTTCCCGCTTTGCAGTCTGCAATCTTTGATGCTGGAGGAAGGCGTAGGCGATCATCGTCATCAGGGCGTGCCGATGTAGCCCTTGCCATGATCGGCCTTCGAAGTGGTCGAGGCCGAGTTCCTCTTTCATCTGCTGATGCGCTTGCTCGCAAACCCATCTCGCCTTGATGGCGGCCGCCAGCACCTTCAACGTCGCATCGGCCGGCAAGTTGGACAGGTAGTATTTGCGCTCGTCGTTTGATCGCCATTCGCCAACCAACCAGGCTTCCTCACCCGGCATGTGCTGCTGTCACTTGTCGAGAATGCGTTGCGGCGTGCCGTCGGCGATCCTGACGCGCAATGCTGTAAAGCGTGCCGTCAGGCGGCCCTTTGTGCCACGCCGCCAACTGACTTTCTTCCAGCTTGCGTGCGTCAGGATCGTTTCCGCGGCAACCGACAGAATGTCGGGGATCGGATGCTTGCGTGGCCGACCATGACCGGAGATGGGAAAGATCAATGCGACATCATGGGGATAAACCTTCTGATGCTTGGGGATACCGACCGCCCAGGTGAGGCCACGTCCACTTAGCCCCTGGCGGAAGGCCGCCGACAGGCCGTAGCCTGCGTCAGCCAGCACTGTACCAAACCGGACACCGGTCACGATCAACCGATCGATCTCGGCAAGAGCAATCTCCGGCTTCGTGCGAGATGTCTGCATGGCATGGGGAACCCCGGCCTTGGCCATCCGTTCCGTGTCGCTGGTCCAGCTCTCGGGCAAAAACAAGCGCAAGCCAACCGGAACAGGAACCTCGTCTCGCGTAAGCGTCACCGAAACCAGCGTCTGGCAGTTTGCCCTCTTGCCCAGCATCGAGGCGTATTGCGGCGCGACACCGACCGAGTGGTCGCCCTTCTTCGGCAGACCGGTGTCATCGATCACCAGAAACGCATCGGATGCACCAACGATCCTGTCCGCCTGTCGCGCGAGTTCCGTCTCAAGAGGAACAGCATCCCAATGGCCATCGGAAATGAAATGGTGGAGGCGGTCGTACTGGCCTGGAGCAAACCGTTCCGCCATCGGTTCGATGCTCTTGCGGTCACCGGGACCAATCAGCCCCGACACATAAACCGGGCACATCTGTCGTCGCTTCTTGTGTCCGAGCTTGTCCAGAAATGGCTGCAAAAACGCTGAAAGCTCCGTATCCCAATCTGCCATATCGTGGCCCCCAACGAAGAGAGCACAAATCATCTCAAACCAGCCTTGCCCCAATCTGCCAAAGTAGTGTTAGCACCGCGTCGGGTTTGAAACACTTGCAAATCACGCTAATGATGCGTTGCAGGTATCCGATGCACATTTGACGCATTGCTAAAGCCAGTGAGACTCGCTAGTCCTGAGAGGGGGAAGGACAGGTTCATGCAGAAAGCACGGTGCACTTCGGGGATGCTGCTGCGCATTTTATGCGCAATCGCCTTCGTGTGCATTGGATTTGCCCATAAGCCACCCCAGGTGAAGGCACAAACTTTTACACCTGCAGAACTAGCCCTTTATACACTTCCTGACGGAACACTGCCAGTTCTGTGTCTTCCAACCGATGACGGTCACGGCGGACACGGAGACGGTGACCACGGACTGGGAACTGGCTGTGAAGCCTGCCGCCTCACAGCCACCGCCATACTCCCAACGCCGGCGGATATGTGTGGATCGCCGATTCTGCACGAGATTACGTTCAATCTTCTAGTTCCCTCCGAGGCGACCTATCGCCAGCTATTTCCTCCCAATTCTTCTCCACGCGCCCCTCCATTCACAGTCTGAGCTATAGCTGCCGCTTTCGTTCTGCGATCGCGGTTCTTGTCAGCTTCAAGTTCGAAGGACCGTGATGCGTGGAAACCGTCCGGATGCCTTTGAGTTCTGTGATGGATAGAATCTTATGTTTTCCACCTCTGAATCGCTCGCGTATTCGCGAGCAGATCACGACTCATACCGTGAGAACGTCGCTGCTTTCCGCACACGCACACTTACGCTTGAGCCGCGCCGGCCTGTTTCCCTACAGAGTATTAGACGTATTGCCTTCCGGATCGTTGATGGATGCATCATTATTTACCAGCAACTGGACGGGAGGCGTCGTCAGACACTCGACATACTGGGTCCAGGCCGGGTGTTTTCCTACGCGATGGCGAGCCTGGAAAACTGCGAAGCGGAAGCGACCGTACCGACAAGAATATTGAAGCTGGAAGCCGGCGGTGAGGCTTCTTATGGAGAGCTGCAACGCGCCATCTACCTTAGCCTACAACGGATGCAGGCACATGCGACGCTCCTCGGCAGGAAAACAGCCGCCGAGCGTGTCGCGTCCGTCGTGCTCGATTTTGCGCACCAGTTTTCAAAAGGAAACAGCTCAAAAAATCTCACACGCGCTGAGATCGCCGACTACCTCGGGATGACGCTCGAGACTGTGAGCCGGCATTTTGGTCGATTGAAGCGTGAAAAACTGATCTCTTTTTCTACGCCGGAAATCGTGACCATCACTGACAGAGAGGCACTTGAGCAGCTTGCGGCCGGCCGCCGTCCTGTCGCTGATTACCGCAAATCTCCTCTTACAACAGAATTGGTGATGGCATGACGTCGCTTGCTCAATCCTCACAGAACACCTCGAAACCGGCAGACCGTGGTTTTTATTTCACCGCCTGGCGCTGGCACTTTTATGCAGGTCTTTTTGTTGCACCATTCCTGTTGATGCTGGCGACAACCGGCCTCGTCATGCTCTGGTCGTCTGTGCTCGTCGGGCGTGATGGCGAAAAGCTTTACAGTGTCACACCAGCGTCAAGTGTTCTACCCGTGTCCGATCAGGCAACAGCTGCCTTCCTGTCGGTCCCCGGTGGGCAGATAGTCCAGTACATAGCGCCGAGGACGCCGGAGGGTTCTGCGATCTTCCGCGTCAAGGCTGACGGCAAGGACACGATGATTGCCGTCGATCCGTATCGCGGCGAAGTTCTTGGGCAGTGGGAGCGCCGTAGCGCGCTGTATGATCTGGCCAATAAAATTCACGGCACGCTCATGATCGGCGATGTTGGCGACAGGTTGATCGAAATTGCTGCCGGTTTTGGCGTCGTGCTTATCGTCACAGGGCTGTATCTCTGGTGGCCGAGAGAAGGCAAAGGGCTCGCTACAGTTCTTATACCGCAATTTGCAGGCCGTGGACGTCAGCTCTGGAAGACACTCCACCAGACAATCGGCTTCTATGTAGCCGCCATTCTTTTAGTATTCCTCGTATCCGGCCTGACATGGGCCGGGGTATGGGGCGAAAAAATGACCCAGGCATGGAGCACATTTCCTGCGGAAAAGTGGGACAACGTCCCCCTTTCTGACGTCACTCATGCCAGCTTAAACCACAATGGCGTCAAGGAAGTCCCATGGACATTGGAGCAGACGCCGATGCCCGCTTCAGGTTCGTCGCAAGGCAAACCCGGCGTGCCGGAAAGCAGGGCGGTCAACCTTGACAGCATCGTCGCTCTTGCCCGGTCACTCGGATTCGAGCAGCGCTTTCAGCTCGCGTTTCCGAACGGCGAAACGGGCGTTTGGACGATATCGCGCGATACAATGAGCAACGACAGCGCCAATCCGCTTTCCGACAGAACCGTTCACATCGATCAGTATACGGGGAAAATTCTGGCAGACGTGGCGTTTGGTGACTACGGCGCGGCCGGGAAGGCCATGGCGGTCGGCATCGCCTTTCATGAGGGTGACATGGGTGTCTGGAACGTCGCCCTTGTCACGGTTTTCTGTCTGTCAGTGATTTTCCTCTCCGTCAGTGGCCTCGTTATGTGGTGGAAGCGTCGACCGACAAATGCGCGTCGGCTGTTTGCACCGGCAGCACCGGCCAGCATGGCGCTCTGGAAGACCGGTAGCATCGTCATGCTGGGCGTCTCGCTGCTGTTTCCTCTAACCGGTCTGGTTCTGGTCGGCGTCCTCATCATCGACTTTCTGATCATCCGTCACGTCAAGCCTATGAAACGGGCGTTGAGCTGATGGAAGAAAGTCCCCAGCCGAAAAACGCGGCCGGGGACAGTGACACCAAATTCAGGAGGTTGCGTTATGCAGCCAAAGCAGATGCGCATCGTCATTTTCGTGTTTTGCCTCACGGTCGGGGTTCTTAGCGGCCTTATCGCCCTGATAGTGACGAATACGCCCAAGATGGACCATATGCAGCTCGGAACGAGCTTCAGCCTGACAGATGATCGTGGCCAGCCGATAACAGATGCAGCCCTGAGGGGCCATCCGACACTTCTGTTTTTCGGCTTCACCCATTGCCCGGAAGTTTGCCCTACCACGCTTTATGAGATGTCCGGCTGGTTCAAGGCCCTCGGCCCAGAGGCTGACAATCTCAAGGCCTTCTTCTTTTCCGTTGATCCGGAAAGGGACACCCCGGAGCTTATGCATAACTACACGTCGTCATTCACTGACCGGATTACCGGAGTGACCGGCGACCCGGTGGAAATGGAGAAAGTTATCAAGAGCTGGAAGGTTTACGCAAAGAAAGTGCCAACCGAGGGCGGCGATTACACAATGGACCACACCGCCTCAGTTTTTCTCCTTGATACGAAGGGCAATCTTGAGGGCACGATTTCCTATGGTTCCAGCACAGAAACAGCGATTGCGAAGATTCGCAATCTCTTGAGCAAGAGCGATTCTCTGGACTTAGCAAGTTAGAATCGTACCAATATTTTCAGTGGTAATTGCTCAATCCGTGCTCATCCTTAAGTTGTGCGCTTTGCCGCCTGGGTGGGATGATAGGGCTAAAAGTTCCATGATGCTGATGATGCAATCATAAGTTTGGTTATGCTGCATATAACAACAAGCGTTGAGGGGCTCTCATGACCTGTTTCACCTGACCACCAGGTCAGGACAAGATTTATTCCCGCAGACGCACGGTCTTTATCACCCAAAGACCGCTATGGCGGATTTGATGATGCCTCCGTTATAGCTGCGGCGAATCTGGCGGCATCGGCGGCCAGAACATCGATCCAAATGGGCAGAAGAGCAGGGAAGACTTCTTCAACACGGATCTCAAGGACCTCGGCTACCTGCCGAACCGTGTTGTCCCGTAGCAGTCACTCTATGAGCTGAAACGGGGCTCGGTGATCCCGGCGACCTTGATTACTGGTATTAATTCGGACCTCCCCGGCCGCATCACTGCTCAGATCAGCCAGAACGTCTATGACAGTGCGACCGGACATCGCCTTCTGATCACGCAGGGCACGAAGCTATTCGGCTGCTACGATAGCAAGGTTTCGTTCGGTCAGAGCCGTGTGCTCGTCGTTTGGTCCGATATTATCTTCCCTGATGGATCGACGCTGCAGATCGGCGGTATGGCGGGACGGACACCGAAGGCTACGGCGGCTTTAAGGACAAGGTGAACAACCACTATCTCAAAACCTTCGGCTCAGCGGTGATGATTGCGCTGATCGGAACCGGGATCGACATGGCCGTGCCGCAAAGTTCGACGCTCGCAACGCAGGACACGGAGTCAGATGCAGCGAGGCGGAATTTCGCGGAAACCTTTGGGCGGGTTGCCGATCGAACCATTCAAAGAAACATGGATCTGCAGCCGACACTCGAGATCCGGCCCGGCTACAAGTTCAACGTGCTCGTCGATCAGGACATTGTTTTTCCGAAGACTTCACATGATTAACACATGTCGAATATCGGGCTCATGCACTGGAAGAAATCATCGCGCAAGCGAACGCGCTACGTGGCATCGAAACATATCTTCATATTTGGGCAGGGGGATCGGCGGTCCCATCGTGATAAGAGGACAAAGGGGAATCGGAGATGGCTTGATTGGATAATGACGGTGTGAAGACGACATTCGATGAACTGAGGGTCCTGATCGTCGAGGATGACAGGCAGATAGCTGAAATGCTGCGCGACAGTTTGGCGGAGCAGGGCTTGGCAATCGAAATTGCTGCCGATGGAGCAGCTATGGATGAGTGGATGCGTGTTCTTTCGTTTGATCTCGTCGTGCTCGACGTCATGCTGCCCGGCGAAGACGGGTTAAGTCTATGCAGGCGGTTACGCGCAAAGGGAGACATAGCAATTCTGATGCTGACATCGCTGAGCACGGATGTCGACAG
Organism: Agrobacterium sp. T29; assembly: GCF_006970545.1. Lineage (NCBI taxonomy): Bacteria > Pseudomonadati > Pseudomonadota > Alphaproteobacteria > Hyphomicrobiales > Rhizobiaceae > Agrobacterium > Agrobacterium sp. T29. Next base: position 298,095 of record NZ_CP040642.1, read on the forward strand.
GATAGTCGGACTTGAGATTGGTGCCGACGACTATGTAACGAAACCATTTGTGCTGCGCGAACTTTTTGCAAGGATCAAGGGACTTCTGCGCCGCTCCAGTCCTGCATTCCCGCGCGAGGCGCGGACAGGGCCGCGGCTTCTGCAATTCGAGGGCTGGCAAGTCGATCCATCAAGGCGGCAGGTTCATAATCCAAACCATGCTAGAGTGGCTATGACAACGCATGAATTCGACCTCCTCTTGGCCTTCTGCCGTAATTCGCATCGGATCCTCACTCGCGAGCAGCTTCTAGCGGTGACGCATGCCGGGCTCGCCGGTCCTATCGAACGAAGCATCGATGTCCATATCAGTCGGCTGCGGCAAAAGATCGAGAAAGATCCACGCGATCCGATGCTTATCAAGACAGTTCGCCTCGGTGGATACATGTTCACTGCTCAAGTGGAAGAGGTCGATGCTTAAACGTCTTCAGCGCGTCACCATGACAATAAGGGGTCAAATCACAATCATCATCATGATTGCCCTGATTACCATCAGCCCCATGGGCGATGCATTGGAACGATGGGTAACCGATGATCTGGCGGTGCCGAATCTTGAGAGCGTTGCCCATGAACTCAATACTCTTGCTACGGATCCAAGGTGAGGATCGGCCGCGCCAGACCGAGAAGCCCGGAATCCGGAACCGCGCCAAAATATCGGCTATCATAGGAACTCGCGAAGGATGAATGGAGAAACAGATGGTGTGGCGGTACGACGCCGCCGGGATCGGCCAAGAGCGCCCTGCCCACGCCGTCCGTTTTCCGAACGGCGGATGCAAGTAAAGCGCGGCCATCGATAATAACCTGATCGGCAATTTCTACACGCTGGCCGGCAAGTGCCACGACGGTCTTGATCAACGGCGCGACGCCGCCAGCACAAAGCCCAAGGCGCAGGTAGCCACGCTGGCGCGCTTCCTCGAATGCGACCGTCACTGGCGGGCAGAAGAACACGAGATCGCCGTTCTCGACAGGACGCCGAAGCGCCGCGATGCGCCAAAGCCCGAGGGGCTCGCCCGGCGTCAGGTTCAGACGATAGCCGCCGATATAGGCGATCGACGCCAGACCGACCGTGACGATCCCCGCACCCGCCAGAAACTGAATTACCCCTCGCCGTCTCATTGCTTCATCACCGGCGTCTGGCGCTGGGTAAGACGCTGTTCCTCCGCTTGTCTCAGCGACTGCTCCGTGCGCTCATGAGCGGCGAGCTGTTGCGCTGTCCGCATCACCGGCCAAGCCTGCTTCAACTGCTCCTTCTGCTCGGGCTTCATTCCCTCGGACAGTTTTTCGTAGAGCCTACCGGATGGTTCACGCGCTGCATTCGACAACAGCGTGCGCTCCCCAAAGCGTTCGGTGACAGCCTGGTTGAACCCATCGATTTCGAGCTTGGTCTCGCGATTGCTGAGCGCATACCAATGTGCGCGCCACCTGAACAATATGCAGGCCGCGGTTTTCAGCGAAGCGCAGCGCCTCGCGATAGAGCTTGCCACGGTCGTAGTCTAGCGTCGTCTCCTTGGCGTTCTTTCGGGAAAGAACCTTGGAAAGCCCACCATTGAAGGCGAAGGACCGGGTCCCGTAGTAGAGCTGCAGATCCTCGCGGTGGCGGGTCATCGCCACGTAGGTGAGATGACGATCCAGAGACAGGGAAGCGAGCACTTTCACCCGGTCGACAGTGGCGCCCTGAGACTTGTGAATCGTCGTCGCATACCTGCTCATACTCGAAACCACCCGGGACGCTGGCCGCAAATACGGCATCACGCTCACCATGATCTTTCAGTCGCTCGGGCAGATGCATGAGGCCTACGGCGGCCGGGACGCGACCAGCAAATGGTTCGAGAGCGCCTCCTGGATTTCGTTTTCGGCAATCAACGATCCGGATACGGGATTGCGCTCCAGCCGACACTGTTCGGTGGTGCTTCAGTCATCCGCAATTGGGGCCGGATCGGAGCGGGTGGCCAGACCATGATGGAGACCTTCGATCATCCGGACGATGCGAACATGGCACTCTCCCGTCTCGAACGAACGAACAGACGACGTGGCTATCGGGACGCGGGCAGCGCCGAATAACGGGTTTTGCTGATTGGCTCTAGGTTGCTGGACCGTCATGGTTATCGGTGGCTTCCAGCCTCATCCGACTGCTATCCGCTTTCCAGAGGTTTCCATGCAGGTTGGGTTGGATGCACGCTCCCAGACTTCAACGCGATTTCGTCCTGCCTTCTTGGCGGAATAAAGAGCCATGTCTGCGCGCGAAATAGTTTCTTCGAGCTCTGCTTGGCCGATTGCAATCGCAATACCGACACTCACAGTGACGGCAATTTCGGCTTCAGAGGTTTGGAATTTGACTGCCGCAATCGCTGCACGGATGCGCTCAGCGATCTCTTCAGATTGCCTGGGAGAAACGCGGGGGATGAACGCGATGAATTCTTCACCGCCATAACGGGCGAAAACATCTGCCTCACGCAACACGCCCTTGATGCTGACAACAACGCTCTTGAGAACATGGTCACCAAAGTCGTGTCCCCATGTATCGTTCAGTTGCTTGAAGTGATCCAGATCAAGGAGAATGATCGCATCTCCAGCAGCGAATCCCGGTCGCGCCTTCTCGAAAAAGAAGCGACGATTGTGCGCGCCAGTCATAGCGTCGGTATTTGCAAAGCCGTCGAGTTTGATCTTGACCCGTTCGGTGGCCAGGATGATCGAGAATAACGAGAGCAGAAACTTGAAAATGATGAGCCAGAAGAATCCCGTCGTCGGCTGGATTAGATCGAACCGGTTAAGATAGAATTCGACGGAGAGAACCAGACAGAGACCGGCACAGGCGAGAAACTGAAGCGAGAGGAACGTGCGCACGGGCAGTGATTCTGCCACCCGATCCCTATAGAACCGCCAGGCGCAGAGGCCGAGCGCAATCGCAGCCAGGCTGTTAAACAGCGTGGCGCGCATCTGGTTTCCAGCATGGAAATTCGTAAGAAGACCTACGACGAGGACAATACCAGCTGGAATGGCCACGAGCCAAGTCGGTATATTGCAACGCTGCCAGCTTAGGCGGAAGCAACCGAGTGTCATGAGCGAATAGCCGAACACGCCAAGGACAACACTGACGAGCGCGAGAGATGAGTAGAATGAAGTGGTCGTCTCGATCATTGATGCCGCTGTCGCGCCAAACATCAGGATGACGAAGCTGAGTGCGATCTCTGCGGTACCGCGTGTGCCGGGCAACGTCCTGTTCACATAGATCAGCGTGACCGCCGCAGCCAGATAGGATGTCTGCTGGAGAAATAGAACAGTTGAGAGATCTAAACGTACTTCCATCATCGACACTCGCTTTTACCTCCCGCCGCCTCGTTAATGGAACTGCGTAAACAATCCTCAAAGAATTGCTCAAAAGACTGATGGGGATCGTTCTCGATATTTTGAAGATCTTGGTCCCGAGTTCGCAACGTAGTGTGGAAGCTGCCAACAGCGCGAATTCCCGTAAGGACAATGAGCGTCGCACCCCATCCGCAGACGTGGGGCTACATTACTGCTTCCCTCCAGGGACAACCGAACGGTGGCGGGAAGCTCTCGCCCCAGCCATTTATGTCGACACTCCAAACCAGAGTTCGGCTACGCTCTCAACAACGAGATACCGGGAGAGAGCCGGGTAGTGTCAGGACGAACCGGTGTCACCTGTCTCGTTGACCAGTTCGCCGGTATCGCCGAGCGGCGCGTCGATCCGAAACTCCACACCCTCGCTCAGGTAACTCAGGATCGTTTCACCTCGAAAGTAGGATTGGAGTGATCTTTCGATCAAACGCGACCCAAAGCCAAGGCGAGCTGGCGGTGTTACCACTGGCCCATTGCGCTCCTGCCAGAGCAGTGAGAAGTGCGCCTCGCCATTGCGGCGGGTGACGCTCCATCGTAAAGAAATCGAACCTTCTTCATTACTGAGCGCGCCATATTTAAGCGCATTGGTCGCAAGTTCGTGCAGCGCGAGCGTGAGGGCCATGACGGCCTGTGAAGTCAAGGTAATTCGTGGTCCCTCGACCGCGATTCGTGTCCCGATACCGGAGACTGCCGAAAGCCCTGCCGTTACAACATCATGTAACTCCGCACTTTGCCAAGAGGTCGCTGTCAACACCTGCGTGGCGTGACCGAGAGAGGCAAGACGCGCCGAGAGAGAAGCCGATGCCTCCTCCAGGCTTTTCGCATCGCGCATCGTCTGCCCGGCAACCGACTGTACGATGGCGAGCATGTTTTTAAGACGATGGTCCAGTTCACCATTGAGCAGGCGCTGTTTTTCCTGTGCGTCTTTCAGGGCGGTATGGTCGCGCGAAACCGACAGAATGCGGGCAACATCACCGCTCTTGCCAATGATTGGAGAGACCGAGACCGACCACCATCTCGGATTGCCCATATAGGTGTCTGCAGCCATCTCAAAATGCGATGACCGGCCTCGTCTGGCCTCATCGATTGCATCCCGCGCCAGAGCAGAACTTTGTCCTGTCAGGAGATCCGGCCATGGGCATCCGCGAACCAGATTGAAATCGCTGATTTCCATGACCTTCATGCCGCCCTCGCTCATGAACGACAGGGTTCCGTCCAGTTCGATCACCTTGATACAATCGGTCGATGCCGCGAGCACGCTTGTGAGGAAACTCTCCCGCTCCTCCAAAGCGCGATTTGCTTTCAGCAAATCGTCCTGGGCTCGCCGCAATTCCTGCTCTACCGAAACCTGCGAACCGATATCGATATTGTTTCCTATCCAGCGACGCACGATGCCAGCTTCGTCGCGAAGCGGAATGATCCGGGTGAGGAATGGTCGAAAAATGCCATCCGCGCCGCGAAGCGGAAAAACCATTTCGAAGGGATTGCCGGATGCAATCGAAGCCGTCCAGCGCTCAATCACCCGCGGCAATACGGCTGGATCGTGCACGGACTGCCAGCCCCATCCTTCCATCTGCTCAGAAGTCGTGCCGCAGTATTCATGCCAGCGGCGGTTATACCATGTGATGTAACCATCCGCATTGGCGATCCAGCAAAGGGTCGGCAGGTTTTCGGCAAGCTCCCTGTATTCTGGCCCATCGACCTCGTCGGGACGGGAAGGCATATTTTCGAACGGAAAAAGCTGACCTCGTTGCCAGTGATTTTTTTCGATCGGAGTATTTGGGTCGATCATATGCTCTTCCAGCTTACGCCATCTTGCTTCTAACGCATCACTCGACTGCCTGGCGACGATCTTCCCTGACATATACCAACTTTGTGTAGGAAAGCTGCATGTTCAACAGTGCGGAATTATAAAAATTGCTTTTGGCTGAGAACAGTTCTGGAATGCCGCACAAAGTCGTTTCAGGATTGCACATTCCGCTTTTCCTGTGGTTTTCGGGAGAAGTGTGACCACGCCCCGTATTCTCCGCTTCCATTGCCACATTTTCATGGTCAAAGCTCAGCGACCGGAAACAAAGGAAGTTGTATCCACATGACCACGACCAACGAAATCGCCGACAAGATCGCAGCCGAACAGAACCTGACCAAGGCGCAGGCCAAGACGATCGTCGAAAGCGTCTTCAAGCATATCACCGACGCGGCGCTTGCCGGCACGGAAACGTCGATCTCCTCGTTCGGAAAGTTCAAGCTGAAGGACACGCCGGAGCGTGAGGGCCGTAACCCGGCAACAGGCGCGACGATCAAGATTGCTGCTTCAAAAAAGCTGACGTTCACGCCCGGCAAGGCGGTCAAGGACGCACTAAACGGCTGAGGCAAGAGAGCCGTACAACGGACGCAGGGATAGAGCCTCCTAGAAAGGAGGCTCCGCGCTCACCCGGCCGTCCTGCTCGGCCTCGATCGTTGCAAGCTCCGCCTGCACCATCTCCAGCTCCGCTGCGATCTGGCGACGCTCCGCCGGATCGCAGGCGTTCCTGAGTTCGGCCTTAAGCTCTTCGCGTTGCATTTCGAGAGAAATCGTCATCGTCGTCTCCTTGACGTTTGTGAAAGACGACGCCGCGCGTCATGGCGAAGCGGAGGGGTCCAGCAGCGCGTAGCGACCGCCGGAGGCGGCTAGTGGAGGAACCGATTTGCGGAAGCCGCCAACGGCGGCCGGAGCAAATTGGAGGCGCCGCTCGTGCTCGACGCCTTCGGTTCGCCATGACACCCTCGGACGAACTGAGCAGTTCCCACCTCCCGTATGCCACCGGAAAAGCCAGAGGCGGGCTCGATGCCCGCCTCTGGCTTCATCATGGGAGAGGAAGAGGAGCCCCGCCTCTCGGCGGAGCTCCTCGGGGTAGATCAGGCCTCCCGCTTCGGGCGGTTCCAGATGAGGGCGTATTCGCCTTCCTTCTCGCTCGGCCAAAGGGCTGCGGTGATCGGGGCATTGAAGCTCGGGTCGTCCAGCTTGACCGAGATGTATTCCTCGCCGTCGTTGGAGACCGCCTTCCAGCCGGCGCCGACCTCGACGCCGTTGCCGGCGGTGATGCGGAAGTCCGGGGCGTCGCGAGAGACGCGCTCGATCGGGTTCAGGCGGGCCTTCATGCTGACGGTTAGGGTGCGCACGTTGCAGATGATGGAGTTGTTGCCGTTGACTGCCATTGTCGTAACCTTTCCGGTTTGCTCGGGCCGCGCCCATCGCGTCCTCGATGACGGTGTTAAGACCGACGGCGATCGACGCCGCACCCCGACGGGGCCGGAACGAAGTGGTGGATGGCCGGGAGCGGCTTTCTTGGGTACCGCGGGGAATGCGAACCTGTTCGCAGGGGAAGAAAGTTGCGTATGGCCGTTGCGGCCAAGGCGGTCGAGACGAAGGCGTCCTTCGGTCACACCAGATCCATCAAGGTCTGCGAGGGTGTGGCCAGCCCGAACCGGATTGTGCACGACATGCCGAGAGACCATTCGGCGAATTCACCACCAGTGCACTGCAGTCACGATCGTTATCGACACCACGCTCACGCCGCATCACGGCTGCGGTCCTGCCGTTCCCTTCGAAGGCGATCGCCGATGGCTGTGTCCACATGCCGTCCTATCGGTCCGCGTCCCCAGTCGCTGGATGGCATCGTCGTGTGACAGCAGAAGTTCCTCGGGCAGGCGGTATCTACCGGCGGTCAAAGCGCGATACATCGTGTTGACCGGGTGAGAGGGACACGTTCCCGCCTCTCTGGACATGATTGAGGCCAAGGGTAGCCCCTATGAGTACCAGGCGACATGGCTTGGCTCTTTACCAGCGCAAACAATCACCTGAGGCGGAACTCTCAGCCGCCGGGCAATGTGTCCGGCCACTGTTGCGCGCCGTGCAAAACGCGAAGGACGCGCACAGTCGTTTCCGAGACGGTGTAAGCCGCGATGTATGGCGTACCTGTGATCACCAATTCGCGTGTGCCATCAACCCTGCCCGGACGGCCGCTCTCGGGGAAATCGGTAAGGCGGCGAGCGGCGCTTGTGATCCGTTCATCGACAGAGATAGCAGCAGCGGGATTATCCGCCTCTATATGAGTGAATATGCCGTCGCGATCGGAAAGCGCAAAAGCCGACCATACCAGTTTCACGATGTCATATCGCCCGAACGGCGTGCCGCAGCCATCCGGCGCCGTGCGAAATGCGCCTCGACTTCATCGGCGGGAATGTCTGGCCTGACATCGTTGAGCGCCTCCAGCACCTTGGCACGGAACCAGGTATCATGCGCCTCACCGCCCGATACGAGCTCCAGCGGCAGGGCGCCTTCGTTGGCGGTACGGGTCAGCAGGATGCGAACTGCGTCAGAAACTGTAAGGCCCATGCTTTCCAGCACAGCCGATGCGCGGTCCCGGACATCGGCGTCGATGCGGGTTTGAACGAGAGCATTTGCGGCCATGAGCGCCTCCTGTATTTAGACGCAATGTAATGCATTTGAATGATAAATGCCAGACCTTAAGAAAAACCGCCGAAGCCGGCCGGTCCTTGATCCGCTTGCGTCTTGACGAAGAGGCTTTACGATCAGTTGGCGATTCACATGGAGTTTGTATGCGCCAGCCTGTCAAGCCGTTTATCGTTGAGAAGAAGCAGACTCGGCGGCCGAAGGCCAATACCTCAAAACCGTCCATCTGGGGAAACATCGACCTGAGCAAAGTGCGAGAACAGGATGAGGGCGACAGTCCCTCGCAGGGACCGGCACCTGTCATTGGGATGAAACCGGAAACCGACCGATAGCCGTCAGGCGACTACTTTCCCTACCGCTTTGCAGTGGCTGAATGTCATGCAGATAGGCGACGGCGCGCTGCGCATGTGCCGCTGCGCTGACGATCGCCCCCCTTGTCGGAACAGAGGATTTCGGCCCAGTTCTGGATGTAGGTGGTATGATCCGGTCGAGGCCCCAGTTCCGGAAGGACACCAGATCGGCGCTGGAATTACGCGGTAACTCCGCCTCAATGGTCGGCATATCGCTACCGGTTTGCTTTCCGTCTGCTACACGAGTCGCTGGAAATTTGCTCTCGCTTCTTCGGCCGAAGCCCTGATCTCGCATCCCGAGGCGTGGTCATTGATGAGCCCCATCGCCTGCATGAAGGCGTAGACGGTGGTTGGTCCGACGAAGGACCAACCACGCCTTTTCAGATCTTTCGATAGCGCAATCGAAGCTGCGGAAGTCGATGCAGTCTGCGGTTCGGCGCAATCTTCCTGTCGCGGCTCGAAGCGCCAGATGTAGGTGGCGAGAGAGCCCTCGGCCTTGACAAGCTCTTGCGCTCGTTTCGCGTTGTTGATGACAGCATTGATTTTGCCGCGATGGCGGACGATGCCCTCGTCCTTCAAGAGTCGCTCGACGTCGGAACCATCGAATTGCGCGATACGGTTGAAATTGAAAGCACAGAAGGCAGACCTGAAGTTCTCGCGCTTGGCAAGGATAGTTCGCCAGCTCAAGCCCGACTGAAAGCTTTCGAGGCAGAGTTTTTCGAAAAGACGAAAATCGTCGGAGACCGGAAAGCCCCAGTCGGCGTCATGGTAATGAATAAACTCCGGTGCGGCCGCGCACCAGCGGCAGCGCAGCCGTCCGTCATGACCTAGGACAGTTCCGCTCATCGATTACCCTTTCAGGAACATAAGCCGTTCATCAACCCGGCCTGGCGTGACTTCGTGGATCTCGGCGCTCACCACACGCTCTGCCACGAACGGATCCTCCTGAACCAACGACTCGAGGTTTATCCGATCAATGTTGTGGGCGAGAAGTGTCCCGCCTGCGTTCGGCTGAAGGCTGCCTGCAAACAGAAAAATTCCGCTGTCGAAACCTCTTTTGATCCAGGCATTATGCCCCTCTAGTAATTGGGCAGCCTGCGGCTTGTTGTCGGAAAACCTGAGAAATACAATAAACATGAACTATCCCGTTTCTTGAGCTGTGATGGAATGAGAAAGGCGCTCGCCGCGCTATGACGCGTCGAGCGGGTTTGTTCGAGGCAGCTTATCCCCGGTAGGTGTTGACGCCTCGGCAGCGATACCCTTCAACCAGTCCTTCATCTGATCGACCTCGCGCTGAACGAAGTCTTGATCCTGGAATGCATTAAAAAGGGTCGCTGCGCCCTGGCTCCGGGAGAGAAGATGCATGGCAAGCACATCCGCATCTGCTTCTCGACCGAGTGTTACGAACTGACGGCGAAGCCACGTCCGAAACAGCATGAACAATCTGCCGGCGTCTGGCTGCGCTGGATGGTTCAGCTTCGCAAGCTCGCTCGTTAAGGTCCCGATCGGGCATCCATACAGTTTAATCTTATCCCCATTCACAATCAGGATATCGATGAAGCTGCTGATCCGCTCTACAGGTGTCTTGCCCTCTATCTCCCATCGCTCCAGCATAGCATTGCGATCAGCGAGGCGTTTTTGAATCACCGCTTCGAGAATATCGTCCTTCGTTTTGAAATGGTGATAGAAGTTGCCGCGAGAAATCTTCACCAGCTCGGCAATGTCTGCAAAGGACGTGTGATCAAATCCTCTGCGATAGAACAGATCGTCCGCTACGCCGACGATCTCCTCACGTGTAGCCCGATTGGCCATCGTAGTAATTCCCTGTTGGTCTTCGGACACCTTAGGCAGCAGAGGCCTCTTCGCCCGTGAAGAACGGATAATCAGTATATCCGGCGTCGCCCCCACCATAGAAAGTCGCTGGATCAGCCGTGTTCAACGGCAATCCCTGCCGGTAACGCCGTACGAGATCAGGGTTGGCGAGAAAGGGGAGGCCGAATGCCACGAGATCGGCTTCGCCATTTGCGATTGCCTGCTTTGCGCGGGCTAGGTCATAGCCGTTGTTCGCGATATATGTGCCAGCGAAACATGCCCGAAGAGCGCGATAGTAAACCACAGACGATTTTGCTGACATGTCTCCTTGTAGCACGTGGACGTATGCAAGCCCTCGAGCCCCAAGCTCCCGGATGATGTATTCGAAATGAGCTTGCGGGTCGGAATCGACCATGTCGTTGAAGCTGTTTTCTGGTGTCAGACGCACACCAATTCTTCCTACGGGCCAAACTTCACTGACGGCGTCGAGGATCTCGTTCAGCAATCGCATACGGTTGCCGACACTACCGCCGTACGCGTCACCTCGCCGGTTGCTGCCGTCGCGCAGGAACTGGTCTATCAGGTATCCGTTCGCTCCGTGAATCTCGACCCCATCGAATCCCGCGCGCTTTGCCAACGCCGCGGCATGTCGAAACTGAGCGACGAGACCTGGAATCTCCGCGAGCATCAGTTCGCGCGGCGTCACAAAGTCCTGCATCCCGGCGTAGGTGACTGCCTTTCCGGACGGGCGAATCGCCGATGGCGCAACTGGGACGGCTTCCCCCGGCTGGAGGCTGGGATGGGAAACCCGGCCGCAGTGTTGCAGTTGCACGAAAATACGACCTCCTGAGGAATGCACGGCGTTGGTCAGTCGCAGCCAACTGCTCACGTGCGTGTCGGTGAAAAGGCCGGGAGTGAAGGGGTAGCCAACCGCCTCGGGAGAAACAGTCGTGGACTCGGCGATGATTAAACCCGCAGAAGCTCGCTGTCGGTAGTGCGAAACCATCATCGGCGTCACATTGCCCTCACCATCGGCGCGGTTGCGCGTCATCGGCGCCATCACCATGCGGCTGGACAGAGGCAAATCGCCTAGCTGAAAGGTATTGAAGAGATCGACGATCATGAAGCTTCCCCAAAATTTAAATTAGGTCAAACGTCCTAACAAGCCATATAGGTCAATTGTCATAATCTGTCAACTTCGTGCTCCACCGCCGATGGTGCCAAAGAACCCTCTTGCGGCACACTTGGCTTGACGGAATGAGCTCGACCACGTGGTATCCGTCAGCGTGGAAGAGTATCGAATTTACGTGAGGCCATTGAAGAAGATTGTTGCTCTACCATCAACCTTGGGCATGGCGGCGGACACATTCCAACAGCTTATCCGTCTGGACCGTCCCTCGCTGCTTTTAACTAAGTCTCTCGACCAAAAGAATACGCCTGCCACTGGATGCTCAACCTAAGCGCTATCGGAGGTTCGATAGCGGTCTGAAGAAATATAAAGAATTAAGCAGTATGCTGCCTCCAAAGGCGGTTGAATTCGAAATATTAACCATTGTCTGGTGCCATAACGAAACTCGCGGGTGAAAACTAATATTTTGCTGCCGGAGGGAGCTCGGATGATGCGCGCTCAAAATGTGCAATGTTCATTTTTTCGATCCGAAATCCACCAGCACAGGACGGACCGGACCCGCTCAAGAGGCTCCGATGTCTTATCTGAAAAATGCAAGTATCCGCACGAAAATTCTCTCCATAGTCATTCCGCTGTGCATCGTCGGCGTAGGTGCATCCGCTTTCATGGCCTACGACTTCAAGAACGCCGACAGTACATATTCGGACTTCATTGCGACCGACAGCACGGCGGCGGTGCTCACGTCACGGGCTGTATCCGCCATGATCAGCGTGCCTTATGGTGCATATCAGATGGTCGCCTACGAAAATGGATCGCCTCAATACGCTGAAGCAAAACGTGACTACGTAACCAACCGGAAAGCCGTTGTCGAGCGCCTGGAAAAAGCGAGCACGCTAACCCCCGAAAATTCCGTCGAAATCAACGCGTTTAAAAAAAGAGCGGAGGACATCTTTTCCATCACGGATCAAGCCCTCGATCTCGACAGCAAGAGTGAGGCCGCCGATGCCTTAAAAAAGCTGGCTGAGGCTGACTCCCTTGTCGACAAGTGGCGCGACGACTTGCGCGACTACAACGACGCCCGGCAGGAAGGCCTGGCAAGTCGAAGTGATGATCTCACTTCTGTGACCGATACAACGATTACTGCGTCGCTGAGCTCAATCATTGCCCTCTTCATCATTGGAATCGCGGCCGCGCTTGTGATCGCATCGCGCGGAATAACTGGGCCGATTGCAAAATTGCGCGAGCGTATGACGTCGCTGGCCTCCGGTGAGGTCGATGCTGGCATCGACGGTATCGAGCGTAAGGACGAAGTCGGACAGATGGCGAATGCCGTTCAGGTGTTCCGTGAAAACGCGATCGAGCGGATTCGTCTTGAGCGCGAAACGGAAGCCAACCGATCCATGAGCGAAAAAGAAAGGATCGAGCGCGAAGAGCAAAAGGCCAGGGAAGCGGCTGATGTGCAGTTTGCTGTCGATAATCTGGCCGCTGGCCTGTCAAAACTTTCCGACGGTGACGTCTCTTACCGGATCTCTCAGCCCTTCACCACAGCTCTGGACGGCGTTCGCAACGATTTCAACCAGTCGGCGGGCAAATTGCAGGAAGCACTGAAACAGGTAGCCCAAAACGCCCGCGGCATCGATGGCGGCGCCAACGAAATCCGGTCTGCCGCCGACGATCTGGCTAAACGGACAGAACAACAGGCTGCAGCAGTCGAGCAGACGGCGGCCGCCTTGGAGGAAATCACAACGACCGTTAAAAACTCGACGGTCCGCGCTCAGGATGCAGGCAAGTTGGTGTCTCGGGCAAAAGCGGGTGCGGAACAGTCCGGCGAGATCGTCCGTCGAGCCGTCATTGCCATGGAGCAGATCTCCAAATCTTCCGGCGAAATTTCCAATATTATCGGCGTAATCGACGAAATCGCCTTCCAGACCAACCTTCTGGCATTGAATGCAGGCGTTGAGGCAGCGCGAGCGGGCGAGGCTGGCAAGGGTTTCGCGGTTGTCGCCCAGGAAGTCCGTGAACTTGCTCAGCGCTCCGCAACTGCTGCCAAGGAAATCAAGGCGCTCATCACAACGTCGAATGAACAGGTTCACGAGGGTGTCCAACTGGTTGGCGATACTGGCAAAGCGCTCGAAACCATCGTTTCGGAGGTGCAGGAGATCAACCGGCATGTTGTTTCCATCGTAGAGTCTGCCCAGGAACAATCTTCCGGCCTTCAACAGATCAATACCGCCGTGAACCAGATGGATCAGGACACGCAAAAGAATGCCGCGATGGTGGAGGAATCCACGGCGGCAAGCCACAGCCTTGCGCAGGAAGTGCAGTCTCTGAACCGCTTGCTGGCTCAGTTCAAGCTGGACGATAGCGCCTACGCGACGCCTGTACGCTCTGTGTCCAGCCGGGATATCCCCGCAGTCTCTCCTGCACGCGCTCTTGGCCGAAAGATCGCGTCCGCGTTTTCGGGGAATGTCGCTATAGACACCAGCAAGGGCGAGTGGGAGGAGTTCTGATGGCGGAAAATCGGATCGATAGTTCCGACGCACTTGAGATCATCGCCTTTATGCTGGGCGAACAACAATTTTGCGTGCGTACCACCTCCATCCGCGAAATTCGAGGATGGGCTCCCGTGACACCTTTGCCGCATACGCCGCCCGATGTTCTCGGAGTGATGAATCTTCGCGGCTCCGTCATTCCCATCATCGATTTGTCAATCAAGCTGGGGATGACAGCTGCGATCGCGAGCGAACGGAGCGCGATCGTTGTGACAAGCGTCAACGGTACGACAGTTGGCCTGATGGTAGACCGCGTCTCAGACATACTGACTGTGTCGCAATCGGAGCTGCAGCCGGTCCCCGTCGCAGTTGGGAGTTCCGCTGGCGATTATGCGGAAGGCATTCTGGCATACGACAAGCAGATGATCTGCTTTTTGAACCTTGAGGCGATTTTCGCACAGGTTCGTCCGTCTGACTGGAGCGAGGCGGCCTGAAATGCTCGCGTGTTGACCGCACTCACCGGTATATATCGATCATTTCAGCCACGCCCGCAATCACATGTCGAGTTCAGAAAATGAAGCGTCGCAAATAAATCTTTGATGGCGGCGCTTTTCTCTGTTTTGCTTGTCCTCCTGCTCGATATCGAAAGCAGCACCGCTCCTGTTGCACCGGATACCACCGACCCCATGAGGATGCCGATCTTGACATGATCCTGAACTGCCGGATCATGGTTTTGCATCGAAAGCCCCGATGTTCGGCTAGGCGATACCCTTGCCACCCGCCATGGCGTAAACTTCACCGTTGATGAAGCTTGCGTCTTGTAAGGGGAGAAGGACATAGAGCGGTGCCAGTTCAACGGGTTGGCCGGGTCGCCCAAAATCGCTGTCTTCTCTAAAGTGTTTGACCTTCTCGTCGGGCTGACTGCCACTGGGTTGGAGGACGGTCCAGAAAGGCCCTGGCGCTACGACGTTGGCGCGTACGCCCTTTTAGATCGGTTGCTTCGATAGCGCCTTGGTATAGGCGACTATGCCGGCTTTTGTTGTGGCGTAATCGAACAGGATGTTGATTTTCACTGATGGGTTGGATGCCCCTCCCACCGGCATCGCGATGTGCCAAGATGGTGATACGTAAAGTCACCAACACAGTAGGAGGCATTTATGGAGGAAGTCAGTGTCGTCGGCGTCGACCTTGTAAAGCAGTTTTTTCAAGTGCACGGCGCGACTGCCGATGGCCGAGTTTTGTTTCGCAAGAAACTGTCGCGGTCGCAATTTCCGAAATTTATAGCCGGACTTCGGCCGTGTGTGGTTGCGATGGAGGCGTGTGGTACGGCACATTATTGGGGTCGAGAATTCGCAAGCATGGGTGATGACGTTCGGCTGATCCCCCCAGTCTATGTGAAGGCCTTCGTCAAAAGGCAAAAGAATGATGTCGCTGACGCGGAAGCCGTAGCAGAGGCTGCAATGCGACCGACGATGCGGACCGTCTCTGTAAAGACGTCTGAACAGCAAGCTCGTGCAATGTTATTCCGGACCCGCGATCTTCTCGTCGGACAGAGAACGCAAATGGTGAACGCCCTACGAGGTCACCTCGCACAGCACGGTATCATCGTGGGCAAAGGATTAGGCAACGTTGAGCGGCTCGCGACGCTCATTGCGGCGGACGATTTGCCTGAGTTGGTACGGACCATGGGACGCCTTTATCTCAGCCAGATCACTCAGTTGCACGAAGAGATTGATCAGATCGATCGTCGTATCGCAGCGGAAGCAAAACAAAGCGATATCGTTCGACGGCTCCAGAAAGTGCCAGGGATCGGACCGATTTGCGCGATGGCAATCACTGCCTTCGCGCCGCCTATGGAGGCATTCCGAAGTGGTCGCGATTTTGCAGCCTGGCTTGGCCTTGTCCCGCGACAGCACTCGAGCGGAGGCAAGCAAAAGCTTGGCCGCACCTCGAAGATGGGCCAACGAGATATCAGGAGGCTTTTGATTATAGGCGCGATGTCTGTTGTGCATTGGAAGGGCCGAGGCGGTGGGGGACCTGGTTCTTGGCTCTCGAATATGCTGGGCCGAAAGCCACGCATGCTGGTGGCGATTGCGATGGCAAACAAGCTGTCGCGGATCGTCTGGGCAATGCTCTGGCGCAATCAAGAATACCGAGATCCAAGCGGAGCGGTCTGCTGAAGGTAGACGTTCTAATTGGAGTGCCGGCGATGTGAGGAGGACATGATCCGCATGGGCAAATGATCGAACAGATCGGGATTGGGCAAACCAGTAGTTCTCAGGAAGCTTTTAGCGCGTTGCACTGATTTGGAGTCCAGTCCGCGTATCACCATACCGGCCCGCGGCATGTCATCGCCGCAACATGAGGTCTGAAACATGTACGCACCCGATCACTCGCTCTGGCGGTCAAAAAAGTCCTTGCATCGAACGGGGCATCCAAACATGAGAGCTGACCCGGCGGACGTGTTCGATTACATCGAGCGCTTCTACAACCCGAAACGTAGCCACTCAACACTGGGGTATCTCAGCCCAAACGACTTTGAAACCAAGGTGGGATTAGCTTAACCTCGCGTCTCATAAACCGGCAGCAGGCCAGACCTCAGCTTCGCCTGAACGGTTCGCTCAATGGGAGATTTGTATAAATTCGCCAACGCGACATCGACTAGCATGGCAATAAGCTGTGCTGCGGTGACACCGGACGGGCAGAGCAAGATCAGGCAACAAGCCTGTGAATGAACTCCAAAAATGCTCGCACTTTGGCAGGCATCAAGTTAGAAGCGTGGTAATAGGCATAGAGGGGAAATGTCTCCTCGGACCAGTCGGGTAGGATTTGAACCAGTTTTCCCTCGGCCAGTAGATCCTTGGTGTAAAGTTCCAGCAACTGCCCGATCCCTATTCCGCCAAGGCAGCCTCCGATCAGCGATCCTGTGTCATAAACCATAAGCCGTCCGCCCGCATTGAGTGGTATGACTTTGTCACCGCGCTGAAATTCCCATTCGAACGGACGGCCTGTCGAAGGGTCGCGGATGAGCACGCATGGATATCTGCTTTCCAGATCCCTCGGGTGGGATGGCATGCCGTGGCGCGCAATAAAGTCGGGAGATGCGCAGGTTATCACCCGCGTTCCCAGTAAGAGTTCGGCCCGTAGGTTGGAGGGTTCCAGATATCCGAAACGGATCGCAATATCGAATCCGTCGCCGACGAGATCACCCATTGTATCCTTGACGGCGACATCGACAGCAAGTTCCGGGAACTCGTCAAGAAATTCCCCAAGGCGCCGTGTCAAGACGTAATGGCCGAAGGCGCCATCGACATTGGCCCTCAAACGGCCATTGACCAGCGCCCTCGTATCGCCGGCGCGTACGGTTGCGTCCTCTATGCCTGCCAACAGTGGAGCGACCGCTTCATAATAGCGACGCCCTTCGTCGGTCAGTGAAATCGCCCGAGCCGTACGATTGAAAATCCGGATACCGACACGCTGCTCCAGCCTGGCGACGGCGCGGCTCACGGCTGGCTGTGTCAGCCCGAGCGCTTCGCCTGCGCGCGCGAAACTGCCCGCCTCCACCACCGCGGAGACGACCCCGATACCATTCAGCAAACGGCTGTCAAATGCCATGACCCATACTACCCGTCATCTTTACCTTGATAACTATGCATTATTTTTATCGATGGCAAGCCGATACGTTTAGCTGCTGCGAATGATTGCAGCGCTCGAAGAAAGGCATACCATCATGACCAGCAACGGAAAGACTGCCCTGATCACCGGTGCATCGCGCGGTATCGGCGCCTTGCTTGCCCAGCGCCTTGCGGCGGACGGGTTCAGGATTGTCGTCAATTATGCAGGCAACGGCGCCGCTGCCCAGCAGGTTGCCGAAACGATCAAAGGCAGCGGTGGCGACGCTATCGTCTCTCAGGCGGATGTCGCCAGCTCCACGAGCGTCGTTGAAATGTTCGATGCGGCAGAGGCCGCTTTCGGTGGAGTGGACGTGATCGTCAACAACGCCGGCATCATGAAGCTGGCACCGGTGGCCCAGTTCAGCGACGAAGATCTCGACCGGATGATTGCCATCAACCTCAAGGGCACGTTCAATGTCTGCCGCGAGGCAGCCAGACGTGTTCGTGATGGCGGGCGTATCATCAATATTTCGTCCAGCGTCATCGGCATGCACCTGCCGAGCTACGGGCCTTACATCGCAAGCAAGGCGGCGGTCGAGGGCTTGACCCAGGTTCTGGCTCAGGAACTGCGCGGCCGCATCATCACTGCAAACTCAGTCGCGCCGGGACCGACCGCAACCGAACTTTTTCTCGAGGGCAAGAGCGCGGAACTGGTCGAGCGTATGTCCAAAATGAACCCGCTCGAACGTCTCGGTCAACCCGAGGATATAGCCCGTGTCGTTGCGTTTCTTGCAGGACCGGAAGGTGCCTGGATCAACGGCCAGACGTTACGCGCAAACGGCGGCATGTGCTGATCGTACGACACCGAAGCAGATCATTACGAAAACAACCAAGGAGACACTGAGATGTCGCATGAAGCGAACACGCGAACCCCTGCGGCCCATGGGGCCGGCAACATAAGCGCGGGCCTTTACATTGCTCTGACAATGACGGCGGCCCTTACTGCCGCGGTGGCAGCCCAAAGCAGCTTGCTTTTGACGCTTCCGCCATGGGCAATGTTCATGGGCTGGGTCGCCTATTTCAGCAGGCGTCCTTCCGTAAGGGAAGGTTTCCAAAGCTGGGTTGGCGCTGTCATTGGTCTTTGCATCGGCGCGGTCGCGGTAACAGCGACAGGCATTCTTACACCGACCCTCGGCGCATTTGCTTTTCCCATCGTGGTCTTTTGCGTCGCGCTCACCGTGATCTCTACCCGCGGTTTGCCGTTTCTAAACAACCTGCTCGGTTACTTCATCGGACTGATCACCTTCTTCGCCGCGCACTTGGAGCCCGAACTAGCGTCGATCGTGAAGCTGGGCAGCGCCACGGCCATCGGCTCCGTAGCCGGATGGGCCGTGCAAACGATCGAGAAGAAAGTTCGCAGCGTCGTGGCGGCATGATGCTGCCCTGGGTCCACCGTCAACCTATTGGATAGGACAATGACAAAAGTCATCATCATCACGGGAGCCGGCACTGGCATGGGCCGGCTCATGTCGCGGACGCTCGCGGGGGCCGGACACACCGTAAACGCCACCATGCGTTTCATCGAAGCCCGCAACCGGGACACGGCAGAGGGAGGACGCATAAATGTCCTCGATAACTAAACACCCCGCGAACGACGCAGCGTTTGCGCCGACACCGAAAGCGCTCGATGAATTGCCCGAGGCAATAAGGCAGTTCATTGACAGTACCAATGGCGCAGATGGACATGCCCTCCTGGCCTGCTTCAACAATGACGCGGTGCTGATCGACTATGATAGGAACTATGCGGGCATCACTGCGATCACGGACTGGAATAGGACTGACAACATCGGTGTCGGGTCTCGGATAAGCTTGCTGGCGATCAAATCCTGCTTCCAGGGGTTCCGCCTCCAAGTGGCCGTCACTGGCAACGGCTTCAACGGTACCGGCCAGATGAACTTCCAGCTGTTTGATGGCAAAATAACCCTACTCGTGATCAAATAAAATGAAGCGAATTCATATCAGGCCGAGGTCTCCCGGTGCTGCCTTAACCTCACGCCATAGCGTTTCCTTGTTAGATGGAAACGCTATGGCGTATTGCGTGGATCCTTGTTCACGTAATACGCTTAGCCGCTTTGAACGCTACGGCTTCCATATTCGCTGTAGAGGCGCTGCTGATTCAGGACATCCTGTTTCGGTGCGACCCCAAAGGTCCGAGAATATTCACGACTGAATTGCGAAGCGCTCTCGTAACCGACCTTGTAGGCGGCTTCTGTCACGTTTACGGCTTCGGCTACCATCAGCCGCCTTGCCTCTAACAGGCGCAACTGCTTCTGGAACTGCAGAGGCGTCATCGAAGTCAATGCCTTGAAGTGTTGTTGGAACGATGACGGGCTCATTCGGGCAATGTCTGCCAGTTGTTTGATCCGCAGTGTCTGCGCGAAATTGACGTGCAGCATCGACACGGCTTTGACCACACGCTCGATATTCGATTCAGGGAGTGCCAGCTTGCAGAGTTCCGCGCCATGCGGTCCGCTAAGCAGCCAGTAGCAGATCTCCCGCATCACCGATGGATACAGGATCGGGATAGCTTTAGGTGTCTTCGCCATTCGGATGAGACGCATCAGGCAGTCTGCCATCGGGTCATCGACCTTGCCCACAAAAACGCAGGGACCCGGATCCGACGCCGGAGTTGGCGGCGTTTCCAGTTGCTCGAGAACCTCGCGCATCATGGCAACATCGAAATCGATAGTTACACCGACATAGGGGAATTCGGGACTTGCCTCGACGATCCGGCCCGTCGCCGGAAGTTCGACGCTGACCACGAGGCATTCCAGCGCCCCGTAATCAAGCCTGTCCTCACCGAAGTGAATTTCCTTCGCCCCCTGAAGCACGACGCAAAGCGAAGGCCGATAAAGCGCCCGCATCGGCATCATCGCATGAAAAGACCGGACGATATTGAACCCGTCGATGAGCGTTGGAAACAGACCCTGACCGCCGCCTTGATCCTCAATATAGGCGATGACCGCCGCGAGTAGCGGTGACGGCAAGCAAGCCTCCGATCGGTTGCGCGGCCACTGGAGGACGCGATCTTCGTGCGCCGATTTCTTGCTGTTTGCAGGAATAGGCAAGTTTCTTGGCAGTTCGGGCATTCTGGTCATTCGACACTCCGTCTAGCTTGAACATGGCAACCAAGCGAGGAGTAAACTGATCATGACAGAAATAGTCCCACGGTCAATTGAGGTTCAAGATGTGCGATCCGCAATAAACACACGGATCGGGAAAGAGCCTGGTGTGGCCTGATTGACCGCAAACAACGCGTTTCATCATTCCGAACCGACCACTTGGCATGATCTCAAGCCCATTCCCATCCACCGAAATTCTCTTGAGAAGAGGAACTCCAAATGCCCGATACCAACAATACCCGCCGCACATTTCTTGCTCTCTCTGCGGCTGCTCCGGCCGCTCTTCTTTTGGCCAGTACAGCATCGGCCCAGACTTCAGGAGCCGCCGCAACCGCTCATGCCGGCACCGGCCGAGTTGCCATCGTGACGGGCTCCTCACGCGGCATTGGTGCCGCCACTGCCCGCCGTCTCGCGCGGGACGGCTATGCGGTGACGGTGAACTATCTGACCAACAAAGATCTGGCCGATCAGGTGGTATTGGACATCGAATCCGCCGGGGGCCGGGCAATCGCCCGTCAGGCGGACGTTGCGGATCCGGCGGCTGTCACGGCCCTGTTCGACGCTAATGACGAGGCATTTGGCGGCCTGGACGTGGTGGTCAACAATGCCGGGATCATGAATGTCGGTCCGTTTGCCCAAATGACCGATGCTGCCTTCAATCGGATGATTGCGACCAACATGACCGGCAGCTTCAACGTCCTGCGTGAGGCAGCACGGCGCACACGCGATGGCGGCAGGATCATCAGTTTGAGTTCGAGCATCACCAACCAGAAACCTGCATATACAGGTGCCTATGCCGCCACCAAAGCGGCGCAGGAAATCTACACCAGTGTCCTCGCGAAGGAGCTGGCCGGTCGCAATATCTCGGTCAACGCCGTATCACCGGGTGCTGTCGATACGCAGCTACTGCGCCAGCATGGCGAGGAAGCCCTTCGCGGCATTCCCGAAGCGACACCTCTTCGGCGTCTGGGCCAACCGGAAGATATCGCGAACGTCATTGCCCTTCTCTGCTCTGACGACGGCGCATGGATCGACGGTCAGAACGTTTTCGCGAATGGTGGCCTATGCTGAGGCTTATAGATTTCAGCACTTTGTCGCTCTGGCGATCACAAAGATGACAATAAACTCAAATCAGATAGGGCTCGCCCCCCATCGGCGGCCTCTGAGCCACCGAACGTGACCCCTCATCCCTGAGCGCGTTCGGTGGCGCCCCTTCCCCTGTTTCGCAAGCCCAAAGGACGCCAGGATGCCGCTCAAATGGACCCACAAAAACATCCCGCCGCAGAACGGCAGAACCATCGTCGTGACCGGAACAGGCGGCCTCGGCTTTGAAGAAGCACTGGCGCTCGCCCGCGCCGGTGCCAACGTCATCATCGCCGGGCGTAATGCCGCCAAGGGCACCGAGGCCGTCAACAACCTGAAGCAGACAGTGCCGGGCGCGTCCGTAACCTTCGAAATACTCGATCTTGCGGACCTTGCCTCTATAGCCGATTTTGGAAGGCGGCTAAGACACGATCTTGAGCGTATCGACGTCCTGATAAACAATGCCGGTGTCATGACGCCGCTGACCCGCAAGACAACAAGGGACGGCTTCGAATTGCAGCTCGGCACAAACTACCTCGGTCATTTTGCCCTCACGGCCCATCTCCTGCCGCTGCTTATGCATGGGAATAATCCGCGAGCCGTCACGCTTTCCAGCGTAGCAGCACGCGGTGGCGCTATTAATTTCGATGACCTGCAGGCCGAACGGTCCTACAAACCAATGTCCGCCTACAGCCAGTCCAAGCTCGCGTGCCTGATGTTTGCCTTCGAGTTGCAGCGCAAAAGCGAAGTTGCCGGTTGGGGCATTACAAGCATCGGTACGCATCCCGGGATCTCGCGGACCGATCTCCTTCGAAATGCGCCCGGCCCCAATAGTGTTCAGGGCCTTATGCGCTCCCTCTTATGGTTCCTGTTTCAGCCCGCAGCGCAAGGTGCTCTACCAACTTTGTTTGCGGCAACGTCGCCAGAAGCGCGAGGGGGCGCATATTACGGCCCGGACAAAATGGGCGAGATGCGCGGCTACCCCGATTACGCAAAGCCTCCTGAGCGCTCGCTCGAGGTGCATGTCGCGAACCGCCTCTGGGAGGTATCGGAGACATTGACGGGAGTCGAGTTTGGCACGCTTCCTCGATCGCCCATTGCTCCGGGTGCGCCAGCAGTCACGCGTGGGAACTGAGCCATGGATCCGCTTGGAAACGTGTCATGAACACCAAGGCTTTGGAGGCATTCCACTTCTTTCGCGCTTGGCTCGCTGAACCGCTTCGCGTCGCGGCCGTTGCCCCGTCCGGGCGCGCGCTCGCCAAAATCATGACCGCCGAGATATCCCCTCAATCCGGCCCCGTCATCGAGCTTGGTCCGGGAACAGGTGCGTTTACACGCACGCTGATCCAACGCGGCGTATCTGAGGAGGATCTTGTCCTTGTGTATAGGAGACACGCTGATGGTTCCCGTGGTCGGTGGAGCAAGGCTGGCTCGTCAACTCCGACAGCTTCTTAAAACGCGAGCGCTACCGACGTTTTTCCGGTTGCATCTCACTACCAAACGCTCTGGCATTGCGATAATCTCTGTGAGGATTAACGCTATCATAATCTGTCTTGTGAAATCGTTCTATTGTCCCCGTATCTACGGGATTGCCTGATCAACCAATCCCTGAACAGCACAACACTCGGATTGTTCGCCTTTCTCTCGGGGTAAACGACATAGTAGGAATCGTCGGAATGTGTAGCTTCCCCGAAAGGCATATGTAGTTGGCCGTTTGCTAGTTCCTGCTCAATGTAAAACGTCGGAACGACCGCTATACCAAGCCCGTTTACTGCTGCGTTGATGATCGTCTCATAGTGACCAAATCGTATTCCCTGAATACGGCCGCTGTAGGATAGTCCGGCAAAACGCAGCCAGTTCAGCCAGAGGCTCGGCCTACCGGCATTTTGTATCATAGGGAAATTAGCAAAGTCGAGTGGATCGAGTTTTTTGCCCAATGGAATGAGGCCGGGCGCTGCAACGACAGCAAGTTTCTCAGGGAAAAGTTCAATCGCGCGGGCATGAAGCCACGTGCCAGCCCCCCTCAATACCGTTATGTCCAGACGTGTCGTTTCGAAGTCGGTCGCGGGCGTTGCTAACGTGAACTCCAAGGGTATGTCCGGAAATGCCGAAATGAAAGTAGAAAGCCGTTGAGGCAACCAACGAGATGCAAAAGTGGGATGCGTTCCCACCATCAAGGAGGAATCGACGCTACGACCACGAACTGCGTCGATCGAAATTTCTTCCAAGCGATCAAGTGTATATGCAAGATCGCGATAATACGTGGCTCCAACGTCCGTCAGAACCAAACGCGTGCCTGAGCGGTGAAAAAGGGTAGCTCCTAGGAAATCCTCGAGATTGCGAATCTGTTTGCTAATTCCACTCTGGGTGAGACCAAGATCATCTGCGGCACGGGTGAAATTCATGTAGCGAGCCGCAGCCTCGAAGGCATGCAATGCCGAAAGTGATGGAAGATACCGCCTCAATGCCCAACCCCTTCATCATGACTAAAATTCATGCAAGATGGATTATTCGATGTTTTGTTTTAAATGCAAGATCGTCAAGACTAGCTCATCCGGCGAACGTGCCTGAAACCCGACGGGAAAAGGTAACTGTCGAGACTGCGACGCGGATAACTGGGAACCCGCCGAAGCAGCAGTACCATCAAATGATGTAAAAAAGGGGATGACATGAACAGACGTGATTTTGGAAGCCTCCTTGGACTTGCCGGTGCGGGCGCGGTTGCAACCGCTCTTGCTACACCGGCAGTCGCACAGGCGCCCGCTGCTGGCTCGACATTTGAACGCATACGCAGCAGCAAGAAGCTGCGTGTCGCCGGAATTGTTGGAACCGAACCATATTATCACAAGGATATCGCGACCGGCGAGTGGTCTGGCTTTTGTATGAGCATGGCCCGTGATCTGGCAAAATCGCTCGAAGCTGAAGTCGAAATCAGCGAAACCACCTGGGGCAACGCGGTTCTCGATCTTCAGGCCAACAAGATCGATATCATGTTCGGTCTCAGCCCCACACCGTCACGTGCACTGGTGGTCGAATTCACACGTCCGATCATGCAGAACACCTTCACCATCATCGCCAAGCCAGGCCTTGAACCGAAGACGTGGGAAGAGCTGAACAAGCCGGAAGTCCGCATTGCCGTCGATATCGGATCGACACATGATCTTTTCGCCCGCCGCGTCTTGCCAAAGGCAACACTTGTGGCGTTGAAGACTCCGGATGAGGCAACACTGTCGGTTCAGACCGGTCGGGCTGACGCTGTCATCCAGGTTGCAATGTTGTCACTTGTAACTGTCAAGAAGAACGCGAATGTCGGCAAGATCGTCGTCCCCGGACCAATCGTACGTCAGCCGACCTGTGCAGGCGTTCGCGCTGAGGACAGTGCACGATTCCGGACTTTTGTGGACAACTGGCTTGAATTCAACCGCTCCTCCGGTGTGGTGACGAGCTGGATCACCTCAAGTCTCGATCTGGTCGGCGTCCAGAAAGAGGATATTCCGGCCGATATTCAGTTCTGATGATAGGGTGTGGACAGGGTCACCCGTGATCCTGTCCCTGTTTCCAACGGTAGCTACTGTTGCGTCATGCACGGCGGCCATTCTATTTTGCGGTGAAATTATGGCCAATTCGCTTGGTATCATGATGCTCGACACGACGTTCGAGCGTCCTTTGGGTGATGTGGGCAACGCGGGAAGCTGGCCGTTCCCCGTCGTCTATAAGACAGTCAAAGGCGCAAGCGCCAGAAAGATCGTCAATGGCGAGGACGACGCGGTGTTGCTCGATGCCTTTGTGGCGGCCGGTGAAGAACTGGCGAGAGAAGGTGCCTGCGCATTGACGACATCATGTGGTTTTCTGGTGCTGCGCCAAAGCGCGCTTGCAAGCCGCCTGACACTTCCCGTTGCAACATCCAGTCTGCTGCAAATTCCGCAAATCACCGCCTTTCTCCCCGCTCGCAAAAAAGTCGGCGTGATTACATATGATTTCAACTCTCTAACGGATCTTCATTTTCGGGAAGCAGCCGTCAAGGATATCCCTCCCGTCGCCGGACTGCCCAAAGGCGGAGCGTTTCACCAGTTGATCGAGGGCGGCAAGCCATATGACCGCGAGGCTCTCAGCAACGAGTTATCGAAGACCGTTCAGGATCTCGTCGACAAGCAGCCTTCCATCGGCGCGCTCGTATTTGAATGCACGAACTTGCCGCCTTTTTCAGCGGAGATATCGAAGCGTTTTGCCCTTCCGGTGTTCGATATCCTCACACTTGGCCGGTGGCTTCATGCAGGGGCTTCGATCAGTGAAGCGCGATAAATAAAAAAGTGGGAACGACATGCAATATCAATGGGACTTCGGTTTTCTTTTACAATACCAGAGCCTGATCTGGACGGGTGTTCTTTATACCATCGGCTTCACCGTGGGCACTGCGGTTGCAGGCTTGATCGTCGGCTGCCTCGTTGCTCTGGCTCGCCTTTCAAACGTAAAAATCCTCGGCGCGCTTATCACTGGCTTCATCGAGATATTCCGTTGCACGCCGGTTTTGGTCCAGCTTGTGTGGTGCTATTATGCGCTGCCGATCCTGACCGGAATAGAATTGTCGCCCGGTTCGGCAGCCTTCATCACTCTGACACTTTACGGCGCATCCTTCTTCGGCGAAATCATCCGTGGCGGCATCATTTCGGTCGATCTCGGCCAATGGGACGCAGGACGCGCGCTCGGCATGAGGCGACATCAACTCATGGCGCGCGTGGTTTTGCCCCAGGCATTTCGCCGCATGATCCCGCCTTTAATGAACCAGACAGTTCTCCAACTAAAAAACACATCGCTTCTGTCGGTTCTGGCCGTTCCGGATCTGCTTTACCAGGGCCAGCTGATCACGTCCGCAAGTTATCGGCCGCTGGAAACCTACACAATGATCGCCGTCATCTATTTCATCCTCCTTTTCCCGCTGACACGCTTAGCTCACAGGCTTGAAGCGAGCGCGGGCCGTTGATCACGAAAGGCTTATCATCATGTCAGAACACAATATGATCGAGCTTGTCGGCGTGAAAAAATCCTTTGGCGACTTCGAGGTCTTGAAGGACATCACCCTGGACGTAAAAAGGGGAAACGTTGTGGCACTCATCGGCCCCAGCGGCTCAGGAAAATCGACGTTGCTTCGAAGCGTCAATCTGCTGACGGTTCCGGAGCAGGGCTTCATTCGCGTGGGTGATCAGGCAATCGACTTCTCCAGCACGCGCAAGCTACCCGGCGACAAGGCGCTTGCCGCCTTCCGCGCAAAGACAGGGATGGTTTTCCAGAGTTTCAATCTTTTTCCACACATGAACGTCGAGCAAAACGTGATGGAAGGTCCCATCACGGTTCTGCGAAAATCCAGGGCCGAAGCGCGGGAGATCGCCCGCGGCCTGCTCGAAAAAGTCGGGCTAGCCGATAAGTCGACGACTTCTCCCGACAGTTTGTCCGGGGGACAGAAGCAACGCGTCGCGATCGCTCGGGCATTGGCGATGAAGCCGGAAGTCATGCTGTTTGACGAAGCGACGTCGGCGCTCGATCCAGAACTCGTGGGAGAGGTTCTGTCCGTCATCCGCTCGCTTGCCGCCGAAGGCATGACGATGCTGCTGGTCACGCATGAAATGGCATTTGCCCGCGATGTGGCGGACCGTGTCATCTTCATGCGTGATGGATGCGTCGTTGAGGAAGGCGAGGCGCGCCAGGTTATCGACAATCCGGTTCAGCCGGCGACGCGATCCTTCCTGAGCCATTTCCATAATGGTCTTGGTCCGAACTGATTTGCCGATTGGCCCACTCGTTGGTCCTGGTTGGCACGCAAACTGAAAAACAGGTCATCCCGGTTCTGCCCCGGGGTCCATTAAAGTGATCGAAAAGCGATGAACCCAACTTCCGCGTCACAGCAGGAGACGGATTTTTGCGCCCATCGATCAGCGATCGTCTAACCGCTGTAGTGCTTGGGAATGATAGATATGCATGTAATCGTAATTGGCGCAGGCATAGTAGGTGCCAGTGCGGCACTGGAATTAATCCGCGACGGCCATCAGGTTACAATTCTGGAAGCCGGTGAGCCGGGTGGGCGCCAGAGCGCCAGCTATGGACACGGCTGCTGGATCAGCCCTGCCTCAGTCGTACCCATGTCAATGCCGGGTCTCTGGAAGCAGATTCCGAGTTATCTGCTCAATCCAAAAGGTCCGCTCGTCATCAGTTGGCGGCATATTATCAAGCTTCTGCCTTGGCTGGTGAGGTTTCTCATTGCAGGCTCGACGGTCGCCCGGGTCGAGAAAACCGCGCGTGCGCTGTCAACCCTTCTTGGAGACAGCCCGCAACGCCACCTCAAACTGGCTGAGGAACTCGGCCTCAGCCATCTCATTCGCCAGGAAGGTCTGCTCTACGCTTATCCCGGCAGACAGAATTTCGAAGCAGAGAAATTGTCATGGCACCTGCGCTCCATGACAGGTTTGCGCTGGAAAGAGCTGAATGCGCGGCAACTGCATACGCGGGAACCGCACCTCTCCAATCGCTACAACTTCGGGGTTCTGGCGGAGGATGGCGCCCATTGTGTCGATCCCGGCGCTTACGTTGCAGCGATTGTCTCCGCGGCAATCGCCCGTGGCGCAACTCTTGTAAAAGCGCGAGCGAACGGTTTCGTTTTCGATGATAACAGTCTGATTGCCGTCGAGACAGATAGCGGTCGCCTCGAATGCGACAGGGCCGTGATCGCATCCGGTGTCTGGTCCAAAGCACTCGCGCGCAAGGCTGGCGACCGGATTCCGCTCGAAGCCGAACGCGGCTATCATGGTGTTCTGGTTTGCGCGGAACAAGGGCCTTTGCATCCTGTCATGCCAAGCGATGGCAAGATGGCGAATACACCGACTTCAAAAGGCCTACGTCTTTCGGGACAGGTCGAGCTGGCTTCGGTGGAGACGCCACCAAACTGGAAACGTGTCGATATTTTGATCGAGCACGCCCTTTCCACCTACGATCACTTGACGCCACGCGCGGAAATGAAGCTCGACCGTTGGATGGGGCATCGCCCGTCTACACCGGACGGTCTGCCGGTCATTGGCGCCTCCTCCCGTTCTAACAATGTTTTCTATGCCTTCGGGCACGGGCATGTCGGGTTTGCGTCTGGTCCGATCACTGGCCGAATTGTAGCTGACATGGTGAGCGGCAAGGCACCCACCTCCAGTATCGAAGCGTTTTCGCCAAGGCGTTTCGCCTGAGTGCGTCCGGGCCATGAAAGTTGGGAAAAAATCTCATCATGCCTCCCGCGGCATGGATCGGTCACTGTGATCATCCTCAAACCGCGTCAGGTTTTGACCGAAATTTAAAGTAGCGAAAGGAGACCGTCGTGCGCGGCGCAGATATTCTAGTGGACATGCTGATCGGATATGGGGTCGAAGTGATATTCGGCGTACCGGGGGACACCAACGTTCCTCTTTACGAGGCCTTGCAGGAACGAGAAGACAAGATTCGCCACGTCATGGCACGCGACGAACGCTCTGCCGGTTACATGGCCGATGCCTATGGACGCTTTACCAGCAAGCCCGGCGTCTTCGAGTGCCCATCGGGCGCAGGCGCCATGTATTCGCTGCCTCCGGTAGCTGAATCGAATTCCTCTTCGGTTCCGGTCATTCTGCTGACGATCGACATTCCCCTCCCCGGTGAAGGCCGTGGCGTCTTGACCGAGCTGGATTGCGCTCGCCTGTTCGACCCGATCACTAAAATGTCGGTGCAGGTGAAATCAGCGGAGAAACTGCCGGAAATCATTCGTCGCGCATTCCGTGTTGCGTGCTCTGGCAAACCAGGTGCAGTCCACCTACAAATTCCGGAAGACATGCTGCTGGCCGAGGTAGACCCGGTGCGGGTATCGCTTCATGTCGAGACGGAATGCAGACAGTTTCCCGCATATCCCACGCTTCCGCCGCAGGACAAGCTAGACGCGGTGATGTCGATGCTGACAAGCAGCAAGAAACCTCTGATCGTTTCGGGCGGCGGCGTCAACCGCTCCTGCGCCGGACCGGAGGTCACTGAGCTCGCTGAACGCCTGAATATTCCAGTCTGCACCACAATGACCGGCCAGGGCACCATGCCTGACGATCATCGGCTGGCTGTGGGCGTCATTGGCGACAACGGATTTCATCCGCATGCCAACTGGTCTCTGGAACACGCCGATTTCGTTCTCTTCGTCGGATCGCGAATGGGATCGGTCGTGACCATCGGCTGGACCTTCCCGAAGATCACGCTCAACAAGCGTGTCGCCCAGATCGATATCGATCCCGAGATCATGGCCAATAACTACGAGAACGTGCTGTCAGTGCAGGGCGATGCGCGCCTTGTTCTACGGCGGCTGATCGAGATGGCCCCTGCTGATAATGACGCGACGAGGACGCAGGAATGGGTCGATGAACTGAACGGGTTGCGCGCCAACTTTTGGGAGAATGCCGAAGCGCTTTTGAGCTCCGAAGCCGCTCCGCTGCGCCCCGAACAAGCCGTGCGCTGCTTTAACGAAGCATTGGAAGCCTACGGGAAACCGGCCCATATTTACTCTGACGCGGGCACGCCAACCCCGCACATGACCCGCTTCCTGAAACTGAAAGACCGCAGGACCCGATTTGCCATACCGCGCGCGTTCGGCGGCCTGGGGTCTGCGCTGCCAGCCACAGTTGGAGCGTGGTTTGCGAACAAGGACCGGCGGCCGATCGGCATGTTCGGTGACGGCTCGTTCGGCATGACGGTAGGCGAGCTTGAAACCTTGTTGCGCCTTCAGGTTCCCGCCATTCTCCTGCTGTTCAACAACGGCACCTTCGGTTGGATCAAAGGGCTTCACCGCCTGAAGGGCCACAACCAGTGCTTCGGCGTGGATTTTATGCCGCCGCGCGGGCAGGCGATTGCGGAAGCATTTGACGTCAAGGCCTGGACCGCCACCAATTCGAAAGAACTCGACGAGGCACTGGCCGAAGCATTTGCCTATACATCCGGCCCATGCTTGATCGACATTCACGTCGAATCGATCGCTGATCGCGTTCCGCCGGTCTATTCGTGGCTAACCAAGCGCGGCAAAGACCCGCTGAGCATCGAAGCTGAAGACGTTCGCTACTTCTAAGCCGCAGCACAAAATCAGAGCGCCGGTACAGTTCACCGGCGCTTTTGTTGCGGGACAGGCGTCGAGGAAACGCTCGCATTAATCGGCGCCCGGTCCTCCAATGGAATTCCTGGAACGTCCGACAAGATCATCCCGGGCCTCTTCTATGGTTTTTTTTAAAGTGGGTCTTTTGAGCCGATAAGCCGATCTATCACCTGCAACGGGTGCGGCAACGACTTCTGCTCAATCACCTTCACCTGCGAGCGGCAGGAATAGCCCGTGGCCATGACCACATTATTCCCGTTTACATTTGACACCGGCGCCGACCAGCTCATGCCGTAAAGCTTTTCGGATATCGCGCGGTTGCGCACCTCATGGCCGAAGGTTCCCGCCATACCGCAACAGCCGACATCGATGACATCGAGGCTTATTCCCAACCCTTCGAAAATCTGTTTCCACTGCCCTCCTGAGGCGGGAATATTGCTGCGTTCGGTACAGTGCAGCAACAGTCCGAAGCTGGCGCCCTCTTCCCGAGGCAAAATTTCCGGAAGCAACCCGGTTTGTGCAGCCAGCCACTCCTGCGGCAAAAGTACAGTGGCCTTTAATGCCGCACCCGGCAGCGATCTGTATTCGCTGCGAAACGCCAGCGTCATCGATGGATCAAGCCCGACAAGCGGCACCTTGAGATCGGCAATCGATTGGAGATAACGCGCCGTTTGTGCCGCCGCACGCTCGAAACGGCCAAGATAGCCATGTACATGCAACGCCTTGCCATTGATCTGCGGCTCGGCAAGAAAGGGCAAAAGCCCCATCTTGCGAGCAAGCCTCACTGCCGCAAGCACCACATCCGGATCGAACGACGCGGTAAACGCATCCGGCACGAACACCACCGCCCTCTCCCGCTCGGCCTGGGTGAGTTTTTCAATCCGCTCGCGGATGGCGGTCGGGACGCCGAGGCGACGTGCCTGGTCGGCAAGCGGCATTGCGGGCAGCAATGGCAGCGCCGTCAGTCCAGCCATACGTAAAAACCAGCGGCCCGGCCCGGTTCCGGCCACGAGGTTATAGAGCGGCCTCACCCGCATCATCAATGGCAAGGTGGTTTCGATGGCGGCAACCAGCGGGTCTTTCATCGGACGCAGATAACGGCTGTAATAGAGTTCCAGAAACCTGGCGCGAAACGCAGGCACGCTTACCTTAACGGGACATTGTCCCGCACAGGCCTTGCAGGCCAGGCAACTGTCCATGGCCTCACGCACTTCATGGGAGAAATCGCTTTTGTTGGCCGGATTAAGCGTGTTTGCCGCCCGACGAATAAATGCCGGCAAGGCCGCAATTCCGACGCGCAACGCCGCAGCCTCCTTTCGCGGATCGGTTCCCTTTTCGGCAAGCAATCGCAGCCATTCGCGCATCAGCATCGCCCGGCCCTTGGGCGAATGGCGCCTGTCGCGTGTTGCCTTGTAGGACGGACACATCGGGCTGGTTTCATCGAAATCGAAACAGGCACCATTGCCATTGCAATAGGCAGCATTATCGAAAGCGGAACGGATTTCGTTGCCGATAATCCGATCGGTGCTGCCTCTTAGTGGCACCTCGTCGATTTTCAGTAAAGCTTGTGAAGCCGGTGTGGCGATCTTGCCGGGATTTAGGCGATTATCGGGATCGAACGCCTGCTTGATACGCTGCAAATCCGGGTAAAGGTCCTGAAAGAACTCCGGCACATACTCCGAGCGCACGCCCTTGCCGTGCTCGCCCCATAACACGCCGCCATATTTACGGGTCAGCGCCACAACGGCATCGCTGATGTGACGTACCATCGGCGTGTGGTCATCACGGGTCAGGTCCAGCGCCGGACGCACATGCAGAACGCCTGCATCCACATGGCCGAACATGCCGTAAGACACACCGGCATCATCGAGCAGCGCCCGAAACTCCCGGATATAGTCCGCAAGGTTCTGCGGCGGCACCGCCGTATCTTCCACAAAGGCCACCGGCCTTACCGGCCCCTCGACATTGCCCAGCAGGCCGACGGCTCGTTTACGCATCGCCCAGATCGCTTCCGCATCCTGATGCCCACGGGCAATGGTGTATCCCCGGTGGCTGGTGTCAGCATCGAGCACCGCAATGACCTGCGCCAGATGCAACTCCAGCTCACCTTCGTCATCCGCCAGCAGTTCGACAATATTGATACCGTTGGCTGCACCGGCCGCATCGTCGGGAAAGAAACCGGCAATGCCGTTCCAGACGATATCGCCCTTTGCCAGGCCAAGAACCTTCTCGTCGACCGTCTCGACAGAAGCCACCCTGAGGACAGTCAACTCGCGCGCGTGTTCCAGCGCCGTGTTGAAATCGCCATAGCGGATATTCACCAGCGCCACATGCGCGGGGATCGGCAGCAGATTGAGTTCGGCCTCGCCGATCATCGCCAACGTGCCTTCCGAGCCGCACAGAATAGCGTTGAGATCGAAATCACCATTGTCGCGCCGCACATGGGCAAGGTCGTAACCCGTCATGTAGCGGTTAAGATCGGGGAAAATCTCGCGGATACGGGCAGCCTTTTCGCGGGTAATCTGCTCGACAGTGCGATAAATTTCACCTGTCTGGTCATCACGGGCCATCGTTTCAGCCAATGCGGCGCTATCCAGCGGGCGTGACCACAGGTCCGAGCCATCCATGAGCACCACGCGCAGGCCGCGCACATGGCCGGAGGTCTTGCCATAGAGGCATGATCCCTGGCCGCAGGCATCGGTAGAGATCATCCCGCCAATGGTTGCGCGGTTCGAAGTCGAGAGTTCCGGTGCAAAGAACAGGCCATGGGGTCTGAGCGCCCGGTTAAGCTGGTCCTTCACCACCCCCGCCTCGACACGAGCCACCCGCGTCACAGGATCGATCTCAAGGATCCGACGCATGTGGCGGGAACAATCCACCACGACGCCTGATGTCAGCGACTGACCGTTGGTGCCGGTGCCACCGCCGCGCGGCGCGATGACCACGCTGCGAAAGGCAGGCTCTGAAAGTACCTTGGCAACAATTTTCAGGTCACCGGTATCTTCGGGAAAAAGCACCCCGGCAGGTTCCATCTGGTAGATGGAGTTGTCGGTGGCAAGGACCCCGCGAGAGGCCGCCGATGTTTCTACATCTCCTCTGAACCCGGCTTCAATGATACGCTCAAAGAAACCGGCAGGAGCCTGAACTTCTCCGCAAGCGGACCGGAGATGTGGAATCATCGGCTTGCACGTTTCATGGCGGTCAGCCTTTCAGGGCTGCGCAGGCGCGGGCGATACGGTCAAGCGCCTCGATCAGCTCGGCTTCCGACGTCGCGTAGGAAATACGGAAGAAAGGCGAGAGGCCGAATGCCGAGCCGGGAACGACCGCCACATGGGCGTCTTCCAGAAGATAATCGGTAAAATCATGATCCGCCTCAATCCGCTTTCCTTTCGGAGTGACCTTACCGATGATGCCCGCACAGCTGGAAAACGTGTAGAACGCCCCCTCCGGTGTGCGACACTCCAGCCCATCGATGGCATTGAGACGCGCCACGACAAGATCGCGGCGACGGCGGAAACTCAGCTGCCGTTCCTTCAGAAAATCCTGCGGCCCGGCGAGCGCTTCGACAGAGGCTGCCTGGCCGATGGAGGATGGGCACGATGTCGCCTGACTCTGGATGACCGCCATTGCCTTTATCAACGCCTTCGGGCCGCCGGCATAACCGATACGCCAGCCAGTCATGGCATAGGCTTTCGAAACACCGTTAATGGTCAGTGTCCGCTCTTTCAGGCACGGCTCTATTGCCGTCGGCGTTACAAAGCGAAAATCGTCATAGACGATGTGCTCGTACATGTCGTCAACCATCAGCCAGACATGCGGGTGGCGCAAGAGCACATTGAGCAGGGGCCGGTAGTCGGCTTCGCTATAGGCGGCGCCCGAAGGGTTGGAAGGCGAGTTGAGAAGCACCCAGCGGGTTTTCG
This sequence comes from Agrobacterium sp. T29, assembly GCF_006970545.1. NCBI lineage: Bacteria > Pseudomonadati > Pseudomonadota > Alphaproteobacteria > Hyphomicrobiales > Rhizobiaceae > Agrobacterium > Agrobacterium sp. T29. The sequence continues at coordinate 332,659 of NZ_CP040642.1, forward strand.
GCGTAATCGCCTTCTCGAGCTGCTCTGCCTGCAGCCGGAACCCGGCGCTCGCATCGCAGGGGATCAGAACGGACACGCCCCCGCAAATCTCCACGATATCCGAATAGGATGTCCAGTAAGGCGTGGGAATAATAACTTCATCGCCCGCATCGAGCGTCGCCATGAAGGCATTGAACAATATCTGCTTGGCGCCGGTCGCTACCGTGATTTCATCGGGCGTATAGTCAATGTGGTTTTCGCGGCTGAATTTGGCGACGATGGCCTTTTTCAACGCGGGGGTCCCGTCGAGTGCGGTATATTTCGTATCGCCCGCATCGATGGCCGCTTTGGCGGCATGCTTGATGTTATCGGGCGTGTCGAAATCCGGCTCGCCCGCGCCGAGCACGATGACAGGGTGCCCCTCGCGTTTCATCGCCGCAGCACGCGCACCGATCTGGAGAATTTTCGAAACGCCGATAGAGGCGATCCTCGAGGCGGGTTTGAAACCCGCCTCCACTATGGTGGTGGAAATTGTCATGTGCACGCCCTCAATCGATATCGAATGAAACACCCTGCGCCAGCGGCAGCGATTTCGAATAGTTGATGGTGTTGGTGGCGCGGCGCATATAGGCCTTCCAGGCGTCGGAGCCGGATTCACGGCCCCCGCCGGTTTCCTTCTCTCCACCGAAGGCGCCGCCGATTTCCGCGCCCGATGTGCCGATATTGACATTGGCGATGCCGCAATCAGAACCATCGGCGGCCAGAAAACGCTCCGCTTCGCGCATATCGAGCGTGAAGATCGATGACGAAAGACCGGCGCCAACAGTATTATGGTCCTCGATGACGGCGTCAAGATCGCTATATTTCATGACATAGAGGACAGGTGCGAAGGTCTCTTCCAGTACCGGGCCTTCATGCTTCGGCATCTCGACCAGCGCGGGCTTGACGTAAAATGCCTCCGCAGCAGCGCAATCGACGCGTTCGCCGCCATGAACCACGCCGCCGTGCAGGCGCGCCTCGGTCAATGCTTTCTGCATGCTGTCAAAAGCCAGCCGGTCGATCAGCGGGCCGACCAAGGCGGAGCCATCCAGGGGATTGCCCACGGAAACGCTGCCATAAGCTTTTTTCAGACGCGGCACGAGCCTGTCATAGACGCTTTCATGGACAAACAGGCGGCGAAGCGTGGTGCAGCGCTGACCCGCAGTGCCCATGGCTCCGAACGCGATGGCGCGCAGCGCCATATCGAGATCGGCGGAAGGGCAGACAATGCCGCCATTATTGCCGCCGAGTTCGAGAATGGCGCGGGCGAAGCGTTTCGCCAGACGCGGGCCCACATCGCGGCCCATACGGGTGGAGCCCGTGGCCGAAACCAGCGGCACTTTCCGGTGCTCCACGAGGATTTCACCGATTTCGCGATCGCCGATCAGCACCTGCGAAAGACCGTCCGGCGCATCGCCGAAGCGGCTGATGGCCCGCGCAAGAACCGCATGCGCGGCAAGCGCCGTCAGCGGGGTCTTCTCCGAAGGCTTCCATACAACGCTATTCCCGCAGACGATGGCGAGCGCAGCATTCCAGGCCCAGACAGCGACCGGGAAATTGAAGGCGGAGATAACGCCGATAACACCGAGCGGATGCCAGGTCTCCATCATCCGGTGGCCCGGCCGCTCCGTGGCGATTGTCAGGCCGTATAGCTGACGGGAAAGGCCGACCGCGAAATCGCAGATGTCGATCATTTCCTGCACTTCACCAAGTCCTTCGGAGGGGATTTTCCCGGCTTCGATGGATACGAGACGACCGAGATCAGCCTTGGCGGCACGCAGTTCTTCGCCGAGCAGGCGCACCAGTTCGCCGCGCCGCGGGGCAGGAACCAGGCGCCACTGGCGGAATGCGTCATCGGCCTTATCGATGGCCGCCTTGGCCTGCTCCGGCATTGCGGTTTTCAGCTTCGCAATTTTCTCGCCGGTGACCGGCGAAAACGAATCCATATCACCTGCGGTATAAAGTGACTTTTCGACGCCAAGGCGTTCGAGAATGGCGGCGGCTTCTTCTGCAACGGATGCGGATTTAACGGTGATGTTCATCGTTCAAAACTCCGGTTTGGAAATCGGGAAATTGCCGGTGCGGCAGATCAGCCGGCCAGGAGACGGCTGGAAAACGCGGCGAGGCAGGCCTCGATAGAGGCCTTTTCAATGGCGGCGTAATGGTCGAACTCGTTGAGCACACTCGCCCCAAGATCGGCCTCGAAACGCGTCTGGTTGGGGCTTGCAACAAACTCATGCTGCGCGCCGTCACCGAGATTGGACTGGAATATACCCGCCGCACTTACCGGCAGAAAGTCCTCGTATACAACAGGATCGAATCGAACCAAGCCATCTGCAATGAGTGTTTCAAGATCGGGCACAGAGGCGAATTCGGCGTCGGTTGCCTTCGGAGTCAGCGAGTAGCTGAAATATCCCAAACCTTCTGCGCGGATTTGCGCCCAGTCATCGGGGAATGCCCCGAACGTGCCGGCCAGAGCAGCTTCGTATTCGCGCGCATTGGAGCCATCGGCAGCCGGGCGAACCATCTTTCGCGTTTCATCAAGCAGCCGGTCGTAGAGGCCACGTCCCTTCGGGGTCAACGCGATGCCGCGCTGCTCTATCTCCCCAAAACGCGCCGTGTGCGAGCCGGTTTTCCATCCCCCCTCGCCATCGGGGAATGAAACGGCTTCTTCAAGCGCCTTGAACGAGGTCTGACGCAAGAGAATCGGACATTCACGGGTCGGCGGCCCCTCGACAACGGCCTTGGGCGCAATATCAAAAGCGGGCATCAGCGCCTGCACCTTGTCGATATCCAGCGTGCGTGGCGTGAGGTGATTGATATGCGGGCCACGGAAGGAAACCACATCCGCAATCAGGCGGTGCGCATCATGGAGGCGGTGATACATATTCACATCGACAATAGCCTTGTCATGCCAACGAAATGTTTCCAGCACCTCCTGTACAAAACAATCGGCATCTTCTTTCGACAGGCCGCCATCCCGCTCCGCCTTCTCTACAAGGACGATAGCTCTAGGCGTGAATATCCGGCGTTGCGCCAGAATACGGGCGGCCTCGGTGCGCAAAGCCTCGTCGGGGATCAGATCGAGCCGCAGCAACGATGTAAAGACGCGGAAAGGATTGCGCTTCAGCGCCTCGTCACCGACCGGCCGGAAAGCTGTCGAATGGACCGGCACCCCCGCCGTCGAAAGATCGTAATATCCTACCGGAGACATGCCCATCACGGCGAAGACGCGGCGCATGGTGGCCAGTTCCTCCGCAGTACCGAGGCGAATGGCCCCATGGCGCTCCTCGGAAATGCGGTCGAGATTGTCGGTTGCCGAAAGGCGCTCCTTGAGATCAGGCTTTTGAGCCAGCGTCTCGTCATTAACGCGTGCCACGAGTGCCATCAGCGTGCCATAGGCGGGAACCTCGTTACGGTACATTTCCGACATCGCACCTGAAAAGGCTGCGCGGATTTCATTTGTAGAGGCATAACTGGACATGCTGGCATGATCCTCTGAAATTGTGCGACTTCATTCTTGAAAAGCAATATAACCAGGTTATCCTTGCCTTTGTTGTGAGACATTTTGTTAAGTTGATGCGGAATTGGAATAGATATGCGCAGGAGCTTGATACCGGATATAGTCAATCTGCAAGCGTTCGAATGCGCTGCGCGCCACCAGAATTTCTCGAGGGCAGCGCAAGAGCTTAACCTCACGCAAAGTGCGGTCAGCCGCCAGATTGCAGAACTTGAACTGCAAACAGGCTTGCAACTCTTCGAGCGCATTCGCCGCCGTGTGATCCTTTCGGAGGCTGGGCAGCGTTTTTTACCGGAAGTGAAGGATTTGCTGCTCAGATCGGAACGACTGATGATCGGCGCAGTTGCAGCGGGACAGATGAAATCCTCGTTGCGGATTGCCACATTGCCGACATTCGGCACCAAATGGCTCGTACCCCGCCTCGGCCGCTTTATGCAAAAGCACAATGATGTGGCGATCACCGTGGAATCCCGTTCAAAGCCTTTCAGCTTCGCAGAAGACAATTTCGATCTGGCGATTCATTACGGCCAGCCAGCCTGGGCGGGCGGAATTTCCACATTTCTCTGCCACGAAACGGTAGTGCCTATGACAAGCCCCGCACTTGCGCGCGCTATCATCGCCGATAACCGACCCCCGCCGGGCAACGCCCCACTCTTGCACCTGACAACACGCCCCAAACTGTGGGCGGAATGGTGCCAGCACCATGATGTGACCGTGGATAACGCCTATCCCGGCCCACGCTTTGATCAGTTTTCCATGCTAATGGCAGCCGCTGTCGCCGGGCTGGGTGTCGCTCTCTTACCGACATATCTGATCGAAGACGAAGTCCGCTCCGGCGCTCTGATATCGATCATGGATGCGCCCATGTCGACCGAGAATGCCTATTTCGTCGTGCGTGCAGAACAAAAGCAGACCCACCCCATCGCAGAACTTTTCCAGCAGTGGCTAGAGTTTGAAGTCGTTAGCAGTGATCATGTGAAATAGACAAAATACTCAATGAGAGATGCCGTCTAACTTATAGGTCTTGAAAGGAATCGAACCCTCGCCCCGCGTTCTGATGGAAATGGCGACGAATAATTGTCCAACATGGGCAACTACTTGCCATATCGGTTGACCATTTGGCCCACCCAGCCTTAGCGGCCATGGCCGATGACGTAAACACTCCAGCCCTCCCCTCGATCCAGCTTGTCGAACAGCGCTGTCAGTCAGCAATGGCCTCGAACACGCTTGCCCTCGTTACGGTGCCGAACAGCCCGCTCAGCTCGGGCTCCTTTGACTTGACCCTGCGGAAGTCCTCAAGGGTGCGTTTATCGACGAACAGCACGTCGGTGTAAGCTGCCAATACCGCGAGGTGCTGGTCGTGGACGTCGCTGCCCGGCCGAGTGGGGCGCTCCTGTCCATGGCGTTTTAGTGCATTGGCTATTCGCCAGCTTGGGAGGCTCTGCATGCTCACCCGCTTCAATCGCTCGAAAGGCACCCCGGCTTTCTCGGCGACGACGCGCAGATGCAACCTGAACGTACCCAGCTCGGACAGTTCTGCGATGGTGCACTCGTCGCGTATTTCGCGCTCGTCGATCCCCTGCCTACAGTAGGCGTCAACGAGGATCTGACGGACCGTCACGTCCATCGCTGGCATCTCCTGCATGACGCGCAGAACGAACTCATTCGCCATCTCTAACGCCTCTGCGTCGCTCCGCCGAGGGTCGGCTGCCTTGGCCCGGAAGAAGGCGTTACGATGCGTCTTAGCCATGACCTTCTGTCGGTCGGCAGGCGCGCGGATCTTCTGCTTGCACAGCTGTCCTATCGTCTGGCTCTCGTCCATCGTCCGCATACCCGAGAGAGCCGCCACCATACCAATGTGCTGGCGCCTCTCCCTCATGATCGGCCGCGCGACGTCCCAGACCCAGCTGTCCTCTCCGATAGCGGCAAGGCCGGTTCCTGTCGCCAGCAGAATCGATCGCACGTGGTCTCGCACTCCGCCATGGTCCGGCAGCCGGAGTCGTAGGCGATCGCCTCGGCCGCGAGGATGTCGACGATCCCGCCCAGAATCCGCTCTCCCGACATCCGCATCCATGCCAACAACGGAAGTGACTGGAGATACGCCACTCGCGCGCGGGCGTTCGCCGGATCGTCCACGACCAGCAACTCCTCCAAATGATGCCATGATAGAAACGGAATACGTCCCTGATCGAGCAGACGCTGATATAGATCGCGAGCTATCTGCCCCTTGGGCGATGCCGGCGTGATGGCGGCATCGATCCAATTGGCCCAGTGCGAAGTGTCGGGCGCGACGATTGCTGCCTTCAGTAGCATCATGGAGCTGCGCCCCTGACCTGCGGCACAGGGGCGATCTGGAGAGCCGGAGCAGCTCCGGGCTGTGGAAACGCCTGCATCGGCAACGGATCGGCGCTTCTAGGATCTGTTCGTGGCTCGTCCCGCTCTTGTGATTGCGCCTCAGATGCTGCCGTGCGAGCGGTGTTCCCCCCGGGCGGAACCGTTGGCTGAGCGATTGTGCTTTTCAGTTCGGACGGAACGCCAGCTGCCGGTGTCTGAATGGCGACCTTCGGCGTCGGTTGGTCCTGCGTTACGTTGCGGAAGCCCATCGCGTAGAACAGCGGGTCGAGCAGAAGGAGCAAGATGAATAATCCGAACGCTCGCAGTAGGTGCTCGTGCGTAACTAGGATGCGTGTGACCTTCTCGTTGACCACGTCCCTGGAATTGCGTGTCGCGAGCAGAGTACCGCGGCAAAGCCTACGAAAGGGATTTGGTGACTTCCATGCCGCCACGATCTCGGACTCGCCGACCTTCTGAAAGCCCCTGACTTGTAGGGTCTTGAAGGCATTGAACCCAGCTCCGGCCACGTAGAAGGTCGACAGCGCCAGCACGAAGAGTCTCGCCGCGTCTGGAGCGGGACCCGCCTTCTTCTCCCAGTTCGCCCCTTGCAGGGTGATGATGATCGGAACTAGCGCTGCGAGTACCGCCAGATAGGTCGTCGCTTTAGCCTCAGCCGTGCGAACTCTCTCCATCTCGGCGGCCGCCACCTTCTGCGCCTCGTCTAGCGCCCGTTCCTCATTCGAATTCCATGCCGCCGCCCGGATCGCAGCCAGATCTTTTTGAAGCCTTTGCGCCTCGTCGTTCTTCTGCGCAGGAGTGAGCGGCTCGATGTAGGGGAAGATCCAGCTTCCGATCTGATGCCAGTTCATGAAGCGCCTGCGTAAAGGGAATCCACGATCGCGGCCGTAACAGGGGCTCCTGTCCGCTGCTCGATCCAAGCCCACTGCCCATTTGGGTTGGCCTCTAGGAACCAAAAGCGGCCATCCAGATCCTCAACGAGATCAATCGCGGCGAAACGCAAGCCTAGATCGCGGGTGACCGAAATGCAGGCCAATGCCACATCAGCTGGCAGATCCATAACCTCATGGTCGAGATCTGTACGAACCCCCTTCCGCCAATCGACCTGTGTCTCATGATGAGCTTGGGACAGTATGCGTGTCGCGAACACCCGATCGTCCACCACAACTACCCGGATATCGTACCGTTTCGGCACTTCTCGCTGCATGATTATCGGCGCACGCCGGAAGCCCTCCGCGTCAGCCGCCTCGAGGGCATCTACCCTGCTGGTGAAGACGACGCTGCCGATCTCGCCGTCGTTGATGAGCGCTTGCCGGAGCGGCTTAGCAACCGTCGGCCCTACCTCAAGGAAGTCGCGCGCCTTCTCGAAAGCATTAGTGACGAGGGTATCAGGGATACAGAGGCCCACTCGACGGGCGGCGGCGAGCTGCCTAGGCTTGTCCTCGGCGCGCAGGATGGAGAACGGCGAATTCAGCCACCGCCCTTCAAGCGCGTTCCAGAGACTCCGGACTATCGCTGACCACTCCGCTACGACGTATTCGGCAACGGCGTCACTTCCAGCAACTTCGATATTACCTGGTCGCCGGTAGTAAGCACCCGTCACGTCTGCGATGGAAAAATCCCCGGCCGGTCCAGTCAGCGTCAGTTTCGAAGGGTCGCCCTCGGCCATCGCGATCTCGTGCTGCGGCAGGTCCTCGGTGTTCAGTCGGAGGAAGCGCAGACCGCGCCGACGCATTTCCATAACGACGTAATCTGTCGTGACGTCGCGCTTATTGGTTAAGAGGAGGATCAGTCTGGAACGCGTACTCACCAGGATGGCGCCATCGCTTCGTCATCCCGCTCCTGTAGGACTTTAGTCTTTGTCTGCAGCTCGGGAAGACACAGGGAAGCATCCTCATCGTCCACTTCCTGCCGAACACGCGTTCCGGTGCTTGTCTCCAGCCCCCCGAAATGCGACGGATCGTCGTCGTCCACCTCGACCTGCGTCATGGTTTTGCTCTGCGTTGCGACCAGCCCGCCGCCGGCAACTTCGATGATTGGGACGGCACCGTTCTCCCCGTCCACCACCCATACCCCCAGCTCGTGCGAATAGCGGCCCGGCATCTCGGCTTCGGCGGATCTCGGCGTGGCAAAGCGAAGCAGAAACGGGTCTGCGGGCTTTACCGGAAAATGAGCGGTCATCGGCATCGATCCAGTTGTGGTGTGTTATGCTAGCAACATGTAGGAAAAGTTGAGCGCCAGAGGAAGTGCCCCAACGATCATTCCACAATTGAATCTGCAGCCTACCGCCGTCGAGGAACTGGGAGTAACGTTGCAGATTGCGGCTCGCCAGTTTTGCCCACAAATTGCGGCAGGCGCTTTCTCCGACCCTCCTTTGACTTGCAACCGGCGGACGGATGCGCCTGGTACACTCTCGTTTATCAACTGCGAATCCGGCATTTTCCAAAACCGCCAGACATCCGACCTTACTTCTCAAACTCTCGATCTCATCTCTTTTCATCTGAAAACCGATCGCCTCGCGATCCTCCTTCTGGTTGCTTCCTGCACGATTTGCAGGACCAACTCCAGCCACCGTGAAGAGTGGGCGTAACTCGCAAAAAAGCAGGCATTTCCGCGACGAAGCTTCCCTTGCGTCTGCCGGCTCGCGAGCGGCAAACGGAATACCCCAGGCCAGTCGCGCCTTTCGGGGATCCGGCTCTGATCATGTTCTGACATCGGCGCGATCGCCATCGACCGCGTCGCCCGCAAGCCATACTTGCAATTGCAACCAAACTTTCATCTCTGTTCAATAATTGAATGGATCGGAAGGAAAGGGGCGGGACGTGTATCAGAATGTATTTCTCCTCGACCATAGCTCGATCAGTGATGGTTTCGTCGAGCATGAAATGAGCCGCCGCCGTCTGAGCGACGCTATCTTCATCTACCCCCTGTCTGGAGACATGTGGGAGGCGAGACTGACTGACCGCTACGAACGGGCAACGTTCGGCCCGTTCAAACTGGAATTTTATGCGAGATCCAATCAATCGCGGCTCGAGGCGAAAGAAGCGATCAAGAGCCTGGAGGAGACCAGGGGCCCGAACGATACTTATTCCGCCCTGACACGTACGGCACCGGTCTCGTTCGTGTCACTAGGTCACGAGTTGATGGCGTACCGAAGATTGGTTCGAGAGATCCGGCCCGAATTCGCCGTCGAATTCCTGGTAGCCCTTCATGATTTGATGGCGCTTAAGAAATATCGGCCGAACTCCATCGACATTAGGAGCGCCTCGCTCAATAGAAGACATTTGAAAAATATCATCCGCAGTCCCGAGGAGATGCAGATCTACTTACGCGGGCACCAGATCCTGAGCATGACCGAGAGTGCTGCAATCTCGATGTCGCAGCCGGCCTTTCGGATGGGCTTTAAGAGCCGTAGCAATCAGGTCCAAAACGTCGCCTTCGAGTTCGGAAAGGTGTCCGACTTGGGCGCGAGGACGGCGGTCCTGATCGGCAAGAACGGCATCGGCAAGAGCCACTTCCTGAGAGAAGTGGCCAGTCTGATGCTTGAACCGTCACGAGATCTGTTCGGCAGCCAACACGCTGACGAGTTCCGGGCTTCGCGGCTGCTCTGCTTCTTCACCGGCGCACGCGTCTCGAAGGCATTTCCGAGACAGACCGCGCAGCGCCGGCAAAACGGATATCGCGTTTTCAATCTACAGGATGATCCGCGCCCGACGAGCACCCGTGCGATCGATGCTGTCATCGAATTGATCACGGCCGACGAGACGATTGCAGAGCGAAAGCGGCTGGCGATTTTTCAGGAGAGCGTCAGTAGCGTCCGTAAAGATGAACCGCTCTATCTGTGGCATGACCGGTTCGGGCCGATCGACGTAATGCGACTTCGCATTGATGAGCAAGCGGGCAATGCCGTGGAATACATCGATATTTTCGGCAACGCACATCGGCAGTCGCTCGAGGAATTCGCTTTCATCATCGACACCACGCGCGGGCTTATGACAACAGGGACCCGAGCGCTGAGTTCCGGCGAAGAAGCCTATATCCGCTTCTGTGCGTTTTCCTCGCTTCACATCGAGAACGGCTCGGCTGTGTTGATGGACGAACCGGAGGTCTATCTGCATCCGCAATTCGTCGATGCGTTGATGGGGGCGCTTCACCGGCTCCTCGAACTGACCGGTTCGGTGGCGTTCATCTCCACCCATTCAGCTTATGTTGTCCGATGCGCGGAGGAGAACCTCGTCTACCTGATGCGAGAACCGGCAAACGGGACCTATCCGGAATCAGACGTCGAATTCACGAAACCGCGCATGAGAACATTTGGCGCCGATGTCGGCATGCTCTCGCTCTTCGTCTTTGGCGAGGATGAGATGGCGACGACCGAAGATAGGGCGCGCGCCTATGCCAAGCTGATGACGGCGACGGGCTCCGCCGAGGAAATCGCTCGAGTGCTTGAAGGCCAAACTTCGCCCGATCTGATCTCCAAGATATTGAATGCCAATGCGTCACGTCCCTAAACCTGCGACATGCCAATCAGCGAGCGTCGCGGAGACCACTCGTCAGAAAGATCTGCGTTCCTACCCCCATCTCCTGAAGTTTGGCTTGCGGGTGGCTCGAGCGGCGGCCCGCTATGACGCCCAACAAGGCAATCCCCTGGTCATTCGGCCGGCTCGATTAACCGCGACGGAAAAAGAGGAATTGCTTCACCTCTATAAGTCACCGCCCAAAAAGCTCGATTACATCGAGGATATGCGCGCGGGCCTGGCGGGCGAGACGTGCCCCATGTGCGGCGGACAAGACCCGGTCACACTCGACCATTTCCTCCCGAGAGCGACCCATACGGAGTTCGCGCTGCTGTCCTACAACCTCGTACCCGCATGCGCCTGCAATTCGAAGCGCGGTCGCGTCGTTGCCGATGCAGCGCACGGAACGCGGATCCTTCACCCTTATTATGATGCATGCATGAACCAGCCGCTCTTCACATGCGACTTCAGTCCTGCCGATCATGCTCCAACTTTCGCGATCCGGCTATTGCTTGCCCAGGATCATCCGCAGCGCGCGAATGTCGGCTTCCATGTCCAGAACGTGGTGCTGAAAACCAGTTTTCGAACTTTTCTCGGGAAGCGCTGGCAACGGCTCAAAGAGCTCCCCGACGACATGTTGTTCGGCAATCGCCCGCATCGTGACAGCATGGCGCAGTTCAAGTCTTATCTGGACGATCTGTGCGCGAGCAAAGCGCGTCTGGAAGGCGCCAATGCCTGGGAAACCGTATTCTATCGCTCCATCGCGGAGTCGACCATTGCAGCCTGGATTTTCGACAACACCTAAGTGGGTAAGGAATCGAAAATCCGATAGGTGGATTGCGCAGAGGAAATAGAGTTGATCGATTTTAAAGAGAGACGAAACGCTGACATTGTCGCGTGGACTTGAAGCGCATCATTCGTCGCTCTCGCCGCCGTAACGGCAAATGGGAATTGTCTGCTCGGTTGCTCAATCCCTTGTGCAAGCTATGCTCGACGCCCGGCATCAGTTCTGCCTTCGCGGACGAATAAGGAACGCAGCTTGTCAGTCACTGTCACCCGCGGGGCGGCACCCTGATCCTTGAGCAGCTTTGCAGCAGGGCGTCGAGGACGTAACCGTTGGCATCGTCGGCACGCCACACCCAGTATTTCTTTCCCTTGATCGTCACCACCATCTCATTGAGTTGCCTCGTGAGCGCCGTCGTATCTGATGGCGAACTTCAAGCCAAATTTAGCCACCCATTCCGAGACGGTGTGGAAAGAAACGCTGATGCCGCCCCCCGCCAACAGATCCTCGACGTCGCGGTAGCTGAGCGGGAACCGATAATAGAGCCCAACCGCGTGGGCGATGATCTCGGCGGGAAAGCATTAGCGTCTAAAGTGCGCGTGGGGAGCTTCGGTCATAACACTCTGAATATCAAGCCTATCCCAACCACGCGGTTAAGGCGACGCCACCGTTCAGACTGCTCCGTTATCGCTCGACCGTGAGCCTCACGCTCCCGCGGTTGTTCTCGTACGCCTGCCATGCATCATTCGCAAAGGCGTAGAGGTAGCCGCTCCCGCGCGGCGTAAAAGACCGCTTTGCGCCGATTTCGAAAATCTCATGCGGCGCAAAACTCAATCTATCCTCGGGCTCCATCTCCGGCAGCACCCCATTTGCGACCATCCCGATCAGGGCAAACCAAGGCGCCGCCTCTTCCCGCTTAGTGTACCAGAAATCGACCTGGTGATTGCCGGTCAGTTTCGTGAGGACTTGTTCGCCCTTGCCCCATAGCGAGGAAGCAAACTGAACGGCCTCGCCAAGCTGGAATTTCCCATCATTCGTTCCGGCAGGGGGGGCAGTTATGCCCCCGTCCACCCATTCTCCCTTGGCGGAGAACCGATAGGTCACACCAGCTTCCAGGAAGAGGCCGGTCGAATTCCATCGCTCGCGAGCGAAAACGTCGACTTCCTTCGTTTGTCCCGCCTCAAGGCGGTGTGTCTTCCAATAGTCGCCCTGCGCCAAGGGTGGATTATCGTGACGCTCCCAGGCCGAGCGATGAAGCATCTTGCTGCTCTCCGCGAAAATCGGCACGGCCCTAGGCCGCGTGCGTAGCGCCTTGAACACACCAGTCACCGAATCATGCAAAAGGCCAAGGGGATCCGCGGCGAGTTGCTTCTCTAGGCCCTTCCTGAAGTGAAGCCCCTGCCCCTTCGCTTCCTCGACCATCCAGTCGAGAGCACCGTCGGAAAGCCCGGCGCGGCCATAACCTCCGCCGACGTCAGCGTGCACGCCGGGAAACCAGATCTGCCGGACTGTCGGACGGTCCTCGACATTCGTCCATAGGGTCGGCATAAAACTCTGCCGCCGTTCGTCAATGGCGATGGCATGGCGGGCATGGGCGACGACCGGGCTCAGTTCGGTATCGTGAAAGCTATGTTTTGCCGGATCGTCGAGGAGATTCAGTAGCGCAAGGTCGTCGGGGACACCGAGTGCTCCGACCGTATCCCACACGCCGATGAAATGGATCGGGACAGAATGCTTGGTCTTTTGCCCGGTGGCAACGCCGTGGTAGGGCAGTCCCTTCGTCGCCGTCACAGGCTTCGCTTTACCTTCGGGCGTGCGATAGTTCTCGAAAAGCGAGCCGACATTGTCCCAGATCGCCAGTTCCCGCAGCTTGGTAGGATCAAGAAGGCCGCAACGCGAGATCATGCCGCCAAGGCTGCGCACCGTATAGGCGCCGCGGCTAAAGCCGAAGAGCCAAATCTTGGCACCATCCCGATAGTTACGCGCCAACCAGTTGTAAGCGCTCATGATATTCCGGTCGAGCCCCGTCCCCATGCCACCGCCGGCAACACGGCCCCACCATCCACCATCGGTTCCAACACCTGGATGATAGTAGACGCGTTGCTCGCGGCCATCCTTGTCTGCCGGCGCAAGCGCATTGCGCAACTTCACGACGTTCGTCGGTGACGGAAGGCCGTCCTCCACTTGGTCAGGCGTATTCCACGTTCCGTCACAGAAAACGATTAGATGCATCTTACCTTCCCTCGAAAGCATCGCTGCAAGCATTAAGCAGCCAGCTGAGTCAACGGAAGAGATTTTTGCAATTTAAGGGCGATCTTGTCTATCGCTGCTGATCACTTCAGCGTAAAAATTGGAAACGCACGGCGTCGTGCAGCGACAATACCTCGGGAGCCCTGCAATGATCGATGCAGATGAAGTTTCAGTTTGGCTTGCCACTGGCGTCCTTCGAAGCGGCGGACACGAAATTGAGGCGATGAGTCTCGAAGCGATTGCCGCCGACGCCGAGGAAGGCGGGCTCGGCAAAGCGCTCGATGAGGCGCAGAGATCCGAGCAGCGTGGCGGTGCCCTCGGATTGGAAATCGTCGGGGCGCTGATCGTGCCCGTCCTTCTCGAGGCCGCTCGCCAGTTCTGGGCCGCCTACCAGAAGGAATTCACGGAGAGAGCCGGGAAATCGGCGGCCGAGGCGACGCTTGCTCAATTCAAGAAATGGTTCGGAAATGCCGCCGAGGAAGAGAAGCGCGTCGCTGCCGAAAAGCTCGCCCAGTCCATTCGAGCAGTGGGCAAACAGCGCAAGCTGAAGCCGCTGGACATCGAAGCGCTTGTTGCCGCAACGGCACCAAAGCAGTTGGAGAAGGCCCTTGCAACCTAGTGAGCCGCGGGGAGAAGTGCGCATTTCGACCGGTGCTCGTAGCGCGACTATCGAGTTGTCTCTGCATCTTTTCGTGCTTGCGGCCGTGCTTCTACCAGTTCTCGCTATAGTGTTTCCGGCTCTTCTGCTTCTGGTCGGCGCCACGATACTGTCCTCCGCCTATCCGGAAGGGCCCACCGCTCTGTGGCTCAAGGAAGGCACCTATGGTCCGATAAGCGTCGCGTGTTTCTCAGCGCTCATGGTCGGCGTGGCGGGCGCGGTGTGGAGCGCGAGGCATTCTGGTTCCGATGCGCTACGGCTTCGGGATCTGGGCGGGAAGGATGCCGCAAAGCTGACGGATCAGATCGGTGCCATATGGAAGGATTTCAAGAAGTCCGGAACTGTACCCGCGGCACGCTGGTTTCCCGCAATGGATATCGCGGCCTATGCCCACAACCGAGCAGGCAACGCGGAGATTCACGTCAGCGCCGGACTTTGGCGAAGCGTCGTCTCCGACGAGCCAATCGCGCGGGCGATTCTCGCTCATGAACTCGCCCATGTGGCCTATCGTGATCCGACGACACTTCGCATCCTTGCCTATGTCGTCGCAGCGATCCAGAGTGTTATCTTCGCTACGGCAGGATTTTCGGCACTGACCACCGGCTACCTTCTGTTTCACGAAACACAAAGAATGGCCGGCCAGTCCGCCGCCGGAACTGTTATCGTCGCCGAGTGGATCAGGATTCTCCTGATGACGAGCTCGGTGCTGATCCTACTTCCGATCGGCTGGCTCGCGCTTCGGCGGCAGGTCGCTTTCATCACCTCCCTGATCGAGATCCGAGCCGATATTGCCGCGGCCGAATGGACTGTTGGGCTTGAAGCCTATACCCAGCTGTTCGCATCGAACAGCCAGGTGATCCCCACCTCCGGTCGCGATTTCTGGAGGTCTCTGGTTTCGCCGACTTTTTCTCACATTCCACAGAGGGAAAGGCTCGCGATCCTTCGAACACCGGGTCTGATCGCTACGCCGAAGCTTAGATTCTTCGCGCTTTCGCTCCTCCTTGTGTTCTTGATCCCGGTCAATTTCGCGACACCACTCCTCTATGGCGGTGCAGCAAATCATTTTGCAATGCTCGTTCTCTCAATGACTTTCAACGTTGCGGTGGTCTTGATGATCCTTGTCAGTGCACCGCAGAAAACGGTGTCATTTGCCTATGATCGGCTGGCGATCCTGGCATTTGCCAGCTGCTTGATTTCTGCCCTGCCCCGCATCAATCTCGAGCCGGTTTCCTATCTTGCCATGAGTTGGTTTGCCGGATTCGGCGGAGAACCGGCCGACTGGAACTCACTCGCGGGCGACGGGGAAACCACAATAATAGATTTATCTGAGATGGTGAGTGCAGCTCTACCTGCCGTCTACTCCACCGCGGCAATGTTCCTAAGCTTCTTCTCATTGCTCTGCTTGGCCACCAGCGGACGGAGCAGGCACCTGTTGGCCATACGATGCGCGGCATGCGCGGTCGCAACGATAATAGGGTCGTTCATTGCAGGCCTTGACCCATTTCGCCAGTATTCTTCCTTCGAGGGCGGCACTATCACCGAGTTGATGACCGAGACCGAGTCCCTGCGCGGGCTATCCCTGGCGCTGCCCATGGGTATTGCTGTAGTGACCGAAGGCCTCATCATGCTGATAGGACGTCTCCTGCCAGCTCGGCAATTGGTCTCTGTATCCGACTAACATTGCGAATGGCGCCTGTAGCCTCCGGACGAAATCCCAGCGCGTACAACTTCCTCTTCACAAGACAGGCAAGTGAGGTTTTCATTTGCTCTTGAAAGGACTCGAAGCGCCGGCCCAGTCGTTTGGCCGATAAGTTCGCGCCGAACTTCCGTGTACGGGCAGCTACTTGTTCTCGGGAATGGCTGATTGGGGCCGGAAGCAGACTATCCGGTTCTAGCCGATACTGGGAAAAAGCTGCCGTTCTGCAAACCCGTTATGCCACGGAAGGTGGCTTCGAACAGAGATTTGAAGGCTCAGCGGCTGCACGTTCATGAACAGGCAGTCCGTTCCCGATATGCGGCGGGAGCCAGACCGCTGACCTGATTCGCCGCATGGGGTCTGCTTGTCGCTTACCTAAGATCTCCGTCAAGTGCATGTGATTTCGTTCGACTCAGAAACATTAGAACTTGTCGTGCCGCTCTCCGCGTCCTGCGGCTTTGGAGAGTACTCGAAGCGAACGCCGAGGCCATCAATGATTTCATCGATAACCAGATTCTGGCCATCCTCCCGAACCCCGACATACATGATGTAATCACGGCGCACACGGATATCGTCTTCGTTGTCATTCACATATGCACTCGACAGCGCACGAATGTGCGCCCCCGTAAACAGGTCAACGAACGTGCCTGGCTTTCGATGGCTGCTATCCTGCTCGGCGACCACGATCCGCTCATCGTCGGCTAGTTCCCAGCCAAGACCCAAGAAAGCGTTGACGACAATAAGGTCGGTCTTCCGGTTAGGCAGTGTCTGGCAGAATATCTGGGAGCCGACCTCAAACATCTCACCTCCGCGCATAAACTCGCAGATCGATCCTGGAATATAAGCGTCCTTCTTTCCACCTTCCTCCGTAAATATGGTGGCGAAGCCATATGAATCGTCGGGCGCAATCATCTTTATTTCTGCTTCGATCCACGGAAGATCGCGGATCTGACGGCGCGAGACATTTAAAGTCTTAAAATTCCTGCCAGAATATCGTTCAAACTCGAATTTCACTGGCATGGATTTGTAAATCTCGACGTCACGCTGTTCACCGAATGCGGCACGGCTGAAACGAAGCTCGGCTGTCGGGTCGGCGAGCACGGCGATCTTTCCGAAATCCTTATTTTCATTATACCACTCCACGAAGCCGTCATGAAGCCATTCGGCTGCCTCATTGGGTACCTCGAACATTCCCGGGGTGACGTTTCCAGTACCTCCGGTGATGTAGGTGAAACGCACCCTCTCTCCGAGGCCGAAGCGCTGAAACCCCCTTTGCTGCAGCATCCATATCGGAAAGCTGAACTCCTTCGTGTCGCCCAGTGCACGAAACACATGATGTCGTGACGGCTTGCCACGACCATCGCCACCAGCCACATTTCGTGTTTCTAGGTAGAAGCCGTAAACCCACGGTATTCGCTTGTATTCAGGCTTCATCTTGATGATCAGGTGCTTGCCTTCGCTTACATAGCCGCTGACGGAATAGTACTTCCCGGCCTCGCCGTCACGGATATCGGCGAAGCACCTGTGCCCCTTTGAAATAAATGCCTTTTTCCCACTGCCCTGCACTTCGACGACACGACCGTCTGCGCCGTCTCGCGTCGGATGCAGCAAGCAAAGCGCATCCTTGAAGCCACGAGAAGCGTCGAATTTCACATAGCTGATCGTCTTTATGCCGCGTCGCATAACCACCTGGCAGAGAATAGGTAGCCCGACATTGCGACGATCCGGTAAGTCTTCGAGGCGCAGCATATTACGGCTGACGCGTGCCAAGGTGCCATCCTCAAGTTCGGCAGCAACCCAATCAGCATCACGGCTGGAGTTTAGCGAGGCAAGCTTGGCATTGTCCGCGAGCACGGCCTTCTCAAGGGGCGTTTTGGTTCTGGAGACGGAGCGTATACCGCAAACAACCCACCCTGATTGTGTTTTTGCTAGCTTCGCCAGGGCCCACACATTCGCGCGAGACTCGACCGGTGCCAGTTTTCCGTACAATTCCTGTGGTATCAAACTGACTTCTGTGCCACCGCTGGTCTCGAACACCAGTAGCCATCTGCCTGACTTCGAAACAGTGATTTCTCCAAGAACCCAGCGCCCACCCTCGAACTGCGGCACGTCCACCACACGTGTGACGGAGAAGCGCCTCTCGGGTTCCTGCTGCAGGTCTACAAAGGCCCGCACACCCCTCGGCAGATGCAAGGATACCCAAAACTCGGGCAAAAAGTCATCGTGAAGGTAGATTACAGGCAGCACCTCACATTCAAGTTCCTTGGGCCTTACCACCTCAAGGCGCCAGCGACGTCCCTTGGCAGTCTCCTGGACCGCACCCACAATGACCTCAACGTCTCGGAAAAGCCTTCGGCTGCAATTCAGAACACGGCTGACAAGAGGATACTTGCGATTGCTGAAGACGCTGCCAGCGATGACGTCGCCTTCATAAAGCCGCCGATAGCCGGCACGAAACAGCATCTGCTTGGGCAGTTTTATGAAGCCACTGAGATTTTCCCCCTCAAGAAAATACGCATTGTGCTTCATAGAGAAGTTTCTCACGGTCAGATGGTGGCGAGTAAGTAGGTTATAACTTTTATCTCTTGTCTTGACATAGGTTATCGTTGGCTCACCGTCTGGACCATATTTCACTTCGCACAGCAGGACGTCGCCGATCTTCAGGTCATTGTGCCCCGCTGTCTGCGCAAGCAGTAAATTCCCCCCCGCAGTCGCGAAATTATTTATGTCAAGTTGTCGCGTGTCCGCCGGTGCTTCGGCTCGAAATCTGCGTGTTGGTCTATCCACATCGATTACAGTAAACTCTTCAAGCTCGCTGTCATCGACATGTAGAATAGCGGCACTTCTTGCTTCGTATCGGCCACCCTCGCGCGACACTCTGCATATCAGGGTTTGCTGGGGAACCACGATTAATCCGCTGCGCTGAATCACCTCGAGAGGAAGCAATATTCTCTCGTCGTCTTCACCGCCGAGAGTCGCTCCGCGTGGAGTAAGCTGTTGTACGACGAGTGTGTATTCTTTGTTGGGATCAAACTCATCGGCATGAAACGCAACAAAGCCTTTCCCAAGATTTATCTCAAAGTTGCGAGCGTCCTCATTTGATGGATCGAGGGCGGTCCACAGTTCGTCTGGACCCGACACTCTCGGCTGCACACCCGGAAACAACTTCTTGAACATCGAAGAAAATGTACGAACTTTTCTTGGGTCCGTATTGCTCAGATCGGTAAGAAAATGCGCGATCCCTCCGGTCAACTCAATCAGCTTGAGCGCCTTGAAAGCGTCGTTCGTGAATTCACGAATCTCCTTCTCCCTAGCCTGATGGCCAATTAAATGGGATGTCTCGCTCAGCGTTACGCGCCGCAAGCCGAGTACCTTCTCAAGCGATTTGACGAACCATCCACCCTGATTCAAAAGGATTGACTTGTGCTCACGCGGTACAAAGGCAAGCAGCCAGGAATTCGACGCCCCCATGGCAATCCTGGCACCCAGCTCTCCATTTCCGACGACGCCGGGATAAAGCAGGTCAAGGACCGCCTTAACGTGTTCCCACCCGCGTTGAGACACTGCGAACCTTCCATTTCGGGGTTTCAACAGCGACATAACCAATCTCATGGGTTCTCGAATTTGCTCCCGCTCAGCACAGAACGCCTCTGATATGGTCAGCAGTTCGCTGGGCCGCTCTGTCGCGGTTGGGTTTGAATCCTCGCCAGAGATTTCCCCGTCTCTGTTTTGCCGAATGGAATTGAGCGAATGGAATTCGAGTGCCGAAATGAGGTTTGGTGCCAAGCTGATCTCGTGCTCCCCCCATTTTCCAAAGCACACCGGAGCGGCAACGCTTGAGCCAAAGCCCACATTCGCCCGTGTCGCCTGAACAAGTTCTGATGCTAGGAGATCCCCAGCCATCGGCCTGGGCGGCGCGCGAAAACGAAGCAACAAACTGACAAGATCCACCCCGAACCTTTCCGTGGATCCATTTACGAAATCATCAATATTCTCCGTATGGCTAACGGAACGGTTGACGATCAGATTTCGCCTGCTCGCGCGATGCGCCTCGAGCGCGTGCCACACGGCTTCGGCGTAGCGCCTTCTGAGACTCTGACGCAGGACGTTGTCAGCGGGCAGGATCGGATCAAGACCGATCAGCGCCGCAGCCAAAATGCGCGTGGATCGATCCCATGCTTCCTGCTCCGCACTTTGCTGGAGCTTGTTGGCCGAGAATATCGCACTGTATCCACTCAATCCTTCCGGGTGCGTTTCGAAATCTTCTTTTAGTTGCGTAAGCTCATCCAGCCCCGTACCGAAGGCACTCGATCTCCCCGAAAGAGATAAGTATCTCTGCATGCCTTGCGCATAAATAGAAAGATCCAATGGCGTCAAATCAAAAAGTACAGGAAGATAAACCTCTAGAATCTGGGAAGACTCATTGGGGTTAATTTCGGAAATCTTCGATGATACATTCAAAATACGGTTAATGTCCGAGGTACTCAAAACTCCTTTGAGATCGATAATTTCGTCGCGGTCACCGAAGAACACGCCTGTATTCTCCGCATCCCTTATCTTGATGCTGAAAAGGCGTGCGACGAACGCCCGTCGACGCTCTGAGAAAACAGCTTCGTTTTCGTGACCAATATCTACGCAGGCGTCGATCGCGCGCACGGCGGCAAGGTAGGACGGAGCGACGTCGATAGTTTCGCGGTCGTGCTTCGCCCACTGGGCGGTGAGATCCGCGACAACAATGAGCCAGAATGCTCGACCAACATTGTCCTTTGCCGACTGCGCCATCTGTGCCGCTGCAGCAACAAATCGTTTGGCGACTGGCTCGCTCAACTCTGCAAGCGCCGCGCTTTCATGAAGAATCGGATGCCGGAGAGAAATCCCCGTATTCTCTATGACTTGGTAGGCTCCCTTGATCACGTCGCCGATGAAATTGACGTCTACGCCAAACTCTTCCGTCGAAAATCTTTGCGGAAATCTTTGATATATTTGGATTGTCTTGCGCAGTGATTTTATCAACAGCTGAGACGCGCTGAAATGAGAGTCGCTTCTGGAGGCCACCTGCTCAGCCAAACATTGGTAGTTTCTCTTCAGAACCTCGTCTGCGGTAGCAGGAAGCCCCTCAAACTCATTTCCTTCACCAATATAACTCCGAGCCAAGCGGATATTGGCCTTCTCCAGCCAATAGAGAAGACGGCCACCGCTATGGCCGCCTTCAACATATCGGGCCAATGCATTGATCGTGTCGATATACGACTTCTGGGGCAAACCGGCATCGTCAATATCCGGATCTGCTTCAATTAGTTCCTCGATAACGCTGAGGTCAGACGGGTAATGGCTTGCAAGATCGCTCAAATACTTTTGGCACTCGGCTAATAGTTCCTTTGCCTTTGTCACATCGGCACGCCGTAATTGAATTCCTGCCGCGTAGAGGGTCTTCGCCAGGAAAAGACGATGATGCCGCGCCTCCAACTGATCGATATCGCTCGCCGAGACACGCAGAAGCTCCCGCAGAACCACCAGGCCACGCATGGTGAGCGAAAGACTGGGGCCATAGCTCGCGACTCTCCCCCTATTGACGACCCCGGCGCCGCTCCACTTCGGAGACAGACGATGTGTCACTAGATCGATACGCTTGATCCAATAGCTGAGAAGGCTAGGCGATATGGGAACAAAGAACCGGGTTTCCGCCAGCCGGTCGAGGACAGCGCGCGAAGCCATCAGTATCGAATGCGCCCTGCCGGGGTCGTAGCTGCTGCCGGGCGTACAATAAGCCTGCGCCATCATCTCATCCGCGCGGCAGGCGAGCAGCACAAACTCGGAGACGTCCGAGCGCCGCGTGTCCAGTGATCTCTCGATCCGTTGCCTCGCCCACCTTGCTAGAAAATCGAGTGCACCAAGCGATTCACCGGGCGGCTCGACGCGCATCATATCCTCAATGAAGTCGAGGTGAACATTGAGCAATTCGGACAATCGCCGCGGGTCGGACATTTTCGACAGTGGGCTGCCATCCGTCGCCAGGGACGTCCCCAGGCAGTTCATTAGATCGTTGACCGCGCTGCTCAACTGATGCAGAGGCTCGCTTTTGCGCCTGTTAGCGAGGTCAAGCATGAGTGCATCGGCAAGCAGGGCGCGATCATCGCCTCTATACTCCTCGTAAGTTCGACCGGATTTTCTGGCCTTCTCCCTCCATTCCTCAGCAACAAGTTTTGCCAAGAGCCTTTGGTAATGGTGCTCAACGACCAGTCGCCCTGGCGCCGTCTCGACATCACGAAACATACCGGTACCAAGCATCCGATCCATCAGGTTCTCATCTGAGATGCCCAAAACGCTGCATACCTTGGCAAGCAATGCTCTATCGAACTCGGACAAGAACCATATAAGCTTGAGTAGCCTCGCTTCGTTGTGTGGCTTCCGGACCATGATGTCTGCGAAAATGCTTTCGAACGGCTGTTCGTAGAATTTCTGGTCGCCTGATTTGTGAGCCCCGTTCTTCTGAAGATGTTCAAGCTTCGCCCTCAGCTCGAAGGGGAGTGCGGTGTGTCGAAGAATTGCTTCCATCGCTGGCGTCTTGGCATAGTGCCCCAAGCCTAGATTCGAAACGAGCTGCAACATTTGCTCTGTCGTTTCGAACCCACGCAAGGGCAAATATGTCGCAGAGTCAAATGGGTGATGCTCTTGGTTGCTGACACCATCGAAGCCAATCTGCAACTGTGCGACCGAAAGAGACGTGCTGGCTTCTCCCGACAAAGAGAGATTTGCAAAACCGGAACGAACGATACCGAGTTCATCGAACGAACTGTTGCCACCGAGCAGGAAACCCTCGGATAACGCCACATTGGGCTTATCAGCCGCTTCACCATGCGCGCTGAACCAGCCCACCTTGTACTGCGAAAAGAGTACGACCGTACCCATTGACAGCGCGTCACAAAATTTTCGGACGTTAAGTTCGAGGCCGGTGCCCTGATCGGCGCTTGCACCTGAAAACAGACGATCGTGACCATCCACGAAAACGACCGTCTTGTTCTGAGGAAAGTCCATCGCGAGATCATTGAGGTCGGCCGCGAGAAAGCCGGGGAGCTTCTCGAGGCAATCGTCGATTCCCCATGATTTGACACCGGCAAAATCCTGCTCGAAACTCTTCAGAGAGGCCCAATTTATCGTCTTGCCGACCAGATCGCTGAAAATCTTTACCAGGGGCGATATCGGCGACGCCTCGACCACGGAAAATGCACCGTCCTTGGCTAGGTCCAGCAGACTCGTTAGATTGTCGAGCAGACCTCCCTCCACAGCATCGACATATTCCTGACGGGAAAAAAGCCCTTTGTATTTAGGATGACTATAGTCCTTGCCCTCAATCCTGCAGATATTCATCAACAGGGCATCAAATCTCTTGAAATATCTGAAATGAGATGTGAGTTTTGGCTGATGACCAAGGTTGAATATGGCATTCATGCGAAGCGACAGGAACCAGTCCAGTAAGCGATCATTGCCGCGGTCAAGACTGAGATATGTAAAATTGAATCCTGGCTCAGCAGATTTGGATTGATCTCGTATCTTTGTAAAAATCTCGGATTTGAGATGCTCGAAAAGCCATGTCTTTCCGCTTCCGCCATCTCCATGAAAGAGAATGCCGGCCTTCTTATCGCTGCTGCTATGTTCGATCGCCTTCCAAAACGCGTCCTCATGTGAGTTTCGATTGACGTAATTCTGCGATTCATAGGCCGCACGCGTCACAATATATTCTCTTCCCAATTCAATCTGAACATCGTCGGTCAATAGAAGCGTGTGCTGAAAGAAAATGCAAGCATAGGCCTTCAGGCTGATGCATCGATGAAGCACAGGAATTCGCCACGCAGTGGCTATGGACCTAAAGCAATTAACGGCCCAATATCGAGGTCGGCGGAATCACACCCACATAGAAATTGAAGATGGCTGCGTGAACTCTACTGCAAAGCCCCGTTAAAAAGCGGGGGGATTACCATCGCTGCAATTGACGTGTTGAGGCGCGACGAACGGCTGCTACTGGCTGCAGCGAAGTATGTCGGAACGACCGATTCGAAGGTGCAAAGCTGCTATCGAACAGGGCACCATCTGGCGCGGAAACGCTGTTCACCCAACCTTCTTGCGTTGAAGGGATCCGAACCTAGGACCCTACTATTTCAGTACAGCTAACGCCCTGAAATTGCTCAGCGGCGGAGTATTCGTATCTTCTGTGGAGCGGCTGATACGGAACCACCGCGGCCCCAATGAGCATATTCGACGTTGAATGTCGTTAGAACATCCAGCATGCCAAGCGAAGATGACCGCACGCAGATCTGACCCCAGATTTCGGACTGTCGCAGTCCAGCGATGCCGCGGATGATCCATCAAGCCACAGCCATTCAGTCCCCGACCATTTACCAATGAGATCAAAAAGCGAAATGATGCTACCTAGGGCCGTTAGGCTCTCTTGCACGCAACCGTCCTTCATGTAGATTGCCAATACTGAATGCTGGGGGAAGTCTTGCAGTCAACAATAACTATTTGGAATCCCGACGACTGGGAGATATTTGCGCTTGGCCTCCTGAATTGTCGGCATGGCGTCTTAAACGTCCACAAAGTACCCGCCAAAGACCGGGGCGATCTTGGTATCGACTACTACTGCAATAAAGACAGCGTTGCATATCAGTGTTACGCGGTAGAGGAGCCTATCGGAGTCGCCGAGCGCGCGAAGAAGCAAAAAGACAAGATCACCAAGGATCTGGGTAAGCTTCAAAAAAACAACGTTATCGTTTCGAAACTCTTCCTCGGCGCGCCGATAAAGAGATGGGTGTTGCTCAGTCCGTTACACGACAGCAAGGATGTGAACATACACTGCGCGAAAAAGACGACGGAGCTACGATCTAAAGCACTGTCTTACCTCGACACTGACTTTGAGGTCCTTATTCATGATCAAGCGTTTTTCGGCGCTGATGCCTTAACGCTCAATGCAGCGCAACTATCGTTGATCAAACTCAGCATACCGAATCCGACAAATCCGCAGATTAGCTCTTGGGAGAAGGAAGAGGGGTCACAGGATTTGCTATCAACCGCTCGTACGAAGCTCGCGAAACGTACAATTCCTCAGAAGCTCGAAGATGCGGTTGCGGATGCCACTCGTTATCATCTGCAGGGCGCGGCACTCATGAGTGCTCTTCGATCCCAGGCACCCGAGTTGCATGACAGTCTTGCCACGGTAATTGCAAGCCGGAGGCGCCATTTAGAGTTTGCCGGCCCCACTGCAGTTACGGCAAGCGGTATACTAAACGATGAGATTATGAACCTTAAGGAAGCAATCAAGGGGGCTGCGCCAAATCTATCGCCTGAGAACATCGATCAACTCGTGTTCGGAACAGTCTCTGAATGGATAATGCAATGCCCATTGGACTTCCCAAATGTCCCGTGAAAGCCCTTTCTTAGACATCCTTAATACATCCGAGTTCACGTTCACCGTCCGCCCAGAGCCTGTCGCTGGAGACCTGCGGATGGCTTGGGGAATGGCAATACTGCTCCTAAGTGTATTTTACAGTCGCGGAAAAAAAGCGAGCTTTCAGAAACTCCAGTTCCTTGCACATAATGTGCGACTCGAAGAAGGACGGGAGGAGGCGCTTGGATTGATCGCGGGACGGTATCGTCCAATCGATGTATCGGTGAGAGTCGAGCCTTGGCTAAACCGTGCGGTGGCTCTCAGCCATTCGATGGGTCTCGTAAGCGTCAATAAAGGATCGGTGGTTGTTTTGACCGACGAGGGTCGCAAAGCAGCTGAGGCAATCGCCAAAGACAGCGGCGTTCTCGACGCCGAGAGAGCCTTCCTGTCCGAGGTGGCGCCGAAGCTGACTGATGGGTTTATGAAAACGGTGTGGCGTCCGGAGAATCTTGTATGACTTTTAAATTGAAACGCTTCAGGCTTCGTGCGCTCACAGAGCAGGGCTGGTATGGCGTTGAAATAGGTTTCACCGACGGGCTAAATGTTCTCTGGGCCGACAACACCATGGGCAAATCAACTTGCCTTCAGGGGATGATTTACGTTCTTGGTTTGGAACGGATGCTAAGCCCTCGCCGTGAGATCCCTCTCCCACACGCGATGACAAGCCATCTTGAAACAGATGGCGGCAAAAGCGTGCGGATTGTTGAATCTGACGTGATGCTTGAACTGGAAAATTCAGTCGGCACAATAGTGACAGTCCATCGCCCTGTCGTCTCAAAGCTCGATGACCGCCTGATAACAGTACAATTTGGCCCTGGCCTGTCTGAGCCTGAAGGCCAGTATCGGACCCAGCAGTTCTTCGTGCGAGACCCAGGTGCTGCTCAACGTGAGGATGGATTTCATCACTTCTTGGAGAACTTTCTTGGCTGGGAACTTCCCGTAGTTCGAGGTTACGAGAAGGAAGACATCAAGCTCTATCTCGAAACCGTATTCCCGCTTTTCTGGGTGGAGCAAAAGTCCGGGTGGTCCTCCATTCCCGCAGCCATCCCGACGTATTTCCGCATTCGAGAGGTGCACAAACGAGCGGTTGAGTTCATCGCGGGGCTTGAGGCCTATGAGATTGAGCGCAAACGTGAACAGTTAGATCAACGCATCAACCTTCTGACCAGCAGGTGGGAGACAAATTGGCAGGACCTCAGCCAGCTGCTGAACCGATCTGCCTCCCGCATTGAGGCACTCGGTAGAAAGCCAATCGTCGATTTGAACGAGATCACGAAAGCGTTCGTGTCAGTAGCAACACAAGGTGGGTGGACGCCGCTTGATGAGCATCTTAGGGTGCTGAAGTCCGAACTCGACACGATTTCCCAAGCCGAAGTGCCGGTCGTGTCCGACAATGCGCCCGCTATAGAAGCCAAACTCGCCGAAGTAATCGCGCACGCGGAAAACCTGAATGTCCAGCGCATTTCAATAAATGGAGTGAGGCAGGTAAAATTAGCCGACGTTGACGCCCTGACACGGCGTATCCAGACTCTGCGAGAAGATCTGCAGAAAAACCAGGATGTTCAAAAGCTACAGCGCTTTTCAGGCGTCCAATGGTCCCTTAGCCCGGACCGCTGCCCTACCTGCGAACAAGGATTGCAAGACACATTATTATCTCAAAATGCACTCGCATCGATCATGCCAATCGAAGATAATATCTCATACATCAAATCTGAAATCAGGATGTTTGAAGACATCCTTCGGCGCGAAGAAGAGGAAAATCGAGAACGCGAAGGACTACTCTCACAGCTAAATCGAGACCTCAACGAAGCCTATACGGCAATACGAACGTTGAGAGCTGACTTGGTAGCACCGGCGACGAGCGTTTCGGCTTCAGCGATCGAAGAGCGCATTCTGATTGAACGAAAGATTCGAGATTTTTACGAACTGCAATCCATGTTTGATGATGCGATAAACGGTTTCGGCGCTCTTTCTGAGCAGTACATCACGCTTCTTCAGCAGAAAAGCGCACTTCCTGACGACGAGCTGTCCGACAGCGATAAGGCAAAGCTTAACCGTCTGTCTGAATTGCTACGTGCACAGGCGCGGCAGTTTGGATTTAAAACCTTTCAACCCGACGATCTTGCTATCTCTCAGGATACGTATCGCCCTGAAGTTGAGGGTTTTGAGATCGGCTTTGAAACATCCGCAAGCGATGCAATACGATTGAAATGGGCTTATCAGCTTGGGCTGCTCGAGCTGGCCGCTTCTTACAGCACGAACCATCCAGGTGTTTTGGTCTTCGACGAACCGCGTCAACAATCATCTTCGAAGGTTAGCTTCGAGCAGCTGTTGCGACGAGCAGCGACATCAAAGGGTCGTGGACAACAGGTGATTTTCTCAACGAGTGAAGATTTGTCGATCCTAGAACCGATAATAGGCGAGATTGATTGCACCAGAATCATTCTTAAAGGCCACGTCCTCCAACCAATTTCCTCAGGTGATTGAAGCCGAATTGCTATGGCGCCGCCGAAAGCGGAAGATGAACCACTTCTCTGGCGAGCGCGCTCGACCGGCGGCAGGCGAGATTGACCTAGGATGACAGCTCTCAGCTTTTACGCGGCCCTCCTCGATCAAATGGATCTCGCCCTCGAACATCTCGACAAGGGCAGCGTTCATGATGCTCGTTTTGCCCTGATGCTGACCGACAATGCGGTGGAGCTCGCAGCCCATAAGCTCGCCACAGAAAAGTATGCTCACCTTAAGAGCTGGCACCATTTAGAGGAGGCGTACCCCCATAAGCTGGAGTTGGCCGAGGCTGTCGGACAGTCCTTTGACGCCAAGCTAAAGTTTGCACGTATCGAGAAGATGGTCTCAGAGGAACAGGCACGGACAGTTGCAATAATGCACGAGTTCCGAAACGAGCTGTACCATGTCGGCCTCCAGCACGAAGCCATCCTGCCAGCCGTCGCTACGTTCTACTTCTCGGTGGCCTGCGACATTCTGAAGGCGTTTCCCGGTCATGGTCTTTACTACGGCAACAAGATGGTAATCCCGGAACGCGCGAAAAAGTATTTCAATAGCAGCAGACGCAATCCGGCCGAGCTAGGGGACTTCGAGAAGGCATGCGCAACGCTGAAGGATCGGTGCCGGTTCGACAGAGGCAAGACGATCGGTGCGCTCGCGGACCATATGGATTTTATCGTCACCGAAAACAACGTTTACCTCGATGTCATCTCAACTGGCGTGTATCCCAAGGGGAAGGGGATCATGCGAGATCAGGCGACGATTGATTGCCAGACACGGCGGCTGGCCTTCTTGCCGGAGGGGCATAAGTTCGCACGCGAGAATGGCTTTTCCGGCAGATCCATCCATGAACTTGTTGACTGGCTCGCCACTAATTATCGCCTTACGATCAAGAAAGATCCCATACCAGGATGGAGGCGGCGGGTTCAGCGTTTGCGCTCTAAGGCCAACACGCATCTGGCCGTTGCCACCTACGTCGACTTTCTGAGGGACACCTCGCAATTCCGCGACGATCTCGCGGAGAGCTGCGCGGCCGCCGAGGCTGAGATCGACCGTCAAATTGACGAAATCCGCACTCGCCGCCGAAAGGATTGATCCTCCTATGTTGAGATTTACGGATCCGCAGGAGCCAACGATCGCTGATCGATGTATCCGCCCACTTTGTTTCGCCGCTCCTGGTGACGAATACTACGGTCTGGATGGGTTCGAGCTCACTCTGCAGGATGGGACAGTTGATCGCCGTTTTCAGTTCGGTCTCCAGGGCACCTCTGTTCTCTTCCAGTACCGAGGAAGACATTTTGCCGTCTTCACGCGCCACCAGATAGCAACAATCTCAGACGAAACAGTAGCGGCTTTCAAGCACCGCATGGACTATCTGGTGGTGCTGATGGACGATGGCACCGACAGCACCAGCATTCCATTCAACACATACCTTTTCTCGCCCGAGGCCAACGAGGACGAAAGTGACTATGTGATCGGTGTGGTCGAATACGAAATGCTACCAGCGTACTCGCGAGAGCAGTTCTTCCCCGTCGAACGTCGCCACACTGGTCGTACTGGTGATTTAGCGTTAGCTTCAGGCTTGCCAAGCCATCTCCAACGAATGGTCATGGAGAATGGCGGTATGCGGATCCACGCAATCTGCAAGTCGGGAGAACTCGATTCCCGCAATATCTGCGGTGTGCTGCGATATCCTGAGGACGCACAGCCTTTGGACGGCATGAGCGGTGGAGCTGTCTTCGTCACACGACTAGCTGGTGATGGTCATACCTTTGAAATCTTCTTGGATGGCATGATCCAGCGAGGCGGACGTGGTTATGTCCGCTACCTCGGCCTCGATACCATTTTAAACCGAATAGATGCCTACCTGGCGGAGTAGGATCCTATGTTCCAACGGAAGGATACGGGCAATCAGGCTTCTGAAGAACCAGTAAATGCGATTTGAGCCGATTTGAGGTAACAATTGTAGAAAAAAGTAGTCTATGGGGATTTTTCGCGGTCGGGGAAGCATGGGGACAATCAAGGGGAACATTCTCCGATCATTCGGACTGCACCGCAGCGCCAATGAGGCGGAGGCCGCGAACGAGGAGCGTAGGCTGCTGGCAGCAGAAAGGCGAAAGCCGGAGAACAAACGACCACGCAAAGTCTCGTACCACGAGATCATGAACGATCTCGTGACCGGAGAACCAGGAACTTTCCTCGATCGGAAGATCCAGTCTCTCATGGCCTTTGATATGTGGCCGCCGCAGTCGATGACTGAGTCCTTCGATAAGGTTCGGGAGAGCGGTCAGGACAATGCGTGGACTACATCCGTGCCCGGTATTTCGAAACTCATCATGGTCTCGTATCCGCAAATCTATCGGACGATTAGCATCCAGTTTGGCCCATCCCGGGCGACATTCGCTCTAGATGGCGTTCGCTACAGGGTGCAGGGAAAGACACCGGCCATGGCACTCATGGCCGTCCATCTGACCGCAAACCGGATCCGCCACCCGGCCGACGATGATACGACCGGACTTGGGCCGCTGGTTGAAATTCTCGGAGATTACGAAGAGCAATGACGCTGGAAAAACTGTCATCCCCACAATCCGGTACGCTGGGCGAGCTGCTGACCGTGGCAAAGCTTAACACACTCGGACTAGCGGCCTATATGAGCCCGGAAGGCGCACCCGGTCACGATGTCATCGTTGTCGTGGATGGACAGCCAAAATCGATCGAGGTGAAGACGCGACAGTTCCTACGTCGGCCGACCGAGATCACGCGCTGGCCTGTTGAGATGAACAAGAAGGGCGACGCGGATTTCTTCATCTTTATCGAACTCGACCTGAGGACGATTGCACCGACGTTCTACGTCCTGACGAACGAGCAGGCTCGCGCAGTCCATAGGAACTATGAGGGCGGAGGAAATTGCTATCCGCCAGAGGTTCGAAAGCAGATCCGGCCCAACGACTTCTCCGTGTTGGGGTCAGGTGTCGCGGTTCTTGAAAGCTAATCCGATGGGCGATACGACACAGAGCCGCCGCAGCCTGCAGATCAGCCCGAAATACACGGCCGCGTTCTGGCGCGGGCTCGAACTGAATCCCGACAATCCGAAACAGGAAGACTGGCTGAAGGCAGTGGATGTTCTGCGGGATCGGATACAGGGCCGCTTCATCAAGCCGGCGCAGACCCTGATCGATGTCGATAAAGTTAACAAGCAGCAGACATATGGCTTCGCGATCCTAGCCCTGGATTGCCTCGTTCTCGAAACAATTCAGGGTTTTCGTGAGGGCCTAACCAACCACACACGTCAAAGCGGTCGGCTGTTCAGAGAGTTCCTGAGCAACTGGCAGCCATTCATCGATTGTCTCGGCGCTGGCATGGTGGCGACGAGAAAGGCTGACGAGTTCTTTAGCCAAGGGCGGTGCGCACTCCATCACAGCGGGGCGACCGAAAAGATGACGGTCGGGGTCAGCGGCCCAATAATGCGCTTCGATAATGGTCAGATCACTGTGAACCGCACACTGTTCCACACAGAGTTGGAAGCAGAGTTTGATCGATATCTGGCAACCTTGGCCGACCCGCACTTTGTAGATCTTCGAAAGAAATTTCTCCTAAAAATGAACACCATATGTGGATTATGATAGCAACGACGGCATCCAGTCGGTTTCACCTGCTAACGCGCTGATTATTTCGTTGCGAGCCTTATGGATCTTCAATTGTTTCAAGACCGGGCGAGCCTATCAAACAGGGTAGCTTGCTTTGATCTCAGCAGGCGCAACCACCGTGAAGACGGACGGCGCCGTTGGCCTGCAAGTCCCACCTTTTCCGTCCACTCCGATTGCAGGTTGTACTCGTTACACCTATGTTTTGCCAATATTTATAGGATAGCGTATGGCAACCTTCGGCCCCCAGTTCGGTGATGACGATAAAGGTACTCTTTTCCTGCAGAGAAAGGGGCCCGGCTTCGTCGAGGTGTTCTTCACACCATCCGATCAGCGAATCGCGATCGCTGACCTCACCGAAATCAATACGGCGCAGGTGCTCATACGCTTTGATGCGGGCAAGCACACAACCACGCTGTTCCCGATCAACACCATGCCGGAATCTGAAGATTTCCTGATGCCGAAATATGATCCTATTGTGTCGATTGAGATCATTGAAGACGAAGATTTCTTTCAGGATTTCAACGAATTTCGTACCATCGAGGATATTCAGGCTTTCCTCGCCGAGGGCATGCCGAAAGGGTTTGTCAAAGACCCGAATTTCGGTCTCGGCCTCGAGCGCAAGCTTTCGTTTATCGTGAATGCTATCAGGCAGGTCGAAGGCGTGACGAACCTGCGTGTCACCGACAAGCGCGAGCTGGACGTCGGCGTGACGGATGATGGTACGACATACGAGATCGGCTATACGCTCTTCGACGAGTTACGCCTGAATGCAAACAGGTTCGAGAAGAAGGCACAGGGTTTGACGCGGCGGAAGAAGCTACAGGCTGCGTATACCAATCTCCTGACGCGCCTGGACAGTGAAAAGTTCCCAGTAAGGGTCTTTGACCGCGCCCCCGATGACATCGCCGACGTGATTGGTGACACGATCACGGATACCAAGCTCTCGGATAAGGACCGGGCAGCCCTGGTCAATATGGCCTCGGCGTCCGTCCGCACTTCGATGAAGTCCCAGCGCGGCGGCCTGCTGAAGCTGCACGACGAGATTGAACTCGCCTCGCTCGATGAACTGATTGCACGTATCGAGGAGCGGTTCGCCGAACGAACGACTGAACTGCAATGGCAAAAACTCCTCGAGGCCAACCCCTTCATTCTCGATATGGCGTTCAATGTGCCGGTTTTGCTCGTGCAGGGCCAAGCGCATGTGGGAGGCAGGATCCTGAATGGCTCCGGCGAAAAGATTGCCGATTTCCTGCTCACCAACAAGCTGACCGACAGTATCGCGGTGTTCGAAATCAAGACGCCTGGGGCAGAGCTCATCGGCAGAAGGGAATATCGGGGGGGCGTATACACCGCGTCGACAGAGTTAGTTGGCGCCGTGGCGCAGGTGATTGACCAGATCGACAAGCTGCGTAGCGACATCTATCGGCTTCAATCGCAGAACCGCGCGGTCCCGCTCGAAACCTATGGCGTCAGGGGAGTGATTCTAGCGGGTATAATCCCCGAAGGTCCACGAAAGCGTGCCTTCGAGCTGTATCGTGCAAGTCTCGCTGGCGTAGCCATCATCACATTCGATGAGCTGCTCTCAAAGCTCAAGTCGCTTCGCGATCTACTTGGCGGAAAGGCCGAGATTGCCCCAAAAACTACTCCGAGCCACGCACGCCAATTCGAGGACCTGCTTGGATGACTGCTCGCAAAGCCGCTCGAACGTCAAAGCCCGCCGGTGGACGCGCGACCGAGGGAGGCATGGATTTTCAGGCCGAGGTCGGTACATGGCTCGCCGCGCACATCCTGGCTCGTATCCCGGTCGGCGGACGCTTTGGACTTGCGAACGGGGCGCTTCCAGTCAGCCTGCGTCTGGAGACTGGAGAAGGCCTCGATGACATCGAGCTTGGACAGGATGACGATACCCGGATCGACTTCCAGAGCAAGACCAGCGCCGGTCTCACGAAGGATGCTGAAAGCCCGCTTGGCAAAACTATCGCGCAACTTGTCAGGACCATGGTTGAAGCGCGTAAAACAGGTGTGGCCGTCGATGGCGCGCGTTATCGGGCCATCCTTGCGGTAAGCGCCACCGCGCCACGTACGCTCGATAAGCTCGAGAAAGGCTGCCGGGCTTTCGATACCGGAGGCACCTGGACAACGGTGAAGTCGCAGCGCAGCCAGGTTGAAGCCGACGCACTGGGTCTTTTCGAGACCCACGCACGCGCCGCCTGTGTGGATCTTGTCGTCGACCCTCCAAGCGACGACGAGCTTGTCACGATAGCCCGTCTGTTCAAAGTCGTCCGTTTTTCGATGGACGAGGGCGAAGATAACTGGCGGGAGGCCTCCCGCGTGCTCGGATCACGCGTCTACGGCTCGGAGGCTGCAGGCGACGCACCCTTGCGAGATCTTAAAGCGATTGTCCGGAACCTCATTGGCAGCGGTGCGCCAGCGGATCGCGAAGGGCTGTTGCGAGCGCTCCGCGCTCTGGATCACAACGACACGGGTGCTCCAGGCTATGATGCCGATTTCGAACGCCTCTCTGATGTTACCGACGCAGAGCTCACCCGGCTGACTGGCCATACGTGCCTGCCGATCGAGGGTGGAATACCAATTCCCCGTCAAAGTGACAGCCCCATGGCGTCAGCCATCGAGACCGGTTCGCTTATTGTGATCGGCGAGCCCGGCGCGGGAAAAACCGGGGCCCTGGTGGCGCTGGCACAAGCGCGCCGCGCCGCCGGCGAGAGGGTCATCTTTCTCTCGGTCGATCGCTTCCCCGGTGTTGCCACTTCGGCCGACCTGCAATCCGAGCTTCAACTCGCTCGACCTCTATCCGAGGTCCTGGCCGCAGCACCGGGCGCTGGTCGAAACCTGCTCATCATAGACGCGCTCGATGCGGCGCGCGGCGGCCCGGCCGAAGCCGTATTCGCGCAGCTAATCGAGACAATGGCCACAAAGAGCAAGTCCTGGACGATCGCGGCGTCTATCCGCACGTTCGATCTCCGTAATGGCCGGCGCTTTCGCGACGCACTCCCCGGCTCGCCACCTGATCCGCGGTTTGC
The DNA here is from genome assembly GCF_006970545.1 of Agrobacterium sp. T29. Classification (NCBI taxonomy): domain Bacteria; kingdom Pseudomonadati; phylum Pseudomonadota; class Alphaproteobacteria; order Hyphomicrobiales; family Rhizobiaceae; genus Agrobacterium; species Agrobacterium sp. T29. The sequence goes on from NZ_CP040642.1 coordinate 367,089, forward strand.
TGATCCGACACTACGCAATGTCCGCCACTTCAAAGTGCCGCGCCTCAGCGATCCGGATCTCAATCAGGCAGGCGCGGACGCCGGCGCGCTTGGAAGCTTGCTTGATGCGGTGCCCGAACGGCTGCGCGATCTCCTACGAAACATCTTCAACCTCTCGCTCGCTGCACAACTGCTTTCTGACGGCGTTGATCCGGAAAGCATTCGGACAGTCTCGACCCAGTCGGATCTGATCGACGCCTATGAAGATCGACGGCTGCCAGGCACGCCGCTGCATCGCGCCGCCGGCGCGACGGTTGATGTGATGGTTCGCCGCAACCGCCTCGCGGTCCGAAAGGTGCTCATCGCAAATGACAGTGTCGATGAAGTGATTGCTTCGGGTGTGCTTGCGGAAACCGGCGACCTCGTCAGCTTTTCTCATCACGTACTTTTCGACCATGTTGCCGGACGGTTCTTTTTGGAATGGGACGATCCCGCGCGCCTGATCGTGCAGCTGAAAGGCGGTAGTGCAATCGCCCTGATGCTCGCGCCAGCTTTGCGTTTTGCTGTCGAGCGGCTATGGCGCAGCGACAGCGAGGGAAAGCGCGCTGTTTGGCGGCTGGTTGCTGACATCTACGCTAACACCAACGTCGATCCAGTATTGGCGAATGTCGCCTTGCGGACGGCGATAGAGGGTGTGAACTCACCATCAGACATCGCGGGCCTGATTTCATTGATCCAAGCGCGTGCTACCGACGGGGCGATGGCGACGTTGTTATCGCGGCTCGCGCGCTTCGTAGGGCTTCTAGTCGATACTTCGGGAGGCATTGCGTGCCAGATGGCGACTGCGTGGGCAGAGGTCGCTGACGCCGCGATCACGACTGGCGCTCGCGAGATGTCCGATTCGACGCGGCTTCTGCTCCAGAAATTATTCGAAAAAGCTGATCTGTCTGATGTGCCGCTTCTCAACCTATTCGGCCGCGCTTCGCGAGCACTCTTAACCCTCGCATGGACGGCTGAGCCGCCGATGCAACAAACGGCGATAAATGCGATCCGGTTCGTAGGCAAAAGCTTTGCTGCCGAGCCTGCGACCTCCCGGGCGCTACTGGATCGCATCCTGCGTGATCCACATTTTTCGGCCTACGCCGACAAGGAAGCGAGCTGGCTGACGGAACAGATCTTGCCGATTGCCCGATCAGATACCGACTTCGCCGTCGAAATTTATCGAGTGCTTTACTCCCGCGAAATCAGCGATGACAGCGTCTCGCATTTCGGCGGTCAACCCAGCCGGATCATGCCGCTTTCCTCAAACCGCAGACAGGACTATCTCCACTGTAGATATCATCTGGGCAAGGATGCGCGTCAGCTGTTTGACCTATCGGCTTTTGCCGGCACGTGCGCTGCGATTGAGGTGGCATTGGGTGAAATTGATCGTGATCTTCCGATTGGCGATCGACGGCGCCGTGTAATCGTCGCAGGGCGCGAGCCGTTCGACCTCCTTGGCAGCGATTTTGCGCAACTCGCGTGGGATCAACCTAACGGACGCGGGGGGAGCACGGAGGACAATGTTCTTGGGCATTTTGTCGGCTTTTTGCGAGGTTGCCCGACGGCTGCATTTGTCGAGTGCATCGAGGCAGCCGCAATCGGATATTCAAGTCCTGCCGTGTGGGCGCGGCTGCTAGGCATCGGGGCGGAGCGGGTCGTTGAGGTTGCAGGAGCGCTGTGGCCGTATGCGAGCAATCTTTCGATCCTCAACCATCAGGTCACAGTCAGGGACGCCGTTCGCTTTGTGGCCGCCGCCTATCCTCACATTTTGATCGAGGGTCGCGCGGATTTCGAAGCGGAGGTCCTTCGCCCCGATCTCTTCAGCGACGAATATGAACAGCGTTGGTGGCGACGGGTCTTAAGCCGTTTCCTCTCCTCCGTCGATGAGGCGTCGATCGCAACAGACGCGATGCGAGCATTGCGTGCCGAACTGGCAAATGCGGGCGAGCTTGCCGGAAATCCGCCTCTTCGGACTATGACGCTCACCTCAGAGCCTGTGCATGGAATGATGCGCCGCATCCTCGCCGGGGAAGGCGTCGATGTCGATAGCGGCGTGAACGCGAAGATGGTCGACCAGTCGGAAGTCCTTGCGGAGCGTGTGAGGCAAACGTCCTCGCAAAGCGACGCGACTGCTTTATCGGCTTTGTGGCTGGAGACAGAGGCGACCATTTTCCTGTTTGACGCGAACGCAGCTTCCCTCAATGCGAGCGTCGAACAGCCTGTTTGGGGCACTATCAGCAATGCGATCGAAATGATCGCCGGTAACGAAGCGTATTTGCCCGAAAACGACGGAATGCCGTCGCTCGATCTATTGCTCGGCGTGCTCGGTCGTCTTTGGGCAAGCCGGTTTCCGGAGCCGAAAGACGGTGAAGACAATGTACACGGCTATGGCAATTGGGCAGTTCGCGTATATGCGGCTGAGTCCTATCTGCACCTTGCACATAGGTTCGGAGAAGATCGCCCCGAGATAATCGACAGGATCGAAGCGGTTCTTGCGGACCCGGTACCAGTGGTGCGGGTGCAAGCGGCCGAAAACCTGCAGGTACTAAGTCGTGTCGCGCCGCAAAAAATGTGGGAGCTGGCCGAGCGCATCGTGCGCAATGAACCAAATGTCGACGTACTTACGTTCCACGTCGCTCACGTCCTGTCACGTTTGATCTGGAGCGACGTCGACCGCGCGGAAGGGCTGATAGAGATCGTCGAACAGCGCCGCCACAGCTTCGTTCGGACAGAGAATTCCGGCCGCGATGAACTTTCCGAAGTTCTGGGTGGACTCGCAGCTCAGCTCTGGGCTGGACAGGGCCGAGAGAGGGCGCTGCAGTGGCTAATTGAATGGCTGAAGGATCTGGTCACGAACCAGGACCTGCTAGTTGCTTTCATCTCGCCGCTTCGCGAGGCGTTCATCGCGCGCTATAAGTCAGACCAAGACAATGACCAGTCGCTTTCGGATCGCGCGCAGCGTGGGTCAATGCTTATCCTTGAAGTCTGCTCGGCTGCCGCGACAGAAAGCTATGCTGTGTTGATCGCCGACGAAAGGGAGGGTGCGGCGCGAGACGCCGCGATTGCCCGATACCGGGCGGCAGAGCATATCATCCACCATCTCATGAACCAACTCTACTTCGGTTCAGGGGCATACCAGGAGAGCAGCAACCGAAGTCAAGGGCTTGACACCTCTGAGGCCATGGGCAGTTTCCTCGCCGACTATCGCCCGATGTTGGCACTACTGTCGAAGTCTCACGAGCCAGCGACGCATCATCATCTCATCGAACTCTATGAATATTTGATACCTGGAGATCCCGCTTGTGTCTTCAAGGCGCTCCACGGGATCCTTTTGGGAGCCGGCATGCGAGAAGGATATCATCATGAGAGCCTCGCCCTCAAATTGATCGTCAGCATCGTCACGCGCTACCTTGCGGACTATCGTTCCCTTTTTGAAGATGAAGCATGCCGCACCGAACTGCTTGAGATCCTCAAGCTGTTTTCCGATGTTGGCTGGCCCGATGCGATGAAGCTGCTCTACGACTTGCCGGAGCTGTTACGCTGAGGTTTTCAGGGATCGAATTCATTTAATAGGAGGGGGAAAATGGAGGCAGATATCAGTGACAGCGAACTCCGGCGCGTCTGGAACCAGAAGACGATCCCTGTAGTTCTGAGACGCGGCGGAAAAGGCCAGCGGATACGGGCTCGCCTCCCTTACTCCCAGCACAATCGGCTTTGGCTGCAACACGGGCAAAAGCTGCAGCCTGCCTGGATTGAGCCTCTGCAATGCTGGGAACTGCCAAAAGCTTGGTTCAACGACTTCGTGACACGGGCGCTGGAGAAATACAGGCAGCTCTATGTGATCCAGCCCTACCGCGAGCAGGAGAAATGTTCCCCTTCCTGCATGAATGCCCAGCACCATGAATGCCAATGTTCGTGCATGGGCGCCAACCACGGCGCCGGCAACGATGGGAGTTGGTTTGAAGTCTCAGAAGCGTTCGCGACGCGCTGGGGAGATCAACATCTGGCTTGTAGACTTATGACCCGCAAACGTGGGGACCCAGTCTGACCACGGCGGCACCGTCACGCGATGGGGTGCTACAGGATACCCCATGCTCGAAACCTCCCCCTCCCCGTCATCTCTCTGAGACCGAGTTCCAAAACGATCCGCCGCGCCGCCTGCGGCGTGACCCCGAGCGTTTTCGCAACCATCCCGGCCGACACGAGCGGCTTTTCCATGACGAGCTCGACCAGTTCTGGCAGCTTTGAAGAGGCCCGACGCCCCTCCAACTTTCGCTCCATCAGTCTTCGTGCCAAAACCAGCCGGTCATGTTCTTTCATGCCGATCTCAGCAGCCGCCAACATACCATGAGCGATGGCAAGCAGCCGGGCTTCCCGGTCGCGGTGACGGCGCCGATCGACGGGAATGGTTTTGAGGCCGAGATTGAGGGCGGCGAGATGCGCGCCACTGGTGATGCCAGCCTGGCGCAGGATCGAGGCGGCAAACAATCGGCCAAGCCAAGGGGCGTGCTGAAGCACGGACAACTCATTCCAGGCGTCGAGGATGACAATGGCCTGCAGCGCCGCCGGCAAGTCTTGACCCTGTCCCAAGATGCCGCGCCATTCGTCGAGCCGGGCATCCTCGTCCCAGTCGAGATCATAGACGAGAGGATCCTTTTCGGCCGGCCTATTGCCGCTGGCGCGGTTGGGACGTGTTGCGTCCTCGATCGCAGCCTCCGATCGGGCGAGGATCGCATCGATGGCCGCATAGTCGACGCCGTGCAGATCTGTGGCGTCATCTTCATCATGGTCCCCCTCCCCGTCCGCATCGACGGTGGCCGAGGGGATGGTGAAGCCGGCCGTGCCCGCCTCGTTCGCCCCCGCCGATGTGACTTCCGAGGTCTGTCGCAAAACCCGGATACCGTCCGGCGACAGCGCCCAACCCGCCGACTGGCCAGAAATGCGTCGGCGTGTTCGCAGAACGTCGCGGGCGATGGTGATTTCGTGGGTTGGCGTGCGGGCATCGCGAAACGCATCGTGAAGGACGAGGTCTTCGAGATGCACCAACTCGCCGTCGATCCACAGCGAGGCACAGGCGTCGGTGAAATTTTGCCGCTCAAGGAAGCCTGTGCCGACCGGCGAGCGAGCAATGCGCTCGTCGAGACGGGTGAGCGCGACGCCGGCGTCGAACGCAGGCCGCGTCAGGGCTGATATGCTGATTTCGCCAGATCGTAAGCCATTGATATTATAGTAAACGATATTTTAAAGGAACTCTATATGAATATTGGAGTTCGTCACATGGTATGTTTGGTAGTTGGCCTTATAACCATCGATAAGTATAGGTTGACGGTGGTAGATCGACAAGCCCTCAAGACACCCTATTGTAGGCCAACCTGTTGCCAATGATGGCCTCCGTATACATGATCTTTTCTTGCCGCGGCGAAGACGTATGTCGGCTGAAGATAGTTGAAATGGTCCTTTCGTACCCGTTGTGGACGTTGACTTCCCATCCCGGGCGCCCTGAAAATACTTCCGCTCTAAGCTTGTGCTGCTCCGATAGCAGCTTTCTTTCGGCCTCATTCCGAGGTGTCGCAACAGCCGTGATATACATGAAATTCCCCGTTTTTTTAAGTTAGCGGGAAATCAGCACATCTCAGAACCGGGCGGCAGTTGATGAATCCTACAAATTCGTATTTTGGTGAGTCGCGCGTTTTCAAACTCTCTATGGCGCGCTGAGCATGCTTTCTAAAATCTTTGCCCTGTGCGATTGACCCTAGAACAAAGTGGGATTTCCGCGTTGAGGGAATATTATTAAGAGTTTGAAAAATAACAGTAAATATTAAGTCTCCGTTCAATCAATCCGTTGCCTGGAGATTGGTCCGTTAAGACTTTGTTAACTCTAAACGGCTGGACGTAAGGTTAGAATCGTGTTGTATCTTTGGCGGGCAATGGTCGGCAAACCGAAGACTGCCCGCCAAGGGGGCGATATGGCGATAGCGAGACAGGCAGAAACGACGAGCAGTCCGAAAGAAGACGCAGGCGGAAAGATCATGCGCCATGCGGGCCTGCTGTCGCAGCAGTTGCAGCAGCTTCGCACGCGTATGTATCCTCCCAAATCGGAGAAGAGCCTGCGGCCGTTCCTGACGAACGAAGTCTCCAAGCTGACCTCGATACCCGATTCGACCCTGAAGCTCATGTCGAGCGAAGGGCGCGGACCGATTCCTGGCCGACTGGAAAATAATCATCGTGTCTACACGCTCGCCCAGATCAACGAGTTGCGCGAACTTTTTGCGGCCCAGAAGCCAGCCGAAGCACTGAGGTTTCTTCCGCGGCGTCGCGAGGGCGAGCATCTGCAGGTCGTGGCCATCGCTAACTTCAAGGGTGGTAGCGCCAAGACGACGACCTGCGTCCATCTCGCTCATTATCTTGCATTGCAGGGATATCGCGTTCTTGCCCTCGACCTTGACCCGCAGGCATCGTTGTCCGCATTGTTTGGCGCCCAGCCCGAATTCGATGTCGGGGCGAACGAAACGATCTATGCCGCTCTTCGTTACGACGATGCGGAACGTCGGCCGATCCGCGACATCATCCGCAAGACCTACTTCGAAGGCATTGATCTGATCCCGGGCAATCTCGAAGTGATGGAGTATGAGCACGAGACGCCACGGGTGCTCGCACAAAAATCGGGTTCAGGCGCGATTTTCTTCGAGCGGCTGAAACTCGCTCTTGCCGAGGTCGAGCAGGACTATGATGTCGTCATTCTCGACACGCCCCCGTCGCTAGGGTTCCTGACGCTCAGCGCGATCTACGCTGCGACCAGTATGATCATTACGGTCCATCCTGCGATGCTTGACGTCGCTTCCATGAGCCAGTTCCTGCTGATGATGGGGGATTTGATCAGCGTGCTGAACGTGAGCGGTGCGCAACTCGACCAGGACTTCATACGCTATCTCGTCACCCGCCACGACCCCAACGACGCGCCGCAATCGCAGGTCGTCGCGATGATGCGTCATCTATTCGGGACTGACGTCCTGCTTCCTACCTTGATTGAAAGCACGGCTGTTGAGGCCGCCGGGCTCGCAAAGCGCTCGATCTACGAGCTCGAAATGGGCCAGATTGGACGTGATACCCACAAGCGCGCCCGGGAAGCCGTCGACGCCGTGAATGAGGCAATACTGAAACTCATCAATAGTAGCTGGGGGCGCACATGACCAAGTCGTCGCGCAAGTCCATCGTTGCGAATTTCGGCCTGCTGTCGGCCGAACTTGAAAACAAGCTGTCAACCGAAACGTCCGCTGTCCCGCAACAACCGGCTGCCCCGACCCGCGTCGGTGCCGGTGTCATCGGTGCTGCACACAGGGCCATCGACGACATCAAATCTGAACGCGATCGTCTTAAGGCGCTCGTAGAATCGGGTGGAGGCGCAATCAGGGAGCTCGATCCGTCGAGGGTCGATCCGTCGCCCTTTCCGGATCGTCTTCCAGATGACGGTGCAGAAGATTTCGAAGCTTTCCGCAACTCCATTCAGTCGGAAGGCCAGAAGGTTCCGATTCAGGTCCGCAAGTCTCCCTCATCGCCGGAGCGTTATCAGGTTGTTTACGGACATCGCCGTCTGCGGGCTGCAAGGGAGCTTGGCATCCCCGTCAGGGCGATCGAAGTCGAAATTTCCGATGTCGAGCTTGTCATTGCGCAGGGCATTGAGAATGCCGATCGTCAGGATCTGACATGGATCGAACGGGCCCTGTTTGCACGCCGCATGGATGAGGCCGGGGTAAAGCCTCGCGATATCTATGCTGCCCTCTCAATCGATGACGCAGAACTCGCCCGGATGCGGGCAGTCTATCGCAAGGTGCCGTCAGACCTGATCGAGGCGATCGGACGCGCCCCGAAGGTCGGGCGTCCGAGATGGGCTGAGTTTGCGAAGGCTTTTTCGGAAAATTCCGGGGCAATGGACAATCTTCACGGCGTGCTGTCGCAAGCTGTGGAAAAGCGGATGAACTCCGATCAAAGATTTCTGGCTGTCCTGGACGTCCTGAAGCCCAAGGCTTCGCCGAAAACGTCCCCACGGGTAATCGTAAACGGTGAAGGCCGGCGACTGGGCAACTACGTTGCGTCTTCGAAGGATATTCGCATTTCTGCGGAAACGACGGCTGGAACAGAATTCCTGAAATTCATTGAAGCTGAACTGCCGGCTCTTGCGGAGCGGTTCACGCGCAAAAGACAAGGTTAGGACGAAGCCAAAGGACAAGCTTCGCAGCATTTGCAAAGGAAGGGAACGAGCAAAAGAAAAAGGCCCCCTCGACGTTGCCGTCATGGAAGCCCTTCTCGATGTGTGACAACTTGAGAATCGCATTTCCATGAATCCTAGTCAAGAGTGTTTGGCACCGTTTCGGTGAGCGTTTTCCTTTTGCCTTTTTGAAGAGGCAGGACAATGGAAGATGGACAGGTAACGACGCCCTTTGGGCGGCGGCCGGTGACGCTTGCGCTGGTGAGGAGGCAGATTGCTACCGCCAGGATCAAGCAGGGTGCTTCAGCCGATAAATGGAAGGTTTTCCGGGACGCTTCGGAAGCGAGAGAGGTGTTGGGGCTACAGGATCGTAGTCTTGCTGTACTTGACGCGCTTTTGAGCTTCTATCCCGAAAACGAACTTCGCCAGGATGCACAGCTGGTGGTGTTTCCGTCGAACATTCAGCTCTCGATCCGCGCGCACGGTATTGCAGGCGCCACCTTGCGTCGTCATCTGGCATTACTGATCGAAGCGGGACTTATTGTTCGAAAAGACAGCGCCAATGGTAAGCGATACGCCCGAAAGGATGATGACGGATCAATCGAACATGCCTTCGGATTTGATATCTCACCGCTTTTGATGCGTGCCGAAGAACTGGCCTGTCTTGCTCAGCAGGTCGCCGCAGAACGAATTATCTTCCGAAGGGCAAAGGAGAACCTTACAATAAGCCGGCGCGATATTCGCAAGCTGATTACAGCGGCGGTTGAAGAGGGCGCGCCGGGTGACTGGGATTGGATCGAGACGCGGTATCTGGAGCTCGTAAGACGTATTCCTCGCAGGCCAAGCCTCGCAGACCTCCAGAATATGGGGCGTGAGATGGACGTTTTGCGGCAGGACATTATCAAGCTGCTGAATTCCGATGATTTTTCATCAAAAATGACCAGCAATGATGCTCAAATTGAGCGTCACATACAGAATTCAAATACCAACCACCCTAATGAACTTGAACCTAGCTCTAGAAATGAGCTGGGAGCGAAGCCCACGCCGGAAAATCAGACTGAACACCTGCCGATAAAAACGTTTCCCATAGGTCTTGTACTGCGGGCCTGCCCGGAGATTTTAAATTATGGGCCTGAAGGACAAATACGAAATTGGCGAGAGTTGATGACGGCGGCCGTGGTCGTCAGATCCATGCTGGGAGTGAGCCCTTCTGCATATCAGGAGGCGTGCGAGGTGATGGGGGCAGAAAATGCGGCAGTGACGATCGCATGCATCCTGGAGCGTGGTGGGCATATTAATTCGCCCGGTGGGTATCTCAGGGACCTGACCAACCGAGCGAGGCGTGGCGAGTTCTCCCTCGGTCCCGTGCTCATGGCTTTGCTGCGAGCGGCAGGTCATCCTGTGAAAGTGGCCGGATGAGAATGATTAATGACGTCCAGTGGAGTGGATGCGATTTATCGGACAGGCTCGAAGGTTAACGTATCACTGAATAGATCCGAGATTTGTGGCCCCCCCTTTCCCAACCTTGAGGCCAGAAGAACATCATGAGTAAATCGAATGTCAGCGACGAGAGTAAGTGCGACGCGGCGCGTCAGATCATGCGGGCCTTTTCTATTTCATCGGCCGGGAGAATGCCGAACGTGCGATGGACGGCAGGTTGATATTGCCTCTGGACGGCATCAACACCCGCTGTGATCGCTTTTCGCCAAGAGGGGCCTCTACCCCATGCTTCGCGAAGAGCATCTGCCAGATCACGACCAGCCCCGGTTTCTTGCAATGCCTCGAACAGCATTACGGCCTGACGCAAGTCCTTTTCCTTCTTTGCCCTTCCGCCGGCATCATCTTGACGCCTGCCAGCCACGATCAGTTTGTGAACGGCGAACCGAGATGGATCGGGCACCACGACCGAAACACCGGCCCCATGCAGCAAGACCGTTCGCACCGGATCACGGATCAGGAAATCCATGTATCGGAGAGGTTCGGCAGACGCGCCGCCCAGAGCCGGCATTTGCGCCGGTTGATCTGCGTAATCTTCCGATCCCCGATTTGTCGTCAGGAACTCTACCCGGTAACCGGTCGAGTTGCGGAAAGCATTTGAGCGGGGGGAACCGGAGACATGAGGCACGGCGCGGAATGAAGGATCAATGGACTGAAGGAGAGCGACAATCGGCGGAATTGAATCTTCGACCTCGCTTGAGATCGCGTAATCTTGAGCCAGATCTGCGTCACCAGTCAGAATCGCGGCCATAGGCAGGCGGATACCGAGATGTGCCGCATAGCATTGGAACGCGACTGTGCCGACGAGGACACCACGGAGCCGGAATAAACCAGCTGATGCCAAGGCCTCAACGACGGTGCCTGTGAAGCGGTCCGGAGCAATTAGACCAGCTTCGCGTGTAAGTGCCGCCACTATCCTTCGCCGGTTCTGGTAATCGTCCTTTTCGCCCCTGAAGGCTTCAACCCGGGTTGTGATCTCGTCATCATCAGCAGGGCCGACATAGCGCCGCTTTTGACCACCCTTGCCATCCGGTTGGTCGAAATACCAGTATGAGCGGTTGTCGACCTTGACCGAGACAAAGCGACCAGTGGGTGGGAAATCCGCAGACCACTGCGCATCAAAAGTCCGTTGCTGCAGCTCCGCGACCATCGTCCGGAACATGAGATCGATTTGCTTCATTTGAGCCGCTCTATAACATTTCCACAAATCTAGTATAGTCAATCGATTTGCGCAAGATGGGCAACCTGAATACGACAGAGGTCACTCTGTCCCCTCCCCCAAAAGTCCTTATAAATGGCTCTATTGCAGATATTTCAGGAGGTCAGGAAAGTCCACTCTCTCCACGCGACCTGATCCTCGAGATTCTGGGCGAGCCTCCCGTGTTGCTCTACGCAAGGCAGTGTTGGATCAACGATTGCTTCCTTGCCTCTATGGTCTTGGCACCAATGCCGGTCTGAAGCGGGTCGCTGATGCCACCACCGATGCGAGCTATGAAGAGCTTCTCTATCTGCAAGGCTGCTTCATTCACCTGGGTGCTTTGCGAGAAGCCTGCGCTCAGTTCGCCAACGCCACGCTTGCAATTCGCAATGCGGCGGTCTGGGGTTATGCCGGAGCGGCTTGCGCATTGGATTCCGCGAAGTTTGGTGCCTGGGATCTCAACCTGATGACCGAATAGCATCCCGTATGGCGGGCGCGGCGTCATGATCTACCGGCGTGTCGAAAAGCGCGCGGTCTGTGTCTATCCCCAACTCAAACGATGCTCGTCATCGGAAGTCGCATCGATGATAAAAAGGGGTCTTTCATCATCCAGCGGCAATATGTCGATAGCCATGGCCAGAGCGCCGTAGGCTTTGCCTTTTGCCGATTGCTCGGGTTTGAACTCGCCCCCGCGCCTGAAGGCAGTCGCCCGACAGAAGCTCGCATTACCCGACGCGGGGTTCCGGACAAGATTGCCGAACCTGCTTCCCATTCTTTCCGAAGTGTAAGAGCCGGGACCGGGGAAAACACCACGGTTCGGCTACCGTTCAGGAATACACCCGGTAAATATGAGCGTGGATAGCACGCGCCAGCACGATAAGTTCCGTACCCGAACTTTTCACTATCTCCATGATCCGGGCTTCGGCCAGCGGCTTGTTCTCTTTCGTCACCGGAATGTGGTGGAACGGAATGTCGTGATTGACGACGACCTTCTGATAATCGAAATGGTTGGAAACCACACCGACAATGTCGATCGGCAGCGCCCCGATGCGCCAGCAGTAGAGCAGGTCATTGAGGCAATGGCCGAAGCGCGACACCATCGAAAGAACCTTCATCCGCTCCGCCTGGTCGTGCAGCGCCACCTCCATGCCGAATTTTTCCGAGATCGGAGCAAGCCCGGCCATCCACGCGTTGCGTGTCGCCTCCTTGGATTTCCCGCTATACGGTGCTGTACGCGGAGCGGACCGCCAACTAGCGTAGTGGCGATGGCGAGTTTCCCGGGTGGGAAGGCTCGCCGCTGTGTTTCAGATACTCTGACGGTCAGAGAAAACTGCCTGACGGCCCTTTGATATACACACCATGATCACGACTTTATCGATCAGGTTGACCAACTACTTGGGCGCATTATTCCCTCGCAATGATTTGAGTTTCGATCGGTCGCTGACATCGAGGAGAATGCCGAGATGGCGTACGGCAAAAAATTGCGAGGTGCGGCCAGGATAACGGACTTTTGGCAAATAGAGAAGACAATCAACCGCTACAGCCCGATCGGCGGCGTCTCCCGGAATTCCTCATCCTCTTCCGTCGCCATCTCGCCTACTTTTAAGAGATGTATTGTTACAGCACCCCTCTCTATGAGGCTGAGGCGTGGTTTGAGGAGCGATGCAATATAAATCCTGTCAGTTGACAGGATTTATTGCTCGACAGCGCGATGACTAGAATGTTCGCTCACTCTTTACCTTTGATCACCTAGTCCGGAACTATAAGGGCCCGGAAAGGCATAGACGTCATTGAAAGGGTTTGACGATTGCGTAATCCCGAACTTGCCAAGCAAAACCCTGTCAGCTGACAGGATTGATTTTCGGGTAACCGCCGACAGCTCATTCTACAGGCGGCCACAAATTTCGTAGACGCCGCCTCAATTGCCGGGATAGTCGGGATGACAGCAATGGAGAACGCCGATCAAGCCCGGTGTACGAATCTATCAATAGATAAGCTCAGGACAGCACCCTCCCCGCGTTGCTGGGTATTTTGCACCTGCTCCGAAATGCCCCGTCCCTCTCTCGGCCACATGAGATGATTATGGCCCCTTTGCAGACTCTCCTGCGCGGGGTTCGAGACGCTACAAGGTCCGTCGAGTGGCGGAAAAATTCACTCATGGCAAGAGGTCAAACGGCAGAAAACCATGACTATCCCCCGCTGCGTCGTTGGTTGGTTTTCTGCTCCACGAAGAGTTGTCCCGGAACTCTTTTGCCGCCCCTGCCCTATCCGAGAGATCTCGACACTGAGCTCGGGCAGTACAGGATGCCATTTGCGCTCGATCAGGAGCCTTTGCTCGATGCACCGTCTTATTCAATTGAAAGCGCGTCCTTATCCTGTATTTTGTCGTGGGGACAAAAATTCATCGAAAGAGTGAGGCGGTCTTCGGCGAATTGACGCAATTGTCCGTGTGAAGGCAGAGGAGTAGATCACAGTTGCTGAAGCGCAATCAAAGCAGCCTAGCAGCCCGGCCGTTCCGCCGCGCGGCATTGTTATAATAGCTCGACGCCTGCTGGACAGACCGATGGCGCGACTGGTCCATCGCTTCGGCAAGTGGGATACCGCGATTGGCGGCCTCTGTAAGATATCCGGATCGCAACCCGTGTGCTGAAAACTCCCGCGGATCCAACCTCGCCTTGGCAACCCGTTGCTTGACGATATCGTTGATCGCTTTCGGATCGAGCGCCCGCAGGCTGACATTACCCCAGCGGTCAATCGCCCGAAACACACTGCCGCTGTCGATTCTCGCAGCCTCGAGCCAGGCATTCAGCGCGTCCACCGGCCGACCGTTCAAGTAGACGATCTCGTCCTGATCGGCTCCCGAGTTTTTGGTGCGGCCGAGATGAATGGCGAGGCAGGGGAGGGGACTACCGTCCTCAGCGCTAACCGGTTCCTCGTTCGTGAGCTGTTCCTTGCGGAGAGTGGCTACTTCGCTGCGTCGGCGCCCGCCGGAAGCAAACGCGACCATCAAGATTGCCCGGTCCCTGATATCGCGAAGATCGGCGCCGCCGCAGGTGGCCAGCAATTTCGCCAACACGTCACCGGTGACAGCCTTGGCGCTCTTGCGGCGGCGTTGCCGTGGTACGGCACGAACGGCCAGCCGAATGGCTGATTTCAGGGCAGGGGAGGCGAAGGAGCCGTCCAGACCTCGCCATCGCGTCAGTGTCGACCAACTGGCAAGCCGCCGGCGGACAGTGTCGGGCGCATGCGGCCCTGTCGTTTTCAGAAATCCCTGATCACGCATCGATTGATCGACGTCCAGCGGCATGCCGTGAAGAGCGTCCTCCCGGCGCCGTTCTGGATCCCACAAATGGTGAGCGACGAATTTTAGAAGCAGTGCCTCGGGCGCCGGCCAGGGAAGGGTGTCGCCGGTGGATGCCAGAGACCATGCCTGCAGGTAGGCGAGATCGGATGTCAACGCCCTGAGCGTATTGTCACCCATGCCTTTGTTGACAAGGTGCCGTAGTGTTTCGACATCCCGGTCAGTCAGGAGCTCGGCAAGCTCATCGCGGCGTTCGATCGGCAAGACGGCGGCGATGGTATCGAGTTCTGCGGCGCGGCGGTCGACGGCGGATCGTGGCGTTGTCGATGCACGCTGGACCTTCATTGTGTAGCCTCGATCTGCGGTCGCCAGCGCGCGATGATCTTTTCGATCTCGCCGCGATAGGCGTCAGGGTAGACGAGGTCTTCTTCCCGGGCGAGAAAGGTGAAGATCGTTACCATGTCCTCGGCAACATCACGATCGACATTGGCAAGGTCGGTCAGATCGAAACCGCCGTGCACCTCGGCGTTCCACCAGGCGAGCAGGAAATTGGCCGCTCTATGGCCCTGGCCGGTATCCTGGTGGGCGACATTCAGCAGTTTTTCGAGGGCAAATCTGACGCGATCTTCCACAAAATCCTCTTGGGCCCGGTTTGGTGGTTTCTTCTCACACGGCGGATGCCGGGTGAATTTTCAGGTCGGTTTTGTGAAAATCGTTGCCCTTGAACAACAACGGCGCTTTGGCGACAATGGCGACCGCATAGGAAAAGCAATCACCCATGTTGAGCGCGGCAGAATGGCGGCCTTTGCCGAAGCGGTCGAACGCGCGTTCCGCTTCGCGGTAATGTGCGTCGTCGAAGGCAACCGCGGTGACGTTTGGCAGTTGAACAAGCTGATCGATGATGTTTGAAGCGTTGGGAAATCCCTTGCCGGTCAGCACCATGCGCGCCTCCAGCAGCGTCGGCCACCCGATCGCCACCGCTTCCCGTCCCAGTAGCGGCGTGAAGCGTTCGGCTTCCGGCTCTGCGAGCGCCATCGTCAGAATGACCGACGTATCGACGGCGATCATCGCGGCAACCCGTTCTCGTCGTAAAGATCGTCATGCGCCGACGTGACGCCGGCCGCAACGGTACGCCGGCCTTCGGCCATCAAGTCCGACAGAATATCGATTGGCGCTCGGGCAGACTGTTGGCGCAGTTCCCGGTCATAGCGTTCAAGCGCCAGCTCAACCAGCCGGTTGATCGGCTGGCCGGTGCGGTGTGCAAGCGCATGAGCGAGGTCTCTCGCCTTGGCGCTGCGGACGGAAAGCTGTGGTTCGGACACGTTTGGCGCTCCAGCTCGAAATGCGTGGCTTTAATATAGTCTCGGGGAAAGTAGATGGCAAGAAAATCACTATCTGATGGCTAACTTCCGATAAGGAGTACTTATCGATGGTTATAACCTTAACTCGAATTCATACCATGTGACGAACTCCAATATTCATCTAGAGTTCCTTTACGAAATAGTTTACCATAATATCAATGGCTTACGAACTTTCAAAAATCAGCATGAATGCCCTGATGCGGTCGGCTTTCGACGCCGGCGTCGCCCTGACCCGCCTCGACGAGCGAATTGCTCGCTCGTCCGTCGGCGCCGGCTTCCTCGAGCGTATGCATTTTGCCGACGCCTGCGCGTCGCTGTGGATCGACGGCGAGCTCGTCCACCTCGAAGACCTCGTCCTCCATGACGCCACCCGTGACATCCGTACACCGACCCACGAACTCACCATCGCCCGCGACGTGCTGCGCACTCGCCGTCGCATTTCTGGCCAATCGCCGGATTGGGCACTGTCACCCGAAGGCGTTCGAACGCTTCGGCAGACATCGGAGATCGCCTCACCCGGCACTGAGGCGGCGGGGGCCGGCAGCACGGTGCGGAGTGCGACTGCGATTGATCCGGAAGGGGAGGGGAAAGAAACCGATGAAGCCGAAGGGCTTCCCGGCGTCGACCTCGCGGCGATCGATGCGCTGCTAGCGCGATCTGACGCTGCGATTGAACACGCGAAACGCCACGACCGGCCTGCGGTCGACACCCGCGAGCGAGACACTCTTATCTACGATCTCGACTGGGACGAGGATGCCCGGCTGGAAGAATGGCGCGGGGTGCTGCGCCAGGCCGAAAACCTGCCGGCAGTGCTGCAGGCGATCATCGCCCTCGATGCCTGGAACGAGCTGTCTGTGCTCCAGCACGCCCCCTGGCTTGGCCGGCTGTTTGCCGCGTCAATCCTGCGCCAGGACGGCATCACCACCGGCGCGCATCTCGCCGCCATCAATCTCGGCCTGAAAACCATCCCCGTCGATCGACGCCGGCATGGCGACCGAGAGTCTCGGCTGCTCGCCATTGCCCATGGACTTCTGACGACCGCCGATTTCGGCATGAAGGAACATGACCGGCTGGTGCTGGCGCGAAAAATGTTCGAGCGGAAACTGGAAGGGCGGCGGACGTCTTCGAAACTGCCCGACCTGGTCGAGCTGGTGATGGCCAAACCGCTGGTGTCGGCTGGGATGGTGGCGAAGACGCTCGATGTGACCCCGCAGGCGGCGCGGCGGATCGTTTTGGAGCTCGGCCTCCGCGAGATGACGGGGAGGGGGAGGTTTCGGGCGTGGGGGATCATTTAAAAGATCGCAGCTGACGCGAGCCCTTAGCGATAAGGGACGCGCGACGGGATGAAATCAATGTCCAAGGGGTAGTCCAGATGGCTTGTAAAGGTCATTAGGGACATCTCGGCCTCATGGAAATCCAGGCACGGTCCAACGACAATTTGACGGATCGGAAGCCTGCCCGCGTCATGGGCCGATGCACTTGTCAGATCGAGCTCTCTATAGGGGACAATAATATCTTTCGACACCCGAAATAGCGTTTCGCCAGACACCATGGCATAGAGACGCCATTCGGCTTCTTCCGCGAAGGCTGGATGTTTGATCTCATCGGCAAGCCCATAGAGGCATTCGGCAAACCGCAGGCTGAGCCAGTTTCGCGCAGGCTGTTGGTCCCAGCCTGTTGCGTCCAGTATCTCAAGATGCGGCGCGATCGCCAAAATGAAGGCGCTCGCCAGATCATCGATCAACTCCGCCTCGTTGGCCCCGCCATAGGTGATGCGGCGAAGACAGCTCGGCGCCGCTTCGCCTCCTGTCAGACAACGAAACGAGCTCGCCTCAAGCCCGATTGCGTAGCCGCGCCCGTTCTTCCCATAGGCGCGCCATTGACTGAGCAGGTCGCCATTTGACGAGAAACAGGCGGCGTACCGATCCATGCCGATGGTTTGGGTCTGATGGGTATCGGCCATGATTGTCTGAAAATCGATGATATCGGCTATAACCTGCCCTTCTGGCGTCATGCGGTGGCGGTCCGCATGCCTGGTCAGGTTTGCTGTCATTGACAGCATCTCGGTCCGGTCATTGAGATATTTGGTGCTCGTCGCCCAGACCTTCTGTGTTCGCAGAATATTTTGCAGCGCGACCGCGTCGCAGTAGTGATAGATCAGACCTTGCGGCTGATGCCGGGCGTCACGCCGGGTTTCCCAGGCTTGGACGCAGTTCACCACTGCCGTGATGAATGATTCCGGCGGCTCCACGGCCAGCGGCTCGCCTCGCTGGCCGATACGCTTGATGCGCTCTTCGCGCAGCAGCTCCAATCGCTGCGTGTGTTTCATTCCTGCCTCCCGGGATATTGTATGGCTTCAATGCCGTTGGTGGCGGGCGCCTGAGGGATTGTTCGCGACGGGCGCTCGTTACCGAAACTGTAGCGACACGCCATCTCCCAGTAGAATGCCAGATTGTCCAAGTCCGCTGGTTCAGGGGTGTCGGCGAAGACATCGAGCACACCCTTTGCCATGGCCGACAATGCTAAGTCGCTGGTACCGTGACGCAACGAATCTATGGACGAACCCTTCGCCAGCGCCTGAACGATGCCCAGACCTTCGTTTCTGCGCGAGCCGACGACCAGGGCGATTTCGGTCAGCAGAGCGCGGTAGCCGCCCGATTCCAGTCGTTGCAAATTGGCGGGATCAAGGCTTGCCTTGATGATCCGATAGATATTGAGGAACCTGAGCGCCCGGCGTGGCGTGCTTCCGACCCAAGGCGCAATGTTCAGCATGTAGGCACGTTCGCCCTCTGTCAGGACGAGGGCCCGCGCACCGGAGACACGGTTTGCTGTCTCCCCGGGAGCATCGGGCAAGCCATTGTCTACATCCGCTTTACCCTGCACGGCAGCATTGGTGGAATCCGCTGGCGAAACCGCAACAGCCTGCCCGGGGTCGGGGGCATTTGGTTGCGGATCGGCGTCTCGAACAACCGCCGTCTCAGGTGGCTCCGTCAACGAATCCGGACTGATGGCGGCTGCGGTCATCGATGAAAGAAGGGCGACGCTGGAGGTCTGTGTCATTGGCCTGACCCAGTAGGGGATCTGGAAGATTTTCTCCAGATAGTCGCTTGCGGTGGCGGCCTCGCCGTCCTGCCCTTCAGCCTCCAGGAGCTTGGCGTAATGGCCTTCAAGCGAGCGGGTCACCCAACGGCTATCGACGGCGACGACCACGACGAAAAGCGGGAAGGACAACAGCAGATGGACCGCCTGCAGGACGGAAACGACCTGTTCGGGCGGGCAGCGGTCTAGGTCGTCGATATAAAGGATAATGCGATCAAACCCTTTTGTCTGACGACGGTCGCTGGTTGCGATCAGTTGTTTCAGGCGGGCACGCTCGTCATCCTTTAAAAGATCGGGACCTGTGGTGTCCAAGAGCGCCTTGACCCGGCGCGTGTAGTCTTCGCTTTGCCGGTCCGCATCCTTGCTGAGAACAGCATCAACCTGCGACATGAGCATCGACAACTGCGTGAAGTCCTTGCGGATACTGGCAACGAGGCCTAGGTGTTTTCCGTAGCCGTCGCGTCCGGCGCGGTCCCTGACGAAGCGCAGCAGACGCTCTCGGCCGCTATCGGCCTCGTAGTCGCGCTCGGCTCTTGCCAGCTGATCGCTGCTGGCCGCAAGCGCTGCCTTCGCCTCGGCAACCTGCGATGTCAATTGCGCTAGTTTGTCTTCGGCCGTCTTAGCGTTGTTCATTGGTACTTTAAGCTGTTCATCGATGACGGATTCCAGCTGCGCGCGGTAGCCCTCAAGCTTGTCCAGCCCGTAACGCACATGTCGCTGAATGCCTTTGACAACGACGGTCGTCGCACCGATCAGACCCGCGACATAGGCGGCGCCACGGTTGACATAGTTGGTGATCCAACTGAAACAGGATGATGTGATCGCCTGGTCGTACAAAAAGGCGAAGAGGATCGGGCCGCCGACGATGGCGACAAATAGCAGGAAGATCGAGAGGCTTGATGTCAGGCGTCGCGCAAGCCCTTGCGACAGGACGCGGGCTCGGCCGGCGTCGCTCCTTGCGGATGCCAGTGTTTCCCGCAGGTCTTGAATATCGTTGGCAAGGCAGCTCAATCCCAGCGCTTCTGCGGCGCTGTCGAGATCTTTTTGCGGGACAGTCGTGGTGAATTGTTCTTTGACGACTTGCCAGAAAGCCCGCGGGGCGACGCTTACGGCTTCTTGGCTGAGCGCCAATTCCTGCTGTGCGGCCACCAGTCGCTCGGCTGCCGCCTTTTGGTGTTGGCGCTGCGTGACCAGGCGGGAGGCGGCCTCAAGCGAAAGCTCTCTTGCCGTCACCAGTTTATCGAGAAGGGTGTCGTCGTCCGTCTTGACCTCGTTTGCCCGAGACCATCGGTCGAGTTCGGAAAAGATATTGTCGACCAAGCTTGCCCAAAGGTTGCTGTCTGCGTAGTGCCACGCGTTGAACCTGATCTGCACGATATTGCCATGAAAGGCGCTGCCATGCCTTGCTTCGGCTGCTGTCTTCCCGGCAATTTTGTCGACGTGGTCCTGCATCAAACGCATGAAGAACGACTTTCCGGATCCCCACTCTCCGAAGATGCCGAAGGCAAGCGGCGGTGTCACACCGCGCGCTGCCGCAATTCTCGCAAAAGCCCTTGCTTCGTCGACCGCGCCCAAATGGTCGTCGAGACTGGCCTTGTCGGGGCTGTCATTGCCAAGATTGGCAAAGGAGACAGGAGCGACATGGGGATGCACGGGCGGATCGAACCGCCCGACCTTTGACGGCCCCACGTTCAGGGCCGTCGCCCATTGCTGCCAGTTCGGCATCCAGGTCCGCACCGTGGCAACGACGGCCTCGCGGATGGTATCGATCTGCAGGCCCTCCTTTGCCAGACGCTCGACAAGCCTGGTCCCGGGCTGCAAAAGCAAGGCCGCCAGGAGTGCGTCCGCCGTCAGTTGTTGCGGCCGGCCAAACCAACGTGTCGCGGAAGTCCAAGCCACGGTGAGAAGCGCCGCTACGTTGTCGGTCGATACAAATGAAACTGGCGCGGCTGTCGATGCCGTCGGGTAGCTGCGCTTTACCCTGTCAATGGCAGCAAAGCGGGTATCTCTGGCAAGAAGGTCCAAGGCCGACAATCCATCGATCGGTGCGTTCTCGGACCCAAGGGCGCCGACGGAAAGACATGCGAGAAACAGTCGCGTGCTGGAGATTTCGCCCTGCTGGATGTTGTCCTGATTGATCGTTGCGGCAGCGTCCAGGATGTCGCGCGCGCGGGAATCGACGTTAGAGATCTCAAGGCGCGTCAGCAATTCGTCAATCGGTGTCGGCTTCCGGTCGTCGACGGATGTTGGCAAGTCCTGAGTGACATGGCCTGCAAGTCTTGCCTCTGGCGAAAAGCGCGCCACGGCCTCTAGCGGCAGTGAGAAGGCGGTCAACCATTTCTCAAGCGTCTCTCCGGTGTCGGGATGCGTCAGCATGCGCTCGATGAGGTCGTGCTTCAAATCATCCAGCTTACCCGAAATGTCGAGGCCAAAGATGTCAAGCACCTGGCTTTCAAGCAGCCCGCTCTCGATCATAGCCACGAAGAGATGCCGCGCTTCGAAATCGCGTCGTCCGCTCAGCGCGAGCGACACATGGGCGGCGCCCGGAATGAGAGCCGAGACCTCCTGCGAGAGCGTAACGGTAAACTTGTCGTCATAGGCCGGAAAGATCGTGTCGGGATCGGTCTTGGCGGAATCGATTGCCGCGCGATAGCGATCCTGTGACAACTGAGGGCTAAGCCACTCGTAAAACCAGGTTGCGGTATTTCCCCAGCGAATGGAATCGCGGTCGCTTTCGCCGGCGGTGATCAAGCCAATGACCAACGCCTTTGCATGAAAGACGATCTGCCGCGTTGCGGCATCGACGGTCACATGGCGCGACCCACGCTCGATGACCTTGCTCATCGTCGGCGATCGCAATGTCTCAAAGGTCAGCTGTCGAGCAATGTCAGCTGCCAATTCATTCCATTTTGGTGCAATCGGCACATAACCCCCTTAGGATCCCGCTTTTTACCTCGGGCGATTTCCGTTTTACCATGGTGCTCTCAGCAAAGGTGTTTAACGCACAGATTGCAAACAACTGGTTGACTGTGATGGCATTTTGAGCCTGAGAAAGCCTCGCTTGCGGCTGGAACCACCATATTGGGGCCAGTGAGGGGTCCGGCCCGAAGTGTCTAAGAACGCGCATCGGGTTTTGCCGCCCGCAGCCGATACGGGTGGATTAAAAAATCGGGACCCAACAAAAATCGACAGATTGGCAGCTGCCACGATCCGTAGGCTGTGGACATATCGATCCGGCGGGACGATACCGGCGCATTGCGCGATGCGGTCACGGCGTTGCATGCCTACTTCTAAAAATGGTTGCAATCCGGACAGTCTTCGTCAATTTGACTTATACTATTTTAAAGCAGTCTGATGTTATGCAGCAGCCGCACGGCTGGAGAGCGGTGTACGACAAATGAATTATTTACAGGGCTGGGTAAGTGACATTTAGAGTTGCCGCCAGAACGGTATTGGAGCTTGGTGCTGAACTGATCAGCTCGGATGCCATTGCGATCTATGAACTGGTCAAGAACGCCTTCGATGCCCGATCTCCGTCAGTGCTGGTCAGTGTGCGGGTGGTGCTGAAACGCAGTAACCTGGACAAACTATTGGATGGTATCGATCAGGGTATCATTGCAAATTGTGCCACAGCCTTCAAGGAAACCAAGAAGGCCTTGGAAACGGAGGAAGACGACAAGAACGCTCAGGCATTCCTGTCGCATCTTGACGATGTCCGCGATCTTCGTACCTTCAGTGAAGAGCTGCGATACGCCTACAGCCGGTACAATTACATTAGGATTGTCGATACCGGCCTGGGGATGAGCCTGCCAAAGCTGCGTGAGGCGTTCTTGACGATCGGAACCGCAAACCGGGTTCTTGAGCGTAAGAGAGGGGGTGCCGCGGATAAACCAATATTGGGAGAAAAAGGCGTTGGGCGGCTGGCCGCAATGCGCTTGGGATCCCAGCTCCATGTGAAAACGTCTCGCGAGGGCGATTCGCACTGGAGCCGGTTAAGTATCGACTGGGACGATTTTTCGCGCGATCCGTCGCAACTCATCGATGATGTCCCGGTCAACGCAAGGAAGGGCTTTCGCAAAGCAGTCACTTCAGATCACGGCACAACTCTGACCATCCGAAATCTCTCCGCCGATTGGACTCTGAAGAGCCTTCGCGAGATGGCGGCGGCCGAATTCAGCCGGTTAGTTGATCCATTTGCTTCAGACGCCTTTCCGATCGCAATCGAGTTCAACCAGACAACGATCGAAACACGCAAGATCGGCTCGTTGCTCTTCAAGAACGCACACGGCTATTGCAAGGGAGAATACACCGTTCGTGCGCCTGTGGTGGGCGCTGTGCCCGTTGCAGGTGCCGATCCCAACGATCGCGCACGTTTGCTGGTGGATTTCGACTATCGTCTCTACAATGAAAAACAGCAATTCGACCTGGGATTCTCGGAGCTTCGAGATGCGATTGGGCAGGATGTTCCAGAAGGGACACTTTTGTCACTTGGTGCATTCTCTTTCGAATTCTACTGGTATAACAGGCGAATCCTGACAGCAATTGATGGTATCGGAAAGCAGGCAGACGTCAGGAAGCTGGTGAATGCCTGGTCGGGCGGCCTGATGGTCTATCGCGACGGCTTTCGGGTCAATCCCTACGGCGGAGACGGCGACGACTGGCTCAATCTGAACACGCAGGCATTCAAATCGAGTGGTTACCTTCTCAATACCGACCAGATCATAGGACGTGTCAACATCTCGCTCGATCAGAACCCCAGGCTATTGGACCAGACTAATAGAGAAGGTCTGCGCGACACCTATGAGAAGGCGGCTCTGATTTCCATTCTCCATAAATTTCTGACGGTACCATTGAAGCTCTGGATGGACGACGTAAACGAGGCCTATCAGGGTCTGAAGCAGGTTGACCTGAACCAAGTCGAGGAAAATGTCGAGAAATATGATCGCCGCGTGACACTCAATCTGAAACAGTTGCGCGAGATGTTCCCCGAACAGCGCGGCACCGTTGACCAGATTGCGTCGTCCTTCAGCGACATGAAAGTCGCCTTTACCAAGGCTCATGGTGCGGCGCGGAAATCGGAGAAGGATCGACTACGCCTCATAGAGTTAGCGGGTGTCGGCCTGATGGTGGAGGTTGTGGCCCACGAGCTAGCGCGGGCGACAAAACATACGCTGCAAGTGCTCAAGAGCGCCAAGAAGTTTCATGTGCCCACAGAAATTTCCAGCGTTCTTGATACTTTGGGCTCGCAGCTCACGACGATTGAACGACGCCTGCGTGTTCTAGATCCACTCAGCGTGTCGGGACGTCAGCGCAAGACCGAGTTTGATCTCATCGCGACCGTCGTCACCTCTTTCCAGAGCAGGCAGGACGAACTTGCGGCGTTGGGATTACAATACGTAGTGCGCCGCAAGGAAGGAGGCACTGCCCCTATCTACTTGAACGGTGTAAAAGGAATGTTTGTCCAGATTGTCGAAAACCTGATTGCCAATTCGCTGCACTGGCTGGCAGTCGAGAAAGCGTCGAACAGCCGGCTGGCTCCAAGTATTACGGTGGAGCTTTCCCCCGAGCATGGCGGATCGTTTGAATATACCGACAACGGACCAGGCATATCGCCGCAGGCCGCAGAGCGTATATTCGATGCTTTTTATACAACCCGCAAGGAAGAGGGTCGCGGTCTGGGTCTCTACATCAGCAAGCAGAATGCTAATGCAATGGGAGGTGACCTCACTCTAATGACGGAGCGCAGGATTCATCCGCAGCGTCTGAATACGTTCAAGTTCGTGGCCGAGAAGTAGGTTAGAGATGTCGCTTGAAAGTTTAATTGCGAAGAATGAAATCACGCGTGCGTTGATCATCGACGATGCGTACGATATGGCGCCGACATCCTACACGGTTCTCAAGACCGGCGATCTTGCCCAGATCATGACGGCCCTCAACGCCGAACCGCTGGAGGTCCGGGCGCTGTTCGGGCCGGTCCTGGTCAATAGCGGTTATGAGCCCGACGAAATCGAGGAAGGGCTGGAGGAGGATGATTTTATTCTCAAGCTGTGGCAGCTGTCTGAGGCAAATACTCTGACAGCGGAAAGCACGGCTGCCCTTTTCGGCGTGTTCAAGGCCGATCGGGACGCCAAACGGGCAGCACTAGAGCCGCTAGAGAAACTTCTGAAGGATCGGCTCAAGGTCAAATTCGATACGCAAGGGACAAAGTATTCCGAGCTAGATGGTTGTCAGATCGTTTTTCTCGACCTTTATCTTGGTGAAACGGACGCGCAAAGCGCGTTGGATGAAGCCGCCACCCGAATAAACCGCCTGGTCGATCGCCTCAGCGATGCGGAGCGGCCATTGGTTTTCCTAATGTCGACCAAAGGGGGCGTTGAACTAGACGGCAAGGCCAGTGAACTGCAAAAGAAGGCAAGCCTTCTCGGATGCAAATTCCGGACAATCAACAAGGACGAGTTCGAACAACACCTTCCAAAGGTGCTTGAAAGCGTTCTACGAGACCACCCGCGAGCACAGGTGATCGCGACGTGGGTCGATACTTGGAAGCAGGCGATTACCGCCGCGCAGACGCAGTTCATATCGTCACTGAGAAATCTCGATCTCCCGGACTATTCCTATTTGCAAAAATTTCGCCTCAACGCTGAAGGTGTAGCGCTTGGCGAATATATGCAGCCAACGCTTCTCGACTTCCTGGGCTATTGTATCGAGAGCCAGACGCCGATTTCTGAAATGGCGACGAAACTGGATCAGCTCGATTTGCGGCAGACGCCTGAAATGCATCTGCTGCCGAGCGATCAGATCAGCGAATTGGCGCATGCGCGAGCCTTCATTCACCGCAATTACCTGGAGGAAAAAGGCTTCTTTCTCGACAATGTCGCCAAGGATCTTCAGATGGGCGATGTCATCGTAAAGCTGCCACCTGACACGGCTGATAACCAGTTTGACTTTCCGCTTGGCGGTTTGCCTGCATGGGTAGTCATCACGCAGGCGTGCGACATTCAGCAAAACAATTCGGACTCCTTCTTGCTGTTGCGAGGGACCATCAAAGTGCGCGATTGGACCTCGAACATCTCGCGCGATCTGGTAAATACAGACGTGTTCTTGTGGAATGGCACCGAATATTCGATTGACTGGGCAAAGGCGCAGGTCTCGGCAATCAAGATCAGTACGATGGAAAAACGTCTCAAGAAGGACGGAGGCTATGCCAGAATTGCGCGGTTCCGAGGCGTAGAGGCATTGCGCCTTCAAAACCTCTTTGCGAGCAACCTGACACGCGTTGGATTGCCGGTCTCGTTTCACAACAGAGTGGAGGTCGGCATCGAGCTGGTCGTTAAATCGGCGAGCGAACCAGCAACAATCTTCAAATTTTCGCCAGAAGAGAAAATGGCCGCGATTATCGATGGGCGGGTGTTGAAACCGGCGACCGAAGGCGCCCGGGCGTCGTCAAGGAAGGAGACCGCGCCGGCACAGGTATTGGCAATCAGTCCGAGGCTCTACGATAATTTCCGCGCAAAGATAGAGGCCTTCGGATTGGACAAGGTGCCGCAACAAATACGGGGGGCCCTGAAGTCGTACATCGAATCCACGGAGAATCTTAAGAAGCTCTCCGAGCATCATGACGTCAAAAAGCCAATCCTGTTTGGACCGAACATAAAGTGCGATATTATTTTTGATGCTCTTAAACCGGACTGGAAGGGCCCAATTTCGATTGTCATTCAAAAGCCGCCATCAAAGAAATAGCCGCCGCTTCGCTCATTGGCCATGATTGCCAACGAAAGGCGCTCTGCTGCAAGTACGAGCTTCGTGACTGCTGGGGAACCTCGTTGCTCAACTTGCCGCTATGCACGTACATTAGAAACAACGTTCCCTTATTCCGACAGCATCAGCTGACTGATTGCAACATAATGGAGTTGACGACGTCAGTGATGAAATGCTCGGACGCAAACGGAACCTGTGCATAAATTAGGCCCTGTTCTCCCTCTGCACGAACTATCATGTGACCTTTCCCCAACAGCCGCTCGGCACCTTTTTCTCCAAGGGCGATTTCAGAGGTTCCTTCAGAGTCGACACGCAAAATAAGCCTGTTTCCTAGCTGCGACCTCAGCTGCATCGGCATCACGTTTGCTTCAGGTCGTTGAGCCGCGAAAATGAGATGAATGCCCGCGGCTCTCGCTTTCACGCCCAGTCTGCCAACAGTTGAGGTCACGGCAGCGCGGTAATCGTCTGTCAGCATCCATTCCGCAAATTCGTCATGGATGATCCAGTAAGTAGGTAGCACCTCCCCTGGCGTGGCTTTAGCATTGTACGCGGTGATGTTTGAAACTCGCGCTTCCTTAAACAGTCGGTAGCGTCGATCCATCTCGAGGACCATATGCTCCAGCTGGTCGACAGCGTTCTCCTGTTGGTCGATAATGCCGCCTTCTAGGTGGGGTAGGGAGTCGAAAGCGAAGTAATCGACACCTTGCTTCGGGTCGATGAGTACGATCTTTGCGTGACATGGATCGTTTGTGGCGGCAATGCCCAGGATGATCGACTGCATCAACACCGATTTTCCAGAGCCAGTGCTGCCAGCGATCAACGTGTGCGGTGCATGTCGTTGGCTCGGCGAAAGAACAAAGAGCTCGTTGTCATCCTCTCTGACGCCGACAACAAGATCCTGATTTCCGGTCGGCGAAACAACTGGTTTCCAACGGCTCCAGAGACTTTGAATTTGCACGACTTGGCGCTGATTACGCGCGACGTAAATCGCGATGGCACCCGGCTCCGGTCGCACCGAGATAATATCAAGCCGATGTGTCGTCAAAAGCTCCGACCGGCGCTTAAGCACCTGTTCGACCGTCAGGTTTGCACTTCCGCTAAACCGCAAAATTGCAGCGTTGGGCGTGAGCTTTTGGTCGATCAGCTTAGCCTGCAGCCCAAGCTGTTGGAGCGCGCTGCGGGCCATCATCGCGGTGTTCGCTAGCCACTCGTCGTCTGCTTCCGTTTGTCTTGGGCTGGTGTCGAGATGGCGCGCCACGATTTCGTCTACAGTGCGCACTGAAGATGGCGCGCCCGCTAACTCCGGCTCAAGCGATTTTGGGATGGGCGGCTCGTCAGCAGGTGTCGGTGGCTCAGCATGATGCCCTCCATCGCCGATGACAGGATCAGATTTTGTCTGTACCGGCGAGGGGGCCGCCTTCGCGGTCGCATCGACGGTTGCCCCTGGCATGTGCGGCGCTGGCACCCTCCCGTAGATCGGATCTATCGATGTCAGGAACCGATCAACCTTTGAATTCTCTATATACGCTGTGATCAGTGTTTTTAGCTCCGCGCGACCAAATATCATTTGGCGGCTGGCTGGCGCTCCACTTACCTCACTGAAATCGGTGATATTTGTCCCATCGAGGGCAGTCGGCACAAAGACATGACTTAGGCCAACGACTTCGATCCGGGCGGCGCCCTCTCGAACCCGCCGGCGCCATTCCACGAGAGGCACATTGCTCGCCGCTGGGATCTGAATGCCGTCGAGAAGAAGATCACCAAGGCGAGAAAGCCACGACTCGCGATCAAGCCGGTCAGGTTCAGCCATAGCGTCGATAATGCGGCGCATCGTATCACGAAGCTGCTTCTCTGATTCCTTGCGTTTCGACGCAAAGGAAACAGCGTCTACATACTTTGCCTCCGTCACGATAATCCGCAAGCTGAGGTGTCCGTCAGCGTCGAGAGCAGGAGAGAGCGCCAGGATATCCGCCTGCGTTTCCTCTCGAGCACCAAGCCAGCTTGCGTAATCGTCCAGGAAGTACCAACCGACTAATCGATTTTCATCGAGAGATTGCCGAGCAAGGAACCGGCTCAGGACGACGCCGATGAGCTCGCCTGCTGCCTCGCCTCGCTTTGCCGCTCGCAGAACGATATCACCGGAAATATCGTTTGCATCGCCGATGAAGCGGTCCGCCAGTGCGTCGATCTGCGAAGGTGATAGGTCAAGCTGAAGCTCTTCCAATCGACGTCTCACCATCGCGCGAAGGAGCGTCAAAGGGGCGCGTGACGAGATCACGACGTTGCGGCCCTGGGTCGCGGACTGCTTATATCGTATGACGCGAACGCTTTGATTTTGCAGTTGGCGACGATCCAGCAATTCGTCGTAGTTTACGACCCAAGCACCCAGATCGTGCGTCTCTTCGAAAATTCGCGCTGTGCGATCGTCTCGAAAATCAAGCTGTCGAACGGGCAGCAGCCGTTTTCCGTCCTGCAGGTTTTCTTCTTCTTTCAGAAACGCTGTGATTGCAGACAGGAAGGCCCAACCTTCCCGACTTTGAACCGGCGAACAAAGATAAACGCTCGATTTCAGGTCGTCCATCGCGCCGGGCCGGCGGCGCGACCACCGCGCCGGTAGCAAGGTCGCGATGTCTGCAGGATCGGCAGTCTCGCGGTACCATTCGACCGATGCGTGCCTGGAAATGACATCTTGGCTGAAGACAATGTCGTAGGGACGCCCGTCGCGTGGATCTGGCGGGGGTGCCTGATCTGCGATCACACTGATCCGCAGCCTTGCCATGAAATCCTGCGTGATCTCGGAGGGCGCCAGGACTTCGGCTGAGCCGCTGGTGCTTGTCAGAATTGATCGATAGATATCTCGAAGCCGGGTGCCGTCGGTGTGACGCAGCATCACCTGGCACCTCATATCCTCCTCATCGTTCAGATCGCCTAAGCCATCGACCAACTGCTGTGGAAGGCGCGCGGAATCGCAGTTGTAGAGGACAAGCGACATATTCGCGCGTTCATGCGGGTGCAGTTTCAGATAGCGATCGGTCAGATCGAGGAGCGTGTTGGTTCCGGCTCTTGCATCATCATTCGTTTCGCCGCCACCGGCGCCATCAAGGACTGGTCGTTCATGAAGCGAGTAGTCGCCCTGATGATCGGCAAGCGAAAGGAGCTCCGGCCGGTGGCCGCTCCAGGAGACGACCACTTCGGGGTAAAAGACGTGCCGCATGTCTTCCGAGAGATCTCTAAAGAAGAGCTTTGTATCGCCTTCCAGACCCGCCGGCAGATCAATGACTTTACGGACGACTTCGCGGACAAGGTGGGCTTTTCGCCAAATCGCCGCGAGCCTCAGCGGGTGCCACGGTGCGACGATCGCGGCGGCTGCCCCATCCCCAACGGGAGCTTGGCCCAGCTCCAACAGGGGCCGTAGCAGTAAATCCTTGTTGCGATCGCCCGGCGCCAGCAACCGAACGAGATCCAGCAGCTCTGCATAGCTCGTCGCCTGGTCGCGACATAAAAGATTGGATGCACCGTCAACGCGGAATGACCGGATTGCGGTCTGGTAGCGTTCGCAAAAGGCATCGAAGCCGGTGGATATCTTCGTTGAGGCGGCTGCGTCGATGAGATTGTTTTCGAGCGCTGTTTTGAGATTAGCTCGCCAGAGTAGGCGCAAATCTCGCTCGCGCCTGTAGGTCGGAATGAGTGATCCGCGATCACGATCATAGGCCGGGACGAGCGTCTTCACGTCCGAAAGGTCGATTGAGCCTGGTCGGCGACCTGCCATTCCTGGTTCCCGTCCGCAGCGAAGTGCGACGAAAGCGTGCTCGCACAGACGGTCCCAGTCATCGGTCAATTGTGACGAGATAACATCGGGCCGATACTTCCAAATGAGCTGTGCGGAGGCGGTCGATGTGCCACCTTCAAAGTCGGTGGTCTCGAGCTCTAGCTGGAACCGTAGTTGCATTGCCGCCTTGGCGGTCGATCGATTTACCGCAGACTTGTCTTTTGCATCCTGCCATCCACGCAATACAGCGGGATAGTCCATCAGTGATCCGAACTCGATCTGCACGCCAGCGCCTAACAGCTTCTGCAAACCGGCATATCGCAGCGAGAAGAAAAGGCCCGCTTCAGTGTTCAGGCTGCGGAGGTCTCGTTTGGTCAGACTGTCGCATCTGATGGTGAGCTTTCGCTCAACGCCGACCATCGCGCGTGCGTTTAGCGTGTCCATCACCATTGCCAGACCGGTCAGGAAGTCCTCGGTTTCGAGCGGTCGGCCATAGATGAATTTGTCCCAGGAGGACTTAAGTTTGCGGTCCTCCCTAATTTCGTCGCGGTGGCTTTCATAAAATTCGATATCTTCCGGATCTGGGCTGCCTGTTGTTTTTCGCCGTGCCAGAAGCTCCAAATACTCATCATCCTCCTTCGATAGGAGATCTTCGGGTCCTTCTGCATAGAAGCGCTGAGTGTCTTGACCAAGGTTGGTCTTCTCTCGTGCCAGTCCTTCAAAAAGGGGCTTTACGTGCTCCCAAAGGCAGTTCGCCAGAGCCTCCGAACTGGAGTTCCACGCAGGGCGACTTTCGATGAAAAGTGCGACCACGGGATGGATGTTTTCGGGAATTACATCGCGCGCTTTTTCGAAGGCATCGCGCAATTCGGTTTCGGAGATAACGATTTGGTTTGGGTTCTGCTTGAGCAAGTAGGGATGTCTCTTGCGCCGTAACCCGATGAATTCTCGCTTCCAAACTGAAGCATGGCGCCGCGATTTGTCTTTGATTCCAGCAAAAGCTGCCGGATCGCGAGGAAGTTGCAGTGCGGGAAGCGCGTATCCAAGCGCTTCGATGATCGGATAGCCTTCATCGATGACTGCCTCGCGCGTAGCTACAACGTAGCGGGCGAAGCGCTCAAGCGCCACCGATCCAACTTGACTGAGCCCCGCTAGAGATCGCTCCCACCAAGCCTTCGCATCTTCGGTCAAAGCAAGACCGGCACTTGCCGCCAGGACCCATGCCGATAGCCGCTCAATGAGTTGCGCGGCACCGATCGGCGTCACCTCATGGAGGGACATGTCTTCAGCTTGTCCTTCGTCTGCACTTGCATTCGTGATCAGGAAGGCTGCTTTGTCACAATCTGCGCTGCGATAGAAGGTTGCATTGCGGTCGGTCAGGATCGCATCCGGTAACGCATGACCTTCGAAAAGACCGCGTGGCAATTTGATCTCGACGGCTTCGCTTAAGAATGGATCGGCAAGAACAGAACGGCTAACGGCAAGGGTTTGCGGAATACTCAGGCCGTCCAGAAGAAATCTTGCTGTGCCGGCCTCTCCACTCGCATCGCCCAGCTCCTCCTTTAAAATGGAACACGCAACTTTCCCAATCAGCTCGTGAATGTCCATCGCCGTTACATCCTGACCGAAAGCGGGTTTTCCACATAGGCGCACGCGTCCGAAAGACGGCGCAACATACCAAGCGTTCTCAGCCGTCTCTCTAGACGGGCAGAGTTCATCTGGAAGGACTTCCGATCAAATTCGTCGTCGGATAAGACCTGCACAGCCTCACGTTCGCCGATGACAAGTCCGTACCTGCGGTAAAGGAGGTCTAGGAACTCGCTATAATCCATGCGGGTCTCTACATTCGCGAGTATCAGTGATTTCAGCAAGGCGTCCGTCGGTGCGTAGCGTAGCTGACTGGTTCCCCGTCGAGAAACCAGTCCAGCGCCGGCGCCGTATGAGCGATGAACAGCTGCGACATGTTTGCGATGACGTGCCTGTGCAGCTCTTTTGAGATCCGTTAGCAGTTCGGCTACGTCCGGCTGTCCGCTATATTCGTCGTCCTCGGGCCATCGAACGATGTCGATCAGCAACCGTCTGCAATCAGGAAACGGCGTTTCACCTTGACGCCGGCGTTCCCACTCATCGCTCCGACCGATCGCGTCGATATAGGCATCCACTGCACGTGATGGCAGCGTGTCGTTAAGCTGGAAATTTGAAATCGACAGTTCGCGGACCGGCGTCCTTTTAGGGGCAATAATCTCGCAAATGAAGTGCGGTTTCGCGGCGAAACAATGTGCAGCGGCCACCACCAGCTGATACCGCAGCAAATGCAGGGCCGTCAACGCTGCCAAGTGCGGATAGCTGTCGAATCGCGGCAGCGGGCCCTTCAACAAAGACAGCCAGTCCCGCGCCAGATCATCAAACGTATCATGTCGCGCATAGGGTAGGTAGCTGTTGCCCCGTGTTGACCGGTCTTCGTCGTAATCCGGCTCCATGATTTGCAAGAGGCGATCGCATGGATCTCCATCCAGCATTTTCGCGATCTCTGGCGCCAGCTCCGCCGCGTGGGAAGAACGGCACAGCATCTGATAGACAAGCTCGCCTGGAAGCCCGAAATTGATGTATTCGCGAGAGGCCGTTAGGCTCAAATCTTCATAAAGGGCGTGCCGGCCAAATGGAAATACAAATCGAGATGACCACCGCTTGTTCGGTCCATTCTCGATAGTCGTACCCCGCAGCATTGAAACCAGCGCTACGAAATCCGCAAATGAATTGAACCGTTTGCGAAGATAAGAGAAGTCACGCAGAGGAACGCCCTGCGCACGATTGGCAATCGCCGACAACCACTTATCCCACGAAGCGCTGTCGGCAAGCTTTTCGTCGGCGATCCGCAGCATTGGTTCATTATTGTAGAGGATGTTTCGGATATACATCCTTTGGGCCGGCTTGAATTTGAGAGGATAGGGCTTGCCCTGGTCGTCGAGAAGCGTCTGGTCTCTGTCCTTTGCTTCCGCAACGCCTAGAAACTCGAGGAAAATCAACCAGGGCGTTGTCGCGTCCCATAGGCGATGTCCCCAAATCTGTTCGTCGATCCACATGTCGTTTTGCGGATGATCATTGCGCGGTGGTGGTGGGAGTGTCTCAAGCACAATTCACCTCGATTACATCATCCACCGGTTCACCTTCGCCATTAAGGCCGAGAATCCTGAAGCTGAGATCGTTCGTTTCTTCCGCCGGGCGCGACCGAGAGAACGCCGCTAGGATGGCGCTTTTGAACGCGAGAATGTCCTCGTGACATTCTTTGGAAAAGCTACCGGGGAGTGCGCCACCGGCGACGCGCATCAGGAATTCATATCGAACAAGGTTGAGCTCCAGAGCGATTTCGGTCCCCGCATCAATCTGAACGACCAATGTGGGTAAGGTCCCATTCCTGAGCTCGATGCGTTCATGTCGTCTGGGCGCGACGCTGATGCGCTCTATCAAAATCTGGCTAAGCCCTGCGGCCGATCCAGAGAGGCCCGCGGCGATCAGTAGCTCACGGTCTGTCGTCACAAGCATACCGGTGAAAATTCTGTTCAGACCATTCACGAGACGCGCCGTTATCGACCGGTTTGTTTTCCCGACATCCCGAAGTGGTGCCACCACCTCTCGGAGAAATTCACCGGCGTGGCGAAACACAGTCAGATCCCAAAGTCTTAGGTCTTCGGATTGATCATCGCGGATTTGGAAAAATATTGCGCGGCGCTGAGCCTGCAGACTGCTCAGGAATGGATGCTCGCCTTCCTGTGTTGCGTCGGGCCTCTCGAGATAGGCATTGCGCAGGGCAGATAGATCGTCGAGAGCCTGGGGAGAAAAAGCGTTCACAACCAGGCTATCGTAGTAGGGGCGCAATGTTTCATCAGATGCACCGAAGACCAGGATGTTATCGATCCTGTTGGTCGTCTCATCTCCTATGCCGAACCGATTGAGAAACTCGAAGATCTCAAGGCTTTCTCGCCGTGCCGAGGTCAGATTTGCACCAAACAGGTTTTGGTGAATATCCGCGATATGTGCCTTGCCTGCACGTAGGAACGGGCGGACATCCGATGGCGACATCAGTCGGTCCTTTGCCATCGGATGGCCAAGGACCATATTGGCAATCAAAAGAAGCACCCGCCTAATCGGCGTATGAAGTTCATTGAGGTCCATCAATTCAAACAGCTGGCGCAGACGTGACCGGAATTGCGGTGACGACAGAACCTCAAAATTCCGCCGGATGGGACAAGCGTGCGAAAAGAAGCCATCTGCTTCGGCTTCGTCATAGGCGGCCGCCCAGCCGGGATGGGCGATGATCGCCTCCAATGTCAAATCGATGATCGTCGCGCATGAAACAGCGCTGAGATTGAAAAAAGCGATGTCTCCGTGACTTGCAGGCTTGCCTTCAACCAAGCAGGTCTCGAGGAGATCATAACTTTCTTTAGACAGCGGAACCTCTGAAGCCCTCCGCCAGGTGTCCAAAAGTTGTCCGTCATTTGCCGCGACAACAAATATCCAATCAGGATCTTGCGAGAAAAAGCTCTTGTTGACCTCTTCCAAAAGAGCGTTCTTGCCCTCCCAGTTTCCATAGGTCCCCTGAGCAGGAAGGGCGGTTAAGTCTCGTATGATACCGACAGTTCGAATGCGGCCGGCGACTTCAGCAGAAATTTCTTGGTAGATCTCATTGGCAGTCCACTCATCTGAGCTTCCCCCTAACTCGGTCCACAAACGACCACAAAGCCGGCTTTTTCCATCACCTGCCGTGCCGGTGAGAATGATGGAGCGAGCGCGTTTTGAGCTCTTTGATACAGCAGCAAAAAGATCGATTTCCAGCGGGTGCGCGAAATCTAGGGCGTCGACGTCATATCGACGCGCAGATCGACGGATCTGCTCGTCGTACATATTGTCATTTCTCGAGATTGGTCCGTACTGTCGTAAGAAACGAACCCATCGGCCCCCCAGCCCATTCATTCCGTCGGCCCCTTAATGGCATCAACATCATTCAATCAGCGACTCAATCTCTCCGTAGCGAGCCGCAACTATTTCTACTAGATCGAGCACACAAGACAACCATCACGCAAGTGACTGTCGTCTTCCACTTCGAGCCCACCGAGTGTTTCCACCAGAGAAAGCGACTTGCGATTGGCTTTCTTCTTGGCCTGTGCCTTCTCCCAATCCGCTTTGATCTTTGCCACCCGCTCCGGCTTTGCCAGTTCCCGCAATGGCTCATTCTGGCACCAGAAGAACTGCTCACCAAACTGGACAGCCCGCTCCTCATATTTCATGGCGAGATCGAAATAAGTCGGATGTGTTTCCAGCAAACGCACCCATTCGATTTTCTGCTGATAGAAGCAGAAGTAGCACCCAGATCGCGATCGTCCCCAATCCATATAGGGCGGAAGGCCGAGACCTGAATCTTCCAAGATCCCGATTATGTCTGCCCGGACGAGCCCGTCGTCCTGAAACGGATAGACGGCTAAGATGTTTGGCTTGGTGCTAATGTAGCCGGTTCGATTCTCGTCCGCACGAAGACCAACGTAGTTTATCACAGGTCCATCGCCGACATACGTTTCAAATGGCTTTAGCTTCAGCATTTTCGTGCACCACCGACGGTGGTTAGACGGCAACATCCCGCGATAAACGGTGAGCCAGTGATCGAAGCTATCTGTCGGTGTTGTGCGGACAATTGGTTTGCCCAGGATAGCCTCCAGACGACCGATATAATCGTACGTCTCCGGGAGCTCCTTATCCGTATCGTGGAATATGTACTCGATATCCGGCACGCGATCGCGCAAATAAATAGCAAGCGCTGCGCTATCCTTACCGCCAGAAAGGCTCAAGATATGTCGTGGCCGGTCCGATCCGAATGACGAGATGATTTGAGAAGCGTAATCAGTTGTCATTCTTCATTCTCGCAGGTGTCTGAACGGCGGAGTCCGTGTCTTCCGCGGAAGGTTCCTTCGTACGGGACAGCTCTTGCCATAGGAGGCTTGCAAGGATCTGAATCCGTTGGGCATCGCCCTGTGGAAGCCAATCCGTGAAGGTTTCCATCTTTTTTTGATCCGCGGCGTCCAGATCGATCGGGTGAAGGACCCGCACAAGATCTCTCCCGTCACCACGGGTTATGTTCAGGCGGATCGCTTCGGCGTCAGGTCGATCCTCGGATGTCGAGAATGCCGTGCTTTCCACTTTTGCGAACAACTCGGCGAGCGCTGCAATCTCCTCGGTAAATCGCGCTTCATCTCCTGGCATCCAGCGAGCAGGGGGCTTGGCCACCACGAAACTTGCCAAAGATTCCGCCCAAGCTTCGTCATGCAAAGCGGGATCTCGCAGCCGAAGAGCAAATGCGCGCAAGCGCGGCTCGCGCGCAGCGAGAGAGACGCGGGCACCGCGAGACGCCAGAGCGATCCGGTCGAACTTCTCCGGATCTTGACCGGCTGCCTCGCTCGTCCTTTTCACAATGCGTGCAATCAGATCCGCATAGGTGTTTTGAAGTTCCTGCACCGCATCGGTGAAACGGCTGATGAACTCTTCAACCGAACTCTCATCCGCTTCGTCGATCCGGAAAATCGGTAGGCCGCACGCATTGGGCAAGTCGGCGAAAAGCAGAGTTGCTGGTTCGCGAGCCGATAGGAGAGCGTCGCGGACTGCGAGCGTTGTCGGAGACAAGCCTTTTGCTTTTCGCGTGTAGTCGGGTAGCTTTGCGGCGAACTGGCAGAGTTCAGTCACAACGTCCAGCAGTACCGGCTGGCGACCCTCTACTCCCGAGGCAAACAATGTCGCCAGACGCGTGAATACGCTCGAGCGTACGCCTTCGACGCTGCAATGCTGGATTTCGAATGTTTGCGGTGCTTTGATAAGGCGCAGGAACTCCATCGCGCCGAATTTCGGGAGGAATGTGCCATTCTCATAAAGGGCTAATTCGTGGCCATGCACTCTCACCACAACCGCTAGTAAGATTGGGGCTAGCCCATCACGCACGCCGTAAGGGCGACCCGATAATCGGGCGAGTATATCCGTGATTGCAATCCTACATCCTTTTCCTGCCTTGATGATTTTGACGACTTCAGCGAGGCTGGGCTCTAGATGCAGCGGATCGTCGGATGCGTGTGGAATCTGTAGCGTGAAGCTCTCGCCATCCGCGACATGAACCGCGCCCTTTTGAAGCACAGAAAGGTACATAGATTTCTCAGGCGGGGCCTTCCGCTGATCAATGCCCAACAGCGGCATATCCGGCGCCTTGAACAGTCCCTCAATGAGTCGCATTCGAGCAGAAGCCGCGGCGCTGCTCAGGACGTTGCGATTGATCAACTCGTTGGTAACACGCGGGCTTAATGGATAAAGATCGTTGCAAAGCTGAGAAACAATTTTTGGCAGGTTGCCGGTCGCCTCAAAAGGCTTGCCAGCATAGATCCATTCCATACCAGATTTAGTATCCATTTTCGTCAAATCGGCGAACTGGGCGAGCAGTGCTTGGCGTGTCCGTGCGACCTGACGTTTGACCTCAGCCGAAGCGAAATCGTCGCTCGACAGGTCGGGTGTATTGGCTTCGACCCATCGCCAGACCATAACGTCTCGAAGGTAGGAGGCAAGCTGCCAGACCGGGGACGGAACTGCAACTAAGGTGGAGGGATTGTCGGCAATCGGCGGAGCGGCGGCGATATCCCTCGCGATTTTCTGCTGATCCTTTTGGTCGGCAAGCGCCACAATGATCAGACCATCAGCGTT
Source organism: Agrobacterium sp. T29 (assembly GCF_006970545.1). Lineage (NCBI taxonomy): Bacteria > Pseudomonadati > Pseudomonadota > Alphaproteobacteria > Hyphomicrobiales > Rhizobiaceae > Agrobacterium > Agrobacterium sp. T29. Next base: position 405,027 of record NZ_CP040642.1, read on the forward strand.
CGTGGCCTTGTTCGCCGCCTTGGCCACATCCTCAGCAATTACGTAGCGGAGCTCGAAATACCGCATAGTTCCTGTTTCGAGATAATGACGGCGCGCAAGCACCATCTCGCTGTCCAATATCTCGGTGAGTGCAGGCGATACAGATTCGATATCACCAACGGCTCGCTTCGCAGCATTGAACGAAGCTGTGAGGTTTATGCTGGAGCTTGGCCATAGACGGAAAGCGCCTGAACCGCCGCGCTCAAACAAGAGGCCGTGGCGCACAAGACTATCGATCGCGGCGTTTACATCATCCGGGCCAGAAAAGCAGGTGGCCAGTGAGCGGTACGTCGGAAGCAAATCATCGGCATCCAGGAGATTGAGTAGCCCGACCGTTTTTAGAATTTTTAGTTCGAATGGATCGATGTCGACACAGCTATCGACTGTTGCGACGATACGAAGCCATTGGCTTTGGTAGTTTCCGGCCGACACGCGGTGCCCAAAAGAAGCGCGGACATAGTCGTAGAAACGCGCTGCGTCGAACCAGTCGTCTCCGACCTGTGTTGATACGGCAAACGCCTGCAATGCCAGAGGCTCGCTCGACAAGAGAAAGCCGAAGAGGGATCTTTCGCTCTGCCCGAAACGAGAGAAGAAGCGCACCATGATTGGAAGAAGGCTAGGATGCAACGGGTAGAAGCGGGCGGGATCGATCGCGAACCCGCGTCCGCCAAGCCATCCGACCTGCCGGGCCAACTCAAGCGCCGATTTCGCTTGGTTCTGAACCGCCGTTGGAAGTGCGGCGTCGTCAACACCCAATGCGCCGGCAACCAAAGCGGCCGAATGTACCAGCGGCTGGTCGAAAACTATTTCGTCAAACCGTCCAGCGACCTTGTCCCATTCGTGCCGCAGTGTGAGTGGGAGCCGTTCTGCATAGGCTTGGAAGCCCTGATGCAGGATACCTACTAACAACAGAGGACTAGAGTTGCTTCGAACCGCCAACTCTGCAAGGCGTTGCAGTGCAAAGACATCTTCTTGATCGGGATTCAGAGCCGCATGCTCCAGAAGCTTCCCCAACTCGTCGATGATCAGCAGCACTCCGAGATTCAGGGCCGCCGCGCGCTTGGTCATCGCAGAGACGAGCTGTTCCAGCGATCGGACCGAGCCGGCCGTTTCGCAGGCTTCCAACGCAGCTTCCATGCGGGGGTTCAAGAAATCCTTCGACTCTGAATCGGACATGCTTTCACGCACTGCGCGAGCCACCGCCGTTGGAATACTCTCTCGACTGCCTGTCACCAGAATAGGAACGAAACGTTGAACGGTGTCAGCGGGATGCCAACCAATAGCCTTTGCTACTTGTTTGGTATCCTTCGCTGTCGGATCGGACAGCAGGCGAGCCAACACCAACGCCATCGACGACTTCCCGACACCGTAGTCGCCGGTGATACGCCATGCACGTCGCTTAGAACCGTCACGGACGCTCGCCAATATCTGAAGCAATGCGTCTGCCATGGGTGGCGTGACGATGTAATTCTCCAGGGCCGATGGGTCCAAAAAGTCCTTCTCGATTTGGACAGATCGAAGGAATCGGCCAGGGATCGAGAAAATCTCATAGATCGTCGCAGCGCTCGGCTTAACCATTGATGTCCGCCTCATTCGTATAAATGGCTCGAGCGTCTACCCTGATCGGGCCTTCGCGGGTCAACAGCCCTTGAATGGCTGACGGACGGTAGGTGAAGCCGTATCGCGGATCGAGAGAAAGGCGTTCAAGCCGCGCGCGGACGTCGTCCTCCGGGAGTTTGAAAGACTGCCCAGGTGATCCAGCTGCAGACAGTATCTGCCGGATCGGTAGTGTCTTTTCGCCAGGGGACGTCCGCTCCCAGTAATCCAAAACTGCATAAGCAAAAAGCTCGTCAGAAATATTATCTTTCGGCTCTTTTCGAAAGGCATATACGGCCTCCCAACGGCCACCCTCGCTACGCCGCTCTCCGGTCTGCTGGAGGAGCTGCAACTCAACCAGTGGTCCGTCCAGGGAATCTTCTAAGCCCGACCTTGAGCCGCGCGCTGAAAGATACGTATGCAGAAAGACGTCCAGGTGCTGGCTTAAAGTAATCTCTGAGTGGCTATGCCCTAGCCGTTGAGACTGTCGCGCAAATGCAGTCAGTGCTTCGGACCGGGAAAATTCGGCGTAAGGCCAGGCACCCAGCAGATAGTGCCACGCGAACAGGGCCGGCGTGGCAGCCGATGAAAGGTTCCAATGTAGCAGCCAGAGTGTCTTTGAATCTTCTAGGTACGGATCGCAGCCGTCAGTGCCAAATACAGTGTGACCTAGGTCCGTGATTTCGTGTTTGCGCTCGGAAGTAGGACGGGCGATGCCCATGGCATCAACCCAGAAACGCAATGCCCGAACCATGTTTTTACCGATTCCCAGTTCGACCATCGCAGCATCTTCGTCATAGAAAATGCTGGAGTTCGCTGAAATGGCTCGATACGCCTTCGGCAGCCAAGCGTAACGGCACGCGAAGGTTTCATGACCGGAAAATCGATAGTTTAGTTGGCCCTCGGAAGGGGATATATCAAACATCGATGTCTCCAGATAAATCAGTACGAACGTCATTGATAGCTTGAGCTATTTGAATGGCCGCGAGTTCAATGTCGCTGGCCGTCGTAGTGCGGCCTAATCCTATCCGCAGGCAGCTCTCGATCCGAGAATCCGGCAGCCGCATAGCTCTGAGCACATGTGACGGCTCCTGCGCACCAGTATTGCAGGCTGACCCGGTCGAAATCGACACCTTGCCTCGCAGGCGGCCCAAGACGATCTCATTTAGTGCACCGGGAGCCGAGACGTGTAAGTTGTGAGGTAGCCGTGCCGCTTCGTCGCCATTCACTACCAACCCGGGGACTAGACGGGCAAGGCGCTCCTGCAGCAGATCTCGCAGATGGGAGAGCCGCCTGCTCTCCGCCTCGCCTTCAACATGCATCAGTTCACACGCATAGCCCAAAGCTGCGATGCCGCTGACATTGGGTGTTGGGTGGTGAGCACCCTGGAGACCAAAGACCGATGCCCGCTCAAAAATCGGAGAAATGAGAGCACCTATACCCTTCGGGCCGTAGATCTTATGGCCGCTCAAAACGACGTAGGCGGCGCTCAACTCGTCCAGATTGAGCTGCATCCGACCAACAGCCTGAGTAGCATCGATGAGGACATCCACTCCGTGTTCACGAGCATTTCGAACGATCTCCTCGACAGGATAAATAGTGCCGACCTCGTTGTTTGCGGCCATCACGCAGACCAGGTCGATGCCATTTTGCAGTATGCGCTCATAGCTAGATCGATCGATCCGAGCTTTGTCGTCAACTTCAATCCACGCTACCGCAGCCAAACCCAAGCGCTCCGCACGCAATGCGGTATCGATAACGGCCTTGTGCTCAACCCGGCTTACTGCAATTTTGAGCGGAGAACGATGGGTCGCGATCGAATGCGAAATCGCGAGCTGAATTGCCTCAGTGGAACCAGAGGTGAAATGTACGTCATCGGGTTCGGCTTGCAAAAGGCGAGCGACTTTGTCTTTTGCCTCCGCCACCGCAGACGCTGCATGCTCACCATGGACGTTTTCCACGCCGTTCGCGTTCCCGAATTCCTCGACCATCATTCGAACTGCGACCTCGGCAACTCTAGGATCGACGGGAGTGGTTGCGTGATGATCGAGGTACACCGCAGTCCGCTGCGCGACAGGGGCCTGCGTGATTAGTGGGCTATAATTATTCATGAAGGGAAGCCCTTATCGAACCAGAACATCCAGGCGGCGAATTGCGGATACTAACATCGACCTCGCAGCCCAGTTGCACCAACCAGCGGAGAAGTTGATCGGCGCTCACGCTGTCGGTTCGACCAGACAATACTTTAGAAAGTGTAGGCTGATCGGTCGAGCAGAGCTTTGCAGTCCGGGTCTGGCTCAATCCGGAATCTGCGACAACACGAGCGAGTATACCGCGCAGATCCGCGCGAAGGACATGCGCCGCCTCTGCAGAGGTGGGAACGAACAAGGCTTCCGGAGCAGCATTTTTCATTCCCTGTAGTCCCCACTGATTCGTTTGTCATTATGGGAAATTTTCCATAGAGACAGCAAGCAGAGATTGGTAGTAATGTGCTTCTCCCCACAACTATTTGTGACCCTTTGTTAGAAGGTCGGGCTGCGGCAACAGGGGGTCATACGGACTATCAATGAGCGATGATCGATTTGCTTCTTACCGCGAGCTTGAAGCGGTATATATGCCAGGTAAGCACTTCGACGTGTCAGTCAAAACTGGCGCTACCAAACCGTCCGTGCTGGTCATGGCGCCGCATGGGGGTAAAATCGAGATCCGCACTGCCGAGATCGCGTCCGCAACGGCAGCGCATGAATACTCGTGTTATCTGTTCCAGGCAAAGCTCCCCGCAAACAATCGAGTAGAAATGCATATTGCGTCCGAGGTCTATGACGTACCGGAGGCCTTAAATGCGGTGAAGACAGCTGATCTTGTGATCGCGCTGCACGGCCGACGAGACGGTGATGACACCAAAAGGACATGGATGGGTGGGTTAGACCGGGACCTATCCAAACACATCGGTGACATGCTCCAAAAATGGGGATTTCCTGTTCTATTCGCCCGCCCAAACTTCAAGGGCATACATCCCAACAACATTTGCAACCGGGGGACTACAAAGGCTGGGGTTCAGCTAGAGATCCCGTTGTCACTCCGCGAGGAATTCCGAAGAAGCCCCGAGCGCGAGGACACATTCGTCGCTTGCCTTAGAGAGGCCATCGCCTCGTTTCTCGGATGAAGCAACTAACGTCCGGCCGCGCCTCACGGTCATCAGCGATTTGCGTTCGAAACTTTATTCCGCTTGCCGCGAGGCTATGGGGGCTTGCTTGAGCCGTCTTCTTGAATTTCCACCTGACATGTATGAGCTCCACGAAGACGAGCCGCGGCTCTTTGGTCACAACAAGGACTTAAAGCGCTATGTCGAGCACTTAAAATCAGCCATGGGTCAAGCGGAATGGCGTGTACGGAGAGACGCCACTGCAAAGCGGTTTTACCAATCGCTTGTCGGCGAGAACCCGGAGCCTGCGGGTATGGGGAGATATTTCGACAATAGGGATTTGTTTGCCTGGTATCTTTTTCTTGGTGAAGCGTTCAACGATCATCCTCAAAACTACGAAGTGGTCTACGGGTGCAGAGTAATTCCGGTTCTGTCAGCTTTAGGACGAAATCTGGACAACTTGGAACGCGTGACTGGATATAGCGATCGGCTCCATCGACTAATATTTAAAGAGCGATCTCAGCCCAACGGCGGCCTGTTCGAGTTCTTGGTGGCAGCAAAGTATGTCAGCGAAGGATACGAGGTTGCTTTTCACCCCGAAAAGCCAGGACGTGGGCGCACGCACGATCTCGACGTTAAGCGCGGCGGGGATTGTTTCGCCATCGAATGCAAGCGAATGGAGTCAGGTCAATACCATGAGAAAGAACGAGCTGCGATGCGGGGCCTTTGGAAGCCAGCGTCTCAAGCTCTTGTTCGTACGGGTGGCTCCTATTGCTTTGACCTAACATTCAGAACAGAAGTCGAAACTATTCCCATCGACTACCTACGGCGAGTTGCGCTTAGGTTCATCGAACGTGATGCCGACAATGAGATAATTTACGACGACGTCTCTTACGGAACCTTGAGAAAATTGGACCTTGGTCCCCTTCAGTCGGCGCTCGCGGACTCTTCGTGGATGCACCCTGGGCCGAAATACAACAATCTTCTTCTCGGCTCCTATCGCCGATATGAAAGCCTGCTTCTAGCTCACAAAGTGAGATTTAGCCCGAACCCCCATTTTATCGATGCGATTGATCAGGCGGTCGCACTGAGGTGGGCCTGTGCTTCGGAAGCGGCAATCGATAAGAGGGCGCGTGACGTCATCGGCAAACTAGTTGAAGCGAATGATCAGCTCCCTGAAGGTGTCTCCGGTATCGTTCATATCGGGTTCGAAGCTCTCGGCGGTGATGCTGTTGAGCAGCGTCGCTTCGAGAAAATCAAGGCGAGTGTGTCGGCCTTCGATACCCGAGGAAAGCCACTAGACTACGTGTTCTGCCACTACTTTTCTCCCGAAGCGTCTATCGATGAGGCATGGGCAATTGACGAGACTACCCATTATCATAAGAAGCGACCGGGCCCCTTGCCACTTGGGCACCTTTCATTGGTAACGCCGCAAGATGTCCCTTTCGATGCTGGCGTTCACTGGCGCCGTTCTTGAGATTTTGGCTAACGTCCATCTTGTGACGATCGAACGTCCACCCTGTGGAATAATGGAAAGGTCATCAGTCGCATCCGGTTGCGGTCCCCGCACTTCTATTGAAGCGCGGATTACCAAATCACGCACGGTGACTAAGCATCTGAAAAAAATCATTTATCTGAAAGAACTAACGAGGCGACGGTTCGAGTCCTTTCAAGACCTTTCCGTTCACAAGTCGAAACATCAATCACTATCGGAGAAATCAACTTTGAACAGAGTCTCGAATTTCGTCCGAAGAGGTTCCGGAAGCGCCCTGTATTCATGCTCGCGCTGGGCGCTGCCCATCATGACGCCGAACACATGATGCAACTTGAAGGCCTCATCGATTGAGATATCGAGCAAAATTCGATATCCGTCCCAGTCGAATTCAATAGGATCAAAGAGCTGATTGTTGCGTAGAAGCCCTTTAATCGTGCGTTGTGAAAGCCGGAGGCCACTGCCGTCCACTGCGGCATTCACAAAGGCTTTGCTGTCTCGGCCGAACTGCTCAAACGATTTTGCTACCCGCTCGACCTTTTCACCGACATCATCTATGGCCCGTACAACAGGCGAACGGACCACCGAAGCACCCATATAGTCGGCAAGATAAAACATAGAGACTAGTCGACTATGCCGACCAGCCACTTCAAAAGTAGCGGTGATCTTTATCTCAGGCTCATTCGTCTCCTTTGACATTGAGTAAAACGAGTCGAGAATAAATACGTGTTCCACCGATGGGCGAAGTTGACGAAGGCCTCTCGCCGAAAGCTCCTCTATCCAATGGGGATTCAATGCGAAGTTGCTCTCGATCGATATCTTCAGGTGGTCAATAATATCGGATTCGGAAATATTTCGCACCTTGAAGGAGGCAAGCAGTCCTTCTGGAAAGAGGCTAATCTCTAGGGGTGATCCCCTACCTTTAGGGCGATTTCGGACGTCCTCAATTTCGTAGTGCTCCATCGGGTCACTGTGAGAGCCTCGGCGTTTGTAGTAGCGATTATCTTGCCCTTGATGCGGTGCGTCCTTACTGACATCAACGGAAATTACGTAATATTTCCCGCTACCGCCCTGTATCTCTTTTACAATAACGGTCTCAACCGCCGGGAACGTGCCGCTGTTGATGGCGCGATAAATCCAGTCCAATTTGGATTGTCCCTGCCAGCCGTCGTCGAGTGTAGTCTGACCGTCCTTCGCATCAATCCCTATAACAAAGGTCCCACCTGCTGAATTGGCGAAGGCGCTCACCCCTTTGCAAATCGGGCCGATTTCCCCTTTTGCTAGGATTTTTGAGCTTTTGTATTCGAGTCCGACACTCTCGGCAGGATTGTCCGCAAAGAAGCTCTCGAGATCTGTCAGCGAATTCAAATCGAGCACTTGACCCTCCCTATTTGATCGGCATTTCGGTAACCGTCAAAGCGTCATCCGGACGTCAATGCGATTATTAGCGAGTAAGGATATCTACCGTTTTCATCCTGTAGATACATATCTTCCCATTCAGGACAAGCTGCCGTAATTACGGAATTAAATCGAGCCCACTGAAATGAAGCACAGGTAACGGGCATAGGCTGGTCGCCGGGCTATACTCGGAATTCACGGAGGGTGATTTTTGGACATCGCAATTCGTAATTGGGCATCCGATCGCCTTGGGCGTCGAGCGTTCGCCGAGTCACTGGCTCAACAAATTTGGGCGATGGCAAATTTAAGCGAAGGATACGTCGTCGGCCTTGAAGCAGAGTGGGGTGCGGGGAAGAGCAGTGTCGTCAATATGACGCTACATCATCTTCTCCATTTGGATCTCAGTCATTCGTCTAGAGATCCTGCCTTTAACGGCGACAAAGGTGGGAAAGAAATTGCCGCAGACCTTGATGACTTAGCTGTGCATTATGACGCTATCCGAGAACTTCACGAGCAATTTGCCGATGTACCTTACTTGCATCCTGATCACTATCATCGAGCAATAGTGACTAGGGCTGAAAATGACGAGGTTATGCGAAAGCGGATTTATCGGTATTTCAGGCTGCGTATGAACGCGCACTTCAGGCCGCGTAATCTAGTCGTCCATTTCCGTCCTTGGCTCGTACCGGACACCGCTGCCCTGTCATCCGTTTTTCTTGATGAACTCACGAAATCCATTGGTCCGCTACTAGGATCTGATATCGAAGATGCGATGAAGAACTACACTGCCGTCGTCAAACGCTTGGCTCCCGTCGCCGGGGTTGCGGCTCACGCAGTAGTTCCTGGAAGCGGCAACGCCATACGGGACTTCGTCGCCTCCCTCGGAAACACCGCTGAGGCAACTTTGGAGTCACGAAAACTGAAGCTGGAGGCCTCGCTCAGAAAACTGCGAGGCCAGAAAATAATCGTGGTTATCGACGACTTGGACCGTTTAAGCCCGAAGGAAGCCACGGAGATGGTTGGGCTGGTGAAAAGCCTCGGCAATTTGCCGAACATCGTTTATCTGATGAGCTATGATCCAAAGGTACTGTGTAGGCATCTGCGCGGAGTCTTGCGACTTAATGCCGAAGAGTATTTGGAAAAAATCGTACAGTACCGAAGAAATCTGCCACTGCTGCCTGCTGATCGGCTCCTTACGCTACTTGATGATTGTCGAACTGAGCTTTTTGACAGCGCATCGCCGGAGCTACTGGATCGCGCTCGCGACGCGAACTTTTACGTTCTTCGGCAATTTATCCGGACCCCAAGAGATGCTGTCCGATGCGGCGATTGGGCAGTGCGGGCACATCGAATACTGAAAGATCAGACGGATCCCGTGGATCTTCTGATACTGGAAGTCCTCAATGCGAAGGATACCGTCCTTTATCAGTGGATCCGGCACCATCTCAGCGAACTCTGTAGTGGAGAGATGCCGAACAGGAACTCGCTCGAGCAAGCTCTTGAGGCTGACGGTATCGAAGTAACCGAGGAACGAAAGTATGCCCTCTCGCAGCTTTTTCCTGCGGCGTCGCAGGAGTTTCATCGGCCCGGCAATAACTCTTCGAATGATCGGCTGAGCAAGCGCCTTCGCGTCCGGGAGTATGCGGAGACATACTTTGAGCTTTCCGAACCTGCGACAGGTAGTGGGAAAGCGGAACTCAATCGTTTGTTTGCAGGCGAAGATCCCAAGATCGTAATGACACCGATCTTGGAACGTTCCAAAGTCAGTGATTATGGCAGCTCGATACGAGCGGAGCTACTCGATACGATCTGGGAGCATTTTTCACGTAATCCGATTACACGAGCGTGGGTCGGGGCGCTGACCGACCTTGGCCCAGAACTTATCGTTTTCAGAGACCGTGATACCGGTGATATCTTCGCGCCGGATAATCTGCGACGATTGACTGGTGCCATAGTATCGGGGCTCAGCCAGCTTAACATCGAAGACAAGGTCAACCTGATGAAGTTCATGCTAGCGCGATCCGAGGATCTTTCTCTGGTCGCATCGGTACTGAGGCGAATAGGATCGACCCGCGAGGGCAACCAAGACGGGGAGTATATGGGCTTGGAAAGCGTTCGCGAAGAACTCGTGAATAAGCTTGAGGTTGCTATAGCCAAAGACCGAGTTCTATCTTCGGCGTATCCAGCCCATGTAGTGTTCTTGGCATCAGAGATTCTTGGTCCACATATTATCCGAGAGCACTTGAACAGAGCACTCCGGCTAAACCGCTACTTCCCTGCGATAGCTCAGACGCTTCTAAATGAAGGTAATTCATCGGACCGCGGCCAATTTTATTCACTTATGAGCAATATGTCCGATTTCGCGGACAGTGACCTGTTCATTCAAGTGGCGCGTGACCTACTAGGTGACCGAGGGGACGAGGGGATCTGGGCTAAACGAACAATCGATGCGTTGTTAAGGAGCCGTAACGGAGAAGACTAATAACGTAACCCGAGATGGTGGTAGGCGTCGCCACTATCGCACGATCGGTTGCTGGCAGTGAGGACCCAAGCTGATTCAGCTCGGGCAGACTTTTTAAACAAGAGGAACTTACGTTGAAAATTATGTCTGTCACTCTGATGGGAATTTGCCTTGCAGGTTCGGCGCAGGCACAAAATGTCGATTTTGACCTCTTCGACGTCCGCATTGGGGACACCCCCGCCATGGCCTCAAAGACATTGGCTACGAAAGGTTTTGAGCCAAAGAGTGAGCTACGCGGACCGAGCTTCGAGGAAAGATTAGGGGTAAGACGCAAAGAAATAAATGAGTTCGAGGCCAGAGGTGCAATCAAGGAATTGCAGTTGTCTCGCAATGCAGACAAGGTCACGCTATATTTCACGGCGTGGCCTGACGGAGAAAAAGTCAGCAGTGTATTTTATCACCCGAACATGACCTACGAAGACTGCCCACAGTTTGTTACCTCTGCCAAAGAGAAATATAAGCAGGGCATAGAATATTCCGGCGCGTGGATTGATAGGCCTATTAAGAAAAAAGGAATCTCAACAGGACAATCTCCGGAAACAGTCTCAGTGGAAGTCCGTTGTACTAGAGGCAGTCGATACCTAACTATGTCTTTGTTTTCGCCACAAACAATTCAGAGCCAGATGCTGGATAAGGTTGATTTGAAACCTAAGAACGATTTCTAGCTTAGCTCACTCTGTGCAAAATCCCTGAAGTTCAGCTGATAATTCGACCCCAGGGCGCTCTGCTATATAGGGCAGGGGGCCAGAGGTGCGGGTTAAGGATGTACGGGGCCAACATGCGGGCGGCTACCTCGGCAGCTCTCACGGAAGTTGCAAAGAAGTCTGGTCCGATTAATGGTATCGGAGGAAATAATATGAGCTACGTACAGCGTCGCGAGTTCAACATGTTACGGACGTGGATTTGTGGGTCGCTGGTTCGATTCCGCTCAAGAGCCGCAGTTTCTCGTCTGAAGACGACAGAGGCGATTTTGCTAAAAACACCGATGGCCGTCTCGAAACGGATTATCTGCGGATCACGCTCAGTTTGGCACTGGCAGACGCGCATATCTGTTGTCATCCGTTATTTCTGCTGCTTTGCAGCATTACATATGTGTGACTAATTTGATGTCGCTTGGGGGGTAATTGCATCAATAATTACGAGGATTTTCGATGCCGACCTCTCCCGATCTGGAAGCCGTTGCCCGCCGTGGCGGCAAATTTCAGCGTATGGCAGCGCGCATACCGACCTATCTAACGGATTTCCGGGAGAACCCGGCCTGGTTACCCATGTTCATGCTGGCCCGGACGATGCCGTTTCGCAAGGTCCACTGGCTCACAGCCCGTGCTGTACGTGGTTCCACGGAAACGACTTCCTCGATGTTCGGGAACCTGAGACCGGAAATCATCGCCGACGAATTGCGTCGAACGGGAATTTTTAACGGCTTGTCCCTGCCACCCGATGTCCAACGAGAGCTGTCCAGTTTTGGTCGTGAAACGCCTTGCTTCGGAAATTTTGAACGGAAACTTGAATTTTTTCCCGCAGAACACCCTGAGGCTGAACGGCATTTCGGACGTACGATCCTGAGCGGGCATCATTTCGAAAGAGTGATGGGTTGCAGTGCCGCATTGGCTGTCCAGCAGGACCCGTTGCTCATCGCGATAGCCAGACACTATCTCGGTGGGGAAGCCAAACTGATCACGACGCGGACGTGGTGGAGCTTTCCAACGAAAGCAGCGTCAGAAGCGGATCTGAGCCGTGCGTCCTTCAAGTATCATTTCGATCTTGATGACTGGCGTATGCTGAAGTTCTTTTTTTATCTGTCGGACGTGAATAAGGACAGCGGCCCTCACGTCTATGTTCGCGGTAGCCATAATCGTCGCCGTTTGAAGCATCAACTCACGCTTCTTGTGGGGCATCCTGCAGAGGAAGTGCTGGAGTATTACGGCTCGGAAAATGTTGTCGAGTTGACAGGTAAAGCCGGGACCGGCTTCGTTGAAGATCCGTTCGGATTTCATATGGGAACTCCGGCAAAGACAACCCCGCGCCTGATGATGGAGGTGGGCTTCGGCGTTTCGAAACCGTCAAAGCGGCGGTATCATGGTGAACCCATCGTCCGGTAGTTCATCACCTAGAAACCGGCGCATGCTGAGTAGCCGGGGATAAAAGAAGAGGGCTCATACTCGGGGCCTCTACGCCGGTTGGTTTGCAAATCTTGTTCCGACCCCAACTTCGGTAAAAAGACGGCCAGCTTGTGTGGGAAAGGTCAGCGACGATGGATTTCGCACGGCGAAAACCCATTTCAATTCGCAACAACGCGACGGCAAGGGACAAGAACTATTGTCGAACGAGTGAAACGACATTTTTCCGGGTGCCGGCGGACAAGGAAATTATAGCACGAGGGTAATATCAACGCGGGTGGCAAACGCGGCGACCTGCCGCATTTCTCCAACATCCGAATAGATCGGGACATTGCTGATCTCGAGCATCTCGGTCTCTGCGACTCGATCTCCGAACAGGAGCACTGCTTGCTGTGGATCACACCGTTTAGACGTCCAGATCAGGCCATGCGCGTCCGGCCTGCTTTGATGAATAGCCAATGCCCACTGAGCAGTGATGTGATAGTCAGCGGCCGTCGTATCGATGAGGTCTGCCCTGCGGATGCCCCATTTGGCGAGATCAGGTGCGAACAGGGGTATCAGAGCAAGATCACGCTTCAACTCGACGACGGAATGGGCAAGCGGCTTGATATTGTCGACACCAACGGTTTTGTGCGGTTCGTCGATCGGTACATCATGAAAGATCGTCTCGTGAACCGAGCATTCGTAATCGGTCGCGAGATATTGCGTTGGGATAGGATCGCTGCCCAGGAATAGCGGCGCAAAGCGGCTGGGGCGACCCTTTCCAGGATTGAAAGAGCAGCTTCCGAAACGCTGATCATGGACTCTGTGAAACCTCGTCCCCGCCTTGATCTCGTGTGAGTTCGAGGCGGGGAAGGGGGAGGGAGGTGCGGAAATCATCCGGCGATATTTTCCGCCTCACGGGCTGCCGCCGACACCACCACATCTCCGTCTTTCAGGACGTCAACCGGACGCTTGCCGGCAAGCCATCCATTCGGGGAGGTAAACCAGAATGCCAATTGCCAGCCGGACTTTTTCTCACCAAGCAGGGCGAGCACTCTGGCAACGGTTTCAATTGGCTGCCCTTCCTCGAACTGGAAGGCCGGAAAATACTCGACGCCGCCATGCCTGATCGAGAAGACCTTGCCCTTCATCTTCCATCGCGAGGCGGTCATGCTCTTGTTCTTGGAACCATGTCCGGCCACTTCCGCCAGATCCTTGCTGGTAAAGCTTGGCCACTCCCCAAAAAAACGCGCTCTCGCCTTCGCATTGCTGTCATACAGCAGCCTCTCGACGTCGGCATTGGGAGGCGTGCGCATATAGACCGAAACCAGCGCGTCGATCGCGTCATCGGTCAGCTTGCTTTGCCGGGCTTCGACGATGGCCGGGACATGCTCGACGATATCACGGATGGTTTCCCGAACCGCCTGGTTTGGGGTGTCGACCAGCACGACCATCATGTCATCGACATCTGTTTCCGGCGTCGAGTGCATCGCACTCGCCATCGCCTTGCGCAGTTTCGCGCCGATGGAAGACGCACGCTGTTTTCCTGTCAGCTTACGCTTCAGCAGGGGGCCACCGGCGTCCGAGGCTTTCCCGTCGGAAGCAGAATCCATCTCGACCTGTAGCGCGTGAGCGAATTCAGCGCCATCATAGACGCGAAGACCATTGGTGGCAGCCATCTCGATGCTCCGGGATATTTCGGTTACTTGTCGTATTATAACCTATATCACCGAAGGCTTGTTTTCAAGTGCGACCCCATTTGAGTCGGCAGGGGGGAGAACGCCACAGCAAAAAAATAGGGCCACTGGTTAACCAGGGCCCTGTAAGATGTGAAGGTCAATAACCTCCAGAGGGGAACAGCTGATACGATGGCACTGGGAGAGGCCATCAAGTGTATCAACTGTGTTCTAAATGCCTGTTATGTGTGCAATGCGCAATCATTTATTGTGCATTGCAGCTATGCGATAGACAAAACGTGTACTTGCGCCTCTTGATAAAGCCTTCCACCGATTGCGTCGTGACCGCGGCAGGGAAACTCAGGCTTTTTCACCGATTTCCTTCTGAGAGAACGCTATCATCCTTTAGCGTAGATCGCGAAGTTTGCTCGTCATCGACTTCGCCGAGGCCTGATTTGTACGAGAGGTCCCTCTTCCCCGAGAATAGCTGCTCTGGGTGCCGGTACTTCGGAGGGATTTGATTCGCGTCAATATCGGATTGTGTCGCAAAAAAGTTAGTTTATCCGCGAAGTCGTAATCAGCTTTCGAAGGTGCTCAGCTTTTTCAGGAGGTCTTCGGATATCTCGAACTGACGCGCGGTTCCCCGCCCCATCGAATTCGTCCCCATGGTTTCATTCAGCATGCCCCGCTTGACGAGGAGATCGACAGTCTCCTTTGCGCCGCTCCGCGTGAGCGCAGTAATTTCAACGATATTGGAAAGGGTTAGCTTCTGATGGGCCTGGCTCATCGTGTAGAGGATCGTCATCATGCCGATCTCTTTCAGCCGCGCCTGCGGTGTTTCGTCTTCCAATGGATGATCGAGGATCTCGTGGAGGATCAGCCCGGAGAAGGCAAGGTTGTGCAATTGTGTCTTGAGCGCCCTTGTCATGTTATTTAACTGTGTTATAAAAGTTAGTAAAATTGCGTTGCGTCCTCGTCGGACATTGTTGCCGTAGCGCGCTGTCGTTGTTTCGGAGGGGCAAGTCCATGAAAAACCTTCTGCTGAATAGCCTGCTGTCTGTTTCCTTGATGCTGCCATACTATCTGATTTCCGACAGCAATGCGCGTGCCGATGACTGGGGATGTCAGGTTATTCTGTGCCTTTCCAATCCCGGCGGGCCAACCCAGTATGCGGAATGCCGGCCACCGATCCAGAAACTCTGGCGCGCCCTTGCCAAGGGGCATTCGTTTCCGACCTGCAGCGGCGTCGGGTTTCGTAGTTCCCAGCCCGGCTATGAGCCATATTATTGCAATGAAGGTGATCGGCTTTCGGGCAGTTACGGACCTCGTGGTCAACAGGCGACCTGTGTTTCGACCACGCTCCAGCGCGTGAGCTCTTCGCTTTGCTCTTCCGGTCGCGACAACTCAGGCGACGATTCCGGCTCTGTCCTGTCGGCACGATGGCAGCGCCAGGACGGCCGGCTCCAGTGCATGGGTTATCCGATCACGCGCCCCAACCTGCGATCGCAGCCGCACTATATCGACGTGACCATCGATGGCGTCGGTAAGCAGCGCGTCTGGTACTGAGCATGGGCGCCACATTCGTCGATATCGCGCAAAATTGCGCGCCAATGGTCCAGGTGGAAACGCTGGCCGCAGTCGTTAGCCTGGAAAGCATGTTCCTTCCCTTCAATATTCGCGTCAATAGCGGTATGCCGCTTCCCGCGCAGCCTGCAAGCAAAGCGGAGGCGATCGAGCTGGCGACGTCCCTGATCGCCGACCACCAGGATATCCAGATCGGGCTTGGCGGGATCGGTTTCGAGGAGCTTCGGAAGTTGAACCTTTCCGTTTCCGACGCCTTTGATCCGTGCCGGAACCTCAAGGCGACCGCCACGCTTCTCGATGGCTATTACCGTCTCGCCTTGCGTTTCGGTGCTGATTCCGCCCGGGCCGAAACGGTGATGCTCCAGTCCTGGTACGGGCGGGATGACCCTTCGGTCGGAGAAATGGTCCGGTATGACGAGCAGGTGCGGAAGGAGGCAAAACGGCTTTCTCCGAAGCTCGCGTCGCTCGCGATTGGCGGGTCGCTTGATCGCGCGGATACCCCGGAGGAACAGGCTCAAGATCAATTGGCCCTGCCAGTCCCCAAACAAGTCGCCCAAACCGAAGAAACCGCATCATGGGACGTGTTCAGTTCCAGACGGCACTCTTCAGTTCTCGTTTTCCAGAATAAACGATCGGAGCAGAGTGAATGATCTCCAGAAGCAGCCTTCGTCCTCTTGCCGCCTCCATGCTCATGGCCATCGCTATTGTCGCCTGCCTCGTCGAACCGGCCTTTGCCCAGTCCGCCGGCATCGAAACCGTGTTGCAGAACATCGTCACCATGCTCACCGGCAATATCGCCCGCCTGCTGGCGATCATTGCCGTGATCATCATCTGCATTGCCTGGATGTTCGGCTACATGGATCTGAGAAAGGCCGGCTTTTGGATCATCGGTATCGGCGGCATTTTCGGGGCCACCGAACTGGTCAACACCATCGTCGGCGGCTGATCATCAATGGCGAGCACTCCCGTCCTTGAGGAAGACACGCTGTTCCTGGCCTGCACTCGACCGGCCATGATCGCCGGCGTGACCATGGAAGCGATGGGCATCAACATCATGCTGACCACCATCCTCTATATCACCGCGGGATCGATTGCCTATGCGCTTGTCGGCATCATCTTCCACCTCGTGTTTCGGGCGCTCGTCAAGCACGACCACAACATGTTCCGTATCTTGCTTGCCTGGATCGAGACCCGCGGCCGCTCCCGCAACGCGGCCTATTGGGGTGGCGCGACACTCTCACCGTTGAAGCTTGTTCGCCGCTACGACGAAAGGGATTTTAGCCTTGCCTAGTCTTGCGACGTTACGGTCCCGCGAACTCGGGCCGGAGACCTTCATCCCCTATGTGCGTCATGTCGACGAGACCACCATCGCGCTCGAGTCCCGCGCGCTGATGACCGTGCTCGTACTCGAAGGTGTTTCCTTCGAGACCGCCGATATTCTGGATCTCAACGGTCTGCATCGCGGCCTCAATACCCTCTATCGCAATATCGCCGACGAGCGGCTGGCGCTCTGGACGCATGTCATCCGCCGGCGTGACAACGACTATCCCGACGGGCGCTTCGCCAATCGTTTTTCCGATGGTCTCAATGCCAGATACCGCGAGCGGATGGTGCGTGAGGACCTTTTCTGCAACGATCTCTATCTCACTCTTGTCTGGTCTCCGAGCCGCGATCCCGCCGAAAAGGCAGCCAATCTCCTCTCTCGCCTGCGCAAGGCACGCCGATCCGGCATGGAGCTGGACGAAGCGGCACTCAAGCACCTGCAGGACAAGGTGATCGACGTCACCGCCGGGCTGAAGCGCTTCGCACCCCGTATCCTGTCGCTCCATGAGCGCGACGGGATACTGTTCTCGGAGCCGAGCGAGTTTCTCCACCAGCTTGTCGGTGGGCGCCGTGAGCCTTTGCCCCTGACGGAGGGGCTGATCTCATCGGCGATCTATTCGGATCGCGTGATCTTCGGCCGTGAGACGGTGGAAATTCGACATGAGGCGGAAACCCGTTATGCCGGCATGTTCGGCTTCAAGGACTATCCGGCAACCACTCGCAGCGGCATGCTTGACGGTATCCTGACCGCGCCGTTCGAACTCGTCCTGACGCAATCCTTCGCCTTCACGTCCAAGGCGGATGCCCGCACGATCATGGGACGCAAGCAAAACCAGATGGTCAGCGCCGCCGACAAGGCCGCCTCGCAGATCGAGGAGCTCAACGAGGCGATGGACGATCTCGAATCCAACCGCTTCGTGATGGGCGAGCATCACCTCGGCCTCGCGGTCTTTGCACCGACCGTCAAGGAACTGACAGACCATATGGCGAAGGCACGCGCGCATCTGACCAGTGGCGGCGCGGTTGTCGCCCGCGAGGATCTTGGGCTCGAGGCCGCATGGTGGGCGCAACTGCCGGGTAATCTTCGCTATCGCGCGCGCTCGGGTGCGATCACCTCTCGCAATTTTGCGGCACTTTCTCCCTATCATTCCTACCCGACCGGCCAGAAGGACGGCAATGAATGGGGACCGGCGGTCGCCATGTTGAAAACCGCTTCCGGTTCGCCGTTTTATTTCAATTTCCATCACAGCGATCTCGGCAACACCTTTGTCTGCGGCCCATCGGGTGCCGGCAAGACGGTGCTCCTCAACTTTATGCTCTCACAGCTCGAGAAGCATGATCCGCATATGGTCTTCTTCGACAAGGACCGGGGCGCCGACCTGTTCGTTCGCGCCGCCGGCGGCACCTATCTGCCGCTCAGGAACGGCGTGCCGACCGGCTGCGCGCCGCTGAAGGCGCTTGATCTGACGCCAGAGAACAGGATATTTCTCGCTCGCTGGATCGGCAAGCTGGCGGGAGCGGCGACACGGGAACTGAATGTCAGCGAGCTGCGCGATATCGCCTCAGCCGTTGACGGTCTGGCGGACCTTCCCGTCGAACGCCGCTCCATCGGCGCCCTGCGCACCTTCCTCAACAATACCGATCCAGAAGGCATTGCCTCGCGGCTGCGGCGATGGGAGAAGGGAGGACCGCTCGGCTGGGTCTTCGACAACGATCTGGACGACATCGGGATCGGCGCCAGGTTCATCGGCTACGACATGACCGACTTCCTCGACAATGAGGAGATCCGCGCGCCGCTGATGGGCTATTTGTTCTATCGTGTCGAGCAATTGATCGATGGCCGCCGGATCATCATCGTCATCGACGAGTCTTGGCGCGTGCTGGAGGAGGAAGAATTCCTCGCTCTTGCCCAGAACAAGCTGAAAACCTTTCGCAAGCAAAACGGGCTGATGGTGTTTTCCACTCAAAGCCCGCGTGACGCGATCAAATCACCGATCGCCCATACGATCATCGAACAGTGCCCGACGCAGATTTTTCTGCCCAACCCGCGCGGCGATCGCGCCGACTATGTCGAGGGCTTTAAGCTAACCGAACGCGAATTCGAATTGATCTCACGCGAGCTCTCGCCCGAAAGCCGGCGCTTCATCGTCAAGCAGGGCCACAACAGTGTGGTTGCCGAGCTGAACCTCAACGGTTTCGACGACGAGCTGGCGATCCTGTCGGGCCGTACGGCGAATGTGGAACTGGCGGACGCCATCCGCGCCGAACTCGGAGAGGGACACCAGGACTGGTTGACCGTGTTCCAGCAAAGAAGGAGGACATCATGATCCGTAACGGCAGGACAGGGCTCTTCCTGGCAACCGTCACGCTGCTGGCGTCGGTCGGTCTCGCGAATGCTCAGGGCATTCCCGTTACCGACCAGGCGGCGATCGCCAAACAGATCGAGAGCATCGCCCAGCTCAAGTCCCAGCTTGATGCGCTGAACCAGCAGCTACAGCAGGCGCAGCAGCTCTACGGCTCGCTGAACAAAATCACCAACATGGCCGATGTCGCCAGCCTGCTAAACGACTCCTCGATCCGCAAGGCGCTCCCGCAAAACTTCAATGCCATCGAAAGCCTGTTCAAGGGATCCGGCAGCGGCGTGTTCGGCGACTCCGCTTCTAAATTCCTCGAAGGCAATTCCACCTACCGCACCGATGCCAACGACTTTTACGCGCAGGAACTCTCACGCGTCCAGAACAAGAACGCCGGACAATTAAGTCTCGGCCAGCAGATCTATGACGCCGCCACCAAGCGCATCGACGGCATCGATGAACTTCGTCAGAAGATTTCCAGTGCTGCCGATGCCAAGGATATCGCCGATCTGCAGGCCCGTCTGCAGGCTGAAACCGCCTTCCTGCAAACCGATGTCCTTCGCATGCAGGGCCTGCAGATGTTCCAGCAGGCGCAGGTGCAGGTCGATGAGCAGCGCAAGGCCGAAGACTGGCGCCAGCGCATGGATACCATGGGAGCGGCGCTCAAATGAGATGGTTCGTGTCTGGTGCGGTGCTGCTTCTTCTGACCGCCTGCTCCCCCGAGAATAAGAAGGTCTACACGGTCGATGAACTTGTCGCCGACGAGGCCTTGCTGACCAAAGTCATCGGTGAATGCCGCAACAATCCGGGCGAACTCCACGATACGCCCAATTGCCGCAATGCCGAAGCCGCCGATGGCAGGCTCCGCCTTGAACGCATGCGCAAGTCGCTCGGAGGCTGAGCCATGTATGAGGTGTTCAGTTTCGTCGACGGTCAGTTCAAGACGCCGCTCGAAAACTTCATTTCCACCGGCACCTCGAACATCGCCAATTGGGTTGCCGGCCCGCTGACGGCGGCGCTGACACTCTATGTCGTGCTCTACGGTTATCTGGTACTCCGCGGCTCGGTGCAGGAGCCGATCCTCGAATTCGCCTTCCGGGCGATGAAGCTCGCCATCATCGTTATGCTGGTAAGGAACGCCAGCGATTACCAGACCTACGTCACCAACATCTTCTTCGATACCCTGCCAAAGGAGATTTCGCAGGCGTTGAATTCCGGGACAGCGCCGAGCGCATCGACCTTTGACAGCCTGCTCGATAAGGGCCAGAAGTGCGCCTACGAAATATGGTCCCGGGCCTCCTGGCCGGTCGACATCGTAACCGGCGTTGGCGGTATGCTGGTGATCGGCGCGAGCTTCCTCGTCGCGGCGATCGGCTATATCGTATCGCTTTATGCCCGTCTGGCGCTCGCCATCATTCTGGCGATTGGTCCGATCTTCATCGCACTCGCCATGTTCCAGTCGACGCGCCGGTTCACCGAATCCTGGATTGGTCAGCTCGCGAACTTCGTCATCCTGCAGGTGCTGGTCGTGGCGATCGGCTCGCTGTTGATCACCTGCATCGACACGACCTTTACCGCAATCGAGGGCTATAGCGACGTCCTGATGCGGCCGATAGCGCTCTGCGCCATCTGCATCGCCGCTCTCTATGTCTTCTACCAACTACCCGGCATTGCCTCGGCGCTCGCCGCCGGCGGCGCATCGCTGACCTACGGTTATGGCGCGGCGCGGGACGCGCATGAAAGCACGCTCGCCTGGGCCGCCTCGCACTCGGTCAGGGCGGTTGGCCGCGGAACACGCGCCGTTGGCCGCCGGCTCACTCCTAACCGGGCGGAATGACCGCCTCGATATCAAGGACATTGGACAGGTTACTTTTAGATGATCCGTATCCTCTTGCCGCTTTTGCTGAGCGCCAGTCTTTCCGGTTGCGCCTCGATTTCCTACCCGCTGCCCAAATGTGATGGCTATTCCAGACGTCCGCTGAACCGCTCCATGTGGCAGTGGGAGGACAAGGAAAAGCTGCAGAAGCCTGCCAGCGAAAACGCTCAGAACCCGGTAAGCCTTGGGGTGCCTTACGCCGAAGAACCGGTTTCCGTGACGCCGGCAGCGTTTGCACATTTCGATGTCGCAGACTCCTACCGGCCATGCGAGGGCAACTGAGATGGTGAACACCGACAGCCTCAAGAGCTATTTCGACAAGGCGCGCCGCTTCGATCAGGATCGGCTGATCCAGGTCGAGCGTTCTGCCCGTATCGCCTGGTTCGTCGCCATCGCGGCCAGCGTCCTTGCTGTCGTCTCCGTCTTCGCGATCGCCGGCCTCACGCCTTTGAAAACGGTGGAGCCGTTCGTCGTGCGGGTCGACAATTCCACGGGGATCGTCGACGTGGTGTCGGCGCTGACCTCCACCGCCGGCACCTATGACGAAGCCGTCACGAAATATTTCGCGGCCAGATATGTGCGCGCCCGCGAAGGCTATGTCTGGAGCGAGGGGGAGGAGAACTTTCGGACGGTAGCGCTTTTGTCGACCCAGCCCGAGCAATCCCGCTTTGCGGCGGCTTATCGCGGCAGCAATCCGGACTCGCCGCAGAACACTTATGGCCGGAGCGCGAACGCGCGCATCAACATCGTATCGATCTCGCTGATCAACGCCAATGTGGCATCGGTCCGATACATGCGCACCGTCACGCGCGGCGATGACTTGCGCACCACCCATTGGGTGGCGACGCTCACCTTCTCCTACGTCAACGCTCCGATGTCTTCCACCGACCGGCTGGTCAATCCCCTGGGCTTCGTCGTCAGCGAATATCGCGCCGATCCGGAGGCCATCAATTGAAACAGAGATTTTTGCCCGTTCTTTTCCTGATCGCCGGCTTTTCCTCGACAGCGTCGGCCCTGGAGATCCCGCGCGGTGCGTCGCAGGACAGCCGCGTCCGTTTCATCGACTACCAGCCCTACAACATCACGCGGGTCGTCGGCACGCTCCGTTCGTCGGTACAGGTCGAGTTCGCGGCTGACGAGGAGATCGCCCATGTCGCGCTCGGCAACAGCGTCGCATGGGAAGTGGCGCCAGCCGGCAATATCCTGTTCCTCAAGCCGCGCGAAAACCAGCCGGTGACCAACATCTCCGTCGTGACGACCAGACGGGACGGTTCGACGCGCAGCTATCAGATGGAGCTGACCGTCAGGGACGGCAGTGTCGAAGCCGGGCAGAACACCTATTTTTATGTAAAATACCGCTATCCGGCCGATGAAGCGGAGCGCCGGAGAGAGGTCGCAACCGCTCGCGCCCTGGCGGCGCAGGCCGGCGAGGCCGATCGTGTTCTATCCCTTCGCGAGGCCTACGGACCCCGCAACTGGCGGTATTCCGCTCAAGGTTCGCAAGCGCTCGAACCGCAGGCCGTCTACGACAACGGCAAGGTCACGACCTTCGCCTTTACCGGTAATCAGGAAATGCCGGCGATCTATATGGAAAATTCGGACGGCAGCGAAAGCCTGGTTCCAAAATCCGTCGATGGCAATCTGGTGCTGGTCCACGCAATCAGCCGCAAGTTCATCCTGCGGCGGGGCGGCGATGTCCTTTGCATCTTCAACGAGGCCTACGATCGCGTCGGCATCAATCCCGAGACGAATACGACATCACCGTCGGTCGAGCGCGTCGTCAAGGCCGCCCCCGGCACGGCGCAATAGGAGGTGTCATGGCCGACGAAGAAACCACCCAGATTCCCGGCGAACGCGCTGAAACATCGACCGGCCGGCGGATCGACAACAACCCGATCCTCAAGCGGGGCGCGGTCGCCGTGGCGATCGTTGCCTTTGTCGCCTTTGCCCTCTGGTCGATGCGCGGGCAGAACAAGACAACGGATGGCGCGCAGCCAGAGCGCGTGGTCATCCGCCAGACATCGGATTTCGAACCCGCCAAGGAACCGGTGCAGTCGGTGATGATGCCGGCTGAAGTCCAGCTTCCGACACCCGTGATCACCGAGAAAGCGCCTACCGACGACGACAAGCTGCTCGACGCCGCGCGGCGCGCGCCCGTGATGGCCTATGGCGCCGAGAAAACGCCGACCGCCAGACGGCAGCAGGACGACGCGAACACCGACCCTAACTCGAACTATTTACCGCTCGGAAACACGCCCGGCAGCTTTGCGGGGCAAGGGGAAAACGAGGATCAGCGCTTCAATCGCATGCTGACCCCGACGCAATTGCAGGGCTCGCGCGCCGGCACGCTCGGAAACCGCGATTTCATCGTCGCCATGGGAACTTCCATCCCTTGCGTACTCGAGACAGCGCTTTCTTCCGATCAGCCGGGATTCACCAGCTGCGTCATCAACCGCGATGTCCTGTCGGACAACGGCCGAGTCGTGCTGATGGAGAAAGGCACGCAGGTCGTTGGCGAATATCGTGGTGGCCTGCGCCGTGGACAAAAACGTCTGTTTGTCCTCTGGAACCGGGCGAAAACGCCAAAGGGCGTGATCATTACGCTCGCATCGCCGGCGACAGACGCTTTGGGTCGTGCTGGCATGGACGGTTACGTCGACACGCATTGGTGGGAACGGTTCGGTAGCGCCATCCTGCTGTCGATCGTTGGCGATGTGACATCTTATGCCAACAGCCAGTTGCGCGATAGCGACGTCGATGCACAGAACACCACCAGCGCCGGTCAGCAGGCCGCGGCGATTGCCGTTGAACAATCGATCAATATTCCGCCGACCCTGATGAAACATCAGGGAGGCCTGGTTTCGATCTTCGTGGCGCGAGATCTCGATTTTTCCAGCGTTTACCGGCTGCGCGTGACCGAACCACGCAACCGCGTCTATGACCGCGCCGTTCTCGGCGACTTTACCCCGGACTCGAAGCTTGTGACGAAGTAGGTGTTGCAATGACTGAAGCTGCAGATTCCGGTGTCGTGCGCGAACTGCTCCTGCCGTTGGCACCGTTCCTTCGCGATAGGGCGCTCTATGAGGTCATCGTCAACAGGCCCGGCAAAGTTATCACAGAGGGAGCGGGCGGATGGCAAACCCATGACATGCCGGAACTTGCCTATGACCGGCTAATGCGCCTTGCTCGAGCGGTGGCGAGCTATTCCAATCAATCGATCGATGAAACCCGGCCGATCCTGTCGGCAACCCTGCCCGACGACGAGCGAATCCAGATCGTGATTCCGCCTGCGACGACCAGGGGAACCGTCAGCGTCACCATCCGCAAACCGTCCTCGGTGTCGCTTGGCCTTGACGATCTTGACCAGGGTGGACTGTTCGCCGGAGTGGTCCGCACGCAAGAGAATAGCGGGCAACCGGACCAACGATTGTTGGAACTCTATCGCGCCGGCGCTCACAGGCAGTTCCTTCGGGAAGCAGTGCTGGCGCGAAAAAACATCATCATTTCCGGGGCTACGGGGTCGGGCAAGACGACGCTATCCAAGGCGTTGATCCAGTATATCCCGGATACTGAACGTATCATTTCTATCGAGGATACGCCGGAACTGATCATCCCGCAGCCCAACCACGTTCGTCTCTTCTATTCGAAGGGTGGTCAGGGGACCGCGAAGATCGGCGCCAGGGACCTCCTCGAATCCTGCCTGCGTATGCGTCCGGACCGGATATTGTTGCAGGAGCTCAGAGATGGCACGGCCTTCTATTACATCCGCAATGTGAATTCCGGACATCCCGGTTCAATCACGACCGTGCATGCCGACTCTGCGCGCATCGCCTTCGAGCAACTGACCTTGCTGGTGAAGGAGTCGGAAGGCGGTGGTGACCT
Organism: Agrobacterium sp. T29; assembly: GCF_006970545.1. Taxonomy (NCBI): domain Bacteria; kingdom Pseudomonadati; phylum Pseudomonadota; class Alphaproteobacteria; order Hyphomicrobiales; family Rhizobiaceae; genus Agrobacterium; species Agrobacterium sp. T29. Next base: position 430,015 of record NZ_CP040642.1, read on the forward strand.
CGAACGGCACGACATACGTGAAATGCTGACGATTGCGATCGACATCATCGTCCAATGCAAGCGCATCGATGGGCGGTTCCGGGTGACCGAGATCTATTTTCGCGACGCGCTTGGGTCCCGCGCCAAGGGTTGATCATGGGGCACCGATATAGTCTCATTCACGTGTCGTTTGGCGTTGCAGCACCCCGAGAATGGCGTCACCGATGCTGAATTGTCGCGTTTTACCTCGCCCCAGGCATTTTTCCCCATAGGCTATCCCACAAAAGACCGTTGAGGCCGTCAAGCCAAACTGGATTGTTCTAAGTTGTCATAGTTGACAAAGTTGCTTCAAATAGCCATCTTCTCTTCAGGAGAACCGCCATGGCTCAGAAGACCCAGTCCAAGACGTCGAAAACCAGCGCTAAGACCCCGAACGGCATCATGACGATGTTTGTTCTTGATGCGAACCCTTTTGAGGAGGTTGCCGGATTCCAGTTGCCCGCGGGCGCACGGCTTGCCGTCGTGACCTCGAAACCGGAAACGGCGAGCTCTATCGCCCGGACCGTCGGAAAGCGCTTTCGCGGCAATAGCATGGTCGTTCGAAGAACGCGCCAGCTTGCCAGGGCCAAAGAACGCGCCGAGACGACCAGCACGGTCAACAAGGAGGCTTTCGAGCCGGACGCACGCAGCCAAGCGGTGCTTCAGGGCGTTCGGATTGCACAGAACGATCTAAAGGCAGCGGGCGGTGCCTACGATCTGGAGCAGGTCAGAACGCTCCTGCATGGGGTCTCCCGTCAGGCTGTCGACAAGCGTGTGCAAGAAGGAAGTTTGCTGGCCGTCCCCGGCCCAAGCAACAGGCGCTGCTACCCGACGCTTCAGTTCAACCGGGACGGTAGTGTGGTGGCAGGTCTCAAGGACGTACAGGATGCGCTTCCCGTCGAAAGCCCCTGGGCCGTGCTGAACTTCCTCGCGCGGCCGGATGATCGTCTGGGTGGGCGCAAGCCGATCGACGTTCTGCGAGAAGGGAGCCTTCCGTTGGTTCTCGAAGCGGCGAACCGCTACGGTGAGCAGGGCGCGTGACCGTCCCATTGCCACCGTTAGACCTGCATGGCCGTCGTCCAAATATCGTTTCACTCCCGGCAGGGAGTGAAACCCATCGATTCTGCACGGCTATATACGAACCCATCTTCTTTGACCGATCCAGGACCGGCCGCTTTAACGCTCCCGATGGCTCTTACGGCGTGCTCTATGTCGCGAAGCTCGTCAACGGTGCGTTTGCCGAGACGTTCTTGCGCTCGCCAGGAAACACGCTGATCGACGGTGGCTTTTTGAAACGCAAGGGATATGTCCGGCTTAAAACTGTGTCGTCGCTGAAGCTGATCGATCTGACCGGTCCGGGACTTGCGATTGTTGGAGCGACGGCGGAAATCCCGCATTCGGGGCTTCCCTATGATGCCGCTCAAGCCTGGTCAAAGGCGCTGTTTGATCACCCTGTCGGGGCAGATGGAATTGCCTATCATGCGCGCCACGATGATACAGAGATTTGCTATGCGCTCTTCGATCACGCGGGACCAGCTATCGTGGAAACAGCCCGCGAACTGGATCTCGACCAGGATTGGTTCTGGGAGACCGGTGCTCGATATGGGGTCGGTTTAGCACCATAGACCAATATCTCGAATTCATTCGACAGCGAATGGGAAAACTGCGCTTTGTGCTCGTCTGCTTTCGGAGGCGAAGGGAGCAAGATGATCGCTGTTGTCGCGGCGTACCTCCCCAGCCCAAGACTTATGACATTGGTCCTGAAACTCCCACGCCGGCTTGATCCCCACTCGTGCCATTGGCGCGAAGGGCTGGGAGCGGGGAAGGTTTTGTGGCCAGGGGGAGAGAACTGGAGAGAAATCGCGGACCAACTCGCCAGGTCCCGGACAGGGGAACAGCTCAATAGTCCTCGGCGCGCCGCTTTATTGCAACAGCGCGGATTCTCACAAGATCATTCTATCGATTTTTTGGTTCTTGCCGGACATCTTGTCAGCGCCGGCGTTGCCGGTCTTGCCATGCAATTGCTTGTGGGGTTTTTGATAAACAAGTTTTCGGTGTGGTGAATCGAGGAAGGATGGAAAGGTACTTCAGCGACATCAATATCGGTCGTTAAGCATCGACGTGTGATGATATTTCGTAAGGAGAGGTGATATTTTATCATGCCGGAATTAACGCGCGCCAGGCTCTACAATCTTGTCTGGACCAAACCGCTGAGAACAATCGCTCAGGAATATGGCCTTGACCCGATCCATTTGGCCAAAGCCTGTGACGCCTATGACGTAGCCCGGCCTCCGGCGGGTTATTGGCAGAAGATGGAGCACGGCAAGTCTGTTCAGAGGCCGCCACTCTCAAATAAGACGTTTGGCCCCGAAGATATCCCGGAGTTGAAACAACGAAATGTCAAGAACGACAAAAAGTGATGAGATGAAACGGTTTTCTCAAACACGCCACCGATAACGCAGAGCACAGCGGCATAGAAATGACCGCCGTCAAGGTCTGTCGGCCTCCAGCTTGAACCCAATCTGGCATTGATAAGAATGGCGCCGAACTGGTGGTTACGGTGCTTCGGGGCGCCCACATAGGCTTTCCGGTGAAATGCTCTTCCAAGCCAAGGACGCGCTTGCCATGATCCGTGAGTTCATCCTTCGGTCCGGCATACCGGTAGAATGATGCGCTCGATCGAGCTTCTTGCGCAAATCAGAAACGGACGCATCACATTGCGGCATGGCGGCTTGTACGAAGCGAACTTGTGGCCGCGTTTCCTGCCTGCGAGTGCCTTACAGAAATCTTCGGCGTCGATCTCGCGACCCTGCGCCGAAAGCAGAGCGGATTGATGGATGGGTTGGAGAGCCGCTTGCGATCGAGCATTGCGCGATGGCCCTCTCTGGCCACCTGCCTGGTCTTTTGCGGGGCCGGTGATGCAGCGGATGCCGGCGGGAAACGGTGAGGGCGGGGGATGCGGCTGGAGGGAGAGGGGGGAAGGGGAGTTCGTGGCGGATTGTGGTTGTCGGAGAATGGCTCTGGCCAATCCGCCGCGGAGAACCGAACATGGCACAGGCCATCCAGAAAATCACGCTCAATGCCGGGCGCGACATCCCGTTCAACAAGCTCGTTTTGAGCCAGCAGAACGTCCGCAAGATCAAGGCGGGCGTGTCGATCGAGGAGCTTGCCGAAGACATCGCTCATCGCGGACTGCTGACCAGCCTCAACGTCCGCGCCGAGATCGATGCCGACGGCAACGAGACCGGAATTTACCGCATCCCGGCCGGCGGCCGGCGTTATCGCGCGCTGGAACTGCTGGTCAGTCAGAAGAAGCTGTCGAAGACAGCCGCCGTTCCCTGCATCGTCAGTAAGGGCGAAACTCCCGAAGTCGAGGACTCGCTAGCCGAAAACGTTCACCGCTTGCAGCTCCATCCACTCGACCAGTTCAGGGCTTTTAAGGCCCTCAGCGACCAAGGGGTGACGAACATTGAGATCGCGGCCCGGTTTTTCGTGTCGCCCACTCACGTCGCACAGCGTCTGAAGCTCGCAAAGCTCTCGCCAAAGCTGCTTGACCTTTACGAACAGGATGAGATCAAGCTCGACCAGCTTGAGGCGTTCGCGATCTCCGAAGACCATGCCCGTCAAGAACAGGTGTGGGACGCACTGTCACGCTCCTATAATAGGGAGGCGCGTTACATTCGCCGGCTCCTCACCGAAACTGCGGTGCGCGCCAATGATCGCCGGGCGGTCTATGTTGGCATCGAGGCCTACGAAGCCGCCGGCGGTATCGTGATGCGCGACCTGGTCGAGGAGGATCACGGCGGATGGCTGCAGGATCCTGCGCTGCTGGAACAGCTCGTATTCGAGAAGCTGACGATCGATGCCGAGGCTCTGAAGGCCGAGGAAGGATGGAAATGGGTCGACGCTGCGATCGACTTCTCTTATGGCCACGCCTCCGGCCTTCGCCGTTTCTATGGCAAACAGGCCGAATACACGGAAGAAGAGCTGGTGCGTCACGACGCCCTGAAGGCGGAATACGACAAGCTCGACGCCGACTATGCCGAGACGGAAGACTATTCCGAGGAAACCGAGGCCCGACTTGAGGAACTCGGCAATGAACTGGATGCATTGAACGACCGGCCCTATGTCTTCGATCTGGACGACGTCGCGCGCGGCGGCGCCTTCATCTCGCTTGCTGTCAATGGCGAGCTGAAGATCGAACGCGGTTTCGTCCGGCCCGAGGACGAGCCCGTTGTCGAGGCGGATGACGGTGATGCCGATAGCGACGACGGCCGGGGCGGAATTGACACCGTTGCGGCCTCGGCGAATGGCGGCGTTTCGATCAACGGCAAGCCTGCCGGCGTCGAGGACTCGGAAGACGATGATGGCAAGCTCCGTCCTCTTTCTGATCGCGTCATCGAAGACCTGACTGCCGCCCGCACCGTCGCCCTTCGCGATGCATTGGCGAACGATCCGGTGATAGCCTTCGTCGCGGCGCTCCATGTCGCTGTCCTCAAAATCTTCTACAGATACGGGGCTGACTCTTGCCTGGAGATCACGCTGCACCATACCGGGTTCAGCCAGACCCAGGGGCTCGGCGATACAGCCTGGGCGAAAGAGATCGAGCAGCGGCAGGAATCGTGGGGTCATGATCTCCCCGCGAACGCTGAGGAGGTCTGGGGCTATCTGATCACGCTCGATGAAACCAGTCGCATGGCGCTGTTTGCCCATTGCGTCTCGCTGTCGGTCAACACCACGGTCCAGGCATGGAACAAGCGGGCCAAGGAAAATGTCCATGCACGACAGCTTGCCGGCTCGCTCGACTTCGGCATGGTGGAAGCGGGTTGGACGCCGACCGTCGACAACTACCTCGGGCGTGTGACCAAGGCGCATATCCTGCAGGCAGTCCGCGAAGCGAAGGGCGAGCAGTCAGTGCAGCTCATCGATCACCTGAAGAAGCCGGACATGGCGCGCGAGGCTGCCCGGCTGCTGGAGGGCAGCGGATGGCTCCCTGAAGTGCTGCGGCTTCCGGTCACCGAAGCCATGGCGGTTGCCGAGGTCGATGTGACGGCGACGGATGACGTTGGGGAAGCCGGTGCCGTCGAAAATACTGACGTCGATCTGCCGGCCTTCCTGACCGAAGGCGAGGATGCGGAGGAAGTATCCACCGATCCGGCCAGCGACGACGGCGAGCATCTGGAAGCCGCGGAGTAACCAAGTCAAAGCCAACCCTCACGGAAGCCCGGCCTCAAGCCGGGCTTTTCTTTTTTCAGGAGTGGAATGATACCTGCTTATACGATCGAAACAACTTATACCCTGCCGATATTTCGGCATGGCATTTACATCGCCGACACGCCGGAGGCCGGCTGCAAGACCGCGCTCGTGGACGACAATTGGGAGTCCTTGCAGAAGGATCATGATGCTGCCGGCGAGGTTCACATCACCGGGATCTGGGAGGGTGAAAAGGCTCATCACACCGGATCATCGTTCCCCGTACCGTCACAGTTCGACGAGGCGCTCCAGCGCCGCGCCGCCCACTTCGAGATTCTGCTCGGGCTGCTCAAGATGATGGTCCACGATGTCGTTGCGACGCGAGTTTCGTCGTCGGGCTGGCTGGCCAAGGCGGCCTGGGCGGTTGCGCGAGGCGAGGCAATTCTCGCCTATGCCCCCGATCCCTAAGAGCCGGTCGGTACTCCGAAGCCAAGCCACATTCTCGCACGTTTGCACGAAGAGCGGGTCATCAACGCGATAGTCGCCGTACTTGATGTTGATGACAGCTTCGGATCACTTTCCCCGGATTCGGTGACAGATGAAGAGATCCGGTCGGCTTGCGAGACCACCATCTCAATGGTGGATCTCTCCGATGCCGTGAGCAACGCCGAATTTCAGGCAGCAATGACAGCGCTCCGGGTGGTGCACCGTCGTCTCTATCCAGATTGACGCAAGATGAACCGCTGTTCGCACGGGTTGCGGTTTCGGTCAGCAGGGAAGGGAAGAGTGGGGTCGGGAGAGGGCGAACCGGGCGGTTGAGAGGGTTGCCCGGCCTGATCCCACCGCCTCTCTGGAGAACGATCGATGTCAAAATTCGAAACCAACTCCCAAACCGCCACCATCGTCCCTGATGAGCGCCGCCTGGAATTCCTCCCCATCCTGTTTGGGCGCTTGCTGCTGATCATCGGGGAGAACACCGTTTACAGTCTCATGGAACGCCTCAGCCCCCTCGATTATCACGGCGGGTTCTGGGACTTCTATGAGCATGAGGGCAAGCCACTGTTTCTGGCGCCGCGATCCAGATCGCGTTTTCGGATCACGGGTGAGATTACCGGGTTTCAGGGAGAGGTTTCTGCGGAGGCGGCGGGGATTATCGACACGCTTTTTGCTTTCTCGCATCTCTCCTTCCGGCACCCGTCGGATCATCTCTCGGAAGGTTATGCCCGCCTCTACGCCTATTCGGCCGAGCATGCCGAAGCCTCCGAGATTTTTCAGGCGATCGACTGATGTGCGATGTCTGCCCGCCTCGGTTGACGCGGCTATCCAGCAATCTGAGTGGATCGGTCCGGACGGTGTGCCGCCCGGACGAGCCATCCCGCAATCCGAAAAGGTCGAAGCCGATGACGACACTGGAAAGCCACACATTCGTGACCATCTCGACAGGTCATGTGAGTGCCGCAACCGCAAAGATGCTCGACAACACACCCTGCGCGCAATGGCCCTGCGTTGGAGGGAGTTACGCCGACTATGGCTGGTTCTTCTACGCCCATGACGAAAACGCCGGCGAAGGGGACCGGCAGATTCCCGACGATCTCTTTACCGTCATGACATGGGCGCGCCAAAAGGGGTTCAGCCATGTCCTGCTCGACCGCGATGCTGAACAGGTCGATGACCTGCCTTGGCACGATTGGTGAGACCGGTGTGTCGGCCCTGGGCTATTCAGCGCAACAGCCGCCTTCTAAAAAGGACTGCGTGTCGCGCCGACCATCGGCGACGCAATCGCCGATCACATCCTCTCCGACGGTGCGATAGATCATCCGCCAGGGTTTGTAATGCCGAGACCGGTCAATCCCTTCGGAACATTCCCCCGGGTGGGCAAATCTTCCAGCCCCAGACAGGCTTCCTCGGTTTCGACGAGAATCCGTTCAGCGGTCTGGATGCCACCGCGGCTGGCAGGCAAGCGGTAGCGATCGTCGAGATCCTGTTCCGCGTCATCAATAAACAGCTCCTGATACGGCATCAGGCATCGGGCTTCGCCAGGCGCGCACGAACGCGCGCGAACGTTTCTTTCGCGGGGCGGACCTTCCTGTCCTCGACCTGCTTGTTCGTCAATGCCAGCACCTTCAAAAGCGCCAGCGTTTCCTGCGCTTCTTCATATTGCGTGATGTGCTGAAGTACCGCTTTCGCTTCGCCGTGCACTGTGGTCACCACTGGCTGCGGCGAATAACTTCCGGAGCATGCGCCTTGAGGTAGCCGATGGGCTTTACCTGTTCCGACAGTTTCATCGATGCGATCTCCCTTTGACCAGAATATATAGGCCGTCAAATGCCCGCCCGGAAGCGATGATTACCAAGTCGCAAGAGGAGGAGGCGGGCTGTTTGCGGGGTGGCGGTTGCCGGAGGGCCAGAGAGAGGGCTTTCGCAATCGCTTGCATCGCGGTGCCAGCCCGACGGTGATGTCACCCATTCTTCCTCCACCAGCCCGGTTGGCCGCGAGAGCGGCCAACCGGGCTCTTTCGTTTCAGGAGACTTCAGCATGAATACCATGATTTCCAGCCCCCCTCGGACCAAGCGATCGGCATCGTCCGGTTTCAAGGTCGACATTTCCCGCGGCGAACGCATCGGGCGCGTGTCGTCAGAATGGTTCTCGCGTCCGGACGACGAGCGCTATCTGTCGCTTTCCGATCTTCATCGCGCTGTCAGCGCCAGAACCGAGCAAGCGCGTGTTCGCACCGTCGAGACTGCCGAAATCCGTGTCGATGCGACCCGCGGCAATGCCGAGCGCTTGTCCCTGATCGTCCCCGGCGGGCGTGAACCGCTGGCACCGACACACTGGAGCTACGGGCAGCTTTGCAGCCTGGTCGGTGCGCCTGCGAGCTACATGCGCCAGCTCCCCGCGCCGCTCGCCGCGATCAATCTCCAGCACGGGCTCCTCAACCACAATGCCGAACTGGTCAAGACGCTGGAGATGGACGACGGCCGCCTCGAGTTACGGGCGGTGACCGGTCCCGAATACGGCCGCATCTGGGATAAAGATTTGATCGCCGCGATCATGAATATTGCCGGCAATGGCACAGGTGACACGATCTGGAAAGTGCCCGGTCTGCTCGACTGGTCGACCATGACCCACAATCCCTTCGTCGACATCACGAAGGATACCACGACGCTCTACGCAAGCGATCGCGACGTCTTCGTCTTCCTTTGCGATGACACCCACCCGATCGAAGCCGGGCGACTACCGAACGGAGAGCCCGATCTCTATTTCCGCGGCTTCTATGCCTGGAATTCGGAGGTTGGTTCAAAAACCCTTGGAATTGCAAGCTTTTACCTGCGGGCCGTGTGTGCCAACAGGAATCTCTGGGGCACACAAAATTTCGAGGAAATCACCATCCGCCACTCGAAACTTGCCGCGCAGCGCTTCGCCCACGAGGCCGCTCCGGCGCTGACAAACTTCGCAAACTCCTCCCCCGCACCCTTCATCGCCGGCATTCGTGCCGCCCGTGAACGCGTCGTTGCCCGCAATGATGAGGATCGGCAGACGTTCCTGCGCAGCCGCGGTTTCTCCAAGGCCGAAACGGGCAAGATCATCGAGACGGTTTTGTCCGAGGAGGGGAGACCCCCTGAGAGCATTTTCGACTTTGTGCAGGGCATCACCGCGCTGGCGCGGGGAAAGTCGCATCAGGACACCCGGCTCGAACTCGAAGGCAAGGCGAAGAAACTGCTCGAAAGCGCCGCCTGACCACGGTAGCCCGACGTAAATCCTCATCCATCCCTTCTATCGCCCGGCCGTCGCGCCGGGCTTTCTGTTCTGGAGAACCGAAATGACAGATTTCTCATTCCACGCAGAGGTCGCGGCAGAAGCCATCGAAAAGGTCGGGCGCTTGTTCAACGCCGCGATCGACGATATTCTGGGCGAGTTGCTGCAAAACGCACGCCGCGCCGGTGCGACAAAGGTGGTGATCGACCAGATTGACGATCCGCGTTTCGGCAAAGCCGTGTGCATCGCTGACAACGGCGCCGGTCTCGAAGACCCTCGGTCGCTCTTCTCCCTGGGGCACAGCGGCTGGTCCGAAACCCTTTCCCGATCAGAAGATGCGGCCGGCATGGGTTTCTTTGCCCTTGCCAATCGAGGCGTCACGATTATCGCCCGGCGGAAGGGCTCCTCGGGTTCGTGGCTTGTCCAGGCGACCGCAGACGCTTTTCATGGCAAGCAACCCGTCAACGTCGGGTCTGGGCCGCAAGATCGTCAGGGTGTGACCATTATCTTTCCCGAAACAGGAAACGAGAACGTCGCCGGAGCCGTTCAGCATGCGACCCGCTTTTATCCCATCCCGGTGGAATTCAACGGCGCGACCATGCCGTCGTCGGATTTCCTTGGCGATGCCAAGCACATCGAGGAATGGCGCGGCGTCCGGATCGGCGTATTCAGTAACAACCCCGGTCGATACAATTTCGACAACGCGAATTTTCACGGTGTGACGCTCGGCATGCCTCTGCCCGAGCTTCGCCAGTCATGGCATCGTTCCTTCTTCGCACGGATCGATGTTGTCGATTGCGCCCATCTCAAGCTTGTGCTGCCAGCGCGCAAGGAGGTGGTGCGCAACGAAATGTTCGATGCCTTGCTGGAGGAGATCGACCGCATCTATTTCCGCCTGATTGCGACTTCGGGCCCGCATAGCCTGTCGTTCAAGGATTATCAGCGGGGACGCACTCTCGGCATCGACCTCGATGAGGCCGCACCAGCCTTGAGACCATTTTCACCAATGTTCGCGGAATCCGACCGCAATGAATTCTTGCCTGCGAAGCCGATTGGCCTGAACGCTCACATCTACGAGGGCGGCGGCCCTCTTGAAGAGCAGAACGTCGCGCGTGCGTTTGCCGCCTCGGCGATGCTCCGCCGACTTTTGAACCGAACCACGCCTTTGCCGGCTATTTCTGGTACGACCGGCTCAGCAGGATCGCCCTCAAGAGCTACAGGATGGTCATTGGCGATGCCGTCGAGGAGATCGATCCAGCCGGCTCGTTCGAGACCGCGGGACGGCCTGACCGGCTGGAGATCGTCCTTGAGATGGGAGATGCCAAGGCGGTGGATATCCGGCATCTCGAAACCGACCTGATCGTTGTTGGAGACGAATACGGTTCGCCTCAGGGAGAAGATATCCTGGTGACACGACAATCGACGATCACGCCGGTGGCATTGCGAATGTTCCTGATCGACGCGCTGTTTTGCCCGTCCAGCGATGCTGACGACGCATCCTACGATCAGCAACTGGAATGGTTTTCCGACGAAGCGGAGGACCTGAGCGTCAACCTGCTGCTGTCAGCGGCCGAGGCTGACATCAATGCCATTATCCGCGCTGTAGAGCGTGAGGTGGCGTGGCGCGTTCCGCAGAAGGGGTCGATCGTCATCCGGATCGATGACCGCAAGGTTTCCGTCGAAGGGATGCCTTGCGCTGAAGATTCCGCCGCGGAATCTGACCCTGACCTCGCCGGTTAGCAGCGACCGTCGCACCAGCATTCAGCATTTTCTCAAAAGGACCCGGCCATCGCGCCGGGTTTTGACGTTCATGGAAAGGAATTGTCATGACCACTCTCGAAACCAGGATTTACACCTATCCGCCTATCCCGCTCGCCGACATCAGTCCGCTCGAAATGCTGATCCTCACCAATGTGCTCGAATGCAGCGAGACAGACACGGGCCTTGTGCTCTTCACCGATTTCGGGCCGACCAATCCGATCCGCGTCGCGCGCAGCGAACTGATCGACGCATTTCGCGCCTCGGCACAATTTGCCAAGGAGCCGGTCAATGTCTTCATCGCCAGCCGTGTCCTCGCCCTTCTGCCGGCCGGCGGAAACGCGGTTGAGGAGGACGCGATGATCGACGTCGATCTCGGCGAGTTCCCATGGCAGTTCGTCGTCCAGGGTATCGTGGTGCGATCGGCGGATTTGGGCGAGGTCACGGTGATCCAATGGACGAACCATCCCTCGCAACGCCCCGAATCATACGGCGCCGGCGTTTCGCTGATCACCGCTAGGGCCATCCATCATGCGAGTAGCGAAGATATTCTCGCCCGCTTCAGGCTCCGGGACCAAGCGCTGCCATCCGCGGCATCGCCGGCGGCCCCTTCGGACACCGGCGGCACCTTGTCCTTGTCTGGTATTGCTACAATCGATCCGTTCACGGTGAAAGAGCTTGAGGCGGCGCTCTGCATCTGGGAGGCCATGCTGTATTTCCGCGGGCTTCATCAGGATGGGCGGCCGGTCCCCGACACGATCGTCCGCATGTCGGAAATCTGGGATGCGGTAGGATGGAGGGCCATGCGGCTCCATGTTCGCGCGCTCGTGCCCCTTGCACTCGACGTCTATGATGGCCTGTTCGAGGACTTTGAGGAAGAAGGGTTCACCTTCGATTTCGACTTTGCGCCGGCCTTCGTCGAGGCGCTGCACTGGTCCGACGAAGGAGCCTACCGCGAGGGCGAACGGTAAGAGTTTCTCGAAGACGTGATGGTGGCCGTGAGGCGCCATCGGCAAGATGTCGTCGCGCAAAACGCATCCGGCTTCAATCCGGACCTTGGCCGGGCTGGCTTGTGAGGACGAACGAATGTGGTTCTGTTCCAGGCAACCATCGAGATTCTTGTCGATGTTGATCATGAGGCCGAAGCCTGTGACTGCGTCGCTGAGACTTTACGCAAGCTGCTTGCCGAAACTGATTTATGACGTCAGGCGCTGAGATCGGGGATGTTCAGGGGCGCGCCAGCGTCCGACGGCTGCTCGGCCGTGCTTGCGTCAATCACGCCAGCCATTTCATTGGCGGCGACCTGATTGCTTGCCGCTTTCAGGTCGATTGCGCCCCAGATCGAGTTTGGTTGCGTGGATTGGCGACGCCGGTTCTTGAACTCGACGACAAACGGCTTTTTCTCTGGCTTCATGGTGTTCCGGCTGACTGTAGCGGATGAATTTCTCCGTAATAGGTGCTCTTATTCGCCGTGTCCTGTCAACGGCCGGTGGCGCAGAACCCGGATCAAGGGAGCGGGGGTATTTCGCCGTCCGCCACACGCCAGACCCACGGGGTGATCTCCGGGCGCGTTTCGATCATGTCGGCCAGCGCACGTTCATAGTCGTCACCGGCACCTGGAGGGACGATAAACATTGCGATGGGTGCCGGCTTCTGCTCGGGCATGATCACCGACACGATCGGTGCATCGTGTGGCAGATTGAAACGCAGCCCTTTGACGGTCTTTCGCTTCAGGTGACCGAGCTTCTCCAGCAGCCTGAGTTCGTGAATGTCCTTGAACGGCAACCAGTGCTCGTTGACCACCATCAGTGCGACCTCTTCGACGGATACGATGCCGGCGGCAGAAATGCCGAAGGTGGCGATGACGATCAGATGGAACGCCTCGCTCGATCGCCACAGTTCGAGTTCGGTCTCATAACGCGCCGCCAGCCGCCGCCATGCGCCGTCCTCGATCATCAGCGGGAAGGGCGTGTGGCGCACAACGATTTTCTGGCCTTCGCGTGCCGGGGAAAACTCCTTCACCTCGGCCACGATCATCATCAACTTCCGCGGCCCCGACTTCGTTGCCTGCACGCCCTTGAGTGCCGCCGCGCGCCGGGCGGCGATGCCATCCTTGTCCTCCGGCTGGAATACTTCCGGGACGTAGAGCATGTCGACAAGAGGGCCACCTCTCGCCGACATTTGTGAAGCGGCATTGATGAGACTGGAGCGAACCCGGCCCCAGCCGCGCCTGCCTTTCCAGGTTGAGCGCCATTCCGTCAATTCGCCAGCCTCCCAGAGATAATGAAGCATTGCCCTGAGTGACAGCTTTCGGGCCTCGCTGCGGATGCCGGTTTCCGATGATTCAGCCGGCGCACCTGGCGCGGCACGCGGTCCCCGTTTCGTCAGCGAAAAATCCAGTTTCAGGTCGGTCTTGCCGCTGGCGTCGACCTGGATCGCATTGCCGATCAGCGGGCCAAGGCCGGAAAGCTCGTAGGGCGGCTCAAAGGAGGGGCATGCAGGATCATGGTCTCGCCCCGATAGCGGCATCCGCTTGATGAGATACTGGTCCTCGACGCGGGCGATGTACATTGGCACGGACGGATTTTTGCACATGCACATTGGTCGCAAACGCTGTTCGTAGGCTTGCGCGAGAAACGCCTGCAATTCAGGACCGGTTTCCTCGATGACATGATCTCCGATTGCGAATTTCCGCATTTCTGTTCTCCTATATCTGTCGGCGAAACTATCCGACCACTGACCATTTTACTATTTTAAAATAGTCAGTAAAATAGGAGTGCCATTGCGACACGCGGAGCGAGAAGCCTATTACCCGGCTATCGCCAGAGACAGGAGAGCGGAGCTGCGGCGAACCGGTCGCCGAAGGGAACGACATCGGTATTGTCGTAAAGAACGATGCCAAAGGCGAATTTCTCTCCGCATGCTTCCGCCAGCGTTTTCAGTCCTCCAAAGTCACTGGCCCTGACGGTGGCGCTTGCCTTCACTTCGATTCCGACGATCATACCATCATCGCGTTCGAGCACGACATCGACCTCGCGCATTTGCTGGTCCCGAAAATGGTAGGGAGTGAGCCACAAATCCGAGCCCGTCATGAGTTTCAGGATTTCGGAGAATACGAAGCTCTCCAGCAGGGCGCCAAATGCGCTGCGATCCGCCTTAACCCTATCAAAAGTCAGTCCCCGGGTCGCGGCCAGCACGCCAGAATCGATAAAATGCAGTTTCGGGGTCTTGGCGATCCGTTTCAGTGCATTGGTATACCAGGGTTGCACAGTGGCAATCAGGAACACCTGCTCGAGGAGACCGACATACCGCTGCCCGGTCTTGTGGCTGACGTTGATGCTCGACCCGAACTGCGAGTAGTTGACCAGTTGTCCTGAATGTTCGGCGAGCAGCCGCACAAACTTCGGGAGTTCGGTCAGCTTCTCGACATCCGCAATGTCCCTTAAGTCGCGCGTCAGAACCGAGGTCAGATAGGATCGCGCCCAATCCTGGCGCCGTCGTTCACTTTCTCTGGCAATCGCCTCCGGAAATCCGCCGAGCAGAACGAGCTTCACGAGATCATCTCCAACGATCGCGTTCTGATCGCCCTGCAGCTTTCCCTCGAACAGGCGATGCAGAAACGTCGAAGTCACGCCTTCGACTTCTGCGCGGGCGAGCGGCAACATCCGAATGGTTTCCATGCGGCCGGCCAAGCTGTCGGCCACACGAGGCAGCGTGAGCACGTTGGCAGAGCCGGTCAGCAGGAAGCGGCCGGGACGATAATCTTCATCGACCGTCTTCTTGATTGCAAGCAACAGATCGGGTGCACGCTGGATTTCGTCGATGATAGTCCGGTCAAGACCGCGGATGAAGCCGGCGGGATCTGACTGGGCGGCGGCAAGCACCGTCTGGTCGTCGAGCGTGATATAGCTGCGGCTCGCCTCATCCATCTTCCGCACCAGCGTGGTCTTGCCCGCTCGACGCGGCCCGACGACCAGGACCACGGGCGTATCCGAAAGAGCTTCCTCGACCCTGCGTCTTATAAACCGATTGTACATGCCCACTTCCGATTCTTTGAAAATTGGAACTATCAAGCATGATAATTGGAAGTCAACGTTTTGTTGATTGGAGGTCGATAGTGGATTGAAGGTTGCTTACATTCTACAGGTTGTTGGGTTTTGGGCAAATTGTTCGCTGCCACGAGAGAGGGAGAGAGGGGCCGGAAAGGGGAGCCTGCCGGGGCTTGGAGAGCGTCCGGGTGGGCTCGTTCTTTCCCGCTCTCGACAGGATCTCCCATGAATGTGATCTCAACCCCTGCCGCAAACGCGGCCGCCACTTCGCTCGTTTCCGCCAGCCGTGCGGACAGTATTCTCAACGCCAGCCATGAGCTTCTTCCGTTTCTCGAACGCGGCCATGCCATCGGCGCAGCCGATCTCCGGACCATCCTGACGAAGGCCTTCGGCGGCTCGGACGCCGCGGGCTTCTGGTCCTGGAAGGACGCCTATGAGGCGATGGAAGTCGCGCAAGTCCTGTTTCTGCGCAAGTTCGGTTCGGCGATTGCCGTCCGCGCGAACGCGCCGCAGACAGCGCTCACCATGTTGACCAAGGTCGCAGGCCTAGTCCCAACCCACACCCGGCGCTCCGAGGAAAGCCAGCAACTCCAGCAGTTTTCCACGCCGATGCCGCTCGCCTATGTCGCGGCCCGCGCCGCCGGCATCATGCCCGGCGATATGGTGCTCGAACCGTCGGCGGGTACCGGGCTGATGGCGATCTTTGCCGAACTCGCTCGCTCGCGCCTCGCGCTCAACGAATATGCGCCGCTCCGCTGCGGTCTTCTGGAACGCCTCTTTTTGCGTTCGCAGGTCACGCAGCACGATGCCGCGCATATCGACGATTATCTCGATCGCGCGGTTTGCCCGACCGTCGTGCTGATGAATCCGCCGTTTTCCGCCGGCGTTCATGTCGAAGGTCGTATGACTGAGGCCGCATGGCGTCATCTCGCCTCCGCCTTCGCGCGGCTTGCCCCCGGAGGCCGGCTGGTGGCGATCACCGGCTCGAGCCTTTCTCCCGACAATCCCAAATGGCGCGACGCCTTTGTCCGCCTTCAGGACCGCGGCACGGTTCTGTTCAGCGCCGCGATCGATGGCAGCATTTACGCCCGCCACGGCACGACGATGGAAACCCGCCTGACGGTGATTGACAAGATCGCGGCCGCCGATCCGGCAAAGCTCGTTGCATTGCAGGGTGTCGCCTCCGATCTGGAAACATTGCTCGCCTGGATCTCCGGCCTTCCGCCTCGCTCACCCTCCACCGCGCCGAATTCCATCGGCGCGCTGTCCAACGGAATCCTGAGCGCCTGCGCCGCGAAGATGGCCGCCCGCAAAGCCGCCGGCACCATGCGTCCCGCGGCGGTGATGGCCCCGGCAAGCCGCCCTTCAGCCGTTCATGCGAGGCGGCCTCTCCCTTCGGTTGCATCCCGGATCGACGATGAAGTCGTCGAGCTCTTCTACGAATTGCGCGACGGAACGATAAACGCCCGCGCCGATGTCGCCGACGGCATCTACGAACCCTACCGGTTACAGGCAATCCGCATTCCGGACGCAAAACCGCACCCGGACAAGCTGGTCGAATCCGTCGCCATGGCCTCGGTCGCGCCGCCCAAACCGAGCTATCGCCCGCATCTGCCGAAGAGCATCGTCATTGGCGGGGATCTTTCCGACGCCCAGCTTGAAAGCGTGATCTATGCCGGCGAGGTGCATTCCGGCTATCTTGCCGGCCACTGGTCGGCCGATGCCACTTACGACAATCTGAAGGCCGTCACCCCGGAAAGCGAAGGCGCTGTCCGTTTTCGCCGCGGCTGGTTTCTCGGCGACGGCACGGGAGCCGGCAAAGGCCGCCAGGCCGCGGGTATCATTCTGGACAATTGGCTCAAGGGTCGCCGCCGCCATCTGTGGATCTCGAAATCCGAAACCCTGATCGAGGATGCGCAGCGCGATTGGGCCGCACTCGGCCAGGAAAAGCTGCTGGTCACACCGCTGTCGCGCTTCCGCCAGGGCAAGCCGATCAAGCTCGACGAGGGCATCCTGTTTGTCACCTTCGCCACGTTGCGCACTGACGAGCGCGAAGGCAAGCGATCGCGCGTGCAGCAGATCGTCGACTGGCTGGGTCAAGAGACGGAGAGCGGCGAAGCCGTGACAGGGAACGCAAAAGGTTTCGAGGGCGTCATCATCTTCGATGAAGGCCATGCGATGGCCAACGCCGCAGGCGGCAAATCCGATCGCGGCGAGAAGTCTGCCTCGCAACAGGGGCGCGCCGGTCTTCGCCTCCAGCGTGCTCTTCCCGATGCACGCGTCGTCTACGTTTCCGCGACCGGCGCATCCGAGGTTGAGTCGCTGGCCTATGCCGAACGTCTCGGGCTTTGGGGCGGCGCGGACTTCCCCTTTTCGACCCGGTCCGAGTTCATCGCGGCAATCGAGGACGGCGGCGTGGCGACGATGGAAGTGCTCGCGCGCGACCTGAAGGCCATGGGCCTTTACGCCTCCAGGTCCTTGTCCTTCGAGGGCGTCGAATACGACATTCTCGAACACGAACTGACCGAGGAGCAGGTCCGCATCTACGACTCCTATGCCGAAGCGTACCAGGTCATTCACAATCATCTCGATCAGGCGCTGGAGGCTTCCGGCATTACCTCCAGCGGCGGCACGCTGAATAAAAACGCGAAAGCGGCCGCGCGCTCCGCCTTCGAAAGCACGAAGCAGCGCTTCTTCAACCATCTCCTGACCTCGATGAAGACGCCGGCGCTGATGAGCGCGATCAAGGCGGATGTGGGGGAGGGCCATGCTGCAATTGTCCAGATCATTTCTACCGGCCAGTCCCTGATCGATCGCCGCCTCTCCGAAATCCCGACCGAGGAATGGAACGATATCCAAGTGGACGTCACGCCGCGTGAGATCGTCGCCGAATATCTCAATCATTCCTTCCCGACCCAATTGTTCGAGGAATATTCCGACGCCGAAGGCAATCTCCTGTCGCGCCCGGTCTATGATGCCGATGGCAATCCGGTCTTGTGCCGCGAAGCTGTCGTCCGCCGTGACGATCTGCTCGAACGGCTCGGCAGCCTTCCCGCCATTCCAACCGCGCTTGACCAGATCGTCCAGCAATTTGGCAGCGGCCAGGTTGCCGAGATCACTGGCCGCACGCGCCGCATCGTCCGGCGCCAGGATGGCGGCACGATCGACCGCTATGCCGTCGAAAGCCGGCCGGGCAGCGCCAATCTCGACGAGACCCGCGCCTTCATGGACGACGAGAAGCCGATCTTGATCTTCTCCGAAGCCGGCGGCACGGGCCGATCCTATCATGCCGACCTGGGTGCGAAGAACCAGCGTCTGCGCCTGCACAATCTTCTCGAAGCCGGCTGGCGCGCGGACGTTGCCATTCAGGGGCTGGGCCGCAGCCATCGCACCAATCAGGCGCAACCGCCGCGCTTCCGGATGGTCGCCACGAATGTGAAGGCCGAACGGCGCTTCCTATCGACGATCGCCCGGCGTCTCGACACGCTCGGCGCGATCACCCGCGGACAGCGGCAAACCGGCGGGCAGGGGATGTTCCGCAGCGAGGACAATCTCGAATCCCAATATGCCCGCGATGCGCTCAGGCAGTTCTACAAGCTCGTCCATGCTGGCGGTATCGAAGGCTGCTCGCTGGAAAAATTCGAGGCGATCACCGGCCTGTCGCTGACGGCGGAAGAGGGCGGCCTGAAGGACGAGCTGCCGCCGATCCATACGTTCCTGAACCGTATGCTCGCGCTCACCATCGCCACGCAGAACCTGCTGTTCGATGCGTTCGAACAATTGCTGGCCGCGCGCATCGAGGGCGCGATCGCCGCCGGTGTCTACGACAAGGGGCTGGAGACGCTGACGGCCGACCGGATGACGGTGAAGGACCGGCGGCTGGTCTACACCCATCCGGTCACCGGTGCTCAGTCGCATCTGCTGACCATCGAGCGCATGGATCGCAACAGGCCGATGCTGCTTGCCTATGCCTTGATCCTTGCCGCGCGCGATCCGCGCGCTGTTTTGATGATCAACGGCAAGTCCGGCCGTCCGGCGGTGCAGGTTCCGACCCGCCCGGTGATGCTCGACGACGGCTCGATCCAGCCGCGCGTCGCGCTCATCCGGCCAATGGACGAAATCCGCTTCGAGGTTCGCCAACTCGAAGAAACGAACTGGGAAGAGGTGGACGAACAGAGCTTCTCCGCTGCATGGGACGCGGAGGTTGCCAGTCTCGCCGAATTCTCGGTGTCGACCATGCACGTGGTGTCCGGCCTGTTGTTGCCAATCTGGAAACTGCTGCCGCAGGATTATTGCCGGGTCTATCGTCTCCATACCGACGAGGGCGAGCGTATCGTCGGACGTCTGGTCTCACCGGAGGGACTGACGCGGCTTTGCCGGAATTTTGGGCTCGACCAGACCGAGGTCGTCAGCGCCGCTGAAATCTGGCAGTCGCTGCTCGGTGGCTCCGCGGTGGTCGCGCTTGCCGGAAACATGACGCTCAGGCGTGTCCGCGTGATGAACGACTATCGTGTCGAGCTCACCGGTTTCGCCGACGGCATGCGCGACAGGCTGCGATCGCTCGGCCTTTTCTCCGAGATGATCGCGTGGAAAGTCAGGTTCTTCATCCCGACGTCGGAGGAGGGACCGGCGGTCCTCTCCCGCCTCATCGAATGTCATCGCATCGTCGACGTCGCCGGCCGGGGATGATCGCCATGTTGTCCGCGTCCGAACTGGCGGACCGTCTCTCGCAGAACGCCGAGGCGGTCTGCCGTCACTATCTCTCCGCCGGTCGAAGGGCCGGCAATTACTGGGTCGTTGGCGATGTCGCCAACAGCAAGGGCAAGTCGCTCTATGTCCATCTCTCCGGCCCTCGCAAGGGAAAGTGGGTCGATGCGGCGACGGCTCAGTATGGCGATCTGCTCGATCTCGTGCGGGAAAGCTGTGGGCTGGTGGATTTCCGCGACGTGGCCGACGAGGCGCGGCGTTTTCTGAATGAGCCCCATCCCAGCCCTGCGTCGCCACACAGGGGCGACGCCCATGCCGATCCGCCGGTCGACAGACCGGCAACCGAGCGCGCGCAGCGCCTGTTTCGGATGACGCAGCCGCTTGCCGGCACGCTGGCTGACGGCTATTTGCGCCAGCGCGGCATCCTGCGGGCGGCTCTGCATCCCGCGCTGCGTTTCCACCCCTCTTGCTACTATCGCAATCTCGTGACGGGCAGGATCAGCAGTTACCCGGCGCTGATCGCAGCCGTCACCGATCGCTCCGGAACGATCACCGGCGTGCATCGCACCTATCTCGATCGCTCCGGGCTCGACCCGGGCAGCATTGGCAAGGCGCAGGTGGACACGCCCCGGCGCGCGCTCGGCGGTCTGCTCGGCAATGCCGTGCGCTTCCGCTTTCCGTTTCATGTCCCCGTTCCGGTCATGGCCGCCGGCGAAGGCCTCGAAAGCATTCTTTCGCTCATCGCTGTGATGCCCGCCATGCCAATGGTCTCGGCATTGACCGCCAATCACCTTGCCGCCTTCCGGCCGCCGGACCGGTGCGAGCGCCTCTACATTGCCGCCGACGCGGATGCCGCCGGCCGGCACGGCATCGAGGGATTGAGCCGCCGGGCGCAGGCGCTCGGCATCTTGCCGCTCGTGCTCACCCCGCAACTCGGCGACTTCAACGAGGATCTGCGCCAGTTCGGACCGGACCGCCTGATCGCCAATCTGCGGGCGCAACTCGCCCCTGAGGATGCTCAGGCTTTCCTGTCCGCGTGATCGGGCCGTGATGGGGAGGTGAGGCGGGATTGCTGCGGCGCGGGTGGGAAGGCCGGTGCCCTGCCGGTCGCCGCCCGGATGGGCGCGCGCTTGCGGGCCTGCCGGGAGGCGACCCTTACCATGCGGCGGGCGGGCCGCCAGCCACCGCCGGAAAGGTTTTTTCCCCGCACCGGCTCTTCTCGCGCATCGGCCGCTCCGAAACCCGGTTCCCGGTGTTCGGGCCGATGCGGGCCCGGCGCTCCTCGCGGAACAAAAAACCTCTCCGGCGGGGCCCACTGCTTTGCGTGGCCGCAGCGCGAGGCGCAGCGGTTCTGGCCCGCCTCCGCATGGACAGGGATCGCCGTCAGGCCGCGAGAGGCGCGGCGAAACCGACGGAGACCATCATGGCCCTCATGCTTCCCAACGACGACGCCTTCGAGCCGCACCACGCATCCTCCCCAACCGACCGCTTCATCTACGAGATGCAGCTCTACGGCCATCGCCCCTTTCAGGACGAGCCGGACCCGCGGCCGTTGCCCGAGGAGCCGGTCGTCCAGTCGGCGCTGACCGCGATCTTCGATGCTCTCTACGAGATGCTCGGCGACACGCGGCTGGAACCCGATCTCGAAGACCTGCTCTGGTCAATTCCCAATCTCTTCCACCGCGCCGGCGAGCGC